>LN908986.1:170080-1475894 GCA_001486445.1 Hugonella massiliensis
CCGCCGCGCCGCCTACGCGCGCTGCGGCATCGCCTGCGACGACGCGACCCTTTCCCGCGAGACCGCCGCCGCTCAGGCCCGCATCGACGGCGGGGAGGAAACCTACAACGAGGCCTGGCACGGCGCCTACGCCCGCAACGCCGCCTGGCGCGCGGCGAGCGCTTGGCAGACCTGCAGCTGGGACGCGCTCGAAGCCGAGCAGCGCGCCAACGAGACCGCACCCCATCGCGTGGTGGGCTTCGTGATGGAAACCCGGCCCGACGCGACTTCCGAACCCGCCCTGCGCGACCTGCGCCACCTGGGCGCCACCAAGGTGCAGATCGGCATCCAGAGTCTGCGGCCCGACATCCTCGCCGCCAATCAGCGGGCCATGGAGCCAGGGTGCGTGCAACGGGCCATGGAGCTCATCAGGCTCTTCGGTTTCAAAGAGCACACCCATTTCATGGCCAACCTTATGGGTGCCACGCCCGAAGGGGACATCGCCGACTACCGCACCTTCGTCACCGACCCCCGCTTTCTGCCCGACGAGGTGAAGATCTACCCCTGCGCCCTGGTCGACGGCACGGGGCTGGCCCGCGCCTGGCGCGAGGGCCGCTGGGCGCCCTATGACGAAGACGACCTCGTGCGCGTGCTCGTAGCCGATACCCTGGCCACCCCGCCCTACACCCGCATCAGCCGCATGATCCGCGACATTTCGGCGCAGGACATCATGGCGGGCAACAAGAAGACCAACCTGCGCCAGATGGTCGACGCCGAAATCGAGCGCCAGGGGAAGGCGGGCGCGGTGCGCGAAATCCGCTTCCGCGAGGTGGGCACCCACGACATGGACGACGTAGACGTGCGCCTCGAGGCTGTTCCCTACGAAACCACGGTCACGCGTGAGGTCTTCCTGCAATGGGTCACGCCCCACGGGCGGATCGCCGGCTTCTTGCGGCTGTCGCTCCCCCACCCGGAAGCCTTCGACCGCTACGACCTGCCCACGTCGCCCGACGAGGCGATGATCCGCGAGGTGCACGTCTACGGGCGGGCGGCCAAGCTGGGCGGAGCGACCCACGGGGCCCAACACCGCGGCCTGGGGCGGGCGCTCGTGGAGAGGGCCTGCGAGATCGCCCGGGAGGCGGGATACGCCCGCATCAACGTGATCAGCGCCGTAGGCACGCGCGAATACTATCGCCATCTGGGTTTTTACGATGCGGGCCTCTACGAGCGCAAAGACCTATAGGAAGTAGCTGGCGTCGGCTGCGCCAAAAAGAGAGCGGGAGCCGCTGGCTCAAATCGTGAGATATGCAGTGGGCAATCGGTTTGTTTTCAGTAAAATCCGCCATTCGCCGGTTTATTAATGCCGTCTGCCCCCACGACTCTCAGATGCTCGACTACATTCCTCGACGTTTGAGCCAGCGTACCGAAAATCCGACTACATTCCGTGCATTCTCAGCCAGCCGCGCGCACAGGCGTCGCCGCACCCGCAGGCCGCGCGCTCACTTCAAATCTTTCTCGTAGGGAAGCCGCTTGGCCAGGTAGCCCTTGCGGGCCAGCTCCGCCTCGATCTCGTCGAGGACCGCTTCGCTTTCGGCCTCGATATGGTGGTAATGATAGCCGTCGGTCACGCGCAACAGGGGCGACGACACACCCGCCTGCAAGTCTTCGAGAAACCGCTCGACGTCGCGGCGGTTGCGCACGTTCAAGGGGGCCGAAAGCCTACCGTAGACCCGGTGGTTCACCACCGTGTCGAGCAGGGCGCCGCCGCAATCGACCACCGTGCGCATCTCGTCTTCAATCTGGTCTTCGGCATGGCGAACCTTCACGAGCCGCACGCAACCCACTGGACCCGCGATCACGTAGCCCGCATGCAGGGCCTCGATGCGGTGCCCCTGGGAACGCAAGAGAGCCACATCCTGGACGATGACCTGCCGGCTCACGCCGAAACGCCGGGCAAGCTCTGCCCCCGAAAGGGGGCCGAGCGCCGCGCGCAGGGCTTCGAGAACGCCTTCGCGACGCGCCTTCCCTGCCTGCGATTGCGCCATAGGCCCTACTCCTCGATCGAAAGGTGCTTCATGCTCAGGTCGAGGATACCAGCAGAATGCGTGAGGGCGCCACTGGAAAGGTAGTCGATGGGCAGGCGGACGTAGGTCCCCACGTTGTCGATGGTCACGTTGCCCGAAACCTCGACGGCCGCGCGCCCAGCGATAAGGTCGACGGCACGGCGCAGGTCGGTCTCGCCCATGTTGTCGAGCATGACGATGTCGGCACCGGCCGCGAGCGCCTGGCCCACCTCGTCGAGCGTTTCGCATTCCACTTCGATGCGACTCGTGAAGGGAGCCCGGGCGCGAGCGGCCCGCACGGCAGGCCCGATGCCGCCCGCTGCGGCGATGTGGTTGTCCTTGAGCATAACCGCATCCGACAGGTTGAACCGATGGTTGCGGGCCCCGCCGGCCCGTGTCGCTGCCTTTTCGAAGACGCGCAGGGTGGGCGTGGTCTTGCGCGTATCGACGAGAACGATGCCCGCTCCCGCAAGCGCACGGACCATCCGGCGCGTGTAGGAGGCGATCCCGCTCATACGCTGCAGGTAGTTGAGCGCCACCCGTTCGCAGGACAGAAGGACCCGCACGTCGCCTTCCACGACCCCGATCACCGCTCCCGCGCGCACCTCGTCGCCGTCGGCGACGGAAAAGCGCACCGCCGTTGCGGGGTCGACCAGGGTAAACACCCGGGCAAACACCGCGGTGCCGGCGATTACGCCGTCTTGCTTGCACACCACGTCGACCCGGGCCCGCTTGGGCACGGGCGCGACCGCGTCGGTGCTCACGTCGCCGGCGTTCATATCTTCGGCCAGGGCCGCACGGATATGGGGGTCGACAAGGGCGGTCATCGTTGCGGGGTCCATGCGTCCTCCTTGGGGTTCTCCTGAGCCGCACGGCGGGCTTCCCGCTGCGCGTAGGTGGGCTCGGGCGCCACGCGGGCGGGTTCGTTTCCCGCCCCGCAGATCGCCCGCGCCGCACGGCGGGCGAATACGAGGCTTTCGAGCAGGCTGTTGCTTGCCAGGCGGTTCTTCCCATGCACGCCATTGCAGCTCGTCTCGCCCACCGCGTAGAGGTGGGGGATGCTCGTACGGGAGTCGCTGTCGACGCGGACGCCGCCCATGAAGTAGTGCTGGGCGGGCACCACGGGAATGGGCTCGCGCGCAATGTCGAAGCCTTCCTGCAGACAACGGGCGCGGATATGGGCGAAATGCCCCAGAATCGTCGCGCGCGGCACGGGGGCGAAGGAGAGCCGCACGTAATCGGTGCCGTCCTTCTTCATCTGGTCGTAGATGGCCCGGGACACGACGTCGCGCGGGGCGAGCTCGTCGGTGAAGCGCCTCCCTTGCGCGTCGAGCAGAACCGCGCCCTCCCCGCGCGCGCTTTCGGAAATGAGGAAGGCGCGACCGGGTGTGCCCGTGTACAGGCTCGTGGGATGGATCTGCACGTAGTCCATGTGCTCGAGTTCGGCGCCGTGGGCCACCGCGATCCGGCACCCGTCACCGGTGAGCTCGGGATAGTTGGTGGAATGCGCATAGAGACCGCCGATGCCGCCGGTCGCAAGCACCACGTCGCGCGCGGCGATGCGCACGCGGCCACCTGCACGAGAAACGACGGCGCCCACACAGCGCCCCTCTTCCACGACGATATCCTCGAGCGGGGCGTTTTCCCAGATGCGCACGTGGGGCAGAGCCCGCACGCCTGCACGCAGGTGGGTCGTAATCTCCTGACCGGTGACGTCGTCGTGATAGCAGATGCGCGGGCGGCTGTGGGCCCCCTCGCGCGTGAAGGCGAGCGAGCCATCGGGGTTGCGGGCAAACCGCACGCCCCGGGCCACGAGGTCTTCGATCACCGGCCTGCTGCCGCGAATCATGATATCCACGCTGCTCGGCCGGTTCTCGAAGTGGCCCGCCCGCATCGTGTCTGCGAAAAAGGCATCGTAGTCGCGGGGCTCGGGCAGCATGCAGATGCCACCCTGGGCGAGCATCGAATCGCAGTGGTCGAGCGGTCCCTTAGAAAGCATGAGCACGCGGGTTGCCGCCGGCAGGTGCAGGGCCGTGTAGAGCCCCGCCGCCCCGCAGCCGGCGATGACGACGTCGAAGGTTTCAAGCGCGTCCATGGCTGCCCCCTAACGCGCCAGGTCGAGCATGCGCGTAAGGGCGGCGCGGGCGCCCGTGCACACGTCGGCGGGCGGCAGCGGCACCTCGCCCGTGCCATCGCGCAGGCAGTCACGCACCTTGCGCAGGGTCACCTTGCGCATGTTGGGACAGACGGGGCGGGTTCGGGGGAAATAGAAGCGCTTGCCCTGGCCGCCTGTGCGCTTTTCGATCTCATGCAAGACCCCGCAGACGGTAACGATAAGGTAGGCGGGCGCATCGCCTTCGACCGCCTGCTTGATGATTCCCGCCGTCGATCCCACGTAATCGGCTTCGCCGAGCACCCACTGGGGGCATTCGGGATGCATGAGCACGCGGGCTTCGGGATGGGCGCGCTTGACCTCTTCGATTTCGGAAAGCTGCACTGCCTCGTGGATGGGACAGAAGCCGGGATTCAGGATGAATTCCTTGTCGGGCAGCTTCTCGGACAAGTAATGGCCCAGATGGCGGTCGGGCGTGAAAAAGATCTGGCGCTGCGGGAGCGCGGCTACGATTCGCTCGGCGTTACTGCTCGTCACGCACACGTCCGAAGCCGCCTTCACCGCAGCGGTGGAATTCACGTAGCAGACGACCGCGATGCCCGGATGCGCAGCGCGGACGCGGTCGATCGTTTCCACGTCGGCCATGGCTGCCATAGGGCAACCGGCGTCGGGCGCCGGCATGAGCACCCGCTTGTCGGGGCTTAAAAGCTTGGCCGACTCCCCCATGAAGCGCACACCGGCGAAGACGATCTCATCGCAGTCGAGGGCGGCCGCTTGCTTGGCGAGCCCGTAGGAATCGCCCACGTAATCGGCGACGTCCTGCACGGCACCGTCGACGTAATAATGAGCGAGCACCACCGCCCGGCGCTCGCGCTTCAGACGGCGCACCTCTTCTGCCAGATCTTTGTCGTCTTCCATAGGCCCGTCCTTCCCGGGAATTCGCTCTCGTGTTGCGTGCGAGTATGCACCTTGTCTTTACATCTGACAAGACAGTTTTGGAAATCGCGATGCCTTTTCCCGTTCGGCGCCCTTAATGGGTTTCCCGTAGGCCTGGTTGCCCGCTTGCCCATTGGCGGTACAATGCACCTGCGCAAACGAGCAATCAGAGGGGAGATGCCGTGATCGGGTGCTACAAGACCACCTTGGAAAACGACCGCTACGTCACGCGGGAAATCGACGCGCCCGAAGCCGGTTGCTGGATCAACGTCGACACCCCCACGGTCGAAGAACGCGACTGGCTCCAGTCGGAGCTGGGCATCCTTCCCGAATTCGTGCGGTCCGCGCTCGACGATGAGGAAAGCTCCCACGTCGACTTCGACGACGACACGGGCCAGGTGCTCATCATCGTCGACTGCCCCTTCGTCGAAGACGCCAGCGAAGCCGAAGACCCCGACATCGTGCAGTACGACACCCACCCCCTGTCGCTGATCTTCCTTCCGGAAACCGACCTGCTCGTCACCGTGAGCCTGCGCGACAACGAAATCATCAACATGTTCGCCGAAGGCCGCATGCGCCGGATGAACACCAACCAGCGCACCCGCATGTTCCTGCTCATGCTCCTGCGCATCTCGCAGCGCTACATCGTCTACCTGCGCAACATCGACCGCCAGTTCAACCGCATCGAAAGCCAGCTGCGCTCGAGCATGGAAAACGAAGAGCTCATCAAGATGCTCGGTTTCGAAAAGTCGCTCGTCTACTTCACCACCTCGCTCAAGGCCGACGAATCGACCCTGGCCAAGGTCAACAGCGGCCGTTTCATCCGCCTCTACGAAGAGGACCGCGACCTGATCGACGACGTCTTCATCGAGCTGCGCCAAGCTATGGAGATGTGCGCGATCTACACCAACATTCTCGACAGCACGACCGACACCTTCTCAAGCGTCATCAACAACAACCTGAACCGCACGATGCGGACCTTGACGATCATCACCGTGGTGCTCGCCATGCCCACGATCATCTTCAGCTTCTACGGCATGAACACCGACGTGCTCCCCTTCAAAGACACCTGGCTGTGGCCCGGGGCCTTCGCCTTGCTCGTGAGCCTGCTCGTCGCCCTCTTCTTCTCGAAGAGCAAGTGGTTCAAATAGGAAGCGCGCCTCTGCGCGCATGACGAGTAAGGCCCGGCAGCAGGTGCGCCTGCGGCCGGGCCTTTTCCTGTGCGGTGAGACGCCCGCACGGCAGGCGCCCTGTGCGGCTTCGCGCTAGAGGGCGCCAACGATCGCGTCGAAGAGGTCGTCGTAGCTTTCGAGAGCAGGGATATCGGGGTTGGCCGCCGCAAGCTCGGGCGTGGTGCGGAAGAGGAAGCCTGCCTTGCTCGCACGGATCATGCCCACGTCGTTGAAGCCGTCGCCCGCGCAGATCGTCTCGCAGCCGATGTTCTGAAACTGACGTACGACCTGCTCTTTCTTGGCGGCGGCGCGCATCCTCCAGCCGGTGATCGCACCCGCCTCGTCGACGACGAGCTCGTTGCAGAAGATGGCCGGCCAGCCCAGCTTGTGCATAAGGGGCACCGCGAGCTGGGTGAAGGTGTCGGATACCACCACGAGCGAGGTCAGCGGGCGCAGGCGATCGAGGAAGGCGCGAGCGCCCTCGAAGGGCTCGAGCCCGGCCACCGTTTCCTGAATCTTCTCGACCGTACAGCCGTGGGCGGCAAGGGCCTCGATGCGCATGCGCATGAGCTTGTCGAAGTCGGGCTCGTCGCGGGTGGTCAGGCGCAGTTCGGGAATGCCGGCGGCATCGGCGAAGGAGGTCCAGATTTCGGGCGCCAGCGTGCCTTCAAGGTCGAAGCAAACGAGATTCATGGGAGTCCTCTCAAGCGGGTCTTCTATCGCGCACTATTGTACGCGAGCGCGCCTGCCCCGCGCCGCCGCCCGCGAAAGCTGCGCAAACGGCTGCGCGAACGGGAACAGGCGGCGCGCTTACGGCCGTCTGACAAAGCAAAGGGCCCGCTCGAAGGCAGGCCCCATGCGGGCAGCTTTCTTTCCTACACAAAGCCGCGGTTCATCTTGAGCAGCTTGGTGTAGATGTCCCAGTCGGAATCCTCGTAGGTGTCGAAGACCACGGTGAGGTCGGTATCGGGATGCTCGTCGAGCCATCGCGTGACCTCCCCTATGGCGATGCGGGCGGCCTCTTTGGCGGGGAAACCGAAAACGCCCGTGCTGATGCCACAGAAGACGATGCTCTTCATATCGTGGGCGAGCGCCGCGTCGAGGCAGCTGCGGTAGCAGGACTTCAACTTGGCGCGATCGTCGGCCGTGGGGCGGGCGCCTTCGGCGATCTGCGGCCCCACCGTATGGATCACGTAGCGGGCCGGCAGGTTGTAACCCGGCGTCACCTTGGCCAGGCCCACCGGCTCCCTGAAGCCCTGGGCCTGCATGATTTCGGCGCACTTGAGGCGCAGCTGCACGCCCGCGAAGGTGTGGATCGCGTTGTCGATGCAGTTGTGACCGGGAACCCAGCACCCCAGCAGTTCGGAATTGGCGGCGTTGACGATGCCGTCGGCTTCCATGTCGACGATGTCGCCCTGCCACACGCGCAGGCGCGGGTTGCCCGGCACGGGAACCGTGCGGTCGACGGGCACGATGCCGTCGGCGGCGATCATCGAGGTGAGGAGCTTGTCCTGTTCAGCCAAAAATTCCGGACTCGCGGGCGCGGGCTCGCGGGTGTTCACGAGCGCGCGAAAGACCGGCCAGAGCTTTTCGGGATCCTTGTCGGACGCCATCGTGGGAGCCGACACGGCCTGGCCGCGTTCGCGGAAAAGCTCCATGATCAGGTGGGTGAGCAGCTGGCCGTATTGTGCGGTGGTGAGCGGTTGAGCCATGGGAGATTCCTTTTACGAACGGGCGGGGGCGTGCGCGCCCGCATCCTGCGGGTGCGCAAGGTGGGCGACCAGATGAGAGACGATCGAGGCGCAGTGGCGGGCGGCTTTGGCCTCAAAGACCGGGTAGAGCTCGCTTTGCGACCCATCGGCCTTGTCGGATATGGCCCGCACCACGACGAAGGGCAGACCGTTGACCGTACAGGCCTGGGCGATCGCCGCCCCTTCCATCTCGCAGCAACGGGCGCCGAAGGTGCGGGCGATGCGATCCTTTTCGGCGGCGTCGCGCACGAACGAATCGCCCGAGGCCACGCGGCCCTCGAAGGCGGCGATGTCGGGGGCGGCGTGCGCCACCGCCGCAAGGGCGGCCGCGCGCAGGGCCGCATCTGCCGGATAGGTCCCAGGCATGCCCGGGACCTGGCCGGGGGCATAGCCGAAGTTGGTCGCGTCGACGTCGTGGTGCACGCAGTCGGTGGACACGACGACGTCGCCGATGTCGATGGTCGCGTCGAGCGAACCGGCCACACCCGTGTTGATCACGTGGGTGACGCCGAAGACGCTTGCGAGCACCTGGGTGCAAAGCGCCGCGTTGACCTTGCCCACGCCCGACTGCACGACCACGCAGGGCACGCCCCCCAGCAGGCCCGACGAAAAGGCCATGCCGGCGCGCTCTTCGGTGCGGGAATCGGTCAGCTGGTCCTTGAGCAGGGCCACCTCGACCTCCATCGCGCCGATGATGCCGATGTTCAGCGTTGCGTTCATGGCGGCGCCTAGCACTGGGGGTAGGTCAGATGGGCCTCGTCGATGCCCGTCAGCGTCTGGTCCAGGTAGCGGCGCGCCCACCACTGGGCCTGGGCCAGGTCAGAATCGTGGTAGTTGCCGCATTCCTGGGGACGGGCTCCGGGAATCTCGCCTACGAAGCCGGCGATGAACTGGAAGAGGCCGCGCACCAATTCCACGACCTGTGCCGCGTCGTAGTCGCCCCAGACGATCAGGTAGAAGCCGGTGCGGCAGCCCATGGGTCCGAAGTAGAGGATGCGGTCCTTCCACTCGTCGAAATTGCGCAGGTAGGTGGCGCCCAGATGCTCGATCGCGTGCACGGCGGCCGTATCCATCACCGGCTCGCGGTTGGGCGCGGTCATGCGCAGGTCGAAGGTGGTGGCAACGGCTCCGGTCGCGGGGTCGGCGTCTTTGCGCGACACGTAGATACCCGGCTCGAGGCGCAGGTGGTCGACGGTGAAGCTGGCGATTTTTTCCATAGCGTGCTCCTTCTTTGGCGGTTTCTTGGCAAGTATAGCCGAACGGGACCGCCCTTAGGCGTCGGCCGCCACGGCCAGCTGGGCTTCGGCCGTGGCAAGGCCGTTGAGCACGTTGCGGCGCGACAGGCAGCCCACGAGCTTGCCGTCGCGGGTCACGGGAACCTTCTTGATACGCTTTTCCGCCAGGGTCTTGAAGGCGTCTTCGGGGTCGTCGGACGCCTCGAAGGAGATGACGTTCTTGGTCGCGATGCGCATCACGTCCAAGTCGAGCAGGTCGTGCAGGCGGTCGAGGAAGCTTTCCGATTCCATGACGGTGAAGAAGTTGGTGCCGTCGGTATAGCGGCCCGACTGGGCCGACAGGTACTTGAGCACGTCGCCGTCGGACACGAAGCCCACGATCGTGCGGTCGGCATCGACGATCGGCACGCCGCTCGTTTCGGTGGTGCGCATGGCGTCGATCGCGTCGCGCACGGTGGCGCCCACGGTCACGTAGGGCGAGCGCTCGTTCATCAGGTCGGCCACAACCCAGGGACGGTCGATACCGGGCACACCCGTGCGGATGCGGTCCTCGCGTTCGGCCTTCTTGATCTGGGCTTCCGTACGCTCTTTGGGCGTGTCGCGCACGAAGAGGATGATGCTGGCCGCCACGATGAGCAAGAGCACGCACATGCCCGTGAACGCGAGGTGGACGCCCGCGAAGGTGACGGCGCGTGCGTCGGAGGCCGCCGGCGCCACCAGGGGGCCCAGGGCGGTGAGGCTCACGATGAAGGCGGTGCCGAAGGAGGCGCCCACCTGGTTGGTCGTCGCGGAAAGGGCGTTGCCGTGCTGCACGACGCTGTTGTCGAGCGAGTTGACGCCCCAGGTGTTGAGCGGCGTGATGAGGAACTGGATGCCGATCGACATCACACTGTAGACCACCGTGACCATGAGGATGGACATGTCCATGTTGAAGGTGGTCACGCCCACGGCGCCGATGGCCAAAAGGATCGCGCCGAACACGACCACGCCGCGCACGCCCTTGCGGTCGAACAGGCGGCCGGCGATAAGGCCGGAGATGGCGCCCAAGACCGCGCCGGGCAGCATGAGCAGACCCGACACCGTGGCCGTGTTGCCCATGACCTGCTGGACGTAGATGGGCAGGACCACTTCCGAGCCGATGAGGGCGGCCTGCATGAGGGCGATGAGGACCACTACCGTGCGGAAGCGGCGGTTCTTGAGCACCTGCACGCGCAGGACGGGCACTTCGAGCTTGGTCTGGCGGTAGGCGAACAGGCCGAGCAGGACGAGGCCCGCGGCGATAAGGCCGATCGGAAGGGCGAGGACTTCAGCCGTCGTGGCCGTGGAAATGCCGTAGAGCAAGCCGAGCATGCCGGCAAGGAGCATGACGACGGACAGGCCGTCGAAGGGCACGCGCTCGAAGCCCGGGAAGTTTTCGAGCGAAAGGCTCGCGAAGATCACGACGAGCGCGGCGATAACGGCGACGATGACGAAGAGCATGCGCCAGCCCACCCCGTCGACGAGGACGCCCGAAAGCGAGGGGCCGATTGCCGGGGCGAAGCTGATGATGAGGCCGACGATGCCCATGGCGCTTCCGCGCGACTCGCGCGGGAAGATGAGCAGGATCAGGGTGAAGACCATCGGCATGATGATGCCCGTGGCCATGGCCATCATCACGCGCGCGAGCAGAAGGACGCCGAAGTTGGGCGCGAGCGCCGCCACGACCGAGGCAAGCGCAAACCAGGCAATGCCGCCGATGAAGAGCTTGCGCGTGCTGAAGCGCCCGATAAAGAAAGCGTTGAGGGGAATGACGACGGCCTCGACCATCGAATAGGCGCTCGTGAGCCACTGCACCGTCGTCGCGTCGACGCCCGTGTCGCGCATGATATGTGGCAGCGCCGGCGACAGGAAGGTGGCGTTAAGCACCACGAGCAGAGTGCCGGACAAGAGCACCGCGATCATCATTTTCTGTTGCTTGGTAAGACCCATGCATCCATCCCCTTTGCGGCGAAGCGTGCGGGCTCCGCCTCTCGTTCGCGCGTCAAGCGGGCACAAGTCAGCTCCGCCCGGGGCCCCGGCCTTCGCACCGGCCCGTCCCCGTTCGCACGTTCGCATATATCCAGCAGAAAAAACGAGCCCTCGAACGAGGACTCGTACAGCGGTTCCTATTGTAAGGGGCAAGCGCGCGCCTTCGCCCAACGGTCATCCGTTCGTCACCATTCCCCCATCGTCTCCGGGAATAGCGTCCCTATTCCGTCCGACAAGGCCACCGTGCATCGAACGATGGCGCCGCTCCCGGTCGCTGCCCGCATGCCGCTCGCAACCGGCACGCCAGACGATGCCCTCCTCCAGATGTTCGCCGCATCGGGCTCGCTGATAGCGAGAGCCAGACGATACCGTCCTCCTTGAGACGTCGGCCGCACTCGATTGGCCCCGGCGCATCGATACCCGTCTCGGAAGACGGCAGAGCGCGCGGGCCCCGCACGAAATACCGCCGGCAGGGAGAAATGACGTAAAAACGCCTATTTCGCGCTTCCTTCAACCAAGGTAGAACTATCATCCTCAGTTTACTGTACAAAATTTAATGGTTTGTTGATTGTTTTACCCTGAAGCGGAAGAAAAGGAAGGCAAACCCCCTTGCCAACCGCGAAATAGGGATATTTACGTCAAAAGTCGCCCGACACCATGATAATGCGAGCATTTCCCGCATTGGTCGCTCCGATAGGCTTCAAGGAGTAGTGCCTGTTTCCGTGAAGGCGCGAAGACGCTCTCGCGGGCTACCTGCTCGCTCAGGCATGCGAGAGCGCGCGGACCACTTGACGCGGAAGACCGCTTGCGGGTACGCGAGCTCGAACGATGCGGGTAGGCGAGACCGCCCGCAGGAGGCCGCGCCCGCATCCCTTCTACGACCACAGGGACTGGAAGAAGCCCAAAATCGCCTCCCACACGCCGGAGCCCTTGCCGCTCGTGCGGCCGCTCTCGCTCGTCGCCTCGGTCGACGCCTCTTCCACGGCTTCGGTGCTGGTCGCGCTCGTATCCGCCCCTGCCTGGAAGGCGCTCTCGAACCCGCTGCGGTCGATCGTGGCCTCCTGCACCTCGTTTTCGGCAGACGTCGCAACGGTCGTGCCGTAGGCGCCCGACACCGTCACCGTCACGCTGCTCGTGCCGTCTGAGAGCACATTGCCCGCCGCATCGACGATGCGCACGGAATTGCCCTGGCCGTCGACTACGCGGCCACCTTGGGCCACATTGAGGTCGGCAACGGCACAGTCCCCCGTTACGACCCACGTCGACGTGCCGTCGACATCGACCGCGATCGACCCACCGCTCGCTTGGGTCGCGCTCGCGTTTTCGGTCACCTGGGTCGCACCCGTCCACGTAGACCCCTGCAGCAGGAAGACCTCGGCCGACGAGATGCTGTCGACCTGGACGTTGCCGGCGAGCGTCTGGCCGATGCCGGTGAGGCTCACCGTGGCCCCGTTGCTACCCGCGCTCCCCCAGTTGTTGGCATTGGTGCCTTCGGCCTGCAGGAGGTTGGCGACGCCGCTATCGAAATCGAGCGCGGTGTTCTGCAAGACGATCGAGGCCTTGGTGTTGGTGAGGTAGAACAGCGACCCCGACTGGATGGCGCTCGACAGGGTGGAATCGACCGCCTGGAAGCGGGCCGTCTGACCGCTCGACGCTTCGGCGTCGCCCGACGTGGATTGGTAGACGATCACGCCGTCGGCCACCGGGTCGCTGCCCGACGTCCCCGTTTGCGTGGACGCCAGCTGAGAGTTGGCGATGGAAATCGTGTTGGCGCCCTCGAGGCCGGCGATTTGGCTACCCGTCGCCGTCCCCATGACGCCGTCGACTTCGATGACGCCCGTGGAATAGATGAGCGGCGAACCCGCACCCGCCGTCTGGAACCTTCCGCCCGCAACCGACACGTTGCCGCCGCCCCGGTCGGTCGCCACCGCGGCGCTGTGGCCGCCCTGGGTGGTGATGTTGGCGTTCGCGGCGACGACGCTACCGCCGTAGGTGGCATCGAGCCCGCGGGAGTTGTCGGCGGTCGTCTCTATGCTCACGTTGCGCGCCCAGGCGCAGGCCCCATCGGTCGCGAAGATCCCGTTCGACCCCTTCGAAGAAGCGGAAAGGGCGGAATCAGACACGGCCGCCGTCGAAGCGTCGCCCACGGCGAGCAGAATCGCGTTGGCCCCGTAGAAGTTGCAGGCGTCGTCGCTCGACCCGTCGCCCGCTTTCTGCAGGGTGGCGCCCTGCAGGGTGAGGCTGCCGCCCTTGCGCACCAGGACCGCGTTCTGGTCGGCGTCGGTGGCCGCAATCGTCTCGTTGGTCGACGACTCGTTTGCGCCGTCGGCGGTCTTCGCGCCGGTATAGGCGCCGGCGTAATCGAACGTGGTGGCGCTCGCCCCGCCGCCCGACCCGCCAGGGGCGGTGCCCAAAGGCGCCTGCCCCTCGCCGGCAGGCGGCTGTCCACCTGCGGGGGCGGCCCCACCCGAAGCATCGGGAGGGGTCGCCGGCTGGTTCTGGGCCGCTCCATTCGACGCCTGCGACTGCCCGTCGTCGGCAAGCGCCGCGGCAGGCACCCCGCCCAGGGCGAGCGCCAAGGCCACCGCCGACGCCGCGACCGTGACCGCCGGCCGGCGCTCGGGCACGCACGCCTTCTTGTTCGTGGTCGCATCTGCCATCTGGGACCCCTCTCTCACGTATCTTGTTCCCTGCGTCAAGCATAGGCCCTCCCGCTGAACCCAGCCTGAAACGATAAGAGCGCCCATCCGGCAAGGGCCGCAGGACCCCCCGCACCGCATGAAAAAGCCGAGCCCCGCAGGACCCGGCTCTCTTGCACTCCCTGCGCAGGCGCAGGCGGGAATCGCCCCAGATCGCCTGGGTTAGAAGCGGGCGAACCGCTCGTGGCGAAGCTTCACCAACTCGTCGCCCGAACGCCCGGCGAGCTCGCCCAGGGACCGCACGATGAAATCGCGCACCGCCGCGCAGGCCTCTTCGGGATTTTCGTGCGCCGGCTTGTCGCCTTCGGGAATGACTTCGTCGACGATGCCCATCTCGTAGACGTCGTGGGCGTTCATCCGCATGACCGCGGCCGCCTCGTCGGCGCGCGACCGGTCCTTCCACAGGATCGACGCGAACCCTTCGGGCGACAGCACCGAATACACCGCGTGCTCTTGCATGCCCACCTTGTTGGACACCGCCAAGGCGAGGGCGCCGCCCGAACCGCCTTCGCCGCAGAGCACCGACACGACCGGCACCCGCAGGCCTGCCATGGCGAGCAGGTTGTCGGCGATCGCGTTGCCCTGCCCGCGCTCTTCGGAATCGGCGCCGCAATAGGCGCCCTGGGTGTCGACGAAGCAGACGATCGGCCGATTGAACTTTTCGGCCTGGCGCATGAGGCGCAGGCTCTTGCGGTAGCCCTCGGGCTGGGGGCAGCCGAAGTTGCGCTTGATGCGCTCCTGCAGGTCGGCCCCCTTTTCCTCGCCGATCACCGTGACCGGCTGGTTGCCCAGCCAGGCCACGCCACCCACGATCGCGCCGTCGTCGGCGAACATGCGGTCGCCGTGCAGCTCGATAAAGCCGTCGAAAATGCGGTCGATGTAGTACTTCGACGTGGGACGGTGGGTGTTGCGGGCCATCTGCACGCTCGTCCAGGCGCCGTTGACCTCTTCGGCCGCGTCTTCCTTGGCCATCTGGGCGGCTGCGATCTTCAGGCGGGCGCGGGCCTGGTCGTCGCCTTCCACCTGAGCCGAAAGCGAGGCCCCGTCTTCGGAATCGAGCTCGTTACGCAGCATGACGCGCTGGGCGCGCTTTTCGGCCGACCCATTGCTCGTCACCGCGTCGACGATCTTGCGGGCGATCGCGCCGATTGGGCCGCCGTCCCCCTCGCCGTCCTCGGCGTCGTCGGCCACGGGCAGGGGCGCGTAGACCACGTGGTCGTAGCCGCGCTTGCCTGCCTCGAGGGCGCGGTTCACGCCGGCATAGGACAGGATAGCCTCCGACTCGCCTGCCGCGAGCGTGGTGGGTCGGCTCGCCTCGTGCAGGGCGAGCAGGTGGGCGAGCGTCTGCCGCAGGTCCTCGCGCGCCACGATCGCGTCGATCAAACCGTGCTGGAGCGCGAATTCGGCGGTTTGGAAGCCGGCGGGCAGCTCCTGGCGGATCGTGTCGCGAATCACGCGCTGGCCGGCGAAGCCCAAGAGCGCGTGCGGCTCGATGAGCACCACGTCGCCCTGGGTCGCGAAGGAGGCTGTGACGCCACCGGTCGTGGGGTCGCAGATCACCGACGCGTAGAAGAGGCCCGCCGCCCCGTGACGGTCGACCGCACACGACACCTTGGCCATCTGCATGAGCGAGACCAGCCCCTCCTGCATGCGCGCCCCGCCCGACGCGGTGAAGAGCACCACGGGCAGGCCCGCTTCGGTCGCGCGGTCGAACATGCGGGCGATGCGCTCGCCCACGATGGCCCCCATCGACCCCATGAAGAAGGTCGATTCCATGACGCCGAAGGCGGTGCGGATGCCCGCGATCTCTCCCACGCCCGTGCGCACGGCTTCGTCCAGCCCGGTCTTGCGGCGCTGCATGTCGATCTTGTCCAGGTAGCCGGGGAAGGCGAGCGGGTCGGTTTCGGGCAGGCCCGCGTCCCATTCCTCGAAGGTGCCGGCGTCGAGCGTGAAGGCGATGCGGGCGTTGGAATCCATGCGGAAGTATCCCCCGCACGAGGGGCAGGTATGGTAGCGCTCGGCCACCGACCGCTCGTCGAAGACGAGGCCGCAGTGCTTGCAGGTCACCCACCGATCCTCTGCGGGCGCGGGCACGTCGGTTGCGCAGCGCATCCAGCCGAGGGCGGGCGATTCGGGGTCGACCGTGCAGAAGACCTCGATCTGGCGCTTCTGGGCGCGGGCAAGGAAGCTATCGACGCCGGCGAGCTCGCGGGAGACGCCGTCGAGCAGGATCACCGATGCGCCCACTTCAGCTGCGGCTGAAAGCACGGCGTGGGAGTTGGCAAAGAGGGCGTCGGAATAGGTCTCCCCCAGGCAGACGCGCCCATAGGCGCAGCGCAGGTGGGCGGCGTGGTCGTGGTCTTTGGTATAGGGCGCATAGGCGCGCATGCCCGCATCGGATACCGCCAACAGCAAGGCGCGGGCCGTGCGCCCCTGGGTCATCACGAGGGCGTGCGTCACCCCGTCGTCGTCGAAGTCGGTGCCTTCGGAAAGGGCGCCCACATGGGCTTCGTCGTGCGAGACGCCCGTGTATTCCGAAAGGTCGGCGGCAGCCACCCCGTTGGGGGCCTGGCGCGCGCCCGACGCTTCGTTGGCGATGCCCTCCAACCGGTAGGCCACTTCGGGCTCGGGTGCCGGCTCGCTCGCGGCCGGCTTCCCGTTCCCGTAGGTGTAGTAGGTCTTGTCAGTCATCTTCGCGCCCTTCCCTTACGCCTGCTGGGCGGCGGTCGCGAGCACGTACTTCTGGGTCGCCGTGGCGGCCACGTCCCCGTCGACCGTGGCCACGACGTCGGCGACGACCATGCGCGATCCGCTCTTCACAATCTGGGCCTCCAGCCGCACGGTTTCTCCCGGGCGCACCTGGCGGCGGAACTTGGCCTTGTCGATTCCGGTGAGGAAGCCGATGCGACCTTCGTCGCCCTTGTCAACGAGCACGCAGAAGGAGGCCGCCTGGGCGAGCGCTTCCATCAAGATGACGCCCGGCAACACCGGATGGCCCGGGAAATGCCCCTGGAAGAGGGGCAGGTTGGGATCGACGTCGAGCTCGGCGGCGATACGTGCGCCCGGCTCGCATTCCACGACGCGCGTGACCCATACGAAGGGATCGCGGTGCGGAAGCACCTGCTCGATAACGCTCGTATCGCACGGATAGGTAATCTCGCTCATTTCTTCTCCTTCTGCGCCGGGCGCACCCGGCTCCTTCGAGTCGCGCGGGCCCCGTCTCCCGCGCGCGGTGCCTGCATCGGCTGGCCCTAGCGCGTCTCGTCGTAGGGCGCGATCGCCAGTGCAGCGTTGTGGCCGCCGAAGCCCAGGTTGCAGGTGAGGGCGACCTTCTGGGGGTAGTCGGTCTTGGCTTCGGTGAGCACGTTGACCGGGCACTCGGGATCGGGCGTGGAAAAGCCCGTCGTGGGCGGCACGAAGCTGCCGGCGACCGACTGGGCGCACACCACGGCTTCCACTGCCCCGGTGGCGCCGAGCATGTGGCCGGTCACGCCCTTGATCGACACCACGGGCACCTCGCGGCCCCCCTCTTCGCCGCACAGGGCCAGAAGCGCCTTGGCCTCGGTGACGTCGTTGGCGTGGGTGCCCGTGCCGTGCGCGTTGAAATGCCCCAGGTCGGCCGGGGTGAACCCGCCTTCGGCCAGGGCGTCGGCCATCGCGCGGCGGACGCCTTCGGCGCTCGGGTCGGGGGCCGTCATGTGGTAGGCGTCGCCGGTCGACCCATAGCCCACGATTTCGGCCAAAGGCTCAGCCCCGCGCTTCAAGGCGTGCTCGAGCGATTCGACGATAAGCGCGCCTGCGCCCTCTCCGGCCACGAAGCCGGCGCGGTCGACGTCGAAGGGACGCGACGCCTTCAAGGGGTCCTCTTCCTTGGAAAGGGCGCCCAGGTTGGCGAAGCCGGCGATGCAGATGGGGTTGACGGCCTCTTCGGTGCCTCCCGCCAGCGCCGCGTCGAGGTAGCCGTGGCGGATGTCGCGCACAGCGGTCCCAATCGCGTGGGCGCCTGTGGCGCAGGCGGTCACCACGTCGAGGCACTCGCCCTTCATCCCGTAGCGGATGGCCAAATTGCCCGCGGCGATGTTGCCGATCATCGTGGGGATGAACAGGGGGTTCACGCGCTTGGGCCCCTTGTCGTGCAGGCGGAAGAAGTTGTCCTGCAGAGAATCGATGCCGCCGATGCCCGTTCCGAAGATCACGCCGAAACGGGTGGCGTCTTCCGCTTCCATATCGATGCCCGCCTGGGCCATGGCCTCGTCGGCGGCCACGAAGGCGTACTGCACGAAGCGGCCGAACCGGTGGGCCTCCTTCTTCGTGAGGCCGTGGGCGGTGGCGTCGAAGCCCTTGATCTCGCCGGCGTTGTGCACATCCTGGTCAGAGGTGTCGAAGCGCTCGATCGGCCCGATCGCGCAGGTCTTGGACAACAGCGCGTCCATGATCGCCGCAACCCCCGCACCCGCCGGCGTGAGGGCGCCCATGCCGGTGATGACCACGCGATTGGTGCCGTCGGGACGTTTCACCTCGACGCCGTGTACCTTCGTTCCGCTCATAGTTCGATACCTCCGTCTACGCAGATAACCTGGCCGGTGATGTAGGATGCGCGCTCGCTGGCCAAAAAGCCCACGGCCGCCGCGACGTCTTCGGGCGCGCCGAAACGGCCCATGCCGATACGCTCCAAGCTCGCTTCGCGCTGGGCGTCGGAAAGCGCCGCCGTCATGTCGGTGGCGATGAAGCCGGGCGCCACCGCGTTGGCCGTGACCCCGCGGCTTGCAAGCTCTTTGGCGAGCGACTTGGTAAGGCCCACGATGCCCGCCTTCGAAGCGGCGTAATTGGTCTGGCCGGCATTGCCATAGAGGCCCACGACGCTCGTCATCGACACGATGCGGCCGTAGCGCTGCTTCATCATGGGGCGGGCGGCGGCCTTGCAGCAGTTGAAGGCGCCCTTCAGGTTCACGCCGATCACGTCGTCGAAGTCGGCTTCCTTCATCTGCATGATCAGCTTGTCGCGCGTGATGCCCGCGTTGTTCACGAGCACGTCGATGCGGCCGAAACGGGCCACGCAGGCGTCGACGAGCGCCTTGGCCTCTTCGAAACGGGCCACGTTGGCCGCCACGGCCACGGCATCGACGCCGAAGTCGGCCTTGATCCTGTGGCGTATACACATCTAGAGGTGTATAAGAGACAGCCGCAGTGCTTGCAGGTCACCCACCGATCCTCTGCGGGCGCAGATCGGAAGAGCGTCGTGTAGGGAAAGAGTGTAGATCTCGGTGGTCGCCGTATCATTAAAAAAAAAAAAATTTACTTTACTTACTCGTTCTATCATCACTATTAACTGTCTACTACTTACTCTTCTTATTACTTTCATTCTATACTCTACTTCTTTACAAATGATTCTTTACTTTATTCGATTTTTATTTCTATTCTATCTCATCCTCATCACTTTCTTACTATTCATACCTCTTTTCGTACATTTACTTATGTTTACTGCTCTTTTTTTTCTTCTCATACTCATTATCATTACATTATGCCGATGCCGCGGCTCGAGCCGGTCACGACCGCCGCACGCACGATAGGTTCGGTGTCTTGCATGGGCTAGTCCCCTTCCTTCTGCAGATAGTCGGCGAAGCTCTTGGCGTCCTGCACGCAGGTGCGCGAAAGCCCCTTGTCGATGCGGCGCACGAGGCCCGAGAGCACCCCGCCGAAGCCGGTCTCCACGAACGCGCGCGATCCCTGCCCCACCAGGTAGCGCACGCTCTGCTCGAACTTGACGCCGTGGGTGAGATGGGCGGCAAGCGCCTCGCGCGCATCGGCGGCGCGCAGGGGCCGCGCCGTGTCGTTGGAGATGAGCGGCACCGCGGGCTCGCTGAATTCCACGCCCTGCAGGTAGTCGGCGAACCGTTCGGCCGCCGGCTCCATGAGCGGGCTGTGGAAGGCGCCCTGGGTGGCCAGGCGGGCGCAGCGTTTGCCGGCGGCGCGCCAGGCCTCCTCGGCGCGCTCGACCGCCCCGCGCGCCCCCGACACGACGATTTGGCCGGGGCAGTTGAAGTTGGCCATGACGAGCACCTCGCCCTGGGCCGCCGCGTCGACGACGGGCGCGAGAGAGGCCTCGTCCGCCTTGAGGAAGGCGCTCATGCAGCCGTCGGAGGCTTCGGCGGCCGCACCCATGTAGGCGGCGCGATGGGCGACGATGTCGAACATCTGCTCGTCGGAGACCATGCCTGCAAGGGCGAGGGCCGTGATCTGGCCCAGCGAGAACCCGAGCACCGCGCCAGGGCGCGCGCCGCGCGCTTCCAGAGCGCGGGCGATGCCGAGCGACAGGGTCACGATCGCCGCCTGGGCGTTGCGGGTCTCGTTCAGAGCGGCTGCGTCCTGCCCGCTCACGAGCGCGCGCATATCGCAGGAGAAAGCTGCGTCGGCCGCGTCGAAGGCGGCGGCCACTTCGGGCACATCGAGCAGGTCGCAGCCCATGCCGGGCTTCTGCGAGCCCTGGCCCGAGCACATGAACACAGGCAGCGCCGGCACCACGACGGCCCCTTCCGTTGGCAACATATCGGTCATGATCGCTCCTATTCCACCGTCATCCGCGTGCGCTGGGCGTTGGCCTGCGCGAGCCCGGCAAGCGAGAGCCCGCCGAGCGCTTCGGCTTCGGCCATCATCTCGCGCACCACACAGGCGGCCGTCTTGCGCTCGTTGACCAAGCCCGCCACCTGGCCGGCCATCATGTCGCCGTTGTCGACGTCGCCAGCCACCGCGCGGCGCAGGGCGCCGAGCCACATCTGCTCGATTTCCTCCCCATTGGCGGCGAGGTCGCCTTCGAGCTGCTTAGCCTTGCGCGAGAACTTGTTCTTCAGGCTGCGCACCGGATGGCCCGAATCACGGCCCGTCACGATCGTGTCAGACACCTTGGCCTTCAGGATGCGCTCCTTGTAGGCGTCGGCCACCGTGCATTCCTCGACGGTGAGGAAGCGGGTGCCGCACTGCACGCCTTCGGCGCCCAGGGCGAAGGCCGCGAGCATGCCGCGCCCGTCGGCGATGCCGCCGGCGGATATGACGGGGATCGACACGGCGTCGCACACGGCCGGCACCAGGGCCATCGTCGTGAGCTCGCCCACATGCCCGCCCGATTCGGTGCCCTCCGCCACCACGGCGTCGGCCCCCAGGCGCTCCATGCGCTTCGCGAGCACCGGGCTTGCGACGACGGGCACGACCTTGATGCCGGCCT
This sequence comes from Hugonella massiliensis, assembly GCA_001486445.1. Lineage (GTDB taxonomy): Bacteria > Actinomycetota > Coriobacteriia > Coriobacteriales > Eggerthellaceae > Hugonella > Hugonella massiliensis. The sequence continues at coordinate 191,255 of LN908986.1, forward strand.
CTTTCCACATCTCCATGTAGGGAGCGGGGCTGCCTGCCCCCGTGGTGACCACATCGACTCGGAGCTCGGCGAGCACGGCGGCGATCTCGGCGGCGTTGGGGTCCATGAGCATAACGTTGGCGCCGATCGGCCTGTCGGTGATCTGGCGCGCCTTCGCGACCTGGTCGCGCACCCACTCTTCGGTCGCCCCGCCGCAGGCGATGATCCCTAAGCCGCCCGCGGCGCTCACGGCGCCCGCCAGGCTGGCATCGGCGATGCGGGCCATCGAGCCCTGGATGATGGGCGCCTCGATGCCGAGCAGTTTCGTTACGCGCGTTTCCATGAGTCGTTCCTTCCTTCGGATGCGGATTTTGGTGCGAGGGCGGCCGGCGAGGCGGCGGCGGACGCATCGGGCGTCGACCGCGCGTCGAAGAAGGCCTTGACCTTAGACAGCGCGATAGCGAGCACCCGCTGCTCGTCGCCGGAAAGCGGCGCGAGCGCCTCCTTGAGCATGCGCTCGTGGAAGAGCCGGTGGGCGCGCCAGACTTTGCGCCCCTTCGTGGTGAGGGAGACGAGCTTGGTGCGGCGATCGGCCTCGCTGCGCTCGCGCTGCACGAAGCCGAGCCGCTCGAGCTTGTTGATAGCGCTCGTGAGCGTGGCCGTGGTGATGCCCAAACGGGCCGCCACCACGTTCATAGGGTTCTTCTCGTAGAGGCCCACCGCGACGCAGGTGTGCACGTCGGTGATCGTGAGGCCATGGGTGTAGCGGTTGTCGAGCGCGCCCTCTTCGATGCGCAACACGCTTTGGAAGGTGCCCGAAAAGAGGTCGTCGATAGAGAGCCCCTCGGCCACCATATAGGGGTAATCGCTCTCCATCGTCGATGACGGACGTGCGTCCGAGCTCTGTGACATGCGGCTCCTTCCCTGCACGCTTCCGCACACGCGAAAGGCACGGCCCCTGACGGCCAGCCTTGTGGGCTTCTTGCAACGAAGCCGTCGCGGATGTTCAAACAGGACGTTATTTTGTTAGATTATCTAAGCATTTGCAACACCCGTTTGCACCCCCACCGAGCGTACACATATGGGCGGGAGCGAACGGCGAACCACAGGAGGTTACGTGGGCGCAACCATCATCGGAACGGGCAAGGCGACGCCCGCCTTCACCGTCACGAACCATCGACTGTCCCGCATCGTCGACACATCCGACGAATGGATTGTGCCGCGCACGGGCATTCACACGCGACCCGTTTCCACCGGCGAAACGGCCACCGACTTGGCAGCCGCCGCCGGCCGTCGGGCCCTTGGCTGGGAAGGGGGCGCCGGGCTTGCGCCCGCCCGCCCCATCGAGGCCGCATGCATCGACCTCGTCATCTGCATGACCCTCACCGGCGATACCCTCATCCCCAGCCAGGCAGCGCTCGTCAAGGCCCGCCTTGGCCTGCCCAACGCCGTGGCCTTCGACCTCAACGCCGCCTGCGCCGGCTGCGTCTACGGGCTGGTCACCGCCCAGAGCATGATGGCCGCCGCCCACGCACCCGGGTGGGCGGGCAACCCCGTGCGCCGCGCCCTTGTGATCGGCGTCGAGCGCATGTCGCGCATCGTCGACTGGACCGACCGCGCCACCTGCGTCCTCTTCGGGGACGGCGCCGGCGCCGTCCTGCTCGAATGGGACGACGCGCGCACGGGCATCGTGAGTTCCTACGTAAAGAACACCGACGACACGGGGCTCTCGCTCGCATGCGGGAAGAACTTCGACCTTGCCACCTTCCCCTTTGGGGCCGAAGCGGCCGCCGCCGGCGAAGGCGCCGACGCCACGGCGGGGCCGGGCGCCGACCTCTCCCGCGATACGATCGTCCACGACGAGCATGCGCGTGCCGTGTTGGGTTCCACCTTCGTCTCGATGTCTGGGCAAAAGGTCTTCAAGTTCGCTACGAGCACGATCGTCGAAGCGATCGGCGCGGTGCTCGACCGCGCGGGCTGGGAGCTTTCCGACCTCGACGCGATCATCCCCCACCAAGCCAACGAGCGCATCATCCGCTATGCCGCCAAGAAGCTCAGGGTACCCGAAGACCTCTTCCAGCTGTCGATCGACACGGCGGGCAACACGAGCGCCGCAAGCGCCCTCATGGCCCTGGACGATGCCTGGCGGCAGAGCAAGCTCCATCCAGGTGACAAGGCGGTCATGGTCGGTTTCGGCGGCGGCCTCACGACCGGAGCGCTCACTTTCGAGGCCTAACCTGCCCGCGGTCGCCGCTGACGCCCCACGCATGCGACGCCCACCATGCCTACCGCCGATTCAAGAGTCATCTTGTCGACCTGTCGGCCCTTCCTCCCCTGCACGCGCTCCGCTTGTCCCTATGATGCTGGAAGGTCTTTGAACAGCCACGAAGGAAAGGCGGACCTATGCAGAAGTATCAATGCAACGTATGCGGTTACATCTACGACCCCGAGGCGGGCGACCCCGACGGCGGCATCGCGCCGGGCACCGCGTTCGAAGACATCCCCGACGACTGGGTATGCCCCGTCTGCGGTGTCTCGAAAGACGACTTCAGCCCCGTTGACTAACACACGCTACGCGCAAGGGAGCCCCGATCGCCGGGGCTCCCTTCATTATTGGCGACAGCGCCACACGCATTTTCACCGCCGCAGAAGAGACGAGTCACACGAGGACGGTGAATCGTCAACCGCTCCCACCATGCACGCGGATGCGACTGCCCAATGAACCCCGCCCGTGCAGCCCGCCGTCGTGACGCGCTTGGCGTGGTCGTTCCGGGCAGATGCCGCGAATGCCCCACGCGCGAACAGATCGCCGGCGCTACGGGCTCTGTCAGCGACAGCAACGCGTGCACCACGCACCCCTGCCTACAGCAAAGCCCCCGAACGGACGCATCCGTTCGGGGGCTCCTACCGCTCTAGATAAGTGCGAAGGCTACGCCTCGCGCTGCTGGGCGACCGCATCAAGCGGAGCCATGACGACGTCTTCGACCTCCATAACGAAGGGGACGCCTTCCGGTAGATCGTCCTGGAACACGACGCGTTCGTAGGCGCCGCATTCGTCGCAGGTTTGCAAGCGATGCGCACGATCGCCTTCTACGTTGGTGTAGTGCAGGTGACCCTGGTTGCGGGTTCCGCACCGGCCGCACCGCACGCGGTCGAAGTGCCACTGGGCGCCGCACTGCGCGCAGTACTGCCGGCGGCCGGACCCCGACGTATCGCCGGTGTTGCCCACCCACGAAGCGGAAGCGGGCGAACCACATACCGGGCAGTCGATGGAGGCCGGCGCGTGTTCGCCCCCTTCCGCAACAGACTGAGCGTACACGGCGCATACGGATTCGGAAGCGGGCTCGAGATGAGCACGCAGGGCGAACATCACCGTCATCGCGCACAGGTTGGCCGGCATATCAGCCGGCACATCGAAGGCGCCCAAGTTGGCGAGCACGTCGTTGACGAAGGCCGTGGGGTCGCTGCCCGCCTGCGCCAGATCGGCGCGCTGGGCAAAACGGACCCAGTCAAAGGCCCCCAGGGCGCTCGCCACATCGGCGTCGAGCCCCGCATGGGCGGCCATATACGACGCCACCGCAGCGCAGGTCGCGCCGAATTCATCCGCGTCGATGGCCACGGGGGCCTTGGAAAAAACAGGGGTGCCGGCGGCAAAAAGCTCGCCAGTCTCCCCCGCCGAAGGGGCGGCGTAGCCGTTTGCGGCGGCTACGCCCTGGGCGCGCTCGTCCAGCACGCCGTAGAGCCCTTCGAAGAACTCGAGCCGAGCGGCATCCGATGGGGCCGCGTCGCGCAGGTAGGCGGCAACGGCCGCATGAATTCGCTCGAGATCCACGTTACTTCTCCTCTTTCACGACTTCGACATTGCCCTCTTCGATTTCCTTGCGAGCCCAGAAGCCCCAGTGATAGAGAGCGTTGGATTCGGACACCTTGCCGTCCTTCCACATGAGGCGGGCGGTGCCGCGATAGGGCTGGAAGATGCCCGCGCCCAGGTAGATGTGGGCAAGGCCGAACACGATGAACAGGATGAAGCAGACATCGTGCACCAGGCGCATGACCAGTTCGGCCGTGGCGCCGGCGTGGAAGACGCTTGTGCCCAGCCAGAGCACCAGGCCCGAAATCGCGATGAGGATCGCGGCGAGCACCATGGCGCCGTCGGCGATGCGCTGACCCGACTTCACTTCGTCCTGATCGGGCATGTGGACCTTTTTGGGGCCCAGCATGTAGGGCACGAACTTCTTCATGAACTCCTTGTCTTCAGGGGTCCATTTCACGAAGTACTTGGCCAGGAAGGCCTTGAAGCCCTTGGGGGCCGTGATCGCGGACAGGATGGGCACGATGATGAAGATCGCGCCCACGATGCGATGGCTCATGCGCATGCCCTGGGCCACGTCGGGGAAGGCCGCTGCAAGCGCCGGGACGAACACGAACAGACCGGAAATGGCCAACCAAATGCAGGCGATGGCCACCGTGCCATGGGTGAGGCGCGTCTGCAGCGAATGACGCTGAATCTCGCGCTCGGGATAGTTCGTACGTGCCATTAGCGCTCACCCTTTTCCTTGTCGATGTGCTTCACGACTTCGCCGGTATCGACGTCGACTTCGTCGTGCGCCTTCTCGTCGTAGTAGAGGCGGTCGCGCTTGTAGCCCACGCCGGTGAGGAAGGAAAGACCCAGGCCGGCGACGACGCCCACGGCGCCCACCGCAGCGAGCGGCTTCATAACGCCCAGGGCCTCGGTCAGACCGCTCGGGTTAGCGTTTTCGGGCACGTTGGTGTACATCGAGCGGTCGTACTTGAGCACCATGATGGTGTGGCAGCCACCGCATTCGGTTTCGCCGTAGACGCTCGCGTCCTTGAAACCCTTCTTCTTGAGGACCTCGACGCGCTCGTGCGCCTTGGCGAGCATCTCGCTGCGCGGACCGAAATCGAGCGCGTTAGGCTGGCAGGTCGACACGCAGGCCGGCTTGCGGCCGTTGCGCACGCGGTCGATGCAACCGGTGCACTTGTTGATCTTGATGCCGGCACCCTGAACGCCCACGCCGTTGTGGCGCGGCACATCGAAGGGGCAGCCGCTGCGGCAGTACTGGCAGCCGATGCACTTGTCCTTGTCGTAGATGACCAGGCCCGTGCCGTCGGGGTCGTGATAGAGCGCGCCGCTCGGGCACACGTTCACGCAACCGGCGTTGGTGCAGTGCATGCAGGAACGGCGACCGAAGGCCCAGTCGACGCCGTAACCGTTTTCGCGCTCGCGTTCGGAAAACGTGATGATCAGGCGCGTGTTGGGCTCAAGGTCGGCCGGGTTCTGATAGGAGCCCGTGCAGATGCCCGCGTTGAAGTCGGTCGGAGAGGGAAGCTCGTTCCACACTTTGCACGCCGCCTGGCAGCCGCGGCAAGCGGTGCACTTGGAAGCGTCGTAGTAGATTGCCATTTCTTCAGACATGCAGATCTCCCCTCCTTACGCTTTCTCGAGGCCCACGAGGAAGGCCTTCGATTCCTGAATGAAACTGGTCGGGTCGCCGACGTTGGGCACCAGGTCGTTGACGATGTCGCCGGTGGTGAACATGTTCGAATAGCCCCAGTCGTGCACAATGCCGATATGGTACTGCGTCTTGCCGTTGACCTGCAGCGGCGGGATGCGCTTGGTCACGATGGCGGCCACCTTGACCGACCCGCGCTTGTTGAAGATGCGCACCGTGTCGCCGTTGTTGATGCCCTTTTCGGCAGCGAGTTCCGCGGGGATTTCCGCGAACTGCTCGGGCATCATCTCGTTGAGCACGGGAATCGTGTGCGTTTCGGCACCCGAAGACCAGTGCTCGGTGAGCGAGTAGGTCGTTGCGACGTAGGGGTAGTCGTCGACCGAACCCTTGGTGTCGCGAATCGACGGGTCGTTGGCGAAGAGGATCGCCGGGTTGTGGGCCGAGCCGTTGAGCTGGTTGTCGACGGGAGACTCGTAGGGCTCGTAGTGCTCGGGAATCGGCATGTCGTTCACGCCCGTGCTGAACAGGCAGGCGTTCTGCTCCCAGCGCATCATGAAGGCCTTGTTGTTGGGCGCCACCGGCGTGGTAGTGCCGTCGGAAGCCGCCTTGCTCGCCACGAAGTCGGGCACGTCGACGGTGTCCCACTTGGTACCGTTCCAAGAAACGGGCGCCTTGTCGGACTGCCAAGGCTTGCCCTGCATGTCGCAGGACGCGCGGTTGTAGAGGATGCGGCGATTGGCCGGCCAGCTGAAGGACCACTTGGGGAAGATGTGCAGGTCGCCGTAGTCGGTGTTGTCGCGACGGCCGGTGTTCTGCTGCGCCGGGTCCAGGGGGGCCTTGGCGTTGCCGTAGTAGCCCGTGTAGATCCAGCAGGCGCTCGCCGTGGAGCCGTCGGCCTTCAGCTTGCTGAAGGCGTCGAGCAGCTTGGGCGTGTTGTTCTTGAAGTCTTCCGTCGCGCCGTTCGTGCTGTAGCCGTTGAGCTCCCAGGCAATCTTGCGATGGTCGGGTTTGCCGTCCGCGCCCTCGTAATCCCACTTGGCGTTGAGAATCGGGTCGGGGAAGGCGCCGCCTTCCTTCTTGTAGAGCTCGACGAGCTTCTTATGGATGAGCATGAGCACTTCGGAGTCGGCCTTGGAATTGCCGCGCGTTTCAGTGCACTTGTAGCGCCACTGCATGACGCGGCCGGAGTTCAGCACCGTGCCGAACTTCTCGAACATGCTCGCGATGGGCAGGAAGTAGCACTCGGTCTTGATTTCCGATTCGCGGCCCTTGTTTTCGGGTGCCTTCCAGAACTCGGCCGTTTCGGTGTAGTACATGTCGTCGAACACGAGCCAGTCGAGGTTTTCGGCCACGCGGCGGTAGTAGCTGGCGTTGGCCTGGGACTGCATGGGGTTCTGCCCGAAGAACATGTAGCCCTTGACGATGCCCTGCTCCATGAGGTGCCAAGTGTTCTGCAGCGAACGCTTGCCGGCGTTGTCGACCTTGGGCAGCCAGTTGTAGCCGTAGTCGTTTTCAGCCGTCGCCGCGTCGCCGAAGAAGGACTTCAGATAGGAGACGAGGAACTTGGGCGTGTTGGACCAGTAGCCGTCAACCGCGGTTTCGTTCTCGCAGTACGCGGCGATCGAGGTGTCTTTGCCCTCGACGGGCCACTTCAAGTAGCCGGTCATATCGCCCGGAGAAACGCACATGTCGGTGCAGCCCTGCACGTTGGGCTCGCCGCGCAGCGCGGCAAGCTGGCCGCCGGGGACGCCGATGTTGCCCAGCAGGAGCTGGACGATCGACATGGAACGGGTGTTGCCCACGCCGGTGGAGTGCTGGGTCTGGCCCAGGGCGTAGAGGATCGTGCCCGCCTTGTCGGTCGCGCCGGTGGAGGTGTAGATGTCGTAGACCTGCTCGAGCGCTTCCTTGTTCATGCCGCACACGCTGCAGACCGTGTCGAGGTCGTAGCGCTCGTAGTGCTTCTTCATGATTTGGTAGACGCAGTTGGGATCCTGAAGCGTCGGGTCCTTCTTGGGGTTCTTCACCGTGAGCGGCTTGAAGGCCGGCACGCCAGCCTCGGTCATCCAAGCGTAGGCGCCGGTGGCGGAGTTGTCCCACGTCGTTTCCGACTCGGTCTGGTAGGACCAGGTCGTCTTGTCGTAGGAGCCCTTCTGCGCATCGTAGCCGCTGAAGAAGCCCGTCTCGGGATTGAAGGAGAATTCGGGGTTGATCAGGTACGACAGGTTGGTGTAGTTCAAGCAGTACTCGTGCTGCCAACGGTCATGCTCGAAGATGTAGTTGATCATGCCGCCGTAGAAGGCGATGTCCGTGCCGGGGCGAATGGGGCAGTAGATGTCTGCCACCGCGGCGGTACGGGTGAAACGCGGGTCGACGACGATGAACGTGGCGCCCTTGTCGCGCGCACGATCGACCCAGCGCATGGATGCGGGATGGTTTTCGGCGTTGTTGCAGCCGCAGGTGAGAAGCACGTCAGCGTTGGCGAGATCGCCCCACTGACCCGTCATCGCGCCTCTACCGAATGTGGGTCCAAGACCGGACACCGTGGAGGAGTGTCAAACGCGGGCTTGGTTGTCGAGGGAAACGGCGCCCAGCTCGCGGAAGAGCTTGACGATGAAGTACTCTTCTTCGATCGTCATGGACGAACCGCCCAGGCAGGCGATGGCCTCGGTACGGTTGATCGTTTCGCCCTTGTCGTTGGTTTCCTTGAACGTCGCATCGCGCGTGTCCTTCATGTGGCGCGCGATTTCCTCGATAGCGTCGTCCCAGGAGATGTCTTCCCATTCGGCCGAGCCGGGGCGACGCACCTTGGGGGTCGTCACGCGCGCGGGGTTCTCCTCGAGCGCGCCGGTTTCAGGGTTGACGATGTATTCCGCATGGAATTCGGCAGCTCCCTTGGGGCACAGGCCGCCTTCGCTCACGAAATGGTCGGGGTCACCCTCGACATGGACGAGTTCGCCGTCGCGCACCGACCCGATGAGGCCGCAACCGCATGCGCAGTAGCAGCAGATCGTGGTCACTTCTTCGGTGTTCTCGAGCTTCCAAGTTTTCTGGGTGTCGATTGCGAACGCTTTCGACTGCCCAGAGAGCTCGTAAGCCATCGAGCCCGCGAAGGCGAGAGCGCTGGCCTTGAAAAAGCCACGTCTCGTGATCTCCATGTAGATCACTCCTTCTGGTCCTTCTTCTCTGCACATGGCACCATCTGTGCCATACGGTTGATTAGTATATGGGAGAAAATTCACTACTGTGAATACTCAGACGACTAGAAATAGGGAGTTGCCTATAGTTTTGCCAACAATTTCCTATTTATGTCTAAATTCTATATCGCCAAGCGTGCCGATTCTTCCCGCGAACGGAACGGTATCCACACTTCGTTGGATAAAGCACGGGCTACGCCGTTGGAGGTATGCGCGACTCAGACCGCCCGAGCGACCCCTCGTCCTTCCCACTGGCACGGATGTATCGATGTGCAGCAAAAATTGGAAGTCGCTGGCACAGATACACCGATATGCAGCACCGCTTTCAGGCGGGAGCCTCTCCAAGCCGCCAATTGTTTGAAAAACATGCTGCACTTCGGTCATTCCGTGCCATTTCGTCAAAACGCCCTGCTGCACTTCGGTCATTCCGTGCCAGCAGTACGAAAATAATGCTGCACTTCGCGCTATCTGTGCCACCTCGCACGCCGCATACCGCTCGTGCCAAGCCCCGCGCGACTTTCAGCGCGTGCCCCGCGCCGTTCCCCAATTTGGCCATTCTGACCTGCCCTTTTGATTGCAAGCCCGCTGCGAGCGTGCGAAAATGGCAGAAACCCGAAACGTCGCCTCTACCGGGCGGCGATTCGCACCCGTCGATGGGAGAAGCGCTATGGAAGCCCGCGTCCAAAAGACACTCGACCGCATTTCCGTCCCCGTGCACAGCTGCGTCCGCATCGAATCGCGCCACCCCGGGGTCATCGCCTACGTCGACCCCTTCCGCATCGACGGGGCTCCGCACGATGCCGACCTCGTCCTGATCACGCACGACCACTACGACCACTTCTCCCCCGAAGACATCGCCAAGGTCCGCAAACCCGGCACCGCCTTCGTCCTGCCCCAGGCCATGGACCGGCGCGACCTGCCGATCGACCGCGCGCAGACCGAGGTGCACTTCCTCGCCCCCTACAGCGAGTGCACGGTCTTCGGGATTCCCGTGCACACCGTTCCCGCCTACAACGTGGGCAAGGAATTCCACCCCAAGGCCAACCGGTGGATCGGCTACGTGCTCACGGTCGACGGCGTGCGCGTCTACGTGTCGGGCGACACCGACGACAACCAGGACGTTCGCACGGTTCGCTGCGACATCGCCTGCATCGCCGCGGGCGGCACCTTCACCTGCACCCCGCGCGAGGCGGCCGAGCTCGCCTGCGCGCTCGCGCCCGCCGTGGCCATCCCCACCCATTACGGGTCGATCGTGGGCAAGCCCGCAGACGGCCGCGCCTTCGAAGCCTTCGTGAACGGCCGCGTGCCCGTCTGCCTGAAGATTCCCGACGAGCCGGCCGCCCACCGTCACTAAGGAGCAGCATGAAGAAATCGACCCCCCTCATCGTCGGCGCCGGCATCCTCGCCGGCTTCGCCGCCACTTCGCACCTCGCCTTCCATCGGTCGGCTCCCGCCACCCTGCTCGACGGCTACCAGCGCGGCAAGCGCCTGAAATCGCGCTTCGCCGAGCAAACCGGCTACGACCAATTCCTCCGCCTGCGCGCCGAGGAAAACGAGCGCCCCTACGAGCTGCCCCGCTGCTTCCGCCCCCAGAACGCGCTGACGCACGAAATCTCCCAGGGCATGGACGTCATCAGCCTGCGCCCCGCCGAGGCGCGAAAGCTGCGGATCGTCTACCTGCACGGCGGCGCCTACATCAACCGCATCGACTCCTACGTGTGGCCCTTCCTCGACCGCATCGCAGCCAAATCCCGCGCGACGATTTCGGTGCCCCTCTACCCGCTCGCCCCCGTGCACGGCTGCGCGGAAGCCTTCGAAAAGCTCGCCGCCTACTACCGCGACCTGCGCGCGCGCAACCCGCGCGAGACCATCGTCTTCATGGGCGATTCGGCCGGCGGCGCCCTCTGCCTTACGCTCGCCATGACGCTTGCCCAGGCGGGCGACGAAGGGCCGGCGGGCATCGTCGCCTTCTCGCCCTGGGTCGACGCAACCCTTGCCAACCCCGAGATCCTGGAATACGAAGCCTCCGACCCCGTGCTTTCGGCCTACGGGCTCTCCCGCGCCGCGCACAGCTGGGCAGGCGCGCTCGATCGCGCCGACTGGCGCATCTCGCCGACCAACGGGCCGCTCGAGGTGCTGCCGCCCACGCTCGTGTTCGCGGGCGTCAACGAAATCTTCTATCCCGACCTCGACATCTTCCGCGAGAAGCTCGCACGCGCCGGCGTTGCCTACACCTTCGTCGCGCGTGAGGGCCTGGGCCACTGCTGGCCCACCTACCCCATCCCCGAGGCGCTCGCGTCGGACAAGCAGATCTGCGCCTTCCTCGACGAGGTGGCCGCCGACTAGCGCGGAAACCATGCACCTGAAGATTTCGAAACGCGGGGACCGCCGCTACCTTTCGGTGGTGCAGAACTACCGCGAGGGGGGCAAGACGAAAACGCGCACGGTCGAATCGATCGGCTACGCCGACGCCTTCGCCGACCGCTACCCCGACCCGATCGCCCACTTCCGCGCCTACGTCGACGAGCTCAACGAAGCCCAGCGCGCTTCGAAGCAGCCGGTGACCCTGTCCTTCGCGCGCGACGAGCAGATCAAAGCGCACGGCGAGCCCACGGCCCGCGAGGGTGCCGGCATCGTGCTCGCCTACTTCGACGCGCTCGGGGTGGGCTCCTTCTTCCGCGCGCGCGAACGCGCGACCGAAGGAGCACCCCAGGCGGGCCGCGTGTTCGAAATGCTCGCCGTCGAGCGCGCCCAGCACGTGACGTCGAAGCTCGAAACCTGGCAGGCGCGGGCCTCCTTCCCGCGCACCTGCGATTTCAGCTTCAAAGAAGTCTACGAAGCCCTGCCAGCGATAGCCCAGGCATCGGCGGGGCTCGTCACCCACATGAACCGCGCCCTGGAAGGCATCCGCGGACCGCGCGATGCGAGCGTGGTCTACCTGGTCTTGCAGTCCTTTTCCTTCGCGACCGCCAACGACGTCGATTCGACCCGCCACCTGCACGGCAGCGGGAGCGGCCGTCCCCTGGTGGGGCTGGGCATGGCGCTCGACCGCGACGGCATCCCCATCACCTACTGGATCATGCCCGCAACCCCCACGCCCGCCGACGTGCGCCGCACGGTCGACCGGCTCAAGCGCGATCTGGGCGCCCACCGCGTGATCGTCGTGGCCGGCCGCACGCCCCACGCCGCCGACATCGCCCACGACCTGACGCGCACCGGCGACGGCTTCGTGATCAACCGTCCCCTGCGCCCCGACGACGAAGACCGCCGCGCCTGGATCGCCGACCCCGCAGGCTATCGGGAGAGCCGGTCGGGCAACTACCGCATCAAATCGCGTATCACCGCCGTGCAGGGAGGTTCCACGTGCGATTCGGTGAAAGACGTCGTGCTCTGGGGCCGCGATTACACGGCGCGCGCCCGCCGCGCCCGTTCCGAACGGGCGCGGTATTCTTCGGAATGGGCGGCCCTCGCCCAAGAAACGCAGGCGGCCGCCGCCCCAGGCCCCCACCCCGCCGCGCAGGCAACGCCGCCCGCCGACCTGGACGGCTACGTCTGCGTCGCCTCGAGCGAGGTCGACCTTTCGGAAGCGGCCATCTTCCACATCTATCGCGAGATTTGGCGCCTGGCGGAGCCCTTTCAGATCATGGAGGCCGACGTGTCGCCGTCGCCGTTCCCCGTGCCGCACGCCGACCACGTACGAGCCCATTTCCTCATCTGCTACACGTCGTTTTTCGCCCTGCGCCTGTTGCGCGCCGACATGGGCTGGAGCTACAACGCCGCCCAGGTAGCCCAGGCCCTGCTCGAAATGCGCGGAGCCCACCTGCGCGACAACTGGTACCTGTTCAGCTACCGCAGCCCGGTAAGCGATGCGATCGAAGAGGCGACGGGCGTGCCGATCGCGCGCAAGCTGCGCACCACCGGCGACATGCGCGCGCTCATCAGCACGGCGCGCGTCCACATCGAGCGCGCCGGCAGCCGCAAGGCCAACGCCTAGCGCGACCCCCAGGTGCGCATCCAGGCCCGCAGGTAGTCGATCGCCCCGCGGACGACCTTCCCGTTGGCCATGTTGGCAGCCGCTTCGAGCTCTGCCCGTGGCAGGCCGAAGGCGAGCAGGGCGCGCAGGGGCGTTTGGGTTTCGTCGATCGCGAACCGCTCGCCGTGCGCAAGCGTGCCCGCAACCCGATCGAGCAGGGAATCGCGCATATGCTTGCCCATCTGGGTGCGGCCCAAAGCCGCGATGGGAGATTCGAGCGTGACGGGCGCATCGGGTCGGGGCTCGGGCAAGGGGCCGCCGAACAGGGCGTGGAAGGCTTCGTCGGTGAAGCCCGCCCCCACCCGGTAGTAGGGCGAGAGGGCGCGCTTGCGCGCCGGCGCCACCGTAGAGCGCAAGCGCACGCGCGAGGCCAGCCGGTCGGGACATTCGGTGCGCACGAGCGTGAAGGTCTGGGCCAAGCGCACCGCCCGGCTCGACGTGCCCACCAAGATCTCGTAGGGGCCTTCTTCGATGACCCACCCGTGCGAGGAAGCGTCCCAGAAGGAGAAGGCCGCATCGTCAAGCTCGATGCGCACCGTTTCGGTTTCGCCCGCTGCCACCGCGACTTTCGCGAAGCCGGCCAACACCTGATAGGGCTTGAAATGCGACGGCGATTGGGCGTGCACGTAGACCTGCACCGTTTCGACGCCGTCGCGGTCGGAGGTGTTGCGCACCGCGCATTCCACGACGTAATGGGCTTCGGTGGCGATCAGGCGCATCGAAGGGAAGGCGAAGTGGGCATAGCCCACCCCATGGCCGAAGGGGAAGGCGACCGGCGCGTTGGCGGTATCGTAGTAGCGGTAGCCCGCAAAGAAGCTCTCGCGATGAACAACCCGCAAATCGGGCGTAACCGCGGGCGTAAAGGCCTCCGCCTCGTCGCAGGCGGCCGGCCAGGTGAAGGCGAGCCGGCCCGTGGGCTCGGCGTAGCCGGTGAGCAGGTCGGCGAGCGCCTGCCCCGACCCGCAACCGGCATAGCCCATATAGAGCACCGCCGCACAGCGCCCGCGCCAGGGCAGGTTCGCCGGCCCTTGGCCCACGAGCACGGCCACCGTGCGGTCGTTTGCCGCGCACACGCGTGCGACCAGGTCGTTAACCGAATCGGAAAGGACACCGCCTGCAGCGGGCAAGTCGACGAAGACCACGGGCACGTCGAGCGCGCGAGCCGCCCGCTCGGCTTCGGCGATCTGGTCTTCGGTAGCCTCGCCGGTCGTCTCGTCGTAGCCTTCCGCGAAGGCGAGCGAGATGCCCGCCGCCTGTAGAGCGTCCCAAGCGTTGTCGGCCAGGTAGGGATTGACCGCAGGGCCGTCCGCCGCCTGCATGAGGGGCTCTTTGGCCCGGTTGCCGATGAGGGCCACCGTCGCACAGGGGGCCAAGGGCAGCACGCCCCTATTGGCAAGCAAGACCGCGCTTTGCGCCGCGGCCGCGCGCGCAAGTTCGAAATGGGCGTCCATGTCGCAGGTGCAGGGCAAGGCCGATACCGCTTCGTGACGGGCGGCGATTTCAAGCACGCGGCTGGCCGCGGCGTCGAGGCCCGACGCGTCGAGCGCGCCCGTCGACACGGCGCGGGACACCGCTTCTGCATGGTCGGCTTGGGGACCGGGCACCACGAGGTCGCAGCCGGCGGCAAGGGCGGCCACGCTGTCGGCGGGACCGTCGTCGACGGCCACCACCGCCCCTGCAAACCCCCACCTCTCGCGCAGGAGGTCCTGCAGAAGATGGGCGTCTTCGGCGCACTTGACGCCGTTGAGGTAGCCGGGCGCAACCGCCACGGCCCACGGCCGCCCCTCGCGCACAGCCACTTCGAAGGCGCGCAGATGGTACTCGCGCAGGGCGCGCTCGTCGACCACGTCGTTACGCAGGTAGGGCGCCACCCCACCGGGCACGCAGCCCAAGGCGTTGCAGAGGGCGCCGGCGCCCACGCCCTGCACGCCCCAGATCCACGCGGCGGCCATTTTGCCGGCCAGCAAGGGGTCTTCGGCCACCGATTCGGACGCCGCCGGACGCCAGGGGCCCAGCTGGGGGCCGCCTACCACGGCCGTGTCGTAGGCGCGCGCTTCCTCGCCCACGGCGCGGCCCACCGCTTCTTCCAAGTCGACGTCGAAGGAGCAGGCGAGCGTGGCAGGCGAAGGAAAGCAGGTAGTCACGGCGCCGGGGTCGATCTCGCCGTTGAGCGCATCGAAGGCCAGGCCGTGCGAGCCGTGGTCGAAGCGGGCGGGCGCGACCCCGATGCGGTCGATGCCGGCCGTCGCGTAGCCCGCATGAGCGGCGAGCAGGCTCGCCTTCTCTTCAAGGGTAAGCTGCGCGAGCGCTGCGACGATATCTTGCTGTGCCTGCATCCTGCGGATCCTCTGGGTTCGACGGCGCGGCAGAGCCCCTCGCGCCCACCGCGCACCGTTTGGTTCAAGTCACACAATGGTACCGCATTCGGGCCCATCGGCCGTGCAGGCGCCGCGGGTTACACAAGCCGCCCGCCCCGATGAGTCAAAGAAATCTGGTCCCGTTGACTCATTCAAGCCGCCTGAGCCATGCCGGCCGTCGCGGCGCCTTCCTCAAGCGCAAAGCCCGGCTTCCACCCACGCAGGCGTAAGGCGTTGCTCACCACGAAGATGGAGCTGAAACCCATGGCGGCCGCCGAGATCATGGGGTTGATCGTGAGCCCCCAGGCCGAGAAGGCGCCCGCAGCCAGGGGAATGCAGATCACGTTGTAGAAGAGGGCCCAGAAGAGGTTCTGCTTGATGTTGCGCATCGTAGCCCGCGACAGGTCGAGGGCCACGGCCACGTCCTGCAGATCGCTGCGCATGAGCACGATGTCGGCCGCTTCCATCGCGATGTCGGTGCCGGCGCCGATCGCGACGCCCGTGTCGGCGCGGGCGAGCGCAGGCGCGTCGTTGACGCCGTCGCCCACCATGGCCGTCTTGCCCTGGGCGCGCAGGGCGCGCACCCGCTCCTCCTTGCCTTCGGGCAGAACCCCGGCGAAGACCTCGTCGACGCCCACCTGCTCCTGGACCACGCGGGCCGTGCGCTCGTTGTCGCCGGTGAGCATGACCGTGCGGATGCCCATCCCGTGCAGCTCTTCGATCGCCCGCTTGCTCGTGGGCTTAACCGTGTCGGCGCAGGCGATGATGCCCGCCGGCGCACCGCCTACCGCAAACAGAAGCGGGGTCTTGCCCTGGGCCGCCAGGCGGTCGGCCTCCTCCTCGAAGGCTTCGGTGGGCACCCCTTCCGCGCGCATGAAGTCAAGGTTGCCCGCCAGGCAGGGCATGCCCGCCACCGTACCGGCCACGCCGCGCCCGGGAACGGTGCGGAAATCGTCGACGTCGATCGACGTGGTGCCGTCCTCACGCACGCGGTCCATGACCGCCTGGGCCAGCGGATGCTCCGAGCGGCTCTCGAGCGCGTTGGCCACGTAGAGCACGTCGTCTTCCACGGCTTCACCCAAAGCGATCACGTCGGTCACGCGCGGGGTGCCCTGGGTGATGGTCCCCGTCTTGTCGAGTACGACGGTCTTGGTTTCGCCGGCCGTTTCGAGCGATTCGGCGCTCTTGATGAGCACGCCGAGCTTGGCACCGCGGCCGGCACCCACCATGACCGCCGTGGGCGTGGCCAAACCCAAAGCGCAGGGGCAGGAGATCACGAGGACCGACACGGCGTGGTTGACCGCCTCGCCGAAGGAGCCCACGAAGAGCCAGATCACGAATACCGCAAGAGCGATCGCAATCACCGCGGGCACGAAGATGCCGGCGATCTGGTCGGCCTTGCGTTCGATGGGCGCCTTGGTGCTCGTGGCATCGTCGACGAGCTTGACGATGCGGGCCAGGGCCGTGTCGGCACCCACGGCCGTGACCTTCATCGTGCACCAGCCCGACGTGTTCATCGTCGCGCCCGTCACCGCATCGCCCTTGGTCTTTTCGACCGGCATGCTCTCGCCGGTGATGACCGATTCGTCGACCGACACACTGCCTTCCACCACCTCGCCGTCGGCGGGAATGGCCTGCCCTGCCTTCACCACGAGGAGGTCGCCCACGGCCAGCTGGTCGACGGGAACCTCTTCCTCCACGCCGTCGACCAGGCGCACAGCGGTCTTGGGCGCCAGATCCATGAGGCTGTTGATTGCGTCGGTGGTTTTGCCCTTGGCGCGCGCTTCGAAGAACTTGCCCATCGTAATCAGAGTGAGGATCATCGCCGCACCCTCGAAAGACAGGTCCATGAAAGCGGCATGGGCGGCGTCGAGGTCGAACTGACCCATCCAATAGGCCATGCGGTAGAGGGCCGCGATGCCGTAGGCGGTCGAAGCCGCCGACCCCAGGGCGATGAGGGCGTCCATGTTGGGAGCGCCGTGGAAGAGGGTCTTGAATCCCGTGCGGAAGTAGTGCCAATTGACGAAAATCACGGGCACCAAGAGCAGAAGCTCGGTGAGGGCCGTGATGAGCATGTGGTCGTGGCCCAGGAAGATGGCAGGCAGGGGCCAACCCATCATGTGGCCCATCGACAGGTAGAACAGGGGGACGGTGAAGGCGAGCGAGACGATGAGCTGGCGCTTCTTCTCCTCGATCGCCGCCTGGGCCCGCTCGGCGGCCGTGGGTCCCGCAGCGGCGGCCGTCTGCGCGGCGCCCACCGCACGGGGAATGGCCCCGTAGCCGGCCTTTTCAACCGCAGCCGAAACGGCTCGCAGGGTGTCCGGGTTGCCGTCGTAGTCGACGACCATGCTGTTCTTCAGGAGGTTGACCACGGCCTTATCGACCCCGGCGACCCCTTCGGTCGCCTTGGTCACGCGCGCCGAGCAGGCCGCGCAGGTCATGCCCGTCACGTCGAATGCTTGTTCCATCTTGTGCCCTTTCGCAGCGACGACGCCCTGCAAAGCCGCAGGCTAGCGCGTGATGCGCTTGATAAGCCCCATGGCCTCGTCGATGACCTCGTCGTTGCCGTTGCGGATCTCTTCGGCCACGCAGGTTTTCAGATGGTTTTCCAAGACGATGCGTTCGATGCTTTGGATGGCGCTCGACGCCGCGGAAAGCTGCACGAGGACGTCGCCGCAGTAGCGGTTGTCGTCGATCATGGCCTTCACGCCGTTGAGCTGGCCGATCGCGCGGTTGAGCCTGCGCTGCAGGTCGCGCTGGAG
Organism: Hugonella massiliensis; assembly: GCA_001486445.1. Classification (GTDB taxonomy): domain Bacteria; phylum Actinomycetota; class Coriobacteriia; order Coriobacteriales; family Eggerthellaceae; genus Hugonella; species Hugonella massiliensis. The sequence goes on from LN908986.1 coordinate 209,054, forward strand.
GTCTTCCCCGCGCGGCGTGTGCTTGTAGCGGGCGCAGTGCGGGCAGGTTCCGGCTTCCTCCGGGTTGGGCGCATCTATCGTCTCGTCCATCCGAGCCCCTCTCATGACGGTTCGATCCGTGCGTGTTCTGTTCTCAGGAGGAGATTATATACCCCATGGGGGTATTAGCAAGGGGGAGAACAGATGGAAGATAAGCGCCGGCATCTGCCAGGGGCGCCTAACCCGCCCGGACGACCGTGCCGGGCGCGAGGAGCTCGACGAGCACGAAGGTGACGAAGGTCGCCACAAGCGCAAGGCCCCAGCAACGCGCAAGGCCCCGGACCCACGACACCTTCCCCACCAGGGGAAACGAAGAACGGCGGTCGCCTTTGTAGACGAAGGGCAGCCAGAAGAAGGCCTGGGCGACGCCCATGAAGCCCGCATACTGCACGGCGCGCGCGGCAAGAGACATCGAGAGGTCGGAAGCGGTGGTGGGCGCAAGGACGTTGCCCGCAGAAGCGACCAGGCTCAAGGAGAACCAGGCGAGCAGGATCGCGTTCCACGCGATTCCCGCCCAACGGGCACCTCGCGCAGCCCGCGGTGCGCGCGACGGGCGCGTGCGCGGATACGAAGTGGGCGGCAGGTCGGCGGGAGCAGGTCGCGCCGCGCCATCGGGTGCGCCCATCGCGCGACGGACCCCTTCAAGGGCGCGACGGAAATCGGCGACCGTCGCATACCGGTCGTTCGGATCGAAGGAACAGGCGCGCGCCACCAGGGGACGCACCGCCTCCGGCACGTCGGCCCCGGCAAAGCCGTCGGCCCGCTCCTGGGAATCGGGCACCCTGCCCGCCAGACAGAAGGCGAGCACCATCCCAATCGCGTACACGTCGCTTTCCACGCTCGTCTGGCCGTAGCCGTACTGTTCGGGTGGGGCGAAGCCGGGCGTGCCGAACCGGACCGTGTCGCGTTCGGCACCGGCGCGCCAGACGCGGGCGATGCCCAAATCGATGAGGGTGACGCGATCGCCCTGCACGATCACGTTCGACGGCTTGATGTCGCGATGGATGAGGGGGCCGGTGGGAAGAGCATGCAGCTCTTCGGCAGCCCGGCAGATTTCGATTGTCACGTCGAGCGTCCGCGGGGGCGCAAGCGGCCCGGCTTCCACGATCTTTTGCAGGGTGGTGCCTTCCACGTAATCGAGGAGGACGAAGCGCGTCGCACCCACCCGGGCCACGGCACGCACGCGCGGCAGGCGGTCGCAGGCGTAGCCTTCCTTCTGCGCCTTGGCGAGCGCGCGATAGGCAGCGCCCGTCCCTTCGTCCCCTTCGAAGGTCTTGCGGATACCGCGCGCGCCCGAGCCCTCCCCCGCCCCCGGCAGGCGCACGAGCTCGGTGGTTTCGGGCGGGCCCTGCTTGAGCACGCGCTCGACTTCGCAGGACCCGATAAGGTCGAGCGCATCCAACTCGCGGCCCAAATCTCCTGCGTCGACGTGTCCCCAGGCCCTATTCCCCATGTGGTCCCAGCGTCTTTTCGCCGAACGCGTAGAGAGCGTCGTTGGCCTGGGCAAGCGTGGCGCCCCGATCGAGACAGTAGAGCACGATCGCATCGCGGCGCACCTTGGGATAGAGCTCGTTGGTTCCCGCAATCTTCAACAGGCGGTTGGTCTCGCGCACCGAAAGCCCCATCGCGAAAGCCAGCGGGAGCAGGGTATCGCGCGAGGCCCCGCGGGCGCCGGTAAAGATCTGGTAGCCGAAAGTCGCGCCGATTCCCGCAGCCTTCACCACGTCCTTGCGCGCGAGTCCCCGGGCGGCCAGCAGCTCGCCCAAATACCCCGCGAGGGTCTTGCCCTCAAGGTTGTGCCGGTCGATGTAGCTTTCAAGCGAAGGAGCCGCTCGCAGTTCGTCGAGCAGCTCCTCCGTCAACGGTTCTTCCATGTGTGACCTCCGCGCTGCGGGCGCTCGCAGAGGCCCAGCGGGCCGGCTAGGAAACCGCCCACGCGATGTTCGAATCGGATTGCACGATGCTCGAGTAATAGTACACCTTGGTGATGTCGCCTTCGAAGGCGATAGTCCCGGTCACCGTGCCACCGGCAGAAAGGGTGCCCGAATTGAGGGCGTTTTCCTGCGAAGCGTAGTAGGTCTCATCGCGCTGGGCGCCGTTGGCGTCGCTGGCCTTCCAGTCGAAGGCATTGAACGAGGCGTTGCTCGACCCGTTGTTCTTGTAGGTCACCGTGACCTGCGTCACCTTCGAGCCGTCGTAGTTGGAAAGGCCCGCTTCAACCTTGTCAACCGACACGGAAAGACCGTTGTCGAGGTCGACCGACTGGCCCGGCGCCATGTTGCTGTAGTCGGCAGACGACGCCGAAGATGAGGCGGCGTCGGTGGAAGCGGCCGGGGCGGCCAAGCTCGACGAGGCGTCGGTGGGCTGGGCCCCGTTCGTAACGCTGTCGATCGCCGCGCTGTACATGCTCTGGGTGACAAGCACGATGACCAGGGAGAGAATCGCCACGATGAGGCCGGCGACGGCCGTCCCGCGGCCGCGGCGCTTGCCCTTACCCGTCTGCACGATGCCGACGATGGCGAACACGGCGCCCACGAGCCCCAGCACGAACGCGCCGTTGTTGACGATCGGGACGAACGAGACGAGCAGCGCGATAATCGCCAGCACGAGGCCGACGATGGCGATCACTGACTGAGATTGCCCCTTTTCCTTGTGATCCATGAATACCCCTTTGATGATGTGGGGGCGCATCGCTCGGCCGCCGCGCGGTCCCCATTCCTTCGATACGTGCGACCGGCCCGCCGCGGGCGTCCCCGCAGGGCGTGCCGGCTCGCTATCGATGGTATGGGTTCGTCGCGGCCGTCGCATTAGCTGCAAGCTAATGAATGGCGAACCTAGAGCGTGAGGTATGCGATACCGAACGGCCGTTACCACAAATGGAAGATGCCGTCGGCGGTGCGGCTCGTTTGCACGGGGACGCCGAAAAGGTCGCGCATCCGGTCCTGGGTGACGAGCTCTTCGGTGGGGCCGTCGGCAACCAAGCGGCCGTCCTTCACCAGAAGCGCGCGCGTGAAGGCCGGCTGGATGTCTTCCACCTGATGGGTGACGAGCAGGATGCTGCGGCCCGTCGCGGCCATCTGCGCAAGCGCCTGGCGCACGTGCCACATGCCTTCGGGGTCGAGCCCGGCGCAGGGCTCGTCGAAGACGACGATTTGCGGGCTGTTCACCAGGGCGCGCGCGAAGAGCACGCGGCGCGCCTGGCCGGTGGACAGGGTGTGGATCTCGCGCTGGGCCAGCTGGACGCACCCCAGCTCCTCCATGCGGTCGAGGGCAACCTGGCGCTGGCGTTCGGTGACCGTGAAGCGGGCCGGCACGCCCAGGCTGCCGAAGAAGCCGCCCAACACGATGTCGATCGCCGGCAGATGAACGGCGATCTGGTCTTGCATGCTCGTGGACACCACGCCGATTACGCAGCGCATCTCGGCGGTGACCGGGCGGGGGTTGCCGCAGAAGAGCACGGGCGGCTCGTCGCGGTAGAGGGGCACCATCTCGCGCGTGAGCAGTTTCACGAGCGTCGACTTGCCCGCCCCGTTTGGCCCCAGAATCGCAATCGCCTCGCCGTGGTCGATCGTCAAATCGTCGACGGTGAGAATGTCGCGGCCGTCGCGGCGCACCACCGCATCCTTCAGCCGCAACAGGGGCACGGAAGGGTCGGCGAGCGCAGCCGCGAAGGCCGGGCTGATTTCGTTGCTCACGGGAGTTCCTCTCGTAATCGGTTACCGATTACGCATCGTCCACCACGAGGTAGTGCACCGTCAAGGGGCCGTGCACGCCTTCCACGCGCACGAGCTCGATGTCGGCGGTGTTCGAAGGTCCCGTGATGAACACGAGCTGGCTGGGCATGGCGTCGAAACGCGCGCGCACGACCTGCATGACGGCCATCATGCTCGGCTCGAGGCGGGAAGCCGGCACAAGGGCCACATGGACGGCGGGCAGCAGGCTTGTCGAACGGCCGTGTCCGGCGCGCACGACCTGCAGGATCGTACCCGTTTCGGCGATGGCGGCGTCGGCCACCGTGACGCCCACCTGGGCAGAGGCGGCCGCGTCGATGCAGGCCGCGCGCCCGGCGCCGGCGTCCCAGCGCCATGCGCCCTGGGGAGCCGCGGCGTCGAGGGCGGTGGCTACCCCCCATTCGTCGAGCAGGGGCTCGTCGTCGAAGACCGCGCTGCCGCCCGCCGTGGCGGCGATGTCGGCCACCGCCTGGGCAGCGCCGGCGCGATCGGTATGCGACACGTTCACATGCGCGGCGCTCGCTTCGGCGCAGAAGCGCTCCATCCGCTCTTCGGCAGAAAGCGCATCGGAAAGATGGGCGGGGATGAGCTCGCAGGTGTCGATCGGCACCACCGTATCGGGCACCGCGGCATGGCCGAGCGCACGGGAAATCGGCGCGAGGAAGTCTTCCAGGGAAACGTCGTGCTGGCTCATCGGGCGTCCTCTCCCTTCTCGGGCGCATTGCCCTGTTCCTTTTCATGCTTCTTGAACCAATCGCGGAAGCGCTCGTCGGCCAGACGGTTGAAGTCGCGGTTGCGCGTCCAGGCGCCAAGCACCGGGATCCAGGCCGTCGACGGGCCCAAGCTCTGCCCGTTGTGGGCGAAGGGCTTCATGCCGCGCGCGGCCACCTTGGTGGCGACGTCGTAGAGGGGGCGGGAGCTCAGCACGTGGCCGGCAGTCTCGAAGGCGCGGCGCTCGATGGGGCCCGCGTATCCTTGGGCGACCATGTTCACGCGATGCTGGCGGATGAGGTCGTGCAGGGGAATGTCCATAGGGCAGTTGCTCGTGCAGGCCGAACAGAGGCTGCAGGCGTAGGGCAGTTTGTCGACCTTATCGTAGCCTTCCAGGCAGCACGTCATCACGATGCCCATAGGGCCCGGGTAGATCGACCCGTAGCCATGGCCGGTGATGTGGCGGTAGACCGGGCAGATGTTCAAGCAGGCGCCGCAACGGATGCAGCGCTCGATCGCGGCGAACTCGGTGCCCAGGATGTCGCTGCGCCCGTTGTCGATCATGATGATGTGGACGTCACGGGCGCCGTCGCCCTCGTCGTCTGCCGCCGGGCCGCAGTCGACGGTGAAGTAGGCCGTGAGCTTGCTGCCCACAGCGGAACGCACCAACAGCGACGTCATCAGGTCGAGCGATTCCAGATCGGGCACGATGCGGTCGATGCCCACCAGGACGATCTGGGTTGCGGGCAGGGTGTCGACCATGCGGCCGTTGCCCTCGTTGGTCACCAGCGTCGTCGACCCGGTCGAGGCCACGGCGAAGTTGCAGCCGCGCACGCCCACTTCGGCGGCGAGGAACTTCTCGCGCAGGTGCACGCGCAAGAAGCGGGTGATGTCTTCGGGCACCGAAGAGCCGGCGTAGCCCAGCTCGTCGTGGAACATGCGGGCGATGGCCTCGCGGTCGAGATGCAGAGCCGGCACAACGATGTGGGAGGGATGGTCTTTGGCCGTCTGCAGGATGGCTTCGGCGCAGTCGGTCTCGACGACCTCCATGCCGGCTTCCTCGAGGACCTCGTTCATCCCGATTTCCTCGCTCATCATGCTCTTCGACTTCACGCAGGTCGAGGCATGGGCTTCTTCGAACACGTCGAGAATCTCGCAGAGGGCGTCTTCGGCCGTGGGCGCGAAGTGCACGTGGGCGCCCGCCGCTTGGGCGTTGCGGGCGAATTCGGCCACGTAGTAATCGAGGTTCTTGTTCACGCGGTTGCGGATCGCCCGCGCCGCGTGGCGCATGTCTTCCCAGTTGGGAAGCTCGTCGACCACGGCGTTGCGCTTGTCGTAGAAGACGTCTTGGGCACGTTCGACCGCCTCGTGGGCGAACTCGTCGTCGAGACAGGCATCGACCCGCTCGGCGAGCGTGGTGCCTTCGTTGTAGAGAATGGCCATGGTGCGCCTCCTATCGATTGTCGAGCACTTCGGCCAGATGCATGCAGCGCACCGCTCGGTCGGTTTCGCCCTCGTCGCGCATGCGGGTCAGCTCGCCCTGCACGTTCAGAAGGCAGGGAGCGTCTTCGAACACGGCGATGTCGGCGCCTGTGGCCAGGATGGTCTGGGCCTTTTCGCGCACCATCTCACAGGAGATTTCGGGCTCCTTCACGCTGAAGGTGCCGCCGAAGCCGCAGCAGCGTTCCGCGAAGTTCATCTCGACGTAGTCGATGCCCGCAACTGACTTCAGCAGGTTGATCGGGGCCTCTTCGATGCCGAGCAAACGGGTGAGGTGGCAGCTCTTGTGGTAGGTTGCGCTCGCCTCGAGCTTGCTGCCGAGCACCGCCGAGGCATCGGTGACGCCCAGGACCCGGTAGATGAAGTCGGAAAACTCGTAGATGTTGCCGGCCAGACGCTGCTGCTTCTCGAGCAGGGCGGGCTTGTCCTGCAGGTAGGGCGTGTAGTCGTGCTGGATGGCGAACATGCACGACCCGGTGAGCGATACGACGCAGTCGTAGTCGGCATAGGCGTTGACCATCTGCTCGATGATGGGCATGGTTTCGGGGGCGTATCCCGAGTTGAGCAGGGGCTGGCCGCAGCAGATCTGCTTTTCGGGGACGGTGATCTCGCACCCCAGCCGCTCGAGCACGTGCACGGCTGCGATGCCGATGCCCGGATAGAACATATCCACCAGGCATCCAGGGAAAAATGCGATGTGCATGCTGAATCATCTCCTTCGTCAAACGCGATACCTTACCAGGCGACGAAAAAATACGGACACAGATACCGAACATGTGTGAAAACGCGCCGTGAACGGCAAAGGAGCGGCAGCGAACGGCCCGCCCCTTCACATATCCTTCACCGAGGATGATGGGCGGTTGCGCGACGAGCCCGCCGAAGCCGACGGCCCGCCGCGGCTGGGCACCCGCCACGATGGGACGGCCACCCGCCGCAAAAGGCAGCGTGCAGGCGCCCCTTACGCCCCGTGCACCGCTTCCGCCATGGCGCGGACGTAGTCGCCCACGGGGCCCGCCGCCTGCGCGCCTTGGGCGCCTACGATCCGCACGATGGCCGAGCCGACGATCGCGCCGTCGGCCAGGCGGGCCATCCGCGCCGCCTGCTCGGGCGTCGAGATGCCGAAGCCCACGGCGACGGGCACGTCGGTCGTCCGGCGGATGGCGGCCACGATGCCCTCGAGGTCGGTCGTGATCTGGCTGCGCACGCCGGTGACGCCCAGGCTCGACACCAGGTAGATGAAGCCGCTCGCCTCTTTAGCGATTAGGGCGATGCGGTCCTCGCTCGTGGGAGCGACCATCGCGATGAGGTCGATGCCGTGGGCGGCGAAGGCGGGCGCGAACTCGTCGCGTTCCTCGAAGGGCACGTCGGGCAGGATGATCCCGTCGATCCCCGCTTCCTCGGCCCGTTGGGCGAAGCGCTCGATCCCGTAGGAGAAGATCACGTTGGCGTAGGTCATGAAGACCAGCGGGATGTCGAGGTCCTGCCGCAAGCGGACCACCATCTCGAAGATCGCGTCGGTCGTGGCGCCGGCCGCCAGCGCCCGGGTCGAGGCCTCCTGGATGACCGGCCCCTCGGCCGTGGGGTCGGAAAACGGGATGCCGAGCTCGATGAGGTCGGCGCCGGCGTCCGCCATCGACCGCACGACGGCTTCGGTGGTTTCTATTGTCGGGTCCCCGCAGGTTACGAACGGGATGAATGCGTTCCCCTGTGCGAACGCGCGTGCAATCTTGCTCATTACAGATCGATGTCCTCTCCGCGGTAGCGGGCGATCGAGGCGCAGTCCTTGTCGCCTCGGCCCGAAATGGTGATCACGATAACCTGGTCCTTGCCCATCGTGGGCGCGAGCTTCATGGCATAGGCCACGGCATGGGCGCTTTCGATGGCGGGGATGATGCCCTCCATGCGGCTCATGTACTCGAAGGCGCACACCGCCTCTTCGTCGGTGACGGGCACGTACTGGGCGCGGCCGATGTCGTGCAGGTAGGCATGCTCGGGGCCGATGCCCGGGTAGTCGAGCCCGGCCGATATGCTGTAGACGGGGGCGATCTGACCGTACTCGTTCTGGCAGAAATAGCTCTTCATGCCGTGGAAGATCCCCACGCGGCCCGTGTTGATCGTCGCGGCCGTCTCGAGCGTGCCCACCCCGCGACCGGCGGCCTCGCAGCCGATGAGCTGGACATCGGGATCGTCGATGAAGTGGTAGAAGGTGCCCGCCGCGTTCGAGCCGCCGCCCACGCAGGCGATCACGGCGTCGGGCAGGCGGCCTTCCGCTTCGAGGATCTGCGCTTTGATCTCCTTGGAGATCACGCTTTGGAAGTCGCGCACGATCGTCGGGAAGGGATGCGGGCCCATCGTCGAGCCGATGCAGTAGTGGGTGTCGGCCATGCGGGTCGTCCATTCGCGCATGGCTTCCGACACGGCGTCCTTCAGCGTGCCCGTGCCCGTGTCGACGCTGCGGACCTCGGCGCCCAGCAGGCGCATCTTGTAGACGTTGAGCGCCTGGCGCTCGATGTCGACCTTGCCCATGAAGACGACGCATTCCATGCCCATGAGCGCAGCGGCGGTGGCGGTGGCCACCCCGTGCTGGCCGGCGCCCGTTTCGGCGATCAGGCGGGTCTTGCCCATCTTTTTGGCGAGCAGGGCCTGACCGAGCACGTTGTTGATCTTGTGGGCGCCCGTATGGTTCAAATCCTCGCGCTTCAGGTAGATCTTGGCACCGCCCAGGTCATCGGTCATCTTCCGGGCGAAGTAGAGCAGGCTCGGACGGTTGGCGTAGTTGTTCAGCAGGTCGGCGAGCTCGGCTTGGAAGGCGGGGTCGTCCTTGTAGCGGGCGTAGGCCTCTTCGAGCTCGATGACAGCATTCATCAGGGTTTCGGGCATGTACTGCCCGCCGTGAATGCCGAAACGTCCTTCGGGATTGGTCATGGGGTAACTCCTTCGGTTGTGGGGAGAGAAGAAACGAGATCGGAAGAGCACACGTCTGAACTCCAGTCACGCCAATATCTCGTATGCCGTCTTCTGCTTGAAAAAAAAAAAAAAAACACAACCTCCCAATGGTCCCACCATCCATCATCCCACTATTGAATCAAAACATCCCACCCATCTATGTCCACCTCTAACACACATCAGCCACATTAACACCCTTATAAACCTACGTTTCTATAACAAAGTATGCACGTACGTTATCTGACTCGACCCCTACACTCCCCATCTACACTCTCTCACAATCTTCTAACCTCTACGTCTGACCTACCCATACACACCGGTCGGTTAGAGAGTGCTAGGTGTGTATAGGAGGCAGGGCGCGGCGCGCCGCCACGCGGGCTCGGGCCGCATCGGCCAGTTCGTCGAGAACGGTTGCCATGTTCGTCCTTTCCCGCGAAACCGCTAGCGGTTCGATTCCGCGACGAAGGCCTCCAGGGTCCGTTCGGCCGCGCCGCTTTCGATCTGATGCGCGGCGAGCGCGACACCCTCGCCCATGGTTTCGGCCGCGCCAGCCGCATAGAGGGCCAGGCCCGCATTCAGCAGGACCACGTCGCGCTTGGCGCCTTCGAGCCTGCCGGCGAGAATATCGCGCGTGATCTGGGCGTTTTCGGCCGGCGTGCCGCCCACGATATCGTCTTTGGTTCCGCGGGCGAGCCCGAAGTCCTCCGGCGCAATCGTCTGGGTGCGGTAGAACCCGTCGCGAATCTCGCACACGGTCGTGGGGGCCGAAATCGATGCTTCGTCAAGGCCGTCCTGGCCGAAAACCACCGCGCCGCGGCGCACACCCAAGCTGGAGAGCACCTTGGCGAGCGGCTCGACCAGGTAGCCGTCGTAGACGCCCAAAAGGAAAAGCGAGGGCTTGGCCGGGTTGGTGAGCGGCCCCAGGATGTTGAAGACCGTGCGGATCCCGAGCTCTTTGCGGATGGGGCCCACGTACTTCATGGCCGGATGGTACTTCTGGGCGAACAGGAAGCACAGGTTGCAGGCTTCGAGTTCCCGGCGGGCCGCCTCCGGGTCCTGGTCGAGGTTGACGCCCAGGGCTTCGAGGCAGTCGGCCGTGCCCGACAGGCTCGAGGCGGCGCGGTTGCCGTGCTTGGCCACCTTCACGCCCGCGCTCGCCACGATGACCGCCGCCGTGGTGGAGATGTTGAAGCTGTGCGCGTGGTCCCCGCCGGTGCCCACGATGTCCATCACTTCCATGCCCGGATGCGCTACCGGGGTGGCGAGCTCGCGCATGGCCGCCGCGCTGCCCGATATCTCGTCGAGCGTTTCAGCCTTGGTACTCTTGGTGGAAAGCGCCGCCAGGTAGGCCGCGTTCTGGGTGGGCGTCGTGGCGCCCGTCATTATCTCGCGCATCACCGCGTAGGCCTCGTCGTAGTCAAGGTCTTGCTTGTCGACGATCTTCTTGATTGCCTCTTCGATCATGGGGTTCGTTCCTTTCCTATCGTTACGTATCGTTTTGCGTTAGTGCATGCCCGTGAGCCAAGGGGCTCCGATGAGCCCCTGCGTTCACCGCGCCCGGGCGAGGCCGATGAAGTTCGTAAGCATCCGCCCACCTTCGGGCGTCATGATGCTCTCGGGGTGGAACTGCACCCCGAAGGTGGGATGCTCCACATGGGACACCGCCATCACCTCCCCGTCGTCGGCGCGGGCCGTGACGGCCAGGCAGGCGGGAAGCGTCGACTCGTCCACGGCGAGCGAATGGTAGCGGGCCACGGGCGTTTGGCTCGGGCAGCCGGCGAAGAGCGCGTTGCGCGCGTCGAGCGTCACGACCGACTGCTTGCCGTGCATGAGCCCCTTCGCGTAGCCCACCGTGGCGCCGAAGGCCGCGCAGATTGCCTGATGGCCCAGGCACACGCCCAGTAGGGGCACCGTGCCCGAAAGCTCGCGGACCGCCTCGATGCAGACGCCGGCGTCTTCCGGGCGGTGGGAGCCCGGCGAAAGCACGATGCCCGCCGGATCCAGAGCCGCGATCGCGTCGACGGAAAGCTCGTCGTTGCGCACCACCCGGACATCGGGCTCGATGCTGCCGATGAGCTGGTAGAGGTTGTAGGAAAAGCTGTCGTAGTTGTCGATGAGCAGGATCATCAGCGCAACGCCTCCGCTTCGTCGAGGGCGGCCACCATAGCCGCGGCTTTGTTGATGCATTCGCGGTACTCGCGTTCGGGCACGGAATCGGCCACGATGCCCGCCCCGCTGCGCACGAACACGCGCCCGTTCTTCTTGTAGGCGAGCCGAATGCCGATGCAGACGTCCAAATCGCCCGTGAAGGACAGATAGCCCACCGCGCCGCCGTAGATGCCGCGCTTGTTGCCTTCCAGGTCGTTGATCAGCTGGCAAGCCGCGAGCTTGGGCGCGCCCGAAAGAGTGCCCGCCGGCAGGACCGCGTCGATGCAGTCGAGGGCGTCCAGGTCGTCGCGGATCTCGCCACGCACGGTCGACCCGATGTGCATGACGTGGGAGTAGCGCAGCACCTCATGAAGGCCTTCCACCTCCACGGTGCCGAACTTCGACAGGCGGCCCAGATCGTTGCGGCCCAAATCGACGAGCATGTTGTGCTCGGCGAGCTCCTTGGGGTCGGCCAGAAGGTCGGCTTCCACGGCGGCGTCTTCGGCGGGCGTGGCGCCGCGCGGGCGGGTGCCCGCCAACGGGAAGGTGTGCAAGACCCCGTTTTCCAGCTTGACGAGGGTTTCGGGGCTCGCCCCGGCGACTTCCACGTCGGTGCCGGTGAAGTAGAACAGGTAAGGGCTCGGGTTGATCGTGCGCAGGGTGCGGTAGGCGTTGAGCAGCGTGCCCTCGTACCCGGCTTCCAAGCGGTTGGAGAGCACCACCTGGAAGATGTCGCCTTCGCGGATGTGAGCCTGGGCCGTGCGCACCATGTCGCTGTAGGTCGCCTCGTCGAAGAGCTCGCGGGCCGGCGTGGTGAGGTGGCCGGGCTCGTCGGGGGCCATCTCGCCGTCGGCGAGCAAGCGCTCCATCTCGTCGAGGTCGCGCAGGGCCTTGCGGTAGCCGGCTTCGCCTTCGCCCAGGTCGGCGTCGACTATCAGCAGGATCTTCTGCTTGCAGTTGTCGAAGACGATGACCTTGTCGAAAAGCATGAGGTCGACGTCCTTGAAACCTTCGGTATCCTGCGCGTCGAGGCGCAGGGTGGGCTCGGCATACTTCAGGTAGTCGTAGCTGAAGTAGCCCACCAGCCCGCCGGTGAAAGGCGGCAGGCCGTCGACGCGCGGCAGACGGTAGGCATCGAGCAGCTGGCGGAGATAGTCGCTGGGGCGGGCGGCGTCGATCTTCAGGGCGCCGGCTTCCACATGGCCGTTCACGCAGGTGATGCCCAGTGTGGGCTGGTAGCCCAGGAAGGAGTAGCGGCCCCATTCGCGGCTCTCCCCCGCCACGCTTTCCAGAAGGAAGCAGTGGTCCGACACGTTGCGCAGCATGCGCAGCACGTTGACCGGCGTGTAGGCGTCGCTCATGATCTCGCGCGCCAGGGGCACGCGCGTGCAGCCTGCGTCCGCGGCGATTTGCACGGCCTCGTCGTAGGTGAAGTTCACCATGGCCCTCGTCCTTTCCGACCCGAACGGGTCTTCGAAGGTTCGTCGGGGCATAAAAAAACGCCCTCGACGGAACCTCTTGCAGTTCCCTCAAGGGCGAATCTTCGATCCGCGGTGCCACCTTGATTCACGGCTCGCGCCGTGCGCTTAGCGGAATGCCATCACATTCCCGGCTTCTTACGCGAGCCCTACGTCGCGGAATACTTGCACTGCGTGCGTTCCCCGCGCCCTCTACGGTCCATTTGACAAGTCGTGTTGTGCCCGATTTCCACCATCGCGGGCTCTCTGTGACAGCGTGCGTGCCGTTACTTCCGTATCAACGGTTTGTCGCTCTTCGGTTGTGAATGCATGCACTATAGCGCCGATGCTTTACCCGGCGCAAGCGGGAATTTGGAATTTTTTTTCGCCCCCGTTGTCATACGGGATGCAGCCGCGTGGCCAGAGGCAGAGCGCCCGGCAGCTCATCGCCGGCCTGCGGTGTGGCGGAAGCCGCATGCGCAGCGGAAGAACCGTGAGCGTCGGCGGCGTCGGTTCCCGAACCTGTTTGCCCCAAGCCCTTCGCCGTTATTACCCCCGACCAGCGATGCCAGCCGCGGGTCCTAGCAAGCCTGAGCGTCGATCCGCTCCACCGCGGGCGCAATGTCGGCCGCGCGCTCCACGAGCTCGGTCGCGCCGGCAAGCTCGTCGCGCGTCCCGTAGCCGTAGAGGCAGCCGACGCTCGGCAGAGCATGGGCCCGGGCCAGGTTCAGGTCCTTGTAGCGGTCCCCCACCACCGCGTAAGCGCCTGGGAACGCCTGGGCGATGTCCTTGAAAATCTCTTCTTTCGACTTTCCGGGATTCTCTTCGGCGTTGTAGTAGGCGCTGAAATACGCATCGAGCCCGAAGGCCTTGCGGCTCGCTTCCTGGTAGCTAACCCGGCAATTCGAAAGGAAGACGAGCGCGTACCCGTCGGCCTTCAAACGCGCGAGCATGTCGGGCACGCCCGGATAGAGGCGCGCCGTGCCGTCTGCGATGAGCTCGTCCATGGCCGTGCCCACGCGGGCGGCCGCGCGCTCCCAGGCGCCGTCGGGCAGATCGGGAAAGTGCTTCGTCCAGGCTTCTTCGGCCGTAAGCCCGATGAAATCGGCCAGGTCGTCGCCTGAAAACTCGCGCGGGGGAACGAGCCCCTCGTCGACGAGGACCCTATAGCCCTCGTTGAAGGCGCGCCCGTAGATGTACATGCTGTCGTGCAGCGTGCCGTCGAAGTCGAACACCACCGTGCGGATCTTTCCGTTGCGCATGGACCCTCCCAAAGGCTAATCTCCCGGACGTTTCGAGATATCGCTCGAATCGATGTCGAGCGCCACGTTGAAGGTGAACGCGGGGTACGCGCGCTCGATTTCGTCGCGCACCTCGTGAAAGACCGCGCGACGGTCGGGCGCATCGAAGCTTACCACGACGTCGAAGCTCGCCTCGTGCGTGTCGAAGTCCACATGGAAGCCGTGCACCTGCAGGACGTGCTCGTGCGCCAGGGCTCGGCGCACGATGTCCTCGCGCATGGCAACCGCGGCCGGGTCGGTGTTGCGCGCGTAAATGCCCACCGTTCCCATGAGCACGCCCGTTTTCTCATGCACGGCATGTTGGATGCGACGCGTGAGGTCGTCGATTCCTTCGGCGGTCATCGTGTCGGGGACCTCGATGTGAATCGATCCCACCGTCATGCTGGGGCCGTAGCTGTGCAGCAGCAGATCGAAGGCGCCGAGCACGCCGTCTTGCGCCTTCACGACGTCGACGATCTCGTGCGCGCGGTCGCGGTCGACGCGATTGCCCAAAATGTCGTCGACCGATTCGCGCAGCATATCGATGCCCGCCTTGAGGATGACGATCGAAATGATCACGCCCACATAGGCCTCCAAGCTCACCCCGGTGGCCAGGTACACGATTGCCGCCGCCAGCACCGATGCCGAAAGGACGGCGTCGAAGAGGGCATCTTTGCCCGAAGCCACGAGCGAGCCCGAATCGACCCGCTTGCCCCGAGCGCTCACATAGCGGCCCAGCACCAGCTTGACCACCACGGCCGCCGCAATCACGATCAGGGTGACCGCCGAATAGTCGGCGGTTTCGGGCCAGATAATCTTCTTCACCGATTCGCTGAAGGATTCGAAACCGGCGTAGAGCACGATTGCGGCGATGACCGTCGCCGAAAGGTACTCTATACGCCCGTAGCCCAGAGGATGCTTCTCATCGGGGGCGCGGCCCGCCAGCTTGGCGCCGACGATCGTGATGACCGACGACAAGGCGTCGGAGAGGTTGTTGACCGCATCGAGGATGACCGCGATCGAGTTCGACGCGAAGCCCACGAGGGCTTTGAAGGCCGCGAGCAGCACGTTGGCCACGATGCCCACGACGCTCGTGCGGACGATCACCGCCTCCCGCGCCCGGGCGGCGTCCATCGCCGACTGACCTGCCGCGGCGTCGCTCACCTCGGTCCGGGCTGCCGCTCCCGCCGCGGCGCCTCCTGTCCTCTTGTCGTTCGCGGCGTCTCTGTTCGCCTGCAGTTCCATTGGTCCCGCCTTTTTCGATTGCGTACAATTGTTTTTCCTATTCTATCCTTAGGGATACCGCGCGCAAAGCGTTATGGAGAAAGCGAGCAGCTCCCGCTGGGCGTACGCATGGAATCACGAGCGACACGGCAGAAACAAGCGAATCGAGCGCAAGGTTGCTGCGCGGCGGGGACGCGCGGGCATGAAGAGGGCGTGACTTCGGCAACTACTGGCACGGATATGCCGATGTGCAGTATCCAACACGCAAAAAGAGACGTCCGAGAAAACCGCGACCTGGGGCTTTGTCAGTGAAAGAGACCTCATCACGCCTCGCCGTCCAAAAGTCATGCTGCACTTCGGTACTTCTCTGCCAGCTCGCCCGAAAAATTACTGCACTTCGGCCTATCTGTGCCAGCACGCAGGGCGCGGGGCGGAATGGAGCGCAAAACGGGCGTAGCTCGGGCACGCAGGGCGCGGGGCGGAATGGAGCGCGGAAAACGGGCGTGGAGCGGGCGCGCCAGGCGCAGGCGAATGCGGCAGCGCGTGCGGAGAGCGGGCGCACGCCAAATGCGCGCCCGACCGCTCGTGACGCGCTCCACGCCCCGTCGCGCCCTCCCCTAGGCGCGGTGAAGCGACTTGGCAGTGGCGATCAACACGTCGCTGCGCCAGAAGGTCGCCAAAGCGCACGCCGGCGCATAGGCCGCTTCGAAGAAACCGGCATCGACCAGGCCGAGCGTGCAGCGCGCGATCAGGGCGCGCGTCTTCTTGGCGTCGGCGGGCACGCCGGCTGCGACAAGGGTGCGCAGAGCCTGGCCGAAAGACGGCGCCGCATCGGCCCCCAACGTCTCGAGCACGCGGGCGAGCTCGTCGGCGGGCGCCGGATTGCCTGTTGCAGCCGGGAACACCACGTAGCAAGCCAGAGCCTCGTCGATGCGGCCAAGGCTGCGGAAGGCGAACGCCAGATGCGCGTAGAACTGCGCAGCGGACTCGGGGCCGAACGCCGTGGGCAATCCCTCAGAAAGCGTGCGCAGCGCCTCCTCGACGCGCCCCGCATCGAGCTGCACCTGGGCAAGCAGAAGGTAGCCCGTAGGGCTCGACGGCGCAAGGGCCACGCACTTGCGCGCCATCGCGAGGGCCCGCTCGTTGTCGTGCATGCCGTGATAGAGCCGGGTCAAATCGGTGCAGGCCTGGAAGATCGCATCGGGAAGACGGCGGTAGCGCGCGGTCGTATCGGGCTCGTAGGCATCGATCAGGCATCGTGCCACCTGACTCGCGCAGTAGAGGGGCGCCCGCACATCATCAGGGTGGCTGTCTTCCCATTGGGACACCTGTTCTTCGAGCGAGGCGCAGGCGAGCAAGGGCGAATCCTGAGCCGTTGCCATGATACGCTGCTCGCATTCGAGCGCATCGGCATCGTCGGGCGTCATCACGTCGAGGTCGCCCACGACATCGGCATGCAGCAAGCGGGCCAGTGCGGGCGGCAGCGGGCGCGCATCGCCGGCAAGGGGCGTATGGGCGCGCATCAGCAGAGGCGCGGGAGCGGACCCGCCCGCCAACATCCCCTCCCCATCGAAGGCGGGAATCTCGCGCGCGAATGAAAGACGCGCCGCAAGCGTGGCCGGCTTGGCCCAGGCATCGTCGACCGGGACCATCCCCTGATGAACGATTTCGGACAGGCGTTCCTCCCAGGCACCGCGCTCTACCGTCACGCGGCCCAGGAAGGCCCCGTCGACCGCATGCGCGCGCAAATCGACGGTCACGCGGTCGACCGCCGTGAGTGAAAAGGCCGCCGCGCACATGAGGATCGCCAAGCGCAGGCCGTAGGTTTCCGCCGCCGCGCGACGCGCGCCGCCCATGTCCATCCATCCGTCGGACACGGCATTCCACCGCCACGAGGGCATCGCGCACTCGGGCGGCAGGGCCACCGAAAAAGCAGCCGCCCGGTCGTTGGCCGAGCAATCCATCCGATAAATCAGCCGAAACGGCAGATGGGCGTACTCGCAGGCAAATGCCAGGCGGGTGCGCATGTCCCACTCGCCGCCCGTGCGCGCATGCGCTCCGTCGAGATGAAGCAGGGGGTTGTCGGGGACCTTGTTCGCAGCCGCCAGCCCCGCCAGGAAGCCCAGATACGAGCTGCAGGCCCATTCGTCGGCAAGCGCCACCTGGGATTCATCGAAATGGGCGAGCAAGCCCCAGCCGCCGTCGAGCCGGCGCAGATGTAAATCGATCATGATGAGGCGGTTCACGATCGATTCGCAGGTAAGCAGGCAGTCGCGGTCCTCGCCGCTCATGAAGGTGTCGTCGAAGCCCAGCCACAGCTGGCCGGTGCTCGACAACCACCGCACGTCGACGTTGAAGGATTCGACCACTTCGCGCAGGTGGTCGGCCCCCATCGCGTCGAACAGGCGCGAGGCGTAGCGCACGTACCCCGACACGCACGAATCGTCTTCGGTGAGTTCGGCGACCTGCACGTCGAAGAGGAGCTTGTCGATCGCATCGGGCAGGGGCTCGTCGCGCAACTTGGCGAGCACGTCGCTCATGCAGCCGGCAACGTAGCCCGCCGCATGGGTGCTCGTGCGCGGCAGGTAGGAAAAGACCAGGAAGGCGACCGCCAAAAACGTCCGGCTGTCCCAACGGCCGTAATAGTAGTCGCCCATATCGGCAACCATGTAGGCGAACTCGTATTCCGAAGCCGAATGCCGCTTGGGATGCACAAGGCAGGCCCCCACGAGCAGCAGGTCGTCGTCGGTCTGCTTGGCAAGGACGCGCCCGCCCAACAGATCGGAATCGATGAGCACTTCCACGTCGGGAGCGGTGCCGGGCAGCGCCGCGAGGGGTTCCGCGCACCGCCACACCGCCCCGTCGATGCTCATGCAGCCCAGAATGCGCGCCCCCGACACGCCGAGGGACACCACGTAGCCCAGGCTGCCTTCGGGCAGGGGCACGCCGTCAAAGACCACCCCGAAACGGGCGCCGGCCTCCTGGCCGGGCACGGGAAAAGGCAGCGTGCGGCTGTTTGCTTCGGTGAGCGTGTCGATGCGATAGGTCACGAGAGCAGATCCTCCAAGGTGAGCACGCAGATGTCGGTGGCGGCGGCCAGCTCTTCGATGCTGCCCGCCGTTTCGTCGCAGTCGTAGGCGCCCACGGTGCGCAAGCCCGTGTCGCGCATGACCTTCACCGCGTACAGGGCGTCGTCGACGCCCCAGGTGTCCTCCAGGCGCGAGCCCATGCGATCGACCGCGTACCGGTAGATGCGCGGGTCCTGCTTGGAAAGCTTCATCGTGTCGGTGGACACGGCTTCGCGGAAGAGGCCGTCGAATCCGTTGTGGGAAAGGCCCGCATCGATATAGCGCGCCGGACTCGACGAGACCACGGTGCAGGGGACGCCCACGCGAGCGAGCTCCTGCACGAAGGCGAGCGCGCCCGGACGCGCCTGCACCTTGGTGCCGTAGAAGGACAGAAGCATGTCGTCGATCAGGGCCAGCACCTCGTCGGCGGTGGGGGCCACCCCGTGCGCGGCGAAAATGGCGGCCGCTTGGGTGATGGGCAGGGCGCGCACGTCTTCCACATCCTGCGCGGTCAGAGGCTCGCGGCACATATCCGCCAGCCGGGCCTCGGTTTCGTTCCATGCCGGCATGCTATCGAGCAGGGTTCCGTCGCAGTCGAAGATGAATCCCGTCGCTGTCGCAAATTCCGAACGCATCGGTTTCCTTTCGCTGTGGCTGCGGGCGCTAGCGCGCGCCGCCCTTGTCGTCGTTCTTCTTGTTGTCTTCGTCGCCCAAGGGCCCTAACAGCGCATCGAGATCGAAGTCATCGGCCTCGTCCATGCCCGCAAGCAGACCCATGTCGCCCATGCGCTTCATCATCTCGTCGAGCGAGGCGCCCCGGCCGTCTTCGTCGCCGCCCATATCCATGCCCAAGGCGCGTTCGGCCTCGTCGAGCGCGAACAGGTCGTTGGCCACGCCGAAGTCCTCGCCGTTGCGCAGTCCGTTCATGACGTCCTGGTAGTCGGCGTTGGCCTTGCGCGTGTCTTCCTGGTCAATCGCCGTTTCCACGTCGTTGGAAATCTTGTCGGCCAAAAGGTCGAGGTAGCGGCGCTTGAGCTCTTCGATGCTCGCGGGGAAGGCCGCGTCGCCCATAGAGGCGAGGGCCTGCCCGGCGAAGGCGACGTTGGCCGGCTTGGGGTCGAAGGCCATGGGGTCGAAATGGGCGTAGGGGTCGAGCCCCATTTCTGCGAGGATAGGCCCGCGCTGGGCGGCCGGCGTTTCATCGACGCGATCGAGGAAAGATTCGAATCCTTCCAAATCGCCGGCCTGTTCGGGAGGGTTGGCGCAGTGGCCGGCCGTGCACACCGGCAACAGCGGATAGGGAAAGCTGTCGTCGTTGGGAACCACGGCCTCGGTGCGCACCGCCACCTCCCAGGTGCCGTCGTAGGTGTAGGCCGCCTTTGCGTCTACGCGACCCATCACCGCACCCGCATCGACCGTGCGCGCGTCGACGTGGTCGCTCTCGCCGGCATGCGAAGCGAAGAGGCCCGGATCGTCGTAGGAGGTCCCTTCGACCTCGAGGCTCGCCTGGGCGCTACCGCTCCAGCCGAAGGCCACAGCGATAAAAGCGTTCACATCCCACACGCTCGATAACGCTGGCACGTACAGGGTGCGCCACACCACGGGCAGCGACCCGTCCAATTCCACGTGCAACCGCAGTGCCTGCGCTTCATATGCGGTCGAATCCATGTCTATCCCCTCTTCACGCCCCGAACAGCAACCGCGCCGTGCGGTCAATCGCAACCCGCGCCTCGGGGCCGCGCAAGCGGGCGAGCTGTTCGTAGGTATCGGTAAGCTCTTGTGCATAGCTATCATACTCGAGCCGCTCGCCCGCCGTAGATGGCAGGTCGGTTTCAACAAGGAGACGCTCGAGCGGCATCTGGCTTGCGTAGGCGCGCCCGCGGCGGGTGGCGAGCATGCGGGCGCCTACGGAAAAGTAGCAGCCGGCGCGGCGCGCGCGCACAAGCTCTTGGGACGTGCCGGAAAACCAATGGAAGATGCAGGCGCACGAGTCCAGGGCTCCCGTGCGCTCGAGCACGTCGAGCACGGGGGTCGCCGACCTCACCGCATGGATCGACACCACGTGGAACCCACGGGCAACCGCTTCCATCGCCGCGGAAAACGCAGCCAGCTGGGCGTCGGCGGAATCCACGTGAGCGCGGCCGAAATCGAGCCCCACCTCACCGATAAAGCGGGCGCCTGCCGCCTGGGCACGGAAGGCGTCGATCTGGCTGGCACCTGCGGAACCCGCCTCGACGAACCAGGGATGCAGTCCCAGGCCCACGCGAACGTTGGAGCACGCAGAGAAGGCGTCGCGGTCGACGGCGTAGGCCGTCGGCTCGACCGTGCAGGAAAAGACGCCCTGGCCCGCTTCGAGCGCGCGTCGCGCGACGGCGACGCCGTTGGGAGCAAATCCCCAATGACCGTGGGCATCGAACATGGCTAGCGCTTCGCGGGGTCGTCGGATTGGCGCACGTCGCCCGGCCGCACGCGCGTGTCGCCTTCGGTCGCGGGCACGATGCGCGTGCGCGAGGGAGCGCCCGCCGCCTGGGCCCGAGCCGCGCGCGCCCGGGCCGCCTCGGCGCGCGAGACGCGCGCCGCCGGCTTGGCGGCACCGAGGCCTCGGCCGCCTGGCGGGCGGCAAGGATGGCCTGCAGCTCGGCGTAGGCCGGGTCGTCTTCGGGGTGCGTGCGGTAGAGCAGACGCACCGACACGTACTCCATCAGCAGCATGGCGAAGAGGATCGTCATCACGATCAGGTAGCCGAGCACCGCACCGCGCAGGCCGCTCATGCGGATGAGCATGTAGGGGATGAGGATCGAGAGCACGAACACGACCAGGTAGATCCGCGTGACCGACTTCTGGCGCCGCATGATCGTGATTACCTGGTAGAGGAAGTCGATGCCCGCAATGATGCCGCCCGCCACGACCATGAGCAGGGCGAAGTTGCGGAAGGGTTCGAAATCGACGCCGTAGAGGAAGCTCATGACGGGCACGCCGATCCAGTTCATGAGAAAGGCCACGGCCGCGGTGATGAGGGCGATTCCCACCAAGAAGACCACGATGAACAGATCGAAGCGCTTGCGGCGGTCGGGGTCGACCCAGGCGTGCGCAAGGCGCACGAGCTGGGGCTTGTAGGCGAAGCCCGACATGAGCAGAATCGCTTCGGCCGGGAAGTACATCGCGTTGAAGTAGAGCTGGTTGTCATAGGGCAGCGCGCCGTCCATGAGGAACTTGGGCATGTTGTCGATGCAGGCGTAGAGGAAGAGGGCCACGAACAGGGGCGCGCACTGGCGGAAGAGGTCGGCCACGCCGGCGAGGGAAAGGCGGCCCGACCGCGGCGTTTCGAGCAGGGCAAGGGGAAGGGTGACCAGCACGAAGGACGCCACGGCGGCGACGGCCATCACGGTCGAGGCGATTCCCAAGCTGCGCGAAACGAATAGGGCCACCGTGAACAGGACGAGCACCGAAAGCGACCGGATCATTTGCGAAACGCCCGCCAGATAGAGCTTGTCCATCTGCTGCAGGCGGCCTTCGTAGACGTCGGCCAGACCGTCGATCATCTTGTAGACGAAGACGCACATGGCCATGAGGAACATATCGTCGGCATACCCGCGCGCCCGGCAGACCGCCCAGCCCACCACCAGCATGACCGCGCAGGTGATCCACCGGCTCACCTGGTAGTCGAGGAAGGAATGCTTTTCGTGGATGTCGGAGACCTGGAAGGTGCGCATGCCGAAGTTGGCCAGGATCATGAGCAGCATGCCCGCCACGAAGGCCAGCGAGAACATGCCGGCCTGCTCGACGCCCACCAGCTGGGTGATGATGATCGTGAGAAGGGGGAAGACCATGCCGAACGACGTGACGCCGGCCGTGTTCCACATGTAGTCGAGCGAGGTGCGCCCGGCCTGGTACTCGGCCGCCTGGCCGCTGAAGGTGCGGTCCTTGGCGGCGCCGAGCAGGCGGCCGCCCCAGTCGTAGACGAGCTGCTTGAGCCTGCCGGGCTTTTTCACCGCTTCGGGACCGCGCTCTTCTTCGATGACGGCGGACCGCTTGAAGAAGCCGTGCTGGACGTGCCCTTCGGATGCGGCGCCCCTGCGGGCAAGCACGCCCGAAAGGCCGCGCCGGGATGCGCTCCCCCGCGTGGTGCCGCCCGCCTTGCGTGTTCCCTTCATGTTTCCAGCCATAGGTCCCAAGGGGCATGCGCCCCATCTCACCAGCCCTTATGCGTCGCGTGTTCCTGAAGCCTTTATTGTACGCGCTGCCTCGCGCGCTTCCCGGCGATTGCACACGACGTACAAGCGGCTCTCACACGACGCGCGCACATACCCGATGGCTCGGCGGCGCAATGGGCGGCCGAGCCGGCCGCCGCGGACACGGGCGCACGGCGCTTACGCCGAAAGCGCCGCCCCGATCGCACCCGCGAAACGCGCTTCGCGTGCGCACCGGCGCCCCCAGGGCAGCCGCCAGGCGCTCGACCACGTAGGCGTTGTCGCAGAGGCCGCCCGTGAGGAAGTAGACGTCGGCGGGCAGCTTGCCGGCAAGCGCAGCCACGCGCGCCGCGATCGACTCGACGACGCCGCTCGCGATGTTTTCGGCCGGCTCGCCTTGCCCCACGAGCGAGATGACCTCGCTTTCGGCGAAGACCGTGCACATGTTGGAAATGGGCGCCGGCTCCCCCGTGCGGGCAAGGGCCGCCAAATCGTCCTGGGTCAGGCCCATCCGGTTGGCCATGACCTCGAGGAACTTGCCCGTGCCCGCCGCGCACTTGTCGTTCATGAGGAACTTGACCACGCGGCCGCCCACGAGCCTGATGACCTTCGTGTCCTGGCCGCCCACGTCGACCACCACGCCGTCGGGGCCGAACAGGAAGGCCGCGCCGCGGCCGTGGCAGGTGATTTCGGTCACCGTGCGATCGGCGTAGGGCACCGCCACGCGGCCGTAGCCGGTGGCGACCACGGCATGCTCTGCTGGAGCGAAGCCCCGCCGGACGAGCTCGTCTTTCACATGAGCGGCCGTTTCGGCGCTGTTGAAGCCCGTGGGCAACAGGAGCGTGTCCGCGAGTTCGTCGCCCTCGAGCACCGCCACCTTGGTTGCCGTCGACCCTATGTCGATTCCGATGCGTGCAGTCATCTCTCCCCCTATGCGTACAGGTCTACGGTGAAGACGCCCTCATGGGGCAGGTGCTCGGCCGCAAGGGCTGCGCGCAGGTCGGCCTCCGCCTCGGCGGGCACTGCCCAGGCCATGCCGCAGCCCGCCGAAATCTCGGAGGGCACGGGGATGATGCGGCCGGGAATCCCCTTGTCGCGGGCGACCATCTCGCATTCGGCCGCGTCGTCAAGCGAGGAAAAGGTCACCACGACGTGCGGCTTCTTCACGCGCGCCTTCCTCATAGCAGGTCCCCCGCGATCGCGCGCATCGCTTCTATGCCCGCGTCGATTTCCGCTTCGGTGGTGAACGACGAAAAGCTGAAGCGCACGGCACCCTGTTCTTCGGTACCCAGCGCCCGGTGCATGAGCGGCGCGCAATGGGCGCCCGCCCGCACGCAGATGTCCCAGTCGCGCGCCAGGGCGTCGGCCACGAGGGCCGCATCGACATCGCCCACGTTAAGCGCCACGATGCCGCAACGGTCCTGGGTGGCGTGCCCACCTAAAACGGTGACGCCTTCGATGTCGCGCACGCCCGCCTCGAAGCGGGCGGCCAGGGCACCCACCTTTTCGTGCAGGGCTTCCACGCCTATGCCTTCGATATAGGAAAGCCCCGCCGAAAGGCCGGCGAGCCCATGGGCGTTGGGCGTGCCCGCCTCCAGGTGCTCGGGGTAGAGTTCCGGCTGGCGGCGGTCGTAGCTGTGCACGCCCGTGCCGCCCTCGCGGTAGGCGGGCAGTTCGACGCCGGGCGCGATCACGGCGCCGCCCGTCCCCTGGGGGCCGTAGAGGCTCTTGTGGCCGGTGAAGCACACCACGTCGAGGCCTTCCGCCTGCATGTCGATGGGCACCAAGCCGGCCGTCTGCGCGGCGTCGACCACGAGCAGGGCCCCGTGGGCGTGCGCGATGCGCGCGAGCGCCGCCACGTCGTAGACGTCGCCGGTGAGGTTGCTCGCGTGCGTGACGACCGCCACCTTGGTAGCGGGCGTGAAGGCAGCCTCGAAAGCAGCCAAATCGAGGCGCGCATCGGGCGCGATCGGCACGACGGTCACCGCGACCCCCTCCCGGTCCTGCTTGCGGAAGAGGGGGCGCAGCACCGAGTTGTGCGAGGCGGCCGTCGTCACCGCCGCATCGCCCGGACCCAGAAGCCCGTCGATCACCGCATTCAGGGCGTCGGTCACGTTGAGCCCGAAAACCACGCGCTTGGCGTCGGGCGCGTTGAAGAGGCGGGCGATCTGCTTGCGCGTGCGGTGGATCGTCATCCCCGCATCGAGCGAGGCCTCATGGGCGCCCCGCCCCGCGCCCCCGAACGAGTCGATGGCAGTCGCCACGGCGCGCGCCACCTGGGGCGGCTTGTGCATCGTAGTAGCCGCGTTGTCGAAATAGATGGCCATGTCTCCCCTACGGACGAACGACGACGCCGGCTTCCAGCTGCTTCTGGGCGATCACGTACATGTTGGTGACCTCGCCCACAGCCAGCTTGTCGGTCCAATCATGGAAGGCCAGGCAGGTGCCGCAGCTCAAGATCTCGACGCCGGCTTCGGCGAGCTTCTTCAAATCGTCGAGCACCGGGGACCCTTCGGTCGTGAGCTTCACGCCGTCGTTGAAGAAGAGCAGGGTGTCGGGCAGGACGTCCTGTTGGGTGAGCGAGAAGACGAAGGCGTTCATGAGCTTGGCGCCGAGCTCGTCGTTGC
Source organism: Hugonella massiliensis (assembly GCA_001486445.1). GTDB lineage: Bacteria > Actinomycetota > Coriobacteriia > Coriobacteriales > Eggerthellaceae > Hugonella > Hugonella massiliensis. Next base: position 233,975 of record LN908986.1, read on the forward strand.
CCTCGCCCATAACGGCCTTGCCGAAGGCGACCACGCGGGTGCCGGCAGATTCGACGGGCGCCGCGGCAGCGGATTCCTCGGTCTTTTTCAGTACCACGCGGAAGGTGCCGTCGCCCGCGTCCTCAGACGTGACCGCGCACTTCAGGTCGCGGCCCAGGTTCTCAAGGTTATGCACGGCGGTCTCGTTGTCCACGAGCACGGCGACCGTGCCCTCCTCGATCGTGCCGAGGGCCTTCTTCGCACGGACTACCGGGATCGGGCACTCCTGCCCCTTGGCGTCGATGGTCAATTCCATGGAACTACTTCCTTTCTCTTGAAGCAGGGCCGCCCGCGATGAGCGGCCCTGTCCGCAGTGTACTAGCAATAGCGGTCGCGCCGGGCGTCAAGCTGGCGCGGCAGGGGGATAACGCCCTCCACCGCGATGCCCGCGGCGTGGGCCACCTCGAGCACGGCCCCCACTTCGTCGCGCGCCACGAGCAGCGACACGCCGCAACAGGCCCGCGTCGCGCGGGGCGTGGGCGTGATGCGGGCGACAAGCCCCGCCGCCCGGGCCGCTTCGTGCAAATCGAAGGCCGCTTCGTGGTCGGCCATGAGCACGTAGCAGTCGATCGGCTCGCCCGGGTGGGCTCGGGCGACCTCTGCGATGCGCTCGTCGAGCCCCACTAGCCCAACATCTCCACGAAGGCCTCGACGCGCGTGCGCAGCTGGCCGGCGTCGTTGTCGCTGTAGTCGGTCTCGATGTCGAGCACGGGGATACCCGCCTCTTCCAAGGCCGCTTCAAGCGCCGGCGCTTCGGTCTTGAAGGTGGTGCAGAACTTGAGGTTGGTGTTGATCACGCCGTCGACCTTATAGTCGCGCGCCAGCTCGAGCACTTCGTCGATGCGGGCGCGGTTGGGCGTGAAGCAGGCGCAGTTGATCTTCATGTAGCGCTCGGCCAGGGCCCGGTACTGGCCCTCGAGCGTGGCCTGCGTGTCGTCGACCAGGTTGCGGAAGAACTTGGTGCCCGTGCAGTTCTCCTCGCAAACGATCGCAGCGCCGCTCGTCTCTATGATGTGGTGGAGCTTCCAGTTGGGAATGGCGAGCGGCGTGCCCGTGAGCAAGATGCGCTTGGTGCCCGCGGGGAAGACGCTCACGCCGTCGCGCAGGCGCTCTTCGAGCTCTTCCGCGAGCTTGTTGGCCATCTGGGTGCAGCGTTCGGGGTCATCGAAGAAGGCAATCTGCATCATGAGCAGGGCGTCGGTGCCCGAAATGGGGATGACGTCGGGATTCTTGCGCGTCTCGTAGACGCGGGCCAGGGCGCGTCGGCGGGCATTGATCACGTCGATGGCGTGGGCGAGCTTTTCGGCCGTGAGGGTCTCGCCCGTAACTTCCTGCACGTTCTGGGCGAAATCGGCAATCTCGCTCGCCCAGAAGTCGATGTCCTTGGGACGCTTCATTTGGGGCGTTTCCATGATGTGCATGGGAACGTCTGTCGCCATGATCTCGTACATCTTCTTCTTGCCGTCGCAGGTGGTCTCCCCCACGATTTCGTCAACGAGGCGGAAGAAGGGGCAGGTGCGGCCCATGCGAGCGCCCAGCGACGCCTTCACCAAGGGGCAGACGTCGTTTTGCAGGTACTTCTCGCCTTCGGGAACCCAGAATTCCGAACCGCCGCACAGGCCCGTGACGATGCCGTTGCAAGCGATGACCACCTCATCGGGCACGTAGGTGCAGAAGGTGCCGAAGACCTTGCGGCCCTTCTTCTTCTCTTCCACGAGCTCGGCGGGGCGGATGCCGTGCACGTCGGCGGCCACCATGTCCCAGAAGGCCATGCCTTCGGGGCGGTTCTTCTGCGTGAGGAAGACATCGCCGAATGCGGCGGGAAGCGCTTCGCACAGCTGGTCGTGCGCTTCGAGGTCCATACCCAGGTCTTTCCACATCGGATGACGATCGACCATAACGTTCTCCTTCTCGCGCGTGCCCGAGCGAACCGACGCAGGACAGACCCGAAGCGGCCCGCGCGCACGCGTGCTCTCGTTTGCTCACAAGGATGCAGAATGGTGATGCGCGGCGAAGCAGAACGCCGCTTGACGGCGCGGGCAGGGATATGCAGAAGGGCGCGGGGGCAGAATCGCGCGCCGGAACCTGCTGGCGCTTTGGACCACTATAGCATGCGCCTCGCCCTCTGCCGCACGTCCAAGGGGTTTCCGCCCGCATCGCCGGCGCGACGGCCGAAAACGTGCGTTTCGCGAAGGACGCGCGCAGGCTCGCCCGCTTCCGCTACCATGCAAATACTTAGATTATCGAAAGGTTTTCATGAACGTCGTTTCCCTCTTCGGTCGGCTTGTGGGCGAGCAAGCCGCAACCAGCCCAGAAGGCGCCCGCAAGATCCTGCTGGCCGGATACGCCGCCCAGCAGGCAAAGCTCAGCGTCGCCCCCGACCATCGCCTACCCAAAAGCCGCCAGCGCATCGCCGTCGACACGATGAAACTCGTGCGACGCGCCCTCGACCACCCCGAAACCGCCGCGGCCACAAGCCTGTTCGCCCCTACCGAGTTCCTGCACACGGCGGGCGTGACCCCCTATTCGGTCGAGGTCATTTCAGCGTTTCTGGCCGGCACCCAGTGCGAGCAGTACTGGCTGCGCGACGCCGAGCAGGCGGGCTTCCCCGAAACCTTGTGCAGCTACCACCGCACCTTTCTTGGCGCGCTCGAATCGGGCATCCTCCCCTCGCCCAAGGCAATCGTCTACACCAACATCGCCTGCGACGGCAACATGGTCACCTTTCCCCATGCCGAAGAGTCCTTCCACGTGCCCGCCTTCTTCATCGACGTGCCCTGGGAGCACAGCGAGGATGCGGTAGCCTTCGTCGCCGACCGCCTGCGCCATCTGCCTGAATTCGTGGGCGACGTCTACGGGACCGCCCCCACCGACGACGATTTGTCCGAATGCCTGGCCCGCGAAGCACGCTGTAAGGCCGACTACCTCCACTATCTCGACCGGCAACCCACGCACCGCTTGCCCAACGACATGACGAGCGAGATGTACGCGATGATCGCCCTGCGCGTCATGCTCGGCTCGAAGCTTTCGGAAGATTTCGCCGCCCAGCTGGCCCGCGACGTCGACCAAGCGCCCGCCTCGGACGGCCTGCGCCTGGTATGGATGCACGTCATCCCCAACATGCTGCCGCCCGTGGTGTCGGCCCTAAGCTTCACCGACCGCGCCTACATCGCCGCGACCGACATCATCGTCGACGGACTCGCCACCCCGATCGACCCCGCCAAGCCCTACGAGACGCTCGCGCGCCGCATGGTCTACAGCGCCTACAACGGCTCGACCGACCTGCGCATCGAGCGCGCCCTCGACCTGTGCCGCCGTACCCACGCCGACGGCGTCGTCTACTTCGCCCATTGGGGCTGCAAGATGACCCTGGGCGCCGCCCACCTGGCCAAAACCGCGATCGAGGACGCCGGCTACCCTTGCCTGGTGCTCGACGGCGACGGCTGCGACCGCGTGAACACGAGCGAGGGCCAGGTCGCCACCCGGCTTAACGCCTTCCTCGAACTGCTCGAAGCCCGCCGCGCGCAAGAGGAGGCCTAAATGACCGTCATCTACACCTGCAAGTACGCCCCCGTCGAGCTGTTCGCGGGATTCGGCGAGACCTGCGCCCCCTTCGACGACGCGCCCGAAGACTTCGCCGCCGCCGACGAGTTCGTCCACCCCAACCTGTGCGGCTTCGGCAAAGACGTCGTGCAGAAGGCCCTTTCGGGTTCGATCGACCAGCTCGTGTTGGTGAACTGCTGCGACACCAACCGCCGCGTCTACGACATCGTGAAGGCGTCGGGGAAGTGCCGCTTCGTCTACCTGCTCGACCTGCCCCACTGCACCGACGCCTGCGCCATCGACCGCTTCGCCTTCGACCTGCGCAAACTTGCGCGCGCCTATGAGGATTTCTCGGGGAAGGCCTTCGACGCCGCCGCCTTCCGCCAAGCCTTCGTCCCCCAGCCGCCCGTCGACTACGACTACGTGGGGCTCGTGGGCGTGCGCGCCAACCATTACACCGAACAGGTGGTGCAGGCCGCTCTGTCGCTGCCCGTGCGCAACCTCACCTGCACAGGCCTGCGCAGCGTGGCGCCGATCGACGAGGAAGGCGGCGAAGACGCCCTCTTCACCGCTTACGCCGCGGCCCTGCTTGGCCAGATTCCCTGCGCTCGCATGGAACGCACGGGCGGGCGCCGGCAGATCCTCGCCGACCCCCATCTGTCCGGCGTCGTCTACCACACGCTGCGCTTCTGCGACTACTACGCCCAGGAAGGCGCGCGCTGGCATCAAGCCGCGCAGGTTCCCCTCCTGCAGATCGAGAGCGACTACACCAAATCGGGCAGCGAGCAGCTGCGCACGCGCGTCGAAGCCTTCGCCGAAGAGCTCGAGGGCACGCAACAGAAAGGGCCCGCCATGACCATCACCGAAGACACCCTTGTTGCCGGCATCGATTCCGGCTCCACGTCCACCGACGTCGTCATCATGAACGGAAACCGCAAGATCGTAGCGAGCGCGATCATCCCCACGCGCGGCAGCGCGAGCGCGAGCGCCGAGCGCAGTCTGCAGGAGGCCCTCGACCAAGCCGGCATCCCGCGAAAATCGATCGCGGCCGTCGTGGCCACCGGCTACGGGCGCGACGCCATCGGCAGCACCGACAGCTCGGTGACCGAAATCACCTGCCACGCCAAGGGCGCCCACTACCTCAACCCCCAGGTGCGCACGATCGTCGACATCGGCGGCCAGGACAGCAAGGCCATCGCCATCGACGAGCACGGCAACGTGACCTCGTTCGCGATGAACGACAAGTGCGCGGCGGGCACGGGCCGCTTCCTGGAAATGATGGCCCGCACCCTGGGCGTCGAGCTGTCCGACATGAGCGTGCTGGCCGCCAAGAGTTCGCACGCGACTTCGATTTCGAGCACCTGCTCGGTCTTTGCCGAAAGCGAGGTCGTCTCGCTTGTGGCCAACGACACGCCCCTGCCCGACATCGTCGCCGGGCTCAACCGGTCGGTCGCCCGCCGTACCGCCGCGCTCGCCAAGCGCGTGGGCGTACACGACGTCTGTATGATGACGGGCGGCGTAGCCAAAAACGAAGGCGTCGTGCGCGCGATCGAGGAAGCCCTGGGGCACGCGCTCGTCGTAGACGACCGCGCCCAGCTGGCCGGCGCCATCGGGGCGGCCCTCTTCGCCCTGGCCTAACGGCCGGCCAGCCCCACCCCTCCGGGCAACGGGGCTTCCGACGTCACCCGTTTTTCAGGAGCGCCCGCGCAGGCATACGCCCGCCGGGCGCTCGTTTCGCAGAGCCGATGCGCGACGGGCGCTCGTTTCGCAGGGCTCTTGCAATCCTCTGCTCAATCCGCACGGTGATTGCAGCTTTTCTGCTCAACCTGCACGGTCGTTGCACCTGACTGCTCATTTCGCACACGCCTTGCAGCCGATTGAGCGTTCGGCCCTTGGAAACGGACCGCTCTGCTCGTTTCGCACGGAAATGTCACGTCGGGAGCCGGAATCCCGCTCGTTCTGCACGCTTGTTGCACGGTTCTGCTCAAGATGCACGGCTGCAACACGCATCGGCTGCATTCCCCTTGCAAAACGAGTTTTCAAAGCCCTGATTCTCGTTCGAGCTGCACGGCCCCTGCATTTTGCACAGGCAGCCCGAAATCCTCGACGGAAACGCAAGCGGCGGCTAAACGGACCTGTTGGAAATCGCCCGCGCCGCCCATCGCGCGCGTGCGCCCCTATCCCTTCCCTCTCGCGGCGGCAACCCCCACATGTAGGTGCGCACCCCTTCTGCGCGAGCAGGCGTGCACGATGCCCCTACCGCGTTTTCGACCGCCCCGCATGCGGTTATCCACACCCTCCATCCCCGGAGCGCGGGTCGCAAATCGCCCGCTCCAAGAGGTGCCGTACCGTTTTCGGTACAGCCCCATCCACCCTTTCCACCGTCGTATTGATATGGTTCTTGTTACATTTTCTACCACTATATGTTGTGGTCGCATGACTTATGGATTCTATATGTGTGGCGTTTCCCCACTTTCGGGAAAAGGTGGGGGCTTCGAATGTCAAGCCTTGCGCCCCAACTTTTTTCAAGGCATAACAGTAAGCGAAGAAACGCGGCGCGCGAGTTTCCCCTCGCTGCAAGCCGCACGAACCACCCTTATTTCCCCGCCTTAGGACGCACGCCGCCCCAAGGTACACGACGCTAAGGAGAGCCGATGAAAGTCATCAAGCGCAACGGGTCCGAAGTCGTCTTCGACGTCACGAAGATCGTCAACGCCATCGCTGCCGCCAACGAAGAAGTCGTGCCCGAAAACCGCTTGTCCCAGGCCAACATCCTCTCTGCGGCCAACAAGGTCACCAGCCGCTGCGAGGGCCTGGGCCACGCACCCGCGGTCGAAGAGATCCAGGACATGGTGGAAGACGAGATCATGGCCCTGGGCTGCTACGAAGTCGCCCGCAAGTACATCATCTACCGCTACGTGCAGAACCAGCTGCGCGCCTCCAACACCACCGACGACAAGATCCTCTCCCTCATCGAATGCAACAACGAAGAGGTCAAGCAGGAAAACTCCAACAAGAACCCCACCGTCGTGTCGGTGCAGCGCGACTACATGGCCGGCGAAGTGTCCAAGGACCTGGCCGAGCGCATGCTCCTGCCCGAAGACGTGGTCGAAGCCCACGAAGAGGGCATCATCCACTTCCATGACGCCGACTACTACGCCCAGCGCATGCACAACTGCGACCTCGTCAACCTGGAAGACATGCTGCAGAACGGCACGGTGATTTCGGGCACCCTCATCGAAAAGCCCCACAGCTTCTCGACCGCCTGCAACATCGCCACGCAGATCATCGCCCAGGTGGCCAGCTGCCAGTACGGCGGCCAGTCCATCAGCCTCGCCCACCTGGCCCCCTTCGTCGACGTGAGCCGTCAGAAGATTCGCCGCCAGGTCATCGCCGAGATGAACTCCTTCGGCCTCGAGCCTTCGAAGGAAAAGATGGACAGGATCGTCGAAGAGCGCGTACGCGACGAGATCCGCCGCGGCGTCCAGACCATCCAATACCAGGTGGTCACCCTCATGACGACCAACGGCCAGGCCCCCTTCATCACCGTGTTCATGTACCTCAACGAGGCCAAAAACGAACAGGAGAAGCGCGACCTCGCCATCTGCATCGAAGAGATGCTGCGCCAGCGCTACCAGGGCGTGAAGAACGAAAAGGGCGTGTGGATCACTCCGGCCTTCCCCAAGCTGATCTACGTGCTCGAAAGCGACAACATCCACGAAGGCGACCCCTACTTCTACCTCACCAAGCTGGCGGCCAAGTGCACGGCCAAGCGCATGGTGCCCGACTACATCTCCGAAAAGAAGATGCGCGAGTACAAGCTCTCCAAAGGCGAAGTCGAAGGCGAAGGCGACGTCTACACCTGCATGGGCTGCCGGTCCTTCCTCACCCCCGACCGCTCGGGCAACGGCTACGACAACGTGGCCCGCGCCAAGAACTGGGAGCCCAACAAGCCCAAGTACTACGGTCGCTTCAACCAGGGCGTCGTCACGATCAATCTGGTCGACGTGGCCCTGTCGAGCGAAGGCGACGTCGATCGCTTCTGGGAAATCTTCGATGAACGCCTCGAGCTCTGCCATAAGGCCCTCATGTGCCGCCACAACCGTCTGAAGGGCACCCTGTCCGATGCGGCCCCGATCCTGTGGCAGTACGGCGCCTTGGCGCGCCTGGAAAAGGGCGAGACGATCGACAAGCTGCTCTACGGCGGCTACTCCACGATCAGCCTGGGCTACGCCGGCCTCTACGAGTGCGTGAAGTTCATGACGGGCGAATCGCACACCGACCCCGACGCCACCCCCTTCGCGCTTTCGGTCATGCAGCACATGAACGACAAATGCGCCGAATGGAAGGCCGAGCACGACATCGACTTCAGCCTCTACGGCACCCCGCTCGAATCGACCACCTACAAGTTCGCCAAGGCCCTGCAGCGCCGCTTCGGCATCGCCCCCGGCATCACCGACCACGGCTACATCACCAACAGCTATCACGTGAACGTGCGCGAGGACATCGACGCCTTCACCAAGCTCAAGTTCGAAAGCCAGTTCCAGCGCCTGTCCCCCGGCGGGGCCATCTCCTACGTGGAAGTGCCCAACATGCAGGACAACCTGGAAGCGGTTATCGCCGTCATGCAGTACATCTACGACAACATCATGTACGCCGAGCTCAACACCAAGAGCGACTACTGCCAGAAGTGCGGTTACGACGGCGAAATCAAGATTGTCGAAGACGACGGCAAGCTCGTGTGGGAATGCCCCAGCTGCGGCAACCGCGACCAGAGCACGCTCAACGTCGCCCGTCGCACCTGCGGCTACATCGGCACCCAGTTCTGGAACCAGGGCCGTACCGAAGAGATCAAAGACCGCGTGCTGCACCTCTAAGCAGCCCCCGGTAGCCCCAAGGCCCGCATCCGCCGCAGCGCGTGCTGCAACGATGCGGGCCTTCTGCTGCAAGGAGACACCTCATGTACTACGGAAACGTCAAATACTCCGATATCGCTAACGGCGAAGGCGTGCGCACCTCCCTGTTCGTGTCGGGCTGCACCCACCACTGCAAAGAATGCTTCCAACCCGAGACGTGGAACTTCTCCTATGGGCAGGAATTCACCCAAGACGTGGCCGATGCCATCGTCGAAAGCCTGAAGGCGCCCTGGGTCGAAGGTCTCACCGTGCTCGGCGGCGAACCGATGGAACCGGTCAATCAACAGGGCTTGCTGCCCCTGCTGCGTCGCGTGCGCGCCGAAGTGCCGGGCAAGAACGTCTGGTGCTACACGGGCGACCATTTCGAAGCCCTCTGCGACCCGAAGAGCCCTCGCCACACCGACGCCACCGACGAGCTGCTCTCGCTTATCGACGTGCTTGTCGACGGCCCCTTCGAACGCGAGCTCTACGACATCACCCTGCGCTTTAGCGGGTCGTCGAACCAGCGGCTTATCGACGTGCCCGCCACCCTTTCTACAGGCGAAGTCGTCTTGTGGAAGGGCGACGAAGAGCTCGCGCGCCACAGCATGTAGCCTGCGAAATGCGGGCGCGGCAGCAACGAGCACCGCTGCCGCGCCCGCCTGGGCCACCTGCACACGAACCCACCGCCCCGCGCGCACTGACCAGAACGCGCGGGATACAACAGGCAATCGCTCTCGTCTCGTGATATAACTATTTACATAGATTTATCACGACGCCAAGAAAGCGATCCATGCGCGAGCCGCTCTTCACACCCGACCCCTTCTACGATATTCCCGTAGCGTACGCGGTCTTCCGCGCGATCATGGACGAAGGGCGCACGCGCTGCGTCGACACGCGCTATGTCTACGTGAACGAGGCCTACTGCGCCATGGTGGACATGACCCACGACCAACTCGTGGGTCGATCCTTCCTGGAATCGTACGCCGAAGCAGACCCGCGCTGGCTCAACTATTGCTTTCGCGCCGTCACGAGCCGCGAAACCGTGCACGACGTCATCCTCGCGCCCGAAATCGACCACTGGCTCGATTTCACGGTGAGCCCCCCTGTCTCAGCCCGACCTGGTGGCCTACATCTTCACCAACGTCGACCACCAGCAGGAACTCAAAATCTCGATCAACCGCATCCGCGTCACCAACGACATCATCCTGCAGATTTCGCGTCTCCTGAGCAACGACGAGGACTACGAAACCTGTATGAACCACGCCCTCGCCCAACTGAGCACCTACATCGAGCCCGACCGGCTCTACGTCCTCGAAACTGACGGCATCACCGTGTCCAACACCTTCGAATGGTGCGCCGAGGGCATAGAACCGGAGCTCGACACCCTGCAGAACCTCAGCTATGACGACTATATCGGCAGCTGGGAGGAATTCCTGAAGTACGACAGCAGCGTGCTCATCCCCGATATCGAGATGCTGAAAGCACACGACCCCATCGACTACGCCAACCTCAAGCGTCAGGGCATCAAGCGACTGCTCTGCGCTCCTTTCTACAGCAAAGGCAAGCTCGTCGGGTACCTGGGCGCCGACAACTATGAGATATCCGACCTGATCAACACGAAGGCCATCCTGGAAGCGGTGTCGTATTTCATCGGTTCGAAAATCGCCAACCACAAGCTGGTGAGCCAACTCGCATACCTCAGCAAGCATGACAGCCTCACCGAGGTGGGCAACCGTGCCGCCTTGGCCGAGCGCATCGATGCGCTCTCCCGCAGCTCGGGAAGCGTGGGCGTGGTCTTTGCCGACGTGAACGGGTTGAAAGAGACGAACGACGCGCATGGCCATCGGGCCGGCGATAAAACGCTTCAGCAGGCAGCGCGCGTGCTTTCCGGCATTTGGGGCGCGGCAAACGTGTACCGAGACGGCGGCGACGAGTTCGTCGCCCTCCTCCCGCTCATCTCGCGCAGCGATTTCGAACGCAGCTGTAAAAAGCTCACCAAGATAATAGGCGAAGAAAAACGGCACCGCCTCGCTATCGGCGCCGTGTGGATCGACGACGCGTCCCGCCTCGACCAAGCCATCACCCAAGCAGATCAGCTCATGTACCGGGACAAAGCCGAATACTACAACCGCGCCAACATCGGCCGCACCGTGCGCTAGCGTGCGTGCGAGGGGCGATGCTCGTCCCTCGCACGCACATCCTTGTCATACAGCTCCATTGACCGGTGGCAAGCAGGGGTTATCTGCTCATTTTACAGACCAGATTCCCACCGCCTCCCGCGCATCACGTCCGCATCTTCAGGAAAGCCGTAAGCGCCCCGTACAGGATACCCGCGACCGGCCAGATGACCCAGGTAATCGCCCAGCCCATGGAAAGGAAGCTCACGAGCAGATACGCTGCCGTCATGACCGCCCAGTAGATGGTGCCGATACGGTTGTTCACCGCTTTCGCCGCACGGTCGTAATCGCCTTCCTCGAGAAGGACCTTATATCCGCTCTCGATGCAGCAGGCACGCACTATCAGATAGACGCCAACCGCGACGAAGCAAAGGAGAGCACACACCCCCACGCATTCGTAGAAGTCCCTAAGCGATGCATCGGACGCATCGCCTGCGAGCGTTGCGTTCGTTATGCGCGAGAAAGGCGCCCGCCTCTTCCATGGAAACAGGCGTAAGCGATGCTCCGTCAAGCATCGCCCGATCCGGTGCGTCACCGCCGACGGCCGCCCCTTCGGCATCGTCCATGCCATCCTTCAGCAGGTAGTCGGTGGACACGCCGAAGAGTTCGGACAGAGCCACGATCTTCTTCATGTCGGGCGTCGACTGAGCGCTCTCCCATTTCGAAATGGACTGACGGCTCACCCCGAGCTTGCCGGCGAGCTGTTCTTGGGATCATCCGTTTTTCTTCCTAAGGTCGATGATCTTTTCCGCCAGAATCATGGGATGCTCCTTCCCCCTAAGGACATCCTCAGCATGACCGATACGCCCGGTTGCGTCTACCAAGCGCGCTTTACATTCCGCCAACCGCCGGTTGCCAACGGACACATCAAAGTCAATCGCGCCGTCGTTAGAGCAGACGCCGTCTGCAATGCGGGGCACATCGGGGCCGCCCCCTTGCCGCGCCCCATCGTGGCGCAATCCCTCCCCGCATACAAAAAAGGACCGCGCGGGCAACCCCGTGCGGTCCTTTGCGCATGCGCAAAACGCGATGATGCAACCGAAGCGATTTACTTCAGGGTTACCGCAGCACCGGCTTCCTCGAGCTTGGCCTTGATTTCCTCGGCCTCTTCCTTCTTCACGCCTTCCTTGAGCGTGTTCGGAGCAGCCTCGACGGCAGCCTTGGCTTCCTTCAGGCCCAGGCCGGTGATCTCGCGAACGACCTTGATGACGGCGATCTTGTTGTCGCCGAAGCCCTCGAGCACGACGTCGAAGTCGGTCTTCTCAGCGGCAGCTTCGCCACCGGCAGCCGGAGCGGCAGCCACGGCAACGGGAGCAGCGGCGGACACGCCGAAGGTCTCCTCGATGTCCTTGACGAGTTCGGAAGCCTCGAGCAGAGACATCTCCTTCAGAGCCTCAATGATTTCTTCTTTGGTCACAGCCATGTTAGTTTCCTTTCAAGGGAGCCGCGCTTCTTCGCACGACTCGAAATGTCAAATGTGCGCGACGCACTGCGCCGCAATGCTGCGCTAGGCAGCGGGCTTCTGCTCGGCAACCTGGCTGATTGCCTGCGCCAGACCCTGCGGCACGCCGTTGATCGTAACGGCCAGACCGCGCGCAACACCTGCGATAGCAGATGCGATGGAAGCGTAGAGTTCTTCGCGGGAAGGCAGAGAAGCGATAGCCTCGACCTGCGCTGCGTCGTACTCGACACCGTCCATGATGCCGCCGCGGATCTCGAGGTTCTCGTTATCCTTGGCGAAGGTCTTCAGGGCCTTCGCAGCGGCAGCAGGATCGCCATCGGCGAACACGAAGGCGTTCGGGCCGTCGAGGATGTCTTCCATCGTCGGCTGGCCGGCTTCGCCGAGAGCCAGCTTCACCAGGGTGTTCTTGTACACCACCATGTGAGCGCCGGCCTCGCGCACGTCGCGACGGAGCTGCTGGACTTCCTTCACGGTCAGGCCGCGGTAGTCGACAACCCACACCGCGGAGACACCGTCGAGCTCCCCTTTGATCTTTTCCAGGGTTTCCTTGTTCTGAGCGTTGGGCATGTAGTACACCTCCTTCTTTTCCAAAACGGGTTCCGCCCCAAGGGAGGATCGCGTCTTGAAAAAGAAACGACCTCCTGCCGGACAGCAGGAGGTCGTTCAAAGCTCAAAGCGTTATCTGAACCACCTCGGCAGGCCGCTTGCGCGATTAAACCCGAACGGGTGCCGGCTGTCTTTGGCAGCGGAACTATTCCACTAACAGGCTGCATTTCTGCAGCCCTGATAGTATGCCAAAGGACACGGCCGCTTGCAAGGCGCATGCAACCTGCGCACCGATTCGTCACAGCTTCATCACGGCGCCGGAAAAGAAGCTCCCTAGGCGGCTCCACCCGCATTCGTCGCAGCGGACGCATCGCCCGAAGACGCGGCCGACGACGAGGCCTGGACATCGGACGCCTGAGAGCCGCCGCCCGTCGACGTCGCACCCGCGCCCCCCGCGGTCGCGGTACCGCCCGCCTGCGACGCGGCCGACTCGATCGATTGCGCCGTGCAGGTTGGGTCGCCGTCGATATAGGTGAAGGCGATACGGTCGCCCACCCCGTAGCGCGCCACCTCGATCAAGCCCGGCAGGGGGAAGTCGTAGATCCTGCTGTCGCCGTCGAGCGTGAGGTACACGTGCGTGTTGCCGTCGACAACCGCCTGCAGGACCGTACGGATCTGCCCGTCAGCCGTACCCTGAGCCGACGAATCGACCGCGCTCACCGCCCCGTTGGTCGCCAGCAGGGCCTTGTAGGATTTTTGGCAATCGGCCACCGTGTCGCCGATAGCGACGTTCTGGTAGCGCTGGATGTCGATCATGGCGAATTTCTTGGCAAGGCCCGCATCATCCTTAAGCGCCATGAAATAGGTGGGCTGGCCGTTGATGTTGAGCAGAAGCGGGAAGCTCGCGTGGTAGCCCAAGTTCTGCACCTGGCCCTCGGCGCTCTTCATAGCCGATTCCTCGGTGGCCCCGGCTACGCTGTAGTAGTGGGTTTCGGCCGTGCGCTGGTTCACCAGCACGAAGCCCACGATCGCGTTGTCGGCCGTGGCGCTCGTCACGCCTGAATACAGCCAGACATCGTCGTCCTTGGCGATGTAGTTGTAGCCGGCGTTGCCGTCGGTGCCGGGCGTCGTCTGCACCACGCCGCTCTGACCGAGCCAGCTGTTGAGCCAGCCGCCCTTCAGGCTGCCGTACCAGTTGTACTGCTGCACCACCAAGTCGCTCGGATAGGCCCTATCGACCCACTGGGGCACGTCGCCGATCGCGTAGTCCTGCGTCTCGCCGGTGCTCGCGTTTACCAGCACGACCCTCGAAATGGTCTCGCCGCCGAAAAGGCCGATCGTACGGTCCTGCACGGGGCAGATCCACCAGGGCGTGCCGTCTTCATCGATTTCGAAGCTCTTCTCCTCGAACATGTAGAAGGGGTACTTCAACTGCACGTAGCGGTCGATGTTACGCTCGAGCGGCTCGGAATCGACGTAGTAGATCGGCTGGTCGAGGCGGACGACCTGGGTATCCTGACTGGCCATGTCGACGAGCACGTAGGCGGGCACGCCCGAATCCTTGTTGTAGAACCACTTGAAGAGGTCGGCGTACTCGAGTGGGCTCACGCGCACCGGCCGGCCCTGGTAGTTGATCTGCGAATAGATGTTGGAGATCTCGAACTGGCTCACGTATTCGGGGATTTCACCAAGCGTGCGGTTGCCCAGCAGCACCGACGATTCCTTGTCGATGACGGGAATCGAGTTGTAATCGACTTCCTGGATATCGGTCGCGAAATCGCTGTCCTGCACGTTGAGCAGTGACGAGTATTTTTCCGCGTTGCCCGGCCAGATGGAATACGAGGCCACGGCGCCCACGACGCCCACGATCGCGACGGCCACAGGAACCCAGGACAGGTACTTGAAGCGGACGGCCTTCTTCTCGCTGCGCTCGCGCTTGCCGTCGCCGGTGGCGTAGGAGCGGCTGATCGTGCGGAAGGTGATGAAGGCGGGGAGAATCACGAAGATCGCAAGAAAGACCCACAGGTCAGCCGAATGGATGTTGATGGGCGGATGGAACCACCAGTAGGCAATTGCGATGATCGCCACGAGCACCGCAATGAGGACGACGAGCGTCTTGCGCGGCAGAGGGGGCACTTCGAAATCGAAGGAGCCGTCGTCGTGGGAGCCGCCCTCGGACCCGTGGCCCCCGAAGCCCCCGAATCCCCCGAATCCCGCAAAGGGGTTGCCGCCCCCAAAGGGGTTGCCGCCACCGGCACCCTTTCCCGCATCGAAGGGGACGCGCTGCCCGTGGGAGCGCTTCTTGCTCCCTTCCGAGCTCGTATGATCCGCAGAACCCGCATCCGCTGACGAGGGGTCGAACCCCACCATCTTGAAGTAATCTTCCATCTGTTTCTTGTCCACAGCGTATCCCCCTTCAGGCTGCGCTCTTCGTGGTCGATTTTCGGCACAGTATACAGGAAACGGGCACCGCCCCTTCGGCAGCGCCCGTTCGTTACGTTCCCATTGACCTCGCCCGAGACGGCGTTGTTCTCCGCCCTAGCCCGCAAGGTTACGCAGCACGTACTGCAGGATGCCCCCGTTGGCGTAGTAGGCGCCTTCGGTGGGCGTGTCGATGCGCACCAGGCAGGTGAAGCCCACGGTCGATCCGTCGCCGCGCACCGCATGCGCGCGGACGTGCGCCGGCTGCGGTAGGCCGCCAGAAAAGTCGATCGGCTCGATCGAGTAGGTCTCGGTGCCATCGAGTCCCAAGGTCGCCGCGCTGTCGCCCTCTTCGAATTGCAGGGGCAGGATGCCCATGCCGATGAGGTTGCTGCGATGGATGCGCTCGAAGCTTTCGGCGAAGACGGCCCGCACGCCCAGCAACATGGGGCCTTTGGCCGCCCAGTCGCGTGAAGAACCGCTCCCGTACATCTTGCCCGCAAGCACCACGAGCGGCACGCCGGCGGCACGGTAGTCTTCGGACGCGTCGAAGATGAGCTTGATGTTCCCGTCGAGCAAGTCGCGCGTCCAGCCGCCCTTCTTGCCATCCGCCAGGGCATTCGAAAGCTTGACGTTGGCGAACGTGCCGCGCGCCATGACCTCGTGGTTGCCGCGACGGCTGCCGTAAGTGTTGAACTCGGCATCGGCCACGCCGCCCTCGCGCAGGTAGCGCGCCGCCGCCGAATCGGGAGCGATCGCGCCGGCCGGCGAAATGTGGTCGGTCGTGATGAAGTCGCCGAGCGCAACCAAAGCGCGCGCACCCTCGATCGGCGCCGGGGCTGCCACTTCCTTGGTCATCCCGTCGAAGTAGGTGGCACGGCGCACGTAGGTAGACGAGGCATCCCAATCGAAGACATCGCTTGCCGGGCGATCGAGGGCATCCCACGCCGCATCGCCCTCGAAGAGGCCCTTTCCGCCCTCTTCGAAGAGGGCGCGGTCGACCACCTGTGCCTGCAGGGCAGCCACGTCGGCGTTGGTCGGCCAAATGTCGCGCAGGTAGACCGGCTGTCCCTGGGCGTCGGCCCCCAGCGGCTCGGTTTCGAAATCGAAGTCCATCGTTCCGGCAAGGGCGTAGGCGATTACGCCGGCGGGAGCGCTCAGATAGTTCTGGGCGACGTCGGGCGAGATGCGGCCTTCGAAGTTACGGTTGCCCGAAAGGACGCTGGCGAGCTCGATCTCGTCGGCGACCTCGTGCAGCTGGGGCAGCACCGGACCCGAGTTGCCGATGCAGCTCATGCATCCGAACCCGCAGGTATAGAAACCGAGTTTCTGCAGGCCATCGATGAGGCCCGCACGCTCGAGCAAGAGCTCGGTCGCCTTGCTGCCCGGTGCCAGAATGGTCTTCACCCAAGGCTTGGGAGCAAGCCCGCGTTCGGCCGCGTTGCGGGCGAGCAGGCCGCAGGCGAGCATCATGGCCGGGTCGGTCGCTGTCGTGCAGCTCGTCACCGCGGCAATCGCGATCGCGCCCGACGCAAGCTCGTAGGACGCCCCGTCGATGGTAACCGTGGCGCGTTCACCACCGACGCCGCGATCGGCGCAAATCCCCTCGAAAGCCCGCTTGGCTCCCGCGCAGGAAATGCGGTCGTGGGGGCGGCTCGGGCCGGCGATGCTGCGCTCCACCGTGCCCAAATCGAGATGAAGCACCTTGGCGTAGGTGCGCGGCGACCCGTCGTTCCACAGGCCCTGGGCCTTCGCGTAGGCTTCCACCAGCGCGATGCGCTCCTCGCTGCGGCCCGTGAGGCGCAGATAGTCGATCGTCTGCTCGTCAACGGGAAACAAGGTGCAGGTGCTGCCGTATTCGGGCGTCATGTTGGAAATACAGGCGCGCTGGGTAGCCGTGAGGTTGCCCACGCCTTCCCCGAAGCATTCGACGAAGCAGCCGACAACTCCCTCTTCGCGCAGCATCTGGGCGAAGCGCAGCGACACATCCATAGCCGCAACGCCTTCGGGCAGCTTGCCGGTGAGCTCGACGCCGATCACGCGCGGCACGAGCTGGGTGATCGGCTGGCCCAGAGCCGCCGCTTCGGCTTCGATGCCGCCCACACCCCAGCCGAGCACGCCGATGCCGTTGGCGGTAGGGGTATGACTGTCGGTGCCCACCAGGGTGTCGAAATAGGCCGTGGTACCCTCGTCGGTTTCGGCCGTCATGACCACCTGGGCGAAGCGCTCGATGTTGAGCTGGTGGCAAATGCCCTGTCCGGGCGGCACGATGCTCACGTTCTGGAAGGAATGCTGGGCCCACTTCAGGAAATCATAGCGCTCGCGATTGCGGTGGAATTCGGTCGCCATGTTGTCGGCGAGGGCCGCCGCGCACCCGTATTCATCGGCAATGACCGAATGGTCGATCACAAGGTTGCAGGGCACCTGGGGATTGATCGTGCGCGGGTCGCCGCCAAGCGCCTTGCAGGCTTCGCGCATAACGGCGAAATCAACGAAGACGGGCACGCCGGTGAAATCCTGGAAGAGCACGCGCGCTGGAGAAAAGGCCACTTCCCCGCCGGCCTCGCCGGCAAGCCCCGCTTCGAGAAGGCGATCGGCCAGCGTGCGCGCCTGCGCCGGGTCGGGCACGTTGCGCAGGATGTTTTCGAGCAGGACCGTAAGGGAATACGGCAGTTTTTCAGCCCCGGGCAAGGCGCGCACCGGATAGTAGCGATAGGTCGATCCGCCCACTTCGAGCGTTGCTAGATTCTTAGTACCAGCCATTCGGCTGCCCCTCTCGACGGTACACAGGGGCCGCGGAAACCGACCGCTCGAGCCGGCGCCGCGGCCACGCTGCGCACATGATGTACCTACTGATTAGTTGGAAAGGTTTTCGATAATCTGACTGGCACGCGCCTTTAAGGCGCCCTTGCCGTTCTTGGCATCGAAGGCCATGCGCTCTTTGAGCTCCTGCTTCACCTGATCGGAAAGCTTGCCCTCAGAAAAACCGATGACCGCATTGAGCATCTCTTGGAAGCCCAAGTCGCCGTGATAGCACTGGATGCCCTCGTCGATGAGAGGCCAGGTCTTTTCGGACCGGTTTTCCGTCGTGGCACCCAGCCGGCAAAGGAAGCGCATAGCCGAAAGGCGCACCATACTGTTCGACTCGTCGAACAGGGAGGCTTCAGCCCCCGGAATGGCCTTGTCGCATGCCCGTGAATCGACGGCCACGATTTCGGTAAGGGCGTCGAGGCATTCCCAGCGCGTTTGCGCCTCAGGGCGATTGAGGGCGTCGACCAAATCGTCGGCATAGGGCACGAGCACTTCGGGCTTCTGCTTGGCAACGCCGCCGATCACGTGCGCTGCCGTCTGACGGGCGCGGCGGGACGAACCCTGCAGTTCGCCGATGATCTTCTGCCGCAGGCCGTCTTTGATAATCACCGATTTGACGAGCTTTTCCATCGTCTCGTTATCTGTCACGAGCACCAATCCTTCACTCAAACTCTCTGCGAAGCGCATCCAATGGTCCAATGAAAGTATACTTCATCCAACTAAAGCAAGCCCCTGAACAGCCCCAAGAGCGCGAATTGCGCACATGAGCGGAAAGCCCGCCCGCCCCCAAAGGGTCGCGGGCGGGCTTCTTTGTTAGGCGAGACGACGGGCGATCGCTGCAATGAAGTCCTCGGTGTTGAGCTGACGCGGATGTTCAAACGTCGTGATCCGGGCAAGGTCTCCAGTCATCTCACCCGCTTCGATCGTATCGATCGTCGCCTTTTCGAGCCGGTCGGCAAAGGACACCAGGTCGGGCAGGTCGTCGAGCTGGCCGCGCTTGCGGAAGGCTCCTGACCAGGCGAAGATCGTCGCCACCGGGTTGGTGGAGGTCTCCTCGCCCTTCAGATATTTGTAGTAGTGGCGCTGCACGGTGCCGTGAGCGGCCTCGTATTCCCAGTACCCATGGGGAGAAACGAGGACCGAAGTCATCATGGCGAGCGACCCGAACGCCGTGGACACCATGTCGCTCATCACGTCGCCGTCGTAGTTCTTGCAGGCCCAAATGAAACCGCCCTCGCTGCGCACCACGCGGGCCACGGCATCATCAATAAGCGTATAAAAGTACTCGATACCCGCCTCTTCGAAACGCGTCCGATACTCGGCTTCATAGAGGTCGGCAAAAATGTCTTTGAACCGATGGTCATAGGTTTTGGAAATGGTGTCCTTGGTGGCAAACCAAAGGTCCTGTTTGGTTTCGAGCGCATAGTTAAAGCAAGCTCGCGCAAAGCCCTCGATCGAGGCATCGATGTTGTGCATACCCTCGACGATACCCGCACCGTCGAACTCATGCACGGTAACGCGCTGTTCGTCGCCCCCGTCGGCAGGCGTGTACACGAGCTCAACCTTGCCGGGACCCGGAACCTTCATCTCGACATCGCGATAAAGATCGCCATAGGCATGACGTGCGATGGTAATCGGGGCCTTCCAGGTAGGGATATAGGGCTCAATTCCCTTGACGATAATGGGGGCGCGAAAGACCGTGCCATCGAGAAGAGCGCGAATGGTGCCGTTGGGGCTCTTCCAAATCTCGTCGAGATGGTATTCCTCTTTGCGAGCGGCATTGGGCGTGATAGTGGCGCACTTCACCGCAACCCCGTACTTCTTGGTGGCCATCGATGCGTCGATCGTCACCTGGTCGCGGGTTTCATTGCGATGTTCCAGCCCCAGATCGAAGTAGGCGGTCTTCAAGTCGACAAAAGGCTCGATAAGCTCATCTTTAATCAGTTTCCAGAGCACGCGCGTCATTTCGTCGCCGTCCATCTCGACCAACGGCGTCTTCATTGCGATTTTTCCCATAGTCTCTCCTGTTCGCAGGCTCACGTCCGCACTGATTGATCTCAGTTCTTCAGTAGTGTACCCCAGCTCGAAGGCGAGACGAGGTCAACGGTGTTTCGGGAAATTTAAAACCAAGTGGAAAGATGCACGAGATACGCGGATTGGGAAAACCCCTCCATATACGGAAAGGGGGCCGCCCCCTCGGGCGGCCCCCGCGCAAAGAAAAAGCGCCCTCCGCGAGCGCGACGCCCTATCCTCCCACGGGCTTCCCCCGCAGTACTTTCGGCGATGCGGGGCTTAACTGCCGGGTTCGGAATGGGTCCGGGTGATCCCCCGCTCCATGGTCGCGCTCGCGGGGGGCGCTCCCCCGCGAGGTCCTGGTTAGGATCTCTCTAGGTTTTCCAAGGCGGCTTCGGGCCGACCCTGGGGGTTGCATGGCGCTCACGGAAACCTCACGGACCGTCAGATACGGGTGCGAATTGAGATGAAGAGCTCGACCGATTAGTACCGCTCGCCTGAGCGCCTCGCGGCGCTTGCAGCTGCGGCCTATCAACCTCGTGGTCTACGAGGGGTCTTACCGGAAAGAGAACTCATCTTGGAGACGGCTTCGCGCTTAGATGCCTTCAGCGCTTATCCGTTCCGGACGTAGCTACGCGGCAGTGCCGTTGGCCGACAACCGCTGCACCAGAGGTCCGTCCACCCCGGTCCTCTCGTACTAGGGGCAGATCTCCTCAGTTCTCTTGCGCCCGCGGAGGATAGGGACCGAACTGTCTCACGACGTTCTGAACCCAGCTCGCGTACCGCTTTGAATGGCGAACAGCCATACCCTTGGGACCGACTTCAGCCCCAGGATGCGATGAGCCGACATCGAGGTGCCAAACCTTGCCGTCGATGTGGACTCTTGGGCAAGATCAGCCTGTTATCCCCGGAGTACCTTTTATCCGTTGAGCGACGGCCGTTCCACGTCGGGCCGCCGGATCACTAGAACCTGGTTTCCCACCTGCTCGGCTCGTCGGCCTCGCAGTCAAGCCCGCTTGTACTCTTGTGCTCTGCGGACGGTTGCCGACCGTCCTGAGCGGACCTTGCGCACGCCTCCGTTACTCTTTGGGAGGCGACCGCCCCAGTCAAACTACCCGCCTGGCACGGTCCGCGCGCCGGATCGCGGCCGCGCGTTAGATCGCCGGAACGGTGAGGGTGGTATTCCAAGGGCGGCTCCGCCCGGGCTGGCGCCCGGGGTTCATAGCCTCCCACCTATCCTCTACGCACCGAGCCAACGATCAATGCCAAGCTGTAGTAAAGGTTCACGGGGTCTTTCCGTCCTTCCGCGGGAAGTTCGCATCTTCACGAACAATGCAATTTCACCGGGTCCATGGTTGAGACAGCGCCCAAGTCGTTACGCCATTCGTGCAGGTCGGAACTTACCCGACAAGGAATTTCGCTACCTTAGGACCGTTATAGTTACGGCCGCCGTTTACCGGGGCTTGGCTTCGGCGCCTCGCTTTCGCTAACGCTTCCGCGTAACCTTCCGGCACCGGGCAGGCGTCAGACCCTATACGTCGCCTTGCGGCTTTGCAGAGTCCTGTGTTTTTGATAAACAGTCGCTTGGGCCGTTTCGCTGCGGCCCGCCCGGGCTCCGGAGGCTAGCTCCCTCACCTGGGCGGGCACCCCTTCTCCCGAAGTTACGGGGTCGGTATGCCGAGTTCCTTAACCATGGTTCTCCCGATCGCCTCGGTATGCTCTACCCGCCTACCTGTGTCGGTTTTGGTACGGGCGCCGCGGGCCTCCCTAGAGGTTTTTCCAGGGGGCATGGGCTCGCCGGCTTCGGATCAGATCCTTCGTCTCGCGTCTCGGGCTCATCGGTCGGCTGGTTTCCATGCCGACCGCCCTACGCGCTTTCACGGGGACGTCCAGAACCCCGCCCGGCTACCCTTCCCCGTCACCCCGTCGGTGGTGACGGCCCGCGGCGGTACAGGAATGTCCGCCTGTTGTGCATCGCCTACGCGTGTCCGCCTCGGCTTAGCTCCCGACTGACCCTGGGGCGATTAGCGTTGCCCAGGAACCCTTAGGCTTACGGCGGAGGGGTTTCCCGCCCCTCTCTCGTTACTCATGCCAGCATTCTCACTTCCCGGATGTCCACGCGGGGTCGCCCCTCGCGCTTCGCCCCTCCGGGAAAGCTCCCCTACCACAGGATCTCTCGATCCGTCCGCCGCTTCGGCGCCGTGCTTAGCCCCGTGAATTGTCGGCGCATGTCCACTCGACCAGTGAGCTGTTACGCACTCTTTAAATGCATGGCTGCTTCTAAGCCAACATCCTGGTTGTCTAGGCAAACGCACATCCTTTGCCACTCGGCACGGACTTGGGGGCCTTAGCGGGCGGTCTGGGCTGTTTCCCTCTCGAGCACACAGCTTAGCCCACATGCTCTGACTCGCGGCCAATGGGATGCCGGCATTCGGAGTTTGGTTTTCCTCGGCAGGCGGTGAGGCCCCCTCGGAAGTCCAGTGCTCTACCTCCGGCATCGTACGGCCGCGGCTAGCCCTAAAGCTATTTCGGGGAGAACGAGATATCTCCGGGTTTGATTGGCCTTTCACCCCTATCCACGGGTCGTCCCCTCCGTTTTCAACCGAAGTGGGTTCGGGCCTCCACGGGGTCTTACCCCCGCTTCACCCTGCCCATGGATAGCTCACCCGGCTTCGCGTCTACGGCGCGCTACTCACCGCCATCTTAAAGGCTCGCTTTCACTGCGGCTCGCTTCGAAGCTTAACCTCGCAGCGCACCGTAACTCGCTGGCTCATTCTACAAAAGGCACGCCGTCACAGAGGAATCCTC
Organism: Hugonella massiliensis; assembly: GCA_001486445.1. GTDB lineage: Bacteria > Actinomycetota > Coriobacteriia > Coriobacteriales > Eggerthellaceae > Hugonella > Hugonella massiliensis. Next base: position 256,693 of record LN908986.1, read on the forward strand.
TGCTCCGACTGCTTGCGGGCGCACGGTTTCAGGTACTGTTTCACTCCCCTCTCGGGGTGCTTTTCACCTTTCCCTCACGGTACTGGTCCTCTATCGGTCATAGGAGAGTATTCAGCCTTGGAGGGCGGTCCCCCCTGCTTCCAACCGGGTTTCACGTGCCCGGCTGTACTCGGGATGCGCGTCCGCCGGGGGACTGGGGTCCGCGTACGGGGCTCTCGCCCGCTCCGGCCGGCCTTTCCATGCCGTTCCGCTTCCCAGTCCCTTTGTAACCGGCGCCGGCCCCTGCAGGGACCGGATGCGCGCTCCCACGACCCCCATGCAGCAACGCCTGCAGGCTGTGCGCATGCATGGGTTTAGGCTAAACGCGCTTTCGCTCGCCGCTACTCGCGCGATCTCGGTTGATTTCCTTTCCTCGGGGTACTTAGATGTTTCAGTTCCCCCGGTTCGCCCCTTCCCGCCTATGCGTTCGGCGGGAGGTGCCAGAGCTCCGCTCTGGCGGGTTGCCCCGTTCGGAGACCTGCGGGTCGAGGGATGTTTGCTCCTCACCGCAGATTATCGCAGCTTGCCGCGTCCTTCGAAGCCTTCCTATGCCAAGGCATCCACCGTGCGCCCTACGTATCTTCATTTCCCTTCGCGTCCCCTCCCGCGCTTCTGCGCGGGAGGCGTCAGTTCGAAATAAAAGTATTTCGGGTATCCATATCTTAGTTATTGCGATCGTGTAATGCGAACCACCTGCGGGATTCCCGGAAGATCGAATTAGTTTGAAAAACGAATCTGAGGGATTCTCGCTGATGATTCTTTCAGTTTCTATGAAACGCTATGCAACTCTCAAGGTGCCCGGAGGGGGAGGTTTCCCCGACCGTCCGAGGGAGGGCCCTCGGGACCGGATGCCGCGAGACGAGAGATAGGGGCTTCAAGCTTTCGTACACTTTTTCCCCTGTGAGGCGAACCCATTCGCCTTCCGGGGCGCGGGAGCTCTCGCTCGACCGCGCTTCGGGCTGGCGCCCGATTTCTCCCTAGAAAGGAGGTGATCCAGCCGCACCTTCCGGTACGGCTACCTTGTTACGACTTCACCCCCCTTACCCTCCACACCTTCGGCGCCTCCGCCCCTTGCGGGTTCGGCCGGCGACTTCGGGTGCAGACGACTCGGGTGGTGTGACGGGCGGTGTGTACAAGGCCCGGGAACGTATTCACCGCGGCGTGCTGATCCGCGATTACTAGCAACTCCGACTTCACGGGGGCGGGTTGCAGCCCCCGATCCGAACTGGGACCGGCTTTGGGGGATCCGCTCCGGATCGCTCCTTCGCATCCCGCTGTGCCGGCCATTGTAGCACGTGTGCAGCCCAGGGCATAAGGGGCATGATGACTTGACGTCGTCCCCACCTTCCTCCGGCTTGACGCCGGCAGTCCCCCATGAGTCCCCAACTCAATGCTGGCAACATGGGGCAGGGGTTGCGCTCGTTGCGGGACTTAACCCAACATCTCACGACACGAGCTGACGACAGCCATGCACCACCTGTCCGGGCTCCTCTCGGCCACGGCGTCTCCGCCGCTTCACCCGGATGTCGAGCCCTGGTAAGGTTCTTCGCGTTGCTTCGAATTAAGCCACATGCTCCGCTGCTTGTGCGGGCCCCCGTCAATTCCTTTGAGTTTTAGCCTTGCGGCCGTACTCCCCAGGCGGGGCACTTAATGCGTTAGCTGCGGCACGGGGGAAGGGCTCCCCCACACCTAGTGCCCATCGTTTACGGCTAGGACTACCAGGGTATCTAATCCTGTTCGCTCCCCTAGCTTTCGCACCTCAGCGTCAGTGTCGGCCCAGAAGACTGCCTTCGCCATCGGTGTTCTTCCCGATATCTGCGCATTTCACCGCTACACCGGGAATTCCGTCTTCCTCTACCGAACTCGAGCCCGCCGGTTCGGGGTCGGGCCGGAGGTTGAGCCCCCGGGTTTGAGACCCCGCTTGGCGAGCCGCCTACGCGCGCTTTACGCCCAATGAATCCGGATAACGCTCGCTCCCTACGTATTACCGCGGCTGCTGGCACGTAGTTAGCCGGAGCTTCTTCTGCAGGTACCGTCATGGTTCTTCCCTGCTGAAAGCGGTTTACGACCCGAAGGCCTCCGTCCCGCACGCGGCGTTGCTGCGTCAGGGTTGCCCCCATTGCGCAAAATTCCCCACTGCTGCCTCCCGTAGGAGTCTGGGCCGTATCTCAGTCCCAATGTGGCCGATCGGTCTCTCAACCCGGCTACCCATCGCGGGCTAGGTGGGCCGTTGCCCCGCCTACTACCTAATGGGACGCGACCCCATCCCCTGCCGCTGAATCGTTTTCCCCGCGGGGCCATGCGGTCCCGCGGGAGTACCCGGTGTTAATCCCGCTTTCGCGGGGCTATCCCGGAGCAGGGGGCAGGTTGGTCACGTGTTACTCACCCGTTCGCCACTCTATGACCGCCCGAAGGCGGGTTAATCGTTCGACTTGCATGTGTTAGGCACGCCGCCAGCGTTCATCCTGAGCCAGGATCAAACTCTCCGTTTAAAGCGCGGCCCCCGAGGGGGCCGACAGTCTCTCTTCCAACGGATCTGTGAGATCTCTGTTTCGTTTTCCGTCTTCCCGCGGCCTCGTTGGAGGCTGCCGCGGAACGACGGGGTTCGTCTAGCTTGAATTCTCTCGTTCGCAGTATCCGGTTCTCAAGGTCCTCCCGCGCCCCCGCTGGGGGGGCGGGCGCCGCTTCAAGCGGCAAGAAGATATAATACGCGGCCGCCCCCCTCGGGGCAAGCGCGGGGGCCCTTCTCCACGGTTCGCACACAACNCGGGGGCGCGGGAGGACCTTGAGAACCGGATACTGCGAACGAGAGAATTCAAGCTAGACGAACCCCGTCGTTCCGCGGCAGCCTCCAACGAGGCCGCGGGAAGACGGAAAACGAAACAGAGATCTCACAGATCCGTTGGAAGAGAGACTGTCGGCCCCCTCGGGGGCCGCGCTTTAAACGGAGAGTTTGATCCTGGCTCAGGATGAACGCTGGCGGCGTGCCTAACACATGCAAGTCGAACGATTAACCCGCCTTCGGGCGGTCATAGAGTGGCGAACGGGTGAGTAACACGTGACCAACCTGCCCCCTGCTCCGGGATAGCCCCGCGAAAGCGGGATTAACACCGGGTACTCCCGCGGGACCGCATGGCCCCGCGGGGAAAACGATTCAGCGGCAGGGGATGGGGTCGCGTCCCATTAGGTAGTAGGCGGGGCAACGGCCCACCTAGCCCGCGATGGGTAGCCGGGTTGAGAGACCGATCGGCCACATTGGGACTGAGATACGGCCCAGACTCCTACGGGAGGCAGCAGTGGGGAATTTTGCGCAATGGGGGCAACCCTGACGCAGCAACGCCGCGTGCGGGACGGAGGCCTTCGGGTCGTAAACCGCTTTCAGCAGGGAAGAACCATGACGGTACCTGCAGAAGAAGCTCCGGCTAACTACGTGCCAGCAGCCGCGGTAATACGTAGGGAGCGAGCGTTATCCGGATTCATTGGGCGTAAAGCGCGCGTAGGCGGCTCGCCAAGCGGGGTCTCAAACCCGGGGGCTCAACCTCCGGCCCGACCCCGAACCGGCGGGCTCGAGTTCGGTAGAGGAAGACGGAATTCCCGGTGTAGCGGTGAAATGCGCAGATATCGGGAAGAACACCGATGGCGAAGGCAGTCTTCTGGGCCGACACTGACGCTGAGGTGCGAAAGCTAGGGGAGCGAACAGGATTAGATACCCTGGTAGTCCTAGCCGTAAACGATGGGCACTAGGTGTGGGGGAGCCCTTCCCCCGTGCCGCAGCTAACGCATTAAGTGCCCCGCCTGGGGAGTACGGCCGCAAGGCTAAAACTCAAAGGAATTGACGGGGGCCCGCACAAGCAGCGGAGCATGTGGCTTAATTCGAAGCAACGCGAAGAACCTTACCAGGGCTCGACATCCGGGTGAAGCGGCGGAGACGCCGTGGCCGAGAGGAGCCCGGACAGGTGGTGCATGGCTGTCGTCAGCTCGTGTCGTGAGATGTTGGGTTAAGTCCCGCAACGAGCGCAACCCCTGCCCCATGTTGCCAGCATTGAGTTGGGGACTCATGGGGGACTGCCGGCGTCAAGCCGGAGGAAGGTGGGGACGACGTCAAGTCATCATGCCCCTTATGCCCTGGGCTGCACACGTGCTACAATGGCCGGCACAGCGGGATGCGAAGGAGCGATCCGGAGCGGATCCCCCAAAGCCGGTCCCAGTTCGGATCGGGGGCTGCAACCCGCCCCCGTGAAGTCGGAGTTGCTAGTAATCGCGGATCAGCACGCCGCGGTGAATACGTTCCCGGGCCTTGTACACACCGCCCGTCACACCACCCGAGTCGTCTGCACCCGAAGTCGCCGGCCGAACCCGCAAGGGGCGGAGGCGCCGAAGGTGTGGAGGGTAAGGGGGGTGAAGTCGTAACAAGGTAGCCGTACCGGAAGGTGCGGCTGGATCACCTCCTTTCTAGGGAGAAATCGGGCGCCAGCCCGAAGCGCGGTCGAGCGAGAGCTCCCGCGCCCCGGAAGGCGAATGGGTTCGCCTCACAGGGGAAAAAGTGTACGAAAGCTTGAAGCCCCTATCTCTCGTCTCGCGGCATCCGGTCCCGAGGGCCCTCCCTCGGACGGTCGGGGAAACCTCCCCCTCCGGGCACCTTGAGAGTTGCATAGCGTTTCATAGAAACTGAAAGAATCATCAGCGAGAATCCCTCAGATTCGTTTTTCAAACTAATTCGATCTTCCGGGAATCCCGCAGGTGGTTCGCATTACACGATCGCAATAACTAAGATATGGATACCCGAAATACTTTTATTTCGAACTGACGCCTCCCGCGCAGAAGCGCGGGAGGGGACGCGAAGGGAAATGAAGATACGTAGGGCGCACGGTGGATGCCTTGGCATAGGAAGGCTTCGAAGGACGCGGCAAGCTGCGATAATCTGCGGTGAGGAGCAAACATCCCTCGACCCGCAGGTCTCCGAACGGGGCAACCCGCCAGAGCGGAGCTCTGGCACCTCCCGCCGAACGCATAGGCGGGAAGGGGCGAACCGGGGGAACTGAAACATCTAAGTACCCCGAGGAAAGGAAATCAACCGAGATCGCGCGAGTAGCGGCGAGCGAAAGCGCGTTTAGCCTAAACCCATGCATGCGCACAGCCTGCAGGCGTTGCTGCATGGGGGTCGTGGGAGCGCGCATCCGGTCCCTGCAGGGGCCGGCGCCGGTTACAAAGGGACTGGGAAGCGGAACGGCATGGAAAGGCCGGCCGGAGCGGGCGAGAGCCCCGTACGCGGACCCCAGTCCCCCGGCGGACGCGCATCCCGAGTACAGCCGGGCACGTGAAACCCGGTTGGAAGCAGGGGGGACCGCCCTCCAAGGCTGAATACTCTCCTATGACCGATAGAGGACCAGTACCGTGAGGGAAAGGTGAAAAGCACCCCGAGAGGGGAGTGAAACAGTACCTGAAACCGTGCGCCCGCAAGCAGTCGGAGCAGAGGATTCCTCTGTGACGGCGTGCCTTTTGTAGAATGAGCCAGCGAGTTACGGTGCGCTGCGAGGTTAAGCTTCGAAGCGAGCCGCAGTGAAAGCGAGCCTTTAAGATGGCGGTGAGTAGCGCGCCGTAGACGCGAAGCCGGGTGAGCTATCCATGGGCAGGGTGAAGCGGGGGTAAGACCCCGTGGAGGCCCGAACCCACTTCGGTTGAAAACGGAGGGGACGACCCGTGGATAGGGGTGAAAGGCCAATCAAACCCGGAGATATCTCGTTCTCCCCGAAATAGCTTTAGGGCTAGCCGCGGCCGTACGATGCCGGAGGTAGAGCACTGGACTTCCGAGGGGGCCTCACCGCCTGCCGAGGAAAACCAAACTCCGAATGCCGGCATCCCATTGGCCGCGAGTCAGAGCATGTGGGCTAAGCTGTGTGCTCGAGAGGGAAACAGCCCAGACCGCCCGCTAAGGCCCCCAAGTCCGTGCCGAGTGGCAAAGGATGTGCGTTTGCCTAGACAACCAGGATGTTGGCTTAGAAGCAGCCATGCATTTAAAGAGTGCGTAACAGCTCACTGGTCGAGTGGACATGCGCCGACAATTCACGGGGCTAAGCACGGCGCCGAAGCGGCGGACGGATCGAGAGATCCTGTGGTAGGGGAGCTTTCCCGGAGGGGCGAAGCGCGAGGGGCGACCCCGCGTGGACATCCGGGAAGTGAGAATGCTGGCATGAGTAACGAGAGAGGGGCGGGAAACCCCTCCGCCGTAAGCCTAAGGGTTCCTGGGCAACGCTAATCGCCCCAGGGTCAGTCGGGAGCTAAGCCGAGGCGGACACGCGTAGGCGATGCACAACAGGCGGACATTCCTGTACCGCCGCGGGCCGTCACCACCGACGGGGTGACGGGGAAGGGTAGCCGGGCGGGGTTCTGGACGTCCCCGTGAAAGCGCGTAGGGCGGTCGGCATGGAAACCAGCCGACCGATGAGCCCGAGACGCGAGACGAAGGATCTGATCCGAAGCCGGCGAGCCCATGCCCCCTGGAAAAACCTCTAGGGAGGCCCGCGGCGCCCGTACCAAAACCGACACAGGTAGGCGGGTAGAGCATACCGAGGCGATCGGGAGAACCATGGTTAAGGAACTCGGCATACCGACCCCGTAACTTCGGGAGAAGGGGTGCCCGCCCAGGTGAGGGAGCTAGCCTCCGGAGCCCGGGCGGGCCGCAGCGAAACGGCCCAAGCGACTGTTTATCAAAAACACAGGACTCTGCAAAGCCGCAAGGCGACGTATAGGGTCTGACGCCTGCCCGGTGCCGGAAGGTTACGCGGAAGCGTTAGCGAAAGCGAGGCGCCGAAGCCAAGCCCCGGTAAACGGCGGCCGTAACTATAACGGTCCTAAGGTAGCGAAATTCCTTGTCGGGTAAGTTCCGACCTGCACGAATGGCGTAACGACTTGGGCGCTGTCTCAACCATGGACCCGGTGAAATTGCATTGTTCGTGAAGATGCGAACTTCCCGCGGAAGGACGGAAAGACCCCGTGAACCTTTACTACAGCTTGGCATTGATCGTTGGCTCGGTGCGTAGAGGATAGGTGGGAGGCTATGAACCCCGGGCGCCAGCCCGGGCGGAGCCGCCCTTGGAATACCACCCTCACCGTTCCGGCGATCTAACGCGCGGCCGCGATCCGGCGCGCGGACCGTGCCAGGCGGGTAGTTTGACTGGGGCGGTCGCCTCCCAAAGAGTAACGGAGGCGTGCGCAAGGTCCGCTCAGGACGGTCGGCAACCGTCCGCAGAGCACAAGAGTACAAGCGGGCTTGACTGCGAGGCCGACGAGCCGAGCAGGTGGGAAACCAGGTTCTAGTGATCCGGCGGCCCGACGTGGAACGGCCGTCGCTCAACGGATAAAAGGTACTCCGGGGATAACAGGCTGATCTTGCCCAAGAGTCCACATCGACGGCAAGGTTTGGCACCTCGATGTCGGCTCATCGCATCCTGGGGCTGAAGTCGGTCCCAAGGGTATGGCTGTTCGCCATTCAAAGCGGTACGCGAGCTGGGTTCAGAACGTCGTGAGACAGTTCGGTCCCTATCCTCCGCGGGCGCAAGAGAACTGAGGAGATCTGCCCCTAGTACGAGAGGACCGGGGTGGACGGACCTCTGGTGCAGCGGTTGTCGGCCAACGGCACTGCCGCGTAGCTACGTCCGGAACGGATAAGCGCTGAAGGCATCTAAGCGCGAAGCCGTCTCCAAGATGAGTTCTCTTTCCGGTAAGACCCCTCGTAGACCACGAGGTTGATAGGCCGCAGCTGCAAGCGCCGCGAGGCGCTCAGGCGAGCGGTACTAATCGGTCGAGCTCTTCATCTCAATTCGCACCCGTATCTGACGGTCTGTCAAGTTTCCGTGAGCGCCATGCAACCCCCAGGGTCGGCCCGAAGCCGCCTTGACAAACCTAGAGAGATCCTAACCAGGACCTCGCGGGGGAGCGCCCCCCGCGAGCGCGACCATGGAGCGGGGGATCACCCGGACCCATTCCGAACCCGGCAGTTAAGCCCCGCATCGCCGAAAGTACTGCGGGGGAAGCCCGTGGGAGGATAGGGCGTCGCGCTCGCGGAGGGCGCTTTTTCTTTGCGCGGGGGCCGCCCGAGGGGGCGGTCCCCTTTTTCTGTGTTTGTTCTTGTCGCACAGTCTGTGTTCGAACGTGTACTTTCTGGTGTAAAATTATCTCAGTTTTAGCGCAATTGATGCGCTTTGAGGGGCAATAGGGCCTTTAGATGTAGTATTACTTAATGTAGTACTATGCATGTGTGTTTCCACGTAAGGAGAGGTTGATCCAATGGAGACTGCGAAGAAACTGCTGAAGAAGAAGAACGGCTTCACGCTCGTCGAGCTCATCGTTGTGCTCGTCATTTTGGCTATCCTGGCCGCCATCCTTGTGCCGACCCTGCTCGGCTACATCAACAAGGCGCAGGATGAGAAGAACTACTCCACGGCCCAGACGGTGCGCGTGGCGGCTCAAGCTGTCTATGATGACGAAGTGGGCCACAAGACCAATGCCGATACGACCATTGATGACAAAGACCAGACGGCAAGCGGTCAGAAGGTAACCGACCTTGCCGGCGTCGATACGAAAAAGGTGACCTCTTACAACTTCACCGTCGATGCCAACGGTCAGATCACGGGTGGTACGGTGGTCATCGACGGCGCAACCTACACGCTTGGGAACGACGGTACTTGGACTGCTTCTAAGTAGTTCAACTGCTCGTTGAACCTTGAAAGGCCCCCGGTGACGGGGGCCTTTCTTCTTTCGACCGCTTCTTCTTCCATTGCCTATGCAGAGCTTCAAACGCATTCCCGTTCGTTCCCTGCCCTCGGGTCTCTTCTATCGCCATATTGCGGTGGTCTGCAGTCTGGGGCTTGTCCTCATTGTGCTCTGTGGGGGCTATGCCTTCTGGCTAGCCACCGCATCGGGCATGCGGGATGCCCAGCAGGAGGGCGTGCATGTGCAGATGGCCCTTTCTCGCATCGGCCAGGAATATGCGGGCTTAGGCAAGCCCATGGTGGCTGACGCCGGGACGGGAACCCTTTCCGACGAGGCGGCGCAGGAGACGCTTGCGGCAGCTTCCGAAAAGGGCATTATCCACCTCTACGCCTTCGATGCGGCCACCATGCAGGCGACCAAGTTCGATTACGATGACGGCGGCTATTTCGTGTCCTACGATGCCGAATGTGCCCATCCGTGGACGGTGACTTCGCACGCCTTCGGGTTTGTGCAGACGTATTGACTTTTGTGCTCGGCCTTGCGCGCTCTGTGCGTAAAGCCGGTCGCTTGCTTGAAAGGAGACACATGGTGCTTGCCGCTCGCATCGCGCTCTACGCTTTTGCGGCCGTGATAGGCGCGTGCGTCTTTTCCTTCGGCAACGTGCTCGTCTACCGCGTGCCGCGCGGGATAGACTTCGTGCTGGGGCGCAGTGCCTGCCCTTCGTGCGGCCATGAGCTGGCGGCGCGCGACTTGGTGCCCGTCTTCAGCTGGCTGGCCCTGCGGGGGAAATGCCGCTACTGCGGATCGCCCATTCCGGCTCGCTACACGGCAGTCGAGCTGGCGGGCGCGGCGTGCGGGGTCGTGTCGGTTGTCGTGTGGGGCTTTGCTCCTTCGGCACTTGTGGGCTTCGCCTTCCTCTTCATGCTTGCGGTGATCGCGCTGATCGACGCGGATACGAAGACTATCCCCAACGGCCTGGTAATCGCTGTGGCGGTTATCGGCCTTGCGGGCCTTGTCTGGCCGGTGGCAGATGCGACGCTCGTCGATCGTGCGATCGGCGTCGTTGCCGTAAGTGTGCCTCTTTTTATTTTGGCTGTGGTGACCGGCGGATTCGGCGGCGGGGACGTTAAGCTTATGGCTGCAGTGGGACTCGTCCTTGGTTGGCGGCTTACCGTGCTCGCCTTCTTTGTGGGCGTGGTGGCAGGCGGCGTCTTTGCCGTATGGCTGCTCGTGCGCAAACGGGTGAAGGGCAGCGATACCATCGCCTTCGGGCCCTTCCTGTGCGGGGGCGCCGCGGTCGCCGTTTTGTGCGGGGAGCCATTGATTGCCGGGTATCTGAGCCTGTTCGGGCTCATGTAGAGAATGCCGAAGGAGGCGCTATGGCGCTCTTCTCATATCGAGCGCAAGATGCGCAGGGCAAGCTGGTGAAAGGTGAAGCGGAAGCCAACGACGACGTCGACCTCCAGGCTAACCTCAAACGTGAGGGCCTGGCCCTGCTTTTCGCCGAAGAAAAGACCGCGCGCGATCGCGTGGCCCGGGAAATCAAGGATCGGGTGCTCGCCCAGTTCTGCTTCAAGCTTTCCGAGCTGCTGGGCGCCGGTGTGCCCCTTATTCGCGCGCTCGGCATCATCGCCGAAGAGGAGACGACCTCATCCGACGAAGCCGCCATCTACAAGGGCCTCATCGATTCGGTCAAGAAGGGCAACCAGCTTTCCGAAGCCATGACCGAAACCAAGGGGGCTTTTCCGCCGCTGTTGGTGAACATGGTGCGGTCGTCGGAAGAATCGGGCAACATGGCCGAAGTCTTCGCCAACATGGCCGCGCAGTACGACAAGCAGGCCAAGTTCGCGTCGCGCATCAAGGCGGCCACCCTCTATCCGAAAATCCTCGCGGTCCTTATCGTGGTCGTGGTGGCCATCATCGTGGGGTTCGTACTCCCGCAGTTCAAGAGCCTCTTCGACCAGATGCCCAGCCTGCCGACGGCGACCGTCATCCTGCTCGCCATCACCGATTTCGTGGCGAACTACTGGCTTCAGATCATCGTGGCCGCCATCGCCTGCGTGCTGGTGTGGAATTTCGCCGTGCGCGTGCCAGAGGTGCGCCGGGCAGTCGACAAGGCCAAGGTCAAGATGCCCCTTTTCGGCAAGAACGAGCGGATGGTCTGCACGGCCCGCTTCGCGCGCAGCTTCGCGTCGCTCTACAACGCGGGCATCGGGGCGGTCACGGCCCTGCAGATCGGGGGCGCCACCGTGGGAAACGCCTATATCGAGTCGCAGTTTCCCGCGGTGATCGATAGCGTGTTGTCGGGGCATCCGCTTTCGGAGGCCTTTGCCGGTGTCGACGGCCTCTCGAGCAAGTTCGTCGCAAGCGTGCGCATCGGCGAGGAATCGGGTTCGCTCGAGAAGATGCTTTCATCGACGGCCGATACCATGGACTTCGAAGCGGAAGAGGCGATGAAGCGGATGGTCGGCTATCTGGAACCCGCGATGATCGTGCTGATGGCCTTTATCGTGGGGTTTATCATCATCGCGGTGATTGTGCCGATTTACTCGTCGTACCAGAGCATCGGCGCCGGTACGACGGGCTATTAGGAGGAGCCGATGAGTAAAACGGTTGCATATTTGACCGACGAGGCGCTGGTCGTCGCAGTGGGGAGTGCCGGGCGTCCCGCGCAGATCGACACGGTGTGCGAACTCGACGGGCTCGCCGGAAGCGTGCGCGACGGGGTGGTGGTCGACCCGGCCACCTTTGCGTCGACCGTGCGCGAATTTTGGGGTCAGCACGGCTTGCCTTCAGGCGGCGTGGCGCTCGTCATGCACAGCCGCCGGTTCACCGTGCGCTCGTTGAACGCGCCGATCTTCAAAAAGAGCCGCGACCTTGAGGCCTACATCATGCGCGAACTGGCAGGCATGGGGCGCATCACCGACCCCCTCTTCTCCTATCGCGTGGCGCAGACCAACGAAGAGAACCACACCTGTCGCGTGACGGTGGTGGCCATCGATCGGACGATAGTCGAGCGCATGCAGCGGGCCTTCGCCGAGGCGGGGGTGTCCCTGGCGTCCGTGAACGGCACGTACGATACGGCCATCCGCGCCTGCGAAGCCCTGGCCGCGCACAAGCCGGGTCTCAACCTCTACCTGCAGGTGGAGCGCTCGCGCGCCTTGACCCTGCTCTACGAAGACGGCGGCTATCGCTACTCGACCTCCCAGCAGCTCTTCAACGTTTCGGGGACGCCGGAATTCGGCGCCGAACTGGCCCATTCGGTGAGCGGTACGCGCCAGTTCATTGCCTCTTCGGAGATTGGGTCCGGCACTTTGGACCACGTGTACGTGCTGGGGCTTGCTGCGGCCGATGTGCACGCCACGACGGAGGGCATTGCGGAAATCGACCCGCAGTTGCCCGTCGATGTAGTTCCGCTCGACGCGCTCGTCTCCCCGTCCTGCCCCGTGGCGCCCGACTTCTATGAACGTTGCCTGCCGGTGGTGTCGGCCTTGCTCTGCGAAGGCGGCGACGACCAGCTGATAGGCAATCTTGCCGCAGGCAAGAAGGCTACGGGGCGCGCGATGGGGCCGCTGGCCAAATCGTTCATAGCTCCAGCGGCGGCACTCGTCGTCTGCCTTGCGATAGCCGGCGTGCTCGCCTTCCAAAATGCGGGGCTCCAAGCCGATATTGACGCTTCCAAGGCGGCGCTCGCCGATCCCAGCGCCCAGCAGCAGCTTGCGGCTTACAAGGACGCGGCGGCGGCAAGCGATACGGCCGCGCAAGAGCTCGCTTCGGCGAGCAGGCTTTCGTCGGCGCTTGCCACCTTCCCCGTACCCGGCGCCGCCATCGAGGCGACGATCGCCGATTGCGCGCAGGGCCTCGTGACCTACGAGGCCGATACCTACGACGCCTCGACCGGCCAGTACGTGATTACGGCCAAGGCCGACAACCCCGACAACATCAGCTCGTTTGTGAACAGCCTGACGAAGGAGGCCGCCTTCGACGTGAGCTATACGGGCTACGCCTACCAGACCACCTCGACGTCGGGCGGATCGGGACAGGAAAGCAAATGGGTGCTCGACATCACCCTCACCTTGCATGGGGCGACCGGTAGCCAGGAGGCGAAGTAGATGGCAATCGATACGACCGTGACCGCGCGCGACCGCAAGCTCATTGCGATTGCGGGCACCTTTGTCGTCATCGTGCTGGCGGCATGGGGCCTTATCCTGCCCGCTTGGGAGGCGCGGGGCAGCTTGTCCGACCAGGCGGCTTCCCTGTCTGCCCAGGTGGCGCAGGCGAGTGACCCCGCCCTTGCCGATGGGCTCAAGGCGCAGGCGGACGACTACCATGCCCAGACGGCTTCCCAGTTGGCGGGCTTCTACCCGGTGATGACGACGGCCCAGGTGGGCGACCTCATAACGGGCATCATGACCGGCTACCCTGCGACGATCATGGATGTGAAGATCGTGCCCGGCACGGGCACGGCGGCAGCCTCGACCTTTTCGGCCACCGCCCCCAATGCGTCGCAGGATGCGTCGTCGACCTCGACGGGCAGTGCCCAGAAGGTCGATCTTGCCACGTTGGCGACGCCCGAGGCGGGCGACTTGACGGGCATCTACGAAACCGACGTGCAGGTGTCGCTCGCCGGCGATCGGACGGTGCTGCAGGGATTCGTGAACGACATGGCATCTACCGCCTATCCGGGCATCCGCGTCAAGGGCTTTGAATGGACCGAGCGCACCCGCACGAACGCGGCCGACGCGAGCGGTGACTGGCAGGTCACCTGCGTGCTGGCCCTCTATTCTTTCGATCGATAAGGACGGCGACCTATGGCTGCACGCGAACGCCTGCGGAATCTGCGCATCGGCGACATTCTGAAGGGCCTTGGCTACATCGACGACGATGCGCTTGAAACCGCTCTGGCCTACCAGCGGTCCCATCGCGGGGTGCGCTTGGGCGAGACCCTCATCCATCTGGGGTTCATTACCGAAGACCAGATGCTCCAGGCCCTTTCACAGCGCCTCGACGTGCCGATCGTCGATGTGTCCCAGCTCAACGTCGACATGAACGCCGTGCGCCTCGTGCCCGAAGAAACGGCTCGCCAAACGGGTATCTTGCCGGTGGCGCTCGAAGGCGGCGAGCTCGTGGTGGTCACCAACGACCCGATCAACTACTTCTCCCTCGAAGAAATCCGCCAGGTGTCGGGCTACCCGGTGAGCGTGCGCATAGCCAAGAAGGCCCCGCTCGAGCGCGCGCTCGCTTATTACTACCGCGAAGCGAGCGCCTACATGGAGGCCGAGGATGCGAGCGCCGCATTCGACGACATCGACCAGCTGGCCGAAGTCGACCTCGATACGTCGACGGATGCCGACGCCCCTATCGTCCACCTGCTCAACACGCTCATCCACCACGCCTACGTGGCGGGTGCTTCCGACGTCCATATCGAGCCCTTCGAAGGCTTCACCGCGATTCGCGTCCGCGTCGACGGGGTGATCAACGACTACCTCACCATCAAGCGGTCGGTGCATGCTCCCCTCATCGCGCGCATCAAGATCGTGAGCAACTTGGATATCGCCGAGCGCTACCTGCCCCAGGACGGGCATTTCCGCACGATGGTGGCCGGCAACGATGTGAACGTGCGCGTATCGGTCATCCCTACCGTACACGGCGAGAAGGCGGTGCTGCGCCTGCTTTCCAACAACACGCCGATCGACTTCCGCACCACCTACGGCATGGGGCCCGAAGACTACGAGCGGTTCTGCCATATCCTCGATACGCCCAACGGCATCATCTTCCTTACGGGGCCCACGGGCTCGGGCAAGACGACCACCCTCTATATGGTGCTGCAGGCGCTCGCCAACGAGAAGGTGAACATCTCGACGATCGAGGATCCGGTCGAGCGCAACCTGGCTCGCGTGAACCAGATGCAGGTCAACGAAACGGCGGGGCTCACCTTTGGAGCGGGTTTGCGCGCCCTTATGCGCCAAGACCCCGATATCATCATGGTGGGCGAGACGCGCGACGCGGAAACGGCGTCGATTGCGGTGCGCGCGGCAATCACCGGGCATTTGGTCCTGTCGACCCTGCACACCAACGACGCGGCGAGTTCGGTCGATCGCCTGGTCGACATGGGCGTGGCTCCCTATATGGTGGCGACGTCGTTGGCCGGCATCGTGGCCCAGCGCCTCATGCGCAAGGTGTGCCCTCACTGTGCGACCCAACGTCCCGCGACCGACCACGAACTCGAGCTCTTGGGGGCGGCGCCCGGAACGAAGGTCATGCTGCGCGAGGGGGCGGGCTGCCATAACTGCGGTCAGACCGGGTATAAAAACCGTTTGTCGATCCACGAGGTGCTCGTGGCCGATGCCGAGATCAAGCGCATGGTGGCCGATCATGCATCGAGTGCCGACATCCGCGCGTACGCACGCGATAAACAGGGGATGAAGACCCTGCAGGAGGAAGCGGCGGCTGCGGTGCTGGCGGGGCAGACCACCATGGAGGAGTTTCTGAAGATCGCCTATCAAGCGTAGAAGGTGCGACTATGAACCTTATCGACATCATCATGCGGGCGCGTGAAATGGGCGCTTCCGACGTGCATTTCGGAGCGGGGTCGCCCGTGTTCTTCCGCAAGGACGGATCGCTGGTGGTCGCTCCCTACGAAATCGACGATGACCAGAAGGAGCGGATGGTCTTGGGCCTGCTCGACGGCGGCCAGCGAGCTTGGTTCGATGAGGGCAACGACGTCGACATGGCCCTCGCCACGCCCGACGGCAACCGTCAGCGCGTTAACGTCTTTCGCACGAGCGGGGGCGTGTGCGCGGCGATTCGCCTGCTCGACAACACGATACCCTCGATTGCCGAGCTGGGGCTGCCACAGGTGGTGACGCAGCTGGCCGAGCTGCCGCGCGGGCTCGTGTTGGTCACGGGGCCTACGGGGTCGGGCAAGTCGACGACGCTCGCCTCAATGGTCGACTACGTGAACGACAACTTCGCCAAGCACGTGATCACGGTAGAGGACCCGATCGAGTACGTCTACGAGCAGAAGCGGGCCCTTATCCAGCAGCGTGAGGTGGGCCGCGACGTGAAGGGCTTCGCCGGGAGCCTGCGCAGCGCTCTGCGCGAGGATCCCGACATCATTCTGGTGGGCGAGATGCGCGACCACGAAACGATCGCCGCAGCCCTCACGGCGGCCGAAACGGGCCACCTGGTTCTGTCGACCCTGCATACCACGGGAGCCGCCCTCACCGTCGACCGCGTGGTCGACGCCTGCCCGGCCGAAGCCCAGGACCAGGTGCGCGTGCAGCTGGCCAACGTGCTCGCCGGCGTGATCACTCAGTGCCTTGTGCCCATGATCGGCGGTGGGCGCTGCGCGGCGACCGAAGTGCTCGTGGGGACCGATGCCGTGCGCAACATCGTGCGCGACGACAAATCCTTCCAGCTTTCCAACGTGATGCAGTCGGGGGCGGCGGTCGGCATGCACACGCTCAACGCCGATTTGGTCGACAAGGTGCACCGCGGCCTCATTTCCGAAGAGCGGGCCAAGGAATTCAGCAACGACAGGCGCGAGCTCGTCGAGAGGCTGGGCCTGCGATGAGGGGGCGCATCGGAGAGGACCCTGCGGCTCGCGTGCGTGCCGTCTGCGCAAGCCGGCACGGCGAAACCCTGGTGGAATCCCTCGTCGCGTTTTTGGTGATTGCCCTCATCCTGGTGGGTTTCTTCGCCTTGTTCACCACGGGCAGCAACCTGAACCGGGCGGCAACGCGTTCGGACGCGGCAGTCAACGAGCCGATGGAGAAGACTTCTTCGGTGACCGTGACGATCGATGGAACCGCCTACGACGACGTGGACCTCTACAGCAACGGCACGCTCTACGCCTATCGCGATGGTTCTGCGGGCGACTAGCGCTCGCCTTGCAGCGGCTGCGTGCCGCCGGGGCTTGCGGGCGTCGCTGCGCATATCGGCCGTCTTCTGCGCTCTCTGAAAGCGCCTCCTTTCTCTATCGATGAGAAGGGAGGCGCTTTGGTGTGAGGGCTTGGCCTGCGCGCTTAGGAGGTGGTCCAGACGCCGTCGAGATTGCCCGCGCCGTCGTCTTCGTAGCCGGTGAGCTGGTAGGTGGTGGTGCCCAGCTGGGCCCATACGCCGCCGTAGCGCGCGGATTCCCCACGGGGGCCGAATTCGACCTGATAGCCGGTGAGCGTATCGATGATTCTGAGCGCATCGGGATCGCTCGCGTTGGTGCCTGCGGCGCGCAGCTGACTCTTCATCCAGCTAAGCGAGCCGACGGCGGTGCTTTGGGGCGGGAAGTCGCTGCTACGGAGCACGCTGCGGCCCCTCCAGTCCATTTCTCGCGCGGCATCCTGATGGGCGTTCGCAATAGTGAGCATCTGGTCGAGAATCTGCTCCTGCAGTTCGCTCGCGCGTTCGTCGTCCTACCAGGAGCTGATGTAGTCGGCCGGGCTCACATTGGCGCCTTTAGAGGTGGTGGTGGCCACGGGGAAGGGTCCGCGGGACGAGCTGGTCGTGGTGGCGTGGAAGGCGGAACCCAACTGCGCGGCGAGCGTGCCGTTTGTGGCCGAACGATAGGTGAACGTCGAAAGGCGGCCGGTCGTTCGAGCCCAGGTGCTTCCCAAGTCGGTGTTCTTGGTCCCCGCGGTGGCGCAGTTGGATAGGTTTTCGGGCGGTGTGGAGGTGCCCCACCAGTCGGTGTCCATCTCGCAGAAGTCGGCGAGCTGAGCGTCTGTGGCGTCGGAGTCCACTTTCACGGCGGCGTAGGAGTTCGAAATCTTGTTGGGAGCGTAGGCGAGGATTCCGCCGCGGCTTTGATTCTTGGTTTGGTCGATAGTGAACCCGTAGGCGTTGCTGCCCGATACGATGCCGATGGCGGCGCAGTTGGCGATCGTCGTCGCTTGATCGCTTTGGTCGGATCCGAAGAAGAACCCGATACCGCTCGCCGTTAGCGAAGCGATGTTGGCTTCTGCGAAGCTGTTGCTGATCGACGCCCGTTCGCCCACGGCGACCATGCCGGAGGCCGGTGAGTAGGTGCGCTGGTCCAAGGTGACTTTCGAAGCCCCCGTGGTGACGTTGTCGGAAGAGAGGGCGCAGTTCGCCATCTCTGTGTTGCTCAGCCATCCGACGAAGCCCGCGGCATGCAGGGTATCGCCAGATCCCACCTTTAGGTTGGCGCTGTGGGAGCCCGAGGCGAGGGCGAGGGTGTCGAAAGCAAGCCCTATGCCCTTGTTTGCGCCCGTCACGTCGCCGGCGAACCCACCGGCGCGCGAGCTGTTGCCCGTGGCGTCGATGGAGAGGGCGGCGTCGCCGGACGTGCCGTCGACGGTTTGGGTCAAGGAGGCTACGGAGGAACTCGTCGCTTGACCGATAGTGCCGCCCGCATAGCTGTTGCCCCAGCCCGCGTCGCCCTGAGCGCTCACGGTGAAGGAGCCTCTGCCGAAGACGGGGTTGGACGAGGAGAGTGAAGAGCTGTCGGCCTGCCCCGCCAGGCCGCCCGCGTAGGCGTTGGCGATGGCGTTGGCGGTGACCGAGGCGGTCTGAGCCTTGAACGTGGCGTTGCTGCCATCGAGCGTGCTTGCGTTGGACAGGCTCCCGATAAGGCCGCCCGTCAAGGCTTTTCCGTCGCCGTCGGCGCTTTGCGCGCTCACTGCGAAGGAGTCGCTGCTGACGGTGGGGCTCAGCGAGGAGACAGAAGAGCTGTCTGCCGTGCCGATAGCTCCGCCCGCGTAGGCGTTTTGGGCGGTGGCGGCGGTGGAGGCGGTGTGCGCTTTGAGGGTTGCGTCAGCCCCTTTGAGCGCACTCTTGTTGGCCAGGCTGCCCACCAAACCGCCGGCCCACGCGTTTCCGCCGCCGTCGGCGCCCTGCGCATGTACGGCAATGGAGTTGCCGTCGAGGGTGGGATTCAGATCGGTGATGGTGGAACTCTCGGCTTGGCCGACTATGCCGCCCGCGTAGACGGTCTGATCGCTCGCGGTGACGGACATTTGAGTAGAGAAGGCAGGGGCGGCGCCCTTGATTGCGCTGCCGTTCAGATAGCCGATTAAGCCGCCCGCCCAGGAGGTGCCCCAGCTGGGGCCCTTGGCAGTCACGGTGAGGGAGGAACCGTCTCCCGCGGCAACGGGGCCGTTCGTCTGGAAGGCGTTGGCGACGGTGGAGGACGCGGTCACCCTGCCTGCGAATCCTCCTGCGTAGGTGGTTCGGGCGTTGGTTGCCGTCACGTTCACGGTGGCATCGGTGCTCGTCAGGGCGGACGTTCGTGCGTCGCCCGTGTTCGAGGGCGTGGAATCGTCTATGGAGGAGGCTTCGAGGGAGCCGCAGAAACCGCCCGCTGTAGCTGAATTTCCGCCGTTGGCGGTGACGGAAAGGGCGGCGGACGATTCGCTGCCGGGCATCCCCGTAACGCTCACGCCGTTGCCCGCACGGTCGAAAGTTGCGTTTTGGGCGCTGCCGACCAGCGCTCCGGCGTTTGTGTCGGGCCCCTGGGCGGAAAGCGTGAGCGATGAGGCGAGCGAGCTATTGCTTGCCGCTAGCACAATGTGGTTGTTGACGAAAGTGACAGCGTCTGCCGTGCCTACCAAACCGCCAACAGCGAGGGCGCTGTTGCTCCAAGAACGGCTTTCCTCTAAGGCGATCGATCGGGTGGCATATGCGGTGTTCCAGCTTGCGGTTTGCCGATTGCTCAGGTCGACCGCGCAGTCGTCGATAGTGGCGTTACGCGCTGTTCCGACGAGGAGGCCCGAGACGGTCGAGGCGGTAAGGGTCTCGAGGTCGACCGGGCCCTGGGCCGAAAGGGTGGCGTGAGAGATGGTGCCGCCCTCCACAGACCCGAAGACGCCCGCTCCTGTTGCCGGAGCCCAGTCCGGTATCTGGGCCGCGCCAAGGCCGGCTTGGAAGTTGGCGCCGCTCGCCAGGTAGACGCGCGGCTGGAAGGTGGCGTTGGACGCGCCCGCCTCGAGCGCGACAAGCCTTTCGGTGGCCGGCGTGCTGCAGCCGTAGCTCGTTCCGTCTGCGTTGGAAAGGTCGCTTTGCGTGCGGTCGCCCGCGTCGGCGAACGCGCCTTCGTAGGTGCCCTTGAAGGGGGCGTTGACCGACCCGTTGGCGTTTACGAGCCCGATGGGCTGCCAATCGCTTGCAATCACGATGTCGTGGGTCTGGAAGAAGGTCTGGTCGGCGCCGAGGTAGGCGGCGGCATCGGCAGTGCTCGTGGGTTTGGAGATGTGCTGCAGCTGGTCGGCCGTGCGCACCTGGTGGGTGGTGCCGAAGCTCGCGGAACCGCCGTCTGCATTAAGGGCGATCTCGGCGGCGAAGTCTTGCTTGACGTTGAACGAGGCCGTCTTGCCGCTTGCGTCGGTCCACGCGTTGTCGGGGGTCCAGGTGTCGCTGTTGCCGCTGTAGACATAGAGCTTCATGGAGCCGGGCAGGCCCTCTTCCCCGTCGAGCGGCACGACGTCGATCGGGTTGCCAAGGTCGAGGTCGGCCTCGTTGAGCTTGGCTTCCAGGCCGGTATCGCTTGTAAGGATGCCGTAGCAGGCGGTGGAAATGTCGTTGTTGTCCCAAAGGAAGGACGAGACGGTGCCGTTCACGGCGCCCGTTTCATCAACCGCGTAGCCGTAGAGGCCGGTGACGTTGTGGGCGGCGTCGAGCTCGAAGTAGCCCACGTAGGTGCGCATGGCCTGTTCGTCGGCTTTAATGGGCAGCTGGGTGACGCCGCCGTAGAAAGCGACCTGGTGGGCGCCGAGCCAGTCGGCGTCGTCTTGGTGGGCGTAGACGTCGTCGTAGCTAAGGCTGGCGTCTTCGGAGTAGAAGACCCCGTAGACGTAGCCGGTGCGGGGGTTGAGGATGACGAAGTAACGGCCTGGGCCGGCGAAGGGGCCCGCAAACGTGCTGTGGGCGATGAGGGTGTCGGGATGGGGCACAAGTTCGGAAAGGGCTGCCTGCGCGCTGCCGTCGGCCTGGGCGCTGTCGAGCACCACGAGGTCGGCGTCCCAGCGTTCGGAGCCGCCTTCGCCTGCGGGGTCTTTGGCGGGCGCGACGGCCGCTCCTGCACGGGCGATGCAGGACGCCAAAGTTGCGCGGCCGAGGTCTTTGTTGTCGGTCGAGGCTTTGCTGGCGGTGAGGTAGCCGCCCTCGTAATCGTCCAGAGCGCCTTGGGATCTTAGCGACACGATGTTGTGCTGTGCGGTGGTGTAGATGGTTTGGGCGTTGGCCGCGCGCTCGAGGGCCTTCTGGCTTTGGTACCAGGGGATGGCGGTCGGGATGGTGAGGCCCGCAAGCAGGGCGCCGATCGCGAGGACGACGATGAGCTCGACCAGGGTGAAGCCCCTGCGGTTGGTACGGAAGCATCCCATGTTCTTACGCCCCCTCGCCAGGCACGGCCAACAGGGACACCGTCGCCTCGCGCACGTCGTTGCCTTGCCCGTCGCGCACGCTGATGGTGAGCGTGGGGTCGGCGTCGGTGCCGCCAAGCGAGCAGGTGGTGACCGTTCCTTGGACGGTGTAGGTGGGGGCCGGTACGAGCGAGGTGGTCAGGCTGGCGTCGACCGTGGCGGGGTCGACGGATTCGGCCTGCGCCGTGCCGGCGTTGCCGACCCGCGCGATCCAAAGGCCTCCCTGACCGGCGCCGCCATCGGCGTCTTTCGCGAAGAGCTTGTAGGAGCCGGCCGGATGGCTGTTGTCGGTGGCCTTCGTGACGAAGAAGAGGGAGGTAGCCCCGTTCGTCTCCGTGACGAGGTGCACGGTCGAGGGTTCGACGCCGACCAGAACCGATTGGGCGGCGTCGCCCACGGTGGCGACGATCGTATCGCTGGCGGATGCAAGCTGCTGCTGGTGGAGGACGCGCGAGGTGGACATGAGGATCCCGCCCACGAGCACGAGGACGATGGCCAGAATCGCCATCGTCACGATGCCCTCCACGAGCGTGAAGCCGGCGGTGCGCTGCGTGCTGGTGCGCGTCATGAGCCATCGCCTGCCCGCAGGGGGGTGGTGGCTGAAAGGGTGCCGGAGGCGGCGGACGCCTGATAGCCCACGGTCACATCGAATTTCATGACGGAGTCGCTTGCCTTGCCGTCTTCGCCGGCCACGTAGACAAAGATCCGGTAGGTGGTCGGGCCGTTCTGCTTCGATGCGACGGTGACGTCGCGCAGCGCGTTGGCAGGCAGGCCGTCGCCCCGCACGCTCAGGGTGACGCTTCCGCCGTCTTTTTTGAGCAGGTGTTCGATCCACGGGACGTCGGCCGATGCGAAGCCTTGGGAAAGGTCGTCGGCGGATACGGCGGCGACCGTGGCGCCGTTCATCTTGCCCTGCACGAAGGCGGCGGAGCTTGCGACCGTCTTCTCGTTCTGCGCTGCGGGGCGGTCGGTCGTCGCACGCGAGAAGTTGGCGTAGCCGGTCGTGACGAGGATGCCGCCGATCACGAGCAAGACGACGACGAGGATGACGGCGAAGACGATGCTCACGCCGCGTTCGTCGGTCAGTATGTCGTGCGCCGTATTTCCCATAGGCATCATTCTAACCGTCGCCGCCGACGTCGTTCGGGTAGCGGGCGAATTCGCCCGCTTTGTCGTGAAATATGCATCTGCCCGGGCCCTGCGGGGGCGCCCTTTCGGACGGCGGATGCGGGAGCGGTCGCAGCCCTCCTGCGTAGGGCCTTGCGCATGCAAAAAGCGCCCGGGGAACCGAGCGCTTTTCGTGGCAATTAGCTTGTAGGCGTGCGTCCTAGAATTCCAGGAAGACAGAAGCCTTGGCGCCGCAGATGGGGCAGGGGTCTTCGGTCTTGCCCTTGTGGATGTAGCCGCAGACGGGGCAGACGTAGTAGTGTTCGTCGGTCGGCTTGTCGAGGGTGTTGTAGGCGTCGATGTAACGCTGGGCATGGAAGCCTTCGGCCAGCTTGGCGCGGGTGAAGATGCGCACGGCCTCGTCGTTGCCTTCGGCTTCGGCGGCCTTGATGAACTGCGGATACATGTCGCTCGTCTCCCAGATCTCGCCCTTGGCGGCGTCGATCAGGTTGAGGTCGGTGGACAGCGGTTCGGGTGCTTCGGCCGTGGGGTTCTGGAAATCGGGCTCGAAGGCCTTGCGAATCAGGCCGGCTTCGAGGTTGATGTGAATCTGCTCGGCCTTGGAGGTGGCGGCGAACAGGCGGGCGACCGCGGGGAAGCCCTGCTCTTCAGCGGCTTTCGCGTAGGCGGCGTACTTGGTGGTGGCGCCGGTTTCGCCGTTGACGGCGGACTTCAGGTTCTCCAGGGTGGTGCCGGCCTTCGCGGTGGGGTTGGGGACGACGTTGAAATTGCTCTTTGCCATGTTTCCTCCTTGCGTTGCGCGTTCGCGTCGAACGCGTCCTGCTCATTGGCAGTCTGCTATCTCGGCTCCGCGGGGTTGGTGGTTTTGTCTCTCCTCGGCGCCTATTCGCATTAAAGCACGACGGCGGCGAAGCGCCAGCTCTATCTGAGAGATTCATATAACAGTAACAATTCCCAATAACTAAATCAGGCGGCCTTCTTCGGCGCGCACGGAGCCAAAGAAGGCCGCCTCCCCGCTGCGCTGGCGAGCGCTGCCTCGTCTCCCAGTGGGTAACGAACGGGTGGAAAGTTCGGCGCGCCTGCCCCGGCGGGGCGATAATAGGCGCAAACACATTCCAAGCGAAAGGAGCACGGATGGAACGCACGAACGCGTGGAAGGCCTACGGTGCCGCCGACGAAGAGGCGGTCGAGTCCCTTGCCGCCGACTACATCGATTTCATCAGCACCTGCAAGACCGAGCGCGAAGCTGCGGCCCGCGCTATAGAACTCGCCCGCGCCGCCGGCTACGTGAGCCTCGAAGAGGCCCGCGCCCAGGGCAAGCCCCTCGCACCGGGCGACAAGGTCTACGCGAGCAACTTCGGCAAATCGGTCATGCTCGTTCAGCTGGGCCGCGCCCCGCTCGAAGAGGGATTCAACATTCTGGGCGCCCACATCGACTCGCCCCGCATGGACGTCAAGCAGAACCCCCTCTACGAATCGAAGGACTTCGCCCTGCTCGACACCCACTATTACGGCGGCATCAAGAAGTACCAGTGGGTGACCCTGCCGCTCGCGATTCACGGCGTCGTCGTGAAAAAGGACGGGACCACGGTTGCGATCAACGTGGGCGAAGACCCCGCCGACCCGGTCTTCTGCGTTACCGACCTCCTCATTCACCTGGGCGCTCAGCAGCTTGAAAAGAAGGGCGCCAAGGTCGTGGAAGGCGAGGACCTCGACGTGCTCGTGGGCAGCCGCCCGCTCGTCGTGTCGAAGGATGACGCCAAGAACGCCGCAGAGGGCTCGATCGAGGAGTTGGCCGCCAAAGAGCCGGTGAAGGCCGCCCTGCTCAAGCTCTTCCAGGACAAATACGGGTTCGAGGAGGAAGACTTCCTGTCGGCCGAACTCGAAGTGGTGCCCGCCGGCCGCGCCCGCGAGCTGGGCTTCGACCGCAGCATGATCTTGGGCTACGGCCAGGACGACCGCTCGTGCGCCTATCCCAGCCTGGTCGCCCAGCTCGAAGCGGGCGACCTCGACCGCACGGCCGTCTGCCTGCTCGTCGACAAGGAGGAGATCGGCAGCGTGGGCGCCACGGGCATGACGAGCCGCTTCTTCGAGAACACGGTCGCCGAAGTGATGGATTTGGCCGGGGAACCGGGCGAGCTCGCTCTGCGCCGCGCGCTGGCCTCGTCGAACATGCTGTCGAGCGACGTGAGCGCCGGCATCGACCCGCTCTACCTTTCCGCCTTCGAGGAGAAGAACGCCGCCTTCCTCGGCCGCGGCGTGGTCTTCAACAAGTTCACCGGGTCGCGCGGCAAGAGCGGCAGCAACGACGCCAACGCCGAATACATGGCCAAGGTGCGCGCGGTCATGGACAAGGGCGGCGTGTACTTCCAGACCGCCGAGCTCGGCAAGGTCGATATCGGCGGCGGCGGAACCATCGCCTACATCCTGGCCAAATACGGCATGAACGTCATCGACTGCGGCGTGCCGGTGCTTTCGATGCACGCCCCGTGGGAGGTTACGAGCAAGGCCGACATCTACGAAGCCAAAAAGTGCTACACCGCCTTCTTGGCCTACGCGTAAACAGAGCCGTGCTACGGGCGCCTTTCGGGGCGCCCGTTTTCGTGCGAGTGCCCCGCTCGGCGCGCCTTTTGTGCATGTTGTCGAGGGTGCACGCGGTGGGCTTTCGCGCTTATAATGAATGACCAAAGCCATACGTCGTAACGAATCGCTTTGAAAGGGATGCATCAATGGCCTTTATTTTCGACGAACCTTCGCGCACCTTCAACGAGTACCTGCTCGTCCCGGGGTACACCGGTCACGAGAACACGCCTGAAAACGTGAGCTTGAAAACGCCGCTCGTGAAGTTCAAGAAGGGCGAAGAACCCGCGATCAGCCTGAACATCCCCATGGTGTCGGCCATCATGCAGGCTGTGTCCGACGACGGCATGGCCGTGGCCCTCGCCACCGAAGGCGGCATGAGCTTCATCTACGGCAGCCAGTCGATCGAAGACGAAGCCGCCATGGTCGCCCGCGTCAAGGCCTACAAGGCCGGCTTCGTGGTGAGCGATTCGAACCTCTCGCCCGAAATGACCCTGGGCGACGTGCTCAAGCTGAAGGAGGAAACGGGCCATTCCACCATGCCCGTGACCGAAGGCGCCGATCCCCACGGCAAGCTGCTCGGCGTGGTGACCGAACGCGACTACCGTCTGTCCCGCATGGGCACCGAAGAAAAGGTCGCCACCTTCATGACCCCGCGCGAGAAGCTCATCGTGGCCCCGGGCGACACCACCCTCAAGCAGGCCAACGACATCATCTGGGACAACAAACTGAACTCCCTGCCGGTGGTCGACGAAGACGACAAGCTCATGTACATGGTCTTCCGCAAGGACTACGACTCGCACAAGAGCAACCCCAACGAAATGCTCGACGAGCACAAGCGCTACATGGTGGGCGCCGGCATCAACTCGCGCGACTACGCCGAACGCGTGCCCGCCCTGGTCGAGGCAGGCGTCGACTGCCTGTGCATCGACTCGTCCGAAGGCTATTCGGCCTGGCAGGCCGACACGATCGCCTGGATTCGCGAGCACTACGGCGACACCGTCAAGGTGGGCGCCGGCAACGTGGTCGACGCCGACGGCTTCCGTTTCCTGGCCGAAGCGGGCGCCGACTTCGTGAAGATCGGCATCGGCGGCGGCTCCATCTGCATCACCCGCGAACAGAAGGGCATCGGCCGCGGCCAGGCCACGGCGACGATCGAAGTGGCCAAGGCGCGCGACGAGTACTTCGAGGAGACGGGCGTCTACGTGCCCATCTGCTCCGACGGCGGCATCGTCTACGACCACCACATTACGCTGGCCCTCGCCATGGGCGCCGACTTCGTTATGCTGGGCCGCTACTTCGCCCGCTTCGATGAATCGCCGTCGAATTTGGTCACGGTCAACGGCAACTACATGAAGGAATACTGGGGCGAGGGTTCGGCCCGCGCCCGCAACTGGCAGCGCTACGACATGGGCGGCGAAAAGAAGAAGATGTCCTTCGTCGAAGGCGTCGACTCCTACGTTCCCTATGCGGGCAGCCTGAAGGACAACGTGACGGTCACGCTTTCGAAGGTGAAGTCGACCATGTGCAACTGCGGGTGCCTGACGATCCCCGACCTGCAGCAGAACGCCAAGCTCACGCTCGTGTCGGCGACGTCGATCGTCGAGGGCGGCGCGCACGACGTCCTGCAGAAAGACCAGACGCCGGGCTTCGTGGGCTCCACGATCGGCTAAGCAGCGCATACGCCCTAGCGGTAAGCGGGCCCTCTTCGGAGGGCCCGCTTTTTTGCGCTTCGGGGCGCTATGGATTGCGCCAGGGCGACGGCCAGGGTGGCGGTGCACGCGCCGGGCTCCGTCGACTCGGTGAGGTTCAACGCTCGTTGCGCCATCTTGCGGCGATGATGGCACAGATTGCGCGATGTGCAGTAAAAATGCGCGTCGTCTGGCACAGATATGCCGATGTGCAGTAAGGACTCTCTCAAGGTGGGCACGGATTCATCGAAGTGCAGCATCGTCTATGCTGCACTTCGGCTCTTTTGCGCCACGGGGCAAAAGAGCCATGCTGCATTTCGATGCATCTGTGCCAGCGGGGTTTGAAATCCGCTGCACTTCGGCACATCCGTGCCGCATGCGCAATCGAAGCAGGTGCTCGTGCGAAGGCGGCCTTCCCGCGTGGGCGGCTTTGCCGCCTTCGTCACAGGCGATCGACGGCACGGGCGAGGCGGGCAAGCGCCTCGTTGACGGTGGCGCGCTGGGTGGCGATGTTCATGCGCTCGAAGTTGCCGCCCTGCGCGCCGCCGAATTTGGTGCCGGCATTCATCCACAGGCGGGCTTCGTTGACCATGAAGTCGTCGAGGGGCCGGTCTCCCAGGCGGTGGACAAGCCCCGCGCAGTCGAGCCACATGAGGTAGGTGCCTTGGGGCTCCACCAGGCTGACGCCGGGCACGCGCTCAAGGCCCGACCGTACGGCTGTCGCTTATACACATCTAGATGTGTAGAAGAGACACCACGTAGCCCGTCCCGGCGCCGCGCACGCGCCAGCCGCTCACCTGGGGCGCGTCGACGTCGATGAGGGCGTCGCTCGAAAGGATACAGCGCATATCGGCGATGTCGCGGCCGGTTTCCGCATCGATCCCGCGCACCACATAGGCGTATGCCGGGTCCTTGGCGTAGACGAAGGTGATCACGTTGCCCTCCGCATTCCGCGAAAGGTCGAGCGTCGAGCCCGTCGACGACACGTAGCGATAGCCCGCTCGCACCGGGTCGCTGGCGGCAAGCGGGGTGGCCGTGACCGTTTCGCCCACGAGGCCCTGGTGCGTCTCGCGCGCGAGCACCCGGCCGTCGCCGGTCACGTGCACCACCGTGTAGGACACGGGCTCCGCCGTCGACTTCCATGCCGCGTAGAGGGTCATGTTACTCTCGAGCGCCTGGTCGAACGAGAAGCGTGCGGGCACGGGCGACCCTTCGCCGAAGTAGTACCAGCCGCCGAAGGCGTAGCCCTCCCGCGTGGGCGCGGCGGGCGCGGAGGCCTTGGCTCCCCAGGCGACCGTCTGCGCGGCGGTGGGCGTGCCGCCTTCCGCGTCGAAGGTCACCGTGACGTCGGGGCGCTTCCACAGGGCGTAGAGCGAGGCGTTCTGCGAGGGCATCGTGAGCGTGTCCTTCACCGTGGCGGTCGCGGTGGGTCGGACCGCCCAGCCGGCGAAGACGAGCCCGTCGTGGGGCGTAAGGACCGAAGCATCGACCCCCTCCCCCGTTGCGAACTGCTCGCCGAAGCGGCGCGTGACGCTGCCCACCTTTTCGCCGTTGGAATAGTAGGTGACGGTGTAGGAGCGGCGGGCGAAGCGGAATTCGACGACGTTCTGGTTGACGCGGTCGAAGTTCTTTCCCCCTCCGGGCACTGTATAGTGGCCGGTCGCATCGAGCGAGGATTCGTCGAAGGTCTGCCACGGCCCCCAATCGATCGCGCTCTCGTCTTTCCCGTCCCAATGGCTCTTCGAGCAACGCCACTGAACGGGTTTCCAGGGGGTAGTCTCGCCCTCCCCCACGAACCGGTGATAATCCCCCTTTGTTGAATCCTCCGCAAAGGCAGGGTCGTCGGAGTAATCGCCCGGGGTCAATCCTTCATTGACGTTGCGGGAATACGTCATGACCAGCCCATCGGCGAACAGGGCGATGACCGTCGATTCAAGAGACCCGGACCCCGTGAAGGCCACATCGATAGGCGTGACCATCACCCTACCGGCAGCAAGCCAATACCCGCTTTCGTTGTTCAGATACCCCTCAAAGCCCGAAGCCTTCCCGCCGTGCGCCTTGTAGAAGGAAAGCGCCGCGTCCGTATCGGGAAGATAGAAATCCTGGTACATCAGAAGCGTCTTCTTCTCGATGAGGTCTGCGTCATGCACGTGCACCCCGTCAATCGACGCATAGTAGCTCACCGTCACCGGCTTGAGGTCGTAGAACACGCCCACGATGGTCGAGCCGTCGCCTGCGATGGTCGCCTGGGTCTCGCGCGCGTACTGGTAGTACTGGTAGGGTGCGCCCTTGCTCGTGTCCAGGCGCTCGGCAGCGGGCGTCGTCGACTCGGTTGCGCCCGTGAGCGTGCGGGTTTCGATAAGCCGATAGTGCTTTTCGCCGCCGTATTCGTCGCCCGACCGCTGCAGGTAGTAGCGCACCTGGTAGGTCGCTTGGGCGGGGGCCCAAACGGCCCGGGCGGTGACGTCGTGGTCGGGAATCGCCGTGGGCAGGGCGTCGGCCGCCCCGTCGCCGTCGGTATCCCAGCCCGCGAAGGCATAGCCCTTCTTGGTGGGCGCGGCAGGCGCCACGACCGCGTCGCCCGCATGGCCCGTCTGGGGCGCCACGTAGGACCCGCCCGTTTCGAAGTAGACCCCGTAGCTGGGAACGTCCTGGTCGTAGCGAAGTTCGATCACGGCCTTGCCGTCGGCCGTGACGGTCGTCGCCCGGTCGGCTTCCCCGGTGACGCAGTGGTAGCCCGCGATGTCTTCGGGCGCAGCGGCCACCCGCGTGCCGGCGGGCGCCGTGCGCGTTTCGGTTCGGGCCACGCGGTAGCCGTCTCCCACCTGCAGCTCGACGGCCACCGTGTAGGTGGCGAGGTTGGCGTGGTAGACCACCGTGTAGACGGGGCTGTGGTCGGAACCCTGCGCCGTTCCCGCGAGGGTGGCCTGAGACGCGTCGGCGAGGTCGTAGCCGCCGATCGCAGGGCTAGGCGCGCTCCACGAGGCGCCCGCGCGCAGTTCGGTTTGGAAGCTCGGAGCGATCTGCGCGCCGGCGTCGTCGACATAGCGCACGGTCACCAGGTAGAGGCCGTGGTCTTCGTAGCGGCCGTCTGTGCCCGATTCCAGGCTGGCGGCATCGGAAGCGCTCGCTTCGTCGCCCGCTTGGGCGGCGGTATCGGCTGCGCGGGCGGCGCCGTCCTTGGAAGCGGATTCCCCCTGCGTCGCCGCGGACGCGCCTTTCTGCGCGGGCGCTTCGGAAGCGGCGCTCGCGGACGTCGCGGCAGCATTTCTGCCGTCATTTGAGCCGCTCGCGGCGCACCCAGCGATCGAAGGTGGACGCGCTCACGCCGAGCGCGCGAGCGGCCTGGGCCCGCGTCATACGGCCGGCCGACACCGCGCCCCTCACCTGGTCGAACTGGGGCGGCAGCGGAATGCGCGGACGGCCGAACCGCACCCCGCGCGCTTTGGCCGACGCGATTCCTTCCGCCTGCCGCTGCTTGATGTGCTCGCGTTCCACTTGCGCCACGTAGCTGAGCAGCTGCAGGACGATGTCGGATATGAGTTGCCCGGTCACGCTGCGCGCCGCTGTGCGCGTGTCGAGCAGGGGCATGTCGATCATCACGATGTGCGCCTCTTTGACCTGGGTGATCGCCCGCCATTCGTCGAGGATCTCGCGGTAGTTGCGTCCCAGGCGGTCGATGCTCTGCACGACGATGACGTCGCCGGGGCCCACCGTGCGCATGAGACGCCGATAGCCGGGACGGTTGAAGTCCTTTCCGCTCGTTTTGTCTTCGAAGATGCGGTCCGCCGCCACCGGGAACGCCCGCAGGGCATCGAGCTGCCGGTTCAGGTTCTGGTCGACCGACGACACGCGCGCGTACCCGTACACCTCGCCTTCCGCTGCCTGCTGTTCACGGTCCGCACCCGCACGTTCTCCCATAGCATCTCTCCTCATCTCTCATGTGCGTCCCTCCCTAGATCGCTGTGCACGGAGATCGCCACATCGTCGCCACCACACGCTTCGACTATGCCATGGGAGAACGAGGAAGTTCCAGAAAGGTGCGGGGCGCCAGCGCGGAGAGCGCGCGCCGACCTGCGGCGCCCGGCGCGGTGAAGGAGCAGCAGGGGACGCCGCATGCACGCGAAAGGGGCGCACGAGTCGCTGGGGCCGGCGTGTGACAACATCACGCGCCCCTGTTGTCCGTCGTCACGGTGACAACAGGGGCAGGTGACGTTGTCACGTTAATCCTGCACGAGGTCGATGAGGTCCTGGTGGCTGTGGACGCCGAGCTTCTCGTAGATGTGGCGCACGTGGGCCTTCACCGTGTTGCGCGAGATGACGAGCTGCTCCTGCACGTAGGTGCGGTCGCGGCCGCGCGCAAGCATGCGGAAGACCTCGCCTTCTCGCTTGGAAAGGCCGTACTGCTCGATGACCTGGGCGCACCGCGCCTCGAACACGTCTTCGGGTGACGCGGCCGCGGCGGGGCCTTCGCCGGGGTCGACCTGCTCGACCGTTTCGCTGAAGCTGAAGGCGCGCAGCCCGATGAGGGCGTAGGCCGCAACCGCCACGAGCATGACGCCCGACACGAACTCGAGCAAATCGGGCGAGGTGGCGATGAGCGAAGTGCACCATACGCCCAAACCGGCTCCGGCAATCGACCCCAGGGCGCACACGCCGCGCCCCCACGAAAAGACGGCCACGGCGCCGGCGCGGTTGCGGTTGGCCACTTCGGCAAGCACCACCCACGCGACCATGTCGAAGAGGACGTTGCCTGCCGAAAGCAAGACGTTGCTCGAAAGGAGCGCTGCGCGGTTGTCGCTCGTTACCACGAAGAATCCCGCGATCACGCAGACGACCGACACGCGGGCGAGCACGTCGTCGTCGGGGCTCTTCCGCACGAAGGCCAGGTAGAGCAGAAACGCCGCCAGGGGGACGGCGAGCAGGGCGTCGGCGAAGGGCAGGCGCAGCGCCTCGTCGTAGCGCAGGCTGAAGCCGAAGGCCAAGTGGAAGAGAAAGAGGCAGACGAAGAGCTGGCTGGCGAGCGGCAGGAACGTGGCCGGGCGCATGATGGCCACCTCGGCCGGAGGCTCCCCTTCGCTCGCCTGCTCGAACAGGGGCTGGGCGCCTTTGAAGACGAGCCCGAAGGCGACGATCGGCAGCACGAGGTAGATCAACGCCCACGCGAAGGCGGGTGCATCCGCCAGCAGGGGTACGGCCGCAAGCGCCGCCAAGAAGCCCACGGTCACCGCGATCCACATCTGGTAGCGCGACAGGTCGAGCAGGGCCAGGCCCACGAAGAGGAGGGCGCCCGCGCGGCCGGCCGAGACCAAGCAGGAGGCCACGACGAGCAGCGCCGGGCTCTGCAGCTGCAAGGCGGGCATCAGGAGCATGGCGCCCACCGTCAGGCAGGCGAACGTGGCCACGTCGAAGGATTTCAGATGGAGCACCCGCGGCTTGAAGGTGGCCAAAACGCCCACCGCCAGCAGGAAGACGGCATGGGCGAGCACCGAAAGGTCGCGCGCCGGCGAGAACACGTCGTCGAATGCGGGGAACACCACCGCGTTCATCGCGATGACGACCAGTTCCAGGCAGGCGAGCGCCGCAGCTGCCCTCCACAGTCGGCCGCTTGCGAACGCCTGCGCGCGCTTCCCCTCCGTCATTTCCGTTGCCCCCTCACCATGAAAAACGGCGGCCCCGAACGGGGTCGCCGTGCAATTGTACCGTGTATGCGCGGTGCGAGCCTTCAGGCTAGGCTTCCATCGTGGCAGCAAGTTTGCCGGCTCGACGGCCAAAGGTCATCGAGCGGCCGCACGCCAAGCCCACGAACAGGCTCGGGTAGGTGAAGCAGAAGATGCCACCCGAATCGTTGCCCACCGTGTAGAGGCCCTGGATGGGCTTGCCGGCGTCGTCGAGCGGGTGCATGTTCGTATCGATGCGCACGCCGTCGATCGTGGCGAGGAACCAGCAGCCCGTGCGGCAACCGAAATAGGGCGGTTGGTCGAGGGCGATCAGACGCTGGGCCTCCTTGTTGAATTCGGGGTCGTGACCGGCCTTGGCATAGGAGTTGTAGTTCTCCCAGGTGGTCTTCAGCGTATCGGCAGGCACTTCGAGCTTTTCAGCAAGTTCTTCGATCGTGTCGGCGCGCTGCACGTAGCCCTGGTCTTCGAGCTTCTGCAGGGCGGCGGGCATGTCGGAGATGTCCTTGTTCGACGGCGCCCCGTTGTCCCACGGGTACAGGCGGCAGCAGCCGTGCTCGTCGAAGGCCTTGGTGTCGGCGAAGTAGTTGGAATCCCAGATGTCCACGTAGGTGCTGCCCGGCTGCATCATGGCCGCATGGAGCACGTAGTCGTAGGGCAGGGCCTCGTTGGTGAAGCGCTCGCCGTTGAGGTTGACCTTGAGGAAGGGCTGCTCGCCGAACCAGAACCAGGCGCCCTTCACATCGGAGCCGGCCGTTTCGCTGGGCTTGACCGCCGCGCGGTTGAACAGGACCGACGTGCCCACCGGGTCCATGTGGGCGCCGCACCACAGGGCCGCTTTGATGCCGTCGCCGGAATTGCCCGCTCCCGGAGGGGTGTTGATGCGGATCTTCTGGTTCCAGGGCTGACGGTCGGCGAGCATCTCGGTGTTGGCCGCGTAGCCGCCGGTGCAGAGGATGACGCCGTTGGAAGCGTTGATGCGGATGTAGTGCTTATCTTTGTCATCGCGGCAGATGACGCCGGTGACGCGGCCTTCCTCATCCTGCTCGCACTTGATCAGCGAGGTGTTCCAGCGGAATTCCGCACCCTTTTCGGACGCGTAATCCACCAGTTCCTGGCCGAAGGAGAGGTTCTTGTCGTCGACGAGCTTCTGCGGGCTGTGGCTCGTGGCCCAGGCGCGTTCGGGCAGCTTCGTATCGCCCACGCCGGCTTCCCAGTTCATCTTGAAATGGCCGTTGCGTTCGCAGATAGCGGTGATCCAGTCGATCATGGCACCGGATTCGTCGGCCCACACGTTGAGCAGGCGACGGTCGGCCACGCCGTTGGAGTAGCGCATGAGGTCGTCGAGGGCCTCGTCCTTGTCGATCGCGCAGTCGGGATGGGCGGCCGCGCCTTCCTGCTGCAAGTGCGAGTTGATCGCGCCCAGGTCCTCGCGGACCGTGCCCACCTTGTCGCGCTGGTCGACGCCGAGGACGCGCGCCCCGTTTTCGGCAGCGCTGATGATGGCGGGCACGCCGGCGGTGCCGACGCCCACGACCACCACGTCGTAGTCGAGCGTTTCGGTGATGTCGGATTCGGCCACTTCGGGAACTTCGCCCAGCCACGACGGGGTGTCCGGCGTTTGCGTGCGCACGTCGTAGGCGGTGTTCTTGGTCTGCGTGCCGTTGCCGCAGCCGGTGAGCGCGCCCATGGCGGCTGCGCCGATCGCCGCGATGCCGGCCCCCTTCAGAAAGCCGCGACGGGAAACGTTAGTCTGCGTCATGAGTGTTCTCCCATCCCTCGGGCAGGTTCAGTGCATGGCATTTGCCGCAGTAGAGCGTCGACGTGGTGTGCGACTTATGGCAGTCGCCGCACTGCACCGAGCCGTCCTGGTGGCTGCTGTGCGGGTTGTACTTGGCGTCGTTGCCGGCGAAGCCCCAGGTGCTGTTCACCACGTCGTTCCAGTCGTGGCAACCGCTCTTCAGGCAGAATTCGGGGCTGGCCATGTTCTCCGCATCGGGGTTGACCAGGTTGCCCTGCTCGTCGACCGGGAAGTTGTCGGAGCTCCAGGCAACCACTTCGGTGAGCTGCTCGTCGAGCTTGGCTTCATGGCAGTCGAGGCAGTTCACGCCGGCCTGGGCGTGCGGGGTGACGAGCAGGCCCGGGTCGTCGGAGGTGTAGCTGGCCACATAGTTGTCCATCGGGGCATGGCATACCGTGTTGCAGAAGCTCGGCTGCTCGTGCCAGATGTTGAAGCCGATGCCGGCAACCACGAGCACGGCGACGATCACGCCGAGCACGAGCCACTTGTTCTTGCGCTTCTTTTCAGCGGGCTCGGCCGCGCCTGCCGCGTCCCGGGGCGTCCCTTCCCCTTTTCCTTCTTCAGACATGAGATTCCCTCCTTCTCTGTTCGGATCCAGTCTGAATATGGGTCGATTGTGCGCCCGCACGCACACGCGAGGGAATGACCCCTGTGGGGTAATTGTTGCGTTTTGCCTGTTCAGAGTGGGGTGCGTCGCACAGCAGGGGCCGTCTGATGAGTCGAAGAGATGTGGCCCCTGTGGCTCATTCAACGACCGTGCATTCCGCACAGCAGGCGCGCAGCGCGATCTCGACGGCATACAAAAAGAGCCCGCCGAAGCGGGCTCTTGGGGCTTGCGAATCGCTCTTAGCCGGTCGCGCTCTAGGCGCGGACCTCGGCGCCGGTGGCGGCACAGACCTTCTTCACCAGGCGGGTGTGAGCCTTTTCGGCCTCCTCGCCGGAAAGGGTGCGGTCCATGGCCTGGTACTCGAGCGCGTAGGCCATCGACTTCTTCCCCGCGCCCAGGCGGTCGGCGTCGCGGTAGACGTCGAAAAGGCGCACGGTCGAAAGCAGCTTGCCGCCGGCCGAGTGCATGCACTGCATCAGGCGCTCGTTGGTCACGGCTTCGTCGACCACGAAGGCCACGTCGACGGTAACGGGCGGGAACTCCGACAACTCGAAGGTGTCGCGCTCGATGCGGGCGTTGTTCACCAGGGCGTCGACGTCGAGCTCGAAGGCCACCACGGGGCCTTCGGCTTCGAAGGCGGCCACGGCGAGCGGGTGAATCTCCCCCACCCAGCCGATCTGGTTGCCGTTCGACAGGACCTCGGCCGCGCGACCCGGCTGCAGGAAGGGCGCATCGTCGGCCTCGAGGGCCTTGAAGCGCACCTTGGGCAGAGCGAGCTCGCGCACGATGTTTTCCACGACGCCCTTGCCGTCGAAGAAGTCGGCGGCCACCTCGTGGCGGTTCCAGCCCGCCGGATGCATCGACCCCACGAGCACGCCGGCAAGGCGCTCGCGCTGCTTGGGCAGCTTATGGCCTTCGGTGATGCTGAAGACGTTGCCCATCTCGTAGAGCTGGACGCTCTTCACGCCGTGGTTCTGGTTGTGCACGACGCTGCGCAAAAGGCCGGGGATGATACTCTGGCGCATCACGCTCTGGTCGGCGTTGATCGGGTTGATGAGCTCGACCGCCTCGCCGGAGACCGCCGCGTCCATGCGCAGGTCGGCCAAATCGGAAGGACGGGCGAACGAATAGGTCATCGTCTCGTTCATGCCGCTCGCGCGCAGGGCGTCGTGCAGCTTGCCCTTGATCTGCTCGGCCCACGACCGTTTGCCGATGCGGCCGCGACCGCCGGGAAGCGTGGGCGGGATGCGGTCCATACCCCAAAGGCGCAGCACCTCTTCGTAGAGGTCGATCTCGCGTTCGAGGTCGGGACGGAAGGTCGGCGCGAGGACGCGGTAGACGCCCGGCTCGGTTTCGGAAACCTGGCAGCCCAAGCGCGTGAGGGCATCGACGGCGAAGGCTTCGGGGATTTGGGCGCCCATCATCTGCTGGAAACGGGCCACGCGGAAGACAAGGTCGGCAGGCTCGTTGACCTGCACGGCCACGTCGACCAGACCACGGCTCGGCGTGCCGCCCGCAATCGCGGCGATGAGGGCGGCGGCGTAGTCGGCCCGGCGCTCGATGCCGGCGGAATCGACCTTGCGCTCGTAGCGCATCGAGCTTTCGCTGATAAGGCCCAGGTTGCGGCTTGTACGGCTCGTGTGGGCCGAATCGAAGGTGGCCACCTCGAGCAGAACGTTGGTGGTGGTGTCGGTGACTTCGGTTTCCAAGCCGCCCATGACGCCCGCCAGGGCCACGGCGCGCTCGGGCGTGGCGATGACCGTCATGTCGCTCGTGAGCTCGCGCTCCTGGCCGTCGAGGGTCACCAGCTTCTCGCCGTCTTTCGCTGCGCGCACGACGATATGGGCCTTGTCACCGCCCGCCACGAGCTTGTCGTAGTCGAAGGCGTGCAGGGGCTGGCCCAGCAGGAAGAGGACGTAGTTGGTCGCGTCGACCACGTTGTTGACCGACCGGCAGTTGCAGGTGGCCAGGCGTTCGGCGAGCCATGCGGGGCTCGGGCCGATTTTCACGTTCTGGATCACGCGCGCCGTGTAGCGGGGGCTGCGGTCCTCGTCGGCGATTTCCACGTCGACCAGATCGGACGTGGGCACGTCGCCTTCGGTGAGGGTGAAATCATCGGTCGCGCCCTTCACCGGATTGCCGTACATGGCGCCCACCTCGCGGGCCATACCCTCGATCGAGAGCTGGTCGGGGCGGTTGGGCGTGATTTCCAGATCGAGCACCGTGTCGGAAAGGCCCAGGTACTTTGCCACGTCGGCGCCGAGCGGAGCATCTTCGGGAAGGATGTAGAGGCCGTGCACCCCTTCGCCCAAGCCCAGTTCGCGCTGGCTGCAGTTCATGCCGTAGCTCACTTCGCCGCGCAGCTTGCCCTTCTTGATCGTGATGTCGCCGGGCAGCTTGGCGCCGATCATCGCCACGGGCACGCGGTCGCCTTCCTTGAAGTTCTGGGCGCCGCAGACGATCTGCAGGGGCTCGGGTTGGCCGTTTTCGCCCCGGTGGCGGTCACCCACGTTCATCTGGGTGATGAACATGTGATCGGAATTGGGATGGCGCACCATGCTGTCGACGCGGCCCACGTAGACCCCGCTGAAGCCGCAGCCGGTTTCGTCGACGCCTTCGACGCCCGTGCCGGTAAGGTCGAGCCTATCGCAGAACGCCTGCGTGTCGGTAGGCACGTCGACGTAGTTGCGCAGCCATTTCAGAGATACCTTCATCTTCGCGCCTTTCTAGAACTGTCGGAGGAACCGCATGTCGCCGTCGAGGAGCATGCGCAGGTCGGGGACGTCGTACTTGAGGCAGGCGATGCGCTCGACGCCCATGCCGAACGCGAAGCCCGAATAGACTTCGGGGTCGATGCCCGCGTAGGCAAACACGTTGGGGTCAACCATGCCGCAGCCCAGGATTTCGATCCAGCCCGTGCCCTTGCACATGCGGCAGCGGTCGCCGTTGTACAGATGGCCCGTGCCCCCGCAGACGCCGCAGGACACGTCGGCTTCGGCCGAAGGCTCGGTGAAGGGGAAGTAATGGGCGCGCAGGCGGGTGCGGCGGTCTTCGCCGAAGATCTGCTTGCACATATAGTCGATCGTCCCCTTGAGGTCGCCGAAGGTGATGCCCTTGTCGACCACGAGGCCCTCGATCTGGTTGAACTGGGGCAGATGGCTGGGGTCGGCCACGTCGCGGCGGTAGACCTTGCCGGGCGCAATGATGTAGATGGGCGGTTCCTGCTCTTCCATCACGTGGGCCTGCACGCCGGAGGTCTGGGTGCGCAGAAGGACGTCGGACTCGCCGCGCACAGCCGCCTTGTCCCCCGAGCGGTCGACGACGTAGAAGGTGTCCTGCATGCCGCGGGCCGGATGGTCGGGCGGGGTGTTGAGGGCCTCGAAGTTGTAGTAGTCGTTTTCGACTTCGTTGCCCGAGGCGACCGAATAGCCGATGCCCATGAAGACTTCGGCGATTTCGTCAGTGATGCGGCTGATGAGATGGCGGGAACCCACCTGCTGGGCGCGACCCGGCAGCGTGACGTCGACGGCGCTGTCGGCGATTTTGGCCGAAAGCTCGGCGCGGGCGAGGGTTTCCTTGCGTGCGGCCAGGGCGGATTCCACCGCGTTGCGGGCGACGTTGACCGTCTTGCCCACCGAAGCGCGCTCCTCTTTGGGGACGCTGCCCATCGAGCGCAGGTAGCCGGTGAGCGTGCCCTGCTTGCCCAGGACGCCCACGCGGACCTGCTCGAGCGCGGCCGTGCTGTCGGCCGCGTCGATGGCGGCGAGCGTTTCGGCCTGAAGCGCGTTGATTTCGTCAACGATTGCCATGCATGTCTCCTTCCACGGAAAAGCCCCTTCTCGTCCTTCGATCCAAGGACGAGAAGGGGCTCTCGCGGTACCACCCTGGTTGACCGCGGCCGTGCGGGCCGCGCATCCACTTGCTGCCCGATAACGGGGGCGGGCCGATGCAGCCTACTGAGCGCGCACCGCGAATGTCGCAGACGCCGTTCAACCGCACAGCTGGTGAAGGGAATCATCGCGCGCGCTTCGGGGCTCTTTCAGCCAAGGGGCCCTTCTCTGTGTCGGCGGCGAGGCGCGATGCTGTCTTCGTCATAGCCTTTGCGTATTCGATTGCGGTGGCATTATAGCGCATGCGCCCGACCCGCCCGCGGCAGGGCGCCGGTTGCTTCCACGGTGGCTCCATAATGCGCGAAGGGGCGGCGGGGACGCTGGTCTACGAAGCTATTGCAACGCGCGTTTGGTGATTAACTTGCAAGCCAGCTTCGTCATGAGCTCATCTGCACCTTGGGCAATCTGGTTTCCTCGGCAATCTTGCCAAATGCGACCCACCCTCTGTTCGTCGGTATACCCCGAACCGCCAAAAATCTGAAGGGCCATGGACGCGACATCCGTTGCCGCACTCGGCACGTATCGTTTCATCAGCGCGCAAGCAAGATGGGACTCATCTGTTTGTTGCCCATCGAGCGCGGAGGCTGCATGGTAAACAAACATGCGCATACTCCGAATGCTCGTTTCCATGTCGACGAGTTTTTCCTGGATAGAGGAAAGAGAAGTCATGCGGCGCCCCTTGATCATTCGTTCAGTCGCATGACGCACCGCATCGTCGAAGGCGGCCTCGGAGAGACCCAAACTGGAAGCGCACACGAGCACACGACCTAACTCGTACTGACGCTTTAGCATGGAATCGAGCTGGCCCTCGGTTTGTATCTGCCAATGAGGTTCGAGCTTCACCTGGGAAAACTCAATCCGTGCAGGAGAAAGCATCTCCTGGCCCAACGTTGCGAGAGGATAGGTAGAAATACCTTCTGAATGAACAGGAATGAGCCAAAGCGACAGCCCGCCATCCGAACCACCGTAAATCGGATCATGCGCAAGAACGAGGACCCAGGGCATAAACTGACCGGAACTCACAAAGTTTTTGGTACCGTTCAGGTAGATGCCCGCCTCGTCAACGCCGACAGAGGTACGCACTGCCGAGGCATCACTGCCGGCATTAGGCTCTGAGAAAGCCTCTGAAAAACCGATTCGTCCTCCTTCGAGCGAAAACTGCTCGGCAATCTCTCGCTGTGACTGTTCGCGCATGGTAGACAACAGCGCAATAGACGTCATATCCCCTAGGACAGGCATGGTCGCTCCACAGCGTCTCATCATCTGTTCGATGAATGTCGCGCGAGCAAGGAATGACACATCCGCCCCTCCAAGCACAGGAGGAAACAAATATTTTTTTAGCTCACCCTGATAAAGGCATCTGGTCAGTTGATCTGGAACTCCGCGGGTTTGGACCCAATGGCGGACCCTTTCTTCAGTCACATTGGCATCACAGAATTCGTTAACAGAGTCGATAGCCTTCTTTTGTTCTTTCGTATACTCCATGAACGCCACACCGTCCTAAAGTAGAAATCTTCGTGTAGGTTTGAGCGCTTTTTCAACATCTTGCTTCAGCTGCTTACGGTCGACTTTACCGTTTCCCAGCCGCGGGAAATCGGCCATCTTAAGAACGACATCGGGATATTTGCATTTTTCGATGCGGCCTCGTGCATACTCACGCAAATCATATGACGTATCAACCCCGGGATGGCGCAGCTGAACGCAAAGGCACGTACGCTCCCCTAGTTCTGGATCGGGGTAGCCCACCATATAGCAATCAAGAACATTCGGATGCGAATGATAGAGAGACTCTATCTCAGTGGGGAAAATATTTATCCCGCCGCGAATGACCATATCCTTGATTCGCCCCGTGATATAAAGGCGTCCGCTCGAATCGAGTACGCCCATATCCCCTGTATGAAACCATCCATCTGAATCGAGCTCAGGCGGCACAAGAACGCCATCGCGCAAAATGCCTTGCATTAAGGTGGAAGTCTTACAGAGAATCTCATGCGATTCAGGATCTATAGACACCTGAGCCCCAGGCGTTGCGCGGCCCACGCTTTTTGCCCTGATCGAAAGCGGGTCAGTAAGACTATCAATAGTTAACGTAGCCGCCGTCTCTGTCATCCCATAGGACTGCAACAGCGTGCAGTTGTACCTACTCTCGAAAGTTTCGAACACGTTGGATGGGCAGGAGGCACCAGCGATCATGCCGACACGCAAGGACTGCAAATCCCAATCGTCGCTTTCGTTTACGCGCAGCTCGCGCACATACATCGTCGTTACCCCAAAATAGACGCTCGTGCGGGCAGCAGCCTGCAGGGCTAACGACGATTCCGGAGTGTACCGTTCGGCTGAAACGAGCGTCGCGCCCGCGAGCAAAGCCGCATGAACGCCAAGAAACCCATATACATGAGAAAAGGGAACGGGAACGTAAAGCACGTCCCCGCCATTTATCCCCAAGGCATCGACAAGTTTCTGAGCATTGAGCATGAAAGAGGAGACCCGATTGACAATAGGCTTCGGAAACCCTGTTGATCCCGAAGAAAACAAGATGATTTTCGATTCCTTGAAGTCGTCGGAATGGATGTCGTACCGGCTGACTTCCACCGGACGCTGAAGCACCTTCTTCAGGGGAATGCAATGGTAGGCCATATGCCTTCCCATCACCTTGGAATCGAGATCGGCTTGGTGGGCAAAGCTGCAAACACGATCGCTATCGGAAATCACAAGTGAAGGGTGCACCTGTCCGAAAAGCCTCTTTGCTTCGGTTGCGCTCGCTAATGTTGATTGCAAAGCGATGCTAACGCCCAGAGCTTCTGCCGCCGCAACAACTATGGCGAATTCCGGGTTGTTTCTAGAGACAAGCAATAACGTATCACCTGAGACCAGTCCAAGCCCGTAGCGAAAGTAGCGCGCTAAAGCATACGCTTTGCAGTACGCCTCTCCATAAGTAACATTTCGCGTCTTCCAAACGAGAAGATTCTTCGCTGGATGCAATCTGAAGCCTTTGTGCAGAAGTCGCAACAATGACTGCTCGGGAATAGCCCTTTCAACAGAATTCAATAATTGCAGACCTTGAAGTCCACCCATAGAACCTCCCCCCTCGCTTTGCTATCGAAGGGCCGTTAAGCTTCGAGTGCATACAAAGCGGCACCAAACGCCCCATTATATTGAGCAATAGAGCAAGTAAGAATCGGTTCCCCGATGCGCTCTTCGAGCCGGTGCCTTAATCCTTCATTCAAGGCGACACCACCTGTCATGGCCACATCCTTGGTAACGCCCAAACGCCGAACCAGGCCGTACGTACGATCCGCAACGGACGCATGAACACCAGCGACGATGTTCTCCATCGGCACTCCGGAGGCCAGTTTGGAAATCACTTCGGACTCGGCAAATACGGTGCACGTTGAAGAAACGGATGCGACCCCAGTAGCTTTATTGTCAAGATTTGAAAGCTCGTCCGTGCGAACACCAAGCACATTCGCCATGACATCGAGAAAACGGCCTGTGCCAGCTGCGCACTTATCGTTCATCACGAAATTTTCCAAATTGCCTTGATCGTCAAGTTTCAGGACTTTGGCGTCCTGGCCGCCAATATCGATGACCGTGTGAGCCGTAGGGAACAAACGCGAAGCGCCCTTTGCGTGGCAGGAAAGCTCAGAGTGCTGCATATCGGCTTGCTGAATTAAATTTCGGCCATAGCCAGTTGCACACGTGCGATCGATATCGGATTCGATAAGCGCGGCATCATCAAGCGCCATCTTTAGGGAACGCTCAGGACCCTTTGTGCCGGCACCGCCAAGGGAAAGACCGACCCCCACGATCTTTCCCTTGGCGTCGACGATGACGCACTTCGAGGTGGTCGATCCTATGTCGATACCCAAATATTTCATAGCTGACTCTCCCCTCAGCGCGTCGTGAGACTAATTGCGGGCGTACTTCTTTGCCAGCTGACGACCGGCGATATAGACCATGATTTCGTCCGTGCCGCCAGCGATTTCATGACCGCGCAGATCCTTCCAGATGCGACCGACACGCGTTTCGGTGGTATAGCCAAGGCCGGCATAAATCTGCAGGGCTTCGCTTGCGACTTTCACACAGTTTTGGGCACCGTAGCGCTTGAGAAGAGCAGAATCGATTCGTACCGATTCATCATTATCCATCTTCCACAAGGTGCGATACAGCATATTGCGGGTATTCTGCAGCGCCGTTTCCATCTCAGTGAGTTTGAGCTGAATAAGCTGATTGGAGGAGATGGGCTTACCGAAGGTCATGCGCTCGGTCGCATAAGCGGCAGCATCGTCCATAGCAGCCTGAGCGCAGCCGAGGCACTGAGCAGTAATAAGGCAACGTTCCATTTCGAAGTTCTTCATCAGGTTGACGAAGCCTTCGCCCTCCTTGCCTACGCGCATGTCCTCGGTGAGCACGACGTCATCGAAGTACATCTCGCAGAACGGCATAATCTGCTGACCGATTTTATGCAGAGGTGCCGTGCTCAGTCCCTTGGTATCGCGAGGAACAAGCCACATGGACATCTTACGATTGGCAGGAGTAGGATCTTCGTCTTTAGCGACAACCAGCACGTAAGGGAACACTTCGCCCTGCGTTACCCACGTCTTCTGCCCGTTGAGCAGATACGTGCCGTCGGGCTGTTTTACCGTCACAGAAGACATGGAAGCATTATCCGAGCCAGCGCCAGGCTCCGAAAAGCCCAGGGAGAAAATGGGCTTCCCGGTTTCCATATAGTGCTTCATGCAAAACTCTACTTGCTCCGGAGAGCCAAAATCAATCATGTCGCACATAGCGAGCGTGTTGTTCAGGAACGGCGTCACGCAACCTGCATGATGGGCAAATTCTTCTGTGAGAATTCCCAAAGTCACGCGATCGCAGGGGACGCCCCCCTGTTCTTCGGGAATGCCCATCAAACCAAAGCCAGCATCGAGGTACGCCTTGATGAGGTCGTCGCTCATGGCCTGGTTCTCGTACATATCGTTAATCTTCTGCTCATCGAGATTGCGCTCGCAGAATTCAGCGATGCTGTCAACGAGAAGCTCCTGCTCATCGGTGAGGGAAAAGTCCATTTGTTACTCCTTTTTCGAAAGAAACCGAGGGCATGAGGAAAACAGCCCCCGGTTTTTTACAGACGCAAAGCGCCACGTGCTACTTATTGCTAGAGGGAATCTCTTCAACGCGTTCAAGCTTTGCGCCACGAGCGAGCGCAAATGTGCCCAGCAGAAAGCTAGCCACCATGCACACCAAACTGAGAGCGAACATGAGAGAGAAGCCGTTAGGCAGATCGATAATCCAGCCCCAGAACACGGCCGCAAATGCCGACGCAAGAGCACCGACCATCGAGACGCGGGAATAAATATTGGTGTAATCGAGGCTGCCGAACACAGCGCGCGTCAGCAGCGGCGTTTGAACGGTAGTGCACGCATAGACGAAACCAAACAGGAAGGCGCCTACCATAAGAATGATCGCCTGAGACGGAAGGAACCACATGAGAACGACACCGATGATGCCACCGCCGATACCGAAGGCCATACCGCCCTTGATCGACTTGTCGTTCACCGCTCCCAAAATCACCTTGCCAATAGCCTGACCGGCCATGCAGGAAGAAGCGACAACGCCGGACATAGCCGCAATATCGGGCAGCGAAGCGCTGAAGGACTGGCAATAGGACGGCATGAACTGATAGACCGTTTGATTGATCGTAATGAGGCCGCAGAACGCAGCTACTGCGATGAATGCAGAGGTCTTCATCGCCCTGTTGGCGGGCACGCCGCTTTCCTTGGCGGCAGGCTTATCGGCGGAC
The DNA here is from genome assembly GCA_001486445.1 of Hugonella massiliensis. Classification (GTDB taxonomy): domain Bacteria; phylum Actinomycetota; class Coriobacteriia; order Coriobacteriales; family Eggerthellaceae; genus Hugonella; species Hugonella massiliensis. The sequence goes on from LN908986.1 coordinate 300,996, forward strand.
TGGACGGCTTCGCCGGCACCATAAGGAAGAAGACCTTTATCGGAAGGCTTCGAGCGCACAACGAAAAGAGTAAAGGGAAGGGTAACGACAAGAGTGAGAATACCAAACACCAGGTAACCAGTACGCCAACCATCCGGCCCCGCCTGAATGAAAGCAGTACCGATAGGGTTGAAAATAACTCCGCCAATGCCCGTGAAAGCCATGCAAAGGCCGATAAAGAATCCGACCTTCTTCTTGCACCACGCATTAATCAGCGTAGGAACGGCAAGATAGATCAACGGAGCGATGCCGATTCCCAGTACCACGCCAGCGATGTAGAACTCCCAAATCGCATTGAAGAACGACATGCTGATCAATCCGATGCCGCAAAGAACAACGCACACCGAAAGAATGACGCGAAGGTCGACTTTCGACATCAGCTTGCCCGCGAAAGGCAGCGTGAGCATCATAAAGATGTTCAAAATGCTGAAGTAGAGCGTGAAGGTCGCTTTAGGCACTCCAAAGTAATTGCTTACAGGCGTAAAGTAAATGCCCGCGCAGCTAAGAACCAAGGCGCACGGAACGCACGTGATCACGATGCCTGCCGCCACAATCAAGAAAGCGTAATGGAACCCGCCTTCTTTTTTCGATTTCAATTCTTGAGCCATAACTCCTCGTTTCAAAAACCCCTGAAGGCGCAGCTCACGCTAGGGACGCTCGTTTTGCGCCTCCAGAGGACCGCGGGGCCGTAAGACTCCGCACATTTGTTGGAAAGTGAATGGTTACAACAGTTCAGCGAACGTCTGCAGCTGAGTACGGGCTTGCTCGTAGCTTTCCGTCGTTTGGTCGATCTCGATAGTCACCGTACGAACACCGGCATCCTTGCAGGCATTGACAACGAAAGGCGCATCGAATTCTTCAGGGTCGCAGAACTTGGCAAGAAGCAGGACTACACCCTTCGCACCGTGCTCCGTAGCAATGCGGGCAACCTTGTCGGCATGCGTTTTGCCCGGATCGAACAGAATGGAGTCTTCTTTGATGCCGCAGTAGCCATCGGCAAGAGCATCAAGGGGCGCTTCGTCTTCGGGAACCTGAACGGCAAAGGCACGCGATTCCTTAGACAGGTCGTCACCGACGATTGCAAATTTGTTTTCTTCGAACATATCGAGAATTTGCGGAATGCCCTCATAGATGCCCGAAACGACGATCTTCTTAAAGCCGTCATCCGAAGGAGGCAGAGCAGCGAGTGCATCGTTAAGTGCCGTTACGGCTTTAAGATGATCCGCCTTATCCATGAAATAGGACGCCTCGATGACGTCTTTGCGCGCGGCAACACCGACTTCGGCAGGATGCGTCCCTGCAAGCTCGACGAACGTACGCATGGCGGCACGCCACTGGTTGTACAGCTTGATCGCTTCGGCGAGCTTGTCATCGTCGATGATAGCGTCGGCGCATTCCTCCACAGCGCGTTTCGCCTCCGTGTAGGACGCAAGCACGTATTCACGACCGGCAGGATCCTGGCGGTTCTGAGGCTGCGATACGTAAATCATCGGAACCGCATCGACGCCAGCCTTCCAATTCTGCGAGAACGCACGCAGCGTATCGCAGAGACCCGTGATCATGATGCCCGAAAGCTTATCGAGTTTGTGGGTCAGTCCCATTTCAAGCGTCGTCTGGCAAATCGAGCAATAGAACGGCGGGAAGTACTTCTTCGCTTCGACGAGCGGCATCTGCGCGCCCCATACGCCGAACGGCAGTGCGCCGGCAGCGTATACGAGCTCTTCGGGGATATAGTACGGCGTCACACCGATAACCTTACGTCCCTGCGCAACTGCAGCGTCGAGCTGAGCACGCGGATTCGCAGCCACTTCGCTCAGATGAGCAAGCGTTTCCTCAATGGCAGCCATGGCTACTCCCCCTTCCTCTTATTGTTCTCCATGATTTCCGTCATACCCTCGATACGCGTGTCGTACTGAGCTTCACTGAAGTTACGGGGATCCGCCTGGTCGCCGTCGAACGTGACAACCGGAATCTTCAGATCGTTTTCGATACGGCGGCCCATTTCAAGTGCAATGCCGCTCCACATCTTGCAGGAACGGTTGATGTGCACCAAAGCCGCATCCACCTTGCCATCGCGGCAGGCATCTTCGCGCAGCTTGGTAGCGCGCTCCAGATTCAGGCAATTCGGGACGTTGTAGTACACGCGATACAGCTCGTCGGTGTTGTTGTAAAGAACGCCGAACGCTGCTGCGTACACGGTACCCGTTACGTTGATGCCCGCTTCCTTCAGAGGATGGCTCGTAGCGCGCAGGTACGGCCAGCAAGCGATGCCTTCGAATAGGATGCGGTGCTTCTCCTCGACCTTGTAAGTCGACTTATGCTCGCGCACAAACTGCTCGTATTCGTTCGCCAGCTGCTCGAATGCATCGGCCGCCGTCTCTTTGCCGCGAGCCACAACAGCAACCGCCATGTGATTGAACAGGTCGAAGCCGTTGAGCGGAGACGGCTTGTAGTTGGCGTAGCTTGCAGCTTTAAGCCATGCACGAGCGCTTCGCTGCGACGTTGCCATTACCTGCTTGAAACGCTCGTCATCCCATTTCTTGCCGGTAATCTCCTCCAACTGCTTAATTGCAGACTGGAACTGGCCGCGCACATAAGCAGCACGCTTGTCATCCACTTCGAACTTATCGTTAAAGGGAATGTCCACCATGATGACGGGGATGTCGAGCATCTTGCCGATGGACTCGTACCAGCTCATCATGCAGGTGCAGATGTTGGTGCAGCACAGCAGGAAATCAGGTTCAGGAAGCTCTGCTTCCCCATTCGGGCATTTCTTCAAATCGGCATAGGCCATGCTGATGCGCGCGTATGCGCACAAATCGTTGGAGAAGCCCATGCCCTCGGCATGCTCGCACATCTCCTGACCAGCGCCGCGCGCACCGATTGCCGCAGCTTGGTTTTCCGGGTAGACCACATGCAGACCGAGCGTTTCAGGGATTTCTTGCGGGAAATTCGAAGCGCACCAGCCGATTTTCTCACCACGGGCCTTCGCATCGAAGGCATCCTGGGTAGCCTTGGCCGCAATCGCACGCAGTACGTACTTTGCTCCGGTTTTATCTTTCTTTTCCTCTGCCATTACGTCCTCCTCTCAAACGCGAAGGCTAATCTTGCTTAAGTTCGACTACCTTCCGGTTAGCGAGATCGTCGATCTGCTCCTGGCTGTATCCCAGGCCAGAAAGGACTTCCGCCGTATCTGCGCCCATGACGCCTGGCTTCTTGTATTCCGGCAGCGGAGTATCTTCCATATCGACCGGAGGACGCACGAGGACTTTTTCGCCATGCGGATAGTCCATCTTGTAGAAGCAATCCACGGCCCACGCCTGCTCGTCCTTGAGGATTTCGTCCCACGTCTGGCAGATGGAGAAGGGCACGTCAGCCTCAGTAAGGATTTCCTTCCATTCGGCAGCGGTCTTCTTGCTCATCGCCTCCTGGTAGATGTCGTACATTTCGGAAGTGCGACCAGTCTCATGCAGCTTAGCGAGATGGGAGAACACAGGATCGTCAAGCAGGTCTTCGCGACCGATGGCCTTGATGACCGCAGGGTAGTATGCATCGTAAACCGGCGTGCACACCTGAATGAAACGGTCGTCTTTGGTCTTCGCGCAGGGCAGCCACGGATTTGCGTTTTCGCGACGATCCATCGGGTAGCTTACGCCACCGAACTCGGTGCCATACTGAGAAGCCTGGATGAGCATTGCCTGCATGTAGATGGCCGCATGAAGCAGATTGACGGAAACCTTATCGCCCTTCCCCGTCGTCTTCGCACGGTACAGAGCGCCAAGCACGCCAGCAGCAAGAGCCATGGCCGCCTGATGATCGCCAAGCCCCGGAATCCAGTTACCAGGCACGGTACCCTTCTGATACAAAGAGCCGGACCAGCCACCACGCGCAAAGAATGCGGTGTAGTCGAAGCCGGGCAGATTGCAATCGGGGCCCTTCTCGCCGTAGCCTGTGATGTTGGCGTATACCAAACTGGGGTACTTGGCTTTGAGCGACTCATAATCAAGGTTCTTGCGCTTCAACGCGCCAGGACGCCAATTGGTCAGGAAGATATCCGCTTGGTCAAGCAGCTTGTAAAGAATGTCCTTACCCTCGTCGGTACGAACATCGAGAATCATTACCTTCTTGTTGGCGTTCTCAAGGTCGAAGCTCGTATTCTCATGCTGGTCGAGGGGACGGCCTTCGGAAGGTGCAGTCCAACGCAGGTTGTCGCCTTTAGCCGATTCGATCTTCACGACTTCGGCGCCCATGTCTGCCAACAGACGTCCAGCCGCAGGAACGGCAATGAACGTTGCCAGTTCAACCACCTTGATGCCCTCAAGCGGTCGCGAGACTTGTTCCATAACAACTCCTCCTAAATATCCGGCTCCTTGGCTCTCCTCACCTCGGAGCTACCCCCAATATGTGCTCTTTGTGAAGCCGAATATATAGGCAATATCCCATTTTATTTAGTAACGAATCTGCATAAGACCCATAGAATATGGAACTGTGCGGAGGGAGATTTAGATTATTTCCAGTTAGCAGATGCTGGTCTTCTTTGATATCGTCATAGCGCATCGTGCTCATAGGGAGAATGGGTATGACAGTGAGCGAAACGCAAAAATCAAAGACACAGTCGCTTATCAATGACTGTTTCATTCAGATGGTTGAGGATTCTTCCCTATCGCATACGCATATTGTTGACTTGATCAAAACGCTGGGAATAAATCGAAATACCTTTTATTACTATTATTCTGGGAAATACGATGTCGCTGTCTGCATCTTTCTCAGGGATTTGGCAGATTTGCTCTTGGCAACGGTGCCTTCTGAATGTCTTGTTAACCTGCCTATCAGCGACAGCCCGCATTCCACGCAAGGACTTCCGTATTGGACCCATATCGAAACGGGCGCACACGAACTTGATATGAGCGCATTCGTTAAGGCGTTGGGAAGAACCATGCGCACGAAGCCTCGATTTTATCGAATGCTCTTCAATCCCAGCGAACGCGAATTCTACCAAGCTCTTGAATCGATTTGGCGCGAGGCAATTTCCCAAGACCTCCACTTTATCCTAGGCGGGCGATATATGCCCGAAGAGACCAAAAGACTGCTCGTCAGCCTGCAGGCACAAGCAGTCAATTCACTATGCTGGTATTTCGCTTACCATGAGGATGATGTCGAAGCTCTCTGCGATGACCGGATAAACCCGTTCTCAAACATAATGCAAGAGGCAGTGTCGAGAGCCGTGCAGGAGCACCCTGTGAACCGCATACTGCGGAGGGCTACGCGCTAGACCTAGACAGGCTCAGCTCACAAGGTGTAAGTCGGCAGTATGCCTTTCTCGCCCAGCATGCAGACCGCTTCGTTGCAGCCGATTCCCCGCCCAGTCGCCAAACAACAGCGCCGCTAGATGCTCCAGGCGCGCATGCCCTCGACGCGAATGTCCTTCAGGCCCATGAAGCTGCCCAGGTCGAAGACGATCTCGTCATCGTATTCGAGCCCGCGTGCGCACACGAGCACATCCCCCACCGGCGCCTCGATCCGGCGTACGATTTTGGGCTCGAGGGCCCGGGCGCCCCTGTCAGAGACGAAATCGAGGGAGAGCGCGGAAAAGCCCGAACAGCAGGTTCGGGCATCGGCCAGCTCGACTTTGATGTGGCGCAGGCCCTTCCTTTCCATGTAGCTCGCAAGCTGCGGCGTGTAGATGACGCGCATGGGGACCTCCTTGGCACGTCGGGGGATGCGAGCGCGGCGGCTACCCCCGGTAATGATTCACGATGAACTTAGACGCGATAGGGGCCATCACCTCGTCGGCGCTCTGCGCGACCTGATTGCCGCGACAGTCGCACCAGATGCGGCCTGCGCGCGATTCCCTCATCACGTCGCACCCAATGGAATAGCCCATGCGCTCTCGCTTTCTCTCGTGCGCCCATGATACGCGAACGTTCCACAAAGAAGGGCCCGGAAGATCGCTCTTCCGGGCCCCGGTCGATTGTCTGCGGTCAATCGTTACTGCTTGTTGCGCTTCAGGTCGTAGTCGACGTAGCACACGTGGGTCTGCAGGAACTCCTCCAAGCCGTGCTCGCCGTCGTCGCCGCCCAGGCCCGACATGCGCATGCCGGCATGGAAGCCCTGGAAGGCCTCGAAATGCTCGCGGTTGATGTAGGTTTCGCCGAACTTGATTTCGTTGAGCGCCCTCATGGCCGTGTCGTAGTCGGTCGTGTAGATGGAGCTCGTGAGGCCGAAGTCGCAGTCGTTGGCTTTTTCAATCGCCTCGTCGAGCGTCTTGAAGGTCGAAATGGGCAGCACCGGCCCGAAGATTTCCTCGCGCATGATGCGCATCTCATGCGTGCAGCCCGTCACGACCGTGGGCTCGAAGAAGTAGCCCTTGCCGTCGACGGTCGCCGCGTGGCCGCCGCAGGCGATCGTGGCGCCCTCGTCGATGGCCGACTGCACCAGTTCCGCCACATGCTCCTGCTGCTTCTTGTTGACCATCGGCCCCATGTCGAAAGTGCCGCCGAGCGCCGGGCCATAGGTGACCGCGCTCATCTTCTCGATCACCTTCTGCGTGAAGGCGCTGGCGATGCCCTCCTGCACATAGACGCGCTCGGCCGCGTTGCACACCTGGCCGGTGTTGATGATGCGCGAAGCGATCACATGGTCGACCGTGGCGTCGAGGTCGCAGTCGTTCATCACGATGACCGGCGCCTTGCCGCCCAGCTCGAGCGAGACCTTGGTGACGTTCTGTGCCGCGTTGGCCATGATCTTCTTGCCCACTTCCGTGGAGCCGGTCATCGAGATCATCGCCACCTTCTTGTTGGCGCACAGGGCGTCGCCCGTCACGCCGCCCGGGCCGGTGATCACGTTGATCACGCCCTTGGGCAGGGACGATTCAGCCACGACCTTGGCGAATTCATAGGCGCCGTTGGGGCAGTCGGACGACGCCTTGATCACCACGGTATTGCCGGCGACCAGCGCAGGCGCCACCTTACGGCCGATGAGGAACAAGGGGAAGTTCCACGGCATGATGCCCGCGCACACGCCCAGCGGCACCTTGTACATGAAGATGTTCTCGTTCGGGCGGTCGGACGGGATGATCTCGCCCTTCATATGGCGCGCCAAGCCGGCGAAGAACTGAATGTAGGCGGGCAGCCAGCCGGCTTCGTCCATGGCCTGGGCAAACGGCTTGCCCATTTCCTCGGCCGTCACGCGCGCGAACGTTTCCTGCTTGGCGAGGATGGCATCGGCAAGCTCGTTAAGGTAGCCGGCGCGCTCGATCGCGGGCAGCTTCTCCCAGGACTTCTGCGCTTCGAAGGCCGCGTCGACCGCCGCGTCGACGTCGGCAGCGGTGGCCATGGGGAATTCGGAGATGACCTCTTCGGTAGCGGGATTGATATTGGGGCGCATCTCGCGATCGCCGTTGTCCAGGAATTCGCCGTTGATGAAAAGCTGGGTTTGCATCATATTCACTCCTCGGATTGAAATGAGAGCGCTGAACGCTCAATATCTCGACTATAGGGGCGCCTTTCCGCAGGCGTTCGCATGTGGCGGCAAACGAGCTGTTTTCGCGGGTAAGTGAACGGGTTCTATGCGCTTCGACAGAATTGTTTAGACAGACTATGCAGATTGACCGCATCGAGCGACGCCTTTGCGCAATCGAGGCAAGAGGCGCCGCACGGCCCGTCATCCCCGTTGCCCAGACGCCGTTGAAGCGCGCGAGGCCCTTTTCTGCGCGCGGCTAGGCTCGTCGGAGCGGAGCGCGGGCCGAACGGGCGAGGCCCCACGCGCGGTCTGCGCTTCATGCCAAACCGGGCGCGTGCGCCCCAAAAGTCTGCAGCGCCATGACGCTGCAGACCCCGAAATGACGTAAATATCTTTAATTCGCGGAATGTCCGACTGATACGCGAGATTTCAGGTTGGTCTCCTTGCAATAATGAACGGTGTTTCTAATATTGTTTAATAGTAATCATCAAGAGAGGCGAGAAGGGCTCCTCAAGTTCAGTCGATCCGCGAATTAGGAACATGTGCGTCAAAACTCCCCGTCGGGCGTGATCGGCGTGACCGATGGGAATCACGGCCCGCGACAGGGGCGACAGCGCAGCGCCTCGCCCCGCCGCCGGACGGGCTCGCCGGCACGGGAGCGGGCGAGTTTTGACCTAAAAGCGCCTATTTCGCGGTATGCCGGCGCGCGCAGGACGCTCGGCCGCTGAGTACGTGCACAGATTCTCAACATCCGTCCATTTACAAGCCCCGGAAGCCGTCGCCGGCCCTCGCGGCGCCCTCCCGGCCCGCGAATTAGGGACATTCGCGTCATTTCCCCACCCCGAGCGTGAGGGGGGGGGCGCGCGTTCGGGTCTCAGCGGGAAGGGCCCGCGCGCGGAACGCTCGGCGCCCGCCCGTGGCTTCCCGATCAAGTTTTCGAGCCAAAACGCCTCCGAAACGCGGTGGAATGGCATCTTATTGAACGTTATTTCCTGTTACGTTGATTATCATTCTCTATTTTTCGAAAAAGAGCTCGAAAACTTGATTGGCATGCCATAGGGACGCCGTTTTCGTTTCGCCGTGCAAGCGCAGGGAACGCAGCCCGCGCCAGGGGCGACAGCGCAGCGCCTCGCCCCGTCCCCAGGCAGGGCGACCCGGCAGCAGGGGCGACAGCGCAGCGCCTCGCCCCGTCCCGCAGGTTGACTCTGTCACCAAGCAGGCCCATGCACGGGGCGGGCGGGCGCGGGGGCGCCGTCGAGCGCCCCGCCAAAGAAGCGCGCGCTCGAGGGCGCGCCAAGTAAGGACTGTCGGTCGGGCGGCCCGGGCATGAGGTGACGCCACCCCCGACCCATCGGCGCGACCCGTCAGCGCGCTTCGACGCGGGATGCGCGCGAGCCGGCGCCCCCGCGCCCGCCCGCCCCGGCGTCCCGCTACTCCTTTGGGTCCCGCGCTGCCGTTTCGGCCAGCACCGTGCAGAACACCTTGGCGTGATAGCGCAGGTCGCGCGCGAATTCATCGGCTGTGACCGTCGGCTTGTTGCAGATCCAGTCCTGCACGTTGTCGTAGACCATATTGAAGAACTGCACGATAAAAGCCTCGCGCGCGTGGCGGTTCACCGGGCAGCCCGCCAGGTCGTGTTCAAGCAGCGGATACATGCGCGCCGTGGCGAACTCGCGGAAGGAGTTGAGCCCGCTTACGCGATAGGCGTTGCGGTAGTAGGCCCGGTCGCGCTCGAACGTGCGGCAGAGCTCGGGCATGTAGTCCCAGCAGACCCAATCGTCGTGATGGGGCACCGCAACGCAGAGGTCATGATAGAAGGTGCGGTTCATCAGATCGTACTTGTCGAGGAAATGCCGGTAGAAGGTGCGCCTGCTCACGCCCGCCTCTTCGCAAATCTGCGTAACCGACACCTCGTCGAAGTCGCGTTCGCGCACCAGTTCCTTCATGCTGGTGGACAGGGCTACCTCGATTGGCGAGAAGGGCGCCGTCGACATCTTCGCCTCGCCGGCAGTGCGCACGCGCCCCACCTCGTCCGCCGGGTCGACGGGCGCATAGGCGTTGGAAACGCGCGAAGCCGCTTCCCCGGCAAGCTCCGCGGAAGAGCAGTTGAGCGCTGCGGCGATTTTGGTCACCGTGGACAGACGCGGGTCTTTCGTTTTCGCATTGACCAAACTGGCCACCTGAGCCGTGCTCAGGCCCGTCGCTCGCGCGAGGTCGGCCTGCGTCATTTTGCGATCGGCCATCGCTCGTTTGAGATTTGCAGCAAAATCCATCGATCCCCAATCAAATGGACATTCGGTTGTTGGCTTCCCCACCATTTACGGGTGTGCGGTAAATCTAGCACATTGGTTTTCGGTCTTTACATGACAGTGTAAGGTATTACGTGAAGCACTGAGCACAATAGACGGCCACACATAAAATCCTTATGCATGTTTCACCAGCTCATGTAAAACTTTAGCGACCCTCACCGCGCCCATCACATCACATCTTCGCACTCTTGTGACGCAAAGGCTCACGTTCACGGCTTCGTGCCGCCTTCTGTCACACTTCCGTTGTTATTCTTGTGGCACGGAGAGAACTTCAGATATGCGCATACCGATGGTTCCACAACATCCCGAGGAGAGACAGGGAGGTGGTTTCAGTGTCCGCGTTGTTCGCAGTGCTGAAAGTCATCGGAATTATCTTGGCGATTCTCATCATCCTGGCAATCGCCGTGCTCATCGGCTGTCGGATCGTCTACGCCTGGGGCAAGAAGTACTACGCCCCCGCCGAAGAGCAGAACGTCGTCTATCCCGGCGACGAGCTCATGGACCGTTTCGACCCCGACTTGGTGGAAACCGTCACGTCAGCCATTACCATTGACCGCCCGGTCGAAGACGTGTACCCGTGGATCTACCAGTGGGGCGGCACCAAGTCGGGCTCGCTTTCGAGCGAGTGGCTCGAGCGCTGGTTCGGCCATCTGTCGATTTACAACCGCTACGAGCTGTGCGATGAATGGCAGATGCCCGACTCCTTCATGCCGGGCGACTTCATGGACTGGGACCGTTCGGGCATGGGCTGCGAAGCCACCGACGTCGTGGCCGACAAGTACATCATGAGCTTTTCCGACATCAAGCATCCCCCGCGGGCGCGCGGCGCCTACGCGATCGCCGGCGGCAAGTGCGATGACATGAACTTCATCTGGGGCTGGTACTTCGTGCCCCTGAAAGGCGGAAAGACCCGCTTCTTGTGCCACTGGAAGTACTACGGTACCAAGGACCCGGTCACGCGCTTCGCCTTGAAGCGCGCCATCTACATGTGCGGCACCGCCATGCAGCGTTGGCAGATGGAATACACCAAACGCTGCGCCGAAGGCACCATGCCCGTGCACAAGCACGTGAAGACCTACCGCAAGATCTTCGGCGCCTATCACTTCGCGCCCGACGAGGTGCAGGACGCGACCGACTGCCCCCAGATTAGGGAAGGCCGCGCCAACCCTGCCGTCAACGAAGTGCGCCCCGCCCGCATGGCCGACCCGGCCTGGCCGCCCGTCGCGAGCCCCTGGGACGTCGACGAAGACTACTACCGCGAACGCATCCCGCGCGCCATCGAGGACGTAAAGCGCAAGGCCGCCAAGCAGCAGGCCGCCGCGCAGGCCAAGATCGCCGCGCTCGAAGAGGAGCTCGCCGCCTTGCAATAGGCCGGGCGACACCCTGAACCGCAAAGAATCGAATACGGGCGGCTGTGCGAAGACGCCCACAACCTAAGGCAATGTGAGGAGAGATTGTCATGGATAAGAACACGCGCATCGCCATCATCAGAGGCGGCCCGGCGGGCCTTTCGGCCGGCATGTACCTGCAGCAGGCGGGCTTCCACAACTACACCATCTACGAGCGCAACGGCTGGGTGGGAGGCAAATGCCACTCCCCCGCCTACAACGGCCGCCGCTACGAGATGGGCGCGATCATGGGCGTGCCGAGCTACTACGCCGTGCACGACGTCGAGAAGTTCTGCGGCATCACCCACGACGGCCCCAAGCTCAACCGCAACTACAAGAACCTCGAGGGCAAGGTCGTCGACCCCTTCAACCCCCACAACCCCCTGCATGCGCCGCGCCTTCTGAAGATGCGCTCGCAGGTGAAGAAACTCGGCGAGCTGCTTGAGACCAAATACAAGGGCTATGACGTGAACGGCCACCGCGGCGTGGCGCAAGGCCGCTACGACGGCTACGCCGTCACGCCCGACCGCCCGCACATCGAAGGCGAGAACGAGAACCTGAAGGACCTCGCCCTGCCCTTCAAGGACTTCTGCGAGAAGAACGGCGTCGAGCTGTGCCAGGACATCTGGATCGGCCCCTTCACCTCGTTCGGCTACGGCTACTTCGACGAGATTCCGGCGGCTTACGTGCTGAAGTACCTCGACTTCCAAACCACGATGAACTTCGTGAAGGTGAACCTGTGGACGTGGAAGGACGGCACCCAATCGATTTGGGAGCACCTGAACGATGCGATCGAGCATCCGGCCCTGCTCCATTCCGACATCAGCAAAGTCGAGCGCGTCGACGGCGTGGTGAAGATCACCGTGAACGGCGAGGAGCACGAGTTCGACAAGCTCATCGTGACCGCACCGCTGCAGTACTTCGGTGAGTACGCCGACATCCGCCCCGACGAGAAGGAGCACTTCGAGAAGATCGACTACGAGCGCTACGACACGATGGCCTTCCTCACCAAGCCCGAGGACGCGCCCGAGATCTCCTACTACATCATGGAGAACATGACGCCTGAGCGCCTGGGCCATCTGATGGTGTACTACCGCCGTTGGCACGACACGATCGACCAGCCCTACGTGACCTACACCCTGCGCAAGCACGAAGGCGCACCCGAGCTTGACTACCGCGCAACCCAGAAGCAGGTGCTCGCCGACCTCGAGACGATGGGCAACCCGGCCGACAAGGTGATCGACGAGGGCAAATGGTACTACTTCCCGCACCTGAACAGCGCCGACTACGCGTCGGGATGGTACGACGAGGTGGAAGCCATGCAGGGCGCCTACGACACCTACTACGCCGGCGAGATCATGAGCTTCGGCGACATGGACGAAACGGCCGAATACAGCCGCGAGCTCGTGGATCGTTTCTTCAAGTAGGGCAAATGCCCACGGGCGGCATGCGCGCCGCCCGTGGGCGATCGGGTGAGGGCCATGGACGCATTCGAAGGATTCGCAGACCTGCTGGCGACGCGCACGGGCGACGACCCCGAAGCGACCTGCCTGCTCGTCGAGCACGGAGGGCAGGCACGGGCCGTTACCTGGCGCGCCTTCGGCGACCGCGTTGCCACGCGGGCGCGCGAGCTTGCGGCAACGGGCGCCGCCTGCGAGGCCCTGATCGCGACCGGCGGGATCGACTGCCTGGCAGAGGCCTTCGCCTGCGTCATCGCCGGCCTGCAGTGTGCCCTGATCGACCCGTTCGAGAGCGACGAGCAAGCCCGGGTCTTGATCGCCGCCTGCGATGCCGACGCCCTCTGGGCGCCCGCACGCCGGCGCGCGGCGCTCGAGGGCGCATTGCGCTCGGGCGCCGCTCCCGAGCGCGTGAAGCCCCGGCAGATCCTCTTCTTCACGAGCGGGACCACCGCACGGGCCAAGGCGGTGACGCTCACGGACGCAAGCCTCATGGCGAGCGCCTGGCGCGGCGCCTCGATGCTGCCGCTTTCCAAAAGCGACCGCCTGCTCGCCGCCCTGCCCCTCTCGCACGTCTTCGGATTCGTCTGCGGCGTGCTCTGGGGCATGCAATGCGGCTGCCCGGTGGCGTTCGGGCGGGGCGTACGTCACTTCGCCGACGACTTCGCCCTGTTCGAGCCGACGGCCGTGGCGCTCGTGCCCACGCTCGCCAAATGGGCGCTCGCCTGCGACGCCCTGGGGCCCAGCGTGCGGCTCGTGCTCGCTGGCGCGGCGCCCTGCCTGCCGGAACTGCGCCGCGACCTGCACGCACGCGGCATTCGCCTGTGCGCCGGCTACGGGCTCACCGAAACGAGTTCGGGCGTGGCCCTGTCGCTCGGCGACGACCCGAACGCGATGACCCCCTGCCCGCGCACCCGGGTGCGCATCGGACGCGGCGGCGAGGTCATCGTGCGCGCGCCGGGGAGCCTCATGCAGGGTTACTACGGCCAGCCGGAGACGGCACCGGCCGCCGACGGCTGGTTCGCCACGGGCGATGCGGGCCGCATCGACGCATCGGGGCGCCTGCACGTGCTCGGCCGGCTGAAAGACGTAGTGGTCCTTGCCAACGGGACCAAGCTCTTCATCCCCGAATACGAAAGCGCCCTGAAGCGAGCGCTCGGCAAAGAGGACGTGGCCGTGGTTGCCTACGCCGGGCAACCCGTGCTCGCCTGCGGGACGCTCGCCCATCACCCGGGAGCCGCCGCCGCAGACATCGAACGCGAACTTGCCCCGGCTCTTGCCCGCTACCCGCGCGAATCGCACATTGCGCGCACGGTTCTGCTGGGGCATGCGCTCCCCCGCACCGCCGCAGGCGACGTGCGCCGCTGGACCATTCAGGAGGAATTGGAACAATGGTTACCGAAGAAGAAGTGAAGCAGCGGGCGCGCGAGATCATCGCCGAACAGCTGCCCGACGCCTATCCCGACCGCATCGAGGACGACACGGTGCTCGCCGATGAAGGCAACGTCGATTCGATGGGCTTCATCTTGGTGCTCACCAAACTCGAAGGCGAGTTCGGCGCTACCGTGCCCGACGAGGAATGGGGCAGCCTACGCACGCTCGACGACGTGGCGCGCGCAATCGTGGCCCACGCAGACGGCGCCCGCACGGGCGATGCGCGATGACGAGCGCGCTGGGCCCGGCCGCCTACGAGGACGGCGTCTACCGCAGGCGCTACCTCCTGCGCGCCGACGACGTCGACATGCACCGCGTCCTGCGGACGTCGCGCCTGCTCGAGCTCGTTCAGGAAGCGGCGATCGCCCACACCGAGCAGGTGGGGATGGGCCGGCGCAAGACGCTCGACGCCGGCATCCTGTGGGTCGTCGCCCGCCAACACATCGAAGTCGCGCGGTGGCCGCGCTACGACGAGTGCATCGAAGTGGAAGCCTGGCCGGGACCCATGCAGCACGTGCTCTTCCCCCGCTTCGCCCTCGTGCGCGACGCAAAAGGGCGCGAGCTCGCCCGGTCGTCCGCCCTCTGGCTGCTCATGAGCGCCCGCACCCGAAAGATGGTCTTCCCCGCACACGCCGGCGTCCACGTCGACGGCGTACCTCACGGGCCCGCAATCCCCCTGCCGGGGGCCCTGGCCGGCGTGGCCGACGGCGGGCAAGCCGAGGTCGTCGTGCCCTATTCCGCCTGCGACCTCAACGGCCACCTGAACAACGCGCGCGCCCTCGACCTTGCCGAAGACCGGCTGGCCGGCCCCCTGAACGGCGTGCGTCCCATCGCCGTGGACATCGATTTCGAAGGCGAGGCGGCCCCGGGCGAGGCGCTCGCGCTCTCCTGGCGCGAAGACGGCGCGGGCGCCCGCGTGGAAGCCAGGCACGACGGTGCGCCCGTCTTCAGGTTGGCGATGGCGTATCCCCAACGCTGAGCGATAGCGTCGGCCGGACAGCCGATGGGGCCTGGCCCCAGAACGCCGCGCCTTCTGCACGCCTTCCGCCCCTCTCGCAGGGCCCGCGTTCCCGCTCGCGAAAAATCCCTTGCAATTTACTAGGTTTTCTCGACCTTTTCCATCGGTTTCCCGCGATGGTGCTAGAGTGGTGCGAAACGACGGGCCGCCTGGGCCATCGAACCTGCATTCAAGGGAGCTCATATGGAACCACTGTACAAGCGCGAGGGTGCCTATATCCCCCGCATCGCCGCCATCCACGACCTGTGCGGATACGGAAAATGCTCGCTGGGCGTAGCCATCCCCGTCCTTTCCGCGGCCGGCTGCGACGTGTGCCCCGTGCCCACGGGCCTCTTCAGCAGCCATACCGCCTTCCCCGGCTGGTACATGCACGACACCACCGGCATCCTGCATGACTACCTGGAAGCCTGGAAGGGCATCGGGGTGGACATCGACGCGGTGTACTCCGGATTCCTGGGGGCGCCCGAGCAGGTGGACATCATCAAGAGCGTCTACGAAACCTACCCCAAGGCCCTGCGCGTGGTCGACCCGGTCATGGCCGACAACGGCAAGGTCTACCCCACCTACACACCCGAGCTCTGCCAGGCCATGGCCGAGCTCGCCAACGGGGCCGACATCCTCACCCCCAACCTGACCGAAGCCTCGATCATCTTGGGCATCGACTGGCCGGGCGCCGACATCGACACCGGCACCGTGCACCGCATGATCGACGGCCTTCGTGAAAAGGGCGCCAAGAACGTGGTGCTCAAGGGCATCGAGCACGGCGACGGCACGATCCACAACTACATCGAAGGCGAATCGGTCGACTTCACCGAAACGACCAACGAACTTCTGCCCTACAAGCTGCACGGCACGGGCGACCTGTTCGCGTCGGCCTTGCTCGCCGCCGTCATGGCCGGCAAGGACCTGGCGTGCGCGACCCGCTTTGCGAGCGACTTCGTAGTCGACGCGATGAAGGTCACCGCCCACCAGCCCGATTTCCAGAACCGCGGCGTGAGCTTCGAGCCCCTGCTGGGCAAGATTTCCGACCTGCTCGACCTGAATCTCGAGGACTAGGGCGCAAGGCGAAACGACAAGCGCACAGGGAAGGGAAGCGGGCGCTGCGGCGCCCGCTTTTTGCGCGCGGGTGCGAAAGGCCAATCGGGCGGGGCGACGCCTACGCGCCGGAGCCGTCGCCCAGTTGGCGCAGGTCTTGGGCGATTTCGTCTTCGTAGAGGGGTTGGCGCGCGGGCACGAAGAGCGCTGAGGCGAGGACGGCCACCGCGGTCGCCGCGAGGACGGGCACGAAGCCGGCCTCGTAGGTCGGCAGGCCCTGAAAGCCGCCGACCGCCCAGTCGGGCACGACGGCACAGGCGAGCAGGGCCCCCGCCGCCAGGGCCCCCGCCGCACCGGCCACGCGCGAGCGGCGCGCGCAGGAGCCCGAAAACACGAGAGCGACAAGCACCCAGGCGGCCAGGGCAATCCAGGTGCCGGGCCTTCCGACAAGACCCGCCAGGGCGGCATTGACGTCGACGCCGTGGGCGCCCATGCGCCAGAACCCCCAAGGCGACGCCGAAAGCCCCGCCAGCATGAGCGCGACAAGGAAGGAAAAGGCCGCGTTGGCCGCCGCGTATTTGGCACGCAAGGCATATCCGCTGGCCAGAGCCGCAAAGCAGGAGGCGCCCGCAAGGCCGGGAACGACGACGCCAAGCGCCGAAGCCGCCTGCACGATGCCGTAACGCCCCGAAAAATACCACCACACCGCAGCCGCCCCGAGCATGACCGACCCCGCAAGCGGCGACCCGTCGGCAAAGAGGGCCACGCCCAAGAGCGCCGTCGCGCCGAGGGCGCCCGCATGGGGAACGAACAGGGCGAGGATCGTCGCCGCGGCGGCAAGAGCAGGAGCCAGCCACACGGGGGCGCCGGGCAGGGCGGCGATCGCCGGCGCGCATGCCGCAGAGAGGATGCCGGCCGACGCAGCACACCACAGGCGCACGACCGCTTCCGCCGGGGGCACGGGTGCCGAGCGGAAGCGATGGGGACGTTCCGCTTCGGGCTCTTCTTCGTCGTCGGCGCAGATGCGCTGCACGAGTTCTTTCAGCTGCGCGCGCCCTGCCGTGATACTGCCCAAGCAGGGCTGCAGGGCGTCGGCGAAGTCGGCCACCGTCTCGAAGCGCTCGTCGCGATCGGGGTCGAGCGCGCGAAAGATCGCATCGTCGGCGCGGGCGTCAATGCCCGGCATGCAGAGGCTGGGTAGTACGAGCTCGGCGTTGCATATCGCTTGTTCGGCTTGCTTGAGGTTCTTCGCCACGAAGGGGTTCTCGTCGGCGATCATCTCGTAGACGAGAGACGCGAAGGCCCACTCGTCGCAACGCTCGTCGAGAGGCTCGCGGCGCATCTGCTCGAGGGGCATGTAGCCGATCGTGCCGCCTTCGGCTTGCGCGTAGCCCGCGGCGCTCGATAGCTCGGCCAGGCCGAAATCGGTCACCTTCACCTGTCCCTGATGGTTCACGAGGACGTTGTCGGGCTTGATGTCGAGATGGAGGACCTGGTTGGCGTGGGCCACTTCGAGCGCCTGGGCCACGTCGTGGACAACCGCCGCCACGACGTCGGGCGTGATTTCAGGGGACGCCTGGCTCATGAGCTGCGAGAGCGTAAGGCCGTCGACGTACTCCATGATGAGGTAGGCGCAGTCGCCTTGGACTTCGAAATCGAGCACGCCCGCGATGTGCGGGTCGGACAGCAGGGCGGCCGTGCGCGCTTCGGCGAGGCCGGGCACGCGTTCGGCATCGAGAGCCGCGTCGTCGGAAAGGAGCGACGAGGGGCCGCTCGCGCCGGCGTCGAGCGCGCGGCCGTCGACCGGCATGATCTTCACGGCCACGCGACGCTGGATGCGCGTGTCCCACGCCGCCACGACGGTGCCGAAGCCGCCTTCGCCGGCCGTCTCTATCGGGCGGTACCGCCCCAGTATGAGCTCTTCGGGCGCCTGGGCCACCGCTGCTCCTTTCATCGGTAGCGCCCATGATAGCGAAAAAGCATGAGCGAACGGATCGGGCGGGCCGCTTTGCAAGGCGCGGGCGCAGCACCGAAAGCAGAGACTCCTTTGGTCGGCATTTTTTCACATTTCCCTCTTGCAATTCATATGCGGATTAGGTATTGTTTCACCTTGCCTGTTCGATGAGATTCGAGCGAAGCGCTTTGCGGGCGTGGCGGAATTGGCAGACGCGTACGGTTCAGGTCCGTATGAGAGCAATCTCATGAAGGTTCAAGTCCTTTCGCCCGCACCATTTTGCATGCAAGCCACCTTCGGGTGGCTTTTTTCATGCCCGCAGCCAGAGACGCGTGCGGAGCGCCCCGCCCCGCCCCGCACGCGCACCGCGACCGCTGCCGGTGATTGCTTGCTAATTCCTACCAAAAGAGTAAGGATTAACGAATCAGCGAGAGCAGCGCGAACCGCGCGAGCGAAGGAGCCTTCATGAACTACATCCACTGCCTGAACAACATTTCCACCAAGGGCACCAACCTGCTGCCCGACGAGTACCAGCTCACCGACGACGTGGACCAGGCCACCGGCATTCTGGTGCGCAGCGCCAAAATGCACGACATGGAGTTCTCCGACAACCTGCTCGCCATCGCCCGCGCCGGCGCCGGCGTCAACAACATCCCGCTCGAGCGCTGCGCCGACGAAGGCATCGTGGTCTTCAACGCGCCGGGCGCCAACGCCAACGCGGTGAAGGAAATCACGATCGCCGCCCTGCTCCTGGGCAGCCGCGGCATCGTCGAGGGCATCGATTGGACGCGCGCCAACGCTGACGACCCCGACATCGCCAAGAAGGCCGAAAAGGCCAAGAAGCAGTTCGCCGGCCGCGAGATCCTGGGCAAGAAGCTCGGCGTGATCGGCCTGGGCGCGATCGGCGCCAAAGTCGCCAACGCCGCCGTCGATCTGGGCATGGACGTTTACGGTTACGACCCCTACGTGTCGGTGAAGGCCGCCTGGAACATCTCGAGCGCCGTCCACCACGTCACCGACCTGGTCGAGCTGTGCGGCACCTGCGACTACCTCACCATCCACGTCCCGGCGATGCCTTCCACCAAGGGCATGATCAACGCCGAGGCCGTCGCCGCCATGCAGCCCGGCACCGTGTTCCTGAACTTCTCCCGCGATACCCTGGTCGACGAGGACGCGATGGCGGACGCCCTGGCAGAAGGCCGCGTCGCCCGCTACATCACCGACTTCGCCACCCCGACGGTCATGAAGATGGAACACACCCTGGTCCTGCCGCACCTGGGCGCTTCGACCGCCGAAGCCGAAGACAACTGCGCGATCATGGCCACCAACGAGCTCATGGACTACATCGACAACGGCAACATCACCAATTCGGTGAACTTCCCCGCCGTCAGCGCCGGGGTTCCCGCCGAAGGCAACGGGCGCATCGCCGTCCTGCACGGCAACGTCCCGAACATGGTCGGCCAGATCACCGCGATCCTGGCAGAGGCCGGCGCCAACATCGCCAACATGGCCAACGCCTCCCGCGGCGAAGCCGCCTACACGCTCATCGATACCGACGCCCCCGTCGACGATGGCGTCCGGGCCGACTTGGCCGCCATCGAGGGCGTGCGCCGCGTGCGCATCATCGCCTAGAGCGCTTTCTCCCCTAGACGTACAAAGGGCGTTCCGGCCGCAGTCGGAACGCCCTTCTTTTATGGAAGACACCGCGGCGAAAGGCGGCACCCTAAATCCATCCGAAATGCTCGCAGGCCTTTCGGATGCCGTCGTCGTCGGCATCAGCCGTCACGTACGTCGCCTTGGCCTTGAGCGCCGCGCGCGCATTGCCCATCGCAATCGACGTCCACCGCGGGTCGAACATCGTGAGGTCGTTCATGCCGTCGCCAAACACGACCACCTGGGACAGGGGCGCTTGCAGATGGTCCATAATGCGCAGGATGCCCCGCTTCTTGTCCACCGGTTCGACGAAGAGACAGTGAGTCGTCTGACGCGCGTGGGGAAGCGCCGCCAGAGCCGCCAGCTGCGGCTCGTCTTCGGCCACGCAGGCGATATAGACCTTGTTGAACTGGGGCAAAGCATGGAAATCGAGCCCCGGCACCACCCGCGTTTCCATATAGCCCGCATCGATGTAGGCGGCGAAGCGGGTGTCGGGCGCCAGACGCACCACCGAATCGTCGGGCGAGACGGCCCAAGCGAACCCCTTCGCGTCGCATTCCTCGAGCAGAGCGATGCAGGCCGCGCGGTCGAGCGGCTCGACGCCTAGGAACTCCCCGTCGATGATCGCACCGTTGCCCCCGTCGCAGACCATGTTGCGAAAGCCCTGCTCGGTGTAGAAGGGCATGGCCATCGCGTGGCTGCGACCCGTGGCGATGGCGGTGAAATGCCCGCGGGCACGCAGGCGGGCAAGGGCGTCGCGCGTGCCTTCGGGCACCTGCCGATGCCCGAGCGGCCCGCAAGCGAGCGTGCCGTCGATGTCGAAGAAGAAGTAGCGGCGCCCGTCGCGCAGCGCAGGCGCCTTCGAGTCGTCAGCCACTAGTCGCGCACCAAGACCTTCTCGATCGTCCCGATGTACATGGTGTGGAAGTTATCCGCATAGGCGCCCTTCGAATACCAGTTCTCGTAGGCGTCCGCATCGACGAAGCTCTCCTTGGGCATGGGAAGGGCCAGGGCCTTGCGGCAAACGAAGACCATCTGGGCCTCTTCGAAATAGGGAGCGCAGCCTTCGAAGGCAAGGGTGAGCCCGGCTTCGGCGATCTTGTCGCGGTCGCGGCCTGACACGGAACCGCACAGCTTCAGGGCGTCGCGGCAGCCGTCGCCGAAAAAGCTCAGAGTGAAGCAGTCGTTGGCGTCGACGAACTCCTTGGTGTAGCGCGTCTCGCGAATGTAGCAGGTCGCCGCCGGCTTGCCCCACCAAACGCCGAGGGCGCCCCAACTTGCCGTCATCGTGTTGGCCGCAGCGGGCGTACCCGCGGTGACGAGCATCCATTCTTTGGAAATCTTTTCGAAGGGGTTGAACGACAGGCTCTCCGCCGGCACTTCATGAAACGACATGGGTCCTTCTTTCTGTATGCGGGCGCTCGCAGCGCCTCGGGATGGTTCTCTTTCATGATACACGCGCCTTTCGGCCGAGCCGTCCGCGAAGTTGCGGGCCTGGCACGCGACTGTGGCGCAGGCCTGACGCGCGCAGACGGAACCGTCGGAGCGCCGCCCCCGCACGCGTCGCGCCTCGGTCGCGGATTCCTCCCGCACATGTCGCGCCCTTCGCGCACCCGCAGCGCGCAAGGAGCGCTTCCGCGCGCCGCTCCCCTGCGCGGCGGCGCCATCGGCTCGTTTTTCGTGGCGATTGGATAAACAACCCCTGCTACAGGCCCATTTGTGGCAAGATTGCAGGTTGTATTGGGATAACTTCGCGTATCTCCACGACGTATAAGGAGTACTGATGGGCATTTTCTCGCGGTTTGAACGAGGCATGGAAGACGGGATAGAAGGCGCCGCCGACAAAATCTTCGACGCGCCCATCTCGCCCGTTCAGATATCCAAGAAAGCCGAAAAGGCCATGAAGCGCGAAAAGATGGTGGGCGCGGGACGTCAGTACGCCCCCACCCTCTACACCGTGCTCGTGAACCCCGACGACGACCAGCGCCTGTTCGGCTACTACCCCACGCTCGCCGGTGAAACCGAAACCTACCTGGCCGCCAAGGCGCAGGAAAACGGCTTCACCATGGACGGCCAGCCGCTCGTGCGTTTCATCGTCGACGACGACCTGAAACACGGCAAGTTCG
Organism: Hugonella massiliensis; assembly: GCA_001486445.1. Lineage (GTDB taxonomy): Bacteria > Actinomycetota > Coriobacteriia > Coriobacteriales > Eggerthellaceae > Hugonella > Hugonella massiliensis. The sequence continues at coordinate 322,870 of LN908986.1, forward strand.
ACATCATCGCCGAAATGGTGTCGGCCCCCATCATCGCGCAGCTGCGCCAAGAGGAAATGGCCCGCTACGGCCTGGCCCCCAGCGGCCGCCCGCAGCAGCGCCGCGCCGGCGGCCCCCAGCAGCAGGGTTTCGCCGCCCCCCAAGGCTTCGCGCCCCAGCAGCAGCCCTATGGCGCTCCCCAACCGCAGCCGGCCTACGGCGCTCCCCAACAGCAGGGTTTCGCCCCGCAGCAGGGATACGGTCAGCAGGGCTACGCCGGCCAAGCGGAAGGCGCCTTCGACACCTACCCCGCCGACGACGCCGCCCAGCCCATGGGCGCCCACGCCCAGCAGGCCCCGCAGCCGGCCCGCCCGTCCTACAACGAGCCCCTGCCTTACGTGCCCGAAAACGAAATCGACCGCTCGATCGACTACGGCGAATACACCTTCAACAGCAAGGATTTCAACCAGGACGACGGCGATGACGCCGGCTTCGTTCCCGGCGCCGAAGGCCGCACCGCCTACGGGCAGCGCAATTCGCAGCCCTTCGCCCAGCAGCAGGCCGGATTCGACGGTGCCGCGGGCGCACCCGGCGCGCCCGCGGCCCGCAACGTGCCCAACCCCCAGCTCTTCACCGACGACGCCGCCCAGCCCGTGCCCCCGCAGATGCAGGCGCGCCTGGTCGACACGGCGACGGGCCGTTCCTACGCGCTCACCAAGAACCGCATGATCATGGGCCGCAGCAGCGCAAGCGACGTGGTCGTCGACGACATCAACGCCAGCCGCAGCCACGCCGAGCTCCGCCTCGAGCAGAGCGGCGCCTGGTCGATCACCGACCTGGGGTCCACCAACGGCACCTACGTCAACGGCCAGCGCATCACCACGCGCTCGCTCAACGAGGGCGACCGCATCTCGGTGGGCATGACCGATCTGGGATTCACCTACAACTAAGAGGCGCGGCCCGCGCCCGTCCGCGTCACGGCGCGGGCAAGCCAACCAGAGGATGCTTTCGTGATCAACGTTACCCTGCTCATAGCGCGACTTTTGTTCGTAGCCCTGCTCTACCTGTTCCTGTTCGCCATCATGAAGACAGGGATCGGCCTGGTACGCGGCCAGCGCAAGAAGGAAAAGTCCTGGACCGTCGCGGTCGAAAAGGGGCCCAAAGAGCTGCGCGGCGTGCAGATCGCCGTGCACGGCCCCGTCATTGTGGGCCGCAACCCCGGCGCTGACATCGTGATTGGCGCCGGTTACGTGTCGGGCCGCCATGCGCGCTTCACGCTTATGGGCCAGAACCTCTTCATCGAGGATCTGGGCTCGACCAACGGCACGTTCGTGAACGGCCAGCGCATCTTCGAGCCCACGGCTCTGCGCAACAAAGACGTCGTCACCATCGGCGACGTCGCAATTCGAGTGAGGTTCGCATAAATGCCACGTCCCAGCGCTAACCGAGTGCATTCCGGCAGCATGTTCGGCAGCCGCACCGACATCGGGTGCGTGCGCGAGCACAACGAGGACAGCCTGGTCGTCGCGCCCCCGCTCTACGCCGTGGCCGACGGCATGGGCGGCCACGCCGCCGGCGAAGTGGCCAGCGAGGTAGCCGTGCGCTCCCTTGCCGAAAACGCCCCCACGACCGTCGACTCCGAAGGCCTGGGCAACGCCGTCATGACCGCCAACTACGCCGTGATCAACGCCGCCCAGGAAAAGGGCCGCAACGGCATGGGTACCACGATGACCGCCGCCCTGCTCGAACGCGACAAGCTCGCGATCGCCCAGGTGGGCGACTCGCGCGCCTACCTGCTCCACCAGGGCTCGCTCCAGCAGATCACCCGCGACCACAGCCTGATGGCCGACATGATCGAAGCCGGTGAAATCACCCCCGAAGAAGCGCGCGTCCATCCCCAGCGGTCGGTCATCACCCGCGCTCTGGGCAGCGACCCCGACATGCAGCCCGACCTCTACGAGATCAATGTGTCGGCCGGCGACCGCCTGCTGCTGTGCTCCGACGGCCTCACGACGATGCTCGAAGACAGCGAGATCGAAAAGATCCTCATCCGCACCCGCGACCCTCAGCGTTGCGCCAGCATCCTGGTCAACGAAGCCATCGCCGCCGGCGGCCACGACAACGTGACCGTGATCGTCGTCGACGTGGAAGGCGACCGCGAGCGCCAGGTGAAGAAGACCAAGCGCAAGGGCCGCGCATGGGCCGTGGTGATCGTGCTCGCCCTCATCGCGACCGTCCTCGGCGTCTGCTACGGCGCTTACACCTACACGCAGTCGACCGCCTACCTTGCCAACCAAGACGGCAAGGTGGCCGTCTACCAAGGCGTGCCCGACACCGTGCTGGGCATCAGCCTTTCCCATCTCGACCACGTCACCGACGTCAACGTCGACGACCTGCAGCCCGGAGTGTCGACCCGCCTGAAGGAAGGGGTCATCCGCGCCGACAGCCTCGACGCCGCCAACAGCCTGGTTGAAGGCTACGAAGAAGACATCGCCGCCGGTAAGAAGCCCACCGCCGAAGCCGAACAGCTCGACGCGAACACCGACGCGGCCGCAATCAGCCCGTCTGCGGCCGCCTCTTCCGCTACCGCCGCTTCGTCCTCGAGCTCTGCATCCAGCTCGCAAGGAGGTACGCTCCAGTGACGCGACGCAACACCGAACTCCTCCTGCTGCTCATCGCAGCGCCGGTTGTCATCCTGCTCTACGCGATGATCGTCCTGAACAACGGCGAATCGATCGACGTCAACACGCTCGGCGTGCCCCTGGGCATGTTCGCCACGTTCGCAGCGGCCCACCTGGCCGTGCGCAAGTGGGCACCCGCCGCCGACCCGGCGATTCTGCCCATCTCCTTCGCCCTTTCGGGCATCGGCATCGCCTTTATCACGCGCCTGAACCCCGACATGGCCGTGCGCCAGTTCCTCTGGCTGCTCGCCAGCGTGGTCTGCATGGTGCTTGTGCTCATCTTCCTGCGCAAGCTCGACCGCGTGGCCAACTACAAGTACACCCTCATGGTCTTCGGCATCGTCTTGCTGCTGTCGCCCATGCTGCCGGGCATCGGCAAAGAGATTTCGGGCAGCCGCATCTGGCTGGGCATCGGCTCGTTCAGCTTCCAGCCCGGCGAGCTCGCCAAGATCCTCATCGTCATGTTCCTGGCCTCCTACCTGGCCGCCAACCGCGAGATGCTTTCGGTGTTCACCTGGAAAGTGGGCCCCTTCCACCTGCCCGACCCGCGCGCGCTTCTGCCCATGCTGCTCATGTGGGGCCTGTCGCTCGTCGTCGTCGTGTTCGAAAAGGACCTGGGCAGCGCCCTCGTCGTCTTCTTCGTCTTCCTTTCGATGCTCTACGTGGCTACCGGCAAGAAGGCCTACGTCGTCACCGGCATCCTGCTCGCCGGTATAGGCGCCGTGGCCATGTGGGGCATGTTCTCGCACGTGCAGGTGCGCGTGAGCACCTGGCTCGACCCCTTCGCCGACGCGTCAGGCACGGGCTACCAGCTCTGCCAGGCCATCTACTCCATGGCCGACGGCGGCATCTTCGGCGTGGGCATCGGAAACGGCATGTGCGATAAGATCCCCGTCGTCGAATCCGACTACATTTTCGCCGCCATCGCCGAAGAAGGCGGCCTGTTGGGCGCTGCCGGCCTGCTCTTGCTCTACGTGTGCTTCGCCGTGCGCGGCATGGTCACCGCCGGGCGCGCCAAGAGCGACGTGAGCTCGTTCATCTCCTGCGGCCTTACCGCCGCGATCGTCCTGCAGGCCTTCATCATCGTGGGCGGCGTCACCCGCCTCATCCCGCTGACGGGCCTCACCCTGCCCTTCGTGAGCCAGGGCGGTTCCTCCCTGCTCGCCTCCTTCATCATCGTGGGCATTCTGCTGCGCGCCGGCGATGCGGGCACGGGTGTCGAAACCGAGATGACGGGCGCCACCACACAGATCAGCGGGGCCAGCGTCCTCGGCCGCGTGGCCTTGGGCAAGCGCCTCACCCACCTGATGATCTTCATCTCGATCCTCTTTGCCGTGCTCATCGCCAACCTCACGATGCTCATGGTGGTCAACGCCGACACCTACAAGAACCTGTCGACCAACAACCACACCATCCAGAAGCAGGCCTCGCGCGAACGCGGCACCATCTACACGGCCGACGGCACGGTGCTCGCGCAGAGCGTGCCCAACGGCGACGGCACCTACACGCGCGTCTACCCGGCGGGCCCCTTGGCCGCGCACGTGGTGGGCTACTCTTCTTCCAAATACGGCACCGCCGGAATCGAAAAGGCCGCAAACGACGAGCTCACCGGCACCAACAGCTACTCATCGTGGACCGATGTGATCAACGATTTCGCCGGCGTCGAACAGTCCGGCAACGACGTGCGCCTCACAATCGATTCTTCGGTGCAGAAAGCCGCCCAGGAAGCGCTCGACGGCTACAAGGGCGCCTGCGTGGTGCTCGACCCCGAAACGGGCGCCGTCCTCGCCCTGGCCTCTGCGCCCACCTACAACGCCTCCGACTTCGATTCCATCCTGTCGGGGAACGGCAGCTCCGATGCCATGTACAACCGCGCTACCCAGGCCCTCTACGCCCCGGGTTCCACCTTCAAGATGGTCACCCTGGCAACGGCCCTGCAGAACGACATCGCGAGCGAGAACACGAGCTTTTCGGCTCCGAGCTCGATGGATATCGGCAACGCGCCCGTCACCAACTACCACAGCACCGGCTACGGCACGATTTCGCTGCGCACGGCCACCGAAAAATCGGCCAACACCGTGTTCGGCCAGCTGGGCGAGCAGATCGGCCCCGACCTCTTGGTGAAATCGGCCGAGCAGTACGGCTTCAACAGCGACGTCTTCTTCGAGCTGCCGCTTTCCAAATCGCTCATGCCCGACCCAAGCGAGATGACCACGTGGGAAACCGCCTGGGCAGCCTGCGGCCAGCCTGTAGGTCAGCACTCCTCCCCCGCCGGTCCGCAGGCCACCGTCTTGCAGATGGCCATGGTAGGCGCCGCCATCGCCAACGACGGCGCACTCGAGCAGCCTTATCTCATCGATTCGGTGTACGGCTCCGACGGCGCCAAGATTTCCTCGACGTCGCCCACGACGCTTTCCAACACGATGTCGACCGACACCGCCAAGCGCGTGCGCGACGTGCTCGAAGGCGTCGTTACCGAAGGCACCGGCACGGGCGCCAAGATTTCCGGCGTCTCCATCGCCGGCAAGACGGGCACCGCCCAAACGGGCAAGGCCCACGACGATTCATGGTTCGTAGGCATGGGACCCTCGGACGACTGCAAGGTCGTCGTGGCGATCGTGCTTGAAGAAGCATCCGATACCGGCACGAACGCAGCCACGCGCGCCAACGGCGTGTTGAAGGCCGCACTCACCGCTCAAGGTTGCATGTAATACAATGAGCTGGTGTCGCACAACCCGCACCAGCGTGCATTCTGAAGGAGTTCCCACGTGAACGGAAACATGGTAGGCCGCGTGTTCAACAACCGCTATCAGATCACCGAGCGCATCGGCATCGGCGGCATGGCGGAAGTGTACCGCGCCCAAGACCGCGTGCTCGGCCGCCTCGTCGCCGTGAAGATCATGCTGCCGCAATACGCGGCCGATCCCGAATTCACGCACCGGTTCCGCCAGGAGGCCGCAAGCGCCGCCAACCTGCAGAGCCCCTACATCGTCAACGTCTACGACTGGGGCCAGGACGAGGGCACCTACTACATCGTGATGGAATACGTGCGCGGCAGCGACCTGAAGACCGCTATCCAGCAGCGCGGTGCGATCAACCAGCGCAAGGTGGCCGAAATCGGCGCCCAGGTGTGCAAGGCCCTTACGGTGGCCCACAACCAGGACATCATCCACCGGGACATCAAGCCGCAGAACATCATGGTTCAGCCCGACGGCAACGTCAAAGTGATGGACTTCGGCATCGCGCGCGCCAAGAATTCCGTGAAGTCGCAGACCTCGCAGGTGCTCGGCACCGCCCACTACATTTCCCCGGAACAGGCGCAGGGTAAAGAGCTCACCGCCGCTTCCGACATCTACTCGCTCGGCGTGGTCATGTACGAGGCCGCCACGGGCAAGCTGCCCTTCGACGGCCCCGACGCCGTGTCGGTCGCCATGAAGCAGGTGCAGGAACAGCCCGTACCGCCCAGCCAGATCAAGCCCGATATCGACCCGGGCCTTGAAGCGATCATCATGCGCGCGATGGAGAAGGACCCACACCAGCGCTTCGCCACCGCCAACGACATGAAGAACGCCTTGAACGACTTCTTGGCCGGACGACCGGTGAACGTCAACGACGACGCGACCCACGTTATGGGCGGCTATATGCCCCCTATGGTCGAAGGCACCTCGGTCATGCCGCCCGTTGCCGGAGACGCCGCGCATACCCCGCAGCAGCACACGGCCTACCGGTCTTCCGACACGAAGGAGCCCCAGAAGAGTCGCAAGCCCCTCTATATCGCGCTCGCGGTTATCGCGCTCGCAGTTATCGCCATCCTTGCCTTCGCCCTGGGCGGCAACCAGGCGGGAACCGTCCCCAACGTGACCGGCCAGACCCTCGAACAGGCCGAAGCGACCCTCGAACAGGCAGGCTACACGGTGGGCACCACGACCGAGGTCTTCGACCAGAACGTGCCGTCCGGCAGCGTCGTGAGCACCGACCCGGCCGCGGGCACCCCCGCCGCACAGGGAACCACCGTCAACCTCACCGTATCGAAGGGCAAAGACCAGGTGCAGGTGCCCGATCTGTCGGGCATGACCGCCGACCAGGCCAAAGCCGCCCTGCAGAAGGTGGGACTGACGGCCGTGCAGGGTGATCCCAAGCACTCCAGCTCGGTGGCCGAAGGCAAGGTCTGCGAACAAGACCCCGCTTCTGGGACGGCCGTCGATGCCAACTCGACCGTGACCTTCCACCTATCGAGCGGCCCCGAAACCACGTCGGTGCCCGACGTGACCGGCATGAGCGAATCGCAAGCCACGTCGGCGCTGCAGTCGGCCGGCTTCACGGTAAGCACGAGCACCCAAGCCTCCGACAGCGTTGCCAAGGGCAACGTGATCAGCCAGAACCCCAAGTCTGGTGCGAAGGCGCAGGCAGGCAGCAAGGTGACGATCGTCATCTCGAGCGGGTCCGAATCGAAGAGCGTCCCCGACCTTACGGGTCTGTCGCAGAGCGACGCCGAAAACCAGGCCGATTCTGCAGGCTTCAACTTCTCGGTGACGAGCACGGAAAGCAGCTCGACTGTCGCCAAGGGTTACGTGATTCGCCAAAGCCCGAGCGCTGGGAAGAGCGCCAAACCGGGCACGACAATCGGCGTGGTAGTCAGCAGCGGTCCCGACAAGAGCTCTTCGACGACAAGCGATTCGAGCTCGTCGAAGTCGGACGACTCCACCAGTTCATCGAGCACGTCGTCATCGAAATCGAGCAACGACGACTAACGACATACCAAAAGGAAAGGGCTCTGCGGGGGCCCTTTCCTTTTGACCAGGCGTTGACGGAAGAGGCGCGCATTAAAGGCGACAGCCCCTCGCCCAATTACAGGTCGCCGTGCGCGTGCAAGAAGCCGCGACCCGCGCCCGAAGCCAGCCGTTCACGCCGGAAGATCGCACATGCATGTTGGCGTCCACGGCTGCAGCCGGGAGCCGAAGCCACCCGCTAACGCCAGAGGCTTGCAGATGGCTTGCCAATCGAGTTTTCGAGGAATATCGGCTGCGATCTATGAAATCTGACTATGTTGCTCAACGTTTTGGTGTTGTGTGTTCATTTTCTTTGCTCTACCACCGGAAATTAGCTCGAAAACTTGATTGGCAGACCATGACGACGACCATTTCGTTTTTCGACGCAGGAACGGGTCTGAACGCGGTGGAGCCGAAAATGTTGTAAATATGCCTAATTCGCGTTTCCGCGGTTGGTCAAAATCATACTTTTGTACAGTTTTGCATCATATGTATATAAATGGCGCCTCTGATTGGAAAGAGATGCTTTCCGCAGAGGTCGAAGACCGCGAATTAGGCATATTTACGTCAAAACTCCCCCCCTGGCGTAATGGGCGCAAACAATGGGGAGCGCGATTCTGAAGAGGGGACGCGAGCGAAACGCGAGCTGGGAGCCGAGATGCACGCGCCCCACCCCACGAGCAGAACGCAACTGACGCCAGGGGCGACAGCGCAGCGTCTCGCCCCGCCCCGCAGGACGAGCAACCCGGCAGCAGGGGCGCCAGCGAAGCGCACGCGCCCCGCCCCGCAGGTGGAACGCGACCCGCGACAGGGGCGACAGCGGGCGCATCCACCACCTCGTCAGCCGACTCCACCGTCGCATCAGCCGGCCTCTCGTCAGCCACATCCTCTTCGACGGCCACAGCCTCTACCGGCTCTTCAGCGGTTTGGGCCTCATCCTCTGCAGGCTTCTCTTCCGGCGCCTCATCGGCAGCCCCGAGCTTGCGATCGACCGGACAGGGAATCACGTCGATCGGCCGCGCCTCGCCGGCGGCGAAAGCAGCGATGCGCTTCTGCATGACCGCCTCCTCCTCGCTCGACATGAGGTCGTCGGGATTGTGGTTCTTGCGCACGTCGATGACCACCTTGCGCACGCGATTGCCCGTGAGGTGTTCCACTGACGTTTTTACCTCGCTTTGAATGACGGGAGCCACGCTCGCGAAAGGAATCACACCGCGGGGCGCCACGCGCGCAGTGATGTCGGCATAGGGATTCTTGCGGTTCACCAAGCGCGCCTTGGTCTTCAGGCTGCGTACTTCGGGGTGCTGCATAACCACGTCTTCGGCGGTCTGCTCGATCGTGTCGCGCGAGACCAGCACGCTGCCGAACTCGTTGGACGACTCTTCGTAGGAGCTTTTACTGCGGGTGCAGAGGGCCCGCAGCAGCAGAAGCACGCTGCCAAATGCGACGATAGCCACCAGCGCGAGCAGGACCACGTTGAACCAGGCCTCGCTGCCCACCGCATCGAGGGCGCTCGCCACCGGGTCGATGCCGAACCAATAGCCGGCCCATGCGCCCACCAGGAGCACCACCGCAAGGAAGTAGATGACCATACCGAATTTTCGCATGTCGTCGCGCCTCGTTTCCTGAGCCCTGAGAACTGAACCGATGATAGCAGACGCGATAAAATGGGCGAACACACCAGGGAAAGGTATACCATGCCCGACATGCAACGTTCGCAAAGCAGCTATGAATCGCCTCGGTTCGCCGCGCGCGTGACCGAAGCCCAAGCACCGCGCGCCACTATTTCCCTTTCGCTCGACCACTTGGTCGTGCACGCCGCCGACGGGTCCCCCGCCAAGGGCCCCGAAGCCCGCGCCCTGCTCGCGAGCATCGCCGGTGACTTCGACGCGAGCGACCTTTCCGGTGCGACGCCCTTCGTCGAACGCGCCGGCATGCGGGTGTCGGCCCCCGGGGAAGGCCGCCTCACCTTGACGGTTGGCGCATTCGGCAACGTGGAATGCGCTGAAGCGGCGTATCTGGCCTTCCGCGACCTCGTCGATCCGGCCCTGTCCGCTGCCGACCTCTCCTTGGTAGCCTTAGGCGCCTACCCGGGTGCGGGCTCCCCCGACGCCGCGCTGGCCCTGCGCCTGTGCGTGCCCTCGGTCCCCGCGCGCGATCTCGTCGACCTCGCGCGCGCCCTCGCGCCCGTCTTAGCCCTGCTCGGCGACAACACGCCGCGCCCGGCCGGCGCCCCGCGCGCCCTTGCGCACGCGTGCGTCGGAGCCGCTGCCCAACCTGGCGGCACGCCCGCCGTCGACCTGCGCTGCGCCGACGCCCTGCCGATCGACTTCGCCCTCGCCTACGTGACCTTGGTCAAGCAGATCTTCTTCCGCAACAAGAACCGGGTCGTGATCGGCGCCCTGCTCGACCACCCCTCCGAAGACGACTGTTCCCGCGCCGTGGAAGCCGTGCGCGCGGAAGGCTTCGCCGCCCACCTGTACGGGTCGAACGCCGGCTTCTGGACCGACGAGCTCATCCTGCTCGCCACCAATACCGCCCGCGGTGCCGAACGCGCCTACCTGGCGCCGCTTTCGGAAATGGTCGCCAACCGCTTCACGCTCGCCGACGCCTACGAAGACCCCGACACACGGCGCCCGGAAGCCCAGGAAGCCGTGCACGCCAAAGCCGACGAAACGGGGGCGCCCCGCATCGGCATCCTCCCCCGCTACGACTTCGAGCTTTCCGGCCTGTCACTTTCGCGCGGCTACACCAAGGGCGTGCTCGCGGCCGGCGGTTTCCCCGTGGTGCTGCCCCTCACCGACAACCCGCGCATTCTGCGCAAGATCGTGGAAAGCTGCGACGGCTTCATCGTTCCCGGCGGCCACGACATCGCCCCCGAAACCTACGGCCAGCGTCGCAGCATGCACCTGGGGCGCACGATCGCCCAGCGCGACGCGATGGAGCTCACCCTGATCCCGCAGATCCTGGCTTCCGGAAAGCCCCTCTTGGGCATCTGCCGCGGCATGCAGGCCCTCAACGTTGCCTGCGGCGGCACGCTCTGGCAGGACCTGGGCGACGCCTTCCCCCATTCGAGCATCCACCACGCCCAGCAGAAGCCCTACACGCGCCCCGTGCACGAGGTGCGCATCGACCCCGCTTCGCACCTGGCCCAGATCATGGGTACGAGCGAGACTCGGGTGAACAGTATCCACCACCAGGCCGTGCGCGAGCCCGGACGCGGCTTGGCCGTGGCGGCCCAGGCGCCCGACGGCGTGATAGAAGCCGTGGAAATGTCCGAACGCCCCTTCGTGGTGGGCGTGCAGTGGCATCCCGAATTCCTCTGGCCCGCCCATCCGGAAGACGCCCGCCTCTTCGAGCGGCTCGTGGCGGCAGCGGCTGCGCATCGCGACGCCGAAGCACCCGGCCGCTGACGCGGCGCCCTGCCCGCGATGCCCCTTCCCTGGGCGCCGCGTCACACCCGCTTGGACTTTCGCCTCACATTCCCCACAATCTCTCGCCTTTGTGGTCGAACACGGCTAGGATATGCCTCCAGGAGAACCAACGACCGGAGAGAGATTCACCAACCCATGCTTTCAGAACGCGCGCTTTCGCGCATCGTCCACAACCGCGCCGCTCGCACGCTCGAGCTTGCCCCGTCCACCCGCACCCGCGTTCCCGGCCCCAAGCCCGGCATGCGCTACATGCTCTATATGCATGTTCCCTTCTGCGCCCGCCTGTGTCCCTATTGCAGCTTCAACCGCTACCCCTACCATGAGGAAATAGCCCGCCCCTACTTCGAGCACATGCGCAAGGAGATGCACATGCTCGCCGACCTGGGCTACGACTTCGAGAGCATCTACATCGGCGGCGGCACGCCCACGATCATGATGGACGAGCTCATCCAAACGATCGACGACGCCCGCGCCACCTTCCACATCAAGGAAGTCTCCTGCGAGACCAACCCCAACCATCTGGCGCCTGAATACATCGAGCAGTTGGAAGGCCGCGTGCAGCGCCTGTCGGTGGGCGTGCAGTCCTTCGACGACACCCTGCTCAAGCAGATGGACCGCTACTGGAAGTACGGCAGCGGCGACGAGATTCTCGAGCTCATCGACACGGCCGCGCCCCATTTCGACGCGCTCAACGTCGACATGATCTTCAACTTCCCTTCGCAGACCGAAGAGATCCTCGAGCGCGACCTCGCGAAGATCAAGCAGTGCCACTGCCAGCAGGTCACCTTTTCCCCGCTTTACGTGTCGCATGCCACCACGCGCAAGATGGAAGAGACCCTGGGCAAGATGGACTACGACCGCGAGCAACGCTACTACCAGATGGTCGACGAAGCGCTCACCGGCGGCAGCGACCCGGCCTTCGAACGCTGCACCCTGTGGACCTTCAACCGTCTCGACCCCGCAAGCGGCCAAGCCGAAGACGAGAACCTCATGGTCGACGAATACGCGGTGGCCTACGAAGAGTACCCGGCCATCGGCAGCGGGTCGATCGCCCACCTGGACGGCACCCTCTTCGTGAACACCTTCAGCATCCAGGAGTACAACGAGGCCATCGACGAGGGCCGCATGCCGCTCATGGGCGAAGCGCACCTTTCCGCCCACGACCTGGAATGCTACGACTTCCTCATCCAGCTCTACCACCTGCGCTTCGACAAGCGCGCCTTCGAGAAGCGTTTCGGCAAGAGCGTCGAGCGGGCCCTGCCCACCGAGCTCGCCTTCCTGCGCCTGAACCGCGCCTTTGCGACCGATAACGACGCCGAGCTCACGCTCACGCCGATGGGCCGCTACCTGACCCTGGTGATGTACCGCCAGTTCCTGAGCGGCATGAACGAGCTGCGCGACCAGGCCCGCGCCGCCCTTTCGGGCCCCGAGCACGAGCTGCTCTTCGGCGACGGCAGCCCCGCCTAGCGACCGCGTGGCACTATCCCGCTCCCCTCGCTTTCGCTACTTGGCGATCACAGTGAAGCCCTCGAACCGATAGAGGGAAAGCGGGAGCTTGTCGCCGTAATAGGCCCAGCTTTCGTCGTTCATGGGCTCGCATTCCGCACGGCCGTCCCGCACGTCGCGCATCGCGGCGAGGATGTCGTCGATGCAGGCAGGGTCCATAGCGAAATCGTTGTGCGAGGCATAGACAGCCTTCACCTGGGGAAAGCGCTCCTTCACGACCTCAAGGGAGCGCACGTAGCCTTCGATTGACGAACGACCCATAAAGTCGTTGTCGAACTGCACGTAGATCGCTCCGTAGTAGAGCATGTCGCCGCCGAACAGCACGCCCGACGACCGGTCGTAGAGCATGAGGCTGTCCTCGGTGTGGCCGGGCGTATGGACGACGTCGACCGTGCGGCCGCCCAGATCGATCGCCGCTCCGTCTTCCACCGGACGCACGCGATAGGGCGCCACCGCGAACGTCTGCGGGTCGAAGCCGGGCGGGTAGCCCCACAAGAACATGTCCTCGTCGACCTGGTTTTCCAGGAACCGATGCGGGATGCCCGCGCGGGCCTGGCGCTCGACGAGCGGGTTCGTCGATACGAGCACCTCGTCGAAGGCGTGGGCGCCGCCCGTGTGGTCGAAATGGAAGTGGGTGTTGACCACCACCAGATCGCCCTGCCACAGCTCGTCGATCACGGCGCGGATGTTGGCCATGCCCGTGCCCGTGTCGATGAGCAGGGCGCGGTCGGTCCCCGGCAGGAGGAACACGTTCGCTTCCTGCAGGTGGCCCGGTTCGCAGACGGCCAGCACATTGCCCGGAAGCCGGTAGCATTCGTACCAGCCCTGGCCGTGGGCGAGGGGGACGCGCTCGTACTTCGCATAGTAAGGTCGCCGCACCGGTTCGCGCCATTTCGCCATGGAAGGTCCTTTCACTGGAATGCGTTGCCCTTAACGATACCCCTTCCGCCAGGCCAATGTGACGACGGGGACTGTGACGACGGGGACGGAGGGTGTCGTCCCAGATGCGACAACGGTGACAACGGGGACGGAGGGCGTCGTCCCACGAATGTCGCGGATTGTGCGCGCGTACCCTCGCGCTTCCATCGCGCCCGTACCCCGCCGCAGTCCCCTTTCCCCTACAATGGAGCCCATACGGCGGCTCGGGAAGACCGCCGTGGGAGGGGAATCGGAATACGCCATGAAAAAATTCGCCCATTCGAAAGCCGGAAAGGTCGTCATCGCCCTTGTCGCCCTCATGTTCATCGGGGCGATCGCCCAACCGGGCCAGCAAACGACAGACGTGAGCTCTTCCGCACCGCAGGAAACCACCCAGGCAACCTCCAGCTCGTCGCAGGCGGACGAAAGCCCGTCGAGCGACAACGCCGCCCCAGATCCCGCACCCGCCCCGGCGCCCAGCGCCGCCGAACCCGCCCCCGCAAGCCTGAAAGCCCACTTCATCGACGTGGGCCAGGGCGATTCCGAATTCATCGAACTGCCCGACGGCAAAACCATGCTCATCGACGCCGGCGTGCCCGATGCGGGCCCGACGGTCGTCTCCTACCTGAAAAGCCTTGGCTGCACGCGCATCGACTACCTGGTGGCCACCCATCCCCACGCTGACCATATCGGCGGTCTGCCGGCGGTCATCTCCGCCTTCGACATCGGCGAAGTGTGGGCGCCCAACGCGAGCAACACCACGAAGACCTTCGAAGCCTTCATCGACGCGGTGCGCGGCAAGGGCTTGCAGATTCACGCGGGCGCGGCCGGGATGGACATCGTGGGCGCCGACGCAGGCTACACGGCATCGATCATCGCGCCGCCCGACGGCGTGAACTCCGACGACTACAACGACTACTCACTCGTAATCCAGCTGTCCTTCGGAACCACGTCGTTCCTGTTCACCGGCGACTCCCCCGCCGAAGCGATCGCCGCGGCCGCGCCGGGCCCTGTGGACGTGCTGAAAGTGGCCCATCACGGGTCGAACACGGGCACCACATCGAGCTTGATCAGCGCGCTTTCCCCGACCTACAGCGTGATCTCCTACGGCATCAGCAACGACTACGGCCACCCCACCGCAAAGGTGCTCAGCATGCTCACCGCCCACAGCCAGCACGTGCTGGGCACCGGGGCCAACGGCACAATCGTCATCACGAGCGACGGGTCCACGGTGAACGCCAGCTGCGCCAAGCCCGACGGGCAGGTGACGCCCGGCGATAAGAGTGGCGGGGCATCCGCTGCCGCGGCGGCGGGAGGCGCTGCGGCAGCTTCCACGGCCGAAGCCCAGAGCAGCGGCTCTTCCAATGACACCGTCTACGTGACCGCTTCGGGCAAGGGCAAGCGCTACCACCGCGAAAACTGCCCCACGGTGAAGAAGTCGAAGCTCGTCGCCCTTTCCCGTTCCGACGCTGAAGCCCAGGGCTACACGCCCTGCAAGAAATGCAACCCGTGAGAGGAGACCGCATGATCGTCGACCGCATCGAAGGAAACCAGGCCGTCGTCGAACTGTCGTTCGGCTCGTACAAAAACGTTCCCTTAAGCAAGATCCGCGGACGGGTGCGCGACGGCGCGGTCCTGCGTCAGACGGGCGCCGACGCCTACGAAGTAGACGAACGCGCGACCGCCGACGCCAAGGCCCGCATCGACGAGAAGACCAAAGGCCTGTTCATCTGAGTCAAAGAGAGTCAAAGAGATGTAGTCCCTTTGACTCATTCCTACAGAGCCGCTTCCCCGCGCTCGTTGGTGCGCATACGCACCGCGCCCGTCACGGGGCGCACGAAGATCTTCCCGTTGCCGAAGGTGCCGCCGCCTAAGCGCTCGACCACGTTGTCGACGATCGTGTCGACCATATCGGAAGACACCACGGTCCGCACGCTCACCTTGGGAAGCAGGGCGACGCCCTCGCGATCGTCCGACACCGCCCGTCTGCCGTGCTGGCGCCCATAGCCGAGCCCCTGGGTGACGAAAATCCCGTTGTCCGAATACTCGGAGAGCAGCGCAATGAGCGCTTCGAGCTTCACACCGTTGATGATGAATTCGATCTCTTCCATGTGCGCGTCTTCCTCTCGCCGCGAAGGCGCGCAGCAACCGGCCACTGCTTTTCGCCGCGCTCCCTTTCCGCTTTGCCCCATTGAAGTCCGCGAACTTTGCTTATGTGTGATAAAGAAGCAATAGAAGTGCAAAAAATTTTGCCGTTCCTATCCGACACTTGGCCATTGTGTCGGATAGGTCGGGCGGTTATTCGGGCAAGTCAATCTTGCCGACAAAGCTGTAATAAATCTCAATGTCCTGCCTGCGGGTGCCGTTCTCATCATAGCTGCACTCATGCACCACAATTTTCTCGATCATTTCCCGCAAGAGAGTGGGGGTCAGTTCTTCAAAGGCAAGGTGCTTGCGGACAATGCCCATAAATTTCTCGGCGTTGACGGTAGCTGCCTGTGACTTGTCCAGTTCGGCTTGCAGGGCGGCGGCTCTCTTTTTCAGCTCCGCTTGCTCGGCTTCGTAGTCAGCCGACAGTTCCATGAAACGCTCATCGCTGATTTTGCCGTTTACATTGTCCTCATACAGCCGCTTGATAATGCGGCTGATTTCAGAAATGCGTTCCTGCGCCTGTTCAAGCTGCTTGATGGCTGCGGCGGTCTTTCGCTTGCCGCCGATCTCGTTCTGCTGGACAAGTAGTTTCACAAACCGGCTCTCATGCTTGGCTGCGTATTCGGTCACTTGCCGGAGATTTGCCAGGACACCAGCGGTCAACAGATCGGTGCGGATAAAGTGCGCCGTACAGTTGCGGGTGCGCTTCTTGTAGCTGCCGCAGATGTAGCAGTCCTGTTTGCGGTCTTTGTTCTGATACCGCTGCTGATACAGCACATGGCCGCAGTCGGCGCAGAACAAAATCCCGGAGAACAGCCCCACTTCATCGTAGCGGTTCGGGCGTTTGCGCTGTTTGCGTAACTCCTGCACCCGTTCCCATGTTTCCTTGTCGATGATCGGCTCATGGTGGTTCTCGAAAATGGCCTGCTTCTCGACGGGGTTCTCTATGCTGTGCTTGACCTTATAAGAAGGCTTTTCCGTTTTGAAGTTCACCAGACATCCGGTGTACTCTCGGGTTACCCTCCATAACTTCTGATTGTTGCCGTCTTGACGATTATGTATCTTTACATTACCTTCTGAAACATATGGCGCACCTTGTCCAGGCGGCTGTTTGGACGGCGGGGCTGGATGACTGGCTTGCCGACAGCGGCCTGATACCCTTTCAGTTCTGTAAGGCATACGCTCTGCCCGTTGGTGTAAAAGGCCAGATCAGTACGGTATGCCTGTATACAGCGGGCGGGAATCTCGCCAGTAAAGACAACTTCATCCTTTTTTACCTGGACCGTTTCGATGGTGGCACAGTATTTCGGTGCATCATGATAAGCCCTGGAAAGATATTCCCGGGGCGCATAGAGGGTGAAGGAGAGATAAGGTTCCAGCAGTTGCGTCCCTGATTCCTTCAATGCCTGTTCCAATACAATCGGGGCCAATGAGCGGAAGTCCGCCGGCGTGCTGACCGGACTGTAATAAAGCCCGTATTCAAAGCAAATCTTACAGTCCGTTACGTTCCAGCCGAACAAGCCCTGCTCCAGCCCGTAACGGATACCATCCCTGACAGCGTTTTGAAAACTCTGGTTCAAGTATCCCAGCGAAACCCGGCTCTCGTATTGTACACCGGAGCCAAGCGGGAGTGGTGTAACAGACAGTCCGATGGATGCCCAAAACGGGTTGGGCGGCACCTCGATATGGATGGTGTGGCTGGCTGCTTTGAGCGGCCGCTCCATATAAATGACGGTGGGTTCCTTTACCACTGTTTCAAGCTTGTATTTTTCCGCCAGCAAAGCGGAAACAACCTCCAACTGCACCCGGCCCAAAAAAGAAAGAATGATCTCATGGGTGATGGAATCCACCTCGCAGCGCAAAAGCGGGTCAGTATCCGCAAGTTGCGTAAGAGCGTCCAGCAGCCGTTCTCTTTGCGCTGCCGTTTTCGGCGCAATCGACGTCCGCAGCATGGGGAGGGGGTCCTCACGCCACCTTTTACGAGGGAGCCGGGTTGGGTCCCCTAATACATCGTTTAACCTCACGCTGTCGCTGGGAAGGATAACAATTTCACCCGGATAAGCGGTGTCTGTCCGAACAATTTCCCCTTTGGATGGAATACGCATCTCTGTGATTTTCAGCTTTTCTCTCCCGGCCAGGGCCACCGTATCCCGCAGGCGCAGCGTTCCGCTGTATAGCCGTAGATAGACACGCCGCTGGCCGCAATCTGTATACTCCACCTTGAAAACGCTGCCGCATAGGGCGGCGCTCCCCTGTTCCCCAATCGGTTGGAACAGCCCTGTCACCGCATCCATCAACGGTTGAATGCCAAGGCCCTTTTTGGCGCTGCCATAATAGACCGGGAACAGGGAGGCGTCTTGAACCCGCCGCTGTTCCTCCCGCACAAGTTTTTCCCGGCTGATTGGTTCTCCTGCGATATACTTTTCCAATAATTTATCGTTATTTTCGATGACCGCATCCCATGCTTCTATGTCGGTATTTTCCTCCAGGACTATTTCCGGGGACAGCGACACCGTCTGCTTGATGATAATATCGGCGGAGAGCTTATCCCGAACAGACTGAACCACGCTCTGCAAATCAACGCCAGCCTGGTCGATCTTGTTGATAAAGATAACGGTGGGAATGTTCATTTTCCGCAGGGCATGGAACAGAATACGGGTCTGGGCCTGCACGCCATCTTTAGCGGAGATCACCAAGATGGCCCCATCTAAAACAGCCAAAGAGCGGTACACCTCCGCCAAAAAATCCATGTGGCCGGGCGTATCCACAATGTTGACTTTACATCTGTGCCACTGGAAGGAAGTGACTGCCGCTTGAATGGTAATCCCACGCTGCCGCTCCAAAAGCATGGTGTCCGTCCTCGTTGTCCCTTTTTCGACGCTCCCCGGTTCTGAAATGGCTCCGCTGGCATATAGCAGGCTCTCCGTCAAGGTTGTCTTTCCAGCGTCTACATGGGCAAGAATTCCAATATTGATTATTTTCATGTGATTGTCCTCCCTTTACTGCCCCGAAGGGCATAAAAATCCCCAGCAGTAAAATACTTTTACCGCTGGGGATGATAATTTGCGGACATACACATATACAGCATACACCTGTCTGTGAGTGCTGTTTTTGGGGATATGTCAAAATTGATAAGGCAAAAGTATTCTTAAATTGGGTACAAAAAACTAAGCCCCTACAAAAGGGACTATCATAATCCTTTGTTCCCACTATTTGATTATAGTTTTATTTAAGAATACCTTGCCGCATATTTTTTACTCCTTTTCTGGAATTGAATCATTATATCACATCAGTTTTAGGAAAACAAGTATCTAAAAGAAATTTTTCTTCCCCTTATATGTAACAATCATACCGGCTTCCTAACGTTCAGAATGGTTTCTACTGTCTGCTGCGGTGTTTGGTTGGAATTGTCCAGCCAAAAGCCGATCCGTGGTGTTGTCTGCATTTTACTAAATACAAATTCAATGTATACAGAAAGAAATATATAAGGAGTGGGAGGGATTCCGCCGTAGTCGGCATTGTAGGAAAATCCAAAAGTTTAGATTTTCTCAAAATGCTTATCTTTTGGTCTTTGGTTCGGAATAGTGTAGTGCTGGCGGTCTATCTATTGTTTTCGGTTGCTTGCTTCTTTACCGTACATGAGCATTTTTCAACGGTTTGCAACGGTGTTTCCATTGGATTACAGTCGCCCGAGCGGCAATCGGCGACCAAGGCACATGCGAGGTTCCCCGCCCGCAACCGAAACGAAGGAAAGCACCATGCCGATCAACTTCCATGACAATCGGTCCCTCGGTCCGATAGAGAGCAAATCTACGTTCGAATACGCCCGTCTGGCAATTGGCGGCGCATCCCGCACACAGGCGCCCGTCGCGAGCAGCCTCACGCAAAGGCCTGATCCCACGCCTCCCATTGGGACGCGCACCATGGACGAAATCCTCCGCGTAACCGACGAGCTTGCACCCTACGTGCGCGATCGGTTCAGCCCGAGCGAGGGAGTCTATCGTCTGAACGACGCTGGCGAATACGTTTCAGAGCAAGATTGGTCGAGCGTCTGGCGCCGCCATCCCTCTTGGTGGCAAAAAGCATGGATGCTCGCAGACAACGGACAATACCGAGCTTCGCAGGTGGCCGCCATGTCCACAACCGAAATCGAGCGCGCCTATGACGATCCAAACTTCGAACCGGCATATGCGTACTACACACAAGCCGATGGGGATGGTCTGCTCTAGCGATTCCGGAAACGTCAGTCGCATTCCCAACGCCGATACGATTGCTGCTTCCCTCGAGCTATCCCGTCGCATCATGGTCAGCGAAGACCCGCTCGGGCGGCAATCGAATCCTGGCGCCGCCGCAATGCTCGCAAGCTCGAAATTGACAGGTCGCGAATGCTGGCCTATTTTCATATCGAAAATAATTGATATAAGGTGGTTCGTATGGCAAGAGACAGCAAAAAAGACGCACAGGTCTTCAAAGCGTTCTGCAACGAGTATCGGCTGCAGGTGCTCGAACGCCTGCGCACCGGCGAGAAATGCGCCTGCGACCTCCTTGAGCACATCGACATCAGCCAGTCGAACCTCTCTCACCACATGAAGATCCTCGTCGAGTCGGGGGTGGTTTCCGCGCGCCAGGACGGCAAGTGGACCTACTACTCGATAGACGCAGAGGGCGCCAAGAGGGCGATGGACCTGCTCGAGGAGCTCACAACGGTCCGCGGCGGTCAGAGCCGCTGCCATTGCTAGAAGAAAGCCGCCCGAGAAGAAACCGCCACGAGCGGCTTCTTCTCGGGCTTATACATCAAATTTATTCGATACGTTAAAGGAGGAGCGGAATTGACTGCGCAAAACGAGCGGAAACGGGTGGCGGCCGGACTCGGTCTTTGGGACCGGCTGCTTACCCTCTGGATCTTCCTGGCAATGGGAGCCGGCATCGTCATAGGGGCGGTGTTCCCAGGAATGGCCGACGCCCTCGGCGCGCTCTCGGTGGGCACCACCAACCTACCGATCGCCGTCGGGCTCATACTCATGATGTACTCGCCTCTGGCCAAGGTGCGCTACTCGGAAATGCCCAAGGTCTTCGCCAACAAGAGGCTTCTCGCACTGTCGCTGCTTCTCAACTGGATTGCCGGCCCGCTCCTCATGCTGGTGCTTGCGGTTGTCTTCCTCGGAGACCTGCCGGAATACCTGGCGGGCGTCGTGATGATCGGACTCGCCCGCTGCATCGCCATGGTGCTCGTGTGGAACGAGCTCGCTGGAGGATCCTCCGAGTACGCCGCCGGGCTCGTCGCCCTGAACGCCGTCTTCCAGGTTCTTCTCTACGGGCCGATGGCCTGGCTGTTTCTTTCCGTGCTCGCTCCCGCGCTCGGCGCTCAGGCGGTTTCCGTCGACGTCTCCCCGTGGCAGATAGCCCAAAGCGTCCTCGTCTATCTGGGCGTGCCGATGGCTGCCGGCGCGCTCACCCGTCACCTGGGCGTGAAGGCGCTCGGCGAAGATGGGTATGCGCGCCGCGTGCTACCCCGGATATCGAAGATCACCCCTGCCGCGCTCATCTTCACCATCGTGGTCATGTTCTCCCTGAAGGGCGACATGATTGCGGCCCTGCCCTACGACGTCGCAAGAATCGCCGTTCCCCTGGTCGTCTACTTCTGCATCATGTTCTTCGCGAGTTCCTGGCTCGCTCACCGCCTCGGCGCGGATTATCCGCGTATGGCCGCAATCGCCTTCACCGCCACCGGCAACAACTTCGAGCTCACCATCGCCGTTGCCGCCGCCACCTTCGGGCTCGCCAGCAGTCAGGCCCTGGCTGCCGTGGTGGGGCCTCTGGTCGAGGTGCCCTCGCTCATTCTGCTCGTGAACGCCGCGCTCGCCTTCAAGCGGCGCTGGTACGGGAAAAGGGCGTAGTCGGTGGAGCAAATCGGACCGTTCGCAATAACCGGCTGTTCGAGATGAAATGTCCGAACAAGGCAATCTAGCGGATCCTGTCCCCTTTAGGCCTCGCGCGGGGATCGCAGTGGGGCGAGACTGTCCACTTCTTTGCGTAGAAAGAAAGCAGGCCAGAGGGACGTGCCCTCTGGCCTGCGCTTTTTCATGGTGCCCCCGGGCGGATTCGAACCGTCGACACCCGCTTTAGGAGAGCGGTGCTCTATCCCCTGAGCTACGGAGGCGCACAGGTCATTCTACCATGATTGCCCCGCCCCCACTGAATCAACGTCGAGGTGCGTATCCCGCCCACGCAAAGGGGCCTGCAACCATGCGGCTACAGGCCCCCAATCGCATGAAAACGAATCGTTAGGCGGCGTCGCCCGTGCTCGGGGCGCCGCTCTTCCAGTCGGCGGTGTCGTTCACGTACGCTACCATCTTGTCTTCGTCGTTTTCGGCCGCCTTCAGACGCTTGAAGTAGTCGCGCGTCTCCTTGGCCACCACGCCCGAAAGCGCGAACAGGGCGATCATGTTCGGAATGGCCATCAGCGCATTGAAGATGTCGGCGATGGTCCACACGGCCGCAACCGTCATGTAGGGGCCGATGAGCACACAGAGGATGTAGAGCCAGCGGTAGACCTTCACGACCTTCATCTTGCCGTTGGTAAGGTACTCCAGGCAGCGCTCGGAGTAGTAGTCCCAGCCAAGGATCGTGGTGAAGCCGAACAGCACCATGCACAGCATGATCATGAAGTTGGTCACCACTTCGGGCAGGAAGGGCAGACCCTGGGAGAAGGCCGCCATGGTCACGGCGGCACCCTGCAAGTCGGTGTCGATATAGGCGCCCGTGATGACCAGGGCCAAACCCGTCATGGAGCACACGATGATCGTGTCGAGGAAGGTGCCCGTCATGGACACGAGGCCCTGGCGCACCGGCTCCTTGGTCTGAGCAGCGGCGGCCGCGATAGGAGCGGAGCCCAAGCCGGCTTCGTTGGAGAAGATGCCGCGAGCGATGCCCTTCTGCATGGCGATGATGATCGCGCCCAGAGCGCCGCCGGCAGCGGCGCGCAGGCCGAAGGCGGAAGCGAAGATCTCGACGAAGGCGCCCGGCACCTTGTCAAGGTTCACCAGGATCAGCACGATCGCCAGGCCCACGTAGATGACCACCATGGCGGGGATGATGCGTTCGGCCACCGAAGCGATGCGGCGCAGGCCGCCGATCACGATGAGCGCGACCATCACGGCCAGCAAAAGGCCGCCGATGACCGTCGCCCACGAGTAGTCCATACCGAGGATCTGCACCGTGGCCGCCTTATTGGGGTCGAAGAAGCTCGTGATGGACGTGGAAATGGAGTTCACCTGGGTAAAGGTACCGATACCGAACAGGCCCACGCACACGCCAAAGAAAGCGAAGAGCTTTGCCAGCCAGCGCCAGTTCTTGCCCATGCCGTGCTCGATGTAGTAGAAGGGGCCGCCCAGCGCATGGCCGGTTTTGTGGTCCCAATTGCGGAACTTCACCGCGAGCAGGCCTTCCGAATACTTGGTGGCCATGCCGAACAGGGCCGCGACCCACATCCAGAACAGGGCGCCCGGACCGCCAGCGATGATGGCCGTGGCCACGCCCACGATGTTGCCCGTGCCGATCGTGGCGGACAGCGCCGTGCACAGGGCGCCGAAGCTCGTGACCTCGCCCGAGCCGCCCTTTTCGTTCTTCATCATGTAGCGCAGCGCGCGACCGAGCTGCTTGAACTGCAGCCCGCGCACACGGCAGGTGAGGAAAATGCCGCCCACCAGAATGAGAAGAATCGTCGGCACGCCCCAAACGGCGTCGTCGATCACGGTGAGCGCGGTGTTGATTGCGGAAAATACGGCTTCCACTTGCCTGGTACCTCCTTCGGTAACGAATTCCTACTGAAGAAGGTCGCAAATGTCGGTTACATCGGTGAAGCCCCTGCGAAGGGCCATCACCTTTGCTCTGTCCGCTTGCCTGAGAGATTCGGGTCCGCTTGCGCGGCCCTTACACCTTCGGCACCCCATTTAAGAGATTCTCCAGAGACTTCTCCGCCCTCAGTTTTCGCATCGGCGAATCCAAAGGGCATCATTGAAGATGACAAGTCGGTAGTATGCACTCTCGCCGACGATAGTGCAAGGGTAATTTGTCAAGACATACGGCGTAACACATCGGAAACAAAGAACGCCCCGAACCGACGACCGCCGCAGCGGCACCCGGTTCGGGGCGTTCCCGATAGGTTTTCGAGGTGATGGCGCTAGAGCGCTTCGCGCATCGAGAGGATGTCGATCAGCTTGTTGGCGGCGTCGCGCACCGACATGCCGTCGATGTCGAGCGTGACTTCGGCGTACATCTCGTAGAGGGGCTGGCGCTCTTCGTACAGGTCGGCCAGGCTCATGCCCATGCCGTTCTTCATGACCACGCCGCGCTCGTGCAGGCCTCCCAGGCGTTCAGTGAGCTCTTCGAGCGAGACCTTCAGAAAGACGATCGTACCGATTTCGGCCAGATGCAGCATGGCTTCGTCGGAATAGACGCAGGAGCCGCCAGGGGAAATAACCGTCTTGTGCGCATCGAGGTTGCAGAGGACCTCGTTTTCCACGGCGATGAAGCCTTCCGGCCCTACCGCGTCGATGATCTTCTGCAGGGTCTTGTCGCTCTGCTGCTGGATGAGGATGTCGCCGTCGACGAAATCGTACCCGAGCATCTTGGCGATCACGATGCCAAGCGTCGATTTGCCCGCGCCCGGCATACCGATCAGGATGATGTTGTCTTTCTTTTCGGCCATTTGAACTCCTTCGTAGCCAGAACTTCACTCGACACTATAGCAATGAATATCACGATGAAGCCCAAAAGCACGCGCGTGATAAGCGTTTCGCCGTAGAAGATCACGCTGAACAGAACGCCGAAGACGCTTTCCAGGCACAGGATGAGCGACGCCTGCGCCGGTGGCACATGGGTCTGTCCCACGTTCTGCATAAGACAGGCCGCAAAAGCGACGAAGAAGGTAAGGTAGCCTATCTGACCGAGAAGGGAAGGCTCGAAAAGGGCGGCCAGATCGGGCGCCGGCTCGGTCACGGCGCCGGCGATAAGGCTGCCCACGCCCGTGACGGCGAACTGCCAGAAGGTAAGGGCCATCACGTCCTTGCCGCCTGCATACTTGCCCATAAGGGCGATTTGCGCGGCGAAGAACACGGCCCCTACCAGCGTAAGCACGTCACCGGTACGCATGGACAGGTCGCCATCGAGCGACACGAGCCCCACGCCCACCAGGCAGAGCACGGCGCAGGAGACGTTCAACCGGCTGGGGCGACGGCGCGCGACGGCCCAGTAGAGGAAGGGTACGATAGCGCAATAGGTTGCCGTGAGGAAAGCGTTCTTGCCGGGCGTCGTGTCGGTGATGCCCACCGTCTGCGCCCAATAGGCCAGAAAATAGCAGGTGCCCATGGCCAGGCCCGCGCGCACGGTGACGGCGTCGGCGTGGCCCACCACGCGCCTGAAGAAGAAGGCGAGCACCAAAACAGCCGCGATCGTGAAGCGAATGCCCACCAAAAGGGCCGGCGACACGGCTTGGGTCACGTCTTTTACCACGAAAAACGATGAGCCCCACAGAAGCGTGCAGCCGAAGAGCATAAGGTAATAGACCCAGCTGGGCAGCCGGTCGAAAAAGCTGACGGGCCGTCCGCCTCCGGCGGAAGCGGGAGCGACAGCGCCGTTGGGGGCGTTAGCCATGGGCGAGCACCTTTCGCACCGCTTCGGCGCGGTCGGGCCAGGCGACGCCCTCGTCGCAGGGGGCCTTGTCCTCTTGGGCGGCCGGCGCCGTGGCCAGGCGGTCGCAGGAGCCGAAGATGCAGGCGTATTCGGCGAGGGCTTCCCATGCGGGCCCTTCGGCAGGGCCTCGGGACAGGTCGCCTTCGCGCATCCAGCGAGCAAGCGCCTTGCAGCGGGCCAGATAGTCTTCGCCCGCCTGAGTGCGGCGGGGCATGAAGTTCGAAAGCGCGAACACCACCAGGGCCGCGGGCAACAGGAAGGCTACGGGTCGCCAGTCGTTGCCCTTCCACCACCATAGAAGAGAGAGCGCGGCCACCGCAATCGACGCGATGCCGAACCGCCCCTGCGCCTTCATCCCGGCGGTGCCGAAGATGCCGGCACGCTTCACGGCCGCATCGACGGCGGCCCGCCATTCGGTCTGCGCACGACGGTAAGCTTCGACCTGGTCGGACGACATGTGGGCCAAATCGCCCTCGAACAGACAGTCATCGCCGCCCGCCAGGCTTTCGAAAATCAAATCGTAGGTTGCGCGATCGAGCTTGTCTTGAGCGAGCTCGCGCCGACCGCGCTCCAGGCACATCACGCGCTCGCCCGCGCGTTCCGCCCAGGACAAGCGCACGGCCCCCAACCGCACAAGCCGCATAACCGACACCACGGCTTCGTCGTCGGTACGCGCTCCCCCGTTCCACAGACGAGCGACGACAGCCGGATCAACGCCCGGACAGGCGGGCTCGGCAAGGAAACGGCCACGGAAGGACGGTGCATGCCAGGCTCCGCACCGCTTGAGCGCAACAAGGGCGGCCACCACGAACAGGATGGCGATCACGACGATGGCGATCGAAAACGCGAGCCAGTAGCGGTACTGGTAGCTTCCCCCGTCGGCCCATTCGGCTTCGCTTTTCAGAATCTGGTCTTTGAACGTCACGGTGCCATGGGCCTTCAAGTCATCCGCCGAAATGCTCGTGAGCCAGGTGCGCGGAAAGAGCACGCGCGCGGTTTCGGCTTCGTGGGCCGGCACGTAGTCGGCGTGGTAGGTGACCGTGGTGGCCGCGTCGTTGAAGGCGAGCGTCCCGTTAGCGGGGCCGTGGCCCCAGGCGTAGACGGTGTCCCCGGGCACGGGGGAAACGCCGCCCGGCACGGGAAGGGAAATGGTGCAGGTCACGTTGTGCGTGGGAACCTTCCAGTCGCTTCCGATGTACTGCCAATACAGATCGGAGCAGTCCTTGTAGGCAGTGATGCCGGCCTTCACCGTGTAGTCCATCTGCAAGACGACCTGCTCGTCCGTACCGTACACGTAGTAGTAGAAGTCGCTGCGCCCCGCATCGACCGCGTAGGATGCGACGCCAGGTCCGCCCTTTTCGCGCCATTTGAAATCGAAGGTGGAGGGGGCGGTATCGGCAAGCTGCACGTCGCCGTTTCCGTCGGCCACGCCCGTCTGCACCGAATCGATTTCGAAGGAGCCGCTGCGCATGTTCCACCGGATACAGTCGACCTGGCCATGGAGGACGAAGGAGCGCTGTTCGACGACGTGAAGGGACCCGTCGCTCTGCGCGTCGGCGCTGATGTTGACCTTGGTGATTTCGTAGGTACCGGGAGAATCGACGCCGTCGGCATGGGCGACGGGAGCGCACAGGAGCGCAAGCACGCAGAAAACGATCGCGAACGCGCAGGCCCAGGCGGCGAGGGGCGCCGCGGTTGAACGCGTCCTGCGAAGGGTCATATGCGTGTCACCTGCTTCCAGCCGTGGGCAAGGGGTTCAACATGCCCGATTCTTCGGTTGTTCGATTCTAGAATATCGAACCGCCGATTGCGAATGCGGACCGGGATATCGCTAGCGGCGTGTCCCCCTCGCAGGGGGCGCACACCGCGGGTAGCCTTGCGGCGAAGTTGTGAACCTCGTTGCGCTTCTTGCAAGTTCGTGCAGCGAGCGGTAATATTACAAGCCGCGTCAATCGACGTCTGCGGAGAGCTGACCGAGAGGCCGAAGGTGCTCGCCTGCTAAGCGAGTATACCCCCCAAAGGGTATCTGGGGTTCGAATCCCCAGCTCTCCGCCACTTTTTAGTGTATGCGCGCCCCGTTCGGGGCGTTTTTTTGTATGCGTGTGGCTGTGGGAACGGAAAGCAGAAGCCGTGCCGTCGTGCGAACAGGAAGCCCGCGTTCCTTGCATGAGCCCGGACGCCCTTAGTCGATACCGCACTATCCCCCGACCAGCTCGCAGAGCCCTTCCTTCCACGGCTGTTTCCAATCCGCCGCATGATGGCCACGTCCCCGAGCTGCCGCATGATGGCCGCGTCCCCGAGCTGCCGCATGATGGCCGCGTCCCCGAGCCGCCACTCCGCCCTGCACAATTCGCATGGGAATTGCACTTCAAACACCGCGACGGCTTCTGAAAACTCATTCTGCAGGGGAATTGCAGGCGAAACCTGTCACGACCGTGCATCTTGGGCAGAATCGTGCAAAGGCCCTGCAATCTGAGCAGGATTTCCTTGTTCGGACTGCAAGCCCTTTGCATATTGAGCAGAAGGGGTCCCTATCGGGGCCGAACGCTACATTCCGTGCAACAAGTGTGCGAAATGAGCTGAGACGAGCACCATGCCTGCATTCTGTGCGGGAGGCGCGCAACGATCGTCCATTCCGTGCAGGCGAGGTGCAATAGTCGTGCGATCCGCACAGGTAATTGCAAAGGCCCTGCAAAACGTGCAGCGGCGTGCAACGACCGTGCGAAATGAGCAACCGTGCACTGCGAGCAGGCCGTGCAGCAAGCGCGCATCACCGTTAGGTCATTCCGCCTTCCGCGCATTCCGCTCAGGTCAGCGCGCCGCTCGCTCGCAGGCAGCCTAGCGGCGCGGCATATTCAGGCTGATGAGTTCGAAAAGCCAGCGCAGGAACCGCTTTCCAAAAGGCTCGTTGACCACTTCGGCCTTCACCGGCGCATCAGCGTAATGGGGATGGTGCCTCACGAACACTGCCCGGCAGATGCGCGTGACCACGAGCCCGCCTGCTGCCACCGCCAAAAACGAGCCCGCCAACTCGACGGCAACCCAATTGCGCTCCATGGCCGCATAGAGGGTCGCAAGCGCGAAAAAAATCGAGATGGCGCCTGTGATTACCGTGAACGCGCGAATGAGGATTTCTTTGGCCTTGTTGGGCGAATAGCGCCAGGCGGCCACCACGTAGATGATGCCCGCCAACAAGGCGAGCACGATCACGAGGGGAATGATGCGATAGATCCGCGCGAGCATGGCGTGCTACTTTTCCGGAAGCTTGGCCGCCCGAATGGGCGAAAACGACGTGGTGCGCGCCCACAGGCCGCGCTTTTTGGCTTCGGTCGCGATGCGCTGGGCCGTGGCAGCCGAATCGCAGACGGCGAAGGTGCCCGACCCGCTCCCGCACAGGAGCACGTCGCGCACGCCTTCGAAGCCATCGAGGAAGGCACGCACATCGGCGAGCTCGGGAAGGAGTTGTTCTGCCGGGGCCTGCAGGTTGTTCCACAGAGGCACATCGGTCGCTTCGGAGGCCTGGGCAACCGCAGCGAGCCTCTCGTCACCGGGGTATTCGGGAGCCTCGTCGAAGGTCGCATAAGCCTCCCCCGTCGAGACGCCGCCTTCGGGACGCACGATCACAAGGGAATCGCGACGCACGGGCAAGCGGCGGACCATATGGTCGCCGCGCCCGTCGAGCAGGGCGCTGCCGCCATGCAGGAAGAAGCGCACGTCGGCACCGAGTTCTTGGGCGGTCTGCTCGAGCCGCGGGTCGTCTGGCGCCACGCCCCACAGGTCGGCCGCGCCCACAAGGGCCGCCGCCGCGTCGGAGCTTCCGCCGCCCAGGCCGGTCTGATGCGGAATGTGCTTGTCGATCGTCATGCGCACGTACTCGTCTTCGTGGCGGTCGAGCGCGCGGGCGAGCGCCTGCACGGCACGGCAGGCCAGGTTCTCCTCGTGCGGGATGTCGATCGCCGGAATGCCCTCGTGCCAGATCACGTTGGCCGTCACCTGCAGGCCGCTGCCCTCTTCCACGTCGATTTCGAACTCGCGCAGGGGCTGGGCTTCGTCGCATGGCTCCACGAGCACGGTATGCTCGCCGGCCCCCAAGCGCGTCATGCGCAGAGAGTCGTGCATCGACAGGGCGTGCATGACCGTGGTGGCGTCGTGGTAGCCGTCGGCGCGACGCTCGCCGATGCCCAGGAACAGGTTCACTTTTGCCGGAGCGATAAGCTCGATCGTCTTCACCGTAAGGTCTCCTTCTGCTGCGCCGCTTGGCGGGCGAGGCGCTTCGCTTCCTTTGCCGCGGCGCGCTTCTGGGCGAAGAAGTCCTTCAGAAGCGCGGCGCATTCCGCTTCGCGCACCCCCGCTGTGACGGGAAACGCATGGTTCAAGCGGTCGTCTTCGTTGATGCGGTAGAGGCTGCCGAGCGCGCCTGCCTTGGGATCGGGCGCTCCGTAGACGCAGCGGTCGATGCGCGCCTGATGCATGAGGCCCGCGCACATGATGCAGGGCTCGAGCGTCACGTAGACCGTGCAACCCGAAAGCCGCCATGCGCCCAGCGCGCGCGAAGCTTCGAGCATCGCGGCGAATTCCGCATGGCCTGCGGGGTTGCAATCGGTTTCGCGACGGTTGCAGGCGCGGGCGATCACGCGCGGGTCGGCGAGCGGCCGACGCGTGGCCGGGTCGATGGGCTCATAGACCACCACAGCCCCGATGGGCACTTCGCCCATAGCCCCCGCAGCGCGCGCCTCTTCCAGCGCGAGCTGCATGTATGCCGCATCCTTGTCTTCCATAACGGGAGTGATTATATGCTATCCTGTGTCGCGTGCGACAGGTCACCGGGCCTTGTTGCGCCCTTGAAAACTGGAGGAATGGCCGAGTGGTTGAAGGCGGCAGTCTTGAAAACTGTTGAGCCGCAAGGTTCCGTGGGTTCGAATCCTACTTCCTCCGCCAGGATTGTGCGAGCCCCCAGAGATGGGGGCTCTTCTCGTTCGTAAGGGGTGCTGCCAGGACGGAAGTAGGATTCGAACCGATGAGGTGGAAACGCGTCAAGCGAAGGCGCCGGCGGCGCCTGAGCAGCGTTTCGCCCGACCGAGCCTGCGAGGGAGGGGTCGGGACCGCGGAGCGGGACCGAAATCCTACTTCCTCCGCCAGGTTTGCACGAGCCCCCAGCGATGGGGGCTCTTCTTGTTCGGGGAGAGGCGCAGCCCGGAAGGAAGCAGGATTCGAACCGATGAGGTGGAAACGCGTCACGCGAAGGCGCCGGCGGCGCCTGAGCAGCGTTTTGCCCGACCCCTCCCCATTGCCGAATAACGTGTCCTTCGGTGAAAAAATCGTCAATCGAGCGAATTCCGTTACGAAATGCATGTTAATTTCCGCACAACGGACGCTGAGGGCAAAGAAAAAGGCCGCCCCTGGGGACGGCCTTCCGCATGAGCTTACCGCTCGTCGATCGGCTGGTAGACGCGCTCTTCCAAACGCGTCGACTTGTAGGCCGGCCGGATGATGCGTTTGCCGCTCACGAGCTCTTCGAAGCGGTGGGCACTCCAACCCGCCATGCGGGCGCAGCAGAACAGCGGCGTGAACAGGCTGTCGGGAATCCCCAGCATGCTGTAGACGAATCCCGAATACATATCGACGTTGGCGCACATATCCTTCTTGGTGCCCTTCACATCGAGAATCACTTCGGGGCTCAGGCGCTCGATGGCGGTGAGCAGGTTGAACTCGCGCTCGAATTCAGTGTCCTTGGCCAGCTCGCCGGCGTAGCGCTTCAGGATGACGGCGCGCGGATCGCTCTTGGTATAGACCGCATGCCCCATGCCGTACACCAGGCCCGTGTGGTCGTAGGCCTCCTTGCGCACGATCTTGGCCAGGTAACCGGCGATTTCGTCGTCGTTTTCCCAGTCCTTCACGTTCTCCTTGATTTCGGCCTGCATTTCGCGCACCTGATGATTGGCGCCGCCGTGCTTGCGGCCTTTAAGCGAGCCGATCGCGCCCGCATAGGCAGCGTAGGGATCGGTATCGGAAGAGGAAATCGTACGGCACACGAAGGTGGAGTTGTTACCGCCGCCGTGCTCGGCATGCAGGCAGAGCATGATGTCGAGCAGGCGCGCCTCTTCGGGCGTGAACTGGCGATCGGGACGCAGCATCGAAAGGAAGGTTTCCGCCGTCGACTGACCGGGGATAAAGCGGTGCATGATCATCGAGTCATGGAAGAAGCGCGCGCGAATCGCGTAGTAGGTAAGCACGGCGATGCGCGGCATGCGCGAGATCAGCTGGATCGAGGTTTCGATTTCATGCTCGTAGGAGCGGTCTTCGGCATGCTCGTCGTAGCCGTAGAGCAAGAGCACGCTGCGCTGCAGGGCGTTCATGATGTGCGGCGGAGTTTGCTTCATGATGATAGACGCGGTGAAGCCGTCGGGCAGGTCGCGCCATGCGTCGATAGCCGCCACGAAGTCGTCGAGCTGAGAGCGTGTGGGCAGGTCGCCGGTAAGCAGGAGGTAGGCGACCTCTTCGAAGTTGAAGCGGCGGTCGGGGCCGTCGTTGCCGATCAGATCGTAGATGTCGTAACCGCGCAGGGTCAGGCGGCCTTCGTCGGGGCGCTTATCGCCGTCGGACATCACGTAGCCGTGCACGTTCGAGATGTTGGTCACACCCGCGATCACGCCGGAGCCGTCGGCGTTGCGCAGGCCGCGTTTCACATCGTATTCCCGATACCATTTAGGGTCGATGCTGTTCACCCGGGCGAAATTGTCGTACAGGTTGAACTGATGCTCGTTGTCCATCGGCAGTCCTTTCAGCGAAAGTTTCGCCTATTGTACCGTTCTGCATAGAAAGGAAAAACGTCCAAAATTTTTTGAAACCTACTGTTGACACGGGAGGGAGGAAACGGCATTATAGTCATCGCTGCATTTGATGTGCGCCGTTACCTCAGCTGGATAGAGGGACTGACTACGAATCAGTACGTCGGGGGTTCGAATCCCTCACGGCGCACCACTTTTAATGCAGCTCTTTTTATATGTACTTGAAACGCAACCGCTTCGGCAGTTGCGTTTTTTGCTTTCGGGCCCTGTGCGCGGGGAGCTCGCAGCCCGCCCCCCCTGCGCACGCGAGCCCGTCGCGAAGGGAGCCGGCCATGCCCACGCCGATCGATGCGACCAAATCAGCCCTGCGCGCGCAGGTGATCGCCGCGCGCGATGCCGTCGACGAAGGCGAGCGCGCCCGCAAGAGCCGCGCCATCTGCGACCGGCTGAAAGCGCACGCGGAAGAGGTAGCCGCCGGCAGGAAGGGCCTCACTGTGACCGCCTTCCGCGCGATGGGCAGCGAGGTGGACGTGAGCGGCTTCGTGCGCTGGGCGCTCGAAGCCGGCTGGCGCGCGGCCTATCCCTGCATGCTCAAGCGCAGCGAGGCCACCGCGCTCGACGTGCCCGGCCTGCCGGTGATGCGTTTCCGTTACGTCACGGCCGCCCAGCTCGACGACGAGGTCGACGCTTTCTTCAAGCATCCGATGAAAAGCTACGCCTCCGCCGACCCCCTGCTCGCCGAAAGCCCACTGTGCGAGCCGGAAGCGGTCGATTTGGCCGTGGTGCCCATGGTCGCCTTCGACGACCGAAGGTTCCGCCTGGGCTACGGCGGCGGGTGCTACGACCGCTTCCTACCCCGTCTTGACAGCACCGCGCACATCGCCGGCGTGGCCTTCGAAGAGCAGCGCGTCGACTGCGTGCCCACCGACGAGCACGACGTGCAGCTGCCGCGCATTTTCACCGCGTAGGTGCACGGCGGCGCGCGGCTCGTCGCCGTGCACCGCGGGAGCGCCCGCGCCTACTCCTGCGCCAACTTCTCGCGCTCGCTTTGCAGAAAGGCGTCCATGGCAGCCTCCGCACCGGCTTCGGCGTCGAGGTCGAAGCCGTAGGCCCCTGCGAGCGCCTGGGCCTGGGCGGCGCGCAAGGCGGACAGTTCGGGATTCCCCGCCTGCTGCAGGTAAGACGATTCCAAGAACAGCGACCGGCCCACGTATTCCACTACGCGCGGGTCAACGCCCGATACCTGCAGGATGTTCGCCACCGATTCGGGCGCAAGGGACAGCAGCACGTTTCCGTCGATGTCGGTCGCCGAGCCGATCGCCGCCTCGAGCAGGTCGGCAGACGCCTCGGGGTCGGGCGCATCGCCGCGCGAGGTTTCGAGGCTCTTCATGATGGCCTCGATGAGCTGGAGGATCATTCGCATCAGATAGTCTTGTTGAAGCATGGGTCTCCTTTGGAGGGTAAGGGTTCCTCATGGATTGTACCCGGCAACGGGCGCTGCGTACGCGAGCGCACCGTCTCGGCCGGATAACACGCATTTCGCAGCGGTTTTCCGCATCCAGCAAGTTTCGCCGCGAAATGGGTGTTAATCAAGCCAGACGCATCGAGACAGGCCTCGATCGCCCGCCCCCTTACGCGTAGCCGCCCCGACGCCAGACCTCGTCGAGGAAATCGGGAGAAAGGTAGGCATCGAGCTTTGCGGCCGTGCTCGCATTGGCGGCCGCGTGCGTGCCGCTCGCATAGCCCACCTTGGCCATGGCGCACCAGGTGACGCCGCGCAGGCAGGTAAGAGCCAGGTACACGTCGAAGCGATCGGCCACGCCGGCCACGTCGATCCGCCCGTCGACCGCGCGCACGTATGCTTCCAGGCACCGCTGCATCCGCTCGGGCGAGAGCAGCACGTCGGTCTTCCAGAAGGTGGTGGTGGGCGCCAGCAAATGGGCCAGGTCCTGGGCCGGGTCGGCCACGAGGGGCTTTTCCCAATCGACCAGGTAGGTGGGACGATCGTCGTTCACCAGGAAATTGCCCGAATTGAGCTCGGTGTTGATCACGCAGCGCACGGGCGCACCGTCGCCGGCTTCTTCCGCCAACGCGCGCGCCCGGCGGGCCATCGCCTCCACGCGCGCCACGACCTCTGCTTCGGCATGCGCCCAAGCGACGTAGACGCGCCACAGGGACGCGCACTCGTCGAGCATGGCCCGAAGCGGGCGCTCGGGCCGCACGATCCCGCACGCAGGCGGCACGGGCACCGTGTGCACGCAGGCGAGCACGTCCGCAGCCCGCCCCAGGTCGGTTTCGTAATCGAGCGGTCGGCCGGGCAGGAGCTCCTCGATGCCCACCCCGAAGGGGAAGCGCTGGCGGCTGCCGTCGGCGAAGCAGGCCCGCGGCGTGCGCCCGCTGGGCTCGAGCACGCGCAAGGCGCCCATCTCGTAGCCGATCTGGTCTTCGAGCCCCATCTGCGAGGCCGTGTTCACGCGCACCACGAAGGGCAGTAGGCGCGCGCCTTCCCACACCGTGTAGTTCACGTTGTACTCGCCTTGGGCCAGCAGCCGCACGGCGAGCGCGGCGCCGGGCGCGGCCCCCAGGCACGCCCGCGCCTCTTCGCTTTCGTTCACGTAGCGCGCCACGTCGTTTTCGCTAAAGGGCAGCATGCCCGCCGCCTCCTTCCACCGCGTGCACGGCCACCGATCCCGCCGCCGTGCGCACGAGCACCGCCGGCCCGTCCGCCACGCCGGGCGCGGGCACCTGCAGGCATCCGCGCGCGAACGCGCCCGAGCGCACCGTGCCCTCCAGGGCGCGGGCGCCGCCGAAGCTTTCCGCCACGCAAGCCGCCGTCGGGTGCAGCAGGAGCTCTGCGGGGCTGCCCGCCTGCGCGATCCCGCCCTCGTGCACGTAGGCCACCGTGTCGCTCATCACTAAAGCCTCCATCGCGTCATGGGTCACCATGAGCGTGGTCACGCCCGTTTCCTCGTGCAAACGGCGCACGAGCCGGCGCATCGTTTCGCGCAGGGCTTCGTCGAGCCCGCTGAAGGGCTCGTCGAGCAGAAGGGCGCGCGGATGCGCCGCAAGCGCCCGGGCAAGAGCGACGCGCTGCTTCTGCCCGCCCGAAAGCTCCTGCACCCGCCTGCCCGCGAAGCCCGCAAGCTGCACGCGCGCGAGCCACTCTTCGGCTTCGGCCCGTCGCTCCGCCTTGGCCACCCCGCGCGCCTTCAGGGGGAAGGCCACGTTGTCGCCTGCGCTCATATGGGGGAACAGGCGCGCGTCCTGGAACACCATGGCCACCCCGCGCTTGTGGGCGGGCAGGGCGTCGACCGCGCGCCCGTCGAAGCGCACGCTGCCGCCATCCTGCACGAGCAGGCCGCTCACCACGCCGAGCAGGGTCGACTTGCCCGCCCCCGAAGGCCCCAGGATGCTCGCGAAGGCCCCCTCGGGCACCGCGAGGCTCATACCGTCGATGATGGTTCGGCCGCCGCGCACCACGCGGATATCGTCTAGTTCGATCTTCACCGTTCGTTCCTATTCATAGAGCACCGCATCGTCAACGTTCCAGGAAAGCCGCCGCAGCAGCAGGCGGAAGACGCAGAAGACCGCAAGCGTGACCGCCATGAAGACCACCCCGTAGGCCGCCGCGATCGTGCGGTCGCCGCCGGCCACGTAGGGAAACATCGCCAGGGCGAAGGTGCGCACCTTGCCACCGCCCACGAGCAGCGTGAGGAAATACTGCGAGCACGAGATGATAAACCCCATCGACAGGGCCGAAAGCAAGCCGGGCGCCAGCGAGGGAATCGTCACCTGGAACAGGGTCGCAAGCCGCCCCGCACCGAGCACCCGAGCCGCATCGTCGAGCCGGGTCCCTTGGGCGCGCACCACGTCGGCCATGAGCGCCGACGCGTAGGGCAGCGCCACGATCGCATGCGCGAGGACCACGCCGGGCACGGTGCGAGCCAGCCCCATGCGGATGAAGGCCACCTGCACGCCCATCGCGAACACGGTGCCCGGGATGAGGAAGGGCAGCATGGTGGCGAAGCGGAACACCGCCTTCCCCCGCCATTCGCGGCAGCACAGGGCGCGGGCGCCCATTGCGCCGGCTACCGTGGCCACAAGCGAGCTCGCCGCGCCGATCCCCACCGAAAGCGCCAGGCTCGGCCACCCGTCGGAGGAACCGGAGAACACGACCGCGTAGCCGCGCAGCGACCACGATGCGGGCGCAAGCTGCGGCCAGGGCCAGGCATCGACGAACGACCAGACCGCCATCAGGGCTAGCGTGACGACCACGATCGCCAGCTGCACCGCCACGAGCAGGCGAGCCGCCGTGAGCGAAACGCGCCGCCCCTGCCCTCGCCTAATCACGTGAGCCCTCCTGCCTGCGCTGCACGCGCGCGGCGACGAAGTACACCGCCGCCGTGAGCGCGCACACCCCGGTCGTGATGCCGTTGAGAGCCATCGCGTAGCATCGGTTCACCAGATCGGGATCTTGGAATTCCATGTAGGCGAGCACGGGGAGGGTCTTGGGATAGGTGGGCCCCAACAGGTAGGCCACTTCGTAGGACCCGAAGGAAAACGCCGCCACCACCACGAAGGCCTGCACGGCCGCCGGCGCGCACAGGGGCAAGGTCACGCTGAAGAAGGTGCGGGCCGGCGAAGCCCCGCTCAAAGCCGCGGCCTCCCCCAGCGTGCTCGACACGTGCATCATGATTGTGATCGCGCAGAAGGCCACGTAGGGAATTTCCTTCCACGCGTACACGGCAACGATCCCCCAGCCCGAGGGGTCCCCCACAACCGACACGGCGCTCTGGGCGGCGCTTTGGGCGGCAGGGTCCGCCAGAAGGCGTGCCACCAGGCCGGACCCCGAAAACAGGAACGTCACGGCGAGCGCCACCAGGGCATGCATCGTGAGGATGGGCACCTGCAGGCCGAGCATCCGCACCGCCGTGCGCGCCTGCACCGCGCAAAGCGCCCAGGCAAGCAGCACGCCGCCCGCCAAGGCGATTGCCGACGAGACGGCGGAAAGATAGAGGCTGTAGGCGATCGAGGCCGTGAAATCGGGCCGAGCGAGGGCCTGCACGTAGTAGTCGAGCGTGAACGCGTTCATGCCGAGGGACGGCATGATGCCGAAGCCCTGCAGCACGCCGACGATCACGCCGTAGGC
The DNA here is from genome assembly GCA_001486445.1 of Hugonella massiliensis. Taxonomy (GTDB): domain Bacteria; phylum Actinomycetota; class Coriobacteriia; order Coriobacteriales; family Eggerthellaceae; genus Hugonella; species Hugonella massiliensis. The sequence goes on from LN908986.1 coordinate 359,938, forward strand.
GAACACCGCCGCAAGGGCGCAAGCGGGCAGCGCCAGCGCGTAGGGCGCAAGGCGCGTCGCGATCCGCCTGCGGCGCAGGCCGTCTTCCGCAGATGCCGCGTGCATGCTAGTTACCCGCCACCTCGGTGCGCCAGAGCTGCTCGATCACGGGAATGGCCTGGCCGGACGCCTCGGTCACGCGCACCTTGAGCTTGTCGGACGCCGACACCTCGGCGCTGCCCAGGGGCACGTCCTCGAACTGCTGGCGCATGTCGGCGGAAAGCTTGTCCATGTCGAGCACGGTGAGGTTGCGCAGAACCTTGTACTGGTCGAGCTGCATTTCGGGGCTGATGACCTCGTTGATGGCCACGAGCGCCGCGGCCTTGTGCGGGGCGTTGGCGGGGATGGCCATGAAGTTGGTGTTGCCCACCGTGCCGCTTTCGAAGACGAAGGCCTTGGTGGTGCTGGGCAGCTGGCCCTTGTCGACGAGCGCCTGCGGCCCGCCGTAGCCCATGTTGAACACGAGCTCGCCGTCGGCGTACATCTGCGCGACCGTTTTGGAGTCAGCCGGATACGTGGTGCCCTGCTTCCACAGGTAGGGCTTGAGCTCGTTGAGATAGTCGAGGCCGGGCTGGATGATCGCGCGCACGCTGTCCTCGGTGGGGGCGGTCATCGTGGAAAGCTGCTCGAAGGCGTCCTTGCCCACCACGCCGGCGATCAGGCAGCTGATGAAGGCCGTGCCGGTGAAGTCGCCCGGTTCGGGATAGGTGACCTGGCCGGGGTGGGCCTTGCAGAACGCCAGGAACTCATCGGGGTTGCGAGGCGTCTCGGAGATCTTGGCGCCGTCGACCCACAGGACGATCTGGGCCTTGCCGTAGGGCGCTTCGTAGCCTTCGGTGGGATTGCCGAAGTCGACCGTGATGTCGGTCGAGGTTCCGTCGACGTAGTCGCGGTAGTTGGGCAGGTAGTCGACGAACGGCCCCCACACGTACCCGTTCTGTTTCACCGACGCGAAATTTTCGCCGTTGATCCACACGAAGTCGATCGTGCCGTCGGAATCGCCCACGCCGGCCTGCATCTCGCCGGAAAGCTGGGTGAGAATGTCGTTGATGTCCATGCCCACCAGGTTGAGGGTGATGCCGTAGTTGTCCTTCAGGCGCGGGATGAGCGTGTTCTGGATCCACTCGTTGCGGTCGCTCTGGCCGCCGTAGCCGTACCAGGACACCTCCTGGCCGCGGGCCGCTTCGAGCACCGCGTTCCAATCGCTGTAGTCCAGCTCGCCCTGCGCGCTCGACGAGCCGGAAGGCGACGACGAGCCGCAGCCCGCAAGGGAAGCGAGCGCCGCCGAAGCGCCGAAGACGGCCGACACCTTCAGGAAGGTCCGACGGCTGTAGAGGTTGGGCTGAGGGGATGCGTTCATTGAAATCCTTTCATCGATTGGATGAGGTCACATCGGTTCGCGCGGAAAGCGCGCCGTTCAGGCACTATGCGGGGGCGCCGGGGCCGGAGAGAAAGCGCGATAGGCCGGCAGCCGCTCGATACGCGCCAAATCGCTGGGCGTATCGACGTCGTCGCGGGTCGGCGCGAGGGCGACGCGGCGCCCGTGGGCGGCGCACGTGGCCAGGGCCTCCTGCAGCACCGACGCCGAGCCGTAGGACTTGCGGTCGAACAGCTGCGGGAAGGGCTCGTGCAGGCCCACGAGCCAGTAACCGCCGTCGGTGCTCGGGCCGAGCACCACATCGGCGGAGCGGGCGGCGTCGAGCGCGGCGACCAGGTCGGCGGGGCGCACCTCGGGCAGGTCGCTGCCCATGAGCAGGCAGGTGCCCGCCCCGCGGCCGAGTTCGTAGGCGAGGCTATCCTTCATGCGGGCGCCCAGGCCCGCACCGCGCTGCTCCCGCGCGCGAAAACCGCCGGCGTCGCGCCCCGCGTACGCGTCGGGGGAGGGGGAAGGAGAGGACGGGCAGGGAGAGAAGAAGGAAGAAGAGAAGGGGGGGGAAAGAGACAGGAAGAGGGGGAGAAGAGAGAGGGGGAGGAAGGAGACGCGGAGAGGAGCACCTTCAGGCGCGCGCCGCCATTCGTCGCCGTAGTGCACCGCCAGGTCGGCGGGCACGCAGGCGATGTGGCGGGCGCAGTCGCAGGCCATTTCCCACTGCAGGCGCGCACGGTCGTCCGGCGAAAGGGCGGGCGCAAGGCGCGTCTTTACCGCACCGGCCACCGGCACGCGCGTGAAGAGCACGATAACGGGTCGATCGGTCATGGGCGCCCCTTCCGCACGTCGGCGTAGCGCGCCGCCAGGTCTTCGATGGGCACGCCCGCCCGGTAGTCGCGGCGCAAACGGCGCATGAGAAAGGCCTGACGGTAGGGACCGCCCTGCTGGAAGCGCCGGGCGGACGTGAGCACGGGCTCCTTCAGACGGCAGGGCCTGCCCACCTGGGCGCGCAGCCGGCGCGAGAGCTCGTAGTCTTCCATGAGCGGCAGATCGGGCACGCCGCCCACCGCTTCGAGCACCGAGCGGCGAAAGAACATGGCCTGGTCGCCGAAGGCGATGCCCCACAGGGCCACGCGCATGTTCGACACCCAGGCGCCCGCCCGGTAGACGAGGGCGCCGTCGTCGAAGCGCAGGGTCAGGCAACCCCAGGGCGCACCCGCCCGAAGGGCGCGACGCACCGCGCAGATGCCCGCCCGGTCTATGCGGGCGTCGGCATGCAGCACGAGCAGCTCGTCGCCGGCGGCCCGGGCGACGCCTACGCGAATCTGGGCGCCCCTGCCCTTGGCGCCCTGCACCACCGTGCGCCCCGCGAGCAGGGAGAGCGTCGCATCGACGCTGCCACCGTCGGCGAACACGAGCTCGCAGTCGGGAGCGGCGGCGTCGATCATGGCAAGGAAACCTGGCAGAGCGCCTTCTTCGTTGTAGACGGGCACAACGATCGAAAGCACGCTAGCCCACCGCTTTCGGCTCGACCGCACGGTCGAAGCGGCGCCGCGCCCGGTTGGCCAGGGCGTGGGCGCAGTCGGGCGCCTCGTCGACGCCGAGCAGCACCGACACCGCATGGCGGCAGTTGCCGTAGCCGGCGCGGGCGAATTGCCCTGCGCACGACGCGCAATAGGTGTAGACGGTGCGATCGGCGGCCGCACCGAGAATGCGGTCGGTGCATGCCCTCACCACCTGCGGACCTTTCAGGGCCACATCGGGCCGTAGGCCGCAACAGCCCACGCCCTTAAGGGTCTCGACGGCGCCCATGTCGGCGAAATCGCGTACCAGGGCCTCGCCCTTCCGCGTGCCGCGGTCGGGGCAGGGAATGTGCAGGACGCCTTCGGGGAACACGGCGCCGGCGCCGACCCCCCACTCTTGCAGCAGCTCGACGACCGACACCACCGGCACGTCGATCCGCGGCCCCAGATAGGCTAGGCAGTTGGGGCACACCGTGGCCAACCGCTCCACGCCCAAATCGTCGAGCTTGCGCTTCACGCGGTCGACCGCGCGCGCGGCCGCCTTGCGCTCACCGTAGCCGTCGAGCGGATGGCCGCAGCAATCGAACGCCACGCCTACCCCGTGCGCGGTGCACAGGCGCTCGAGCGCGTCGGTCGTGCGGGGAAACTGCGAGGGAAACGAGCAGCCCGGAAACAGGAGCGTCGCGCACCGCGTGCGCGGATAGCGTCTGAACGGGTAGCGCCGCTTTTCGGCGACGCACACGAGTTTTGCCATGTTCATTCCAAATGGGCCTTTCGTTTGAGAACCGCCGCGATCGCCAAAGAGCCCGCGAGCAGCAGAGCCGCCACAGCGAAGCAGACCCCGGCATCGGCGCCGGCGGTGAAACCGGCAGCCGCCAGGGTGTACATGGCGGTACCGGGAAAGATGAAGATCCCCGAGTAGAGCGCGTAGGGCACGAACCCGATGTCGGTGATGCCGTAGGCGAAATTCTGCACGTTGTAGGGAAACAGCGGCACGAGCCGCGTGACCGCCAACAGGTAGACGTCGCTTTTGCCGGCCCCCTGGAACAGGAACCGGTCGAGCGTGGAGTTGCGCGCCAGCCGCGGGCCAATCGCATCCTTCAGGAAGTAGCGCCCCACCAGAAACGACAGGCAGGCGCCGATCGTCATCGACAGCCAGCACAGCACCGTGCCCAGCCAGGGACCGAACACCACGCCCGCCGCGATGGCGAAGGCGATGCCCGGCAGGGCGAGCACCACGCAGCCCACCACCGAGAGCGCCACGTAGGTGATCGCCGCCTCGACCGGATGGGCGGCGAGGGCGTCCTGCATGCGCGCCACGGCATCGGTGCCCATGAGGGTCTCCGACCAGCCGAAACGGGCGTTGAGAATCGCGAGCACGGCGATGAGCGCCACGAAGGCGGCCACGCGCGCCCAGGCGGGCGGGCGCGCAGCCTTCGATTCGCTATTCGGATTGCGCGGCTGCTTCGGCATGCGCCTTCTCCTGGCCGTCGTCTTCCATCAGGTCGGCGTGACGGTTCTTGAAGACCTGGCGCACAAGAACCACGAGCGCGAACAGGGCGAAAGCGACGAGCAGGCCCGTGACCACGGTCTTGGTGCTGCCGGTGAGCATGCCGCCCACGTAGGAGTAGACGATCGTGGCGGGCAGCTGGCCGATACCGGTGGCCACCATGAAGTCGACGAAGCCCATACCCGTAAGGCCGGCCGCGTAGCTCACGTAGTCGAACGACATGAAGGGCAGGAGGCGGCAGATGAGGATCGCGTTCTTGCCGTAGCGGTCGAAGAAGCGGTCGACGCTTTCGAGCGCCGTGTTCGACACGAAGTGGGCGACGGCATCGCGACCCAGGGCGCGCGCGATCCAGAAGCAGATCGCCGCGCCCGCCATGGCGCTCGTCCAGGACAGGATGGCGCCCTGCCACCAGCCGAACACGCCGGCATTGGCGAAGGTGATCAGGAAGGCGGGAATCGGGGCCGCCAAGCTCTGCAGGATCATGAGCAGGAAGGACACGACCGCCGCAGCCGCGCCGTAGGAGCGGATGAGATCGGCCACGGTGCCCACGTTACCCGAAGACAAGAGCGCGAAGATGCGGGTCATTTCCGCATGGATGGCCGGCACGCAGGACACCACGACGATAAGCACGGCGAGGACGGCGAAGGTTGCCCAGCGCGTGATCTTCTCGGTCTTCTTCAATCGGGCGGCGTCGGGGTCGGTTTCCACCTCGACGGGACGGGGATGGCGCAGCGCATCGATCGCGACGGCCGCGAACCCCACGACGATGAGCGCCACGAGAACGGCCTGCACCGTACCGAGCGGCAGCGTGTTCAGGTGAATGCCCTCGCGCACGAAGGCGGCGGGCGCCGTGAACAGGGCCTTGCTCGGGCCGAAGAACAGCAAACCGGCGAGCACCACGGTCGCCAGGCTCACCGCGGTGCCGCGGATGCCGATGCCGTATTCCTCCTTGCGGCCGCGCAGGCAGGATAGGAGCGCCAGCAGGATGAAGGAGCCGTAGAAGATGTATCCCGTGTTGAAGGCCATCTGCAGGCTCCACATGCCGTAGCACATGTACCCGATGGCGAGCGCCCACAGGAAGGCGTTGTAGATATAGGAGACGTTTTTCATGACCGCGTTGCCCATGCGAGCCCCTTACGCGCGCCTGAAGGTCACGACGACGCGCGTGCCGTCGGCAGGCAGGACGTCTTCGCGGCCGGTGAACATGGCGGTGCCGGTTTGGGTGGTACCGGTAGGCCAGTGGGCGTCGCTCACGATGCCGGTGGCGCAGGAGTCAAGGCAGAGGACGCAGCCCGTGTTGTTCTTCTTGGCGCTTTCGAGGTTGCCGCCGAAGCGGAAGTCGGGCGTGTAGTCGCCTGCGGTGCAGCTGACGGCCTTCACGAAAGGCATCTCGTCCTGACCGTCCCACTTGAGGGTCACGTCGAGCTTGTCGCCTTCGACGCTCTTGCCCTGGCCGGCCGGGGCCTTCATGTCTTCGGCCGTGAGGTTGTTGCCCGGCGTGAAGCCGGCGTCGACGAGCGCCTGATAAAACTCCTTCTCGTCTCCCAGACCGCGCAGGATGGCCTTCTCGCCGTTCGAGCCGCCCTGGTAGACGACACCGTGACGGGTGCCCTGGGTGAAGTAGACCGCATTGACCTCGGCCAGGTAGCGAACCTCGCCGGCGGCGGCGTCGACGACGATCGGGTTGCCTTCGGTGGGGTCCGCCGAGGCGCCGGCCGATTCCTGGGCGGAAGAGCTGGAAGCAGCGGAGGATCCGGAGCCCGACGAGCAGGCCGTAAGCGGCGCAAGTGCAACCGTGAGACCTGCTACGCCCAGGCCGGCCAGAAAGCGGCGGCGGCTCATATCGGTGCCGAAAGCAGAGAGAGTCTGAGAGTCCATAGGTTTCCCTTCAAAGAATGCGAGTGCGTGCGAGGGCGGCAGAAACGCCGACGCGAACCACGCGCCGCATGCAGAAGGGCGGCACGTATCCAAACGTCCCCAACTCTAGCCGTAATATTGCCACCAGCTAGATAGCATTCCCTGATACGGTTTTACCCAACTATCAGGATTCACTATAATTCGAGGTCGAATGACTAGGAGTTTTTCCCTAAAAGTTACGGTTCGCCATGGAATTTCGTCAGATTGAATCATTTGTCCGTCTTGCGGAATGCGAGAGCTTCTCGCGAGCCGCCCAGTCCCTGCACGTTTCGCAGCCCACGGTGAGCGCGCACATCGCGGCCCTCGAACGCGAGCTCGACACGGCGCTCGTCGTGCGCACCGCCAAACGCTTCGCCCTCACCGCCGAGGGGCGGGCCTTCCGCGAGCAAGCGCTCGCCATGCTCGCGTCGCGCGACAAGGCGCTCGCCATCGCCTCGAAGGGGAGGCGCCGACTCGTGATCGGAACGTCGTCGGCACCGGCGCGCGCCCATCTGCCCGGCCTGCTCGCCTCCTACCATCGCGCCCAGCCCGATATGCGCGTGTGCGTCGAGGAATGCGACAGCATGCGCGTGATCGCGCAGGTGGAATCAGGCGAAGTCGACATCGGGCTCGCGGGAGCCGAAGACCCTCAGAGCCCCTGCTCCTTCACCCCCTTCGCGACCGACGAGCTCGTGGTGGCCGCCCCCAACACGCCGCGCTATCGGGCCCTGCTGCGGTCGGGCGCGCACGCGCAGACCCTGCTCGACGAGCCTTTCCTCGTGCGCAGCACCACATCGGGCACGCAGACCCAAGCCCAGCGCCTGCTGCGGATGCTCGGCCGCGAATTGGATTCGCTGAACGTGGTAGCGCAGATCGACGATGCGGAGACGATGCGTTCCTGCATCGCCGAGGGGCTCGGCGTGGGCGTGCTGTCGCGCAGCGTGGTGAGCATCTCGGGGAAGGGAAACCGCCTCCTCTGCTTTTCGGCGCCGGGCGGCGGCTATTGGCGCAAGCTCTACCTGGTCGAGATGCCCGGTCGCTACCAATCGCAGGCGCAGAGGGCGTTTTCGCAGATTGTGCACAGCGCGGCCGATGCCCGCAGGGGCGCCGCCGACGGAAAAGAGGCCGCGGCCGGCGCCTGACCCGGCAAAGCCGCGCCCCGGGTTCAGACGAGGTCTTCGGGCGCCTGCATCCCCAGATGATAGTAGGCGCGCGCCGTGGCCTGACGGCCCTTGGGCGTGCGGACAATCAGCCCCTGCTGCATGAGATAGGGCTCGTAGACGTCTTCGAGCGAATCGGGGTCTTCCGAAAGCGCCGAGGCCAGGGTGGATAAGCCCACCGGCCGGCCCCCGAACTGGTCGCAGAGCAGCTCGAGGATGCGGTTGTCAACGGCGTCGAGCCCGAGCGAATCGACCTCGAAGAAGCTCAGGGCCTGCGCGGCGACGTCCTCGTCGACGAAGCCGTTGCCCTCAACCTGCGCCCAGTCGCGCACACGCTTGAGCAAGCGGTTGGCCAGGCGCGGCGTGCCGCGGCTGCGGCGGGCGATTTCGAGCGCGCCTTCGCGGTCGATGGCCACGTCGAGAATCTGGGCCGACCGAATGACGATATCGGCAAGCTCTTCGGGCGTGTAGTAGTTAAGGCGGAAGAGCACGCCGAAGCGATCGCGCAGGGGCCCGGTGAGCAGACCCGTACGCGTCGTTGCCCCGATGAGCGTGAAGCGCGGTAGCTCGAGGCGGATCGAACGAGCAGCCGGGCCCTTCCCCACCACGATGTCGAGCGCGTAATCTTCCAAGGCCGGGTAGAGCACCTCTTCGACGCTGCGGTTCAAGCGATGGATTTCGTCGATGAAGAGAACGTCGCCGTCTTCCAGATTGGTGAGAATCGCCGCCAAGTCGCCCGTGCGCGCGATGGCCGGGCCGCTTGTCGTTTTGATCTTGGCACCCATTTCGTTGGCCACCACGGTGGCGAGGGTCGTTTTTCCCAAGCCCGGAGGGCCCGAAAACAGGATATGGTCGACCACGTCGTCGCGCTGACGGGCCGCCTCGATCAGGATGCGCAGGCTGTCCTTGATCTTCGTCTGCCCCAGATAGTCGTTGAGGAATTTGGGGCGCAGGCTGCGATCGAGCGCAAGGTCATCTTCGGTGAGCTCGACCGACGCCATGCGCGACGCCGGGTCGACTGGCCGCGCACCGCGTTCGGCACCCGCATCGCTCTGGGATGCGTCGAAGATCATCCCCTCGATATGCACGCCTTCGGCCACTTACTTCCCCAATCGTTTGAGAGCGTATTGCAACAACGCCGCTTCGTCTGCGCCCGCGCCGGCGCCCTTGAGGGCGACTTCGGCTTCGGCGGACGAAAAGCCCATGGCAAGCAGGTCTTCGGTCGCGGCCTTCACGGCCTGGGCGTTGCCGGCGGCGAACAGGTTGTCCTGCTGCTGCGAGGCCGATTCGAGCGTGCCCTGCAGCTCGAGAATGATGCGCTGAGCCGTTTTCTTGCCGATGCCGGGAATGCGCGACACCGCGGTGGTATCGCTCGCAATGATAGCATTCGAAAGCGCTTCGGTCGTGTAGGACGAAAGCGCCGCGAGGGCCACCTTGGGCCCCACGCCCGACACGCTGATCAGCCGTTCGAACAGGGCTTTTTCGGCCATGTTGGCGAACCCGTAGAGGGTGAGCGCATCTTCGCGCACGAGCAGGTAGGTATAGATCTGCACTGCTTCGCCCACCGCAGGCATGCTCGACAGCGAATGGGCCGACATGCCCACCGCATAGCCCACGCCGCCCACGTCGATAACAACGGCGCTTTCGGTCTTCGCCGCCAGGCGGCCTTTGAGGAATGCGATCATGCGGGCACCCCGCTTCCTGCCAGCACGTTGTCGTGCGTGGCGTAGCAAATGGCGGCGGCAAGGGCGTCTGCCGAATGGTCGGGGTGCGGCACCTCCGCCAGGCCGAGCACCTGCGCAACCATATACTGCACCTGTTCCTTGCTCGCGTCGCCCGTTCCCACCACGGCCATCTTGATTTGGCTGGGCGTGAATTCCCCTACCGAAAGGCCGCCGGCGGCGGCCGCCACAAGGGCAGCCCCACGGGCTTGACCCGTTTTGAAGGCCGCCGACACGTTGTTGCCGAACCACACCGTTTCGATGCCCAAGCAGGTGGGCTCGAACCGCTTCACCACGGCGTCGATCTGCTCGAAGATCTTTAACAGGCGTTGGGACAGGTCGTGTTCGGCCGGCGTGGAAATGCAGCCGTAGGCGCGGCAGGACAGGCGCGGCCCGTTCTGCGAGACGATGCCCCAGCCGGTGTTGGCCAGGCCGGGGTCGATCCCCATGATGATGCGCCGCTGTGCCATGCCACCCCCTTGCTTTCGCTCTTATACAAACACTTGTTCGAATAATAGCACAGGCCTAGAGGTTGAGCCCCTCTACATAGGATGCGAACTTTTCGTAGGTGTTGTCGCTGAGGTCGTGCTCGATAAGATGCGCCTCCCGTTCCGCCGTTTCGGAATCGACCCCCAGCGCCTTTTCGAGAAAGTTTCGCATCAGACGGTGGTGGGCGAGTACGCGGCTTCCGTAGGCAAAGCCCTGATCGGTGAGCGTGATGGCCCCGTAGAAGGGCTGGTCGACCATGCCGGCCGCCTTCAGGCTCGCCATCGCCTTCGATACCGACGCCTTCGAAACCCCCATGTGGGCGGCGATATCGACCGACCGCACCGACTGCGCGACGGTCCCACCCAACTGCACGATAGTTTCCAGGTAGTCTTCGCTCGATTCTGAAAGCACGGGGCGCACGGTACGATGCTTGTCCATCGGTTCTCCCTTCACGTCTTTTCAGCATCTTCGACGGCGCGCAGGCCCCCTCTTCGCCCGCGCGCCGCCTCTTCCGGTTTGGGCCCTACGCGGGGCCTAGAGCCCCACCGCCAGGGCGAAGTGATAGGCGATGAAGGCGCACACCCAGGCCACGGCGAAGCCGTAGCCGGCCTGGGCCGCCGTCCACTTCCGCGAATTGCTCTCGCGGCGCAGCGTGGCCACCGTGGCCAGGCAGGGCAGGTACAAAAGCGAGAACACCATGAAGGCGAAGGCGCCCGCACCCGTGAAGCCCAGAGACGCAAGGGCGGCCTGCGTGAGGCCCGACTCCCCCGCGTCCGTCACGCTGTTGGCAAGCACGCCCAAGGTGCCCGCCACGCTTTCCTTGGCCGCGAAACCGGTGATGAGGGCCACGGCGGCAGGCCAGATACCGAACCCGAGCGGGGCGAACAGAGGGGCCACCGCCCCGCCGGCAAGAGCGAGCAGGGAATCTTCGATATCGACCATGCCGAATGCCCCGTCGTGGATGCCGAAGGAACTCGCGAACCAAATCACCACCGACATGGCGAAGATAATCGTGCCGGCGCGCTGCAGGTAGTCTTTGATGGTCGCCCACAGAGCCAAACCCAGCGAGCGCATATGCGGGGCGCGGTAGCGCGGCAGCTCGATGATGAGCGGCGTCGTTTCGCCCTTGAACACGAAGGTCTTCAAAAGCCAACCGGTGAAGATGGCCACCAGGATGCCGAGCACGTAGAGCCCCATGACCACCACGTCGGCCTTGCCGGGGAAGAAGGCGCCGGCGAACACGAGGAAAACCGTCGCTCTGGCCCCACAGGACATGAAGGGCACCAGGAAGAGGGTGATCTTGCGGTCGGTCTCGCTTTCCATCGTACGGCAGGCCATCATGGCGGGAACGTTGCAGCCGAAGCCCATGAGCATGGGCACGAAACTCTTGCCCGACAGGCCGAAGGGGCGCATGGCCCGGTCCATGATGAAGGCGGCGCGCGACATGTAACCCACGTCCTCCAGCAGCGTGAGGAAGAAGAAAAGCACGCAAATCTGGGGCAGGAAGGACACCACCGCGCCCACACCGCCGCAGATGCCGTTGATCACCAAGCCGTAGAGCCAGGTATCGGGCACAAAGAGGGGCCCGATACCAGCGGTGATTGCGTCCATAAGCTGCTGGGCAAGCCCCTGCAACCAGACACCTGGGCTGGGAACGGGGTCGAGCCCGAAGACCGAAAGCCCCAGGAAGTCTTCCGAAAAGGTGAGGTGGAACATGAAGAACATCACGAGCAAGAACAGGGGGATGCCCAAAAACCGGTTCGTGACGATGCGGTCGATCTTGTCGGAGCGGTTGAGTTCGCCGGCTTTGCGGCCGCGCGTCACCGACGCCTTCACTACCTCCTTGATGAAGGCATAGCGCCGGTTGGCGTTTTCGGTTTCCTGCTCTTCGGTGAGGGGCTCATCGCCTACCTGCTGGTAGACCATGGGGCCCTTGTAGTGGTTATGGTACTTGTAGGCCGAGATGAGGGCATTGGTGCGCCCCTTTTCGTCGGTGTGGTGGTCGAGCCGGTGCTCTTCGGGGTCTTCGATGTCCTGGAAGCCGTGACCGTGCTCTTCCTCTCCTTCGTGGAAGGGACTCGTGGATTCGTATTCCACCGCGTCCATGAGCTTGTGGGCGCCGGCCGTGTGCATGAGCTCGATCACGCCTTCGCCGGTGACCGCCGTGATGGGCAGGACGGGCACGCCCAACCGGCGCGAGAGCTCCTTGGTGTCGATGATGTCGCCGGCGGCGCGGGCTTCGTCCATCATGTTGACGGCCACGACGAGCGGCACGCCGAGTTCGGCGATCTGGCAGGTCAGGAAGAGGTTGCGCTCGACGTTGGTGGCTTCGACGATGTCGATGACGACGTCGGGGCGCTCGTCGATGATGAAGGCGCGCGAAACCCGCTCTTCGATCGAATAGCTCGTGAGCGAGTAGATGCCGGGCAGATCGACGATGTCGGCGTCGCCGTATTCGGGACGCAAGGTGCCGATCTTCTTTTCCACGGTGACGCCCGGCCAGTTGCCCACGTGCTGGTTGGTGCCGGTGAGCTCGTTGAAGAGAGTCGTCTTGCCGCAGTTGGGATTGCCGATGAGGGCGAAGGTCTTACGGGCGCGGTCGGGTTTGCCTAAGGGAACTTGAGACGATTTGACGGTGCGGATGTCGACGTCGGTGTCGCAGCAGTTGGCCATTAGTCGCTCACCTCCATCGTGTCGGCGACGGCCTTGCACAAGGCCAGCCGCGACCCTTTGATTTCCAAGATGAGGCCCGCCCAGCTCGACGAGAGCACGTCGACGCGCTCCCCCTCGACCAGGCCGAGGGAATCGAGGCGTGCCCGCGTGGGACCCGTCGAATGACAGGCAGTGATGGTATGCGACGTACCCGCCGCTGCTTTGCTGAGAATCACGTGTGCTCCTTAGCGCGCCGATGCGCGCATCTAGCTTTTCGTCCCCTACCCTAGGAGAAAAGTTGCGTGCTTGCAACTGTTTGGAGCAACTATCGGCCGTTTGGAGTAGTTTGCCCCCTCTCGCTTCACAAAGAGGGTCTGCGGCGCGCATTCCCGCTCCACAAAACCGCCCGTGCACGCCCCTCGCGCCAGCAACGCAAAAGGGCGGGCCGAAGCCCGCCCGTGCGAAAGCGAATTGCGCCCGTGCCCTACTTGCCTTCGGCGGCCAGACGCTCGTCGAGCATCGTCATGGCCGTGCGCCAGCCCAACTCGGCGCACTTCACGCGCGCCGGCATGAGCGAGATGCCCTTCAGCTGAGCCGCTTCGCCCAGTTCTTCCAGCTCGGCGTCGTCGGTGACCTCGCCGCGAATCATCTTCAGGAACAGATCGCACAGATGACGGGCATTATCGGCCGTCTCGTCGGTAATCAGATCGGCCATAATGTCGGCAGAAGCCTGGCTTACCGCGCATCCGTGCCCAGTGAAGGCGGCCTCTTCGATCACATCGCCGTTGAGCTTGAGCGACAGCACGATGTCGTCGCCGCAGCTGGGGTTCACGCCTTCGTGCTGGAGCGTGGGGTCGTCCATCTCGTACTTGTAATCGGGATGGGCGTTATGCTCCATCAGGGCGGTGTTGTAGATGTTATTCAGCTCCATTGAACATCTCCCAAACCTTTTTCAAGCCATCGACGAGGTTGTCGATGTCCTGCTCGTCGTTGTAGACGGCCACCGACGCGCGGCAGCAGCTTTCGATACCCATCCAGGCCAGCAAGGGCTGCGCGCAATGGTGACCGGCGCGGATGGCCACGTCGTAGGAGTCGAGGATGCTCGCCACGTCGTGCGGATGGATGCCACACACGTTGAACGATACCACGGCCACGTGGTCGTTGGGGTTGCTCGGCCCGATGAGGCGGATGAAAGGCAGGTCGCCGAGCTTGCGGGCCAAATCGGCCACGAGCGCGCGCTCGCGCGCCTCGAGGTTCTCGCGCTTCACGGCGCGCATGTAGTCGACCGCAGCGCCCAGGCCCGCGATGCCGGCGGCGTCCTGCGTGCCGGCTTCGAACTTCTGCGGCACCGGCGCGCAACCGAAGCTGTCTTCGGTCACCCAGTCGATCATCTCGCCGCCGGTGAGGAAGGGCGGCATCTTCTCGAGCAGGTCCTTCTTCGCCCACAGCACGCCGATGCCCATGGGACCGAACATCTTATGGGCCGAAAACGCCAGGGCGTCGCAGCCGAGTTCCTGCACGTTGACGCCCATGTGGGGCACGCTCTGCGCGCCGTCGACGAAGCAGAGGGCGCCCACCGCGTGCGCGCGCTTGGCGATATCCTTCACGGGGTTCTCTACGCCGAGCACGTTGCTCACCTGCGTGACCGACACGATCTTGGTGCGGCGGGTGATCTTCGCTTCGATTTCCTCGGCCGTGAGCTTGCAGTCTTCGTTGGGGCGCATGAAGACGAGCTTGGCACCCGTTTCGCGGCACACCTGCTGCCAGGGCAGGATGTTACTGTGGTGCTCCATGATCGTGATGCAGACTTCGTCGCCCGGGCCCAGGATGGAGCGGCCGAGCGATAGCGCAAGTAGGTTGAGCGATTCCGTCGCATTGCGGGTGAACACGATGCCCTGCGACAAGGGGGCGCCGATGAAGTCGGCTACCTTGCGGCGAACCTTGTCGATCGCTTCGGTCGCTTCGACCGAAAGCTTGTAGAGGCCGCGCAGGGGGTTGCTGTTCAGGCGCTCGTAGAAGTCGCGCTGGGCGTCGAGCACCACCGTGGGACGCTGCGCCGTGGCGGCGCTGTCCAAGAACGTGAGGTGCGGGTTGTTGGCCAGCAGCGGGAAATCATTCTTGTAGGGGTTTTCGGCGAGGTCGACCGCTTCGATTGCCTCGCGCGTGGCTTTGGGGGCCTCTGCCATTATTCTTCTCCTTCCAGATGCGCCCCAGCCTCGCGGCCGATGACGCGCTGAGCCAGGCGGTTGACGCCCGCTGCCGCACGTTCGTCGAACGCGTGGACGGCGGCGTAATCGAATTGAGCGCCCACGAACAGGGCCTCGACCTGGGCTTCGGAAAGCCCGCGGGCCTCGAGGTATTCCAGCTGTTCGGGATTCACGTGGCCGATCGACGCCCCGTGGTCGCCCTGCACGTCGTCTTCGTCGCACAGAAGCACCGGCATGGTCTTGTTGCGCACCTTGTCGTTGGCCAGAAGCACCGTGTCGCGTTCGTGGCCCACGGCTCCCTTGCAGCCGTGGATGAAGTCGATCGTGCCGCGCAGGATCTTGCTCGACGCGTCGGCCAAAGACCCGTTGGCATCAAGGTTGCTCTTGGTGGCCTTGCCGCGCTGGCGAATGATGTAGTTGAAATCAAGGTTGTTTTCGCCATGGCCCAGGTAGTGGGTGTCGATGTCGACCGCCGACTCGTCGCCGTCGAGCGCGAAGGCCGTGCCCACCAGACTGCGGCGGGCGCCGAGCTCGGTCTGCGTGAGGGAGGCATGCGCCCCGGCGCCGAGCAGGGCCGCCGTGTTTTCCAGGTAGGTGTAGCCGTCGTCGAGGGTCTGCAGTAGGACAAGCGAGAGGTGGGCGCCCGCGCCCACAAGGGCACGGACCGCGAAGCCCGCCACGCCCGTACCGCCCGCAGGCGAATCGACCTGAGCGAAGACGGTGGCACGCGCTCCTTCGCGCACGACGATGTCGAGCGCGCACACACTCGCCGCGCCGTCTTGGGCGTCGACGTGCACGACCACCGGGTCGGGCTCTTCGCCGGCCGCCACGTCGACCAGGACGCGTTCGGCCGTATGGGCGGCAAGCCAGGCTTCGGCTTCGGCCCCCATGCCGCTCTCGAAGTGACCCGCGGGGTCGGCTTCGGCGAGCGCCGCGTCGAAGGGCTCGGATTCGGCGCCCCACACCGCATCGCCCGACGCGACTTCCACGGCCGTGCGGGAGGCCGCAGGCAGAGCGGGCAGGTTGGCCGCGACTTCGTTGATCTTCAGCTTGTGCCAGGTGATGGCGGGAGGCCTGTTCACCATGATCGTGCGGGCGCCCTCGTTCACCGCGAGCGCCGCCACTTCGGCAGGCGTCATCTGGGGGCGCCAGGCCGTATGCGTTTCGGTTGCAGCAGTCATTAGCCGATCGCCCCTTCCATGCCTTCCATTTCCAGCTTGATGAGGTTGTTCATTTCCACCGCGTATTCCAGAGGCAGTTCCTTGGACACGGGGTTGGCGAAGCCGTTCACGATCATCGTAGAGGCTTCCTCTTCGGAAATGCCGCGGCTCATGAGGTAGAACATCATGTCGTCGCCGATGCGGCCGATGCTGGCCTCGTGGCCCACGTTGCAGTTCTTGGCGCGGACGTCCATGGCGGGAATGGTGTCGGACCGGCTTTCGTCGTCGAGCATGAGGTTGGCGCAGGACACGTAGACGTCGGAGTCTTCGGCCTTTTCGGTCACCAGCACGCTCGAGCGGAAGGTCTGGATGCCGCCGGCCTTCGAAATGCCCTTGGTGTCGATGCGGGCGCTCGTGCGCGGAGCGTTAAGCACCACCTTGCAGCCCGTATCGAGGTTCTGCGTGGCGCCCGAGAAGGTCACGCCGGTGAACTCGCAGGTGGAATCGGCGCCGTTCAGGATGCTCATAGGATAGAGGTAGCCCACATGGCTGCCAAAGGACCCGCTCACCCATTCGATCGAGCCGCCGTCGTCGACGATGGCGCGCTTGGTGTTGAGGTTGTACATGTTCTTCGACCAGTTTTCGATCGTGGAGTAGCGCATGTGCGCGTTCTTGCCCACGAACAGCTCGACTGCGCCCGCATGGAGGTTGGCCACGTTGTACTTAGGCGCCGAGCATCCCTCGATGAAGTGCAGGTCGGCGCCGTCTTCGACGATGATGAGCGTGTGCTCGAACTGGCCGGCGCCCTTGGCGTTCAAGCGGAAGTAGCTCTGCAGGGGGAACTCCATATGCACGCCCTTGGGGACGTAGACGAAGGAGCCGCCCGACCATACCGCGCCGTGCAGGGCCGCGAACTTGTGGTCCTGGGGCGTGATGAGCTTCATGAAATGGTCGTGGATGAGCTCTTCATAGGGGCCGTGCAGGGCCTCTTCGATGCCCGAGTAGACGACGCCCTGCTTGCTCGCGCTCTCCTGGATGTTGTGGTAGACGAGCTCGGAGTCGTACTGGGCGCCCACGCCGGCCAGGTAGGCCCGTTCGGCCTGGGGGATGCCCAAGCGCTCGAAGGTGTCTTTGATGTCGTCGGGTACGCTTTCCCAATCGGACTTCTGTTCCGTGGGCGGCTTCACGTAGGTGACGATATGGTCCATATCGAGGCCGTCGATGGAGGGGCCCCAATCGGGGATGGGCAGCGAATGGTAGATTTCGAGAGACTTCAAGCGCAAGTCGAGCATCCACTGAGGCTCGTCCTTCTTCGCCGAAATCTCACGCACGATGTCGGGAGTCAGGCCCGCGTCGAGGCGCTCGTAGCCCTCTTCGCTCTTCACGAAGTCATAGAGGCTGCGGTCGACTTCGGTGACCTGCTGCTTTTCGGCGGCCATCTTACTTCGCCTCCGCTGCCTTCACGGCAGCTTCCGCGTGGGCCAGGGCGGCTGCGGCGTCGAAAGCCGGAGCCTCGTCTTCGTCGAGGGCGTGCGAGATCTTGTTGCCTTCGATGTCTTCGGCCACGCCGAACTGCTCGAATCCGTGCTTGTCGATATCGCCGATCAGGCTCGCGTCGCCTTCGGCTACCAGGTTGCCCTTGACCATGACGTGCGTGCGGTCGACCGAAAGGTGCTCGAGGATACGCGTGTTGTGCGTGATGAGCAGGATCGTGCCGTCGTTTTCGTCGCGGTAGGCGGCGATGGCCTTCGACACCACGTTGAGGGCGTCAACGTCGAGGCCCGAGTCGGTTTCGTCGAGAATGGCCAGCTTGGGTTTCAGGAGCAGAAGCTGAAGCATTTCGATCTTCTTCTTTTCGCCGCCGGAAAAGCCCACGTTGAGCTCGCGGTCGAGGTAGTCGACGCTCATATTGAGCTGCTCGAGGATTTCGGCGATGCGCTTTTTGAAGCGCTTGCCCTTCAGGTTGAGCTCGGGATGCTGGGCGACGATGGCGCGCAGAAAGCTCTGCAGCGGCACGCCGGGGACTTCGACCGGGGCTTGGAAGGAAAGGAAGAGGCCGTCGCGCGAACGTTCGGCCACGTTCTCTTCGGAAATGTCCTTGCCTTCGAGGGCGATCGCGCCGTCCGTCATCGTGTAGGTGGGATTGCCCATGATGACCTGGCCGAGCGTCGATTTGCCGGCGCCGTTGGGTCCCATGAGCACGTGGGTTTCGCCCTTGCCGATGGCAAGATCGATGCCGTGCAGAATGGGCTTTTCGCCCGCGCTGGCGCATACGCCCTGCACGCTGAGCAGTGCTTCCTCCATTGCATGCCTCCTTGGTTCAAGCAGGACCGGGTCCCGCCGATGAATTTCTCGGTCGATATCCTACCACTTAAGTAGGATATTTATCAGTAGAGGAAGCCCGTTTCTCAATTGTTACTGCAGAAGGCCCAAATTCGCGGCGCGCAGACAAAGAATCTATGCAATTTCATCGGTCGTTCCCTCCCCCTGGTCGCAATCGGTGCGCTCGCGTTCGGCTTCTGCCCTCAGGTCGGACGCGTCGTCTCGGCCCGCCGTTTGCCGCCATGGGGCCAAGAGAGCGTTTGTCCCTCCACCCTGCTACTCGTAAAATAGGGCGGCGAACTAAGGAGTAGGAGGATGCGTATGGCGCTCGTACTACATGAATCGGCGGAAATGTACCTGGAGACCATTTACCGCCTGCATCTGCGCAACGGGTCTGTGCGCGCCGTCGACATCGCCCAGGAAATGGGCTATTCGAAACCCACGATCAGCGAATGGATGGGCAAGCTGCGCGCCGCAGGATACGTGCAGCCCGCCCATGGAAGCGCCATCGAGCTCACCGACGAAGGCGCACGCGCGGCCGAGAAGATCTTCGATCGCCACGTCACGCTCACCAAAATCTTCGAGCATATCGGCGTGCAGCCCGATGTCGCCCAAGCCGACGCCTGCCGCGTGGAGCACTACATCAGCGATGAAACCTTCGACTGCCTGAGGGCCTACTTTGCGCAGAGCGCCAAGCTCGAGGCGTAACGCCCACGCATTCCGAAAACGCCTTCGAAAACTTAGACGGGTTGGCATACCCCAAATCGGCAGCGATTTCGCCGATTGACGACTGGGGGCGGTCGACGAGCATCTCGCAGGCGCGCTGCATAACGAGAAACAGCTCGATCGCCTTGAGCCTTACCAGCCCTTCGGGCTCGTCGTTGGCCTGCATGGTTTCCAAATCGAAGCAGGCCCGCGAAGGTGCGCCCCACTGCGTGAGACGCACCCCGTTGAACAGTTCGATTGCGTGCGATGCGCCGAATGCCCGCCCGCCTCTCATGCGTTGCGAGCCCCTGCCGAACGAACGCGCATCTGCTTGCGCATGCGACGCGCTTGCTTTCGTTCGGCCCGCTTCATATCGCGCACCATTTTATCGGCGGCATTGCAGCCGTTGCAGGACCCGTTGCAGTTATCGCAGGACGATCCGCCCTTGCCCACCAGATGACGAACGGTGGGAATGAGTGCAAGTACGATGAGGGCGAGCGTGATCGCCGTTCCAAAATTCATGTCCATCGATGCTCCTTTCGCAGTTCGAACAGACGGGGCGCGACGGCCTGTGCAAGCGCCGCGCCCCGGGGTGCCGCTAGGCAGCGTCGGCGGCGTTCACCGACAGGCGCACCTTGGCATCGGCGTGCTTGTTGGGGCGCACGAGCAGGTAGAGGGCACCGGCAACGAGGGCGAAGGCCACGATGGTGAAGAAGTTGAAGGTGACTTCGCCGGTCGCAAGGCCCGCCAGCTGGTAGATGACCAGCGACATGCCCCAGGCGAATCCGCATTCGTAGCCGATGGCCGCCCAGAACCATTTGCCGCCGTTCATTTCCTTGCGGATAGCGCCCATAGCCGCGAAGCAGGGAGCGCACAGAAGGTTGAAGGCCAGGAAGGCGTAGCCGGCAGCCGGCGTGAAGGCAGCCTGGACGTTGGCGATCCAGCCAGCGCCGCCAGCGTAGAGGATGCCGAAGGTACTCACGACGTTTTCCTTGGCGATAAGGCCGGTGACCGTCGTCGCGGCGGCCTGCCAGTTACCGAAGCCCTGGGGGATGAAGATCCAGGCGATCGCGTTGCCGAAAGCAGCGAGCAGGGAGGCGGACTGGTCTTCGACCGGGCCGAAGGCGCCGTCGGCGAAGCCGTAGCCGGACAGGAACCAGATCAAGATCGCGGCGCCCAGGATGATCGTGCCCGCCTTCTTCATGAAGGCCCAGCACCGCTCCCAGATGCTGCGCAGGACGAAGCCGGCGGTGGGCACATGGTAGGCCGGGAGTTCCATGACGAACGGAGCTGCCTTGCCCCCGAAGGGCTTGGTCTTCTTCAGAATGATGCCCGAAAGCAGGATCGAGCAGATGCCCAGGAAGTAGGCGCTCGGCGCGACCCACCATTCGCCGCCGAAAATCGCTCCCGAAATGAGCGCGATGATGGGCAGCTTGGCCGAGCAGGGCATGAAGGTGGTCGTCATGACCGTCATGCGGCGGTCGTTTTCGTTTTCGATGGTGCGGGAGGACATGACCGCAGGCACGCCGCAGCCCGTGCCGATAAGCATGGGGATGAAGCTTTTGCCCGAAAGGCCGAAGCGGCGGAAGATGCGGTCGAGGATGAAGGCGACGCGGGACAGGTAGCCGCAGCCTTCGAGCAGGGCCAGCAAGAGGAAGAGGACGGCCATCTGAGGCAGGAAGCCCAAGACCGAACCGATACCGGCGATGATGCCGTCGAGCACCAGGCTCTGCACCTGGTCGTCGACGTTGCCGGCCGCCATAGCGTCGCCCACGAGGGCGGGAATGCCCGGTATCCACATACCGTAGTCGGAAGGATTGGGCTGCTCAACTTCGAGCGCTTCGGCGTAGGCGGCGGCATCGACGGCAACTTTTTCGTTCTCGCCGGTCTCGTCGTCGTAATCATCGTAGGTGGCCGTCACGCCCGCAGCCTCGGCATCGGCGAGGAATTGGCCCATGGCGCTGTCGTAGGCAGCGAGCTCGTCGTCGGTCGCGTCGTCGCCAGGGGCTTCAGGCGCGTCCAAGCCGGCCGCCGCTGCGGCTTCGTTGAAGGCGTCGACCTCGCCGGTGGCCGCCGTGTAGGCATCGGAAAGCTCGGTGTACGCGTCGATCTGCTCCTGGTCGCCGGCTGCGAACCAACCGTCGCCGAAGAGGTTGTCGTTGACCCAGTCGGTGGCGCCGGTGCCGATCGTGGTGATAGAAAGGAAGTAGACGAGGAACATGACCACGACGAAAATCGGCAGAGCTAGGAAGCGATTGGTCACAACGCGGTCGATCTTGTCGGAGACCGATTCCTTCTGCGCGCTCGCATGGGTCAGGCAGGAGTCGATGATCGAGGTAATGTAGTTGTAGCGCTCGTTGACGATGATGCTTTCGGCGTCGTCGTCGAGTTCCTTTTCCAGCTTGGCGATGAGGCCGTCGACATCGGGCACGGCGCTCATATGGCCGGCGATCTTCTCGTCGCGCTCGAAGACCTTGACCGCGAAGAAGCGGCGAACGTGCGCCGGCACGTCGGCGGGCAGCTTGGCTTCGATTTCGGAGAGGGCTTCTTCCACTTCCGCGGAGAAGCGATGGGCGCGCACGGGCGCCGCACCGGAGCGGGCGACCTCGAGCAACTTGGTGCGCATCTCATCGAGGCCTTTGCCCTTCAGGGCCGAAATAGCCACGACCGGCACGCCCATTTTTTCAGACAGGGCGGCAAGGTCGATCGAGTCGCCGTTCTTTTCCACAACGTCCATCATGTTCACCGCGATTACGGTGGGGATTCCCAGCTCGATGGCCTGGGTGCTCAGGTAGAGGTTGCGTTCGAGATTGCTGCCGTCGACGATGTTGAGGATTGCGTTCGGAGCGCCGTCGATGAGGTAATCGCGCGCTACGACCTCTTCGAGGGTGTAGGGGGACAGCGAGTAGATGCCGGGCAGGTCGACGATCGTGACGTCGTTTTCGCCCTTGAGCTTGCCGGTTTTCTTTTCCACGGTGACGCCCGGCCAGTTGCCCACGTACTGGTTGGCGCCGGTAAGCGCATTGAAGAGGGTGGTCTTTCCACAGTTGGGATTGCCCACCAGCGCTACGTTGAGTTCCATTGAACCTCCCTTGCCGCTCCTGAAGCGCGACGATTATTAGGAATTCCTACTTGTTAGCCTTAGTTAACTGTTGGCCCTGAAAACGCCTTGACCCTGCCCGCAACGAGACATGCAGAAGCCTACTTGACTTCCACATGCTCGGCTTCGGATTTGCGCAGGGACAGTTCGTACCCGCGTACCGTCACCTCAATCGGATCGCCCAGGGGCGCCACTTTCCGAATGTAGATTTCGGTGCCTTTCGTAATGCCCATGTCCATGATGCGACGCTTGGTCGCCCCCTCGCCTACGAGGCGCGCGACCGAGACCGTTTGGCCAGTAGATACCGTGTCGAGCGTAGCCATGGTCCCCCTTCCTTTCTCTGCCTAGCTTTCGTGCGCGCTTCGCGTGTTACACGAGTACGCAGGCGGCCAATTTCTTATCGAGGGCGACGCGGGACCCGCGCACGTTAACGATAAGGTTGCCGCCGATGCGGGATACCACGTTGATTTTCGTGCCGGGCACGAACCCCAGGCCTTCGAGATGGTGGCGTACGTCGCCCTCGCCGGCCACGGCATGGATGAGATAGTTTCCGCCCGATTGAACCTTTGTGAGCACCATGCGAAACCTCTTTCTCGCACCGATCCCGCCCAGAGCTTTCCGCACAAGAAAAGTTAGGCTCTTCTAATAACAGATTGAATGTTAGCCGTTCCTAACAGTTAGTCAAGTCTAATTTGCACCGGAGCGTTCGGAGCAAAGCGCGAAGCACGACAGGGCCCCGATGCCTGCCGCAGGGTGCTTCGAAGGCCAAGCGAGGCGCTCCCCTATGGAGAAGGCCGCGCACGCTCCCACCTCGCAGCACGCCCCGAAACACTGTCCCCACACAGAAAAACCGGCCCTTGCGGACCGGCTAGAAGTTCAAAAATCGGGCAGGTTCCGGGAGAAGCAGACGGAACCTGCCCAGACCCTCATGCGAGATAGCAGACGAGAAGGAGGTGTGCATGGGGCCTTCGAGTTAACGTTGTCAAAGGGAAGCCGACTGTTGTTGCATTCGGTTAACTTCCGATGTGCACAATATTAGATATGCCTAACTTTTTGTCAAGCAGCTTTCTCGATTTTTTTTCATCGCCTCTCGCGGCTTTGGGGAACGGCCGTGCCCCGCAAGCTCGTGAGCGTGCGTGACATCTCTGTGCCACACCGCTTCCGTGGTTTTTCGCGCACATTACGACCCTTGCTCATGCAAAAGCTCGGGAGTCGATGGGCTCGTATATACTGGGTGCGACCTATTCACGCTCAACGGAGGAAGAGACCATGGTGGAAAATTTGTACAGGGACACGCGCGGGCGCGCGGGCGACCCGGTGCCGTTCACCCAGGCAGTCGTCGACGGTTTGGCGGCCGGCGGCGGGCTCTACGTCCCCGAACACATTCCCCATTTCACCCTCGACGAGATCGTCGACCTCGCCAGCGTGCCCTACGCCCAACGCGCCGCACGCGTCTACAAGGCCTTCGGCGTCGACCTGCCCGACGAAACCGTCGATACGCTGATGGCCGCCGCCTACGGCAGCAACTTCGACACCGAAGACATCTGCCCGATCACGTCGCTTGACGACAAGACCCACGTCCTCGAGCTTTGGCACGGTCCCACGAGCGCCTTCAAGGACATGGCCCTTCAGTGCCTGCCGCTCTTCTTCAGCGCGAGCGCCGAAAAGCTGCGCGCGCAGGGTGCCATCGACCATACCTTCCTGATCCTCGTCGCCACGTCGGGCGACACGGGCAAAGCCGCCCTCGAAGGCTTTGCCGACAAGCCGGGCGTGCAGATCGGCGTGCTCTACCCTGAAGGCGGCGTGAGCGACATCCAGCACAAGCAGATGGCCACGCAGACCGGCGACAACGTGATGGTCTGGGCCGTGCGCGGCAATTTCGACGACTGCCAGACCGGCGTGAAGCGCACCTTCAGCGACAAGCAGTTCGCCGAAGAGCTGCAGAAGGTCCACCATGTGGCGCTTTCGAGCGCGAACTCCATCAACTGGGGCCGCCTGCTTCCCCAGGTCGTCTACTACGTCTCAAGCTATGCCGTGCTCGTCGCCCAGGGCAAAGTCGCCGCCGGCGACCCGATCGACGTCTGCGTGCCCACGGGCAACTTCGGCAACATCCTGGCCGCCTGGTACGCCAAGCAGATGGGCACGCCGATCGAGCGCCTCTTGTGCGCGAGCAATGAGAACCGCGTGCTCGCCGACTTCATCAACACCGGCACCTACGACATTCGCGACCGCCCCTTCGTGCTGACCCCCAGCCCTTCGATGGACATCCTCGTCAGCTCCAACCTCGAGCGCCAGCTCTTCGAGCTCACCGGCCGTGACCCGCAAGCTATCGCCAGCTGGATGGACGACCTTGCCCGCGAGAGGGCCTTCCGCGTCGACCCCGACACCTTCGCCAAGCTCCGCGCCGATTTCGCAAGCGATTCGGTGAGCAGCGAGGACTGCCTGAAGACGATCAAGGACGTCTACGACGAGCATTCCTACCTGCTCGACCCGCATACGGCCGTCGCCTTCGAAGTGGCTCAGCGCCTTCGTTCCGATAACCCGGTCCTCATCGCCAGCACCGCCCACTGGGCCAAGTTCGGCCCCAACGTCTACCGCGGCCTGCACGGCATTGCACCTGGCGAAGACCTACCCGCAGAGGTTGCGTCCCTCACCGGGTGCCAGCTCAACCGCCTGATCGTCAAGGAAACCGACCTGCCCTTCATTCCCGCAGGCCTTGCATCCCTCGACGAGGCGCCCCTGCGCTTCACCGAGACGATCGACGCCGGAGAAGCCTCGATCGAAGACGCCACGCGCGCCTTTCTGTCAAGGAACCAGTAGGAAAGCAGGTGGCCCCATGAGCACATCTCCGCAGTTCGCTCCATCCATCAAACTGATTCTGCAGAACCCCTCCTCCGAGAGCGGGTCCGCCTTCGGGCCCGGCATCGCCGCTCTCTGCACGTCGGTGCGCGAAACCGGGTCCCTCAACGCCGCCGCCAAATCGATGGGCATGGCTTACAGCAAGGCCTGGCGCATCTTCAAGGAAACCGAGGCGACGCTCGGCGTGACCCTGCTCGACCGGGACGGCACCCACGGGAGCACGCTCACGCCCGAATGCGAGCGCATCCTTTCGGCCTACGAAAAGATTCTCGCGGACCTGCGCGCCCAGGCGCAACGCGAAACCAAAGAGCTGCTCGGCTAGCCTTCGGCACCAAGAGGCAGAGGCTCCAAGCGCACCACGAGCTGGAAGCGCGCAACCCCCGCATCGAATGCGAGAGGGACATACGCCGCCGCGGGGACCGTACCTCCCCCGGCGGCGTTTTCATGTGCAACCGATCGCCCTTCCGCAGCTGACGCAGAAGGAGCGGGAAATACAGAGGGGTCGCCTGCCACGGCCGACACGGACGTCGCGAGAGGTACAGAGGGGCCGCCTTTGGCGCCCGCTTCCATCGGGGCGGATCCCGCGGTTCCGTTTCCCGGCGTTGAAGAGGAGGGCTCGGCCCTTTCGACGGCGGCGTCGGGCACGTGAGCGGCCGCCACCCCCTGATCGCTGGTTTCATCGAAGCGATGCATACAGCCGAAGCATACAGGCATATCGTCGAATACCTGGGCTTTGCATACCGGACACGTTTTCATCTCTGCTTTCCTTCCGTTTGAAAATCAAGTTCCATGCGCGAACCCGCAGGGGGAAGCGCGCCTTTAGCGCAAAAGCGCTCGATTGCAATGTGCGCCTTGGGGCACGAAACCACGCGATGGGGCGGCACGTCCGCATAGGAGGCGAGCACCCGTCCCTGCGCGTCAACGAAAACCACATCGAGCGGACACCGCATACCGAAGGTGTGCACGCTTCGACAAGGCGCGAGCACGAGCACCGTGTCGTCGCGCGGACGCCCAATCAGCCCGCGCAACCGGGCCCAGGGCGTACAGGCAACCACCACGCTCATGACCGCCCCTCCACCGCAATGACCACGCAGGTGCCCCCAGCCACCGCCCGACAGAATGCGAACGCCCACCGGTAGGGCCCCTCCGCCCGCTCGAAGGTATCCCCCCGACCTTGGGAGCCCGCTCCCTCAACCTCATGCCAGCCGCGGTCGGCAAATTGTCCCCGCACGATTGCGCGCGCCTCTTCTTCGCCGAAGGGCGAAACGACGCCGACCACGCCACCCCG
Organism: Hugonella massiliensis; assembly: GCA_001486445.1. Taxonomy (GTDB): domain Bacteria; phylum Actinomycetota; class Coriobacteriia; order Coriobacteriales; family Eggerthellaceae; genus Hugonella; species Hugonella massiliensis. The sequence continues at coordinate 385,938 of LN908986.1, forward strand.
CCCCTGCACCTGCAGGGGATTCAAAGCCCCTACGTCGCACGCCTCTGCCGCGAAGTCGCCGGGCACTCCCCCTGGGCACAACGTCGACCCGCTCAATCGTGCAAACGCCTGGTCGACAAAGCCGGACGGGCTCGTCTCCGCTGTCGTTTGATCGGAGAGGGCCCCGTCAGGCGAAGACGGCGCATGCGCAAAGGCGGCCAGGTGTGGGACAACGATGGCCCCGGCGCACAGGAGCGCCACAAACGCCGTCGCGATCGCCGCGCGCATACGCCAGCTCATAGGATCGCCCCCGGTTTGTAGGGATCGATCACAAGTGCCGTCTCGTGGGCGACGGGCGGCAGCGATACGCCGAAGACGTTTCCCGAAAACGGCCTGCCGAACAAGTGGGGGCGGTATTCCAGACGGGCCACGAAGCGCACGTAACCTGGAGAGCGGCCTTCCGCGCGCACCGACACGCTTTCGTAGCTCGCGTCGAAACGGCCGGCCAGATCCCCCTCGACGCGCGCAGCGCACGCCGAGGCAGTCTCGCCGTACGCAGGCGCCGTCGCGTTGGCTCGTACGGCATCGCGCGCCAACCGGTCGAAGGCGGCGCACTCCCCCAAGAGCAGAAGCGCGTTCACGGCGATTACCGCAACGGCGATAAGTACGGGGAGGGCCACCATGGCCTCGACGGTCACCTGGCCGGGCGAACCCCCCTTCATCATGTCCACGGTTCCACCTCCTCCTCGCGCGCAACGAGCGACTTCAGAGCCTCACGCGCCTGCTGGATACCGTCATGGCCTGCCGTGCGCAGAGGTTCGGGCAAGGTAATCGACAGGGGCACCGACGGCCCTTCTTCGCCGAAGAGCTGGATGCGGGCGATTTCGATCTCCTGGCTCGATCGCTGGTCGTACTCCTCGGTAATGAAATCGGCGTTGAGATCGATAGCGGCGCGCAGGGGGTTCTGTTCGGTGGGGCGCAAATGCGCACCGATGCGCTTCGCTTGGGCAAGGGCTGCCATCGGTTTCGAGCCGTCTGCCCCCACCACGTGCCAGCTGTTCACCGTCACCGGCTTCCACGCCGCAAGCTCTGCCGGCTCGAGCCCCGCATCATCAACGAGCGTTTCGATCTTCTGAGCAGCCCATGTGCCCAAACCGCTCGCACCCGCCTTGATCGGCACGGCATCCCCGATCTGCCGTACCGCATCGAGCGCAGCGTCGTGACCCCGCGTGTAGGACCCGAGCAAGGTCGACCACAGGTCGAGCACGAGCTTCGGCGCGCCCGCGATGCCCACCGCATCTGCGTCCACATTGTCGAGCAGGGACGTGATAACGTTTTCGGTTTCCGACGTGTCGTCGCACGCGAGCGTCGACGCCGAAAGCGCAACGCGCGCGCCCAAAGCCGTGGGCTGCGCAACGAACGACGAGGGAAAGAGGTCGTCGCCCGCCACCTCATGCACATCTGCCACAAGAGCGACCGCACCGATCGACCCGGGCGGAGCCACATGAATGCGCTGCGCCGCCGCCTGCTTGGCCACATCGCCCAGTACCTGGGAAAACGCTTCCAGAGGCCCTTGCACCTCCCGCTTGGCCGCATCAGCCTCGGCGCGCTCCCGTGCATAGACGCCGGCCTCTTCGGCCACGATGCGGTACCAATGCTCGAATCCGTTTTCAATAGAGGTCGATGCCGCCGCAACCGATCCCAAGCTCGCCGGCGTGAACGCGCAGTCCGGGCAGACGGCATAACCGCCCGCCTCTAGATCGGCAACGGAACCCGTACCCACGAGCGCATCCCTGCCGCAAGCGGGACAGCCCTGCCATGCATGCATAGTGCGCGTGCCATCGCCTGCGGCGGTTACCGGATAGACCCGTTCGGTAAAGAGGTCAGTGGCGCGCATCTCGTCGGTGTTGGCGGGCAACAGGGGCAGATAGGCCTCGAAAGCGTCACCCGCTTCGCGCACGTAGGCGCCGCCCAGTTCCTTGACGGCATAGGCATAGAAGCGGGCACGCAGAGCCGAATTTGCCCCTTCGTCGACCCCTTTGCCGAGCGGCCTCTCCCGCGCCTGCCGTTCGGCGTAATAAGCCCGCGCACGTTCGAGAGCAACCGCAAACGACCAGGTGTCCGCACTCGAGAAGAGGGGGTTGCGCGCGCCCGAAAGACCCGCTAGCTTTTCGGCGCGCTCGTACATGCAAAAGCCGGGCGCATTGCCGCAATCGGCCCGCCAGGCGCGCTCCTTGCTTGCCTGGGCCCGCTTCGAAGCCTCTTCAGCACGTGCGGCCGCTTGCGCCACCTGGTCCTGGCGCTCCCGCAGGTCGTCGATCGCCCGCGTCGCCTCGTCGATCGACCCGAAATCGATGGGCGCGCCTGCTTCGGGAGCGAGAAAGGCGATGCCGAAGTAGCGGGCGCAATCGTCGTTGTTGGCCTGCGCAACCTGCGACGCCTGCACGGCCGCGAAATAAGGCAGCAGATCTTGGATGGCGTTCAGGCGGTCGGCCGCTCCTTCAGCGAAGCTCTGCCGCGCGTGGGCGATATCGGCCGACGCATCGAGCAGACGGGAGGCGAGCGCCTGTCCTCCGGGGACGCACAAGGCCACCGCCCCTGCACCTGCGGTAATCGCAGCAGAAAGCGACAACGAGAGCACAACGGCATCGCAGACCTGCGCCACGATATAGAAGGAGGCCACTTGGTTTTCAGCGGCCAAGGCAGCCGCATCCGCCACATTCTGGACATCAGCCGCGACTGAATTGATCTTGTAGACCTTCGCGGCGCTGAACAGCAGCGCAAGCGTAACGAGCAGGGCGACCACCATCCCCACCGTCGTAAAGCCGCCATCGGATTCGTGAAAGGCCCGCCGCATGGGGCGGGGCTCCGTTTGACCCATCATGCCCACCTATCCTCTCGCCGTCGCCCACGCATCGGGGTCGACGCCGGCCGCCTGGGCCCACGCCGGTTGGGTGCGCGCCGTCTCACGCACGTCCACCGTGAGATAGCCTGCGCCATCGACCGCCCCCGCGAGGGAGGCCGCCGCATCGAACAGGGGAAGCGGCCTTACTTTGGTGCGAATAGAGACCGCCACCTCGCCTGCGTACTCATCGCCCTCGCAGGTGATTTCCCAGGTGCACGACGGTTCATGCACGTGGAAGAGATCGTGCGGCGGAATGGCCCCCAGCGAGCGCCTAACTACGTCCTCGCACATCACCGGTGAAGACCCGCCCGCCTGCGTGCTCGTGGCGAGCAGGCGGCAGCCCTGCGCCGCCGCCCCCTGCATGACGATGCGGTCGTAGAGCAAGATGCCCGGCTGCAGCAGCAGGAGCAGGACGATGAACAGCACCGGCACCAAGAAGGCCGCTTCGACCGTCGCCTGCCCGGCTTCGTCAGTACGCGAGCACATCTGCCCACGCCCCAATCGAAGCGCCCACGCAATGGGAAGCGCTCACCAGCGCATGCCGCACGAGCGCTCCCCCGTCGAGCAGGTGCCACACGGCGGCGAGCCCGCCCGCGACCGCCACGAAAGCGACGAGAAGCAGGGCGAGTTCGACCGTTCCCTGACCGTGCGTTTCGCAGATACGCCGTGCACACGCGCGCAGAGCGCCCCTGCGAGACGACGCGATACCCTTACAGGCCGTTGATGCCGTTCGCGATCGCATCCCAAAGCTCCTGAATCTTGGGGCGAAAGACCGTGATGGCCAAAATCGCGATGACGACGAGCACGCCTACTAAAATCGCGTATTCGGTCGTTCCCTGCCCACGCACATCGTGCGCAAGCGACACGGCAGCGGCGCGTCCGCGCGCGCACAAGGTACGGGTTGCATCCCCTACCCTTTGAATCGATATCCTTTTCATCTGTCCCTTCCTTTCCGCGCCCACAAGGCGCATCGCATTCCCTTGACGCTCACCAACCCTGCGCTAAATCGAGCAGCACCGGTCCGAGTACCAAAATGAGCATCGACGGCAAGATGAGCGTGCCCACAGGAACCATCATCTTCACCGGGGCCTTCATGACCGCCTCTTCCACGTCGGCTTTGCGCGTCCGCCGAGCCTCTACCGCCAAAGATTCGAGCGTGTCTGCCAGCGGCGACCCGAAACGGGCCGAGCGCACGACTGCGTCCACCACGCGCCCGAGCAAGGGCACCTCGTAGGTTGCGGCCAGCCGGCGGAGGGCGGCTTCGCGCGTGGCAAGACCCGATTGCCACTCCATGCGGGCTTCGTCGAGTTCGCGGGCAAAATCGCCTTCGAAGCAAGCCCCGTAGAGCTCGATCGAGCGGTCGAGCGAAAGTCCGCTGCGCAAGCCCAGGCAGAGCACCTCGATCGATTCCGAAAGCGCACCGTTCAACGTGCGCGCCCGCGCCCGCACGGCCTGGTCGAGCGCCCAGGGGACGGCCCGCGCCCCCACCACGCACCCTGCCACGGCGCCGAGCAGGGCCAGCTGGACACTGACCACCGCACCCGCGAGCACCCCCGCGCACGCGCAAAGCGCGATCGTCTCGAGACGGACCCGGCAGAGCCCGTCAACCGTTACCGACCGCTCGAGACCGGCCACGCGTGCCTTGCGCGCAAACGACGCGGTCCCCAGGCGCGCCCAACCGGGAACCGGCGCACGGTCACGCGACCGCTCCTGCGCCCGCCGCACAAGAGCCTGCGCAAGCCCCGTGCGCGCCTTCGCCCCCGAAGGCGCCCCTGAAGCGATTGCATGCAGATGCTTGGCCCGCATTCCTTCGACATGCGCACGCAGGCCCTGCCATGCGGCGAGCGAGCCACCGACCCCGGCCGCAACCGCTCCCGCCCCGACCAGCCACTCCATCGCTAGTCCACCTCCACATCGAGCAAGCGACGCACGGCAACGATGCCCGCCACCTGCATCGACACCGCCATTCCGAAGAGCGCCATACCCGCTGGGGAGGCGAAGAACGGACCCAGGAAGTCCTCCGAAAGCGCCGAAAGGGCGGCAAGGAGCAGGAAGGTGACGCCCACCACTACGCGTGCAGACAAGCGCGCCTGAGCCGTGTGGACCCGCAGCGACCGCTTCAGATCGAGCTCGCCTTCGAGCGAATCGCGTGCCGCACCGATCACAGGACCCATGCTCCCGCCTGCCTGGTGCTGTATCTCGAGCGCCGCCGACAGAAAGGACAACTCGGACACGCCCGAGTCGGCGCGCATGCGCGCAAGCACCGCAGGAAGGGGCTCCCCGGCTTCGAAACCGCGCGCCGCCCGGTCGAACACGTCGCTTAAGGGGCGCCGCGCCTCGCGCGCCAGCTGTTGAAAGGTCTGAGCCTGGCTGAGTCCCGCGTGGAAGCAGGCCTCCATCGTACGCAGGGCATCGGGGAGGGCGTCGCGCACGCGTTCTCGCTGCTGGCGCACGCGGCGCGACATGCCTCCCGCCACGGCGAGCGCTGCCGCCGCGGAGAGCGCCGCACCCGCAACCGGCGTGAACGCAAGCGCGCTGGCCGCCCCGACCGCCAGAGCGAAGGCGACGAGCAGAGAGCACGCGCTCTCACGGCTCGCTGCAATGCCCCGATACGCCAGGAGCTCGACGGCCCCCGCCGCCCACACCCCCATGCGCGTTCGGTCGATCAGACGGCGGGCCAGCGGCGTGAGCGCCGGCACCCCATGGGCGAGCGCCCGGCGCGCAAGCGAAAGACCGCCCGCCGCCTGAGCCACCCGGGCAGCGCGCGCCCCTTCCGCCACGAAATTCGCACACGCGGCTGCCGCACACGCCGCGCAGGCAAAGGCGCACGCGACGGCTACGAGGAGAACGAGATTTGACGTTTCCATAGCTCCACCTCCTCGGATGAAAGCCGATCGTCATCGAGCCATGCGGGGGCTTCCCGCCAGGTACCTGCCGATGCGTTGCGGGACTTCTCGTAGAGGGGAACCACCTCAAGGGCACGTGCCTCTCGGTCGTAGCGCACCTCGTCGATCTCGCACGTGCGCCGCTTTCCGTCGGCGGACCGCACGGTCTGAACGATGTAGTCGAGCGCGCTTCCAATCTGCGCTTCGATGACGTCGACCGGAAGATCGACCGCGTAGCGCACCATCGTCGTAAGGCGCAGCACGCAATCGGAAGGCGAATTTGCATGCAAGGTCGTAAGCGACCCTTCATGACCGGTGTTCATGGCCTGCAACATATCGAGCGCCTCCCCGCCGCGGCATTCGCCCACGATGATGCGGTCGGGGCGCATGCGCAGCGCGTTGCGCACGAGGTCGCGGATCGTCACCCGGCCGGTGCCTTCGGCGCTCGGCGGTCGCGATTCCAAGCGCACCACATGGGGGTGTTCCAAAAACCGCAGCTCGGCGGAATCCTCGATCGTCACGATGCGCTCCTCGCGCGCGATTTCGCAGGACAGGGCGTTGAGCAGGGTCGTTTTCCCACTGCCCGTGCCGCCCGATACCGCAAGGTTTTTCCTCAGGCGCACGAGCCAACGCAGAAAGACGGCGACCGGGGGCTCGACAGAACCCGAAGCCTCCATCTCAGCGAGATTGATGACCTGGGGAGAGAACTTGCGGATGGTCACCGCCGGCCCGTCGATCGCGATAGGCGGAATCACCGCATGCACGCGATGCCCTTGCGGAAGGCGGGCGTCGACCAAGGGCGACGATTCGTCCACGCGGCGGCCGAGCGGCGCGATGATACGATCGATGAGCGCGCGAACCTCCTCGTCGTTGGCGAAGGGCTCGGGGACGTGCTCGAGCACCCCTGCGCGCTCGATATAGAGCGAGCGGCTCCCGTTCACCATGATTTCGGTCACCGAATCGTCGGCAAGAGCCCATTCGATAGGTCCGAACCCGAACACCTCGTCGAGAAAGGCCTCGGTGAGACCCGCACGCACGCGCGCATCCGACACGAACCAGGGGTCCTCGTCGAAGACGCGCCTGCAGGCGGTACGTACCTCGCTCTGCGCCCGCGCGGGGTTGTTCGCCCGCAAGCGCACGATTTCCTGCGAAGGCAAGAGGGCCTGCACGCGGCAGCGCAGCTCTTCCAGCAGTTCGGGGTCGCGCTGCCGCGCGCTCGGGGCAGCCGTCGCATTGCCCGCCTGCCGCACGCGTTCGGTCAGAGACATGCCGCCGCCTCCTTTCGCCTCCGCGAGCGGAAGAGACCGCGCCGCGTCGCGCCCGGGGCTTTGCCCGACACGCCCCCGTCGCTTTCGGGGAAGAGCTCGAGGGCAAGTTTGGCCAAGCTCAGGTAGAGGGGGTTGTGGGCATCGGCGACGTCGAGCGGTTGGCCGGACCCCAGATACTCCCGTACCGCCTTTCCCCCATCAGGAAACTCGATAGCGTGGGCAGTCCCCAAGGCCGCCGACACGTCGATGCCGCTGAACAGCGCCTGCTTCGACCAGCGGTTCACCGCGAACACGAACTGCTTGGTAGCCGCCCCGCACCGGGCGCAGAGTTCGAGTACATGACGGCACAGGCGAATCGACGTGGGTCGCTGGTCGAGCACGAAAAGCACCTGGTCGGACAGGCCGATAAGGTCCATCTGCACATCGCCCCACGCAGGGCCCGTATTCACCACCACAGCGTCGAAGCGGCCCGCCAAGGCGCGCACGACGTCGGCCACCCGGCCGGCGAGCTCTTCTGACGCCTCGAGCCTTTCGGGTGACGACACCACCGCCGGCAGGCGCCCCTTGGGAGAAAGCGACGCCGCTCGTTCGGGCTGATCTGCCAGCTCTTCGATTCCGATCGCCCGATCGGTCCCCATGAGGTAGCGGACGTCCCCGCATTGCAGGTCGGCGTCGACGACGACCGTGCGCACGCCCCGCTGCTGTATAGCCACGGCAAGGAGGACGGCCACCGTGCTCTTGCCCGTGCCCCCGCCGGCTCCCACCACCGCAACGACCGTCCCGCCTGGCCGATCGCCCTGCTCCGCCGCTGTCGCAGATAGGGCACCAAAGCCGGAACCGGGCCCCTCGCCCACGGCAACCGGACGTCGCGCAGCCGCCTCCCCTTCCCGCTCGTCTACCTTTGCCGCGCGCTCGCGCAGCATGAGGTCGATCGGCCCCGTGCTCTCCTTCGTGCGCGCAAGCGAATCCTGAAGAAGGGCAGCCTGCTTGCAGGTCCCGTACGCTTGGAGGAAGGCCGTCTCGTCGAGCACGTCGGAAATGCCCGCCGCCCGCGCCCGGCTCAGAAGCGACCCCGACCCATGAAAGGCGACGAGCTGCACCGCCATGCCGTCCGCCCTCACCGCCGCAGCCAAATTGAGGGCGCAGACGTCGTCGCTGCCCGCGACCCACACGATGAGCCCCTTGCCGTGCGACTGAATCCAACTGCGTGCGAAGGTCGCATCGGTCATAACCGCAAGCCAGCCCTGCTCGGCAAGATTCTCATCGGGAAGGCCAAGCAATTCGGGATGCCTGACCTCTTCAGACGACGCGCAGAGCACCGCGCGTACCTTATTCACCGTCATGGGAAACCTCCTATTCGCTTTCGGGGGACATGGTGTCGGAGGGAAGGGCCAGATACAGCGACGAGGTATCTGCCGCCGTCACCAGCTCTTGCACCCGATCGGGAGGGACGGCGAGCGTGACCCACATGCGCGAAGACCCCTGTGCGCCCTGGGCGAGCACGCGAGCGCCCGGTACGATCAGGCTCGCTCCGCTCGCCCCCGTGGCGTAGACATCGACGCGAGCATCGACCGGAAGCGCACCCCCTACCGCCTGAGCGCTGTCTACCTCGATGCTGAGCGCCGAGGTTCCCGCAGGCACCTGCACGTCCGACGAGGACGCTTCGAGCCGCGTCTGGGTGACGACTTCCCCCGAAACGATCGCAGACGCCACCGACGCCCCCTCGACGTCGGAAAGCGAGGACACCGCCCCGTTGGGCAGAAAGTCGACGAGCCACTGGCGCTGTTCGGTGTTTGATGTATTGAGCGTCTCGCCCGGCGCGATATCGCGCGTGGCCACACACACCTGGGCCTGCTCGCCGCCGTAGCGGGCGAGCGCCTCATCGCGCGTCGCCCGCGCATCGGCCTGCACGCCGTGAGCGTAGACGAGCACCGACCCTGCGCAGAGCGCGCCGCAGACAAGCGATATGACGATCATGCCCCTTCGCTTCATAGGCCCCCCTTCGATCCGTATGGAGCACTATGACAGCCTCACCTATCGCAACGCTTCGAGCTTCTCCTCGCTTCGGGCGTCCCGCGAAAGCGCGCGAGCCGCCGAACCGGTGCAGAAGCGTCGCGCTTTCGCCTCAGACAGGTCCCGCAGCAATAAAAAAGCGAGCCGCGCTCAGGCGGCTCGCTTCGCATATCGATTGTGCTGTGCGCTTAATCCCCGAAGGTCACGCGGGGCCCCTGCGGGGTGTCTTCCACCGTAAAGCCCAAGCCGGTAAGGCCGTCGCGCACGGCGTCTGCCACGGCGAAGTTCTTTTCGGCACGCGCCTTGGTGCGGGCCTCGAGCAGGGCGTCGACCGCCTCGTGGGCGTCGGCGCCGGCGTATCCCGCCACCTTGGCCGCCAGGTCGACGACCTCGACCGGATAGTCGCCTTCGGCGGTAGCCTCTTGGGACAAATCGATGCCGAACACGTTCATGAGCTCGCAGATCACGTCGCGCGCGCTACGCAGCACGGGCACGTCGGAAATCGACACGGTCTTGTCGCCCAGCGCTGTGTTCAGCTCGCCCACGAAGGTGAAAATCACGCCCAAGCCCCCGGCGGTGTTGAAGTCATCGTCCATCGCGAAGATAAACTCGTTGCGGGTCTCGCGCGTGCGGTTGACGATCGTGCGCGTGTCGAGCGGGCTAGGGATGTCCTGGGCGTTTTCAATCGCCCAATCGATACGGGCCACGAGGCTCTGAATGCGCTCGAGCGCCGCAGCGGCCTCTTCGAGACGGTCCTGGCTGAAGTCGAGCGGGCTGCGGTAGTGGGTCTGCATCATGAGCATGCGGAGCACGGCCGGCTTGGTGGTCTTGAGCACGTCGCGCAGCAAGAGGAAGTTGCCCAGCGACTTGCTCATCTTTTCGGCGTTGATCTGCAACATGCCCGAGTGCAGCCAATAGTTGGCGAACTTGGTGCCCCAGGCCGCCTCGCTCTGGGCGGTTTCGTTTTCGTGATGCGGAAAAACCAGGTCGGCGCCGCCGCCATGGATGTCGAGCGGCAGGCCCAGGTACTTGCGCGACATGGCCGAGCACTCGATGTGCCAACCCGGGCGCCCCATGCCCCAGGGGCTCTTCCAGGAAGGCTCGCCCGGCTTGGCGGCCTTCCACACGGCGAAGTCAAGCGGGTCGCGCTTGCGGTCCTCGATGCCGTCGACGTCGCTCGCACGCAGGTCGCGGTGACCGCTTTCGAGTTCGTCGATATCGCGGTGCGAAAGCTCGCCGTATTCCGGGAAGCTGCGCACGCTGAAATACACGTCGCCGGCAGCCTCGTAGGCATGCCCCGTGTCGATGAGGCGCTGCACGAGCTCGATCATTTCGGGGATCTCTTCGGTCGCCTTGGGACGCACGTCGGGGTCGAGCACACCCACGGCGTGCATGTCATCGATGAAGGCCTTGGTGTAGCGCTCGGCGATTTCTGCTGCCGTGGCGCCCTCTTCGTTGGCTTTCTTGATGATCTTGTCGTCGACGTCGGTGACGTTTTGCACGAAGGTCACTTTGAAGCCGCGCCACATGAAATAGCGGCGGATGACGTCGAAGGAGATGAACGTGCGTGCGTTGCCGATGTGGATGTAGTTGTAGACCGTGGGACCGCACACGTACATGTGCACTTCGCCCCGGTTGATCGCATTGAAGTCTTCCTTGGTACGCGTTTGCGTGTTGTAGAGCCTAATCATTGACAATGCTTTCCCGCTTGAGGGTCGATCGAACCCATTAAGGATAGCCGAAGCGCGGCGGGCGTGCTAGTTGGAAGAGCCGGCGTCGGCGAGCACGACGGCAGCTCCCGCGGCGACGTCGGAGGCCGCCTGCGCCGGGAATTCAGCCGGCTCCTTTACGCAGCTCAGGCGGTCGAGTCGCGCCTGCAAGGCCGCAAGGTCCCGCTTCAGCTGGGCGATTTCGGCTTCGGGCGACGTCGCCGCGACCGCAGGCTTTTTACCCACGCGCTTGCCATCTTTGATGATGATCTTGGCCGGCACGCCCACGAGCGTGCAGTTGGCCGGGGTATCCTTCACCACGACGGCGCCGCCGCCGATCTTGCAGTTGTCGCCAATCGCGATGTTGCCGAGCACGGACGCGCCGGTGCCGATCATCACATGGTTGCCGATCGTGGGGTGGCGCTTGCCCGTTTCGTTGCCCGTACCGCCCAAGGTCACGCCCTGGTAGATGGTGCAGTCGTCGCCTACGATGGCGGTCTCGCCGATAATCACGCCCATGGCGTGATCGATGAAGAGACGGCGGCCGATCTGGGCTCCCGGGTGGATTTCGACGCCCGTGCGGTTGCGGGTGCGCTGGGCAAGCCAGCGAGCGAGGCCACGATGGCCTTTAACCCACAGGCGATGCTCGCGCTGGTGGCGCCACACGGCGTGAAGGCCCGGATAGGTGAGCCAGATGACGAACGCGCTTTCTGCCGCCGGGTCCTGTTCTTGGACCATGCGCACATCTTCGGCCATTCTTTGGAAGATATTCATGTCTGCACCCTTCTCGCTAGAAGGGATTCTAACATAATACCTAGTAAACCTAGGGGAATTAGGGATATTGAAAGCCAGCGTTCGATAATTCGGAATGCGAGTAGAAACCGGCAGGGGTTCCGCTCCGCACGGACGCGCGGCAGAACCCCTGCGCACGAGCCCCCTTGCAGGCGGTGTTCCTGCAAGGGGGGGGCGATGAAGGTATGCGCACGGCGGCGAGGCGCGTCTAGCGCACCTTTTCGAGCAAGGCGACCGCCTGGGCGGAAATGCCCTCGCCGCGGCCTTCGAAGCCGAGCTTTTCAGTCGTCGTGGCCTTTACGCCGACGTTGTCAACGTCGATGCCCATGGCTGCCGCCAGATTCGACCGCATAAAATCGCGATAGGGGGCCATCTTGGGCGCTTGGGCGCTGATCACGCAGTCGACGTCGACGATTTCAAAGCCGAGTTCGGAAATATGCCCCGCCACCGCGGTAAGCAACTTGAGCGAATCGGCGCCTTCCCATTCGGGGTCGGTATCGGGAAAAAGCTTGCCGATGTCGCCGGCGCGGGCAGCGCCGAGCAGGGCGTCGGACACTGCATGGGCGAGCACGTCGGCATCGGAATGGCCGAGCAGGCCCTTCTCGTAGGGAATTTCGACGCCGCCGATGATGAGCTTGCGCCCTTCGACGAGCTTGTGGACATCGGTTCCCAAACCGATGCGGAGGCCTGCCATGCTATTCAACGTTACCGCCCTCCTCCGCCAAGCGCGTGTGCACCGCCGCCGCGAGCATGAGGAAATCTTCGGGCACGGTGAGCTTTATGTTGTCCCGCTTGCCTTCGACCACGAGTACCTTGCCGCCCAGCCGCTCGATGAGCGACGAGTCGTCGGTGCCCACGAAACCGTCGGCAAGGGCCTGGGCCTGAGCGCGGCGATAGATGTTGGCGCGGAAGACCTGGGGGGTCTGCGCGTTCCAGAAAACCGTGCGGTCGGGCGTGCCCATGATCACACCGTCTTCCACCACCTTGAGCGTGTCGACCGACGGGTGCGCGACCACGGCGCCGTCGGCGTCGAAGTTGCCCTTGACCGTGTTGATCGTATGCTCGATGAGCTCGGGGCTGATCAGGGGGCGGGCGCCGTCGTGCAGGACGACGAACTCGTAGTCTTCGGGCACGTATTCGAGCCCGTTGAAGGCGCTTTCCTGACGCAGCGACCCAGCCGGTGCGAGCACGATGGGCGTGACGAACGGGAAGGGATCAATCGCATGTGCGAGGTATTCCTTCTGGCGGTCTTCGGGGCAGACGATTACGATGAGCCCGATGTCGCCCACGGCGTCGAAGGCCTCGGCCGACCAGGTGAGCACCGGTTTGCCGGCGATTTCCACCAGCTGCTTGCCGCCTTCGCGGCCGAAGCGCTCACCGTGGCCACCGGCCAGGATGATGGCCGCGGTCTTGGGATGTTTGTCGACTTTGCCTTCCAAGCTGGCCATGTTTTCGGTGAGCGCGTCGAAGTCGAGACTCTCTAAGAGCTTTTCAGGGACATGCAGCGACGTCGGTGCGAAAATCGGGTCGACGGTCCCCGCGCACTCGCTCGCCGGTTCTTTCTCGTCCATACACGCTCCTTCACGTGACAGGGGCGCCCGTGCGCCCGATGCCCTTCATGATACAACGAGCGCACCGAAGGCGCCCTTTAGGCTAAAGCCTGTAGATGTAGCCTTCTTTGCGCGGGGCGGCCTTGGGGGACATATCGGCGTAGCCCAAGATCACGTGGCCCACGCCCACGTAGTCGCCTTCGATGCCGGCCTTCTTCAGGATCTCCTTGCCCTCGGGGCGCTCGAATTCCTCCTTGGCACGGTAGATGTAGCAGCTCCCGAGCCCCAGGTCGGTGGCGGCGAGCATCATGTTCTCGATAACGAGGTTGCCGTCGTCGCGTCCGGTGGGTGCCTGGGCGTCTGCGAGCACCACGCACACCACAGGCGCCCCGTAGAAGGGGTCCATGCCGAGCTTGACGCCCATACCGATCTCGATCATGATCTCGCGGTTCATGCGGGCGAGCTCGTCGCGCACCGCTTTGTCGGTGACGCACAAGATCACGGGACTCTGCCGGCCCATGCCGGTAGGCGCCCAGGTGCCGGCTTCGAGCACCTGGTCGAGCACGTCGGCCGGAATCATGTCAGGCTTGAACTTGCGCACGCTGCGACGCGCGCGGATGGTGGCGAGAGTATCTGCCATGGAAGGTCCTTTCTTTTCGGATTGCGCCCGGCTCCCGCGAGCGGGCGGGGCCGGGCACGAAAACGGGCGGACGACCCGCTGGCCGTCCGCCCGTGCGATGGTTATGCGTTGCGCACCGCCACGACCGAACCGTTAGTCGGCCGCACCGCCTTCGACGCTGCCGCCGCTCGGCAGGGCGCTTCCCGTGTTCGAGAAGTCGTAGCCCATCATCAGGCGCTCGGCTTCGCGAGCGATGCTGTCGCGCTTGCGCGGCGCCGGAATCGAACCCGTGCCCGCCTCGAAGGTGAGCTCGCCGTCCTTGAAGTCGACGTCGATGACCGACCCGCTCGTCCAGCGGCCTTCGAGGACCTGATCGGAAATCGGGTCTTCCAGCAGGCGTTGGATCGCGCGGCGCAGCGGGCGAGCGCCGTAGGTAACGTCGGTTCCCTGCTCGGCGATGTATCGGCAGGCTTCGTCGGTGATGTTGATCGTCATGTTCTGGGCGATCAGGCGCTGGCGCAGGTCGTCGACCATGAGCTTGACGATCTCGCTGATCTGCTCCTTGGTGAGGCTCTTGAACACGATGACCTCGTCGATGCGGTTGAGGAACTCGGGACGGAAGAGCTTCTTGAGCTCGGTGGTCACGCTCGCCTTGATGTCCTTGTCCGACGGGCCCTGCGACGAGGCGCCGAAGCCCAGCGTCTGGGTCTGGGCGATGTCGCGGGCACCCACGTTGCTCGTCATGATGATGACGGTGTTGCGGAAGTCGACCACGCGGCCCTGGCCGTCGGTGAGGCGACCCTCTTCGAGAATCTCGAGGAGGATGTTGAAGACGTCGGGATGGGCCTTTTCGATCTCGTCGAAGAGCACGACCGAATAGGGGCGCTGGCGCACGGCCTTGGTGAGCTGGCCGCCCTCGTCGTAGCCCACGTAGCCCGGAGGCGAACCGATGAGACGCGACACCGTGTGCTTTTCCATGTACTCGCTCATATCGAAGCTGATCAGAGCGTCTTCGCTGTTGAAGAGGAACTCGGCAAGAGCCTTGGCCAGTTCGGTCTTGCCCACGCCCGAGGGGCCGCAGAAGATGAACGAACCCGTGGGGCGCTTGGGGTCGGAAAGGCCGCTGCGCGAACGGCGAATGGCCTTCGACACGGCGGTAACCGCTTCGTCCTGGCCGATCACCCGCTGATGGAGCACGCTTTCCATGCGCAGGAGCTTGCTCGCTTCGGCTTCGGTGAGGTCGGAGACGGGCACGCCCGAGGTCATCGACACGACGTCGGCGATGTCTTCGGCGCCCACCTGGGGAACCTCTTTCTGGGAGTTTTCCTTCCAGTCGGCTTCCGCCTGGGCGCGCTTGCCCTTGAGCTGCTTTTCCTGATCGCGCAGGCGGGCGGCTTCCTCGAAGTTCTGGTCGGCGATAGCCGTTTCCTTCTTGCCGCGCACGTCGCGCAGCTCGTCGTCGAGGGCCGAAAGCTCGGGCGGCAGGGTCATGTTGCGGATGCGCTGGCGGGCGCCCGCTTCGTCGATGACGTCGATAGCCTTGTCGGGCAGGAAGCGGTCTTGGATGTAGCGGCTCGAAAGCGTGACGGCTTCCTGCAGGGCCTCGTCGGTGTACTTCACGTGGTGGTGCGCCTCGTAGCGGTCGCGCAAGCCCTGCAGGATGCGGACCGACTGCTCTTCGTTGGGCTCGTTGACCATAACGGGCTGGAAGCGGCGTTCGAGAGCCGAATCCTTTTCGATGTGCTTGCGGTACTCGTCGATCGTGGTGGCGCCGATGACCTGGATCTCGCCGCGGGACAGCGGCGGCTTCAGGATGCTGGCGGCGTCGATCGAGCCTTCGGCGGCGCCGGCGCCGATCAGGGTGTGGAGCTCGTCGATGAACAGGATGATGTCACCCGCGTCGACGACTTCCTTGATGCACTTCTTCAGGCGGTCTTCGAATTCGCCGCGGTACTTGCTGCCGGCCACGATACTCGAGATATCGAGCGTGAACAGGCGCTTGTTGCGCAGGATGTCGGGCACTTGATTGCTCACGATGAGCTGGGCCAGGCCTTCGGCGACGGCGGTCTTGCCCACGCCGGGCTCGCCGATGAGCAGGGGGTTGTTCTTCTGGCGTCGGCAGAGAATCTGCATGATGCGCTCGATTTCGCCCGCGCGGCCGATAACCGGGTCGAGTTTGCCGTCGGCGGCCTTCCGGGTCAGGTCGGTGCCGTACTCCTTCAGAGCGCCGCCCGACTTGGGGGCCTGCGTGTCGACGCCGGGGCGGCCGGCGAAGACCGACGACTGGCCCACGAGGTCGTTCAGGGCGCTGCGCACCGCGTCGCCCGAAACGCCCAGACGGCCGAGCACTTCGATGGCCGTGCCTTCGCCCTCGCGGACGATGCCGAGCAGGAGGTGCTCGGTGGAGATGTAGCTCTGCCCCATCTGCATAGCTTCGCGCAGGCTGTTTTCCAGCACGAGCTTCACGCGCGGGGTGAAGCCCAGATGGCCCGACACGTCGGCTTCGGGGTCGATCGTGACAATCTGCTTGATGGCGGTGACCACGTCGTCGTAGTGGACGTTGAGGCGCTCGAGCGCCTGCGCGGCCAAGCCGTCCTTTTCCTTGATAAGGGCAAGCAGGATATGCTCGGTGCCCACGTAGGGCTGATGCAGGGTTCGAGCCTCATCCTGGGCAATCACCAGCACCTTGCGCGCCTTATCGGTGAATTTGTCGAATGACATCGATGCCTCTTTCTTTCAGGCTGTGTTTCGCGAACCATCCTAGCACTCTAATTTTCCGACTGCCAATTCACCGGCGCCTAGGTGCCAATCTGACACCTTTCCGTAATGAGGGCGCCCGAACCGCCAGCGCCCCGCCGCGAACGGCGCTCTGCACGCCCGCCGCAATCGGATGCTCATCTTGCACGGTTGCTGCAGCGGGTCCGCACAAGATGCACGATCGTTGCACGCGATCCGCACAAGGTGCACGCCCGTTGCAGCAGACCCGCACAGGATGCGCGGTTGTCGCACGCGGCCCGCTCAAGATGCAGGGCCGTTGCAGCCCCCGGCTCATTTCGCACGCCCGTTGCAGGGATTCTGGCGTTCGGGCCCCGTATGCGGGGCCTTCCGCTCGTTTCGCACGGCTGTTGCAGGTCGAACGGGGAAATCCCGCTCATCTTGCAGGGTCGTTGCAGGAATCTGCACAAGATGCACGGCCGTTCCCAGTTTCGCCTGCATTTCCCTTGCAAAACGAGTTTTCGAAGGGCCTTTTCCCGTTCGGGTTGCAATCCCCGTGCATTTTGAGCGGGCCGGCGCGGGGAAACGAGAGGATGCGGGGATGCGGACCCGGTACGGGCGCAAGCCCGCGCAACCCGACGCGACCGACCACCCCCCACACGAAAAAGCGCCCCGGCTTGAAACCGGGGCGCTCATACAGGGCAATTGCCTCTTATCGCCCTACTCAGCGGGCCGGAAGCTATCCTTGTCGGGGTCGATGGCCTTCATGGCCTCGATCACGCTCGCGAACAGGTCGGGAAGCTCCATGCCGAGCAGGTCCGCCCCATGCGCGATGACGTCGCGGTCGCAGCCGGCGGCGAAGCTCTTGGTCTTGAACTTCTTCTTGAGCGATTTCACCGTGAAATCCTGCACCGAATGGCTCGGGCGTACGGCGATGCAGGCCTGGATGAGGCCCGACAGCTCGTCGCAGGCATAGAGGACTTTTTCCATGTGCGCTTCGGGTTCGGGCAGATCGGCGCGCAGGTCGGAATTGTGCGTCTGGATGCAGCGCGCCACGAGCGGGTTGGCGCCCGCTTCGGCCAGCATTTCGGCGGCCTTGACCGTGTGCTCCTCTTCGGTGGGGAACTCTTCCCAGTCGAGGTCGTGCAGCATACCCACGATGCCCCAGAAGTCCACGTTCTGAGGGTCGTACTTTGCGGCATAGTAGCGCATGAGGCCTTCAAGGGTCTCGCCGTGCACGATATGGAACTCGTCCTTGTTATGGGCTTTGAGCAGTTCGAGCGCCGCCTCGCGGGTGATGCCGGCATCGAGCTTATCGCCTTCCGCGGGCGCGGGCAGGGTGCTCACCCACTGAGCGTCGGGCGCCGCGTCGGCAGCCGCGCCGTCCTTGGCGCCCAGCTCGGCCGCAGCCGCGACTTCGGCGCTCGTCTCAGCCACGTCGGCCGCGGCCTTGGCCGCCGCCACGCCCTTGGCGTTGGGGTTGTTGGTGTTGCGCTCGGGGCGCATGTGCGGGAACAGGAGCACGTCGCGAATCGAGGGCTGGTCGGTGAGCAGCATGACCATACGGTCGATGCCGATGCCGATGCCACCCGCCGGGGGCATGCCGTACTCGAGCGCACGGATGTAGTCGGTGTCGTATTCCATGGCCTCTTCGTCGCCGTGGCGCTTGGCTTCCATCTGGGCGGCGAAGCGGCTCTCCTGGTCGACCGGGTCGTTGAGCTCGGTGAAGGCGTTGGCGTACTCGTGGCCGGCGATCACCAGTTCGAAGCGGTCGGTGAGGCGCGGGTCGGAAGGCTTGCGCTTGGCGAGCGGCGACACCTCGACCGGGTAGTCGCACACGAAGGTGGGGTTCACGATCTCCTGCTCGCAGAGCTCGTCGTAGAGGGTGAACAGGAGCTTGCCCGCGCCCCAGTCCTCCTGCCATTCGAGCTTGTTGGCGTCGAGCAGGGCGCGCAGATGCGCAACGGGCGTGTCCATGTCGACGTGCTCGCCCACATGGGCGCTCACGACCTCGGCCAGCGGGATGCTCTTCCAGGTGCCCGACAGGTCAATCGTCTGGCCCTGGTATTCGATGACCTCGGAATCGCTCACCACGTGCAGGCCGGCCTTGATGAAGCCTTCGGCCAGCTCCTTCATGCTGTCGATGTCGCCGAAGGCCTGGTAGGCCTCGATGGTGGTGAACTCGGGATTGTGGGTGTGGTCCATGCCCTCGTTGCGGAAGATGCGGCCGATTTCGTAGACGCGGTCGAGCCCGCCCACCAGGCAGCGCTTCAGGTGCAGCTCGGTGGCGATGCGCAGGTAGCATTCCTGGTCGAGCGCGTTGAAGTGGGTGATGAAGGGCTTGGCGTTGGCGCCGCCCATGATCTCCTGCAGAATCGGCGTTTCGACCTCGAGGAAGTCGAGGCTGTTCATGTAGGCGCGGCAGGCGGCGATGATCTTCGAGCGGTTCACGAAGACCTGCTTGACGTCGGGGTTCACCACGAGGTCGACGTAGCGCTGACGGTAGCGGGTCTCTTTGTCGGAAAGGCCGTGGAACTTTTCGGGCAGGGGGCGAATCGACTTGGACAGCAGCGTGAAGCCGTCGACGGCGATGGAGAGCTCGCCGCGCTTGGTGCGCATCATCGTGCCCTCGACGCCGATCCAGTCGCCCATGTCGAGGTCTTTCATCTCGGCGAAGGCCTCGTCGCCCAAAGCGTTCACGCGGCAGAAGAGCTGGATGTCACCCATTCGCTCGCGCAGGACCATGAACATGATCTTGCCCTGGTTGCGGATCGCGATGATGCGACCGGCGGTCTTCACGCGGTCGTCGGTGCTGGCGCCGTTTTCAAGGTCGGCGTAGTCGCGCTGGAGCGCGTCGACATGCTGGTCGTAATCGAAGCGCATGCCGTAGGGGAACTTGCCGGCAGCGAGCAGCGCCTCTCGCTTGGCAAGGCGCACCTTGCGCGGGTCGTCTTCGATTTCGGTAACGTCGGAGCCGTTGGTGCGGTTCTCGTCGCTCATGGGTCGTCCTTCCTTGTGCGCGTGCGCGCGGTCGAAACGCAAAACAGCGGCCCGCTGGGGGCCGCCGCTCGTTAGTGCTTGATGGAAACGATGGTCATCGGAATCTCGCGGCCGGTCGGTCCGATGGCCGTCACTTCGTCGCCCTTCTTATGGCCGATGAGCGCGGCGCCCACCGGGGATTCGTTGGAAATCTTGCCCTCGCGGACGTCGGATTCGGCAGCGCCCACGATCGTGAAGTCGCGCTGCTTGCCGCCCATATCGACAGTGACGGTGCACCCCACGGTCACCTTACCCGACCGCTTGGAGGTCGCCACGACGGTAGCGTTGGCAAGGATGTTGGTGATTTCGGCGATGCGGGCCTCCATCAGGCCTTGCTCGTTCTTCGCGTCGTCGTATTCGGAGTTCTCGGAAATATCGCCGAACTCGCGCGCGACACGGATGCGCTCGCCCACTTCGGCACGCTTCTCGGTTTCGAGGTAGTGCAGCTCGTCTTCGAGCTTCTGCTTGCCTTCTTCGGTGAGGATGTTCTGATCAGCCATGGTGATTTCCTTCTACGTAAATGGAAAATGCCCTTTCGGGCACATTCCAGCCAAAGCGCCGCAGCGCCTCTTCTGTTGCGAGATGCGCTATTCGGCGTCGGACTTCTTCTCGTCCTTCTTCTCGGCTTTCTTTTCGGAAGCGGCTTCGACATCGTCCGCCGCGTCGGCGTCTTTTTCCTTGCCGCCGTTCATGCCCTCGCGCAGGCTCTTGATGCCCTTGCCGAGCGCGCTGCCGAGCTTCGGCAGGTTCTTCGGCCCGAAGATGAGAAGCACAACCACCAGGATGATGATGAGCTCAGGTACGCCGATTCCGCCTAATTTCATGCAAGGCCTCCTAGGAAGGGAATGAAATGCCCGTACTTCTGAAAGAGGGGACGCACCTTTCGGACACGTCCCCTTTAACATCGTGGTCGGGTTGACTGGATTTGAACCAGCGACCTCTGCGTCCCGAACGCAGCGCTCTACCAAGCTGAGCCACAACCCGTTTGCTGTTTGCAGCGGTGGCTATGTTACCACAGAATGCCCGAGCGTGGCGCAAAAGCTTCTGCGCTCGGCAAAAAATGTCCATGCCTTACGCGCGACGCGCTAAGGACGGACGATCTTCATCCCCGACTGGATCGAAGCCACGCATACGGTGGCGCCCGTATGCGGAGCGTGGATCATCTGGCCGCCGCCGATATAGATGCCCGTATGGCCGGTGCGCACGCACACGTCGCCGGGCTGGGGGTTGCTCACGGCCGGATAACCCATGAGGGACGACGTGGTGAACACGCGCGAATGGGAACCGGTGATGCAGTAGCTCACCAGGCCCGAGCAGTCGTAGGCGTAGGGACCCACGGCACCCCACTTGTAAGGCGCGCCGATGCAGGCGCGCGCGCGACCGACCACGCCGGAACCGCCGTCGTAGGTCTTGCCCGACGACTGCGACGGCTTTGAGGTGTTCGTCGAAGAGGCCGATCCCGAAGTGGAATGGGAGCCGGTGGAGCCGGCGTTGGTCGAAGTCTGCGCCTGAGACTGCGACTGCGTAGCGGATTGGCCGCCGCCGTTTCCGCTGCCATTTCCACCGCCGTTTCCGCCGCCGTTAGTGGCATTGCCGCCGTTGTCGTTGCCTCCGTTGCCGTTGCCTCCGTTGCCGCCCTCGTCGTTTCCGCCGTTGTCGGCGTTCTGGGCGGCCGCAGCCTCCGCCTGGGCGCCGGCTGCCGCCGAAGCGGCGACCGTCTGGGCGGCGAGGGCGGCATTGGCCTGCTCGTTGGCGGCCTGCTGCTGGGCGACGAGCTGCTGCACGTCGGACGACAGGCTGTTGTAGGTCGACTGGTACTGGTTGACCAGGTCTTGGGCATCGTTGACCGCCTGCTGGGCTTCGCTGGCCTTCTGGGCAGCCGTCTGCTCCTGAGCGGCGTATTCGGCCTTGGCCTGTTCGAGGGCATCGCGCGAATCCTTCGTGGCAGACACGAGGTCGGCGGTTTCCTGGTTCATGTTGTTGATCAGGCTCAGGCCCGTGGCGAAATCCTCGAAGGAGGTCGACCCGGTGAGCACGTCGATGATCGTGCTGCTGCCGGTGCGGTACATGCCACGCACGCGCGTGGCGAGCTTGCCCTGGTTGTTTTCGATCTGCCCGTTAAGGGTGTCGATCTGGTCTTGCGCTTCCTGCTGCTTCTGCTGGGCTTCCTGCTGAGCGGCCACGGCGTCGTCGTACTCGTCGGCCTTCTCGTTCAGGGAGTCCTGCATGGCGTTGAGCGAAGCGAGTGCGGCATCTGCCTGTGCCTGCTTGTCGGCAATTTCATCGGCGAAGGCGAGCGAGGGGTTCGCCGCCGCCAGGATGCCCGCTGCCGCCGCGCCCAAAACGAACGAACGGCGAGGAATCTGGGTCGTCCTCTGTTCCATGCGTGCCTACCACCTTTGCTACAAATCGATGAACGTGCTGAATCAGTCTTGTGTCACGCGCCCCATCATACGCCTCAAGTACGGTCGCTTCCGAGTCCCCTGAACCAGAAGATGCGCACAAAGGCGCATCTTGCTGGGCATATGAAAATTACATGCGGACGATTTTCGTGCCGCGGATGGCGGAGACGCGGACCACCGCACCCGTGTGCGGCGCTTCGATCATCTGGCCGTTGCCGATGTAGATGGCGCAATGATGGCTGCTGCAGGCCACGATGTCGCCCGGGCGCGGGTTGCTCACGGCCGGCAAGCTATAGAAGGAACTCGCCGTTCCGATGCGCGAATGCCTGCCCGTGATGCAGTAGCTCACCAGGCCGGAGCAGTCGTAGCCGTCGGGGCCCACGGCGCCCCAGACGTAGGGCCTGCCCAAGCAGGAGTAGGCGCGGGAGACGGCGTCGCCGCCCGAATAGCTGCCCGACGAGCCCGAGGACGATCCCGACCCCGAAGACGAGCCCGAAGAGCCGGAAGAGGATCCCGACGAGCCCGAAGCGGAGCCAGAAGACGAATTCGAGCTGCGCTGCTGCTGGGCCGCCTGCTCCTGGGCTGCGGCCGCTGCTGCGGCGGCTGCCGCCTGGCGCTGCTGCTCTTCGAGGCGCGCCTGGGCCTGAGCGGCGTTCAGGTCTTCCTGAGCCTGGCGCTTCTGCTCGATGAGCTGCTGGACTTCGGCAGAAAGGCTGTCGTAGGTCTGCTGGTACTGGGCAACGAGCGCTTCGGCCTCGTTTTTCTTCTGCTCGGCTTCGGCAGCCTTCTGGTCGGCCACTTCCTTCTGAGCTTGGTACTCGTCGTAGGCCGCCTGCTGGGTGGCGCGCTCGTCTTTGACGCTCGCAACGAGTTGGGCGTCTTCCTGGCTCATCTTGTCGAGCAGGTCGAGCCCCGTGGCGAACTCTTCGAACGACGAGGAACCGGTGAGCACGTCGAGGAAGGTGGAGCCGCCCGTGCGGTAGGCGCCGCGGACGCGCGTGCTGATCTTGCCCTGCAGCTCTTCAATCTTGGCCGTCGATTCGTCGATCTGCCGCTGGGCTTCGTCCATCTTGTTCTGGGCGTCCTGTTGGGCGTCGAGCGCGTCTTGGTATTCGTCGGACGCCTGGTCGAGGCTGTCCTGCATGGCGTTGAGCGAGGAAAGGGCCGATTCGGCTTGAGCCTGCTTGTCGGCCGCTGCGGCGTTGGCGCTGTCGAGCGCGCTTTGCGCATCGGAAACCGGATCGGCGAATGCGATGGCTGGTCCCAGCGCGGAAAGCGCGGCCACGGCGGCTGCGCCGGATACGAAGGTGCGTCGAGGGACGGTAGGGTGTTTAGAGGTCATAGAGGGGTCCCGTCTAAAAGTCGATGAGGGCTTTTCTGGATGCCCATTTTATGGGTGGAAAAGAGAGCGCGCAAACGATCGACGCCCGAGCGACGGCGGCTTACTTTGTAACCTATACACATAAGCGAACAGGTGTTCCCGTATGCGTAGACATCGGCGCCAACGGGCGTTTCCCCACATCACAAGATATGGTCTTGCCGCAGGAAAGGCCCCCATATACGCGCGAAGGCGGTCCGAAAACCGCCTTCGTCAAATGTGGAGCGAATGTGGGCACGCGAGGTTTCCGCGACCGATTCGCAATACTGTACGCGTATTAGACCTCAGAGCCCGCAGGCGCTTCCTCTTTGGGACGCGTCGCACACCTGAGCACGACAAAGCCGGCCGTGCCCGCCACGATCGACGCCAAGAGGATGCCCGCCTTCGCCACCGTGATGACCGCGTCGGACGTGAAGGCAAGGTTGGCCACGAAAATGGCCATAGTGAAGCCGACGCCGGCGAGGACCGAAGCGCCGAACATCTGCAGCCAGGTCACGCCTTCGGGGAGGTTGGCGAGCTTGAGCTTGACCACCAAAAAGCTCGTGAGCATGACGCCCGTGGGCTTGCCGAGCACCAAGCCGCACACCACGCCCAACAGCACAGGGCTCGCGAAGAGGGCTTCGACGGAAAGGCCGGTAAGGCTCACGTCAGCGTTGGTGAGGGCGAAGATGGGCAGGATGAGGAAGTAGACCCAGGGGTCGAGCCGATGGCTCAAACGCAGCGCGGGCGGCACGGCCTGGCGCGCCACACGCGACAGCTCCCCGATGGGCGCGAGGAAGGCGCCCTGCGTGATCACCAAGTTGGAGGGGTCGAGCGCCTCGTTGGCTTGGCGAAGCTTCTTTTCGCTCCAGGCGGGGAATTTGGCCGCATCGACGTTGGTCGTGCAGGGAATCGTGAAGGCGAGCAAGACGCCGGCGATCGTGGAATGCACGCCCGACATGAACACGCAGTACCACAAGACCACGCCCAAAACCAGATAGGGCCACAGGGAATAGGTGTGGGTGCGGTTGAGCGCAACGAGCGCCACCATGACGAGGGCGGCTGCGCCGAGCCAGGCAAGCGAGGGCGACTGCCCGTAGAAGATGGCGATCACGAGGATGGCGATGATGTCGTCGGCCACCGCGAGCGTGCTCAGGAAGACCTTGAGCCCGTTGGGGACGCGGTCGCCCAACAGCGACAGGACGCCCAAAGCGAAGGCGATGTCGGTGGCAGTGGGCACGCCCCAGCCGGACGCCGTGGTCGACCCGCCGTTGAAGGCCAGATAGATAACGATGGGCGCGAGGACGCCGCCGAAGGCCGCCACGACGGGCAGAAGGGCCTGGCGGGGGTTCGACAGGTCACCCGCCACCACCTCGTACTTGATTTCCAGGCCCACGAGTAAGAAGAAGACGGCCATGAGCACGTCGTTGACGATATGGGCGAGCGACATGTGCCGTACGATCCCGCCCACGCCGAGCGTGACGTCGGCGTGCCAGAATTCCAAGAAGGCCGGATAGACCGGGGTGTTGGCAACGATAACGGCCACGATGGCCGCGACGAGCATGATCATGGCCGACCGCGTGGTCGACGAGGTGAAGTCTTGCCAGCGCAGGCGGCGCTGCTCGTGCTTGTGGACTTCGGGGATGTAGGGACGGTTTGCAGGCATATGAGCTCTCTCTCCTCAGGGGCCCATGGGTATCGTCCCTTCACTCTACCACGGCGGAAGAAGGGCTCTTCCCCGCCCCGGTTTCACCGCCATCGAACCGCTACGTTTGCGGCGCGCCGGATTGCCTACGCTTCCGGGCGCATCCATCCCCGCGAGGGCGACGGTCTCCGCCCCCTTAGCGCACGAACGTGCGTTTACGCAGGTCAGACAGGACATTACCCCTCTCGGGCACGGGGTTGTCCTCATTTCCCCACCGAAGAGAGGGGATTTACCTGGGGTAATGAGCAGGAAGCGCTATACTTGGATCACCAGCTTGGAAGAAGGGTTGCGATGCACGATTCTTAGCCATCGTCCGTGGTGCGCGCCCCTGCTTCCCGGCGTTTTTTATTCCCTACACACGAGAGGTGATACGCATGGAGATCAAAGTCACCGGCCGTAAAATGCCCGTAACCGACTCCTTGAAAGACTATGCTGAAGAAAAAATCGGCAACTCTATGAAGGTTATGGACATCGATCCCCTGTCCGCCGACGTCGTTCTTCACATGGAAAAGAACCCCTCGATCGCCCTGCCTGCCATTTGCGAGGTCACGATGACCGCCAAGGGCCACCTCATCCGCGTTGAAGAGCGCGAAGAGGACATGTACGCCGCCATCGACGTGGCAGCCGCCAAGGTCCTGCGCCAGCTGCGCAAGTTCAAGACCCGCGTGGTCGAACACAACACGCGCACCGACGCGAGCTCGATTCGCACCAAGGCTACCGAAACCCCCGACTTCGACGCGCTTATGGACGAACTGGCCGACGACGCCGT
The DNA here is from genome assembly GCA_001486445.1 of Hugonella massiliensis. GTDB lineage: Bacteria > Actinomycetota > Coriobacteriia > Coriobacteriales > Eggerthellaceae > Hugonella > Hugonella massiliensis. Next base: position 411,645 of record LN908986.1, read on the forward strand.
CGTGCGCGTGAAGGACGTCGACTTCGAGCCCCTCACGGAAGAAGAGGCCCTCGTGCAGATCGACCTGCTCGGCCACGATTTCTTCGGCTACATCGACCGCGACAGCAGCGCCTTCTGCATCCTCTACCGCCGCAAGAACGGCGGCTACGGCCTGCTCAAGCAGAAGCTCGACTAAAAGCTCAAGCGACGCCAGGGCCCTTCGCCAGCGACCGCATATATAACAGTAAACGGCCGACCCACCCGGGTCGGCCGTTTTGCGTTATAAGGCAAACAAGAACGCTAGTCGGAATCGATTGATTCTTCGCTCCCCTTCGGTATCGAAGTCGCCACTCTCTTGCAGCGTGAGCCCATAGCAGGAAGCGAACAAGGCCCGCCTTGGCCACGCAACGAGCAGCGAGAGCCTAGGACCTCAACGCTGAAACGATTTCAGCTGAGAAATGGCTTGCCGATCAAGTTTTCGAAGGCAACGCACGCTCTTCAGCCGCATACCGCACGTGTTCGCAATCATTTCCCTTGGCAATGGGCTTTGGCTGACCTGAAATATGTACAGCTAATCGCTCTTAGATCGCCACAAGAATGGCATACGCGAGGAGAGCACTCGAAAACTTGATTGACAGACCATAGGAGGGCCGAAATCGTTTCGGGCCGCGCGCGGAACGCAACGAGCCCGCACCGCCGCAGATGGTGTCGCCCTCTCGCGCATGCTTCCCAACGGGGAATCCCTCCAAACGCCACCATACGATCGCACGCGAACGGGCAGCGTAATCGGCCGGCGACGGCATGCGGGTACGCCGGGGCAGCCAGACCCTCCCCTACTCAAAGAGGCCCCGCAGCTCTTCGCCGCAGGGCCTCCGTTCAAGTTGGCCGCACACGAGTGCGCGCCGCGCGACAGGCAATGACGATGCTAGATCTGATCGCCGTAACGCTCTTTGGTGATCTCGTCGAGTGTCTTGCCCTGGGTATTGGGGCACCACACGACGCCCACGACCAGGCTGATGAGCAGCACGACGCACATGATCACGGCAGCCGGGAAGAAGCCGGCCGGGTTCGCGGAGATATCGCCCATGATGGCGCCCACACCCACAAGCGACCACACGCCGAGCGCAGCGCGCACCAGGAAGAACATGATGCCCTGGGCACCGCCGCGGTACTGGGTGGGGAACAGCTCGGTGCCCCACAGGGCGTAAAAGCACTGGGCGGAGAAGCCGGCGGACACGCCCCACAGGATCACGTAGACCCACAGGACCCAGCCCATGGAAGCGCTCGTGCCATTGGTCAGCGAGATGCCGAACACCGCGATGGCGACCCAAGACAGCAGGGCCATGAAGGCGCCCACGCCGAAGAGGACGCGATGAGGCACCTTGTCGCCCAGCTTGCTGAAGATCGCCAGCGAGCACACGGCGACGAGTACCCACTGCACGAGGCCCAAGATGCTCTGGCCGGTGGCGTCGATGTTGCCGGCGGCAGCGTAGAGGTAGGGCATGAACTGGCCGTTGGTGCCGGCGGCCAGGTTCCAGGTCAGGTAGACGGCAACGAGGAAGACGATCGTCTTGATGTTGATCGGGTTCTTCAGGGCGTTGCCCATCATGCGGCCGAAGGAGACCTTTTCGCCCTTAGCCTCGTTCTTTTCGGCCCAGTCGGCAGATTCCTGCAGCTTGCGCTGCATGTTCCAGGCCACAAGGGCCACGATGAAGAGCACGAGGAAGAGGATGCGGGCCGATACCATGGGGGTCACGACGAAGGACATGATCAGCGACAGGAAGAAGATGATCGCCGGACCGCAGCTCCATGCGAACTGGCTGATGCCGATGTTGGCCGCGCGGTGCACCGAAGCGCTCGTTTCGGAAATGTAGCTCCAGGACGCCGGTACGCCCGCACCGACCGAAAGGCCGGACAGGACGATGCCGATGATGATCATCGCCGGGTTGGCGGCGATCATGCACAGGAGCACGCCGAGCGCGTACACGAGCAGGTTGTAACGGTAGATGATCGTGCGCCCGAAGCGGTCGGTGAGGAAGCCGCCGATGAGCGCGCCCACGGCGGCGCCGAAGGCGTTGGCACCGATAGCGCCCAGGATGGACACCATGCCGGCATCGAAGCCGAAGGCGGCCGCCCAGGCGGTAAGACCAAGACTGCTGGCCACGATGCAGCCGGAGTCGAGGAAGTTGGTAAGGGACACCGCGATGGTGCTCTTACGTTCTTGGGAGAGTGACACAAGAATCCTTTCTTTTCTAAATGTGCACACAACAAGCGAGCGCGCGCCGGGCAGCGAGCGCTCGCTTCGCTAACCACACGCGCCTCTGCCAGCGCGTGGAAAAGCCTCGCTAGTCGAGATGGAAGGCGCAGGGCAAATCGACCGACACCGGCGAGTTGTCGGCGTTGGTCTCCATCACGCTGGCCATGAAGTCCCACCACTTGCGGTTGATCGGCGTGTCGGCCGACTTGGCGTAGGTGTCGGGATCGTCGACTTCGATGTAGCCGAAGAGGGTGTTGGTCTCCTCGTCGATGAAGATGCTGTAGTTATGTCCGCCGTATTCGTGGATCATATCCTGCATTTCTGGCCACAGCTCGTTGTGGCGCTTTTCGTATTCGGCGGCAAACCCCGGGTAGAGCTTCATCTTGAAACCCTGGATGGTCCGCCCTTCAGCGGTTTTCCGTACGGTCATATCCCTCACCTAGTCCAGAAACGCCTTGTTGGGCTCCACGTTGAAATCGCGGCAGACGGCCTTGAGCTGGTCGTCGGTAATCAGATAAGCGGGCTCGGCGCCGCCGTTGGCCGCCTTGGCCATCAGGTAGAGCTGGGCCGACTTCTCGATCGTGTGCATCAGGCCGAAGGCGTCGTCGAAGCTCGAGCCCGACACGAACAGGCCGTGCTGGGTCCACACGCAGGCGGCATAGTCTTCCATGAGCTTGCTCGTGGCCTCGGCAATCGCGGCACCGCCCGGCACCATCCAGGGCACCACGCCCACGCCGTCGGGGAAGACGATGATGCATTCGGTCATCGACTTCCACAGGATGCGGCTCCACGTGCGGGCGTCGGGTTCGACGATGGTGGAAAGGGCGATCACGTTGGGGCAATGTGCATGGTAGATGATGCGGTTCTCCCCATCAGTCGCCTGGGCGCGCACCGCGTGGTTCATGATGTGGGTGGGCAGCTCGCTCGTGGGGCGGCCGCCGTTGGACAAGCCCCACACCTTGCGGTAGGCGCTGCCGTCTTCGGAAAGCTCGACGATTCCGATGCTGTCGGTCAGGTCGATGCTCACCTTGCGCATGTACTTGCCCGACCCGGTGGTGATGAAGAACTGGCCGCCCAGGCTCGGGGCCTTGATGCCCAGGTCGATCCATTCGTGGCCCTCGCCCTTCAGGTTGAAATAGGGCTCGCAGACGTCGAAGTCCTCCTGGGTCATGCGGTAGGTGAGGTTGCCGCCGTTGCGCTCGTGCCAGCCCTGCAGCCATCCGTCGTTGCAGGTGCGCACGAAGCGCCGGATGCAGTTGCTCTGTTCGATTGGCATGCGATCATACTTCCTTCCGTAAAAAAGCCGGAGACGGCTCCCGTCCCCGGCAGAATGTCGTTGGCTATGCGCGCTTCGAGAGGACCTCGTCCTCGTATTCCTTGACCTTGGGCCAGACGTTGGCGTCAACGGGCACGCCCGCGCGACGGCAGTACTCGTCCCACACGATGCCGAACGGCATGGTCTTGAACTGCTCGAGCACCATCATCTTCTCGGAATCCTGGAAGGTGTTCTGCAACTCCTTCAGACGCTCGGTGGGCTGCAACAGGCCCCAGAGCAGGGCCTTTTCCATCGTGCGCATGCCGGTGGCCCAAGCGCCCACGCGGTTGATGGCGGCGTCGAAGAAGTCCATGCCGATCATCGACTTCTCCCACAGACCGGGCACGCGGACGATTTCCTCGCCGAGCTCCTTCATCGTGTCGTTGAAGAGGGTCACATGGTCGGAGTCCCAATGCATGGGACGCGTGACGTGCAGGGGGATGTAGGGGAAGAACAGCGACAGGCTCGACAGCTTGTCGGGCACGTCTTCGCCCACGTTGAAGTGGCCCAGGTCGTTCAAGACGACGAAATTGCCGCCCTTCTTGGCCGCGTAGGACACGTAGAATTCCTGGTTGCCCACGGTGAAGCCCTCAACGCCGATGCCGAAGAGCTTCTGCTCCATCGAATCGACCACGTGCGGGGTCTCGAAGGAGTAGATTTCATCGAGGGAGTTCTTCAGGTTCTCGCGCAGGCCGAAGCGGTCGGTGGGAACGTCCTTCAGGCCGTCGGGGATCCAGAAGTTGTTGAGCACCATGTCGTCGAGCTCTTCGCCGATCTTCTCGGCGATCTTGCGGCAGGCGATGCAGTGGCGGATCCAGAAGTCGCGCGTGGCCTTGTCGGGCGACGACACGGTGAGGCCGTGGTTGACCATGGGATGGCTGAACAGCGTGGGGTTGAAGTCGATGCCGAAGCCGTTCTTCTTGGCCCATTCGACCCAGGGCTTGAAATCGTCGTAGACGAGCTCGTCGCGGTCGTGCCAGGGATTGGCGTCGTTGAAGACGGCGTAGGAAGCATGCAGGTTGATGCGCTTTTTGCCGGGGATGAGGCTTGCGGCCTTTTCGAAGTCGGCGGTGAGCTCCTCGAAGGTGCGGGCGCGGCCCAGGTAGTTACCCGTGGTCATGATGCCGCCGGACGCCGCGTTGTCCTTCTGGTCGAAGCCCATGACGTCGTCTCCCTGCCAGCAGTGCATGGAGATAGCCTTCTGGGAAAGCTTCTCGATGACGGCGTCGGTATCGATGCCGTACGCGGCGTAGGCTTCCTTCGCGTACTCGTAGATGTCGCTCATAGTTCTCGCTTTCTCTATGCGTGTGAGCAAGATGAGGGCGCCCCGCAAGGCGCCCCTCTCCTTTCAGACCACATACCGTTTTTTCAGACCGTATGCGGAATGCAATTGAGCCGTGGTTGATTCTACTGCTTATTTGCCGCGGGTTCCACGACGCCGATATCGAAAGAGCCATGGATGGCGTCGCGCGCCTCCTGCAGGCTGGCGAAATCCCCGGCATCGAGGAACTGGACGATCAGGTTGCCCAAACTCGTGCCTTCCACCGGGCCGGCGTAGACGGGCAGGCCGCAGGCGTCGGCGGTGATCTGGTTGAGGAAGCCGTCTTGGCAGCCGCCACCCACGATGTTGATCGACGTGTAGTCGCGGCCCGTAAGGGCGGCCAGGTCGGCAATCGAGTTGGCATAGCACTGAGCCAGGCTGCGATAGACGCAGCACATGAGCTCGCCCACCGTAGCGGGCACGGGCTGGCCGGTCTCGCGGCACGCCGCGCGGATCTCGTCGATCATCGAAGCGGGCGCGAGGAAGCGGTCGTCGTTGACGTTGACGTAGGCTTCGAAGCCCCGGGCGGCGCGGGCGGCTTCGATCAGGTCGCCGAAGCCCACCTGGCCCTGGCCTTCCCAGGCGATCGCGGTGCTGCGCTGCGACTTGCCTTCCACGTAGTCGACCCCGTTGAGCTCGCGGCGAATCGACTGGACCATCCACAGGCCCATGATGTTTTTCAGGAAGCGGAAGCGCACCTGGTAGCCGCCCTCGTTGGTGAAGTTCTGCAGGCGGGCGGCCTCGCTCGTGATCGGACCCTCGTGCTCGACGCCCAGAAGGCTCCAGGTGCCCGACGAGATGTAGACCGCATCGTCGTCGCGCGCAGGCACGGCCAGGAAGGCCGAACCGGTGTCGTGAGTGGCGGGCAGCATCACGCGGCAGTCGAAGCCCACGGCCTCGCGCACTTCGGGCGTGAAGCCCCCGAGGGTGGTGCCGGGCATAAGGGGCTTTTCGAACAGGCCCGCGTCGACGCCGATCGCGTCGAGCACCGCCGGATCCCAGTCGCGCGTGCGGGCGTTGAGCAGGTTGGTGGTGGTGGCGTTGGTGTACTCGTTGGCCATCACGCCGGTAAGGCGGTAGTTGAAGTAGTCGGGCACCATGAGGAAACGCGCGGCCGCGTCGAGCTGGTCGGGGTGCTCCCGCTTGAGGGCCATGAGCTGGTAGATGGTGTTGAAGGACTGGCGCTGGATGCCGCAGGTACGGTAGAGGGCGCCCGGTTTCATGACGGCATCGAAGCGTTCGGGAAGACCTTCAGTGCGGGAATCGCGGTAGGCCACCGCGTCGCTTACGAGCGCGCCCTGGCCGTCGACCAAAACGAAGTCGACGCCCCAGGTGTCGATGCCCATGGTTTCGGGGACCATGCCGCGACGCTTGCACTCCCGCAAGCCTTCGAGAATGCTCTCGTAGAGGGAATCGATGTTCCAGCAGTCGTGGCCGTTGCGACGCACCTGGATGTTGTCGAAGCGGTAGACCTCTTCCAGGCGGATGACGCCGTCCTCGACGTAGCCGATGACGTGGCGCCCGCTCGAGGCGCCGATGTCGATGGCCAAATGATAGCGGGTGGACATGGCTATGCCTCCTTTTCGACGGCGTCGGTCGCTTTGATCTGCACCACGTGCATGACGTTGGTGGGAGCCGCTTCGGTCGTGCCCGCGGGGCAGTGCGGAAGAAGGGGGCTCGTTTGCGCGTCGCCGGCCGTGAAGACGGTCAGATCGCCCGGCGCGACCAGCATGCGGCGGCAGACTTCAGCGCGGGCGGCTTCGATCGTCTCCGACATCGAAGCGTTCTCGACGGCGGCGAGCATGGGTTCGACCCCCCACAGAAGCTGCATGCGGTGCATGACCCGCTCGCGCTGGGTCACGGCGTAGATCGGCATGCTGGGACGCAGGTTGGAAATGAGGCGGGCGGTGCGGCCCGACGTGGTGGGCGTCACCAGGCAGCGGGCGTGAATGGCTTCGGCCGTGTGCACAGCGCTGCGGCCCACCATCGACGCGCACCGCTCCTCGTCGGTGGGAAAATCCTCGACGTTGACGGGATTGGCCTTCACATAGGGCTCGCTTGCCGTGGCGATCTTGACCATCATGCGCACCGACGGCACGGGGTACTTGCCCACCGCGGTTTCCCCGGTGAGCATGAGGGCGTCGGCCCCGTCGTAGACGGCGTTGGCCACGTCGGCCGCATCGGCGCGAGCCGGGCGCGGATGGCGCATCATGGAATCGAGCATCTGGTTGGCGATGATGACCGGCGTGCGGTGCTGGTTGCACAAGCGCACGATGCTCTTTTGGACGTGGGGAACGCGTTCGGGCCCCACTTCGACGCCCAAATCGCCGCGAGCGATGACTACGCCGTCGGAAGCCTCGACGATCTCTTCGACGTGGTCGACGCCTTCGGCGTTTTCGATTTTGGCGATCAAGGCCACGTCGGCACCGCCGTTTTCGGCCAGGAAGGAGCGCACGATGCGCATGTCCTTGGCGCTGCGGGCGAAGGGGACGCAGATGAAGTCGACGCCCATCTCGATGCCGAAACGGATATCGTCCTGGTCCTTGGGCGTGAGCGCCGGACGGTTCAGGGGCGTGCCGGGAAGGTTGATCGACTTGTGGTTGGCGAGCATGCCGGTGTTCTGCACCGTGCAGAGGATGTCGCCGTCCGCGCGCGCCTCGTCGACGGCGAGTTCGATGAGGCCGTCGTCGATGAGGATCGAGGTACCCGGCTCGACCTGGCGCCACAGCCCCTTGTGGGATTGGGTGACCAGGCGGTCGGTGCCTTCGACGTCGCGTTCGGTAAGGGTGATGTGGCGGCCGGCCTGCAGGCGGATCGGCTCGTTGCCCGCGAGCCGGCCCGTGCGGATGTCGGGGCCGCTGATATCCATCATGATGGCCGTGGGAGCCTGCATTTCCCGGCGGACCTTCTTCAGGCGCAACATGCGCGCGCGATGGGCGGCGTGAGAGCCGTGGCTGAAATTGTAGCGCGCGATGTCCATGCCCGATTCGATGAGGTTGCGCAGGGTGGATTCGCTGTCCACCGCTGGGCCGATCGTGCAGATGATCTTCGTTTTCTTGCGCATGCGCATCTTTTCTGTCGGCAGTTGTCGGTAGCGGCATCCACCCGCCGAGCGGACGGGCCCGCTGGGCGAATACCGCCTGCTATTGTAAACGAATCGCACGAGACGGGCCCGCTCGTTGCAGGGCGAATACGCCATCGGGGCTTCCGCCGCCCGCTTAGCTCCGCGCCGCCTTATGGCGTTCGACGAACCTGCGCACAAAGGCCCAGCGGCGCGGGTCGATCGTCCAGTCGATGCCGCCGTAGAGGGAATCGCGCCGAGCCGCCACCGCTCCGAAGAAGGCCGCGAGTGCGAAGAAGGGCGCGCCCGCTAGCCCGCACACCTCGACGGCCATGAGAAAGCCGCCGAAGGGGCTACGGGCGGCCGCGGCGATGCAGGCGGTCATGCCCACCGCCGCCGCGAAGGGCACCGGCCAGCCCGCCGCTTGCCCCAAGGCGCAGCCGGCGCAGGCCCCCATGCAGATCACAGGCATGATCGCGCCGCCCTTGAACCCGAAGGCCAAACAAATCGCCGTGAGGGCGAATTTCAGAAGCCACACCCACCAATCGATCGGCGTGCCCGCGAACAGGGCCGCCACGGTCGCGCCGCCCGTGCCCGAGGCGGCGTCGGTGCCCGCACCGAGGGTGAGGACCGCCGCCGCGCCCGCCCCCACGAGCATGCGCGTATACAGATTGTCGAAGGCCTTGATGCAGAAGGTGCGCAGGACCTTGAGCGCGAAGACGAACAGGAGGCCCAAAGCCGCGCAGGCCGCTCCTACCGCGCAGGCGGCGACCCAGGCCGTACCTGCTTCGGGAACGGCGACGGGGCCCAGCTGGATGCGGCCGATGCCCAAGACGCTCGCAATCGCGTAGGCCACGCCCGCCGCCAGCGGGACGGCCAGCATGCGGACGTCGAGGACCTGGGCGCGGCTCTGTCGGCAGATTTCGACCACGAAGACCACGGCGGCAAGAGGCGTGTAGAGCAGGGAGGCCACCATTGCGGCCATGCCCGCCATCATGAGCACGCGCGCATCACCTTCGCGCCCGCCCACAAAGCTCACGAAGGGGTCGGCGAGCGCCCCGCCCATCTGCAGGCCCGCAGCGGTGTGCCCCACCGACCCGCCGCCCAGGTTGGCGAGCGGCACGCACGCGAGCAGGGCGCAGGCGAGCCTACCGGGCACCGTGCGGTCGCGGCGCAGGTCAGCGATCACATTGGGGGCGTCAGTGTTGAAGGGAATCTTCAGCCGGTGGTAGACCCACACGGTCGCCGCGCCCGAAAACGGCAGCAGAGCAAGAAGCGCGGGCGCGGCGCGAAAGGCCCCTTCGGCCCCGAAGGACAGGGCTTCGAAGGCCACCGCGACCAGTCCGCACACGACGCCCAGAAGGACCGCGGCGGCGCACCAGCGCAGGGCGCGCACGGGAATCAGTCCCCGTAATTGGCGAGGAAGGCGCGGGTACGCTCGTGCTGCGGATGGTCGATGACCTGTTCGGCCGGACCCTCTTCGACCACGACGCCGGCGTCCATGAACACGATGTGGTCGGCCACGTCGCGGGCGAAGGTCATTTCATGGGTCACGATCACCATGGTCATCTTCTCTTCGGCCAGCTGTCGGATGACGTTGAGCACGCCCTTGGTGAGCTCGGGGTCGAGCGCGCTCGTGGGCTCGTCGAAGAAAAGCACGTCGGGGCGCATAGCCAGGGCACGGGCGATCGCCACGCGCTGCTGCTGGCCGCCCGAAAGGTCGCAGGGCACGTAGTCTTCCTTGCCCGCCAGATCCATCTTCTCGAGCAGCTCGCGGGCCCGGGCGACCGCCTCGTCCTTGGGCACCTTCTGCACGCTTATCGGCGCGTCGATGATGTTCTGCAGCACCGTGTAGTGCGGAAAGAGGTTGAAGTTCTGGAAGACGAGCCCGAAGCGCTGGCGGGCCCCAGCGAGCGTGTCCTTGTCAGCGTAGACCGAATGCCCGGCGCCGTTGTCTTCGGCGACCGTGATGTCTTCGAATCGCAAGCTTCCCGAGTCGAGCGTCTCGAGCAAGGTGCAGCAACGCAGCAGCGTCGATTTGCCGCCGCCCGAGGGGCCGATGATGCCCCAGACCTCGCCTTCGCGCACCGAAAGCGAGATGTCTTTGAGCACCGGCGTGTCGCCGAAGCTCTTTTTGGCGTGCTCGAGCGAGACGAGCACCTTTCCCGTACCCTGCTGCGCGGTTCCTTCCGCCATAACGCGTGCTCCTTCTGAATGCGGGGCGGCGCGGCGCCTGCGGCGGGCGCCCGCCCCTCGTGGTTAGTCGTGATAGTAGTCGAGCTTCTTTTCCAGGCGATGCAAGACGAACTCGATGACCAGGCAGCAGACCCAGTAGATGCCCGCCGCGATCGCATAGGGCACGAGGCTTACCTGGGAGGCGGCGATAGCCTGGGCGCGCGTGAACATTTCCATGATGCCCAGCACGAAGGCGAGCGAGGTATCCTTCACCAGGGTGATGATTTCATTGCCCATGGCCGGCAGAATGCGCTTGACGACCTGGGGCAGCACGATCTTAATGAAGGTCTGGGCGCGCGTGTAGCCCAGGACTTGGGCGGCCTCGTACTGGCCGCGCGGAATCGACTGGATGCCGCTGCGGTAGATTTCGGCGAAGTAGGCGGCGTAGTTCAAGATGAAGCCGATGTCGCAGGCCCAGAACTTCCAATCGGGGCCCATCTGGGCGCCGAAGAGGTAATAGGGACCGAACATGAGGGCCATGAGCTGCAGCATGAGCGGGGTGCCGCGCAGGATGGAGATGTAGAGGGTCGCGATGACCGCAAGCGGCTTGAACCGGCTCATGCGGGCAAGAGCGACGAGCACGCCGAGCGGCAGGGCGCCCACGAGCGTGACGACGAAGATCTGCCCGGTAAGCATGAGACCCTGCCCCATGAGGCCGAGCATCGTTCCAAAATCCACGATCGATCCTTTCTTGAACGGTGGGTCGGAAAGCGCGGGTTCCACCCTGCACAGGACAGGCGAACCCGGGCTTTTCGAACCGCCAGCACATGCGAACCCCTCCCGCTCAGCAGACGGGAGGGGTTCGCGGTCGTTGATGGCGATAGGGCTACTTCAACAGCCAGTTGTCGTAGCTCAGGCCGTACTGGGCGTACTTGTCGCAGAGCTTCTGCACGGTGCCGTCGTTGTTCATCTCGCGCAGGGTTTCGGTCACCTGCTGGGCGGTTTCGGTGTCGCCCTTGGCGAAGCCCACGGCGTAGTGCTCTTTCGACAGGGGCTCGGAAAGCTGCACGTACTTGTCGGGGTTGGCCGAAATCTGGTACTGGGCGATCGATAGGTCGCAGGCGACCGCGTCGACCGTACCGGCGTCGAGCTGCAGGAAAGCGTTGTTGTAGTCGGCGATGGTTTGCGGAGCGCCGCCCTTGAAGGTGGCGGCCAGGTCGGCCTTGTCGCCTTCGAGCACATCGAGGGCCGCCGAATCGACCTGGGTCATCACGGTCTTGCCGGAAAGGCCGGCGTAGTCGGTGATGCCTGCGCCCTTCTTCACGACGACGACCTGCTCATTGAGCATGTAAGGCTCGCTGAAGGTGTAGGAATCCTCACGGCCTTCCATGGTGAAGCCGTTCCAGATGCAGCTGATCGCGCCCTGGCCGAGCAAGGCGTCTTTGGCGTCCCAGTCGATCGGTTCGGCCTTGAATTCCCAGCCATTGCGGTCGCAGACCTCTTTGGCCAGGTCGAGGTCGAAGCCGGTGTAGCTTCCATCGTCGGCGACGAAGCCGTAGGGCGGATACGACTGATCGAAACCGACCGTGAGCGTCTTGGAAGCCGACGAGCTCTGGGTGCTCGAGCTCTGCTGGCCGCAGCCGGCCAGGGCGAAAGCGCCGAGGCAGGCGGCAAGCGCGCAGACGGCAAACGCTGCGGCCTTCTTCTTGATGTTCTTCATGGGGTCCCCTTCCATTCCCTTCGTTGCTCGAGCACTTTAGCGTGCTAAAGCGTGGCGAACAGTATACCATACCCGCGTGGCGAACCGAAGGGCGACCGGCCGACACGGGCGGCAGAGGCGGCACGGCCAAACGGGCAGCAGAGCTCCCCGACTAGAATGCGGCACTCCCCGGAAGAGGGCGCGCACTCAGGCGGCACTCCCCCCTGTGCCGCTCTCCGGAGGTTCGGCACACGCGGCCTTCTTCGCCCTGTGCAGGGGCGCAACCGCAGGTCGGCAGGCGCACCGCCTACAAGATGAGCTCGTCGCCTTCGTCCCGCGCGAGCTTTTCGGTATAGGCCAGGTCCTCGGGCGTGTTCGCGTTGATGAAGCAGCGCCCGCCCGGCTCCGCCATGAGCACGCGCGACTGAGGGAAGGCGCGCACCTCCACATCGTCGAAGAAGGCCTGGGCGCGCTGGTCGCCCTCCCGCAGGCGCGCTTCGACCGCCGGCAGGCAGGCGCTCGCCCGATACACCGCGTGAAAGGGCTCGTAGCCGTTGCGGTTGGCCGGCACGACGGCCGCCGCCCCTGTATGCCACAGCTCCTGGAATTCGGCAGCCACGAGGCGCGGCGACGCGAAGACCATGTCGCAGGCCACGACGGCCACCGCATCGTAGGTGGCGTTCTTCAAGGCCGTGTAGATGCCCGGCAGGGCCCCGCGCCGATCGAGCTCGTCGCGCACGAGCCGAATGTGCATCTGGGGGTACGCCTCGCGCAGAAAGCCCAGGTTTTCGGGCTCGTTGGTGGTCACCACCAACTCGTCAGCGGCGTGCGACACGCGCTCGACGAGCCGCTGGATGAGCGGCCGCCCCATAAAGGGGACCGTCGCCTTGCTGCACCCCATCCGTCGGCTCTCCCCGCCCGCTTGGATCACCGCAGTCAGGCGCGGCCGCGCGATCGTGCGCACAATGAAATCGCAGAGTCCCTGGGTGTCGGACAGGTCGAACGAGGGGATTCCGTAACGGGCCGCTGCCTCGTGGGCGATCGGGATGTCGGTCATCACGGCAACGGTGGCCTCGGTGGGCATCTTGCCCGGATCCACCGGCGCGCCCGGCTTGGGAGCCTCACGATGGGAGGCCCGCGTCGCCTGCACGAAATCGCAGGTCAGCGGCAAGCCGTCGCAGGCTGCCCGAAAGAAGGTTTCGGCCACCTGGGCATCATGGGGGTTGGCAGCCCGCATGACCTCGATCGTGGGCAGGCCGCTCTTGCGATAGCCCTCCACGATCACCACGTCATGGCCGGGCATATGCCGCACGATCTGCGCACATTCCGCTTCGCCCGCGATGGTCGCGATCATCGCGACCTGCCCCGGCGCCGAAATCCACGTTTCGGTCGCACCGGCGTGGCGGTGGCGCCAGGAGTCCTTGCCCGGCACGTCGATGTCGAAGCCCACATGCCCGTGGTGCTTGACCGTTCCCACATCGAGACCGCGGGACGTAAGTTCCGCCACCGCGCCTTCCACGATCGTGGTCTTTCCCGAATTATGGCGCCCCACCACGGCAACCGCCGGACTGGGCACAACCGATTCTGCGAGCATGTCTGCCTTTCCCTTATGCGCCGCGCGAAGAGGCGTCTTAGTCGTGAATGTTGCCGCCGATCATGCGCTTGGCGGCTCCGAAGAGCGAATGGTCGTTTGCGTTTTGTGCCGATGCCGACAGGTCGTAGCGCTCGACGCGCCCATCCGCGACGTCGCGCACGAAGACCTCGTCGGAAAGCGAGAGACAGTCCTTCATGCAGACGTCCTCGCACGTTCGGCACTGCACGCAGGCGCCCGGGTAATGCACGAGCGTGTTGAAGTCTCGGTCGACCTCGTTGGTCAGCGCTCCCGTCGGGCAGAAGACCGCGCACATCCCGCAGGCCGTGCACGCGCAGGCATCGATCACCACCTGGCCGAAAAGGCGGGTCGAGGCGAGCTCGTCGGCCGGCTTTCCCAGGGCATCAAGGGCGTCGAGCAGGCGCCGACGCTTGGCCGGCACGGCATGCGGAAGGGTCCCGTGGTCGGTCACGCGCAGCTTGGCCAAGATCTGGGTGGGGGAAAGCCGGGTTTTCGATTCGATGCCGAGCTCCTTTTCGAGCGCCATATCGGTCGCCACCCCCACGGCATCGCGGGCCTCGCTGCCCAAATCGTGGAAGAAGGCGCGCCGATGCGAGTCGTAGGCGTCTTTGCGCACCTTGCGCACCGACGAGGGAAACTTGGGCGTGATCTTGGCACGCACGTCACTGCCCCACAGCTCGAGCAGGAGGTTGGCGTTCGCGACAACGGTTTCGGCCATGTCGATCCCATGCGATTGGGCACATGAGGCGCAATCGGCGCACACGAGCCGCACGCGCGTGGCCCCATGGGCGGCGAGCGAGACGATAAGCCCCTCCTCCACGCGCCCCAAGCAACCGACGCGCACAAGCCTGGAAGAATCGACCAGGTCTTTAGCCGCTTCATACATGGGCGCGCAGGCAATCACCGCCGTGCCCTCGTTTGCAGAGCAGGCCGCCTGGGCCGCTTCGGCAAGCGCCACGTCGGAGGGCTTGCGCGCCTCGAGCGCGCCCGTGGGACAGGCGGTCGTGCAGGTGCCGCAGCCCACGCAGTTTTCCGGCTCGATGCGAATCGCGTTGCTTTCCGGCTCGATCACAATCGCATGCGACGTGCAGGCGTCGGCACACTTACGGCAGCTCGCATTGCGGTTGCGCACCACCGCGCACCGGGTGGGCTCCACGACGATGCCGGTGTTTTCCAAACTCTGCAGCAGTTCGACGGTATCTGCAATGCTCGGCATCAAGCTCCTCCTTCGCGGCGCAGCGCGCCGCCCTAGCAACAGGGCGCAAGGCCCTCTTCTTATTTATTGCGCAACTTCTCGCCCAAGTCGATAAGCTCCTGGCGGCTGTGCACGCCCGCTTTCGCGTAGATACGCCGCAAATGGGTGTCGACGGTGCTCTTGGTGATCGAAAGTTCGCCCGCGATGCGCTCGCTCGTGCGCCCACGCAAGGCGAATTCCAGAATCTCGCCTTCGCGTTTCGAAAGGCCGTAGTCGGTGCGAATCCTCTCGCAGACAAGTTCGAAGGCGTCGGCGTCGGTCGCGATTTCGGTCAGATTCGAGAAGTCCCGCTCGGTGAACAGGAATATGTAGGCGACCAGAATAAGGGCGCCGGCGATGACGACGACCGTATAGGGGGTGCGGAAATCGACCTGGGCGGCATCGAACACGTTGGCGAGCATCACGCCCAAAAACTCGCCCGCGTAGAGGGCGAGAAAGCCCAACGAGAAAGACACCGCCGCATCGAACGCGTTGATCTTGGCCAACACGAGGAAGAGGGCGATGAAGACCGCCTGCAAACCCAGGTAGCCGGCGAGCACCAGAGCGTCTCCGCCGTCCGGCACGTCCGAGGCCGCGGCGAGCGGAATCACGATCAGCCCGAGCAGCATGAGGAAGACCGCGATGCGATAGGACAGGTCGAGCGCGCGCACGTCGCGCAGGGCCCCCGACGTGAGCAGCGAGAGCACGCCGATCAAGAAGGCGCCGAAGAGCAGCATCGACACCGGGTAGTAGGAAATCGCCTCCCTGCCTGGCTCGCTCGAGAAGGCCTCGATGAAGCCCACCGCCGCGCCCATGCAGAGCGTGCCCACGAGAACCTTGGCCGAAAGGACCATCGCGTCCCCCGAAGCGCCGGAGGCGGGCCGATGCGACTCGCCCGCCGCCGCGGGCACCGACACGAGCGCAGCGCTGGCCACCGGCAGCAGGCAGAGCGCCCGCGACACGTCGACCGCCGAAACGAAGGAGCATGCCAGGCAGATCAAGGCCGCCACGAGCGAACCCACGAGGACCTCGCAGGTGGCCGTGTAGGTGGGTGCCTCGCCAAGGGCACGGCCCCACGCCGTAAGCATGAAGGCAGCCGAAAATCCGATGAGAGCCCCCTCAACCGCCATCCAACCGTCCGACAGGTCGGGCAGCTGCGGGAAGACGAGCGAGGCGCCCGCCATGACGACCGCGTACACGAACAAGAGGGGCTTGGTGAGCAGCACCTGGCGCGACGCGCGGGAATGAAAGCGCACGAGCAGGAAGCCGAGCACCATGAACAGGAGGATGCAGAGCAGGTCGATGCGCTCTACGGTGAAGCCGGCAAAAGGCCAACCGCGGTTCATGCCCATGTAGAAGACGTAAAAGATGAAGGCCTGGTTGCAGGCGAAACCCACCACCCGCTTGGTGGAAAGGTCGGCCGAGCGCGGGCCCAGCGATTCGGCGCGTGCGTCCATGCCAGCCTCCCTGCGCGCTCGTCCGGATTGGTACCCGCTATGGTAGCAAACCACCCGTAACGGGACCGTGACATTCGCAACGCCCGGCATGCAAAAAGCGCCCGCCCGGCACGGCCCGGCAGGCGCTGTGTTCATCTCGAACGTCGGGGGAAAAGACCTTACGCTTCGGTCGCTTCGGCTTCCTTGGTCTCGGGCGTCTCTTCCTTCTTCTTGACGACCTTCTTGACGACCTTCTTCTTGGGGGCTTCCTCTTCGTCTTCCGTTTCAGCCACTACTTCGGCGTCGTCGTCAGCGTCCTTGGCGGCCTTGGCCTTATCCTTCTCTTCCTTGCCGGCGTCCATGCCCTCGCGCAGGCCGCGAATGGACTTGCCGATCGCGTTGCCGAGCTTCGGAAGGTTCTTGGGCCCGAAGATGAGCAGGACCACGATAAGGATGATGATGAGCTCGGGAACGCCGATACCGCCGAATTTCATGTTGCCTCCTTAAGGCTCGAAAATGCGTGCGCGCACGTCCTTTTCGCCGCCTACGACCCGTGTTCCCGGCTCGCGTGTGGCGAATCGCGTGTCATGCACGCTCGTTCGCGCTTTTCTGCCCGCCCTTTGCGAGCACGGCATGCAGTATGGCCCCGACCTGCCCATTTGCCTATCACGCAAAGTGCTGAAATCACGGAAGATGCCGTCGTTTTTTGTCATGCAAATTAGGTAGAGCCCCCTTTTCGGCCCTTTGGGGCGCAGAAAAGGGCCGCGGGGCCGGCGATCGCTCGCCCTGTGCCCCGCGGCCCCTGCCCGCGTATGAAACCGCCCTCGATTAGGCCCGCGCCTGCGCGATGGCGTCCTCGATGAGCGTGCGCACGTCGTCGATGCCCGTGCCGTCGAGCGAGGACGTGGCCACGACCACCGCATCGCCCGACGCCGAAAGCTGCTTGACGAGCTTGGCCATCTGGCGGCGCACCGCACTCTTCGACGACATCTTGTCGGCCTTCGTGAAGACGATCATGAAGGGGATCTCACGCGCAAGAAGGAAGGAAATCATCTGCTTGTCGAGCTCGCTCACGTCGTGGCGAATATCGATGAGCACGCAGCAGAGGGCGAAACGGCGGTCTTGGTTGAAATAGCCTTCGATGAGCGTGCGCCAGCGGTCCTTGTCCTTCTTGGCGACCTTGGCGTAGCCGTACCCCGGAAGGTCGACGAAATCCGCGATGCCCGCGTTGAAGAAGTTGATGTTCTGCGTGCGTCCCGGGGTGTTCGACACCTTGACGAGGCGTTTGCGGTTGAAGATCTTGTTCATGATCGACGACTTGCCCACGTTCGAGCGCCCCACGAACGACACTTCGGGCAGTGTGGAAGCGGGCACCTGGCTGGGCAGGCCGTACGAGGCGGTAAAGGCGACCTTCTGGTAGTTGATGGCCATGTGGGGCTCCTATTCTCCACGCAGGAAGCGCTCCCACCATGCCCGCGACGCCATGCCGGTCGACGCGAGCGCGTTGATGAAAGCCTCCTGCTGTTCGACGGGCAGGGCGCGAAATTCGTCGCGCATCATCTGCTGAAAGCGGGCGGGGTCGGTGCGCATAGTTTCAAGCGCTTCCTGAAGCTGCTCGAAGGCGTAGGCATTGGGGCCGCCGGCGCCGAAGAGGCCCTCCATCGCGCCCGCGTCGAAGGGCAGATCGCCGAAGCTGGGGGTTTCGGGCTCCTTCGGGGCTTCGGGACGGGGGAAATCGAGCCGATAGAGCTCTTCGAGCACATCGTCGAAGCGGGCGGGCACCGTGTGGGTGCCGCGGGCCTCGACCGAAAACACGTCCTTCTTGAAGACGAGCGCCAGGCTCCACTGAGCCAGGTTCTCGCGCGGCGAGACCTGCGGAGCCTCATCCCAGCTGAAGACGCCCAGCTCTCCCAAGCGGTCCTTGAGCTTCTGGGCCGTTTCACGCGGGACCGTGCGCGTGAACTTGACCGTGGGATTGGCCGCAGAGCCCTGCTCCACATGCAGTTGGTAGGCATCGCCGTCCTGGGCCATGCGGAACAGGGAACGGCCCTTGGGCGTCTCGAACATCATGAACGTGAAGCTTTCGAAGGGCGGCTGCGTGCGGGTATCGCCTTCCATGGCAACTCCTTTTCGGATCGAAGCCGACGGGGAGCGTCCCGCCGCCTTTTGAAACTGATTATACGAAGAAGCCGAACGCGTCTTCGAGGTCGTCTTCCTCTTCCTCATCGACCGGCAGGCCGAGCCGGGCCGCAAGCTCGTTGTAGTCCTTCCACAAAGAGCCGCGCGTGAAGCGCAGAAAGCGGTCGGGGTCGATGGCCATCTGCGTTGCGTCTTCGTCGAAGGCGCTGTCGAAAAAGCGCTCGAATTCACGTCGCTCGCCTTCGGTCAAAGGGGCGCCGAAATGCAGGAGGACGTCGCGGGGGCCGCCCGCCTCGCCGAATTCCACGGTGAAACCCGCGTCGAGGGGCGCATCCGCCCGCTCGACGACCTCGCGTTCGATTGTGAAATAGCCGCCGAACTCAATGTAGTAGGCGTCGCCCTCTTCACGGGGGATATTCGTGCGTTCGTAAAAGGAGATGTGCGTAGGCGCTTCGTAGCGTGCCGTATCGCTCATACCGATCGCCGTCCTTTTCGATGGGGGTCTCGCGCGCAGGCGCCGCGCCTGCATCGACGCGGCGGCCGGGGCCCATATTGGTCGTTACAGAATGCCGCGCAGCTCGAATTCGGCTTGCACGGTCTTGAGCATCAGGTCGGTGTCGTCAAGACCCAGATGCACTTCGTTGGCGTCGCTTGACAGCGTGCCGCGGCGACGCGCCCACGATTCGAGGCTGGCCGGCTTCGTGTTGAAGGGCAGGCGCTTGACGTCGGGGTCGAGCCCACGGCAAAGGTCGCGCGTGTCGACGACCTTGATCTCGCCCGCCTTGCGCGCCTCGGCATAGCCCGGCAGGTTGAGCATGAACCAGCTGTCCTCGAAGGCGGCGTTGTGGGCCATGTAGGGGTAGGAGCGCATCAACTCGAGCAGGGTCGCATGAAGCGCGGCGTTTTCGCGGAAGGGCTTCTTCCCGTCGACCATATCCCAGGTGATGTGGTGGATATGGGACAGAGGTACCCCCGTCTGGGCGTAGCGGTCGGGGATGCCGCAGTAGTCCGCCCGCGCGTCATGCGGTTGGGCGCCGCGGGCCAGGTCCATGAGCTCCCAGCCCACGTTGACGATGTAGCCGCGGTCGGGGCTGCCCGACGTGGTTTCGATGTCGATGCCGAGCACCGTGCCGCGCACGGGATGCTGCGTCAACAGCAGCGGCAGCGACTCGCGTACGCCTTCGGGCGCGGGCGCGAGCGCGCTTTCGGGCACGCCTTCCAAGGCCGCCACTCCCGCGAGCACGTCGGCGTCGGAAAGGGCGTGCGGGAGGTTCTGGCTGCGCGAATTGTCGGCGGCTTCGATCTCGTCGCAAATCGTGCGGTTGCGGTCGGCCAGCTCGAGCACGTCGGCGAAGGGAAAGCCGGGGTTGGGGTTGGCGAGGTAGTCGGCCACGAGCGCGCTGATCGCGTCTTCGTTTTTCTGGCGTTCGGCGATAAGGGGCTCATCGCCCATGCCGAAGAGAAACTCGGGGATGAACATTGCCTGCGCATGCGCAAGCGCGTCGTTAACATTCATGTAGGCTCCTAAAATGCAAAGCGGTGCCACACACCGCGTTTCGTTCAAATTTCAAGTGTAGTCAAACCACCGCGAGAGCGATGCGCAAATGCCGCGATTCCCACCCTTGTTGCAGAACCGATACCGGCGGCGGGAGCACTGCGCGAGCAGCCGCGCGATCGGCAGGACGCCTCCTGCCGCAATCGCCGCGCGCCCGGCCCGCGCGACGAGCCCGGCATACCCGCAGCCTCACCTGCCTCGCCCGTTACACCCGCCGTGCGCGCCAGCGTTCACCCCATGCAAAAAGGGCGCCCTCCCGGCGGGGAGAGCGCCCTTGTCGTGCGAAGGCGAACGTGCGGACGGCGGCCCTTACGCTTCCTTCTTGCGGTAGGCGATCCAGTAGAGCAGGCCGATGAACACGGCGCCACCCACGATGTTGCCCAAGGTGGCGGCGGAGATGTTGTAGAAGACGCCGCCCCAGTTCAGGTTCGCCAGATCGGCCGAACCGGTGTAGGCGATGCCGAGCACGTCCTTTGCCACCACGCCCATGGGCAGGAAGAACATGTTGGCCACGCAGTGCTCGAAGCCAAGCGCGACGAAGGCCATGACGGGGAAGATCGTCGTGAAGATCTTGTCGATCACGCTCTTGCCCCCGAAGCCCATCCACACGGCCAGGCACACGAGGAAGTTGCAGCCGATGGCACGGAAGAAGATCGTGTCCCAGGCGAGGTTGATCTTGCCGGCGGCCACGGTCATCATCGCCTGGCCGAAAGCCCCGCCGTTGAGCGTCGCCGTACCGGCGCAGGCTACAACGCAGACCAGAATGAGCGAGCCGACCAAGTTGCCGAGCCACACGATGACCCAGTTCTTCAACATGGCACCCACGCCGATCTTCTTCGAGAAGAGGGCCATGACCATCAGGCTGTTGCCGGTGAAGAGCTCGGCGCCGGCGACGATGACGGCGATGAGGCCGAGCGAGAAGCAGAGGCCGCCTAACACCGAAGAGGTCGCGAACGAAAGCGACGAATCGGATTTCACCAGCGTCATGAACAGAGCGCCGCTGCCGATGAACAAGCCCGCCAGAATGGACAGGGCGACAAGGCGCGGCGTCTCGATCTGCGTTTTGCCGACGCCGATACCCTCCGCCTTGGCCTCGATCTGCGCAGGAGCGAGCGCGATGGGGTTCACCGCCTGCAGGTCTTCTTTCTCCACACTCATGGTTCCTTCTTCCCTTGACTTCTCGAATAGCGGAACCGATGGAAATCGGCTCGCGCATCGCGGGCGCATCCTTCTCATGCGCGCGCGACCCGCCGAAGCGGCGCTTCGGGGCCGAACCCTTGGGCGAAACCCGCCGTCACGGATCGAACAGCAAGCATGCTACACCCTTGCGCGAAAGCGTTTTCGCGCATGCGGCCGATAACGCCGTAAGCGAACAAAAAAGCCGGATTCGAGAAGGCGTGCCTTCCCCGCGCCGCCGTTTCCCGTAAAAATTCGCCAGTTTTCGAAAAGTGGCCGATGTTTTCGAATGGTACTCCGAACCGACAAGCGGTGTCGGGGCATGTTCGCTCGTTCGTGCCAACACCCTGCAGCCCTTCGGCGCCCGCCGTCACACTTCCACCACTATTCATCGCCAGCATTCTCGCACGCGTATAATGGCGGCGTTCGCTTGAGCAAGGAGGCTCATATGGATGCAGAATCCGCACTGCCCGAAAGAGCGCGCGTAGCGCTCGCGCGGCTTGTCGAAGGCAATAGGAAGTTCGTCGCGGAAATGCCGTTCGACGCCGACCTTTCGGCCGCGCGCGTGACCCAGTTGGCCGCGGACGGACAGCACCCCTTCGCCACAGTAATCGCCTGTTCCGATGCGCGCGTGGCGCCCGAGCACCTCTTCAGGTGCGGCTTGGGCGACATCTTCTGCATCCGCACGGCCGGCAACACGATCGGGCCGGGCGAACTCGCGAGCGCCGTCTACGGCAGCGCCCACCTGGGCGCTCCCCTTCTCGTCGTGTTGGGGCACACCGGCTGCGGAGCCGTGGGGGCCGCCCTGGAACCGGGCGACCACGGAGCCCTCGAGCCCATCCTCGGAAAGATCCGCGCGGCCATCGGGGACGAGCGGGACCCGCACGCCGCTTCGGTCGCCAACGTGCGCGCCGGCATAGACACCCTGCGCGCCCAGACCGACCTGGCTCGGCTCGAAACCGTGGGCGCGCTCGCGATCGTCGGCGCCCTCTACCATACCGACACCGGCGCCGTCACGCTCCTCTAGGCGGCTGCGCCGGGGGCGCCCGTTTCGCGCACAGGGCCCGCACCCGTAGCGCCCCGGGTGTGCTGCCGTTCGATTCGCTGGGACCCTGCAGGCCGAGCGCTCGTATTGTGGGGCTGCCGCAATCCCTCGCTCAAAGCGCAGGGTCGTTGCAATCCTTCGCTCGGAATGTACGACCACAGAGATTCCCTGCTCGAAATGCACGACCCCTGCGGCGCGGATGCTCGGTCTGCAGGGTTGTTGCGCCTCGCCGCTCGTTTCGCAGGGTCGTTGCAAGAGATTTCGCGTTCGAACCCTGTATACGGACGTCTCTGCTCGTTTCGCAGGGTTACGTCACGCCGAGCGCGGAAACTCCGCTCATCCTGCACGGTTGCTGCACGATTCTGCTCGTTTCGCACGGTCGTAGCGCATTTCGCCCGCTCCGACCGTGCGAAACGAGTCCTGAGCAGCTCGATTTCCGTTCGCTCTGAAATTTCCGTGCAGTTTGAGCTATGCAGCGCTTTCGAGGGATGCCATGTACGCGGCGAAGAGGGCAAGGGTCAGCACAACAAGCGAGGCGCATACGGCAGGGCTGGCCAGGGCGCAGATTCGACCGCACGCCGGGCAAGCTCTTCGGCAATTAGACGACAACGGGGCCGGCCGGGATGCGGTTACGGGACCGTCCTCACGTCCCGCGCTGCGGGCGAAGCGCGGGAAAGCGGCCTCGCAAAAAAAGAGAAAGGCCGCAAGCTCGCGCGGAGCTTGCGGCCTTTGCATTCTCTGGAGCCGACGACCGGATTCGAACCGGTGACCTACGCTTTACGAGAGCGTTGCTCTACCAGCTGAGCCACGTCGGCGCATGCGTTCGTTACGTCAAACGCAAGGCTAAATTGTATCGAACCCACGCTTGAAACGCAAGCCCGGGCTCGTGTGCGTTTGATGAACGGATGAGCCCCTCACACGGCACGGCCCCACCCTACTTCATGAGCTTGCAGACCTCCTGGGCGAAGGCAACCGGGTCGTCGATCGGCAAGCCCTCGACGAGCAAGGCCTGGTTGTAGAGCAGGTCGGTGTAGTCCTTCACCTTTTCGGCGTCACCCGCGGCTTGGGCGGACTTGAGCACCTCGAACACCGGATGCTTGGCATTGATTTCGAGCACGCGCTCGCTCTTCACCTGGTCGGAATCGGGCATGCCCGCCATGATCTTTTCCATCTCGAGCGAAATGGGGCCGTCGGCGGTCAGGCAGGCCGGGGCGTCAGTAAGGACGCTGCTCACAGCCACGCGCTTGACCTTGTCGCCCAGGGCGTCCTTCATGGCGGTGAAGAGGCCCTCATTTTCCTTTGTGGCCTCTTCGGCAGCGGTCTTGTCGGACTCGCTTTCCAGGTCGAGGTCGCCGTTGGCCACGTTCTTGAGGTCCTTCTCCTCGTAGTTCTGCATGGTCTGGAAGCAGAAGTCGTCGACGTCCTGCGTGCACAGGAGCACGTCGTAGCCCTTGCCGAGCACGGCCTTGACCATGGGCATCTTGCCGAGCTTTTCGGTCGATTCGCCGGCCGCGTAGTAGATTGCCTTCTGGCCTTCGGGCATGGCCTCGATGTACTCGGCGAGCGTAACCATCTTCTGCTCTTTGGCGGAATAGAAGAGCAGGAGCTTGCCGAGCGTGTCCTTATTCATGCCGTAGCTCGTGTAGATCCCGTACTTGATCGTGCGGCCGAAGTTGTCCCAGAACTTCTCGTAGTCTTCGCGGTCGTTCTTGAGCATCTTTTCGAGCTCTTGCTGGATCTTCTTTTCCACGTGGCGGGCGATGGCGCGCAGCTGACCGTTCTGTTGCAGGGTTTCACGGCTGATGTTGAGCGACAGGTCCTGGCTGTCGACGACGCCGCGCACGAAGTTGAAGTAGTCGGGCAGCAGGTCCTCGCACTTTTCCATGATCAGGACGTTGCTGCTGTAGAGCTCGAGGCCCTTCTTGTAGTCCTTGCTCCACAGATCGAAGGGGGCGCGGCTGGGGATGAAGAGGAGCACGTCGTAGGACAGGGCGCCTTCGGCATGCACCGAAATGACGCGGGCCGGGTCGGTGTAATCGTGGAACTGGCTCTTGTAGAATTCGTTGTACTCTTCCTGGGACACCTCGCTCTTGCGACGCTTCCAGATGGGCGTCATGGAATTGACGGTTTCGAGCTCTTCGTACTGCTCGTATTCGGGCTTGTAATCGTCGCCGGCGTCTTCGGGCTTGGGCTTCTGGCGCGACTTGGTGACCATCATCTGAATGGGATAGTGCACGTAGTTGCTGTAGCGCTTGACCAGGTCCTTCAGACCGTATTCGGTCAGGTAGGTGTCGTAGTTCTCGTCGCCTTCGTTGTCCTTGAGCGTGAGGATGACGTCGGTGCCGAATCCCTCCTTTTCGGCAGGTTCGATCGTATAGCCCTCGACGCCGTCGGATGTCCACTCCCAGGCTTCCTTCGAGCCGTAGGGCTTGGTGACCACGCGCACTTCCTTGGCGACCATGAAGGCGCTGTAGAAGCCCACGCCGAACTGGCCGATGATGTCGACGGCGTCCTTGGTGGCAGTCCCTTCCGCAGCCGCCTTGTCGCCTTCGGAGGCCGCCTGGTCCGTCTGGGCCTTTTCAGCCGCCGCCTGGGCCGCCTTGAATTCCTGGGAATCGGAATGGGCAATCGTGCCCAGGTTCTTCTCGAGCGCGTCGCGGTCCATGCCGATACCGTGGTCGGACACCGTCACCGTGCGGGCGTCCTTGTCGAAAGAGATGCCGATCGTGAGGTCGTTGCGGGACAGTTCGATGGACTTGTCGGTAAGGCTTTTGAAATAGAGCTTGTCTTCTGCATCGGAAGCGTTGCTGATAAGCTCGCGCAGGAAGATCTCCTTGTTGGTGTAGATCGAGTTGATCATCAGATCGAGGAGCTTCTTGCTCTCTGTCTTAAATGTCTGCATGCGCAGCCCTTCCCGTCGTAATCGAGGCGC
Source organism: Hugonella massiliensis (assembly GCA_001486445.1). Lineage (GTDB taxonomy): Bacteria > Actinomycetota > Coriobacteriia > Coriobacteriales > Eggerthellaceae > Hugonella > Hugonella massiliensis. The sequence continues at coordinate 436,581 of LN908986.1, forward strand.
CGCCACGTCCTGCGCGAAAGGGGTGCCGCAAGAAAGCCCCGGAAGCGCAATGCGCCGCCGGGACCACTGGGCACGTGCGCCCGCATGCGCGCGGGACATTGGCAGTCGTCTTCACTGAGTGCTAGCTGCGATTATAGTGCGCCCCCTGCCGCCTGCAACGAATGCGGCGGAGTTTCGCCTGCGCGTTACGGAGCGGTAACTTTCGATTGTCGGCAGGGGGCGCCGCACGGGCGCACCCCTGCCCTGCCTTGGATGTGCTTTGGCATACAACCTGATAGAATGGGACAAACTTGCGAAGATGGCGGTCTTCCGCCACTGAATAGCGAATCGAGGCATGCGCGTCGTGCAGGAACGGCACCACACCAACCCGTACCGCCCTAGCCGCGGCAGCTCTTCGCGCACTCCGTATCCCACCGGGTCGGACGTCGGGCGCGGCAGACGCGAAGCCCCCGAATGGGCGCGCGGCTACCGCGCGCCCAACCTCGGAGGCTCGCGCGACGCCCGCGCCTGTGCCCCCTACCCCACGCGCGATCAGCGCCTGCAAAACGGCAGCGCCGGGCGCGTCCCGCAGGCGCAAGGCACGCGCTCCCACGCGCCCGCGCCCCACGACCGGCCCCAAGACCCCTGGCCCGACACCCGCCAAAGAAGAGATCCCACCCCTGCCGAACGCCTGCAGGCCCAGCATGAGCGCGATTTCCATCAGGTGCGCACGGCCCGTCGCTCGCAGGTGAGCGCCGAGGAGGGACGGCCGCAGCGCGACGCCGCCGTTCTGCGCGAACAGCACGCCCACCGCATACGCACCGGCCACGACGGCGCGAGCTCGACCGTCACCGGCGGCGTATCCCATGGCGGCGACCGCCTGGGGCGGGCCCGCGGAATCGAGGGCCTCGATCGGTCGTCGATGGGGTCGTTCACCATCGGTCCCAACGGCATCGCCCGCCCGGGACGCTCCCATCGCGCCCTGCAGCCGCCCCACATGAGCGACCACATGACCTGGCGCAGCACCGATGGGACCTCGCGTCGCCAACCAGCCGGTCTCGCCCGACTCGCCTTGCTCGCCCTTGTCGTCATCGCCATCTTGGCGGCGGTCATCGGCGTCGCGCGCGGATGCGCACCGCACGAAACCGGCGACGCCTCCGGCGCCCCCACGACCGAACGTTCGGCCGACCAGGGCGATTCCTCCGCCGAGGGCGCAACCTGGCGCCACACCGCCACCCCGCTTTCCAACAGCACCGATTTCAACTGGAGCAACCTGGGCAAGGACGCCAACGGGCGCAAAGCCTACCTGGTCGGGGGTACAGTCGTTTCGGAATTCGGCATCGACGTCTCCGACAACATGGGCGTCGTCGATTGGGGCGCCGCCAAAACCGACGGCGTGCAGTTCGCTTTCCTGCGGGCCGGCTTCCGCGGCACCGCCCAAGGCGAGCTCAACGCCGACGACCTCTTCCAGCGCAACGTCGCCAACGCAACGGCCGCCGGCATTCCTTGCGGCGCCTATTTCTACTCGCAGGCGCGCACCGAAGACGAGGCGCGCGAGGAAGCCGCCTTCATGCTGCAGCAGATCGACGGCAAGCAGCTCGATCTGCCCATCGTCTACGATTTGGAAGTGTCCGATTCGAAGGCCGGCAGCCGGGTCGCCGACCTTTCGTCTGCCCAGGTGTCCGCCAACGCGCGCGCCTTCTGCCAGGTCATTTCCGATGCGGGCTACCAGCCCATGGTCTACGGCAACGTCGAAGACCTCTCGCATATCGATATGGTTGCCGCCGGGCAGCCGCCCATTTGGTTCGCCGACTACAACGGCACGCCGTCGACCAACCAGCAGCTGGCCGTGTGGCAGTACGCAAGCAAGGCCAAGGTCGACGGCTTCCCCCACCCCGTCGACGCCAACTTGCTCTTCCGCCCATAAAAAACGGGTTCGGCACGCGCGGCGCCGAACCCGTTTGAACGCATCCCTTGCGAGCGCGCTAGCCGATCACCGTCACGCGATCGGAGATATTCTCGCCGGGCTTTTCGCCGGCATCTTCGACGATGCCGCCGTAGACCATCTGCGCGACGAGCTGATAACTTTCGGGCACACCGGTGAGAGCGCGCACCACGTCGTCGATTACCGGGTTGTAGTGCTGTAGGTTGGCACCCACACCCAACTCGCGCAGGCCCGTCCACACGGTGAACTGCAGCATGCCGTTGGACTGCTGCGCCCACACGGGGAAGTTGGCGGCATAGGTGGGGAACTGGTCCTGCAGGCCCTTCACCGTCGCCGTGTCGATGAAGTAGAGCACGGTGCCGGCGCCGGCCTTGAAGCCGTCGATCTTCTCGCGGGCAACCTTGCCGTCGAAGGCGTCGTAAACGGCGTCCCACAGGGCATCCTGCTGGGCGCCCTGCACGATCACCACGCGCTGGCTGCGCATATTGAAGGCGTCGGGCACGAGTTCGGTCGCGCGCTTCACCATGTCGGTGACTTTCTGCTGCGCGACGGGAAGTTCTTTATTGAGAGCGTACACGGTGCGGCGGGCAGCCACGGCGTCCATGAAATCCATACGGTATCCTTTCGCTAAGAAGTACATTTTTCATACTAACGTATGGCGCAGCCGAATGTGCCCTCAATCAGGTAACGCAATGGCAAATTCTTCGCTGGGCGCCCATGAGCACGCGAGTCGCAGGTGCGCGGGGGCGGCTACGGGCGCGGACTTCTGAGGGCATTGCTCGCAAACGAGCCAATCGACGCGCGGGCGCGGGCTGCCCCCTGTGCGCTCTGGGCGCTGCTCCTCGGACACCCGCACCAACCGCACCTTGGCACTTTCAACTAAACCGCCGCCTTCGGCGATGCCAACGCCCAAAGGCCAGGTGGAGTCGCGGCCCAGCGCCCAAGGCGCATGCCGCGCACGCTGGCCGCAGCGCCCCTAGACGACGCGGTGGATGCCGGGACGCGGGTGGATGTCGGAACGGGAATCGCCCTTGCTCGCACCCAGCGCCGCAGCCTGCTCGGCCTGCTCGTAGGTGAAGCGCAGGCTTTCCGATTCGATGAAAATGCGCGTGGTCTGCGGGAACCGGCGCACGATCTGCCCTTCGATCTGGTCGATGGCCTGCATGATGTCGTCGCGCGTGCATTCCTTCTTGAAGGTGACGTCCATCGTGAGCAGCATATCGTTGGGGCCCAGATAGAGCGTGAGGATGCGACCGCATTCGATCACGTAAGGGTTGCGCTCGGCGATTGCTTCGACCTCGCGCAGTTCGGGCGCGCGCATGCCCTCGCCCACGAGCAGGCCCTTGGTTTCGCGCAGCAGCAGAGTCGACACCGCCACGAGCAGCAGGCCCACGAGCACCGAAGCGATGCCGTCGAACACGGGCATGTTGAGCGCATGGCTCAAGAAGATGCCGAGCAGGGCGAAGACGAGGCCCAGTTCGGCGGCGGAATCCTCGAGCACGACCGTGAACAGGCTCGGGTCCTTCGCCTGTTTGATGAAGGTGAGCGGGCGCACCTCGCCGCGCGCCTTGTTGAAGGATTTGAGCGCCACGCGCAGGCTCGCGCCCTCGATGAGCATGGCGGCGACGATGACGACATAGCTGACCGTGGGGTCGCCGAGCACGGTGTCGGGGCCGATTTCGCGAATGCGGGCAATGCCCTCGTAAATGGAAAGGCCGCCGCCCAAGGCGAAGATCATGACCGCCACCACGAGCGTCCAGAAATACAGCTCGTGACCGTAGCCGAAGGGATGCTCGAGATCGGCCTGACGCGACGAGCGCTTCTGCCCGAGCAGGACGAGCATGCCGTTGCCCGAGTCGACGATGGAGTGGATGCCTTCGGAAATCATGGCGGAACTGCCCGAAACGGCCGCCGCGATGAGCTTCACGATGCCCACGGCGATGTTGGCCGCGATCGCCGCGATGACCGACCCTCGGCTCTCATGTTCGGTCGCAGGCGTGGCCCCGCGAAAGCCCTGGCCATCGGGCAAGGAGGTATGCAGGGGGTTGGCCGGCTCGGTAAGGACGGCGTGCGTCTGCGCGCCGTCGCGAGAGGAACGTGCGTCCTGCGATTCGGTCATAGGCGAGACTCCTTCGATTGAGTCGTTTAAAAGGGATCGAGGCCCTCTTGGACCTGAAATCTTCGCTTGCGCTCTGTTCAAGCATACAATACCAAGTGCACAAGGACCGTGGGCAACTTCGCGGTATACCCATGATGAAAGGATTTCCCCGTGGCGGATTTCGATTACGAAAAGCTCATCACCGACATCCCCGATTACCCCACCGCAGGCGTGGTGTTCAAGGACATCACGACCCTCATGAAAGACCCGGAAGGCTTCGCCCGCTCGATCGACGATCTGGCCGACCATTTCATGGGACGTGGCATCACCAAAGTCGTCGGCGCCGAGGCCCGTGGTTTCATGGTCGCCGCCCCGGTGGCCTACCGTCTGGGCGCCGGCTTCGTGCCCGCCCGCAAACCGGGCAAGCTGCCGCGCGAGACCTACAGCGAGTCCTACGCGCTCGAATACGGCACCGACGCCCTGCAGATCCACACCGACGCGCTCGAGCCCACCGACAAGGTGCTTTTGGTCGACGACCTGGTGGCCACCGGCGGCACCGCCGTGGCCCAGCTCAAGATGGTCGAGCATTTCGGCGCCCAGGTCGCCGGTCTTGCCTTCCTCATGGAGCTCGACTTCCTCAACCCGCGCAAGCTCATCTCCCAGCACACCGACGCCGAGATCTACTCGCTCGTCCACATCCAGTAAGGCCGAAGGAACCGCATGGGCGACATCGTCTGGATCATCGTCGGCGTCATCGTCGTCTGCGTCGGCTGCGCCGGAGCCGCCCGCCTGGTGGGGCCGCGGCGGGCGGACGGCCAGCCGGGCGAAGGCACGCCCGATCCGACCCGCGACTTGGCGGGCCGTGCCGGGCAGGCGGGCGTCGTCGATGAATCGAAGACCTTTCTGCGCTTCGACACGATGTTCGGCCCCCTGCTCGTCTATATGGTCGAATTCCGCCCCGGCGAGCTCGTGCGCGTGATGGACGTGGACGGGGCCTTCCAATCGGCCACCTATATCGACGACGACAAAGTCTACGAACCCGTCTTCGACTATTTCCGCGCCTACGACGCCCTCTTCGATGCCGGCATCCCCGTCCGCAACACGCTCATGATCGGCGGCGGCGGGTACGCCTACCCCAAGCACCTGATTGCCACGCACCCGGAATGCCGCATGGACGTGGTGGAAGCCGACCCGCAGGTGACGCTCATCGCCGAACGCTATTTCTACCTCGACCGGCTCATCGCCGAATTCGACCTCGACGAAAACGACCGCCTGGCCCTCATCTGCCAGGATGGGCGCACCTTCCTGGAAACCTACGCCCAGGCCGTGACAAGGGGTGCGCCCAACCCCTACGGGCCCGAGCAGAACGAAGACGACGACTGGCACGGCGCCGCACACGAAGGCCCCGCCCCGCGCTACGACGCGGTCTTGAACGACACCTTCACCGGGCGCGAGCCCGTGGCCTCTCTTGCCGATGCGGACGCCGCCCGCCTCGTGCACGACATCCTCGTCCCCGGGGGCCTTTACCTTTCGAACGTGATCTCCGCCCTCGAAGGCGACCAGGCACGCAGCATCGAGCAGATCGCAGCTGCCTTGCACACCGCGTTCGCGCACGTCTGGGCCCTCCCCTGCGGAGACGCCGCCCCCGCCGAGCGCGACAACCGCATGGTGGTCGCCACCGACGGCGACTACCGCTTCGCCGGAGCCGTCGAGCTCTAACGGGCGCGCGCCCTCCGCGGCACAGCGGGCGCAAACGGGTACAATACCTGTTCGGAACCCGAATACGATGGTCTTGACGCCTGGAGGGGCGCAATGGAAACCGAACTCACCAAAACCTATCAGCTGCGCACGACCGACTTCGACCGCTACGGGCGGATGAAAGCCTCGGCCGTGCTCGACGTCTGCCAGGACCTGGCCGGTCTGCAGGCAGAGGGGATGGGCATCGGCGCTGCCGACATGGAAGCGCGCGGAGTCTTCTGGGCGGTCATCCGCATGAAGTACGAGGTGCTCGCCCATCCCCAGATGCACGACGACGTCGTGGCCCGCACCTGGCCGCACGACCCCTCGCGCTTCTCCTTCCTGCGCGATTACACGCTGAAGAGCACGAGCGGCGACCTTCTGGTGAAGGCCACGAGCGAATGGGTCATGATGGACACACGCACCCGCAAATTCGCGTCGGTGAAGGACAACTACGACGGCCCCATGGACTTCAGCCCCGACCGGGCCTTCGAAAAGAAGCCGCGGCGCGTGCGGGATTTCGCCATCGACGGCCTTGCGCCCTACCGCGTAGTGCCCGCCTACAGCGACGTCGACGTCAACGGGCACGTGAACAACACGCGCTACGCCACCTACGTGATGAACGCGCTCAACCCCGGCGAGCAGGGCGAGATTCGCACCTTCCAAATCGACTACCGCCTGGAAGTGCAGGAAGGCGAGCCGCTCGACATCTATTACGTGCGCGACGGCGCCACGATCACCGCCAAGGGCGTGGCGGCGGAAGGCGACCACGCGGGCGCGACCATGTTCCTCTGTAAAATCGAAGCTGCCCTCTAGCGCAGCGAGCACCCATACGCAGACGGCCCGGACGGCGCCTCCCCCTCGGGAGCGCGCCGTCCGGGCCGTCTGCGTATGGGCCTAGCGCGAGCGGAGCACACCGAGCACGCCGTCCGGGCCGCGTAGGCCAAGGACGCGCAGGCCGCTCGACCGGGCGATTCGCCCACCCTGCAGGTTCGCCGCGCTAGGCGCCCGAAAGCGCCGCTTCGACTTCGGCTTCGGGCTTGCAGGCGAAATACGAGCTCGGGTAGCTCTTCGACACCGACCGGCCCACGTAGGCGCGATCGCCCGCACGATAGAGCTCGCCCAAACAGTAGACGGAGCTGCCCAGGGGCACGACGTCTTCCACCACCCGATAACCGCGGAATTCCGCCTGGGGGTTGAGCTGATCCTGCACGCCCTGCTGGGCGAGCGCGCCAATGAGGGCGCCCATCCCCATGCCCACCAACACGTCGGCAGCGCCGCTGTCGCGATCGCGACCGGGCATGCCGCCCATAACGTAACCGCCCAGGGGCATGCCGCCCATGAAGCCGCCGAGGCCCGGGGCGAAAAAGCCCGGGTCGCCCATGCCGGGACCGAAATCGCTCGCAAGCCCGCTCGCCGCTACGGGCGCGCCCGCCGACGTCGACGTAGACTTTTTCAGAGCTGCTCCCATCGGTAAAGTAGAAGGGATCGAGGGCGTGCTCGTTGGCGACGAGCGTTTCACGGTCGGCGCCGCCCACGCGCTCGATGCGGTAGCAGCGCACCTCGTAGTAGGCCACCTTTCGCTGACTGTAAGGCGCGACGACCCCGCCTTGGGTCTGTGCAGTGCCCACGAGCTCGCAATAGTGGCGGAACCCAGGACTCGTTTTCCCCAGCTCGTCGACCACGTCGAGCGCATCGGCCACGCGGCTTGTCTTCGTGATGCGCATGTCCTGGGCGATCTGGCTGGGATTGGCGGCCGTTTGCGCCGGCGTTGCGGCGGGCCCGGCGCTCGGGTCGTTCGGGCGCTTCATGCCCTTCCATGTGGTGAAGGCGATGAAGCCCACGACGGCAAGGAAGAAGAGCGCCAGGATAAGATCGAAGCTTCGCATAGATCGCCGTCGCCGCTACATGCCCAGTTCGGCCTTGAGCTTGGCAAGCTCGTCGTCGACCGCACCCGCGTGCTGCAGGTCGTCGAAGCGCATCTGCACCGAGGCATCCGACCCGTTGATTTCCGCGTAGGCTTCGTTGGTGGCCTCTTTTTCGACGATTTTGCGCTCCATCTTGTCGAGCTTGGCGAAGGCCGAATCGGCGTTGGCGGAAGCGACCGACTTCGACACGGAGGCCTGGGCGTCGGCCATCTTGGCGCGCGCGATGAGCACGTTCTGGCGGCTGCGGGCCTCATCGAGCTTCATGCGCAGTTCGGTAACCTGCTCGCGCAGCTTGTTCACCTGCGCGGTAATCGCATCGTAGGATTCCTGCAAGCCGGCAATCTGGCCGTCGATGTCGACCTGGGCGTCGAGCGCCTTGCGGGCGAGCTCTTCGTCGCCGGCCTTCAGGGCGAGCTTGGCCTTGTCGTGCCAGTCGGCCGACTTCGCCTTGGCGTCGGCGAGCTCCTTGGCGGCGATCTTCTGAGACCCCATGGCCTGGCCCAGGGCCTGGGTGGCATCGTCGACCTGTTCTTCCATTTCGATGATGATCTGCTTGACCATCTTAACGGGGTCTTCGGCCCTGTCGAGCATGTCGTTGATGTTGGCCTTCAGGATGTCGGAGATGCGGGAAAAGATTGCCATGATACAGCCTTTCTTCAGCTGGTCTGTCGCGCGGGGCGCGTTCGTATGCCTGCAGTATACGACCTGGCTTGGGGCGGCCTGCGGCTTGTGCCCGTTTTGAAACCTGAAACGCCCGAGCGCTTTACGCGCGACCGGCACACCCAAGCGCGGCAATGGCCACGGGTACATACGACGCACGCGTGAAACCAGAGGGTATCGAAAAGAGAGTTCGGCGGCCTGAGCGTTGCTTTGGGGAAGGGAATGCGGAACGAGGATGGTGATGTTCCGCTGCGCAGGCCGCCGATAAAAGCGCGGGCGGATTATTGGGGACGTCCGCGCACGCACGCATCGAGGACAAATGTAAGGGGGGAAGCTCGCCCTCGTGCTGTTTGGCAGTATGACCGCCGAAGCTGAACGATTCCTTAAAACCGGCTAAGAGTTTCTCTATTGACACCGTTTCAGCACATTTGGCATGCATCCGAGACCGCCCAGTTCAAGGGCTCGCAGCTACCGTACGACATATAGTTGGCATTTGCCAAAAGACACAGATGTGAGCGAGCGTGCCTCGGGCGGCGCCGCAACGCGAGGTGCTGAGGCCAGGCTCGCCCTTAGGCGCGATGCGGCGTTCGCCGTGCAGGTCGATCGCAAGCCGCGGCAGAGGCGCGGGCGCCCCGTCGGGCGAGCCCACCCGGCGCCCCCTGTCGTGCGAGCGCGGGGAACCGTGGCCGCAGCCGAAGCCGCCCTCCCACGCCCAAGGCGCGGAAATGGCACGCCAATCGAGTTTTCGAGGAATAACGGCCCCGATTCGCGAATTACAGCCGCATTAATGAACATATTTATAGCTTCTGTTCATCATCTTTCCCGAAAGATTGTGAAACAGCTCGAAAACTCAATCGGCAGGCCACGAGGGCGCCCGTTTCATTTCCGAGCGCGAGAGCGGAAATGAAACGGGGAAGGCCAGGAAATGACGTAAAGGTACCTAATTCGCGGTTCTGAAATTGGCGGCTTCAAGTTTTTGTGCATTTTTTCACTGATTGTTTATTATTGTCGCTCAAAAACGATGATATGGGGACTCGCTGGGGCCGGAGCCCGCGAAATAGAGATATTCACGTCAAAACTCCCCGCCTGGCGTGAAACAAAAACCGGGGCGCGAGCGACGGAAGATGCGGCCCGGTGCCGGGGCGCGCGAAGCGAGGCCCACGATAAGGGGCGCGCAAATCGAAGCCCACGACAAGGGAGCGCGAGCGACGGAGCATCCGGCCCGGCGCCGGGGCGCGCGAGTCGAGCCTCGCGACAAGGGAGCGTGCGCAAATCGAGCCTCGCGACAGGAGCGCCAGCGAAGCTCATGCGATCTACCCCGACGCACCCGCCCGCCCGGCGTTCGCCGTTATGGTAGTGTCGAACCACCGTCCGCCCCGTCCGAAAGCCCGCCCCCACATGGTCGAAGAAGAATCGCATTACCGCACCGTCATCGTCGCCTGCTGCTTCGTGCTCATGTTCGTGAGCTTCGGTTTCTCCAACACCTCCTTTTCGGTCTACCAGCCCTATCTGGTCGAGCTCCCCGGCGTCGGCGACGCGGGCGGCAGCTTCATCGTGGGCCTGCGCACCCTCTCCTACATGGTCGCCACCATTTTCGTGAACCGCTTCTACGCCACCCTCCATATGCGCTGGGGCGTGTTCGTCGCCATGCTCTGCACCGTGCTCGCTTTCGCGGCGTTCGCCCTTGCCGACGGCATGCCCCTCCTCTGCGCGGGCGCCGTCTTCGGCGGGCTCGGCATGGGCTTCGGCGGCATGGTCGGCATGACGCTCGTGCTCAACCGCTGGTTCGACGCCCATGTGAGCACGGCGATCGGCATCGCCTCGGTCGGCAGCGCTGCGGCGTCCGTCGTGGTTCCGATTGTCGCCTACCCCGTGATCCAGAACGTCTCGCTCCATGCGGCCTTCAGCATCGAAGCCGCGGTCGCTGCGGCGGGTGCCCTGGCACTGCTCCTCTTGGTGCACGACCGACCGGCCCCCGCCGGCGAGTCCGCGCCGCGCCCCGCCGAAGCCCCCGCACAGCCTGCGGAAAGCGAGCGTTCCCCACGCCGCCGCCCCATCCCCGCGCATGCGGCCCGCATCATCCTCGCCGGCATGTTCCTGTTGGGCATGATGACCTTCAGCGGTCTCCCCTACATTTCGATTCTCATGACGACCGAAGGACAAAGCCCCGTCTTTGCCGCCAGCATGGTCTCGCTCACCGGCTTCGTGCTGATGTTCAGCAAGCTCGCCGTGGGCGTCACGTTCGACCGTGTAGGCACCCGACGCGGCTCGCTCGTCTTCTTCGCGATCCTCTTCGCCGGCCTCGCCTGCTTCAGCCTCATGCCCCTACACCTCACCGGGCTCGCCCTTGCGGGCACCCTGCTCTACAGCCTGGGCGTGGGCTTGGCAAGCACGGGTGTGAGCATCTGGTCGCTCGAGCTTTCCAACCCGGGGCAGAGCGCCCGCAACGTGCGGAACTTCCAAATCAGCTACACCCTGGGCGGCGTCTGCTACAGCATGTTCCCCGGCCTGATGAAAGAAGCGTTCGGCACCTACAGCGCCTCCTACTTCGCCATTCTCCTTTTCGCCATGGGGGCAGCCGCCATCATCCAGTGGGCCTACCGAACCTACCGGCCCGACATCCGCTAGCGCACTCGGCCCAGCCCGGCGCCTCAATGCCCGGGGCAGAGGGCGCCCGCCTCCCCGCGCCCCGGCGCATCGAAGGCCGCCGCGATCGTACGACATGCGCAGGCGAAGAAGGCACGCGACGGCTCACGGCCGGCATCCATGAGCTCGACGACGATATCCCGCGCAAAACCCTCGCCGTCCACCGGCACCAGACGGCAGTTTTCGCCCACGGGCCCCCAGGAATGTTCGGGCCAGAAACCCACGCCCAATCCCAAGCTGATCATCCGCTCGACCGTCGCGGGATTGTCGCTTTCGCACGCGATACTGGGCGCGAAACCCGCCCGCGCGCACGCCACGTCGCAGACCCCGCGGAAGCCCACCGACGCCGACATGGTCAGGAAGGGCGCGCCCGCAAGCTCGGCCACGGGAATCGCGCCGGATCGCAACCGCCCCTCGGTAACGAGCCGCTCGTGCATCTGTCGGGGAAAGGCCACCATGATGCGCTCGGTGAACACGGCCCTCGTGTCGCTGGCCGCCGGCCCCGCTCCCTGCGAGCGCGTGAGCGAGCGAACGTCGCAGCGCGCCCCTGCGTCGAAATGGCGTATTTCGAAGCGCCCGTCGGGCCGTTCGGCGCGGAAGCGGGCAATGGCTTCGGCCATGAGGCCCGACGCCGCCCCGATCGACACGCGCACCGTACGCTCCTCGCCCGCGGCAAACCGACGAACCTCGTCGCGCGCCGCATCGATTTCGTCGAGGGCGCCCGCGATGCGCCGGTCGAAGAGGAGACCCGCTTCGGTCACGCGCACGCCGCGGCCCGCCCGCTCGACGAGGGCGCACCCCAGGTCGCGTTCGAGCCTGCGCACCGACTGGGTGAGGGCCGGCTGGGCAATGCCTTCCGCCCGCGCGGCCTCCCCCACTTTGCCGTGCACGACCACCGCATGAAAGTGCCTGAGCTGACTCAGCTCCATTGGGTCCTCGATTCATATCACATCGATATGGCTTTACGTTCATATGATATTAGACGCATAAGGCATTGCCGCCTACCCTTAGGCGCGCACCGATAACGTTGCGCGCGCTGCGCCGGAAAGGAACCCCCATGGCATCCCTGCTTGAAGCCATCATGCTCATTTGCTTCGGCCTTTCGTGGCCGTTGAACGCCTACAAGAGCTACAAGGCGCGTACCGCGGCGGGCACGTCGTGGCAGTTCATCGGGCTCATCACGATCGGCTACCTGGCCGGCATCGCCGCCAAGTTCGCAGGCGGCGGCATCAATTGGGTGCTGGCCGTGTACTTCCTGAACCTCGCCGCCCTGGGCGCCAACTGGCTCGTCTACTTCCGCAACGTGCGTCTCGACAAGGAGCGCGCCGCCGGCAAACTGGAGGCCGCGCACGCCGCTGCGGGCGCTACGAACTCCCCCGCCCTTGCCACTCGAGCGGAATAGGCCGCGCTAGCCGCGGTGCGCTGCGCGCACCCGGCGCACCGCACCGGCATAGAGCACGGCGCCTACCGCGAGGCCGGCGACCATGCCGCCCAGATGCCCCTGCCAAGCCACGCCGGGCGCGAACCCGAGCGCCACGTTGAGCAAGATCACCGTGAGGAAGGCGGTCACGTCCTGCTTGGTCGTAGGGCGCGCGAGCAGGCGATGGCGGCTATGCTCGCACACGAGCAGCAGGGCATAGGCGGCGAACAGGCCGAAAATCGCGCCCGACGCGCCCACGCAGGCAGCCGGCTGGCCCACGAGCAGGTTGATCGCCACGAAAGCGAGGCCGCCCGCAATCCCCGAAACGAAGTAGAGCACGAGCATGCGCACCGGCCCGTAGACCTCTTCAAGCAGGGTGCCCACCCAATAGAGGCCGATCATGTTCGAAAGCAGGTGCTGCAGGCCGCTGTGCATGAACATCGACGTTACGAGCGTATGCCAGTTGCCGGTAAGCACCACATAGGTGGTGAGCGCCTGCGCGTCGATCGCCTGGTACACGCGGTAGGGCGCAAGCCATTCCACCAGGAACACAATCACGTTGATCGCGATGAGCACATTGGTCGCAGTAAGCGCCTTCGCATTGGGCATAGGCAGAAACCCCTTCCGAACGAGAGATTTTACCAGTCTAGCGCAGGTGCGCCGCCAAGGCGCGCCGTAGGCCCGCCCACGCCCCATATCATCCAGAAATCCCCTATGAAATGCGGTTTTGTTTTGCATTCCCCCTCCATAGTGCGATAATCCCACCAGCGCCGCGCCGCACCGCACGACCGGGGGCCGGCTTTCCACTAGATTCTTATACAGGAGTGATCACATGGCACTGCCGCAGATGACCGAAGAGCAGAGGGCCGAAGCCCTGAAGAAGGCCGCCGAAACCCGCGCTCGCCGCGCCGAATACAAGCAGCAGATCAAGGACGGCAAGCTTTCCTGCGCCGATGCGTTCGGCAAGCTCGACGACTCCGCGCTTGCCAAGATGCGCGTCAAGCAGTTCGTGTCCGCCTTCCCTGGATACGGCAAAGCCAAGACCGAATCCCTCCTGGCCGAAGTCGGCATCGACGAAACGCGTCGCCTGGCCGGCCTGGGCGACCGCCAGAAGACCTCTCTGATCGAAGCGCTCGACAAATAAGCCATCACACACCATGCGAAGGGGCGGGGCCGTGCGGTCGCGCCCCTTTTTCATGCCCGTAGGGCACTCCGCTGGACGCGCGCCCGTTCGCCCCTGTGTCCCGCACCCCCTCATCCCCCGCCCACACGTCTTGCACCCTCGCGCACGCGCCCGCTTGCCCGTGCGCCCCCCGAAAGGATTTCTATGTCCTCCACGCCCCTCTCGCGCCGCCGCTTCCTTCGCGTTGCCGCCACCTGCGGCCTTGCCCTGGCGGCCGGCAGCGCCCTCCCCCTCGCGGGGTGCGCAAAAGACGCACGCGACGACCTGGCGGACACGGGCACCTTAGGCGATAAGACCTGGCCCGAACTCGCCGTGCTCGGCCGACGCCTGGCAGCCTGCGCCTCCCCCGAAGAGGCGCAGGCCATGGTACGCGCAGCCGGCCTTACAGACGGCGACGGCCTGGCCGGGGGATGGAAGGTCGCCACGCTTTCCGACGGGTCCAAGCTGCCCCTGCAGCTTGCGGGTATCTGCCACGACAGCGGCGAAGACGGCGCCCCCTGCGGGCTCAGCTTCTTGGGCGCGCGCATTGCCCACCGACACGAAATGAACGACGAGGCTTCAAACGAGGGCGGCTGGGAATCGAGCGCCCTGCGCGCATGGTTGAACGCCGACCTGATCGAGCGCTTCCCCAACGAGCTTGCCACCGCCATCGTCCCCGCCCGCAAGCTCACCAACAACGCCGGCCGCGCCGCCGACCCCACAAGCGTCACCGCTACGATCGATCGCCTGTGGGTGCCCTCCTGGACCGAAATCTGGGGTTCGGCGATTGGCCCCTACGACAACGCCGCCGCCAACGCGGTCCTTGCCGCAGAAGGGGCGCAGTACGATATCTTCGCCCAGACGGGCCTCGACGCCCAAAGCGCCCGCAGCCCCCATGGCGGGCTCGTCCGCGCCTGGCTCACGAAGAGCAGCGAAAAGCCCATCGATTGGTGGACCCGCACCCCGCGCCCCACCGACGACGTCTACTTCGCCGGAACGTACGCAGATGGGTCGGGCAACCCCGAAGGCTTTCTCGGCAACTACAAGGCGGGCGTCATGGTAGGTTTCTGCCTTTAGGACGGCTCGCGTTTCCCGCACATTTCTACATTTGTCCTATTTTTTTGCCGTATTTCCGAAAGTTCGGACATATCGCCGCGCATCCCCACCGGAATTGCCACAAAGTCAGTCATTTGGCGTACACTGGTTCCGTTCGAACTTCAGGGGAGAGAGAAATGGAATTCGTAACGCTCAACAACGGCGTGCAGATGCCGCTTGTCGGCTACGGCACCTACAACGTCGCCGGCGCGACGGCGGAGCGCCACGTCACCATGGCGCTCGAGGCGGGCTATCGCGCTATCGACACCGCCCAGTGCTACCACAACGAGAAGAATGTGGGAAAGGCCATCGCCAAAAGCGGCATCTCCCGCGACCAGGTCTTCATCACCGCGAAAACCTGGACGGTCGACTACGCTTCCACCAAGCGCTCTATCGACCAAACCCTGCGCAACCTGGGGACCGACTACGTCGACCTGCTGCTGGTGCACGAGCCTGCCGGCGACATCGGCGGCAACTACACGGCGCTCGAAGACGCCTATAGAGAGGGCAAAGCCCGCGCAATCGGCGTGTCGAACTTCATCGGCAAGGTCTTCCAGCAGCTTGTGAACTGCTGCACGGTGATACCTGCCGTCAACCAGGTGGAAACCCACGTGTACCGCCAGCAGCACGACATGCAGACCCTGTGCGCAAGCAAGGGCACCGTGCTCGCCAGCTGGTCGCCGCTCTGTTCGGGCGAGCACGACATCTTCAAGGACCCCGCGCTCAAGAAGATCGCCGCCGCCCACGGCGTATCGGTCGCGCAGGTGGCCTTGCGCGCGCTCGTGCAGCGCGGTATCCCCGTGGTGCCCAAGTCGAAGAACGCCAAACGCATGCGTCAGAACCTCGATGTTTTCGGCTTCGCGCTCACCGACGACGAAATGGCCCGCATCGCCACGCTCGACGAACGCCGTAGCCTCTTCAACTGGTACTAGCCGCGACGCCCACCGGCCCGACACCACCCTGCGTCGTCGCGGGGTGCGCAAATGCTGAACCAGAGTCGGCCCCTTCCTGAAGGCCGCACTCGCACGCGGCTCTCACCTGCGGTTTTAACAACCGCACAACCGTCCCTACTCGCCAATTGCCGCATCTCGTTCAACACGTGCGTTAGTGCGAAGGCCGTCGGGGCGAGAACAGGCACGAAGGGGCGCAAGAGTCGGGGGCGAAGGGGCGGTAGCACCGGCAGCCGACCGCAGACCTGCCGTACACAAGAAGGGGGTCCGACACCGCCGGACCCCCTTCTCGCAATACGCTGCCCGCGAACCTAGCGGTTGCGCTTGTCCATCTTGCGCGCGGTCACGTCGCCGATCGACTGGACGATCTGCACGAGCACGACCAGGATGACGATGGTCACGATCATCACGTCGGTCTGGTAGCGCTGGTAGCCGTAGCGGATAGCGATGTCGCCCAAGCCGCCGGCACCCACGGTACCGGCCATAGCCGCGTAGCCGAACAAGGTGATGAAGACGATCGAGGCGCCGCGCACAAGCGAGGGCACCGATTCCTTCAGGTAGACCTTCCAAACGATCTGCCAGGTGGAAGCGCCCATACTCTGGGCCGCTTCAATCAGGCTCCCGTCGATCTCGCGCAGGCTCTGCTCGACCATGCGGGCGACGAAGGGGGCGGCGGACACCACGAGCGGAACGATGGCGCCCGGCACGCCCAGGCTCGTGCCCACGACGAAGCGGGTGAAGGGGATGATGGCCACCAACAGGATGATGAAGGGGATCGACCGGCCGATGTTGACGATCCAGCCGAGGATCCGGTTGCAGGCCTTATGGGGCCACAGGCCGTCGTCGGAGGTGATGGTGACGAGCACGCCCAAGGGAATGCCCAACACGTAAGCGAACAGCGTGGACAAGACGGTCATCACGATCGTATCCCAAGTGCCCTGGGCCAGAAGCGCACCGTACTGCGCGAAGAATGCGTTGAAATCCATGGTTACTCGGCCTTCCCTTCAGTGACGGATGCGGCAAGCGACGCGGAGAACTCGCGCGACATCTCGGCGTCGAAGGCATCGACCTCGCCAACCGGGCGGCCGTCTTCGTCGACGTCTTCGAGTCCCAGCAGGGCGCGGGCCATATGGCTTTGCGGATGGGCAAACACGTCCTTGGTGGGACCCTCTTCGACGATCTCGCCGTTTTCGATGACGGCCACGCGGTCGCAAATGGCTTCAGCCACCGTCATCGAGTGCGTGATGAGGATGATCGTCACGCCGAGCTCCTTGTTCACGCGATGGAGCAGCTTGAGGATCTGCTTGGTCGTCATCGTGTCGAGGGCGCTCGTCGCTTCGTCGCAGAGCATGATCGACGGCTCGTTGGCCAGCGCGCGGGCGATCGCCACGCGCTGCTGCTGGCCGCCAGACAGCTGGCTGGGATAGTTGTCGGCACGGTCGGCCAAGCCCACCATGTCGAGCAGCTCCAAGGCGCGCTTCCGCGCCTCGTCCTTCTTCTGGCCGCGCACCTCCATGGGGAACATCACGTTGCCGAGCACCGTGCGCTGGGCGAAGAGGCTGAAGTGCTGGAATATCATGCCGATGTTCTTGCGCAAGTCGAGCAGCTGCTTGCCCGTATAGTCGGTGATATCGTTGCCGTCGATGACGATCGAGCCCTGCGAGGGGCGCTCGAGCAGGTTGATCGTGCGCACGAGCGTCGACTTGCCGGCGCCCGATTCACCGATGATGCCGTAGACTTCGCCGTCATCGATAGTGAGGTTGATATCCTTGAGCGCTTCATGCCGGCGTTCGGGATCGTCGGCATGATACGTCTTATAGAGGTGCTCTATTCTGATCATATCGGTATCGCCCCTAGCGATTGCTTCTCGTGGGTTTCTCTGGCGGAAAAGCGCGCACTGCGCCCTCCACTCCTCTCAGTAGACCTTTGACATAGTACCATCCGCCCAGCTCTTTCCCCCTTTTTCGTCATTCGGGTTTACGTCAACGTGCTATCTGTCAAATAGATAGCGACGAGCACATTTGTGGAAAATTACTATTCGAAAAGGAGAACCGCCGCTATCTCTAATTCCGAAACTAGGGACTTGAACTGCCCAAATAGCGCAGCGGGCACGCGCCCCGACCGCTTGCCCGCCCCTTCAGGAACGTTTAAGGTTTCGTCCATCAACGGACGCGGGACCTCATTGCCCCGCCAGACACATCCCAACAGAGAGGGGAACAATGGAAAGCACTACGCTCAAGCGCAGGTTCCGCTTCGTGGTTGCCGGCGCTGCCGTCGCCGCCCTGGCCGCCTTCGCGCTCACCGGCTGCGGTTCCAACCAGCAGGCATCCAACCAGTCGAGCTCCGCATCGAGCGACGACAAGACGATCACGGTGGCCGCAAGCCCCACGCCGCACGCCGACATCCTGAACGGTACCGTCAAGGACCAGCTGGCCGCCGACGGCTACACCCTCGAAGTGAAGGAGTTCACCGACTACGTGCAGCCCAACACGGTCACCGAAGAGGGCGACGTCGACGCCAACTATTTCCAGCACCAACCCTACCTGGACAACTTCAACCAGGAACAGGGCACGCATCTGGTAAGCGTGGCCAAGGTCCACTTCGAGCCCATGGGCATCTACCCCGGTAAGGCCAAGTCCCTCGACGCGATTGCCGACGGCGCCACGGTGGCCGTCCCCAACGACGCCACCAACGAGGCCCGCGCGCTCCTGCTCCTGCAGCAGGCCGGCCTGATCCAGGTGAAGGACCCCACCGACGTCAACACCACGGTCAACGACATCACGAGCAACCCCAAGAACCTGAAGTTCAAGGAAGTTGAAGCCGCCACCGTGCCGACCGTCCTGAAGGACGTCGACATCGCCTGCATCAACGGCAACTATGCCAAGGGCGCCGGCCTCAACGTGAACAAGGATTCGCTGGCCGTCGAGTCCGCCGACTCCACCGCTGCGCAGACCTACGCCAACATCCTCGTCGTGAAGGAGGGCAACGAGGACTCCGATAAGACCAAGGAGCTCATCAAGGCCCTCAACTCCGATGAGACCCGCGACTACATCACCAAGACCTTCGACGGTGCCGTGGTCCCCGTCTTCTAAGGCGCACGAACAAGGAGCGCAAAAAGGGCGTCCCGCTGGGACGCCCTTTTTCATGCCCGAAGGCGCCCGGGCAAACGATTGCGTGCCAAACCCGCTCGCCGCCCCGCCCCGCTTGTGGGCGCGCTAAGCTTGTACGGACACCATACAACCCTGCAAGGAGGCCCCATGGATTTCAGCACCGTCATCAAAGACCGTTATTCCTGCAAGAGCTACGACGGCACCGCGCCCTCGCAGGAGCAGATCGCCGCCGTGCTCGAAGCCAGCCGCTTCGCCCCCACCGCCAAGAACCTGCAGGAGCATCACATCTACGTCTGCCAATCGTCCGAAGCGCTCGCCAAAATCGACGAGATCACGCCCTGCCGTTACAACGCCCCCTGCGTGCTCGTGGTTGCCTTCGACACCGCACACGTCTTCACCTACCCGGGCGGCACGCGCGATTCGGGCATCGAAGACGCTTCGATCGTGTGCACCCACCTGGTGCTCGCCGCCCAGAACGCCGGCCTGCAGAGCTGCTGGGTCAACCTTTTCGACCCGGAAAAGGCCAAGCGCGCCCTTAACCTGCCCGACGGCGAAGAGGTCCTCGCCCTGGTCGACCTGGGCTTCGCGTCCGAAAAGGGCCGCCCCCTGCCCAACCACTTCAACCGCAAAGAGCTCGCCGAAACGGTTACCTATCTCTAGCGTGCACCGGTCAGGCCGCCGCTCGGGCGGGCCGGCGCTTACCCAAGCAGCTGGTCGAGCTGCTGGGTGAGCGCGGTGGGGTCGACGCGGCCCACGCTCGCGGCGACAATGGTGCCGTCGGCTTTGACGATGAAGGTCGTGGGCAGGTACTCGATCTGGTAATCGGTCCCGAAATTCGATTTGGAATCGTAGTAGACGGGCACGTCGTAGGCGCCCTTGGCCAAGAAGTCATGCACCTTGTCCGCCGTTTCGCGCTTACCGTCGGTGCTGTTGAGGAAAACGAAGCGCACCCGGTCGCCGTAGGCCTGGTAGATGCGCACCAGGTCGGGGAACTCGTCGACGCACTGGGGGCACCAGGTCGCCCAGTAGTTGATCACGCACACCTGACCCGCCGGCAGGTCGGCCACCCGCACGGGGTTGCCGTCGGCATCGTAGACGGTGCTGTTGCGGTCGCCGAGAGCACCGAACCCGCTCTGGCGCCCAGAGGCACCCGACGAGGCACCGAAGGGATCGCTGTCGTCTTCGGAGTCGACCGCCGCCGACGATGACAGAGCGTTCGTGGACGCCTGGTCGGTCGACGCCTGCCCGCTCTCGTCCAAGGTTCGATAGCCCAGCGCGGCGGCAACGAGCACCAAAGCAAGCGCTAACACGCTGGCGAGCGCCGCCTTCTTCGAGGGCCCCTTCTTTCTGGGCGAGGACGGCGATTCCCCCTGGCCCGATGCCGGGCGCTCTCCTTCGGGCGCCTCAGCCGCAACGCGATTGGGTTCGGCCGTCACGTCAGCCGCTTCCCGCTTCTCTTCCATAGTGCTCCTTTCGCCCCGCGGGCCAACCGCCCGCGGGCTCTTGCTCAGCACCCGGCCCTAGGCAGACAGCAGGCCGAGCCAGACATTCAACAACCCCGTGGCCATGAGCAGGCCCACAACCACCAACAGCGCCCCGCACACGACGTTCACCTGGGCATAGTGGCCCTTGATGAAATCGAAGGCCGCCGAAAGCCGGTCGATTGCCACGGCGGACAGCACGAAGGGCAGCCCCAGGCCCAGGGAATAGGCCAGGAGGAGGACGATGCCGTGCGCCCACGACGCCTGCGTGGATGCCAGCAGCAGAGCCGAGCCCAGATAGGCGCCCACGCACGGGGTCCATCCGATCGAGAACACGATACCGAAGAGCACCGCCGAGGGGAAGGTGCGCGGCAGCATGCGCACCTGCGGCTTGAGCGTGCGGTTGAGCAAGGGAATGCGCAACACCCCCATGAAGCAGAGGCCGAAGATCACGACGATGAGGCCGCAGACCACATCGAGCAAGCTGCGATAGCGCGTCAAGAAGCCGCCGAAGGCCCCCGCGAATGCCCCGAGCGCCACGAACACGCAGGTAAAGCCCAGCACGAACCCCAGGGCGTTGGCCAACACGCGAGACGTGCGCACGACCTCGCCCGCGCCGGTAGTGCTCGAGCCGGCGAAATAGGCCACGTAGAGGGGCAGCATGGGCAGAAGGCAGGGTGAAACGAAGGTGATCACGCCTTCGAAAAAGGTGACGAGAAGGTCCATGGGCCTCCTTAGAGAAGACGGCCGGCCACCGCGGCCGGCCGAGAACGTAAACGGTTATTTCTTTTGGGGCTTGGCCGAGGGATAGACCTTGTCGAAGTCCTGCTTGTACTTGTTGCTCCCGTTGACCTTGTCGCGGCCCAAAGGCTCGGTGATCTGCGCCTCATAGGGTTTGGGGTCGTTCGTATACTGCAGGTCGATATTCCACGCCTCGCAGATCACGTCGATGCGATACTGCAGGTCGCTCTGCAGCTGCAACATGGTCTGGTAGTCGCTGTAGTAGGGGGATCCGGAAGAAATGTTGAGGCCCTGCAAGTCGTCCAGAAGAGCCGCCACGCTCTGCTGGACGCTGTAGGCGTTGGCGGCGGCATCGTGGCGCTTGTTGACGTCGGAAGACAGGTAGGTGTTGTTGAAATCGGTTGCGCAGGTCGAAATGGCCTGGTCGGCGCTGCCCATCTCGCCGTACAGCGACACGAGGGCCTCGTAGGCCGCTTCGTCGGCAAGGTTGGCGCTCGAAGACGAGGACGACGTTGCCGCGGCGGACGACGAAGACGAGCTGGCGGCGTCGGAAGAGGACGAGCTGCCCGTCGCGCTCGACGGGGACGAAGACGAGGACGCCTCTTGCGAGGACGTCACCGACGAGGTCGCCGCCGTCCCGGTTGCCTGCCCGCGGTTGGCGAGCGCGGGCACGACGAAGACGGCCACGAGCACGACGATCACGACGACCGCCGCGACGATGCCCGCGATCAGTCCCTTCTTCTGGGCGTCCATAGGTGCGGCCGGACGGGCGTCGGGCGCGTAGACGCGCTGCTGCGTGCCCGGCGCCGAAGGGGCCACCGGAGGCATCTGAGCCGTCGCACCCGGTGCGGCGAAGCCGGCAGGCGGCACGGCCGTGGGCGATTCGGGGGCAGTGCGCGGCAAGGCGACGGTTCCCTGGTCGCCCGGAGCGGGCGCGGCCTGCGGCATGACGCGGGTCTCCCCCGCTTCCGCCGCAGCCGGGGTGCCCGCGTTGGCAGGCGCCTCCATGGGCGCCGCCGGTTCGGGGACGGCATCGGCAGGCGCGGCCTTGTCGATAGGCGCGCCGCATTTCGCGCAGAAATGGGCGCCCGGCTTAACCGGCGCCCCACACGATCCGCAGAAGTGTTGAGCCATGTTCGTTCCTATCTCTTAGGCGGCGCCCGCATAGGCGACCGTTGCATCGGCAATCGCCTCTGCGATCTTTTGCTGGTACGCATCGTTGGCAAGGGCCCGGTCCTCATCGGGGTTGGTCATGCAACCCATCTCGAAGAGAACCGTGGGCACCGTACACCAATTGAACCCCGAAAGGTCGCTTCGCGCGACGACGCCGCGGTCGGCTGCCCCCAACTCACGCACGATGAGGGGGTGCATGACGCTCGCCGCGCGCTGGGATTCGGAAACGATACCCTTAGTGTAGGCGTTCTGACCCACTTCGAGGGTCATGAATCCCCTGGTCGATGGCGACCCTTCAACCCCGTCGCAGTGCAGGCGGATGAAGAGCGCCGCACCCGCGTCGTTGGCGATCTTGGCACGTTCGGAATTCGATATATCGACGTCTTGGGTGGTGCGCACCATCACGACCGTGGCGCCGCGCGCCTCGAGTTCGTCGCGCAGCTTCAGGGCCACGTCGAGGTTGACCTGGCTTTCGAGCTCGCCGGTGACCACCCCGCTCGTGCCGCTCGTCACGCGGGCCTTGGTCTCGCGCGCGCCCGGGCCGATGGGCTCCTGCTTGGAATCGCCTTTGGCCTGGTGACCCGCATCGACCGCGATCACGACGCCGGCGAGGGGCACGGCCTGCGGGGCCGGAGAGGCGGTGTCGGGCGAAGAGGAAACGGAAGATTCCGCCGGGGCGTCAGCCGCCGAAGAGGTATTCGAGGAATCAACCGCCTCGGTCGCATCCGTCGCCGGCGCGTCCGGCGTCTGCGTCTTGGGGGCCAAGACGCCTGCCCATGCGACCAGGCTCACGATGACCGCCACCGCAACAGCGCCCACGACCACGCCGACCGCGACGGGCTGGGCGATGCCGCGCCCCTGCCGCCTTCCGCTTCGCTGTTGTGGGTGCGCGTGTCGCGCCATAGTGCGCCTTCCGTGCGAGCCGTCGATGTTCCCTACAGTGTATCGCTCTTGCGCGCCGCATCAGGCGGGACCGGCCAAGATGCCGAGCCTGCAGACGACAAGGGGTATGCTGGTGCCACGCATTCGAACTAAGGAGGAGCTGTGCGCATCCACGTTCTCTATACCGGCGGCACCATCGGCATGACGCCCACCGCCCGCGGCCTGGCCCCCGGCGCCGACCTGCACGGCTGGCTCGAGGGCGTCGCGGCGGGCTCGGGCACCCCCGTGACGGTAAGCGACCTCGCGCCCCTCATCGATTCGTCGATGGCGACCCCGGATGACTGGCAGGCTATCGTCGATGCGCTGCGCGCGCGCCGGACGAGCGCCGACGCCTTCGTCGTCCTGCACGGCACCGACACGATGGCCTTTTCGGCCGCCGCCGTAAGCTTTGCCCTGACCGATTTCGACACGCCCGTGATCTTCACCGGCAGCCAGCTGCCGCTCGGGGCGGCGGGCAGCGACGCCGCAGCCAACGTCTCCCATGCCCTCGAAGCCGCCGCTCACGAGGCGAGCGGGGTATCCCTCTGCTTCGGGAACCTCTTGTTGCAGGGCAACCGGGCGACCAAGGCCTCGTCGTGGGCCTTCGACGGCTTCGCCTCGCCCACCGCACCGGCCCTGGCCCGCGTGGGCGCCCCCTGGCAGTGGGGAGCCGCACCCGCCCTGGGCTGCGGCTGGAGGGACCCGGCGCCCTACCGGCGCTGCGACATCGCCGTCGTCACGATGGCCCCCGGCATCACAGCCGCCCGGGTACGGGCCGCGCTCGACCCCGCGCCCGAAGCCGTGATCGTGCGGGCCTATGGCGCGGGCAACGTGCCCGCCTGCGAGCCGGGGCTCGTCGACGCCTTCGCCCAGGCGATCGAGGCGGGCGCGCCCGTGATCGTTACGTCCCAGTGCCCCCAGGCTGCCATCGAAGTGGGCCGCTACGCCACAAGCGACGCACTCGGGCGGGCGGGCGCCGTGGGCGCGGGCGACATGACCTTCGAAGCGACCTACGCGAAGGTCGCCTTCCTGCTCTCCCAGGACGTGCACGGCGCCGACCTCGCCGCCTGGATCCCCCGCTCGATCGCCGGCGAGATCGGCGCTTAACGAGCAAGCGGGCGCCCGCCTGTCGACGAACGCCCGCTTCATATGCGAGGAGAGCCCGACGCCCCCCTTCTGTTTCCCGTCGCGCTGCGCTAGACCATCTCTTCGGGGTGGAAAACCCGATCGAATTCTTCAGCCGTCATGAAGCCCAGCGCGAGGCAGGCTTCGCGCAGGCTCGTGCCGTCG
This sequence comes from Hugonella massiliensis, assembly GCA_001486445.1. GTDB lineage: Bacteria > Actinomycetota > Coriobacteriia > Coriobacteriales > Eggerthellaceae > Hugonella > Hugonella massiliensis. The sequence goes on from LN908986.1 coordinate 460,917, forward strand.
CGGTAGGCCTTCTGCGACACTTTCGCGGCTTTTTCGTAGCCGATGTAGGGGTTCAGGCTCGTCACGAGCATGAGAGAATTGTGCAGGTTGTCGCGCATCTTCTCTCGATTGGCCTTGATCCCCACCGCGCAGTGCACGTTGAAGGACCGAATCGCGTCGGAAAGGAGCCGCACCGACTGCAGGAAGTTGTAGGCGATCACGGGCATGAAGACGTTGAGCTCGAAGTTGCCCTGGCTGGCCGCGAAGCCGATGGCGGCGTCGTTTCCCATGACCTGCACGGCCACCATCGTGACCGCCTCGCACTGGGTGGGATTGACCTTGCCCGGCATGATCGAGCTGCCCGGCTCGTTGGCGGGGATGGTGATCTCGCCCAAGCCCAGGCGCGGGCCGCTCGCGAGCCAGCGCACGTCGTTGGCGATCTTCATCATGTTGGCGGCCAGCGCCTTCACCGCCCCATGCGCGAAGACGATGCCGTCCTTGGCCGAAAGGGCGTGGAACTTGTTGGGGTCGGTGACGAAGGGCTCGCCGGTGAGGGCCGCCACACGCGCGGCCACCGCGCGATCGAAGCCTGCGGGGGCATTGAGCCCCGTGCCCACCGCCGTGCCGCCCAAGGCCAGCTTATAGAGCTGCGGAAGGGCCGCGCGCAGCTCGTCGACCGCGTCGAGCACCAGATAGCGCCAGCCGGAAATCTCCTGCGGGAAGGAAATGGGCACCGCGTCCTGCAGGTGGGTACGGCCGCTCTTCACGACGCCTTCGTGGGCGGCTTCGAGGGCGTCGAAGGTCCCGGCCAACTCGAGCGCCGCGGGAATGAGCCGCTGTTGGATGGCCATAACGGCGGCGATGTGCATGGCCGTGGGGAAGGTGTCGTTTGACGACTGCGACATGTTCACCGTGTCGTTGGGATGCAGGATGCAGGCCCCGGCGATCTGGTTGCCGCGATGGGCGATGACTTCGTTGACGTTCATGTTGCTCTGCGTGCCCGACCCCGTCTGCCAGACCTTCAGGGGGAAGGAGCCGTCGAGCGTGCCCGCCAGGATCTCGTCGCAGGCCGCCTCGATCGCAGCACGACGCTCGTCGTCGAGTTTGCCCAGTTCGTTGTTGGCCTGGGCCGCCGCCTTCTTGAGCGTGGCGAAGGCCCGCACGATGCCTTCGGGCATGGTTTCGGTGCCGATGCGGAAGTTTTCGTAGGACCGCTGGGTCTGCGCGCCCCACAGGGCGCTCGCGGGCACGCGCACCTCGCCCATCGAATCGTGCTCGATACGGTATTCCTCCTGCATGCGTAGGTCCTTTCGCTGCGGCTCTTGCTTGCAGCGACCATCCTAGCAGGTAGCGGCCGCCGCAACAGGGCCGCGCACAAGAAAGGGCGCCCACGTCGACCGATTCGACGTGGGCGCCCTGCAGACGGCATGCCGTGCGCGCTAGATTTCGATCTTGGCGCCCAAGAGTCCGACGAACTCACGCACGATCGCGGTGTCGCCCGGCCACGCGGGAGCCGTGACCAGGTTGCGGTCGACGACGGCCTGGTCGGCGGGCACTTCCTTGTAGGTGCCGCCCGCCAGCGTCACATCGGGGCCCACCGCGGGATAGGCCGTGGCCGTGTAGCCTTCGAGCACGCCAGCCGCCGCCAGGACCTGCGGGCCGTGACAGATGGCCGCCACGGGCTTGCCGGCCGCAAAGAACTGCTGAACGATTTCGATAACGCGGGGGTTGAGGCGGATGTATTCCGGCGCGCGCCCGCCCGTAATGAACAGGCCCGCGTAGTCGTCGACGTTCACAGCATCGAAATCGGCCGTGAGCGCGAAGTTATGGCCGCGCAGCTCGGTGTAGGTCTGGTCGCCCAGGAAATCGTGGACGGCAGTGGGAACCGTGTCGCCCGCCTTCTTGTCGGGGCACACGGCGTCGACCTGGTAGCCGAGCATCGAAAGGGCTTGGAAGGGCACCATGGTCTCGTAGTCTTCCGTGAAGTCGCCGCAGAGTTCCAGAATCTTTTTCGCCATACTGCATCACTCCTCGTAACGGGTGTCGAAAAGGAGCGCATGCGCGGGCCGATCCGCCCTCTTCGAGCGCGCCCGCGCCGGTCCGCTCCGCTAGACCGATGGTAGCCGTGCGCGGATACTAAAGAGGGCGTGCATCCGCGAACGGCGCCGGACGACTGCGCGCGGTCGAGGGAGCCGAAGCGGGCGGTGCGCGCCACGCCGTTGAGTGCCGCACGACCGCAAGGCGGGGCGGCGCCCTAGCGCCGCCCCGCCTTGCGTGACCGTTCGAATGTGTATCGCGCGCTTAGAAACGCAGGCTCAGGCAGGTGATGGACCCGTCGATCTTGCGGAACTCGCTCATCTCGACCTCGATGATGTCATAGCCCCACGCCGTAAGCTGGGCCTTCACGGCCGGATACCCCGCCGCCATGATGATCTTGTCGTTGATGCGGACGCAGTCGGCCCCGTAGGCCTCTTCGTCGGGCACTTCGAAGATGTGGGCGAACTGGCCGCGACGATAGGCCGGTTGGGTCTTGAACTCGCCCGACACGAGCAGGTTGCCGTCTTCCACGTAGGTGCCGCCGGTCTTCAGGTGCAGGATATGCTCGACGGGCACCTGTTCGGCGGTCATGCCCCAGGCCTCCAAAAAGCCCTTGAACTGGGCGAAGCCCTCGTCGTTGGTACGCTTGGAACGACCCACGTAGTAGTGGTCGTCGACCATCATGACGTCGCCGCCTTCGAGCGTGCCCGGCGCCGTGATGCGCTTGATCTTATCGTCGCTGAAGAACTGGCGGATGGTGGGCAGCATGAGCTCGGCTTCGCCGCGGCGCGAATCGGTTGCCGGCAGGTCCATGATGGCGCCCTTGGGCGTGATGACCGCCGTGTCTTCCACGAACACGCTGTCGGGGAACTCTTCGAGGGCGGGCAGCACGGTCACGTCGACGCCGGCCTGTTCCAAAGCCTCGATGTAGGCGTCGTGCTGGACAAGCGCCAATTCGTAATCGGGTTTGCCCAGTTCAGGCGAGGTGGTGATGCCGTCGATCACCGAATGCGACGGACGGCGGACGATCGCGTGCGTGAAGTTGCTTGCCATGGTCTCCTCGTTTTCTCTCGGGTAGGTGCGCCCTTGCGCGCTCCCTCGTGCTGCATCCACTATACCGCCGGACGTGACGACGGGGACGGAGGGTGTCGTCCCACATGGGACGACACCCTCCGTCCCCGTCGTCACGCGGGTGTACACTTGGGGTACGCAATCAAGGGAAAGGATGCCGCCATGGCCGATCTCTACGCACACCTCACCAAAGAAGAAATCGCGAGCGCCGTCAAGCAGAGCTTCATCGGCACGCTCACCGAAGCCGAAATGAAGCAAGCATCGGGCGAGCGTATCGCCGTTTCGATCATCGCCCTGGTCATTGGGCTCTGGCTCGCGTCCGTCGTGGGCATCAAACTGGTCTAGGCCGCCCGCATACCCACCGCGCGCTCTATCGGTTCTCGATGTGCAGGATGTTGCGCAGCTCGATCGAAATCGACCCGTCGGCCTCGCTCGTGAACGTCAGGTACTCGTCGCTTTTCGAATACTCCGCCGGGAAGGTGATCTCGATGCCCGTATCGGTGAGGATCTTGTGCTTGCGCGCCACCCGACGCACGGTCTCGCGCTGCATCGGCATGCTCTCGGGCATCGCCCGCTCCTCCACCTCTCGGGCGAATTTCACCTGGGCATCGGGAAAGTCCTCGAACACGTCTTCGGCGAGCAGCTCCATGTCGACGTCCTCGCCTTCGTCCACCCGCTCCGTCGCGTAAGACTTCGCCTTCGAAAGGGCCACGGCGGTGTTGGCGCCGTACTCTTCGGCCACCGCTTCGACCAGGTCGGTCACGGCCGTGAAGGCCTCCTTGGTCGACGCTTCGGTCGAGCACTGCAGAAGCCCATCGGGGATGAGCATGCGCTCTTCACCGGAAATCGTGCGCAGCTTGTCCTGGAAGAGCACGTCGAGCGTGCGCAGGTCGACGACCGCGAACGACGCCACCTTCTGAGAGGGGTTGGGCAGGACGGCGTAGTGGCGGGCGATGTCGTTGCAGCCGCCGGTAGCCCCCATGCCCGTTTCATGCATGTAGGCCTGCTTGATCTCGAGCAAAAAGAGGGCGAGGTAGCGGTTGGTCTTACCGCTGAACTGGGCCTCCATATCCTCTTCGGACATTTCGTTGACGGTCATTTCGGGGTTCTCCTCGAAGTCGACCACCAAAAGGTCGGTCGAGGGGGTCTTTTCCATGTGGCCCAGCTCCCCTGCCAGGTACTCCCCAATCTGCCGCGACAGGTTCTGGAAATCGTTTTCGCCGGCAAAATAGGCGCGCAGCTCGTCGGCAAAGGCGCTCCACTCGGAAAAGGCCCCGCGCTTGTTGTCCAGATTCCCCAGCGCCTTCTTGACCTGGCTCGTCACGTAGCGCTTGGCGTTCTTGTTCTCGGCCAGGTCGATTTCCTCGTCCGCGAAGATGTTTTCGCAGGCCACGAAGTCGAATACGTGCAAAATGGCATGATTGATCTGCAGGGACATGGACGATACGGCTCCTTCGACGCAAACGATGGGGGTGCGGGAGCGGCCGGGTGCCGTGTTGCGCTTGATCGCATGCCGCCTCGCCAGCGTTCCACGATAGCACAGCGCCCCACCTAGGCCGTTGCGAACAACAGCACTCCGATCACGAGCAGGAGCACGTAGGTCACGCGCAGGAAGGCCTCTTGGCTCACGCGCTTCTCGATGCGGTTGCCGAGCACCGTGCCGGCCGCCGCGAGCGGAATGCAGATGAGCACGAGCATGACGACGTCGGAGGTGAAATACCCCTGTCCGAACGAGACCAAGGCGTAGGCGAAGTTGAGCACCACCCACACCATCGACAGGGTCGCCTTGAAAGCGGCCTTGTCGCGGAAGCGCTGGACGGCGTAGATCACGAGCAGGGCCCCGCCCGACACGAACATGCCCTGGATCACGCCCGCCGCGGCGATGACGGCCACCTGGCCCCAGGCGGGCAGGAAGCGGCGCTCGCGCACGAGCAGGTTGTAGAGGGCCACCCCCACGATGACGGCCCCGTAGATACGCAGGAGCACGCGCAGCTCGATCACCGTGTCGAGCCAGATGCCCAGGGCCACGCAGGGCAGCATGATCGCGCAGATGCGCCCCAGCTCGCGCCAATCGACCGCACGAAGGTTGAGCACGGCCAGAAACCCGCAGGCGAGCACGCCCAGGGCGTTGAGCACCGCCACCGAACTCGAAAGCCCGATCAGATGGGTGCCCACCGGCATCACGAAGACGTTGCCGGCAAAACCCGTCACGCCCTGGATCGTGTAGGCCAGGAAGAAGACGAGACAGAAGATGGTTTTCGCGAAGGTGGTCATAGGGCGGCATTGTAGCGGATGACGCGCGCCCGCGCCCGCGGCAAGCACGTCCCAGGGCGCGGGCGGTATTCGGTGGCTGCCTTGAGCGCGCCAAGATCGCGGGGCACGATCTTATGCATGCCGCGCTGCGAATGGGACAGGATGGTTTCCTCCGTGGTCGCCATGGGCGCACCCCTTCGCAGCGTTTCGGCAGGCTTCCAGCGAACGCCGCTACACGCGCTCGCCGATTGCCATCCTGACAAGCGATTGTTGCAGGCGTGTGTCGGGAAGGACGCCGAAACCTCGCGGAAACATCCCCAACCGCTTTCGCCGCCTGCCGGCCCTTCGTTTCAGGTCGATGAATTCTGCCAAGGCGCCAGGGAAAACACGCATAATGAAAGCATGAATACGTATCGCATCACCATAGCCGGCGACTCCGCCGTGAACCTCGTATTCGCAGACGCCATCTCTGCCGAATCGAGCGCGCTCATCCGCGAAGCCGCCTCCCAGCTCGAAGCCGCCCGCCTGGTGGGCGTCCGCGAGTTCGTGCCCACGTTCTGTTCGCTCATGGTCTGCTACGACCCGCTCGTGGTGGGCTACGACGAGCTCTGCCGCGAGATTTCCGCCCACTTGGCGGGCCTTGCAGCCCCTTCGGTGCCCCGGCGCCGCGTGGTGGAAATCCCCGTGTGCTACGGGGGAGAGTTCGGCCCCGACCTGCCGTTCGTGGCAGAGCATGCGGGCATGACCGAAGACGAGGTCGTGGCCCTGCACTCCGGGCGCGACTACGTGATCGACATGTTGGGCTTCCTGCCGGGCTTCGCCTACCTGGGCGGGCTCGACGAGCGCCTGCACACCCCGCGGCTCGCAACGCCGCGCACGGTGATTCCCGCCGGGTCGGTGGGCATCGGCGGCGCCCAGACCGGCGTCTACCCGCTCGATTCGCCCGGCGGCTGGCGGCTCATCGGCCGCACGCCCGCCCGTCCCTACGACCCCGCGCGCGAAGAGCCCATCCTCTACGCGGCGGGCGACTGCCTGCGCTTCGTGCCCATCACGCCGGCCCAGTACGCGGCGATCGCCGCACAGGTCGCCGCCGGCACCTACGAATGCGCAACGAGCGTGAGAGAGGAGGCCTAGGATGGGCGTCACCGCCAACAAGCCGGGCATTTGCACCACGGTGCAGGACGCCGGCCGCTTCGGCTACCTGGGCAGCGGCTTCTCGCCTTCGGGCGTGATGGACCGGCGTGCCTTCCGCATCGCCAACCTGCTCGTCGACAACCCTCCAAACGCGCCCGTGCTCGAATTCTGCCTGGCCGGCCCCACCCTGCGCTTCACGGCGCCCACCTTCATCGCGCTCACCGGCGGCGACTTCGGCGCCACGATAGACGGGGCGCCCGTCCCCCTCTACACCGCCCTGCCCGTGCACCGCGGCAGCGTACTCGCCCTGCACGCCTCCCGCACCGGCGTCTACGGTTACCTGGCCGTGGCCGGCGGCAGCTTCAAAATCGACCCGGTCATGGGTTCGGCGTCGACCAATCTGAAATGCCGCATCGGCGGCTGGAAGGGGCGCAAGCTCGAAGCGGGCGACTACCTGCCCTTCACCACCCCTGCCCTCGACTACCTGCCCAACCTGGCTTCCCACGCCCTGGAAGACGTCAACGCCTTCTACGAGTTCAACGCCGACGTCCTGCGCCTGCGCGTCGTGCCCGGCCCCCAGGAAGACCTCTTCACCGAAGCCGGCATCGAAACCTTCTACGGCAGCCCCTTTTACGTCACCGGCAAGTGCGACCGCATGGGCTTTCGCCTTGACGGCGACGCGGTGGAAACGCGGCACGGATCGGACATCGTCTCTGACGGCATCGCCTTGGGCGCCGTGCAGGTGCCCAACCACGGCAGGCCGATCATCATGCTCGCCGACCGACAGACCACCGGGGGCTACGCCAAAATCGGCACAGTCGCCACCGTCGACATCCCCAAACTCGTGCAGAGCCGCCCCGGCCGCACGATCCGCTTCGAGCGCATTGCGGTGCAGGAGGCCCAAGAGCTGCTGCGCGACGAGGAACGGCACATGAAGGCCTTGGCCAAGATCGTCAAGAGGCCCTGCTTCGGCGGCCTTTCCCCGCGGAAAACCGCGCGACGGCTTACGCCGATCCTCGAAGCCCAGGCCATCGCCGCCGAAAACGAAAAGCTTTGGGTGGAAACCGGCGACCACCTGCACGCCGAGCGCAACGCCAACATCATGGAACGCCGCGAGCGGGCCAAGGCGGCCCTCGCCCGCCACGAATAGAAGGAGCACCGATGGACAAGAAGAAACTGCAGGCGCAGACCGTGCGCGACCTGCTCAACATCATGGACGAAGGCAACCTGTCGGCCATCCGCTACAAGGACGGCGACGTGAAAATCGAGCTCGAGCGCACCCTCCCCCGCGTCGACGGCCTGTCGCTGCCGCACATGGCCCAGCGCGTCCGCGAGCTCATCGACACCGAGGCCAGCGCTTCGGGCACGACCGCGGGCGCCGCGAGCGCGCCGGTCGCCCAACACGAGGACAGCGACACCCTCGTGCGCAGCCCCATGGTGGGCACCTTCTACGTGGGCCCCTCGCCCGACGAGGACCCCTTCGTCAAGCCGGGCCAGGAAGTGCTTACCGGCCAGACCCTCGCTATCGTCGAGGCCATGAAGATGATGAACGAGATCAAGGCCCCCGCGCCCGGCATCGTCACCGAAGTGCTCGCCGCCAACGGCGCGCAGGTGGAATACGATCAGCCCCTCTTCCGCATCGCCACCGAAGCGAGCGCGCAGTAGCGCAAGGCAGGTAGTCGTATGCTGAAGAAAGTCCTCATCGCCAACCGCGGGGAAATCGCCGTGCGCGTCATCCGCGCCTGCCGCGCGCTCGGCATCAAGACGGTCGCCGTCTATTCCACCGCCGACCGCCAGGCCCTCCATGTCTACCTGGCCGACGAAGCCGTATGCATCGGGCCTGCGCCCGCGCGCGATTCCTACCTCAATACCACCGCGATCATCACCGCCGCCTTGGGCACGGGCGCCGACGCCATCCACCCCGGCTACGGTTTCCTTTCTGAAAACGCGACCTTCGCCAAGATGTGCCGCGACAACGGCATCGTCTTCGTGGGTCCCTCCCCCGAAGTCATCGACCGCATGGGCAACAAGAGCCAGGCCCGCCGCACGATGATGGACGCCGGCGTACCGGTGACCCCCGGCTGCCGGGAATCCTTCCACGACGCCGCGACCGCCTTCGCCGCGGCCAAGCAGCTTGGCTGGCCCATCATGATCAAGGCCAGCTCGGGTGGCGGCGGCAAGGGCATGCGCGTGAGCGTTTCGAAAGACGATTTCGTCGAGGAGTTCACGATCGCCCAGCGCGAAAGCCAGAACGCCTTCGGCGACAACACCATGTACCTGGAACGCGCCGTCATGGACCCCCGCCACGTGGAGGTGCAGGTACTCGCCGACACCTTCGGCAACGTGGTGGCCTTGGGCGAGCGCGACTGCTCGGTCCAGCGCAACCACCAGAAGATGGTGGAGGAAAGCCCCTCGCCGGCCCTCGATGCCGCCACCCGCGAGCGCATGATGGCCGACGCCGTGAAGGCCTGCAAGGCCGTAGGCTACACGTCGGCCGGCACGATCGAGTTTTTGCTCGACCGCGACGGCAACTACTACTTCATGGAAATGAACACGCGCGTGCAGGTCGAGCACTGCGTGACCGAATTCGTCACCCACGTCGACATCGTGCGCGAAATGCTCTGCATCGCCGCCGGCGAGAGGCTTTCGTTCACCCAAGACGACGTTCAGCTCGACGGCCACGCGATCGAGTGCCGTATCAACGCCGAAATCCCCGAGAAGAGCTTCATGCCGAGCCCGGGCACGATCACGCAAACCCACCTGCCGGGCGGAAACGGCGTGCGCGTGGACACCGCCATCTACGACGGCTTCACGATTACGCCCTACTACGATTCGCTCATCGCCAAGGTCATCGTCCGCGGCCGCACGCGCCTGGAAGCCATCGAGAAGATGCGGACCGCGCTCGAAGAGATGGTCATCGTGGGCGTGCACACCAACCTCGATTTCCAGTATTCGATCATGGAAAACGAAACGTTCCGCGCCGGACGTGCCGACACGGGCTTTATCGACAAGTTCCTGAAAGGCGAGGTGTAGACCATGACCGTTCCAACCGACCTGCCCGCCCGCCCCGCGGGGGTTTCCGCGGACGTATGGGAGCGCGCCCTGGCGGCCAGCCCGCGCGAGCTGCGCCATCTTATCCGCACGGGCGAATTCCGATCCCCCACGAGCGGGCTGTGCCCCGGCTACGCTCAAGCCAACCTCATCGTCCTGCCCAAAGATCAGGCCTATGACTTCCTCCTGTTCGCCCAGCGCAACCCCAAGCCCTGCCCCCTGCTGGAAGTCACCGAAGTGGGCGAGCGCCAGACGCGCACGATCGCACAGGACTGCGACATCGCCACCGACTTCCCCCGCTACCGCATCTACCGCGAAGGCGCGCTCGTCGACGAGATAGACAACGTGGAAGACTACTGGCGCGACGACCTGGTGTCCTTCGTGATCGGCTGCTCCTTTTCCTTCGAAAGCGAGCTCATCGAAGCCGGCATCGAGATGCGCCACAACACGATGGGCCGCAACGTGTCGATGTACCTCACGTCGATCCCCTGCGCGCCTGCCGGCAGCATGTCGGGCAACATGGTGGTGTCGATGCGCCCCATCCCCTACGACCAGGTCGTGCTGGCCACGCAGATTTCCGGATCGATTCCCAAAGTCCACGGGGCGCCCGTGCACATCGGCGATCCGGCCCAGATCGGCATCCGCGACCTGGCTCATCCCGACTTCGGCGACCCGGTCGAGATCCGCGAAGGCGAAGTGCCTGTCTTCTGGGCCTGCGGGGTCACGCCCCAGTCGATCGTCATGCATTCGAAGCCGCCCTTCGCCATCACCCACGCCCCAGGCTGTATGCTGGTCACCGACACGAAAAACGTGAACCTGAAGTTCTAAGCGCGCCCAAGCGCACGGGCGCGGCTGCGCGCGGCGGTCGAAGGGAGCATCATGGCAGACGGTATTCTGAAGCGCGGCGGCGAGGCGCTGCAGGTCGCGCGCGTGATGCGCGACGGGATCGAGGACAAGACCTCGGCCAAGCGCTTGCGCGAGATCCTGGGCATCCTGCGCGCCCACCACGTGAACCGGCACATCGACCCCGACGACCTGGTGGCCACGATCGAAGATTTAGGCCCCACCTTCGTGAAGGCCGGCCAGATCATGTCGTCGCGCCGCGACCTCTTCCCCGCCCGCTACTGCGATGCACTCGCGAGCCTGCGCACCAAGGCCCGCCCTATGACCTTTTCCCAGGTCGAAGCCCGCTTGAACGAAGCCTACGACGGTAACTGGGGACGGGCCTTCGCCTCAATCGACGCCACCCCGCTTGGGTCCGCTTCGGTCGCGCAGGTGCACCGAGCCATCCTTGCCGACCACAAGACCGTCGTCGCCGTGAAGGTGCAGCGGCCCGGCATCAAGGAACAGATGCTCAAAGACCTCGAGCTCTTGCGGCGCGCCAACGACCTGCTCGAGCTTTCCACGATGGACGACGACGAGCAAGGCATCGACTTCACCGCTTTCGTGGACGAATTCGACCGCACCACGCGCGAAGAGCTCGACTTCAGGGCGGAGGCCCGCAACCTGCGCGACTTCCACGCCAACTGCCAAGGCGTGGCGCAGGTCACCTCGCCGGCGGTCTACGACGACCTCACGCGCGAGACCGTGCTCGTGATGGATTACGTGGTGGGCCCGCACGCCGACGACCAAGCGGCCATGGCCCGCATGAAGGTGAGCCCCGATGCCGTGGGCAAGCTCATCGCCCGCGACTACATCCGCCAAATGCTCACCGACGGACTCTTCCACGCCGACCCTCATCCGGGCAACATCATCGTGCAGAAGGACGGCGGCATCGAATGGATCGACCTCGGTATGGTGGGGCGCCTAAGCCCCACCGAACGCGGGCTTCTGGGCAAGATTCTGCTCGGCGTGGCCACGCGCGACCCGCAGATGCTCAAAGACGCCCTGCTCACCTGGGGGCACGCAGGCGAGGAGGTCGATCACGGCAAACTGCTCGCAGACATCGACGCCATGGTCGCGCGCTATTCCACCAGCGGGCTTTCCGACCTCGACGTGTCCGCTGCCGTGAGCGACCTCCTTGCCGTCCTGCAAAAGCAGCGAATCGTCATGCCCGCCTCCTTCACGATGCTCTCCCGCGGCCTGATCACCTTCGAGGGCACGATCGAGGCCATCTCACCCGGGCTGAGCATCATGGGCGCCGTGACCGACTATCTGGAACGCCACCTGCTCGACGGCTTCAGCCTGCGCAACGAATTCGTTTCCGGAGCGCTCGGCGCCTACAAGATCGCCAAGAAGACTGCCGGCCTGCCCAGCCAGCTTTCCAACCTGCTCGACATGGCCTCGAAGGGTCAAATCGGCATGAACATGAACGTGCGCGAGCTCGACCGGCCGCTTTCCAAGCTCGAGAGCACCATCGACCGCATGACCCTGGGGCTGATCGTAGCCGGCCTGTTCATCGGCTCGTCGCTCCTATGCCTGACGGCCATGGAGCCGCGCGTGCTCGGCGTGCCGATCATCGGTTTTCTGGGCTACCTGGGCGCCCTTGCGCTGAGCGTCTACATCGTGGTCAAAGGCAGACCCTAGCGAGCCGTCATCCCGACTACCGGGGCCCGACCGGAACCTCGCGCACCGACCGCGTCCCTCACGTTTCCCCCGATTGAAAAGGAGCTGTCCTCATATGAACGTCGATCTGAATGCCGATTTGGGCGAAAGCTTCGGAGCCTACACGATTGGGCGCGATGCCGACATCATCCCCCTTGTATCGAGCGTCAACATCGCCTGCGGCATGCACGCGGGCGACCCCGTCGTCATGCGTCGCACCGTGCAGAGGGCCCATGAGGCGGGCGTCGCCCTGGGAGCCCACCCCGGCTATCCCGACCTGCAGGGATTCGGGCGCCGTAACATGGCGCTTTCCCCCGACGAAGCCTACGCCTTCGTGCTCTACCAGGTCGGCGCGCTTGCCGCCTTCTGCCATGCGGAAGGCGCCGCCTTGCACCACGTGAAACCTCACGGCCAGCTCTACAACACGGCGGCCAAAGACCCCGCCCTTGCCGAGGCGATCGCCGCGGCCGTGCATGACGCCGATGCAGGGCTCGTCCTCGTAGCGCTTGCCGGCAGCGAGCTCGCCCGCGCGGGCAGGAAGGCGGGCCTGCGCGTCGCCGAAGAGTTCTTCGCCGACCGCGCCTACACCGACGACGGCACGCTCGTGCCCCGCAAAGAGCCCAACGCCGTCATCACCGATGCGACCTTCGCCGCCCAGCGGGCCCTGCGCGCCGTGCAGACGGGCACGATCGAAAGCGCATCCGGCACGCCGATCCACGTAGCAGCCGACACGATCTGCACCCACGGCGACAACGACCGCGCCCTCGCCTTCGTCCGCCTGCTGCGCGCCGCCTTCGCCGAAGCGGGCATCACCATCGCCCCACCCGCTCGCGGCTAAGCGAGCCCAAGCAGGCGGGGGCTCGTTCGTCCCGCCTCAAACGCAGACGCGCCCCGGCCGGAACCACCGGTCGGGGCGCGCCGCGTACGCACGTATAAGCGGAACCTAAGCGCCGATCAACTTGCTCACCGACGCGATGAAGCTCGACATGTTGCGGAAGCAGATGAAGAGCGTGACGATCACGATGACCACGCCCGCCGTATTCGCGAAGGCATGGTTGCGCCAGGTGCCCAGATCGGCGCCGTTGGCGCAGTAAATCGTGAAGAAGGCCATGATGGGCAGCAGAATCGCGTTGGCCGCCTGGGCGGTAAGAATGAGCTGCGTGGGGCTCTTGCCAAGTGCCACCGCCATCAAAACGCCCGAAACGAGCACAATGATCCAGATGACCTTGAACTTCAAATCTTTCATCGTCTTGCCCCAGCCGAGCACGCCGTTGACCGCATAGGCAGCCGAAAGTGACGCGGTGAGCACGCTCGAGAAGCCGGCCGCAAGCAGACCCAGGCCGATCATGACCGTCGCCCATTCGCCCATGAGGGGCTGAAGCGCGATCGCCATGTCCTTGCCGTTGGTCACCGCGACGCCCGTGCCGTGAATGTTGGCGGCGGCGCAGATGAGGATGGCCATCGAGATGAGGCCGCCCACGCCGATCGAGACGACGGCGTCGAAGCGGGCATCCGCTACCTGTTCGGGGTCTTTGAAGCGCTCGGCCGCGCCCGATGCATGCAGAAACAGGTTGTAGGGGACGATCGTCGTGCCGATAAGGCCGGTAACCACCAGGATGGGCGAGGTGCCGCCCGTTTGTTCGGTGGAAGGCAGGGTCGGCGTGAACAGGCCCGCCAACGCCGCACCCCAGTCGACGGGGGAGGCGAAAGCGGTGATGAGAAAGACGACGCCCATGAAGACCACGATGGCGGTGAGAATCTTTTCGACCACCTTGTAGGAGCCGATCCACAGCATGGCGAAGCCGATGATGCCGATCACGACGGCGATGGCGACCATCGACGCGCTGGGGAAAACGGCCTGGATGCCCAGGATGCCGCCCGTCACGTTGCCCGTTTCGTAGGCGATGTTGCCGATGAAGATCGCGATGATCACCACGATGATCGCGATCCATTTCAGCACCGGATGCGTAATGCGCTCGCGGATGTTCTCGCCGAGGCCCTTTCCGGTCACGATGCCCACGCGGGCCGCCATCTCTTGGAAGATGATCGTCGCCACCGTCGCGAACAGGAGGGCCCACAATAAGGTGTACCCGTAGCTCGCGCCCGATACCGTGCAGGTGGTAACCGTGCCCGGGCCCACGAAACCGGCGGCGACCAGAGCGCCTGGGCCGATATTGCGCAGCTTTTCGGCAAACGTGCTCTTTGCCATAGTCGTTCCTTCCTCTCTTCAGTCGTTCCTGGTGACTTTATCAGAGTGGAGTACACGAGTTAGAAAGACGGCAAAGTATTAGCGATTCGGAAACATTCTGGCCACGAGCGGTCGTCGCGCCGAAGGCACGCCCCGTAAGCCCCACAGGGGATGCACGACGACCGCCCGTCTTCTGCCTCGTCTTTAGCGAATCGCGCGTTCGTAGACCGCCGTCGCCGCCTCGAAGCCCGCGATGTCGTCGCGCAGGCGGTCGACCCGTTCGTTCACCGCCGCGTCGTCGGCCAACCATTCCCGATAGCAGTAAGGAGCCGACGACCGAAGAGAGGCGATGCGCTCGCGCACCACGCTCACCGCAGCCCCTGCAATCAGGACCTGCGCCTGCAGATCGCGAAGGTCGCCGGAAGTGCTTGCCGCACGGTCGCCGCGACGCGCCGAGCCCAGGGATGCCTGCGGGGCGCGACCGGTCGCCTTGGCAGACAGGCGCGCGTGGCGTACGCCCCCATTGTCTTCGTCGATGGCGGACTGCGATGAGCCCCCAGCATGCACCCGAGCCTTAGCGCGCGCTCGCGCGAAGCGCTCGGCGGCTTCCCAGCGCCGTCGTTCCCAACAGCCGACCCGTGCCTCGTATTCAACGCCGACGAGGGCGGCTTCGTGCTCGACGGATTCGAGCGTGCGCACGAGTTCGTCGAGCTCCCCTTGCATGCCCGCAAGCGTGCGGGCCAGCGCTCGCGTTCGTTCTTCCGTGTCCATACGTCCTCCTTGCTCGCTTCAGAAGGAGCTCAGTATAGCTGAATATACCTGTTTACGTGAACCGTAAACAGGACTTATAGAACGTTTGTTCGTGCTACACGCGTGCACAAAGGGCGCTCTGGGGAAGGAGCGCTCAACGAATCGTCATGCGCAGCAGCTTTACAGGCGAGCCGCACGTTCCCGCCACCACGCAGGCCTCACCCGCGCGCACCTCGATCGCGTCGCCTTGCTCCATGCGCTCGGCATGATCGGGGTAGGAAAGATCAGCTCGGCCTTCGAGCGCCAGAAACAAGGTATCGCCCCGATAGATATGCGGGGCCAGTTCCACGCCGCCCGGCACGGCAATGAGCTCGCAGACCATATGTTCGTCATCCACGATCGTCCGCGTCGTCACGCGGTCTTCGGCCATGAGCACCAAACTCGCAAGGTTTTCCGGCGTCTGGGTCGGCAGTTCTTCGAATTCCATCGTCAACACCCTCTTCGCACCCCTACCATGTGCGCCCCCACTCTATCGCGCGCTGCGCAACGGCGCGATGGCATCTGGGCAACGGTTTAGCGAAAGGCGCTCGGCACCTAGGCGAACGGCACGCCCTCGAGCGCATGCGCCCGCAGGGGCAGCAGGTAGACGGCCTCTTCCTCTTCGAGCGAGGCGTTTGCCATATTGAAGAGGAACTCGACCCACTCGTAGACGTAGTGGCCGTACACCGCGGCGTTCTTGCCATGTTGGCGGATTTTGGCGATCGCCATCTCTACGCTCGAATCGGAAAGGGGCCAGAAATCGCCCTGCACGCCGAGCGCGTCTTCGATGGCCGTCAGGTTCGCCGGGGAATAGAAGATGCCCTTCACGAGGGCGGCGTACCCCAACACGCCCACATCGGGCATGCAGTCGGCCGGGCGAATCTCCACGAACCTTTTGAGACGGATGTCGGTCCAGAACATGGAGATGAGGTGCTCGATATCTTCGGTGGCAAGCGGGGCGTCGCCGTAGGCGTCCATAGCGCGCTCGTCGCCCACCCAACGCACCTCTTCCACCCGCGCATCATCCGGGTGCGCGGCCTTGGCGCGCGTCACGAAAATGGGCGCATTGTGCAAAAGGTAGTTGGCCACCGACTCGAAGCCGAACCCGCGGCTGAAGGTGCCGGGAATGACCCCGCACCGATGCGGGTCGACATCGCGCCACAGGGCCATGCGCGCCAGGGGCTCTTCGTTCTTCTCGCCTTCGAACACGGGCGTGTTATCGCAGATGAAGGCGAGGATCGGAGCGAGGGCGGTACCCACGCGGAACTTGCGCACCGCGTCGCTTTCGGAAAAGTAGTCGATCGACACCTGGGTGCTCGCGCTGCCGCGCATCATGCGCTCGCCATGCGTGCCCAGCTCATGGAAATAGCGGTCCATGAAGGCGTAGCGCTGCTTGGGAATCAGGGGCATGTCGAGAGCCTTGGTCTTGGGGCGGTAGCCCTGGCAGGCAACCGAGCACCCATAGGGGGCAAGGAAGGCGTCCACGTAGCCGCGGAAGTCGTTGTAGGCCTTCGCGATGTCGCTCAGGCGCGCCAGGGGCGCGATGGAAATCTCGAGCTGGGCGGCCGGCTCGATCGTGATGTTGCCGCTCTCGTTGGCAAGGCCCAAGATATCCCCCGCGGCATTGCGCGTCACCTGGGGGTAGTAGGCGGCCAAATGCTCGAGCACGTCGCGCACGCCGGGGATTCCGTCATGGGGCTCGTAGAAGAGGGGCTCTTGGTCGCTCGTGCGCATGAGGAAATGCTCCACTTCAACGCCCAAGTAGCCCGGGCGGTCGAGGAAGCCATCGTCATCGTAATAGCGGTCCCCCTTCGTAGCGCAGCCCGATTCGAAATAGGCGACGATACGGGCGCGATTCTCACGCTGAATATCAGTTTCCACGATAGCCATAAAGGGGACTCCTCGATCGCAAGCCCGGGACGCGCGCCCCAGCGCACGCCCCTTTATATTGGTTGCGATTTTACTCCAAGGGGCAGATGCGCCCTAATCAGCTCAACAAACTGTTGATTTCTCACAAAGGGGGCTGCGGGCGCCGCGCCCCAAACGCAAAAGGACCCCCGGCGCGGGGCCGAGGGTCCTCTGTCCGGCGGCTCCGGGAACCAGGGAGGGCGCCGGCGTATGGGCGATACGCCTTACGGTGCCTATAGGGATTGCACCGTCATACGGTAGGCATCACTCTGCATCCTCCCGCATGCCTTTCGCGCGAGAAGGGACAGAGGCCACAATAGACATCCCGTTTCGTCACGGTTCGTCCCTGTTCGGCTTCGCCTCAACGGCATCCGCCTATTCGACGCCCACCATCACATCGGTCGATTTGATGAGGGCAACGGCCTTCTCGCCTTCGGCGAGACCAAGCGATTCGATGGCGTCATTGGTAATGGAGCCGAACACGATGCTGCCGTCGGAAAGCTCGAGCTTCACATGACCGTTCACGGCGCCTTCCTTCACGGAGACTACGGTGCCTTCGAGCTGGTTGCGCGCAGAGATGCCGGCGATCTTCTGAGTCGCGAACATCACGTTCGATGCCTTGACGATGGCGATGGCCTCCTTGCCGGTTTCCAGACCAAGATCCTCGATGGCGTTCATGGTGATGTCGGCCGTAATGACGTTGTCGCCCATCTGAATGGACACGACGCCGTTCACCGCACCGGCCTTCACATTGCTGATGGTGCCCTTGAGCTGGTTGCGAGCGGAAATCTTCATGGCGTGCTCCTTCGGTTCGCCTGTCGGTTCGATAGAAGCACGATAGCAAGCGCGGCGCCGCACGCCACGCCCGTCACCCGCTTCTTCACATTCGCCGTCGCCGTTCGCCCCCGTTCATCACCAGACGCGCACAAGCGTGCAGGGCGCGCCCTCCGCACGACGCGACGGGACTGGCGTATACTGTTCTCAAATCAGAATAATACGGTCGCAGAAAGGGAACCCTGTGACACTCGATCGAGAACCGCTCAAAGCGGCCGACGTGGCGGCTCTGCTCCATATGGGGAAGAACGCCGTCTACGAACGCGCGAAATCGGGAGAGCTGCCCTCATACCGCATCGGCAGAAAGCTCCTGTTCAACCGGGCGGATGTCGACGCGTACGCCGCAAGCCTGCGCTGCGGCTCCCCCGCGGCATCCGCCGACGCAAGGCGTGCGCCCGCTTCAGGCTCTCCGCTGAAAGCAGGTCCCGCCTTTCCCGAGGCTCCAGGCGCGAACGGGGCCTTCCGCATCCTGGGCACCGACATCGTGAGCGACATCGCCGCAAACCGCATGAACACGGCAGGGCTGGCGTCCGCACACGCCTACGAAAGCGACTACCAGTCGCTCGCCCGCCTCTATTTCGGCACGGCCGACGTCGCCTTCACCCAGCTCTACGACCATCGGTCCAACGCCTGCAACGTCCCCTTCGCCGAAAAGCTCGCTCCGGGCGCGGCCGTCTGCGTCATCAGGATCGTCCCGCGCACCTTCGGCTTCGTCGTCGCGGCAGGCAACCCCCACCGCATCGCCTCGTGGGGCGCCCTCCTGCGCGACGGCGTCACCCTGGCCAACCAGCGCCTGGGCTCGGCCGCCCGTGTCCTGCTCGACGAGAAGATCATCTCGATGGACGCGCGCGGCGAGGCGATCGAAGGCTACGCGCGGGTCTGCGAAAACGACCGGGCGGTCATAGACGACGTCGCTTCCGGCCGGGCGGACGTAGGCGTGGTCTGCGAGCGGTCTGCCGCCTTCACCCCCGACGTGGCATTCGTTCCCCTGCAAACCGTCTGGCTCGACGCGACGGTCGCGAAGAACGCGCGCTGCCGGCCGCTCGTCCGCGCGCTCAAAGAAGACGCCTCGTCGAGCGCCTTCCACGCGCTCTTGCGCAATCTGGGCGAAGACGTGCGCCAAACCGGCTCGATCGTCTACGAAAGCTAGTTGTTCACCTTCTGGTGGCTGGCGAGCGCCGTACGATCGATGGCCTTGAAGGTATAGCCCTCCTGCTGGTAGTGCTCGATAATCGCCGGCAGGGCGTCGACCGTCGCCTCATGCCCGGCCGAATCGTGCATGAGCAGCATCACGTTCGTATAGTCGGCGTTGTCGGTCGCGTAGGCGGCAAGCTCGTCGGCGGTATGGCCGGCGGCACCGTCGCCGCAGCTGATGTTCCAGTCGAAGTACTGGTAGCCGCGCTCCTGCACGTCCTGGGTCAGCTTGGTCATGATGCCCTTGCTGTACTTGGCCGACACGGTGTTCGACGCGCCGCCCGGGAAGCGGATGAAGCAGGGCACATACCCGATCTGGTCTTTCACCACGGCCCCGATCTGGTCGAGGTCGTTGAAGAAGGTGTCCTCGCTCGCATAGATCGAGTACGCGTGGGTGTAGCTGTGCAGGCCGATCGTGTTACCGCGGTCGTAGGCCTCTTTGATCATGTAGACATACGAGGGTTCTTCGTTGGTCACGAAGAAGGTGGCCTTCACGCCATAGCGGTCGAGGATGTCGAGGACCTTTTCGGTGTTGGCCGACGGACCGTCGTCGAAGGTGAGCCAGATGGTCTTCGTGCCGTCGGTCTTGGTGCGCCATTGGGTCTGCGCCTGGGGGTCGACGGCGAAATCGGCCGCGCGCGTGTCGTCGGCCGACGCCTGGCCAGAATCCCCCTGCGCATCCTGCGCGGTCGATGCGCCTGCATCCTGGGCCGGCGCCTCGCCCATCGACTGATCGGGCGCAGGCTGGGGAGCGAAGGCGCCCGACCCCCCGGCTACCCCCACGACCACCGCCGCCACGGCCAGAGCCGCCAGCACCGCGCGCACCCGGCGCAGGCAGGGGCCCGGCATCCAACAAAGCTTCACGATGCAGAAGCCGGCGCGCACGGTATGATGGGGCACGTCCCCAGCAAGAAAGGAGCGCGCATGCAACTTCAGCAACTCAGGTACCTCATCGCCGTCGCCGAATGCGGTTCGCTCCGTGCCGCCTCGAGCAAGCTGTTCGTGTCGCAATCGAGCATCTCGGTTGCCGTGAAAGAGCTCGAGCAGGAAACATCCACCCAGATCTTCGAGCGCACGAGCCACGGCATGATCCTCACGCCCCCGGGCATCGAACTGCTCGGCTACGCCAAGCAGATCATCGAGCAAGCAGATCTCATGGTGTCGCGCTACGGGGGAGGCGGGCCCGCCCGCGAGGCGCGCTTTTCGGTATCGTCCCAGCACTACATCGTGATCGTCGACGCCTTCAGCGACTTCCTCGCCGCCCACCGCGCCGACGACCCCAGCTCGTTCACCCTGCGCGAAACCTACACGTCCGACATCGTGAGCGACGTGCAAAAGGGCTTGAGCGACTTGGGGGTCATCTATCTGAGCAACTACAACGACCGCGTGATGAAGCGGATGCTCGACAACGCGGGGGCCGAATTCACGTCCCTGTTCGTGGCGACCCCTCACGTGTTCGCGAGCGCGACGAGCCCCTTGGCCGCACGCGCCTCGGTGCGCCCCGAAGAGCTCGCCGGCCTGTGCCGGTTCACCCACGAGCAGGGGGCCGAATCGTCTGCCTACTACTCCGAAGAGCCCCTCGAGGCCATCCCGCACACGCGCAACGTCCTGTTCAGCGACAACGGCACGCTTGCAAGCGTGCTCGCCCGCCATGACGACGCCTACACGATCTTCACCGGGGTCTTTCCCGAAGGGCAGGGCATCGCGTCGGTGTCCCTTGAAACCGACGAGGTCATGAACGTGGGCTACATCAAACGGGCGGGGGCGCCGCTCACCCCCCTAGCCGACGAGTTCCTCGCCCTGGCGAGCGAGCGCATCTTCGCGCACACCGACATCGTCGAGCCCTCGTCGGTAGCCTTCGACTACCACTGTCGCCGCGCCGAAGGGAGCACACGATGAAACGCACGGGTTCCTCCCAGGTGCGCGGCGTCTTGCTCGCTCTGCTCGGAGGCATGCTCTGGGGCTTTTCGGCCTCCTGCGCACAATTCATCTTCGCCACGGAGGGCGCCGACCCCATCTGGGTGACCGCCATGCGCATCGTCGTCGCGGGTGCGGTGATGATGCTCATCGCCGCCGTCAAGCTGGGCCCCCGCGTGCTGGCCCCCATGCGCAGGCCCAAAGACATCGCCCGTGTCGCCGCCTTTTCGGTATTCGGCCTGTCGTTCACCCAGTTCAGCTACCTGATGACGATCGACGCCTCCAACGCCGGCACGGCCACCATGCTCGAATACGCCGGCCCCGTGCTCGTGATGCTGATCGTCTGCCGTCGCCAGCACCGCCTGCCGAGCAAGCGGGAGCTCGCCGCCGTGGTCTGCGTCGTCATAGGCGTCTTCTTCCTCGCCACCCACGGCGACCCCACCCAGCTCACCCTTACCGGACGCGCCCTTATCTGGGGAGGCATTTCGGCCCTGTCGATGGTCTTCTACACCCTTCTGCCCGAGCCCCTTCTGCGCACCTACGACAACCTGGCTGTGCTCGCCTGGGCGCTCGTCATCGGCGGAGTCATGATGGCCGTCTGGCAGCACCCCTGGACGAGCGCCCCCGCGATGGCCCCGTCGGGCTGGATCGCACTCATCGTTGGGCTCACCCTGCTCGGCACGGTCGCCGCCTTCGCCTTCTACTTCCGCGCCCTCTACCTGATCGGGCCCTCGCGCACGAGCATGCTCGCCAGCGTCGAGGTGGTCACGGCCACCGCCTGCGCCGTCCTCTGGCTGGGCACGCCCTTTGCCCCCATGGACCTCGTAGGGCTTATCTTCATCATGGCCACGGTCTTCCTGCTCTCGCAGAAAGACCAGGTCGAGGGAGCTCCCCACTACACGCAAATCAAGAAACCCACGCAAACGCAAGGAGCCTAACATGTCCCAGCAACAACCATCCGACGCCTACCTGCGCAACGCCGCCAAACCCCAAGGAGCCATGGGCGAAGAGGTGCTCACGCGGATGAACGAGCACCACCGCGACCTGGCCGACTGGGCCTTCCAGCACGTGCACGTGCCCACCTACAGCCGCCTGCTCGACATAGGCTGCGGCGGCGGAGCCAACCTGCAGCGCCTGCTCGCCCAATGCCCCGACGGCGTCGTCGAAGGCGTTGACTACTCCCCCACGAGCGTCGCCCTTTCCACGAAGAACAACCGCACGAGCGTCAATGCAGGCCGCTGCATCGTGACCCAGGGCGATGTGGGCGACCTGCCCTACCCCGACAACCGCTTCGACTTCGCCTGCGCCTGCGAGACCGTCTATTTCTGGCCCGACCTGCAGGGAGCCTTCGACGAGGTGCAGCGCGTGCTGCGGCCCGGCGCCCAGTTCCTCATCATCTGCGAGATGGGCGACCCCGACGACCCGCGTTTCGCCGACGCCGATTTCATCACCGTCTACACGGGAGAGGACCTGCGCGACGCCCTGCAGGACGCCGGCTTCCAAAGCGCCGTCCTGCGCACCCAGGGAGACTGGTTCTGCATCGTCGCAACGGTGTAAAAGGCCTGTTCAGAGCTTCGTTTTTCCGCTATCTGACAAATAGATAACTCCGCTGCGAAAACGCCCATAGCCCCTCGCATTGCCCCCGGCCCCGCGTCGTGGTTGTATAGACCTCGGCTCCGCGGGGCCACCGGCGTTGCGCAAACTCGGCACCGGCATCCGCTTCCGCGAGCCGTCACACACAAGGAATGACGCACCGCTCGGCTGCAAGAACAAGGGAAGGCGGGAACGCAATGGCACGCAAGCTGTACTTCGCATACGGTTCGAATCTGGACTTCGACCAGATGGCCCATCGCTGCCCCGGGGCCGAATACCTGGGCGTCGCCACCCTGCCCGACCACGCACTGAAGATGGATTCCGCCGGCTTCGCCACCGTGGTTCCCAATCGGGGAAGCCACGTGCAGGGGGCCCTATGGGATCTTTCGGCCGCCAACGAAGAGAGCATGGACGGCTACGAGGGCATCGCCACGGGCTGCTATGAAAAGACTGAAGTAGGCGTCACCTACGCCGGCGACCCAGCCTTCGACGGCGCTCACGCCTTCAGCAGCGCCTACGGCTACGGCGAAGGCGAGGCCGCCGGCCTCACGCTCGACGCGATCATCTACCTGTCGACCCGCCCGCCCTTCGGCGACACCACCTGGCGCGAGGACTACCTGGAACGGGTGCGCAAGGGCGCCGCCCACCTTTCGCTCGACGCGAGCACGCGCGCCCAGCTCGACCGCATCAGCCTGGAAGCCAAGAACAACTAGGCGCCGCGCCGCGCAACCGCGCGCAACCCCACGCCGCCCCGCGCCCGCACTCCTTGCGCCCCGCGGGCGCCATCCACACCGCGCCGCGCATTCTTGGAAAACCCGCCCCTTCGATTGCATTTTTCAATCGAAGGGGCGCTTTGCGTCCCAAAGCGCCCGGGCGCACGCCCTCCGCTTGCCGCGTACGCTAGAATGAACCGCGTGTGCAAACTCCCAGAAGAAAGCGGCACGGGCTTATGGCCAAGAAACAAACGTTCACCGGCGACGAATCAGACGAAGAGCTCCTTTCCGCCTACCGCGCGCAAGAGGATGCGTCCTACGAACGCAACAAGCTTTTGCGCAACATAGGCTCGGCCGTGATCGTCGTGGGCCTTTTGGTCTACCTGCTCGCCCCCGGCGAGCCCTTCGACGTGTGGAAGAGCGTCCTGCTCATCGTTCTCTTCGCCGGCATCATGGCGGTGACCTACTGGCAGCAGAAGGTACGCGAATATGTGGTCAACCACCGCGACCCCCGTCTCTACGACGCCGACGGCCGCTACCACCGCGAATGGGAAAAGCTCGGCGAACAGGAGCTCGCCGCCCAGGCCGAAGCCGGCGCCCACAAAAACGCCCCCAACCGCAACCAGAAGAACAAGGGCAAAAACAAGAGAAAGAAACGCTAGCCGCACGCGCCGCCTTCGGGCGGCGCTTTTCGTTGCAGGGCGAACGAGCGCTCGCCGCAACGCCGTAACCAGGCCGCGCCGCCTTGGGGCAGCGCTTTTCAGGGGGCGCCCCTCAACCGGCGGCCACGTGCGCCCCCCTCGCCCCGCGCGCGGCGCGCGTCCACCCGCGCGCAGATTCCCTATCGCCTGCGGCCCGCCCCATCCGCACGTCCCGCAGGCGTTTGTATAATGTGGGCACACACAGCAACGCACGCTCAAAGGAAGGCGGAACTTCATGGTTTCTCGCGTGTACGTGGAAAAGAAAGCGGGCTTCGACGTGAAAGCGCAGCAGTTGCGCCACGAGCTCACGTCTATCCTGGGCATCACGGGCCTCACCGGCCTGCGCCTTATGAACCGCTACGACGTCGAAGGCATCAGCGACGACCTGTTCGCGCGCTGCGTTCCCACCGTCTTCAGCGAACCCCCCGCCGACAACGTCTACGATGACCTGCCCGACCCCCAGGGCGCCGCGGTCTTCGCGATCGAAGCCCTGCCTGGCCAGTTCGACCAGCGCGCCGACAGCGCGAGCGAATGCATCCAGCTCATCAGCCAGGGCGAGCGCCCCGCCGTGCGCAACGCCCAGGTCTACTATCTGGAAGGCGACCTTTCCGAAGCCGATGTGGCCGCCATCAAGCACTATCTGATCAACCCCGTAGAATCGCGCGAGGCCTCGCTCGACCCTGTCGACACCCTCACCGCCAAGCAGCCCGCCCCAGGCCCGGTCGAAGTGCTCGCCGGCTTCAACGAGCTCGACGAGGACGGCCTGCGCCGCTTCCTTTCCGACCGCGAGCTCGCCATGGACTTCGCCGATATCGCCTTCTGCCAGCAGTACTTCAGAAGCGAACAGCGCGACCCCACGATCACCGAAATCAAGATGATCGACACCTACTGGTCGGACCATTGCCGCCACACCACCTTCGGCACCCACCTCACCGACGTCGAAATCGACGACGAAACCGTGCAGGCCGCCTTCGACAGGTATCTGGCTATGCGCCGCGAACTCGGCCGCGACGACCGCCCCGTGAGCCTCATGGACATGGGCACGATCGGCGCCAAGTACCTGAAGAGCAAGGGCATCCTCAAGCATCTCGACGAATCGGAAGAGATCAACGCCTGCACCGTGAAAGTGAAGGTCGACGTCGACGGCGAGGACCAAGACTGGCTCTTCCTCTTCAAGAACGAAACCCACAACCACCCCACCGAAATCGAGCCCTTCGGCGGCGCGGCCACCTGCATCGGCGGCTGCATCCGCGACCCCCTGAGCGGGCGCAGCTACGTCTACCAGGCCATGCGCGTCACGGGCGCGGCCGACCCCACGGTACCCGTTTCGCAGACCATGGAAGGCAAGCTGCCCCAGCGCAAGCTCGTGACCACCGCCGCGGCCGGCTATTCGAGCTACGGCAACCAGATCGGCCTTGCCACCGGCCAGGTCGACGAGCTCTACCACCCTGGCTACGCGGCCAAACGCATGGAAATCGGCGCCGTGGTCGCCGCCACACCGGCCGACCACGTGGTGCGCGAAGAGCCCCAGCCCGGGGACGTGGTCGTTCTCTTGGGCGGCCGTACCGGCCGCGACGGCATCGGCGGCGCCACCGGCTCGTCGAAGGCCCACAACGTCGAATCGATCGAAAAGGACGGCGCGGAAGTCCAGAAGGGCAACGCCCCGGTCGAGCGCAAGATCCAGCGCCTCTTCCGCCGCGGCGAGGCCACCCGCCTCATCAAGCGCTGCAACGACTTCGGCGCGGGCGGCGTGTCGGTGGCCATCGGCGAGCTGGCCGACAGCCTCTACATCGACCTCAACAAGGTTCCCAAGAAGTACGACGGCCTCGACGGCACCGAACTGGCCATTTCCGAAAGCCAGGAGCGCATGGCCTGCGCCATCGCCGCCGACAAGGTCGACGAGTTCTTGGGCTACGCCCACGAAGAGAACCTCGAAGCCACGGTGGTCGCCAAGGTCACCGACACCGGCCGCGTGCGCATCGTGTGGAACGGCGACGACGTGGTCAACGTGAGCCGCGAATTCCTCGCGAGCAACGGCGCCACCCGCAGCCAGGCCGTCCATCTGACCGAAGACGAGGGCTTCGCGCCCCATTGGGACGGCGACACCCTGGCCGCGCGCATGGAAAGCCTCGTGTCCGACCTCAACGTCTGCTGCAAGCGCGGCCTTTCCGACCGCTTCGATTCGACGATCGGCGCAGCCACGGTCCTCATGCCCTACGGCGGCGCCCGCCAGCTCACCCCGACCATGGCCATGGCCGCCAAGCTCCCCGTGCCCGGCACCACGACGACCACATCGGGCATGGCCTGGGGCTTCAACCCCTACCTGATGGAAAAGAACCAGTTCACGGGCGCCTACCTTTCCGTGGTGGAAAGCGTGGCCAAGTTCGTGGCCGCCGGCTTCGAGCACAAGAACGCCTACCTCACCTTCCAGGAGTACTTCGAAAAGCTGCGCAATGTGCCCGAGCGCTGGGGCAAGCCCGCCAAGGCTGTGCTCGGCGCCCTCATGGCCCAGGTCGACCTGGGCATCGGGTCGATCGGCGGCAAGGATAGCATGTCCGGCAGCTTCGAAGACCTCGACGTCCCGCCGACGCTCGTGTCCTTCTGCACCGGCGTGGGCACCGTCGACCGCGCAACGAGCCCCGAGTTCAAGGGCGCCGGCCACCGCGTGATCGAAATCGCGCCCGCCTACGAAGAGGACGGCCTCACCCCCGACCCCGAAGACTTCCTGGCCGCCTGCGCGATCGTCGAAGAACTCATCGGCACGGACAGCGCCCTCGCGGTGAGCACGCCCGGCTACGGGTGCGGCGCCGAAGCCCTCTTCAAGATGTGCCTGGGCAACCGCCTGGGTCTTGCTTTGAACGACAACGAAGAGGCAGGCGACCTCTTCACCCCCAGCTACGGCACCTTCTACGTCGAACTCACCGACGACGCCCGCATCCCCGCCGCGCGCGGCAGCCTCTACGTGGGCCAGATCGGCACGACCACCGCGGCCTACACCTTCTGCGCCGCCGGCGAAGAGGTCTCGCTCGACGCGCTCGAGGCAGCCTGGATGGACACGCTCGAAGACGTCTTCCCCTTCCGCTCCACCGAAGAGGAGCCGGCCGTGGAAGCCGTGACGAGCGCCGACCACCTGCCCCTCGTCTACGACGGTGTGATCGCCCATCCGCGCGTCACGATCCCCGTCTTCCCCGGCACCAACTGCGAGTTCGATTCCGCCCGCGCCTTCGCGGCCGCCGGCGCCGACCCGCACACCTTCGTCGTGAACAATCTCACGCCCACAGCCGTCGCCGAAAGTGCCAAGCGCCTGGCCGAAGAGATTTCGCAGAGCCAGATCCTCATGATTCCGGGCGGCTTTTCGGGCGGCGACGAGCCCGACGGCTCCGCCAAGTTCATCGCGGCCTTCTTCCGCGCCCCCGAAGTGACCGAAGCGGTGCGCGACCTGCTGCAGAACCGCGACGGCCTGATCCTGGGCATTTGCAACGGTTTCCAGGCCCTCATCAAGCTGGGCTTGGTGCCCTTCGGCGACATCCGCCCCATGGACGTCGACTGCCCCACGCTCACCTTCAACACGATCGGCCGTCACCAGAGCGGCATCGTGCACACCCGCATCGCGAGCAACCTGAGCCCCTGGTTTGCCGCAGCCCACGTGGGCGACGTGCACACGATGGCGATCAGCCACGGCGAGGGCCGCTTCGTCGCCACCGACGAGGTGCTCGCCGACCTGCTCGCGCACGGCCAGGTCGCAACCCAGTACGTTGACGCCAACGGCATGCCGTCGATGGACCTTGCGGTCAATCCCAACGGGTCGGTGATGGCCATCGAAGGCATCACGAGCCCCGACGGCCGCGTCCTGGGCAAGATGGGCCACAGCGAGCGCGCCGGCGCGGGACTCTACCGCAACATCCCCGGCGCCGACGTCGAGCCGATCATCGCGAGCGGCGTCGCCTACTTCACCGATTAACGGGAACGGAACGCCCACGCACAACGCCCGATCGCCCACCAGCGGTCGGGCGTTTTTTCATGCGGCAAGATATCACCGCGCACGATGCCGCACTCTTAGAGAAACGATGAAGAGCCCCGTATACCCCCTATGGGTATACGGGGCTCTTCTATGATGGGGCGAAAGACCGAAGGGACCGGGAGAATCATGGCAACCACGTCTCTGCGCATAGACGGCATGTACTGCGACCACTGCGCGCGGACGGTCGAGAACGCCCTGTCCCAGGTGAAAGGCGTCGTTTCCGCCACGGTCGAAGGGCACGTCGCCCGCATCGAGCACGACGGCACGCTCTCCACCGCCCCCGGCCTCGAACGCGCCGTGGAAGCCGTGATCGACGCCGGCTACTTCACGAGCCCGGCGCACCGCGTCGACGGCGCGCACGCGGGCCGGCTTTCGGCCGCGGCCCACAACCGCCTGCTCAACGTCCTGCGTTTCGCCCTCCTCGTGGCAGCCGTCGTCGCCGTGGGCGCAGGCCTCAACGCCCTTGTGGGCTACAACATCTTCAACGCCATCCCCACGATCGACCAATCGATTTCCCTTCCCATGCTCTTCGCAACCGGCGTGCTCACCAGCCTCCACTGCCTGAGCATGTGCGGCGCGGTCAACCTGGCCGCCACCCAATCGTCGGCCCCGCGCGACCTGCGCGCCCCGCTCGCCTACAACCTGGGACGCCTTATCTCCTACACGTCCCTGGGCGCCCTTGCCGGCGCGCTCGGCGGCATCATCAGCCTCACGAGCACGGCGCAGATTGTCCTCATATCCGTCGCGGCCCTTGCGATGATCGCCCTGTCCTTGCGCATGGCGGGCATCGTCTCGCTGCCTGCGGTCAACCTTCCCGCCCTCGACCGCCTGCGCGCCGCGAGCACCCGCCGAGCGCGTCCGCGCGGGGCCTTCGTCGTGGGCCTGGCCAACGGCGCCATGCCCTGCGGCCCTCTGCAGGCCATGCAGCTCTACGCCCTCTCCACGGGCAGCCCCACCCTGGGCGCCCTGTCGATGTTCCTCTTCTGCCTGGGCACGATGCCCCTCATGTGCGCCTTCGCCTACGCGGCCGGTTGGCTGCGCGGCCGTGGGCGCGCGATCGTGGCCAACCTGGCCGGCGCCTTCATGTTCGTGCTGGCCCTGAGCATGCTCGCGCGCGGCCTTTCGATCGCCGGCGTCGACGTGAGCCAAGCGACCGCCCCCGCAGCCGACAGCTCCTTCGTTCAGGCGGAGCAAGCCGACGGCTACCAGCAGGTCGCCTTCGACCTCTCCTTCGACTCCTACGCCGACTTCCAGGTGACCGCAGGCGTGCCCGTGCGCATGGTCGTGCACGTCGACCCCGCCTACCTCACCGGCTGCAACAACGAGATCCTCATGCCCGCTTGGGGCATCGACGAAAAGCTCGAGCCGGGCGACAACGTCATCGAGTTCACGCCCACCGAAACGGGCGATTTCCCCTATTCGTGCTGGATGCACATGATCGGCAACACGGTGCGCGTAACCGACGCATCGTCATAGGAAAGGATGAACATGGTTCAGCTGAAGACCCCCGCCCGCCTGATTGCCTCCTGCGTAGCCGCCGGAGCCTTGGCCGCCGCGCTCAGCGCCTGCACGGTGCAGAGCGCCCAAACGTCCGGCGCCTCATCGCAAGCGCCCTCGCAGTCAAGCGCGGCGCAGTCATCGTCGTCCAAGGCGACGTCGAACGTGCAGCACACCTTCGAGACCGTCGTTCCGGACGAAAGCGGAATGGTCACGATCGACGAATCGCAGATCGGCGACGTGGCGACCTTCTACAACTACGATGCCAACGGGACGACCGTGCAGCTAATCGGCATCCGCGCGAGCGACGGCACCGCGCGTCTGGCCCTGAACACCTGCCAGTCGTGCAACCCCTCGCCCAACGCCTACTACGTGCAGCAAGACGACACGCTCATCTGCCGCAACTGCGGTCAGACCTTCTCCGCCGAAGACGTGGGCGCCCAGGCATCGGGCTGCAACCCCACGCCCATCAAGGGCCTCACCGAGCAGAACGGCTGGTTCATGGCGAGCGCCGATAACCTGAACGCCTACGCATCGAACTTCGCCAAGTGGGCGGGCCCCACGCAAGCCTAACGTTCCCAACGCAAAGCGCCGTCCGCTGTGACGACACCCTCCGTCCCCGTTGTCCCAGTGGGACCACGGGGACGGAGGGTGTCGTCACAATCGCGGCCGCCCGCCGGCGGCTTGGGTCATCGCCCCTAAGCCGAGCGGAAGAAGATTTCGCCGGTCCCCACATCCATGCGGTCGATCACCGCGAGCGAATCAACCCGCAGCCCCTGAGCGCGCAGCTCGGAGCCGCCGGGCTGGAAGCCCTTCTCTATCGCGATCGCCACCCCTTCGATAGCGGCGTCCGCCTGCCTGCAGATGTCCACGAGACCTTCCATCGCGCACCCGTTGGCCAGAAAGTCATCGACCAAAAGTACCCGATCGTCGGGCCCCAGATAACGGCGGGACACCATAACGTCGGCATCGCTGTTGTGCGTGTACGAATGCACGCGGGCCGTGTACATGTCGCCCGCCAGCTCTTTGCTCCAGCTGCGCTTGGCGAACACGACGGGAACGCCGAATTCCGCGCCCACGAAACAGGCGATCGCGATGCCCGAGGCCTCCACCGTGAGCACCTTGTTCACCTGCGCGTCGGCGAAATCCACGTGCCACTGCCGCGCCATCGCCTGCAGCAGGTCGGTATCTATTTGATGGTTCAAAAACGAATCGACCGCAAGCACCTTGCCCGGTCGTACCACGCCGTCCGTGCGGATGCGGTCTTCCAGCAGTTTCATCGCACGCATACCCCCTGAAGGCGCCCGTCCGCGCGCCCGAATCCCTCGCTTCTCTCAAGCAAGCAGTGTAGCGCACCGCAACGCACGGCCGAAAGCCTAGAGGAGCAAGACGAACGCGAGCGAGATCGCCCCCACGGCGACAAGCGGGCCGCAGCCGTCGGCGAAAGCCGCCCAACCTCGGAATCGATAGTAGAGCACGTAGCAGGCCATGCTGAAGAGGAAGGCGAGCGTCACAAGCAACGCCGGCACCCCTACGGCGAGACCCGCGCCAGCAGCACCGTCGAGCACGAACCACTCGAGCGCCGCCCACGCCACGATCAGGACGAGCTCGGTGGTCACCGGCCGCTTGAGCACCGCGCGGGTGACCGCAGCCAACGCCGCATAGGCGGCAAAGCCCACAAGCGCGACCACCGCACCTTCGACCGCATGCGGCAGACCGGCGGCGCTTCGGGCCAAGCCCACCGCACCCGCGCACCCGCACACGACAGCGGCCAGAATGAGCGCGACGCCGATCGCGCGCTCGGCTCCGCGGGGCTTTTCAGCACGCGGTCGGAAGAACATCGTCCACCAGGCAAGGTAGAGCGCCGCGCAGGCCGCCATCCACAGATGACCCTGCTCGATGCCTACCAGATATGTCGCCGCCATCGGATCCATAGCCCCATTGTAGCCGCGCACGGCGCCCGCGAAGCGAAAACGGGCCGGCCACCCGTGAAGGCGACCGGCCCGGCAAGCGCAGGTCTTGCGGCCTATTTCACCGTGAGCGCGCGCATGGCGTTCAAGATGGCGATGATCGCCACGCCCACGTCGCCGAACACCGCAAGCCACATGGTCGCGATCCCGATGAAGGGCAGGGCCAGAATCATGATCGCGATCTTCACGCCGATCGCGAACACGATGTTCTGCCACACGATGCCCATGGTCTTGTGCGAGATCTTCATGGCCTTGGCGATCTTGCTCGGCTTGTCGTCCATGAGGACCACGTCGGCCGCTTCGATCGCGGCATCGGACCCCATGGCTCCCATCGCGATGCCGATGTCGGCCCGCATGAGCACGGGCGCGTCGTTGATGCCGTCGCCCACGAAGGCGAGCTTGCCCGCGTCCGTCGTCTCGCCCAGAAGGCGCTCGACTTCCGCCACTTTGTCGGCGGGCAACAGCTGCGCGCGGTAGTCGTCGATACCGAGTTCGCCGGCCACGGCCTCCGCCACTTCTTCGCGGTCGCCGGTGAGCATGACGATGCGCTTGGCGCCGGCGGCGCGCAGGGACGCCACCGCCTCCTTGGCGTCGGGCTTGAGCATGTCGGCGATCACGATATGGCCTGCGTAGACCCCGTCGATGGCCACGTGCAGGATCGTGCCCACGAGTTCGCAGTTCTTCACGTCGATATGGGCCTCGTTCATGAGCTTGTCGTTGCCCACGAGTACCTTATGGGTGCGCACCAGGGCGGACACGCCGCGTCCCGAACGCTCTTCCACGTTCTCGATCTGGGTCTGATCGATCACGCCTTCGTAGCTCTCCCTCACCGACAGGGCGATCGGATGGTCGGAATAGGCTTCGGCGTGGGCCGCGTAAGACAGGAGCAGGTCGGGGTCGATATGGTCTTCGTTGTGCACCGCCACCACGCTGAAGGTGCCGCTCGTGAGCGTGCCCGTCTTGTCGAAGACAACCGTTTCGACGCGGTCGAGCGTTTCCATGTAGCTCGACCCCTTCACGAGCACGCCGATGCGGCTCGCCGCGCCGATGCCGCCGAAGAAGGACAGGGGCACCGAAATGACCAGGGCGCAGGGGCAGCTCACCACCAGGAAGATGAGCGCCGATTGCACGCTCGCCGTGAGCGTCTCGCCGAAGAAGGGGCTGGCCACGGCAATGAGGACGGCGAGCCCCACCACGATCGGGGTGTAATACCGGGCGAAGCGCGTGATGAAACGCTCGGTGCGGGCCTTCTTCTCGCTCGCGTTCTCCACCAGCTCGAGGATGCGGGACACGGTCGATTGGGCGTAGGGGGCCTTCACCTTGACGCGGATCACGCCGGTCATGTTGATGCAGCCCGAGATGGCCGCCACGCCGGGTTCGACCACGCTCGGCACGCTCTCGCCGGTAAGCGCGCTCGTGTCGAGCTGGCTTTTGCCTTCCACGACCTCGCCGTCGAGCGGGACGCGCTCGCCGGGCTTGACGACGATCACATCGCCCACGGCCACCGTCGCCGGATCGACCTGTACGAGATTGCCCTCGTCGTCCTCGACGTTGGCGAAGTCGGGGGCGATGTCCATCATGGCGGCGATCGACTTGCGCGTCTTGTTGGTCGCGTAGCTTTCGAACAGCTCGCCTACCTGGTAGAAGAGCATGACTGCCGCGCCTTCGGCCATATGGGGCTCAGCTTCGGGAAAGAAGACCAAAGCGAAGGCGCCGAGTGTGGCAATCGCCATGAGCAGGTTCTCGTCGAAGGGCTGCCGGTGGACGATGCCGTGCCAGGCTTTGGCGAGCACGTCGTAGCCGGCCAGCAGGTAGGGCACCAAAAAGAGGGCGAACTGGGCCCACAGGCCCCAGCCGGCGGGTAAGGCGTCGAAGACGTGCGCGACGTTGGCGAGCAGTTCGAGCACGAAAAAGATCGCAAGCGCGACAAGGATGCGCTTGAGGGTTTTGCGCTGCTTTTTCGTGAGGGCGTGCGTGTTCATGAAGGATCCTTTGCGTGCAAGCGGGGCGGGGGGCGGACGCCGGCTAGGCGAGCACCTCGCAGTCGGGTTCGATGTCGTCGAAGATCTTGATCGACTGCTGCAGGATGTCGTCGAACTTGTCGTCGTCGGCGTCGAGCGTGAACTTGAGCATCATCGCGTTGACGGAGGCGCTGTGCACGCCGTCGAGCTTTTCGATCTTGCTCTGAATCTTGGCCGCGCAGTTGGCGCAGATCTCACCGTCGAGCTTGATGACCTTACGCATGGGGGTTCCTTTCTCTGGAAGCTGATTAACGGTCGGGGGGGGGACGAGCGGCGCTATTCGCAGATGTGCGAAAGGCCTTGGGAAAGCATGGCGTAGACGTGGTCGTCGGAAAGCGCGTAGATGACCTGCTTGCCTTCGCGTCTGAACCGCACCAGATGGGCCTGCTTCAAGATGCGCAGCTGATGGGACACGGCGCTTTGGGACACGCCGCCCACGGCTTCCGCCAGATCGGACACGTTGAGGTCTTCGACCATAAGGGCGTAGAGAATCTTGATGCGCGTGGTGTCGGCGAAGACTTTGAAGAGGTCGGCCAAATCGTAGAGAACCTCTTCGTCGGGCATCTGGTCGCAGCAGGCCCGCCCGGGCGTGCGGGCCTCGCAGGCGTCGGTCGCGGGGACGACCGCCGCGTCGCCGTGTGCCGCCGGACGCTCGCCTTCGGCTGCGTCGGCAGCATCCGCCACGCGGTCGACGAAGTCTTCCCCATGGGAGATGCGCTCGGCGGAACGGACGAGGTCGGCCGCCGCGCGGGCCAGGGGGTCATTGACCGAATCGTCGGACATGTGCAATCCTTTCACTACATATGAGCATCTGTTCATATGTTGACTTCAGTATAGAGCTAGCGCGCCGATGGTCAAGCCCCGTAGAAGAGAATTCTGCACGCCGTGCGCGGGAACGGCACAGGTGCTGGGGCCGAGACATCGCGTGGAGCCGGCACCTCGCAGGGGGACGATGCACCGAGTAGAGCCAGCGCACCGGAATACGCCCACGCGCCACCCGCCCCTGCGCCGTTGAATGGGTTCGCCCCGTTCACGTGCCTTCTTTCAATAGATCGAACCCTCTCAAGTCCCCGTGCACGCGCCGTATAATCTCCCTGAGACGCACGCGAGCAATCGCATCGGGCACACCGTTTACTCTGGGAGAGAGGCGTTTCATGAAAGAAGACTACCCCACCACCTTCAGTCCCTTCACCCTGCGACGCATGACGCTGCGCAACCGCGTCGTCATGTGCCCCATGGGCAGCAACCTCGCCAAGGCATCGGGCGAGATCTCGGACGAGCACATCTCCTACTACGCCCAGCGCGCCAAAGGCGGCACGGGCATGCTCATCCTGGAAAACGTCTGCATCGACTACCCCATGGCGTCGAACGGCACAAGCCAGCTGCGCATCGACCAAGACTGCTTCATGCCGGCCCTCTACCGGCTCACCGACACGGTGCATAAATGGGGCGCGAAGATGTCGGTGCAGCTCAACCATGCCGGCGCCGCCACGATGGAATCGCGCATCGGCTGCCAGCCCATCAGCGCGAGCGACATCCCCAGCAAGCCGGGCGGCGAAGTGCCCCGCCCTATGACGCACGATGAAATCATGCACGTCGTTGAAAAGTTCGGCGAAGCCGCCCGCCGCGCGATCGCAGCCGGTTTCGACTGCGTGGAAATTCACGGCGGCCACAGCTACCTGCTCAGCCAGTTCCTCTCCCCGGTCACCAACCATCGCACCGACGAGTTCGGCGGCAGCCCCGAAAACCGCGCCCGGTTCGCGCGCCTGGTCACCGAAGAGGTGCGCCGCGCGGTCGGCCCCAACGTCCCCATCCTCATGCGCATCTGCGGCGACGAGTTCACCGAAGGCGGCAATACCCTCGACGACACGCTCGCCTACCTGCCCTACCTACCCGAAGTCGACCTGTTCGACGTGTCGGCCGGCTTGGCGGGCGCCATCAGCAAGCAGATCGACATGGACTTCTACCCCGACGGCTGGCGCAGCTACATGGCGCGCGCCGTGCGCGAAGCCACCGGCAAACCCACGATGACCATGGGCAACTTCCGCAGCCCCGCCGCCGTGGAACGCGCGCTCGCCTCTGGCGACGCCGACCTGGTGGGCATGGGCCGCGGGCTGATCGCCGAGCCCCAGTGGTGCCGCAAGGTCGCCGAAGGCCGCGAAGACGACCTGCGCAAGTGCATTTCCTGCAACATCGGCTGCGCCGGCCACCGCATCGGCTTGAACCAGCCCATCCGTTGTACGGTCAACCCCGACCTCATCCACAACGACGAGTACACGGCCCGCAGGGTTGAAAAGCCCTGCAACGTGGTCGTCGTGGGCGGCGGCACCGCAGGCGCAGAAGCGGCTTGCACGGCCGCCGAAGTGGGCTGCTCAACCGTGCTCATCGAAAAGGAAGACCAGATCGGCGGCCTCAACCTGCGCATTTCGGCCATTCCCGAAAAGGCCCGCATGCGCGACTTCCCCACCTACCTGCAGCACCGTGCCGCCAAGCTGCACAACCTGGCCGTCCTCACCGGCACCGAGGCGACGCTTCCGCTCGTCGCCGCCTTCAAGCCCGACATCGTGGTCAACGCCACCGGCGCCCACCCGCTCGAGCTTCCCATTCCCGGGCTCAAAGAGCTCGTCGACGCACCGGGCGGCCGCATCTCGAGCGCCTTCCGCATGCTCGACGAAATCGACAGCTACCCCGACGACATGACCGGATCGCGCGTGGTCGTCATCGGCGGAGCCGCCACCGGCATGGACATGATGGGCTTCTTCGGGGCCCGCGGCGCCCAGGTCACCGTCGCAGACCTCTCGCCCGCCTTCGGCATGCAGCTCGACCCCTGCAGCAAGAACGACGTAGCCGCAAAGCTCGACCGCTACCAGGTGCGCAAGCTCTACCACACGGGCCTGACCGAAGTGCGCCCCCGCTCCTTCGTGGTGAAAAAGCCCGACGGCGAGTTCGAAGAGCTGCCCTTCGACTACGGCTTCGTGGCCATGGGCATGCGCAGCTACCACCCCCTCCTCGACGATTTGGAAGCGCACTTCGCCGGCACCGATACGGTGGTCTACAACATCGGCGACAGCCAGCGAGCCCGCCAGATCATCCACGGCACCGAAGAAGGCCGCAACATCCTGCGCGTGCTCGAAGCCCACGGGTTCCTTACCGCCTAGCGCCCGCGTGCCGCATACGTATTCCACGTGCCCCGGAGGCATCGCCTTCCGGGGCACGTTTCGTCTGCGCGGTGCGTAACGGCAACCTATCTTCAAAAGAGATAATCCCGCATCGGAATTGCGCAGGACTCGTATCGACCGCGTGCGGGTACCCTCTATGCCAACGCATACACACGCGGCGCATCACCGGCGATACGTCAAGGGGACCAGACTTCTCTGACTCATCGCCTTCCGGGCGCGCTGCGGGAAAGGAACTCCCATGACCACCCTCACGCCTCCGTTTCGCTACGACATCGTCGGCAGCTTCCTGCGCCCCGCCGCGCTGAAGGAAGCCCGCGCCCAGTTCGCTGCCGGCACGATCGACCGCGCTCAACTTACCGCCGTGGAAGACGATGCGATCCGCGCCCTCATCGCCAAGGAAAAGGAAGCGGGCCTGCACGCCGTGACCGACGGAGAGTTCCGCCGCAGCATGTGGAGCCTCGATTTCCTCGTGGGCCTGGAAGGCGTCGACGAGGTGAGCGCCGACCACTGGTCGGTCGACTTCAAGGGGAACAAACCCAAAGGCCGCACCACGCTCATCACCGACAAGATCGGCTTCGGCGACCATCCCTTCCTCGACCACTTCCGCTTCACCAAAGAAGCCGCCGGCGACACGCTCGCCAAGCAGACCATCCCCAGCCCTGCCATGCTCCATCTTATGTGCTGCGTGCGCGAGGCCGCCTATAAGCCCATCGACCGCTACAAGGATGCCGATGCCCTCTTCGCCGACCTGGCGGCCGCCTACCGCGACGCCGTAGCCGCCTTCTACGACGCCGGCTGCCGCTACCTGCAATTCGACGACACGAGCTGGGGCGAGTTGTGCGATGCCGGCAAGCGCCAGGCCTACACCGACCGCGGCATCGACCTCGACGCCTTAGAGCGCACCTACGTCGAGCTCATCAACGAAAGCCTGCGCGACAAGCCGGCCGACCTGGCCGTCACCCTGCACAGCTGCCGCGGCAACTTCCGCAGCACCTGGTTCTCGTCGGGCGGCTACGACCCCATCGCGCCGATTCTCTTCCCCCACCTGAAGGTCGACGGCCTCTTCCTGGAATACGACAGCGACCGCGCCGGCGGCTTCGAGCCCCTGCGCTACATCGACGGCCAGCGCGTCGTGCTCGGCCTGGTCACGAGCAAGTCGGGCGAGCTCGAAGACCCCGCGACCGTGAAGGCCCGCATCCGAGAGGCCGCCGCAATCGTCCCCCTCGACCAGCTGGCCTTAAGCCCCCAGTGCGGTTTCTCGTCGACCGAAGAGGGCAACGTCCTTACCGAAGACGACCAGTGGAAGAAGCTCGGCCTGGTGCGCACCGTCGCGCGCGACGTGTGGGCCGACGCCGAATAGGCCGACCCCAAGCGGACAGACGGGCGCCCGCGCGGCCCGCGCACGAAGGCGCCGGTCGCGCGGGCGCCCGCTTGCACCCTACCCGATGCCGCCCAGGATCGTGCCGGCGACCAGCACGAACACGGTCACGCCGCAGAAGGCGTACTTGGCGAGTGGGTAGAAAGCCGGCGAAAGGGGCTTGGTGCGCCCGCGGTTGACCTCGCGCTTCCAATAATCGCGGCCCAAGACCCAGTAGAACATGACCGCCGCCAGGAAGGCGCCGATCGGGCACAGGTAGATCGAGCACACGTCCATCCAGGGCGACACGATGCCCTGGATGAGCAGGCTGGCCACCAGGCCCACCGCGCCTACCGCAAAGCAGGCTTTGGTGCGGTCGAGATGGAAGAATTCCTGCACGGTGGCGATGGGAGCCTCGTAAAGGTTGATCAGGCTCGTAAGGCCGCCGAAGAGGACGGCCGCGAAGAAGACGATCATCACGACGCTGCCGCCCGGCATGCCCGCGAAGAGGTTGGGCAGGTAGATGAACATGAGGCCGGGCCCGCCCGCCGAAAGCGTCTCGCCCGCCGTCGCCATCGCCGGGATGATCACGAGCGAAGCGAGCACGGCCGCCAGCGTGTCGAACACGGCCACGTATTTCGCGCTGTTGGGCACGTCTTCGGTATCGCTTAAGTAGGACCCGTAGATGAGCGTGCCGTTGCCGGCAACCGAAAGCGAGAAGAACGCCTGCCCCAGCGCGAACACCCACAGAAGCGGGTCGGCCAGACCGGCGGGGTCGAGCACGAACAGGTAGGCGTAGCCCGCGCCCGACCCCGGCAGCGTGCACACGTAGACCGCCAGCCCCACGAACAACACGAAGAAGAGGGGCATCATGACCTTGTTGGCCCGTTCGATGCCGCCCCCGACCCCGAAGATCACGATCGCGAAGGTCGCAAGGACCGCCACCGTCTGCCAGAAGAAGTTGTTCGTCGACACCTCGCCGAACAGGCTCGAGAACTGGCTCGCGTCGGTATAGCCGGCGGTGCCTCCCGCAAGCGCTGTAACCAGGTAGAAGAGGATCCAGCCCACGACCACCGAATAGCCGATCGCCATCGCCAGCGACGACGCCACCGGCAGCAGGCCCAAAAGCTCACCCGGGCGCTTCGATCCGAAGCGCGTCTGGGTCGCCATGCCGAAGGCGCCCACCGGCCCCTTGCGGGCCGCGCGGCCGAAGGCCATCTCGCCGATGACGCCCGTGCTCGCGATGAGCACGACGAAGATCAGGTAGGGAATAAGAAAGGTTGCGCCGCCGTAGGCCGACACGCGCGTGGGAAAGAGCCAGATGTTTCCCATGCCCACTGCCGAGCCGATACAGGCGAGGATGAAGCCCCGCCGCGACGTGAAGCTGTCGCGCCCCGTGCGCGGC
The DNA here is from genome assembly GCA_001486445.1 of Hugonella massiliensis. Taxonomy (GTDB): domain Bacteria; phylum Actinomycetota; class Coriobacteriia; order Coriobacteriales; family Eggerthellaceae; genus Hugonella; species Hugonella massiliensis. The sequence continues at coordinate 500,273 of LN908986.1, forward strand.
GCAGGTGTTTCAAGGGAATCGGAATCTGCCATTCGCTACGCTCCTTCATCGTGTCATGCGCGTTCGCGCGCCCCCTGGGCCCGCAGCGCCTGGCCAGGCAAACGGACACGATTGTACCGTATATAATCGCAGCGACCCCGAAGCTCGGGCGCGCCGCGCCTTTGCGACACCGCACGGCTGCACCCCGGGCCCTCGACCCAAGGAGGCTCGCATGAACGATTTCATCTTCCAATCCCCCACGCGATTCGTATTCGGCCGCGGCTACACCGACCGGATCGGCGCCGAGGTCGCCGCGACGGGCGCGAAGCGCGCGCTCGTCATGTACGGCGGCGGGTCGGTCGTGCGCACGGGCACGCTTGCGCGCGTGGCCGCCTCGCTCGACGAAGCGGGCGTCGCCCACGAAGAATACGGCGGCATCCGTCCCAACCCCGAAGTGAACCAGGTGCGCGCGGCAATCGAGGCCGCCCGCACCTTCCAGGCCGACCTTATCCTGGCCGTAGGCGGCGGCAGCGTGATCGACGCCGCCAAGGCCACCGCCTTCGGCGTCCCCTACGACGGCGACGTGTGGGACTTCTGGTCGGGCACGAAAATCGAAGCCTGCCTGCCGATCGCCTGCGTCCTCACCATTCCCGCCGCGGGCTCCGAGGGTTCGAGCTCCTGCGTGATTTCCAACGACGAGCTCAACCTCAAGCGCGGCGTGAACGGCGACATCTTCCGCCCTGCCGTGTCGGTGCTCGACCCCGAGCTCACCTTTACCCTGCCGCCCTACCAAACGGCCGCCGGCGTGACCGACATGATCGTTCACATCTGCGAGCGCTACTTCAGCGGCGTGGGCCCTGTGCCCGTTACCGACAACATCTGCACGGGCCTCATCCGTGCGGTCATGCCCGCCGGCACGCGCGCGATCGAAGCGCCCGACGACTACGACGCGCGCGCCACGATCATGTGGACTTCGACGCTCGCCCACAACGACATCGCCGGCTGCGGCCGCAGCTCATCGCCCACCTCCCGCGCCGGCGGCTGGGAAAGCCATGGGCTCGAGCACGAGATTTCCGCCCATAACCCCGCCGTCACCCACGGCGCCGGCTTGGCCGTGATCATGCCCGCCTGGATGCGCTACGTCTGGCGCGAGGACCCGGCGCGCTTCCTCGCCTTCGCCAAGGACGTCTTCGACATCGAACCCGTCGACGAGGGCGAGGAAGCCGTCGCCGACGCTGTCGAGGCGACGATCGACGAGCTGCAGAACTACTTCGTCAGCCTGGGCATGCCCAAGACTTTGGGCGCGTTCGACGCCGTGCCCGCCGACGTCGATGCCTGGCTCGAAACGCTCGAACAGAACAAGGGGGCCGAATTCGGCGGCTTCCGTCGCCTGAACATGGACGACGCGCGCGCCATTTATCTATCCGCCTTCTAGCAATCCGTTGTTTACGGACATTGTCTCGTTTTCGTCCATATTGATTTTTCCCTTACTTTTGTTGGTTTTGCACCGTTTACGGGATTATGAATATTTTTCACCGGAAACGTGACTTTGTCCGTTATATAGATCCTGCTCCGTCCTACACTCGGACAAAGCAGACAACGACATCGCGGTCGCTGCCCACCGAGCCGCGACCCAATAGAAAGGGAGTTCCTATGGCGTTCAAGAACATCACCGTTGCCGGCGGCGGCGTGCTGGGGAGCCAGATTGCCTTCCAGACCGCTTACAAGGGATTCAACGTCACCGTTTGGCTGCGCAGCGAGGGGTCCATCGACCGCGCCAAGCCCAAGTTCGAACGCTGGCGCGACACCTACCTGGCCACCCTCGAAGCGATGAAGACCAACAAGGCGGCCTACGCCCGCGGCCTGGCCCCCTCGCCCGACCTGCCCGCCGAGGAAATCGACAAACTGAAGGCCCAGGTTCTGGCCGCCTTCGACAGCCTCACCTTCACCACCAGCTACGAAGAGGCCGCCAAGGACGCCGACCTGGTCATCGAGGCCATCGCCGAAGACCCCGCGCAGAAGACCGCCTTCTACCAGGAGCTTGCGAAGTTCCTGCCCGAAAAGACCGTGCTCGTCACCAATTCGTCGACCCTGCTGCCCAGCCAGTTCGCCGAAGCCACCGGCCGTCCGGAAAAGTACCTCGCCCTGCACTTCGCCAACGAGATCTGGCGCAACAACACCGCCGAGGTCATGGGGCATCCGGGCACCGACCCCGCCTACTACCAGCAGGTCGTCGAATTCGCCGACCAGATCGGCATGGTGCCCCTGCAGCTGCACAAGGAGCAGCCCGGCTACATCCTGAACAGCATGCTCGTGCCCTTCCTCACCGCAGCCGAGGCCCTCTTCGCCAACGACGTGGCCGACCCCGAAACGATCGACAAAACCTGGATGCTCGCGACCGGCGCGCCGGCGGGCCCCTTCCACATCCTCGACATCGTAGGCCTCGTCACCGCCTACAACATCGTCGTCATGAATCCGCAGGCCAAGGACCCCGCAACCACGCCCGGCAAGATTGCAGCCAAGCTGAAGAGCTACATCGACGCAGGCAAGACCGGCGTGAACGCTGGCGAGGGCTTCTTCAAATACAACTAAGCTCCGCATGCTATCGCGCACGGGGAGGCACGCCGCCAGGCGTGCCTCCCTTTTTTGTGCGCACGTGCGACGAAGATGCGCCCGAAGGCGGCAAGGCCAGAGCGGCGAATTGTGGAGACCCGCCGCTTCCGCAGCGCAGCCGTCGCTGCGCGTGGTACGCTCATTGAACAGGGCTTTCGTCCCGCTTCCACACAACAGACATGCGCCGCGCCTCATGCGCCTTACGCCAGGTTGCGCTTCGCGTTTTCAGAAAGGATTCACGCCTCTTGAACCAGTCGTCCGCAGCCACTGCCGCTCGTCCCGAAAAGATTAACTACGTCGACTGCCTCAAAGGGCGCGCGCCCGTACCGACCGACCCTATCGGCTTCTTCCTCTTCCATATCCTCATGGTGGGCGGCATGGTCACCTTCATGGCAACCTTCAACGGCGTCCGCCACGACGGTGTTGCCTTCCTGGCATACATGCACTGGTTCTACCCGCTCGTGTTCCTGTTCGCCTTCCTCTGGCGCCGCACGGTCGCCAACGCGATCACGGGCCGGCTCATTCCCCGCGTGATCGCGCCGCGCTTTTCCGGGACGAAAGGGGCGGCGGCCAAGTCCTTCGCTAACGTGACCTGCATGGCGCCCTTCGTGTGCCTGTGGGTCTCTCTCCTGCTCGAGGGCGCGAACTTCCTGGATTTCTACCTGTCGACGGTTTTCATTTCCTGGCCGTGCGCCGTTGCGGTCAACTTCTTCATCGTCGGCCCCCTCGTGAAGATGGTCTACAACAACCGCATCAAGCAGCGCACCGATGACGCGAGCCTCATCCACCGCCTCTCCCAGTGGGCCCGCCCTTGGGCTGGCATCCTGGGCTTGAGCTAGGCGACTGGCACTGATAAGGGCGGCCCCTTCGACGTTCGCAACGCATCGAAGGGGCCGCCCTTTTTCATATCCTCTGGTCCGCCGCCGCCCTACCGGCTCGTGCGACGCCCCGTCTGACGCTCGGCCGCGTCGACCACGTGCTTGCACAGAATGGCGCTCGTCACCGTGCCCAAGCCGCCCGGTACGGGTGTGATGGCCTCGACCAGGGGTTCTACCGTGGCGAAATCGACGTCGCCGCAGAGCTTGTGGGTCTCTTCGTCGAAGTTGATGCCCACGTCGACGACTACCTGGCCGCCCGATACGAATTCGGGCGTAATCGTGTGCGCATGCCCGGCCGCGACCACCAGGATCTCGGCGCGACGGCATTCCTCGCGCATGTCGGCCGTATGCGTGTGGCACATGGTGACGGTCGCGTTGCGTGCCTGGAGCATCATCGAAACCGGCTTGCCGATCACAAGTGACCGGCCCACGACCGTCACGCGCTTGCCGGCCAGCCCGATGCCGTAATGGTCGAGCGTCGCAATCACCGCTTCGGCCGTACAGGGAGGAAAGCCCGTGGCCTCGTTGGCGAAGACCCCGTAGAGGCTGCTCGGGGTGAGGCAGTCGACGTCTTTTTCCGGGTCGAGCAGGGCGCAGGCGGCCGCTTCGTCGAGCGTGCGCGGCAGGGGGCGCAGCATGAGGCACCCGTGCAGGTCGATGCTACGGTTGACCCCGGTGATGGTGCGCTCGAGCTCTTCTTGGCTGCAATCTTCGGGCAGGGCGAACAGCTTCACGCGCACCCCCGCCGCCTCGCAGCGCTTGCGGGCGCCGCGCTCGTAGGACAGGTCCGCCGGCTTTTCCCCTACGCGGATGATGGCCAGGGTCGGGGTGACCCCGGTCTCTTTCAACGACACGATACGGCGCTCGAGTCGCTCGTTGAGCGCTTCGACAACCGGTGCGGCTTTCAGAATCTGCGCCATTTCGGCCCCTTTCCGCAGGCGTTAGCCCTTGCGAATCGTATCGGTCACGCTCCCCGCGATGCGCTGCGCGCGATTGCGGTACATCGAGAGCATGTGATCGGCTTGCGTTTCCATATGCTCGGCGAAGGCGCGGTCGGCGAGCGCCGTCGTGTTGACGAAGACGTTGAGGCTGGCTGCCTCGAGCGCCGCGTAGCACAGGGTCGCCGCGCAGCCCACGTCGGAAAGCAGCATGCGGCTGCACTTCTGTTCCATTTCGTCGAGCAAGTCGATGGTAGCGCAGATGGCATGCATCATCGCAAGCGGCGGCTTGGTCGCGTTGCGCGTGGCCGCCTCGATGACGTCGGCGCGCACAGGGTCGTCCTTGGGGATGCCGTAGGCGCGCGCAAGGGGCACGAAGGCGTCGGCGTCGGCGTTCACCAGTTCGAGCAGTTCGTCGGAAAGGCGGTTGGCCTCCTTTACCATGCGCTTCACGTCGTCCTCCACGCTCGCGTAGCGCTTCTTGCCGATCGTGAAATTGCCCGCCATGCTGCACAGGGCGCTGCCGAGGGCGCCGGCCAGAGCCGCCACGGCACCGCCGCCGGGCGCCGACGAGCGCGAGGCCACGTCGGCCACGAATTCCACGCAGCTCTGCTGCGACATCTTATCTTCCATAGGTCCTTCACTCGCTCGGAAACACCGCATCGGCCGCATGCCCGCCGATGCGGGCGCGGCCGGCCTTTTGTCTGCGCCCCATTCTACAAGTTCGTCCCACCGGAGATGTTGCGCGGGCGTTTCGAATCGACCGAACGCCCAAAGGGCGCAACGAGCCTGCCGTCCCGCCCGGGCCCAGTCCGCGCTGCCGAGCGCGGGCCGCTCCACGGGACGGACCGCCAATCCGCACGGCCCACCGCCCCACGGGTCGGCCCACCTGTCCGCACCGACCGCTTGTCGCCGGGCGTACAATAGCCAACGAGCCACGAGAAAAGGAGTGCACCCTATGGCAGCATGCTGGACGATCCGCGGATGCGAAGGCGACTTGAACAACTACGACCACTGCCCGCACGCGATGCTCGGGGGCCGCTGCCCCGTCGACTGCCAGTTCAGCTACTGCGAGCGCCCCCAGCACAAGCAGGCGTCGGCGCTCGATTTGCTCGAGCCCACCGTCGACCGCAGCAAATGCATCAAGGAAATGTGCCTGACCTGCGAATTCTACTTGCAGCACGGCCCGCGCAAAAACCCCGACGCCCCTGCCGTGGAAGTGTCCGACCCCACGGCCATGACCTACCGCGACCACGCCAACCCCGGGGAACGCTGGTAGCGATGGATGAGGCCGAAACCCTGCCCGAACGGGAAGGCTTTATCCCCTTCGGCGGCTACCGCACCTACTATCGCATCGCCGGCACCTGCGCGCCGGGCAAGCTGCCCCTGCTCGTGCTGCACGGCGGCCCGGGAGCGGCCCATTACTACCTGCAATCGCTCGACGGCATCGCCCGCCGCTACGGCCGCGCCGTCATCTACTACGACCAGTCGGGCTGCGGAAGGTCGCAGACGCCCGTGCAGGCCGACGTCTGGTCCTGCTCTTATTTCCTCGACGAGCTCGCCTGCGTGCGACGCGCCCTGGGGCTCGACCGCTGCCACATCTTGGGGCAGAGCTGGGGCGGTATGCTCGCGATGATGTACGCGGTGGGATCCCCCTGGCATAGCCACGACAACGCCGGCATCGCCTCGCTCGTGATCGCAAGCTCGCCCGCCGACATGGACCTCTGGCTTTCGGAAGCCCTCCGCTTGCGTAGCTATCTACCGCCCGACACGGAAGCCGCCCTCGCCCAAGCCGATATCGATGGCGATTACGAACGCCCCGAAGTGAAGGCGGCAACGGCCGAATACTACCGACGGCACGTAAGCCTCGTCCCCGAACACGAGCGTCCCGCTCACCTGCACAACCCCGAACCCGACCCCGTGGGCGACGCTTGCTTCCACACCATGCAGGGCGCAAGCGAGTTCGTGGTCACCGGCAAACTCGCGCACTGGTCGATTGTCGACGACCTTGCACGCATCGCCCAGCCCACGCTGATCACCTCGGGCATCGCCGATGAGTGCACCCCGCTCATCGCCAAGCAGGAAGCCGACCTCATCCCCCACGCGCATTGGGAGCTTTTCCCCGGCGGCACCCATTGGGTGCACGGCGAGCAACCCGACCGCTACAACCGCGTCGTCGAAGACTTCTTGGAAGCCCACGAATAAGGCGGCGCGCCTGCCGGACGCGAGGCGCGTGCCATACCGCTCGTTTCGCACGCCCGCCGCGCGCGGGGCGCTCATCTTGCACGGTCGTTGCAGATTCCCTCTCATTTCGCACGGTCGTTGCAGGCGATTTCGAGTTCGACCCCCTGCATACGGGGTCTTCCGCTCGTTTCGCAAGGAAATGTCACGTCGAACAGGAAAATCCTGCTCATCCTGCAGGGGTGTTGCACGATTTCGCTCAAGATGCACGGCCGTGGCAGATTTCTGCTGCAAGAACCCTGCAGAATGAGTTTCCGAAGGCCCGTTCCCCGTTCGGCCTGCGACAGCCGTGCATTTTGAGCAGCGGAAAGCAAGCCGGAACGAGGGTCGGCAAGCAGCCGGGACGAAATGGTTTCAGAGAGGACAGGGCGACCTGAAACGCGGGGAATGAAAGCGAAGGCAAGCCGGGGAACGCGGACGGGGCGATGCAAGCCGCCCACTCGGGCGAGACGAGCCCACCGAAGATTCAAAAAGCGCCTTCGACCGCTGGGCCGAAGGCGCTTTTTGCATTCGGATGCAACCGCTGCGCTACCAGCTGAGCAGCTCGTAACCGTCTTCGGTCACAACGAGCTGCACCTCCCACTGGGCCGAAGGCTTGCCGTCAGCCGTGCGCACGATCCAGCCGTTGGCCTCGTCGGTCGTGATGGCCGCCGTGCCCATGTTCACCATCGGCTCGATCGTGAAGCAGAGGCCGGGCACAAGAATCGGGCCCGTGCCCGCTTCTGCGACAAAGCTCACAAAGGGGTCTTCGTGGAACTCGCGGCCGATGCCATGGCCGCCGTATTCGCGCACCACGCTGAAGCCGGCATCAACGGCCACCTTCTGCACGGCGGCGCCCACGTCGCCCAAATGCCCCCAGGGCTTCACCGCGGCAAGACCCGCCTGCACCGATTCGTGGCAGACCTCGACGAGCCGCTTCCATTCGGGGTCGACGTCGCCGATGCAGTACATGCGGCTCGAGTCGCTGAAGTAGCCGCCCTTGATGGTGGACATGTCGACGTTGATGATGTCGCCGTCCTTCAACACGTCCGCCTCGTTGGGGAAGCCGTGGCAGACAACCTCGTTGATCGACGTGCACACGCTGTAGGGGTACCCCTCGAAGTTGAGGTCGGCCGAAATCGCATCATGCGCGGCCAGGTAGTCGTTGACCCAGTTGTTGATGTCCATCGTCGACACGCCGGCAGCGATATGCTCGCCCACGTAGTCGAGGATGCCCGTGTTCACCGCAGCCGACGCCTTGATGCCGGCGATGTCTTCGGCGTTCTTGTAGAGGTCGCGCGGCATAACTTCTTCGCCCGCGTCCCACAGAAGCTCAAGGCGCTTATCGGTTTCGTAGTGGCACTTCTTGTACTTGCGGCCGCTCCCGCACCAACAGGGGTCGTTGCGGTCGGGGTTTTTCAATCCGTCGTAGCTCATGGATACTCCTTTGTGCTTGCGTATGTCGCCCACCATGATAGCAATGAGGACAACGCGCGCACGCGAGGAAGCGTCCGCGCCCCGATAATGCCGCATACACGCACAGGGCGGGCTCGCAGCCCAATTGCGGCGCTTCGCCGGCGCGAGGCGCCTGCACCCCGCCGTTCGTGCTAGCATCGACCCAGCAGTGCAGGGGTGCTGCGCGCCACCGCGCGCGCCAGCTGAGAGGGCGCTCCGCCCAACCCTTGGAACCTGTCAGTTAACACTGGTGTAGGGAGCATGGACGAAAGACAGCGCCCACCGTGCCCTCGGTGGGCGCTTTTCGTCCGGAAAGGAATTCTCATGCTCGACAAGGCGACGCTCGAAGGTCAGATCATCGAAACGGTCGAGGCGGTGAAGCGCACCAACCCCATGGCGGCCTCGGTCACCAACTTCGTCACGATCGATTTCGTTGCTAACGCCCAGCTGGCAGTCGGCGGATCGGCCGCCATGGTCTTCCTGCCCGACGAGGGCGAAGGCGTGGCCCAGGCGGGCGGTGCCATGTACCTCAACATGGGCACCCTCATCCCCGTGCATCAGAAGACGATGCCGGCCACGGCGCTCGCCCTGCACCAAGCAGGCAAGCCCTGGGTTGTCGACCCCGTGGGACTGGGCATCGGCAGCCTGCGCACCCAGATCCTGCGCGAGATCATGCCCCTGAAGCCCACCGTGATCCGCTGCAACGCCAGCGAGGCTATCGCCCTCGCCAGCCTGCTCGAGCTCGACTTCGCAGGCGAAGCCGGCGGCGTGCGCGGCGTGGACTCCACCGATTCGGTGGACGCCGCAGCTGGCGCCGCCGTGGCCCTTGCCCAGTACACAGGCGGGGCCGTCGCCGTGTCGGGAGAAGTCGATTTGGCGACCGACGGCGAGACGATCGTGCGATCCTTCGGCGGCAGCCCCTTCATGCCCTACATCACGGGCACGGGCTGCGCGCTCGGCGGCGTCGCAGCCGTCTACGCAGCCTGCGCGCCCACCCCGCTTGCGGCCGCGGTCGCGGCAGCCAACGTTTTCGACCTGGCCGGCACCCGCGCCGGGGCCACGTCCCAGGCGCCCGCGAGCTTCAAGGTCGCCTTCCTCGACCAGCTCTACCTGGCCGGCGCCGAAGACATCGCCCACAACCCCATGGAACTTTCCCAGGCATAGGACCTGCGAATCGCCCGGGGCCGCGCGATTCGCCCACGGCCCCGGGCGGGCGAATCGTATCCAGCGGCGGGCACACGAGGCCCGCCGCGCCAGCGCACACGAAAGGAACCGTCATGAATACGCTCGTCGCCGTCGCAATCGCCCCCTTCGGAGAAGGCGAGGAACTCGCCTCCTACGTCGCAGAAGTCGTGAAGGTCATCCGAGAATCGGGCCTTCCCAACCGCACCAATTCGATGTTCACCGAAATCGAAGGCGAATGGGACGAGGTCATGAAGGTCGTCAAAGACGCCACGTTCGTTCTTGCCGAGCGAGGCATCCGCACCGAGGTCATCCTGAAGGCCGACATCCGCCCCGGCCGCACCGACATGATGCACGCCAAGGTCGACGCCGTCGACAAGATCCTGGGCGCGTAGACAAGCGGGGCCAGCGCGCCCCGCGCGAAGGCGCGCGCCCTTACGGCTGGAAGGTGGGCATGGGCATGAGCTTGTGCAGATTGGCCGCATGCAGGGCGTCGATGCGGTCCTTGACGGCCGCATCGTCGATCGCGCCGGTGGCGATGTAGCGGTCGAGCACCTCGTAGGTGAAGCCGAGCTTGTCTTCGTCGGTCTGGCCCGAAAGCCCGTCGCTCGGCGTCTTGCGCACGAGCGCGTCGGGAAGGCCGAGCACGGTGCCCAACTGGCGCACCTCTTCCACCAACAAATTGCCCAGGGGACTCACGTCCCCCGCCCCGTCGCCGAACTTGGTGGCGTAGCCCACCCAATCCTCCGACTTGTTGCAGGTATTCAGCACGAGCGCCCCGCCCGGCAGGCTCTGGGCGACCGCATAGAGCGTCGTCATGCGGATGCGGGCCGGCAGGTTGATCTTCGTGTCCTTCGAAATCCCGGCGCCCCCGTTTGCCAGCATGAGCTCGCCCGATGCGACGAGAGCCGACTGCAGGGCATCGGCGGCCTTTCCGATGTTGACGGTGATGTGCCGGATGCCGAGCGTGGCGACGAGCAACTTGGCATCGTCGATATCGGACTGCACGCCGCGCGGCATGAGCACCCCCATCACCCGGTCGCGGCCGAGCGCTTCGGCGCAGAGCGCCGCCGTTACGCTCGAGTCCTTCCCACCGGAAATGCCCACGACAGCCCAGCCGTCGGGGCAGGCGTGCGCGAAGAAGGTGCGCAGCCAGGAGACGATCTCGTCTTTCGTCTGTGCGGGGAATGCGAGCATGGAGAGCTCCTTCGGTCGGCAAAGAGAGGGCGGGCGCCCTCGGCAGGGTGCCCCCATTGTACGATGCGAATGTTTCGATTGGGCAAAGCCGACCCGCTCTGCGCGCGCCCTCACGCGCCGCACACGCCACCGTGCTACACTTACGCGCGTTAACGCAGGTCATTTTCCAAAAGGGAGAGCAATGGGACAGGCAATTTGGAGCTTCGAGACGCTCGATACGTTCTGCAACGACGTCTTCCATGCGTTCGGATTCAACGACGACGACAGCAACACGATCAAAGACGTGCTGCTCACCGCCGACCTCTTCGGCATCGAAAGCCACGGCATGCAGCGCATGGTGCGCTACCACAAGGGCCTCGAAAAGGGCACGATCCACGCCGACGCTACGCCGGAAGTCGTCTTCGAAACCCCGATTTCAGCCGTCATCGACGGCCACGCGGGCATGGGCCAGCTCAACGGCGTCTTCGCGATGAAGAAGGCCATCGAAAAGGCCAAGACGGTGGGCGTGGGCATCGTGTCGGTGCGCAATTCCAACCACTACGGCATCGCCGGCTACTACGCCAAAATGGCCTCCGACGCGGGCCTCATCGGCTTTTCCAGCACGAATTCCGAAGCCATCATGGTGCCGGTCTACGCGCGCAAGGCCATGATCGGGTCGAACCCGATAGCCCTCGCCGTGCCCGCCGACCCCTACCCCTTCCTGTTCGACGCGTCGACCACCGTGGTCACGCGCGGCAAGCTGGAAATGTACAACAAGGCCGGCAAGCCCCTGCCCGAAGGCTGGGCCCTCGACGAAAACGGCCAGCCCACCACCGACGCGCCGCGCGTGCTCGCCAACATCGTGGCCAAGGCTGGCGGCGGCATCATGCCGCTCGGCGGCTCGAGCGAAGTAAGCGGCGGCCACAAGGGCTACGGCTACGGCATGATCGCCGAAATCTTCAGCTCGATCCTCTCCCAAGGGGTGACGAGCGAGAAGTGCTGCACCTTCCCCGACAAGACGGGCATCTGCCACGGCTTCGCCGCGATCGACCCGGCGGCCTTCGGCAACCCCGACGACATCAAGGCCCACTTCAGCGCCTACCTGGAAGAGCTGCGCCGCGCCCCGCTCGCCGAAGGCGCCGAGCAGATCTACACGCACGGCGAAAAGGAGGTCCTCGCCGAGAAAGACCGCCGCGCCAACGGCATCCCCGTTTCCGACGGCACGATGGTCGAGCTCGCGAACCTCTGCGCCTACCTCAAGCTCGACTTCGCCCACTACTTCCCCGGCTACGAGCTGCCCGCCGACAAGAAGTTCTTCGGCGGCAACTACTAGCGGCGACCAACGGCGCGCGAACGCCCGCCGGCGCCGGCGCATGAAAAAGCCCTTCGACCGCACGGCCGAAGGGCTTTTTCTCGTTCGGGCGGAACGTGCACCGTCTAGTGCGAGAAGGTGCCCACGCGATGGTCCTTCTCCCACAGCTTGTCGGCCGTGGGCTTCCAGGCCTTCGCGTAGTCGTCGCAGCGGGCGCACAGGTCGTCGACCGTTTCGGCCGCTTCGAGGTTGGACGACTTCGCGCCCGACTCCTTCACGATACGGCGCAGCTCGTCGGGGTTTTCCAACATGGGGCAGGGACGCAGCATGTTGTCGTTGAAGGGCTGGTTGTCGTGATAGGCTTGGCACAGGGGGCTGCGCAGGCATTCGAGCAGGGACTTATCATGGATGTTCGAATCGCTGAAGTGGATGAACACGCAGGGGTCGACGTCGCCTGCGGCGTTGATGTGCAGGTAGCGGCGACCACCGGCGATGCAGCCCTGCACCGACTGGCCGTCGTTCTGGAAGTCCATGGGGAAGATCGATTTGGTATCGCGATAGAGGCGGACTCGGTGGTACATCTCCTCGCGCTGTTCGGGCGTGCACATGAGGTCGATGTTGGCGTCGGAGCCCACCGGCATGTAATGGAAGTACCATACGAACACGGCGCCCCAGTCGATCATCTGGTCGATGTATTCCGGGCTCGACACCACGTCGTAGTTCTCGCTCGTGTAGCAGCAGGAAATGCCGAAGATGAGCCCGTTCTCCTTCATGAGGTTCATCGCATGCACGCAACGGTCGTAGACGCCTTCGCCGCGGCGGAAATCGGTGGTCTCCTTGTTGCCTTCGACCGAAAGCGCCGGCACGAAGTTCTTCACGCGCTTCAGGTCGTCGCAGAATTTCTGATCGATAAGCGTGCCGTTGGTGAAGCAGAGGAAGGTGCATTCGGGATGCGCCTCGCAGAGCTTGATCAGGTCGTCTTTGCGCACCAAGGGCTCGCCGCCCGTGTAGATGTACATGTAGGTGCCCAACTCTTCGCCCTGGCGAATGATGTCGTCGATGTCGTCGTAGGTGAGGTTGAGACGGTTACCGTAGTCGGCTGCCCAGCAGCCCTTGCAGTGGAGGTTGCAGGCGCTCGTGGGGTCGAGCAGAATGGCCCAGGGGATGTTGCAATTGTATTTCTCGCGCAGTTCCTTCTGCTTGTTCCAGCCCTTGACGCCGGCGTTTTCCAGGAAGTTGGCGATGAGGTTGTCGACCTCGTCGGCGTCGCGCTCCTTCAGGATGCGCACGAGCATCTGGTAGATGTTCGAGTCGGGGTTGCCCACCGCCTCTTTGATGGCGTCCATCTGCGCGGGGAAGGTGCCGTGGGCGAACGTGTCGGCGACGTTCACCAGACGCGGCAGCGCCTTTTCCGGGTTGGAATGCAAAATCTTCAACGTTGAACGAATGCCGAAATCGGCAATCTGCTCTTTCACGGCGTACCCCTCGTCTATACGATGCTTTGAACAGCTGTCTGCATTGGAATTGATTCTAGCGCCATTCCTGTTGTGATTCACCCAAGTTGCCGAATTGTTTCCCCACGTCAGCAGTCGAAAATTAGACACTATCGAGAAGATGCCTAGTTTTTGCACATCCGAAGCCGAGCGTGTAAACGAAGAAGAAAAGCTGGGGTATGACGAGCGCGCGCGGCGCGAGCGGCCCCTGACGCAGAGGGAGCGCCGTGTGACAGCGACGGCGCGCGGGAGTGAGACGACGGGGACGGAGGGCGTCGTCCCGAAAGCGCCCGCTCGCCGCCCCGCCCCGGCCTTCCACGGTAGAATGGACGGGACGAACGCCCCACGCATCAACGCAAGGACCACCGCACATGACCGATTTAGCACAGACCCCCGACGACCGCGCCGAAGCGACCGAACCGGAGGGCACCGCCCCGTCCACGTCGACCGCCGCCTCGCCCGACCCCTTCGCACCCGGCTCGCTCGGCGCCATGATCCCCTGGCCCGAAGACTCCGACGGCTGGCCCGACATCGACCCCGGCGATGCCCTCGACCTGTTCTTGGAATGGTGCGCCTCGCGCGGCATAGAGCTGTGGCCCCACCAGGAGGACGCCCTTATGGACCTGGCCGCCGGCGACCACGTGATTCTGGGCACCCCCACCGGGAGCGGCAAGTCGCTCGTGGCCATGGGCCTGTGCTTCATGAGCGTCTGCACCGACCGCCGTGCCTACTACACCGCCCCGATCAAGGCCCTGGTGAGCGAGAAGTTCTTCCAGCTGGTGCGCATCTTCGGCCGTGAGAACGTGGGCATGATCACCGGCGACAGCACGATCAACACCGATGCCCCGATCATATGCTGCACGGCCGAGATCCTGGCCAACGACGCCCTGCGCCTGGGCGAGGACGCCGACATCGGCTGCATCGCGATGGACGAGTTCCACTTCTTCGCCGACCCCCAGCGCGGCTGGGCCTGGCAGGTGCCCCTGCTCGCCCTCCCCCACGCCCAGTTCCTGCTCATGAGCGCCACCTTGGGCGACACGACCGACATCGCCGCCACGCTCGAAGCCCGCACCGGCGGCACCGTCGACACGATCGCCGACGCCCCGCGCCCCGTGCCGCTTTCCTACGAGTTCGCCGACACGGCCTTGGAAGCCACCGTCGAACTCGCCATGCGCGCCGGCGAAGCGCCCCTCTACATCGTCCACTTCGCCCAGGACGCCGCCCTGAAGAGCGCCCAGTCGCTGTCGAGCTTCAACATCTCGACCAAGGAGCAGCGCGAGAAGATCAAGGAGACCATTCGCGGCACGCAGTTCTCCACGGTCTTCGGCAAGACCCTGCGCCGCCTGCTGCTCGCCGGCGTAGGCGTGCACCATGCCGGCATGCTGCCCCGCTACCGCCTGCTCGTGGAAAAGCTCGCCCAACAGGGGCTCCTGCCCGTAATCTGCGGCACCGACACGCTCGGCGTGGGCATCAACGTGCCCATCCACACGGTCATCCTCACCGCCCTCGCCAAATACGACGGCAACAAGATGCGCCGGCTCAACGCGCGCGAGTTCCACCAGATCGCCGGGCGTGCCGGCCGGTCGGGCTTCGACACCGAAGGCCGCGTGATCGCCGAAGCCACCGAATACGACATCGAAAAGGCCCGCACCCTGGCCAAGGCCGGCGGCGACGTGAAGAAAGCCAAGAACAAGCACCTGAAAACCCCGCCCAAGGGCTTCGTGGGCTGGAACCAGCAGACCTTCGAGCGCCTAATCGAAGCCGAGCCCGAAAAGCTCAAGCCCCGCATGCGGATCACGCACGCCATGGTACTCGACGAGGTCATGCAGGGCGGCGATGCCTGGACCCGCGTACGCACGCTCATCGGCAACAGCATGCAGACCGACCCCGAAAAGCTCGCCCTCTTCCAGCGGGCCGACGAGATCTTCGCAACGCTCGAGACCGCGGGGGTTGTCGAGCGCACCCCCAACGACACGGGGACCTTCGACTACGCCCTCACCGTGGACATGCCCGAAGACTTCGCGCTCGACCAGCCCCTTTCCCCCTTCATGCTCGCGGCCCTCGAACTGCTCGACCCCGAAGCCGACACCTACGCCCTCGACGTGATCTCGATGGTGGAAGCCACGCTCGAAGACCCGCGACAGATCCTGCGCGCCCAAGAGCGGGCGGCCAAAGACGCCGCCATGGCCTCGATGAAGGCCGAGGGCATCGACTACGACGAGCGCATCGACCGCCTGCAGGAGGTCACCTACCCCAAGCCGCTCGAAGACCTGCTCGACGCCGCCTTCCAACGCTATTGCCAAGACGTTCCCTGGGCCAACGACTACGAGCTGTCGCCAAAATCAATCCTGCGCGACATGGTCGAAACGGCAAGCGATTTCAAAGGCTACATCCAGCGCTACAAGATCGCCCGGTCGGAGGGTCTCTTGCTCCGCTACCTTTCCGACGCCTATCGCGTGCTCGCCAAAACCATTCCCGACGACAAGATCGACGAGCGCTTGGGCGACCTTATCGCCTGGCTGGGCCTGGTCGTGCGCAGCGTCGACTCGAGCTTGGTCGACGAATGGGAAAACGCCGGCGACGAGCGCCGCGGGGAAGACGTCGCCGCCCCGCAGGCCGCCGACGTCGTCGTCCGCGACCGGCGCGCCCTCACCGTGCTCGTGCGCAACGCTCTCATCTCCCGCGTGCGGCTCGCCTCGCTCGACCGGCCCCGCGACTTGGGCGAGATGGACGCCGACTGGGGCATGCCGGCGCCCTACTGGAAGCAAGCGCTCGACGCCTACTACGAGGCCCACGACGAGGTAGTCCTTGACGCCGATGCGCGCAGCATGAACTACCTGGCCATCGACGAATCGGCCGAGCAGACGGCGCACGTCTGGCATGTGCGCCAGACCTTCAAAGACGAAAACGAGGACCGCGACTTCGCCATCGACGCCGACGTCGACCTCGATGCCAGCCAGGCCACCGGCGAGGCGGTCTTCAAGAACTACCGCGTGGGCTTCATCGAGGATTTGCTGGGAGCGTAGCCGGCCCGCAGAGGCGCAGAATCGCCGCACGGCGCGCGACCGCGCGAATTAACGCACATTTCTCGACGAAAAGCTCCGATTTGCAAGGGGATCGGCCAGAATTGTGCGTTAATCGTCCGCGCTGCGGGGGCGGGGAAGGCACGGGGGGCAGGGGGCGCAGAGTCGCAGGGCGGGGCCGCCCGCACTGTAGGGGGCGATGGGACGGAAAGCGCCGCCCTAGACCCCGCGCGCGTCGGGGTCCCAGACGATCTTGTGCAGCTGCACCTGCAGACGGGCGTTCAGGTTGCGCTCGACCAGGAAGTCCGCAATCTCGACAAGCGGAATCTGCCCGAACACGGGGCTGAAGAAGACCTGGGCGGCCGGCTTGTAGGCGGCAAGGACCGCTTCGGCCGCACGCAGGTCGGCTTCGGTGCCCACGACGAATTTGAGCACGTCGCTCTCCGTGAGCCGGGCGAGGTTGTCGGCCCGCATGCGCGCTTCCTCCCCGCTCGAAGGGCTCTTCCAATCCATGGTGTAGAACACGTGCGGGCGCGGCACGGGCAACTCGATGCTGCCGTTGGTTTCCACGTTCACCTCGAACGCGTCCAAGGCGTCGAAGAGGGGATCCAGGTCCTGCAGAAGGGGCTCGCCTCCCGTCACCGTCACCGCGCGTGCCCCAAAATCCGCCGCGCGCGCCGCGATCTCATCGGCCGTGAGCAACTCGTCTGTGGGCCCGGGCTCGAAGGCGTAGGTCGTATCGCAGTAGCTGCAGCGCAGGTTGCAGCCCACCAGCCGCACGAAGGTCGCCGGAAGGCCCGCGCGGGCGCCCTCCCCCTCGATGCTGTGGAAAATCTCGTTGACGCGATAGCGCTTCGCCGACTCGTTCATCTTCTGCTCCGTGAATGTGGGACACTGCTGAAACGGGAGGGGACGCCGCATGCGCGCCCTCCCCTCCGTTCAGTGTCGCATAAGGAGGCCGCCATGAGGCTGTTCATCGCCCAACGTTTCGATTCCTGCGCATCCGCCGCAGCGCAGGTGGCCGCCGCCCGCGACCGCCTGCGCGCCATGGCCGAAACCGGTGCCTTCGTGCCCGACGAGAACCTGCATATGACCCTTGCCTTCCTCGGCGAGGTCGACGAAGACCGGATCGAGGACGTCGAAGAGGCGATCGACGGCGTCACCGGGTCGTTTACCAGCGAGCTCGCCTTCCGCACCGCCAGCCGCTGGCCGCAGAAGTCGGGCAAGCGGTATGTGGGCGATGTCTGGAAGCTCGATGCAGAAGCCACGCCTCAGCTGGTCGGCCTGCAGCGCGCGATTGCGCGCGCCCTTGCCAAAGCCGGCTTCGACCTCCCGCGGCGGCCCTTCGAACCCCACGTCACGCTCGCACGCCGCGTCCTGCTCGCCGAAGCGGCCCCCGACGTCGACGAGGCCGCCCGCATCGTGGCGGGCGATCCCTTCACGGCTCGCCTCCAGACGGTGAGCCTGATGGAATCGCAGCTGAGCAACGACCGACCGCCCCGCTATTCCGAGATCTGCGCCTGGGAGTAACATGAGGGCATAACACAAGGACCGCGGGCCGCAGAGCAGCCCGGGCAAGCAGGCGGCGGCGCCAACCGCGCGCCCCGAAGGACGAGGAGGCAGCATGCCCACCAAAGAAGAGCGACAGGCCGAAGCAAAAAAGCACCTGGGCCTGATGAAGGCCGTGTTCGCGAAGGAAACGGCCGCGAGCGCCCAAGCCGCGACGATTTACGAGGACGGCGAAGGCCGCGAGCTCGCGATTCCCGATGCGCGCTTCGAGAATACCGCGACGCCCGTATCCACCGACTTTTCGACCACGGCGCTCTTCAAGCGCGAGGGCGCGACCGCCGTGGTCGATCCGGCGGCTTTCAGCAAGCCCGGCGGCAACTACGAGGGCGGTTCGTTCGGCCCCGAACAGGCCCTGTGCGCCGAAAGCAACCTCTATCCCATCCTGCAAAAGCTCAAGGGCGCCTACTACGACCCCAACCGCGACTACTGGTGCGGGCAGCTCTTCACCGACCGCGCCGTCTTCGTGCCCGATGTTGCCTTCATGCGCGACGGCGAGATCCGCAAGGCCGGCGTCGTCGTGGTAGCCGCCCCGCACCGCACGCATGCGCTTGAAAACCACCGTTCCGAAGCCGAATGCGACCTCACCTTGGCCTCCCGCATCGAAACCCTCATGCGCATCGCGGCGGCCAACGGCACCGACGAGCTCGTGGTGAACGCCTTCGGCTGCGGCGTGATGGGCAACGACGCCGCCCAGGTCGCCGGTCTGTTCAAGAAATGGATCGACGCCCATCCCGGCGTCTTCCGCGTCGTCGCCTTCGCCGTGCCGCGCGCCCAACTCGACGCCTTCACCCAGGTCTTCGGCGCGCCCGAAAAGAAAGAAGCGACCCCGGTACCCGCTTCCGCCGACGATGAGAACGACGAGGGCTTCTCGATCGACGACCTCCCCGAGGGCGTCACCTTCCGCTAGCGTCCGCTTTCGAGGGGGCAGGCATCACCCGCTCCGGACGCGGGCGCCGGCCGCCCCCTCGCCCCGCACACCCAAAGGAGACCGCATGCTCTTCGTGTACTACCCCAAATGCTCGACCTGCCGCAAAGCCAAGAAATGGCTCGACGACCAAGGCGTATCCTACGAGGAACGCGACATCGTCGCCGACCGGCCCACCGAAGGCGACCTGCGCGCCTGGCAGGCGAAAAGCGGCCTGCCCCTCAAGCGCTTCTTCAACACGAGCGGCATGCTCTACCGCGAGCGCGGGCTGGCTAAGAAGCTTCCCGCAATGACCGAAGACGACCAGTTCGCCCTGCTCGCCACCGACGGCATGCTCGTGAAGCGACCGATCCTCGTCACCGGCGACACGGCCATCCCCGGCTTCCGCGAAGACGCCTGGGCCGACGCCATCGCCCGCGACCGCCCCTAAACCGGAAGGAGCCGCGCGATGGACGACGAGAAGAAGTGGGAGCTGATCCGCCGCGCGCTTCGGGCGGGCGCAGCGGGGGACGAAATCGGGCCCGTCACGTCCACCCGCACCCTCTTCGGCATACAGAGCCATGCCGAAGAGGTCATCGAAGCCGCCGTGCGCGAAGACGAGGCCCGCCGCGCCGCCGACCGCAAGGCCCGGGCGCGCGCCAAGGGCACGTCGGGAACGCGGGGCGATGCGCCCGCCGCCCGCCAGCCCGCCCCGCCCCAGGAGCCCTAAATGGACGCCCAGGTCCTGGCGCTGTGGCTCACCGACCACATCGCCCCCAACGGCGGGCTCGTCCCGGCGATCATCGACTACCTGGCCGTCCTTGTGGGCGCCGTCGGCGGCGCCACGTTCGCCTGCGACCGCAAGCTCGACGTAATAGGCACCGTGTCGCTGGGGCTCATCGCCGGCTACGGCGGCGGCGTCATGCGCGACGTGCTCCTGCAGGACCAGGGCATCTACTTCACCCAGCACCCTTACCTGGTGCTCGCCACCGTGGCCCTGTGCATCTTGGTCTTCCATTCCCGCCGCGCTTTCCACAACCTGCATTCCGCTGTGTTCCTGCTCGACACGCTTTCGGTGGGGCTGTTCGCCGCATCGGGCGCGAGCAAGGCGTTTTCCTGCGGCAGCGGCATCGTGATGGCCTTCATCCTGGGCGCGATCACCGCCGTGGGCGGCGGCGCCCTGCGCGACGTGTTCGTGGGCGAAGTGCCTACCATCTTCAAGGAGGGCGAGTTCTACGCCGTGGCGGGCTTGGCTGGGTCCTTCGTCTACGTGCTCTGCGCCCCGATTGCCGGCATGGACGAAGTGTACGCGCTCGTCCTGTGCATCATCGCCACGACGGGCCTGCGCTACTTCAGCGTCTGGTTCAACTGGAGTACCAATGCCGACCCGCACGATTTAACCGATTATATGAAGCGGGGCGAGCGCCACGCGATCGATGCCGTCCGCTGGCTCTACCTGCGCGGGCGCCTGCCCAAGCCGACCCGTTACGCCGGCATACGCCGCCGCAAAGACGACAAGTAGAGCGGGGGCACGCCCAGGAGCGCGGCGCAGGGAGGACGCGGTATTCGCGCGCGGTCGCCCCGTGCACCAGTCCCCCGGGCGTCGCACACGACGCGAGCGCCGACCCACGATGCGCTATTGGCGGTAGGTCGCAAGGAAGCGCTCGAGCTTCTGCATGGCTTCCTTCAACACCTCGATGCGGGGCAGGTAGACGATGCGGAAATGGTCGGGCTTGTGCCAGTTGAATCCGGAACCTTGCACGACGAGGACCTTCTCCTGTTTGAGCAGGTCAACGGCGAACTGGACGTCGTCGGTGATGTGGTACATCTCGGTGTCGATCTTGGGGAAGATGTAGAAGGCCGCCTTGGGTTTCACGGCGGTAATGCCCGGCATGCTGTTGAGCGCCTCGTAGATGTACTCGCGCTGCTCGTAGATGCGGCCGCCCGGAACGATGTAGTCCTTCACGCTCTGGTGCCCGCCCAGGGCCGTCTGCACGATCGACTGCGCCGGCACGTTGCTGCACAGGCGCATGTTCGACAGCATGTTGATGCCCTCGATGTAATCTTTGGCGATAGATTTGTTGCCCGAAAGGATCATCCAACCCACGCGGTAGCCGGCGATCATATGCGACTTCGAAAGGCCGCTGAAGGTCACGCAGAAGAGGTCAGGCGCCAAACTCGCGATGGAAATGTGCTCTTCCCCGTCCATGACCAGGCGATCGTAAATCTCGTCGCTGAAGATGATGAGCTGGTTCTCGCGGGCGATATCGACGATTTCCTGCAGGACCTCGCGCGGATAGAGGGCGCCGGTGGGGTTGTTGGGGTTGATGATGACGATGGCCTTAGTCTGCGGCGTCACCTTGGAACGGATGTCGTCCATGTCGGGGTACCAGTCGGCCTGTTCGTCGCAGATGTAGTGCTTCACCGTGCCGCCCGCCAGCGTAGCGCAGGCCGTCCACAGGGGATAGTCGGGCGAGGGAATGAGAATCTCGTCGCCCGTGTCGAGCAGGGCCGACATGCTCAGGTTGATGAGCTCGGACACGCCGTTGCCGGTGTAGACGTCTTCAATCGTGACGTTGGGAATGTGCTTGGTCTGCGCGTACTGCATGATGGCCTTGCGCGCGCTGAAAAGCCCCTTCGAAGGCGAATACCCCTCGCATTCGGGCAGCTGGCGCGCCATATCGTAGACCACTTCGTCGGGCGTGCGGAAGCCGAAGGGCGCCGGGTTGCCGATGTTCAGCTTGAGCACGTGGGTACCGGCGGCCTCCATGCGGTTCGCCTCTTCGACCACAGGGCCGCGCACGTCGTAGAGAACGTTGTCGAGTTTGGAGGATTTGCTGAATTCGCGGCGCATGGGCACACCTTTCGCAGAATCGGAAGAACGCAAGACCGGGGAAGACGGTTCAACGAGGGAAGGGCTCGGGGCTTGGGCGCGCACCGGGGGCGCCGGCGCGTCGGCGGGCGCCGGGACGGCCGCAGAGGCGCCTTCTGGGGAAACCCCCGCTTCGAGCCAGGAGCCGCTCACGTTAAGAGCGCGGGAGAGAAAGTTCATCGTCGCAGGTCGCGGAATTGTTTTTCCGCTCACGTACTGGCTGAGCTGGCTTTTGCCGAGCTTGACGCCTTCGGCCTGCGCCCGATGGAGCACATCGACCTGCTTCATGCCCGCCTGGGCCATCGCCTGCTTCAATCGTTCGGAAAACGCCCTGTCGGCCACGTGATACCTTGCCTTTCGCTCCACTGAAATTGAACTTGTTCAATTTCGTTGGCAACCACCATAGCACGTTGAACTTGAACTTGATGAAAAAGTTCAACTTTGCCGGACGAACGGCACGCCCTGGCAGCGGGCGCAGAATACGGCAATGGGGCGCACGACGGGAAGAGGCGCATCGAACCCTCGCATTCGGAGCAGCACCTCCCTACCCCGCTGAGTCGGGAGGGCACGCGGCGGACGAAGGCGACGTCCTACCGGGTGCGCCGGTAGGCGACCGCCTGATCCATCGTGAGAGCCTGTTCGTAGGAGAGCTTGGCGTCGAGATAGGTGGCGTTTACCGCGTCGAACTTGCGGGCGCTTTCCACGTACGCTTCGTGCAGGCGGTTCGATTCGGCGGAAAGGCGCGTGTAGTCGGCGTAGGCCGCGCGAGCGACGCCCTCCTCTTCGCCGATCTGAGCCAAAAGCTCGTTGACGTCCGCCACCGCCGGCGCGCTGTGCGGCAGGGCCTTGCCGTCGGCATCGGCCGCTGCCAGGGCTTCAAGCGACGCTTCGGCGTCGACTGAGGCCATCGTCGCCGCGTTGTCGCGCGCCACCTGCAGGGCATGGCGCGCCTCTTCGACCGCCGTTTGCGCCGCCGACTCGTCCTTCTGCGCCGCGAGAAGGGCCTCTGCCGCCGCATCGCGCACGGCCGCAGCGGCAAGAGATGCCTCGCGCATCCGCTCGAGGTCCTGGAAGTCGTTGAGCAAGCGGTCGTAGGCCGCCTTTGCCACCGCATGCGCGTCGTTCGCGTCGTCGAGCACCTCGCGCGCCTCGTCGTGGGCGCGCCGGATTTCCCGATAGGTCTCCCCCGCCGCATCGGCCGCCTTGGCTACCGGTTCCATATCCGCGGTGGCAGCCTTGAGCTTGTCGCCCGCCACCTTGAGGGCCGTGCGCTTGGCGGCCACCGTGGCGGCGGCCTGTTTGGCAACCTGATCGAGCGTTTGCAGGTCGGAAAGCGACTGGGCGCGTTTCTGCTGAAGCTGAGCGGCCTCATCGTGGAGCTTGTCGATGCGAGCGACCACTTTATCGAAGGTCTTTTGGGCCTTTTCGGCCGCATCCCGCGCGTCTTCGGCCGCCGCGCGGGCGCGCACGTTGGCCATGGTGGCCTCCTGCACGCCGCGGCCCGCAGCACGGGCGGCATCGAGCGCCGAGTCGGACGCATAGCGGGCGGTATCAGCCTGCACGCGGGCCCGTTTGGCGCGGTTGAGGGCGTCTTCTAGCGCCGCGCGCTCGTGCGTCGCGTCGTGCAGCTCGCGGTCGATACGCTGCAGGCGACGGCCGATCGACGAGTATTCGGCCTTGTCCGCCGCTTCGAAGGAGGCGTCGGCCACCAGGCTTGCCCGTTCGGCCTCTTCCACGTCGGTGGTGAGCGTCTCGACGCGGGCAGTGAGCGCGTCGATGCGGGCCTGCGCGTCTCGGCGCGCGTCTTCGGCCGCGTCGAACGCCGCTTGGGCCGCGTCGAGCGCCCGCTGCTTGTCGTCGGCGGCACGCTGGGCGGATGCCGCATCAACTGTAGTCTGAGCCACGTCGTCGAAGGCCTTGTGGGCTCCCGGCACGGCCATGCAGGCGATGTCGAACTGGCGTTTGGCCGCCTTCGCAGAGGCCTGCGCTTCCCGCTTGGCGGCGCGGGCGGCATCGAGCGCCAGGCCCGCTTCCACCGCACGGGCCTGGGCTCCGTCGAGATCCTCTTCGGCGGCAGACGCCGCATCGGCGTAGGTTTCCGCGGCGGCGTCGAGCATCATGTGGGCTTTGGCCGTAAGCTCCTGCACGGTGCGATTGGCCTTTCCCACCCGTTCGTGGGCCTCTTTGGCCCGAGCCTGGGCGGCATCGCGGGCAGCGGTGCGCTCGCGCAGGTCGGCAAGGGCCGCGTCGTAGGCAGCCTGGGCCGCGTCGAGCTGCGCCTTCAGTTGCTCGGATTCGCTTAGGGGCGCTTCCTTTTTCTTGAACAACCTCAAGCCGATTCCTCCTCGTCGAACCGCCGAATTCTCTTCCTCATGCCGCAGCGCCGCTAGAGCCCCAGCAGGGCTTTGACCCCAATGACAACGAGCACGACGCCGCCGAGCACCTGAGCGCGATCGCCGAGCATCTCGCCCGCGCGGCGACCCACCAACAGGGCCACAGCGCAGCAGGCGAAGGTGGTCGCGCCTATGGCGAGCGCCGCCACCGCGACGTCGGCGTTCACGGCGCGCAGCGATACGCCCACAGCGAAGGCGTCGATGCTCGTGGCAACCGCCTGCATGGCGACCGTGCCCACCGTGAGCACGCGCAGCGCGTCGGGGGCGACGGCCTCCTCGCCAGCTTCGCCGGCCGCATTGCCGCGCAGGGCCCGCACGCCTTCGCGTATCATCGATGCGCCGATGAAGCCCAGGATGACGAAACTCACGACGCCCGCGTAGGCTTCCACCGCTTCCGCGAACAAACTGCCCAGCCAATAGCCGGCTACGGGCATGAACGCCTGGAAGACGGCGAAGGCGACCGGGGCCATCCACATGCGCCAACGAGCCTGACCGCGATAGGCAAAGGTATCGGAAACGGTCACCGCGAAGGCGTCCATCGCCAGCGCCACGCCGAGCACCAGCAATTCGATAACGGTCACGCGTTCCTGCCTTCCTGCGCATCGGCTTGTTGCCACGATATCAGACGCCGCGCTGCAATTTGTACCGAAAACGGGACAGCTATTACACCGGCCGCAGACGCCGTCGCCCAGCCGCATGCCGCCCAGCGCCCCGCACGCTTTTGCCGCAGTATCAGTCGTGAACCGCTATCATAGCAAACGCACTTCCAACCTTACAGCCAAGGAGGGCCCATGCCATCGAGCTCATACAAAGCGAAACAGATGATCGTCATGCGTCGCGATCTGAAGATGCGCAAGGGAAAAATCGCCGCGCAAGCCGGCCACGCATGCGTGGAAGCCGTGCTCATGGCGCTCGCCCGCGAAAAGCGGCTCGACCAGGTGCGCACGATAGCCGACGAAGCGGGCAACCCCTCCTGGGTCGCACTCGACCACGCCGCGGGCGACGCCTCGCCCCTCACCGACTGGTTCGACGCGGGCGTGGCCAAGGTCTGCGTCTACGTCGACGGGGAAGACGCCCTGCTCGACATCGCCCGCGAAGGGCGCGAGGCCGGCTTTGCCGTCGCCCTCATCCGCGATGCCGGTTTCACCGAATTCCACGGCGAGCCCACCTACACCTGCCTGGCCTTCGAGCCCCTGCCCGCCGAAAGCATCGACCCCATCACGGGGAATCTGCCCCTCTATTAGCGCTGCATGCGCGAATCCACTGCGCCCAACGCAAAAGCGGCGGCGCGGCCCGAAGGCCCCGTCGCCGCTGGTTGCTGTGAGAGGAGTCGCGCTTAGAAGTTGTCGGCTTTCAGCTCGAAGAAGGACTTCGGGTGGTTGCAGACCGGGCATACCTCGGGCGCCTTGGGGCCGATGACCACGTGGCCGCAGTTGCGGCAGACCCAGATCGCGTCGCCGTCGCGGCTGAAGACCTTGCCGGTCTCGATGTTGTCGATGAGCTTGCGGTAACGCTCTTCGTGCAGCTTTTCGATAGCCGCCACCCTGCGGAAACGCGCGGCGATTTCGGTGAAGCCCTCTTCTTCGGCGGTCTTGGCGAAGCCGTCGTACATGTCGGTCCACTCGTAGTTCTCGCCCGCCGCCGCATCGTTGAGGTTGTCGAGCGTGCCGGGCACGTCGCCGCCATGAAGGTACTTGAACCAGAGCTTGGCGTGCTCTTTTTCGTTGTGCGAGGTTTCCTGGAACAGGGCCGCGATCTGCTCGTAGCCATCCTTCTTGGCCTTGCTCGCGTAATACTGATACTTGGTGTGGGCCTGCGATTCGCCCGCGAAGGCAGCCTGCAGGTTGGCTTCGGTCTTAGATCCCTTGAGGTCCATGCGCTTCTCTCCTTTGCATGTAGGAAACAACCTGCAAAGAGCATACCATGCGCACGAGCCCCTGAACCGTGCAGGATGCCGGCTCGCCTGAGAAACGCGCGCCTATTCCCGGTGTTTGAACACCGCGCTCGTGAAGAACGTAAGCGCGGCTATGACCAAGCAGATGCCCACGCCGAGCCACACCAGCTCGAGACCGCCCTTGCCGCTGAGGACCACGCCCAGGAAGTACACGCCCAGCATCACCACGATGACGCTGATCAGGCGTTCTTTCAGGTCGTCAAGGTCATGGAACTCGAGCCACTTGGGCAGGGGGATCGTATCGGTCACGAACAGGCAGACAAGGCCCAGGGCCACGATGTAGAGCACCACGCTCAGAAGGAACATATCGGTGTATTCCACCAGCTCGATGGCCAGCTGGTTGAGGCTGCCGTCGCCCCCGGCCTCAACGTAGTGGGCGATAGCCGTAAAGGCGTCGACCGCCGTGGCGATCGTAAGGGCGAAGGCGCAGATGGCCAAGGCGAAGGCCGGGATGAGCGCGATCATGCGCGTACCGCCCACAACGCGTCGCGCGGCCACACCGCGCTTCGACGGCGCCTTGGCGGAAGCGCACGCGGAGGATCCCTTCGCATCGAATACAGTCTGGGGCGTCTCTTCCACGGTGATCCTCCTCGAAAGCCGCGCTGCGCGCCCGGCGTCCCGCCTGCTTCTACCCGCGCAGCAGGCCGCCGTATTCCTTCATCGCCTTCTCATAATACGCGTAATGCTTGACGCGATGGGCGTCGCTTGCAAAGTATGCGTACAAACCCGCCTTCAGCAGCTTCTTCGCCGGCTTCTTTTCGGCGCCCAGGCGGCCGCCGGCGATGAAGTCGGTGCTCGCCTGTAGCTTGCAGCCCATACGGACCAGGTTTTCGGCGATCGTCGGGTCCTTCTGAATGGCCCGGTAGCGTTCGGGATGCGCGATAATCACCTGATAGCCCTGCCCCTGAATCTCGTAAATCGTGCGCTCGTAGCGGGCGAAGTCGGCCGGAAGGGCGTTCGTCTGCAGCTCGAGCAGGAATTCCGGCGTAGCGTCGAAAGCCAGGTAGGGAATCCATTGGGACCCCAGCTCCCAGAGCTTGGCGATATTGACTTCGAAGCCCATCGAAAGCGGGAATCCGCGCGCCTTGCTGCGCAGAAGCTCGAAGGCATCCCACATGGCGTCGTAATCGAAGTAGGGGTCGCGCGCGTGGGGCGTGCAGACGATTTCGGTGATGCCCGCCCGGTAGGCTGCGGCAAGCATGGCGAGCGATTCGTCGACGGTGCGCGCGCCGTCGTCGACGCCGGGGAGAATATGGCAATGCAGGTCTCGCATACAGCCTCCTTCAACGGAAAAGAGCGACCCGGGGCCGCTCTTTGGTTCTTATCGCCTGCGGCCGCGTCCCTGGGGAGGCATGGCCACCGTTTCGCTCGCGCTGCGATTATTCGCCGCATGCCCGCGCGGAGCCTGCGCCGCCTGCTGAGGCGCCGCGGCCTGACCGCGATAGGCAGGCATGCCGTTGCCGTGGGCGCCGTTGCCATTGGCAGGCGCGGCACGATGCGCGCCGCCTGCGTACGACCCGCGCGACGCCGGCGGAGCGTAGCTCGTGCCGGGCGCGCTCTGGCGTACGGGAGCCTCGGACACGTTGGCTTTTCCGCGCCGCTTGGCATCGCCGCCCTTGGTGTAGTACTCGCTGTAATAGTCGCTCTTGGTGCGCTCGGCAAAAGTTTCGCACATGCCCAGGAAACGAGCCTTGCCCTTGGCAAGCTGTTCGTAGGCGTGCTCGAGTTCGGCGCGCTTGACGAAGTTGGGGCGCACCACGAGCACGGTGCCGTCGACGTGCCCAGCGAGCACGGCGGCGTCGACGAAGGTGCCTACCGGCGGCGTGTCGAAAATCACGTAGTCGTAGCGGTTGGTCAGCTGGTCGACGAGCTTGGCCATGCGTGTGCTGCCCAACACGTCGGCGGGATTGGGGATGCCCGGTTCGACGTCGAGGAAATACATGTTGGGGGTCGGCGTGGGAACGACCGCCTGGGCGATGTCGACTTCGCCCATGATCAGGGAGTAAAGGCCCTTCTGCGGATGAAGGTTGAGCTCGGTCGCCAGGGAGCGACGACGCAGATCGGCTTCGACCAACAAGACCGTGTTGTTGCTGGCGGCAATCGCCTGGCCCAAGAGGATGCCCGTGGTGGTCTTCCCCTCGTCGGGCACGCTGCTCGTGAGCATGATCGATTTGATCGGCTTGTCGACCGCCTGGAAACGGATGTTGGCGAACATCGTGTCGGCGGCGTTCTGGGCTTCGAGCATGCTGTTCGAAGCGCTGCGCTGTTTCTTGGCCATCTCAAGCTCCCCCTATGCCTTGATTACCGGGATGCGCCCGATAACGGGCAGGTCGTTCAGAAGCTCAGAGGCCTCTTCGCTGCTGCGCACGCGGGTGTTCACCATGTCGGAGACCACCACGATCGCGATGGCGGCGAACAGGCCCACGAGAAGGGCAACGGCCGTGTACATCAGGCGCGGGGGACCGCTCGGGCTGGGAGAGGCAACCGCCTTGTCGACCACGTTGATGGATTCGACGTTCATCACGTCGCGCGCCACGCTGTCGGTCGAGGCGGCGAGCTGGTTGGCCACGTCGGCCGTGCGAGCGGCATCGGTGCCGGTCACGGTGATGGTGATCACGCGCGTGGTGGTTTGGCTGTCGACCGAGATTTTGTAGTCTTTCAGGCTGGATGCGCCGAGCTGGTTGGCTGCGTCCTGCTGCACGTGATCGGACTTGATGAGCGACGCCACGTCGTTGGTGAGCAGCTGGCTGGCGGTGAGGTCGGAATTGGACAAACCCTGGTCGTTGCTCGTGCTCGTCTTGGTGAGGACGTACATGCTCACCGTGGAGGTGTACTGGTTGGGCATGAGCGCGAACGCGTAGGCGCCGGTAATAAGCGCGCATATGACGGGCAAGACGATAACAAGCTTCAGATGTTTTCGAAGAAGCCTGAAAAGCTCGATGAGAGTCACAATTCCCCCTGTGAGACACTCGCGGATATTTGCACAGTGGTCCTTAGTATACCTGGTAAAGCGCGGCCGTCTTCGCACCTCGGGGAAAATACACGAGTAGCCCGCCACTTCTGCCAAGAGGGGACCGCCACCTGGTATGCTACAAGCGAAAACCACCCTTCCCCAAGGAGGCACCAATGGGCGATTCCCCAGCGAAAGGGAGCTCCTGCAGCACCCCGCCCGCGCCCAACGCGTTCGAAAACGGGCGCATCCGGCTCACCAAACTCACCAGCCGCGGCGGTTGAGCGGCCAAGTGGGGTCCGGGCGACCTCGAAGAAGTAATGAAGCGCGTGGCACCGCCGCACGACCCCAACCTTCTGCTGGGGTTCGACACGAGCGACGACGCCGCCGTCTACCGCATCGACGACCACACGGCGGGCGTCCTCACGCTCGACTTTTTCACGCCGGTGGTCGACGACCCCTACGAATACGGCGCCATCGCCGCCGCCAACGCCTTGTCCGACGTGTTCGCGATGGGCGCACGCCCCGTCACGGCCCTGAACATCGTCGCCTTCCCGCGCACGATCGGCACCGACGTGCTCGGCGAGGTTCTGCGCGGCGGGTCCGACAAGGTGGTCGAAGCCGGGGCCTTCACCGTAGGCGGCCACACGATCGAAGACGATGAGCCCAAGTACGGGCTTTCGGTATTCGGCCTGGTCGACCCCGAAAAGATCCTGCGGAACACGGGCGCCCAGGTGGGCGATGCCCTCTTCTATACCAAAAAGCTCGGCACGGGCATCGCCACGTCGGCCCTGCGCGCCGGCGCCCTGTCCGACGAGCAGATGCGCCCC
Source organism: Hugonella massiliensis (assembly GCA_001486445.1). Taxonomy (GTDB): domain Bacteria; phylum Actinomycetota; class Coriobacteriia; order Coriobacteriales; family Eggerthellaceae; genus Hugonella; species Hugonella massiliensis. Next base: position 530,014 of record LN908986.1, read on the forward strand.
GCCATCGCGATGATGATGGAGCTCAACAAGAAAGGCGCCGACGCCATGGCCCGCGTGCACGTGCACGCGGCGACCGACGTGACCGGTTTCGGCTTCGCCGGCCACCTGCACGAAATGCTCGAGGGGTCGGGCGTTGCCGCCCGCGTGCACTGGTCCCAGATGCCCGTTCTCGACGGCATGCTCGAGCTTTCCGCCGAAGGCATGCGCCCGGGCAAAACCTTCAACATCAAGGAATGGGCGCGCGATTTCGTCCCCCGCGGCGTGATGAGCGACACGGTCTACGACGAGCGCATGGGCGTCCTTTGCGACCCGCAGACCTCAGGCGGCCTGCTCGTAGCCGTGCCCGCTGCCGAAGCGCGCGCTTTCTCCGACGCCTTCCAGGAATCGGCCGGGCGCGAGCCCGCTCTTGTGGGCGAAGTGGTCGACGGCCCCGCCGGGATGATGTTCATCGACTAGCGGCGGTCCGCCTTGCGCCCGCATGGGCCAATGGGGCCAGACCCCTTTGACCCAGCGGGCGACTCGTTAGAAGCGCACCAGGTTCTGCGCGAGGGCGTCCCAGGACAGGGCTGACGTATCGCAAGCCGAGGCAGGAGCGGCCGCCGCCTTGTCGATCGCCTCACCCAACCGCTCTTCGAAGGCCGGCAGATCTTCCGGAAGGGGCTCGTCGGTGTCGCGCATGCGAGGCGGCACCACGTAGAAAACGGGGGCGTGGGGCACGTGCTCTGCCAACCAGGGCCGAATGCCGGGCAGGTCGGTGACCACTACGGCGCAGCCGCACGCAAGCGCCTCGACCACCACAAGGGGCAGCCCTTCGAAAAACGAGGGCAGAACGAAAACGTCGGCCGCATGGTAGAGGCGGGCGAGCTGGGGCTGGGGCAACTTGCCCGCCAAGCGCACATCCCAGCGGCTCATGGCGGCCTGGGCCGCGATCAGGTCGTATTCCTCTTGCACGCTAAAGCCGCCCGCCAGGTCGACGCGCGTGGTGCGCGGGTCCAGACGCGTGTGGTCGAGCGCGGAGATCAGGCAGGCCACGCCCTTCTTGAAGGCGATCTTGCCCGCATAGGCGATGCGCACGCCCGGTCCGTGCGCGCGGCCCTCTTCCCTGCGGAAGATGCGGGCGTTGTAACCCACGCCCACCACCGTCACACGGCTGGCCGGCACCCCGTAGATGGCCTCGATATCGGCCACCTGCTCGTTATGCAGGGCGAAGATGAGGTCGAGCCGCTGCACGCCTTCGCGAATGTAGGCCCGCTCGAGCGGAATCTTGCACATCTGCCGCATGTCGGTCCCATGGGTAATCGCCGTAATCGGGCAGGGCCACGAGCGGTGGGCCATCACCGCACACGCCAGGTAGAGATGGTGGCAGATCACCAGATCGGGCGCAAAATCGGCGGACACGTCATCGAAGGCGGCGTCGAAGGCCCGCTTGAACTGGGCCGTCATCTCCGGCGTGAGATCGCGATAACGAGTCGCCGGGTAGGGCATGCTGTCGGACATGCCCACCACATGGAAGGGGAGCTCGAGCGTGTCAAAGACCACGGGACGCACGCGCACGCCTTTGGGCAGGTCGACGGTATCGCCGGCGGCGATGCCACACACCACCGCCTGCTCGTGGCCGGCGCGGTCGAGGGCACGCACCGTTTCGGCCAGGTAGACGCCGCTGCCGGTGCTATCGGGCTTCTGGGCCGTGATATGCAGGATGCGCATAGGGGTCCTTTCTGCGAAGGCAGGGCAGGCCGCGCATGGGCGCCCTGCCCTGCCGCGGGGATTACTGCAGCGTGCGGGAATCGCCCTCGCGGCGCGTGACGCCGCGGGCATCGAGGTATTCCAGGATGGGCACCGCGAACTTGCGGCTCGTGCCCAGGGGCTCCTTCAGGTCGGCCACCGTGCCGCTGCCGTGCGCGCCCAGCCAATCGCGCAGGGCTTGCACGTGCGCGCGGAAGGTGGCGCCGTCGAAGGCGAATTCGCGGTTGAGCCGCACCACGGCCCCCTCTTTTTCCAGCCGCGCGAGCGCCCGGCTCGCCAGCGACGGCGAGTCGACCGCTTTCGAAAGCAGATGCGGCAAGGACTCGGGCGTCATGCCGCCTTCCGCCAGCGCCGCGAGAATGGCCTCGCCCGCCGCACGTTCGGCTTCGTCGGTGTTGCCTCCGAACGAGGGATGGCCCACGGTGTTGCCCGAAACCACGGCCTTGTCGGCCGCGACGGCCAAATCGACCACGCCGTCGAAGACCGCTTCGGGCATATGGGCCGCCACCTGGGCCCGCAACGCCGCCTTGCCCATACCGCGCTCGCCGGGATGGGCGGTGTGGAAGGCGACGAGAGCCTTTTCGACCGCCGACACCGACCGCTGCAGCTGGCGTTTGGTCCAATAGAGCGGGGGCATCCCCTTGGCGGAGAAGGGCTCGAGTTCGCGGCCCGCTACGGCGTCGTCGAGGAAGCGGGCGACCGCCGGCTCCTCCCAGCCTATGGTGCGCGCCACATCGGCCGCCGACAGGGGCTGTACCGCCTGCTGCACCGAGAGGACGCACGCACGCGCCACATCGCCCGCGCGCAGGGCGTCGAGCAGCTCGTGTTCGGGCGCCGAAAGCGTCGTGCGCCGACGCGGGTGGGCCAGCAGGATTACGCCGCCGCCTGCCACCGACACGGGCGAGTAGGTGCGCACGATGAAGCGGTCGCCGTAGCTGGCGGCGATGGGCTCTTCCAGGCGGATCTGCGCGTACATCGACCCGCCCGGAGCCAGCTGGGGCGCCTTGTCGCAGAGCAGGACGCGACCGAGCACCTCGCGCGTGCCGTGCGCCACGTGCATACGCACGCCGGTGGCGAGCGGCTTTCCCGTCCCCGCCACGTCGAGATAGGTGAGGCGCACATCGATCTGGTCGGTGGGTTCGATGGCGCCGGGCGCGCAGAGCATGTCTCCCACGCGCACGTCGTCGGTCTTCACGTTGTTCAGGTTGAGCGCAACGCGGTTGCCGGCGGGCGCGGCTTCAACCGGCTCGTTGTGCATCTGCACGCTGCGGATGCGGGTACGCGTGCCCGTCGGCACGATTTCGACCTCGTCGCCCGGATGCGCCGTACCGCTCCACAGGGTGCCCGTGACCACGGTGCCCGCGCCCTTGATCGTGAACACGCGGTCGACGGGTAGGCGCAGCTGACTGCCGCGCTTCACGCGCTCGGCCTTGTCGCATTCTGCCTGGAGGGCGCGCTTCAGGTCGTCGAGCCCGTGCCCGGTCTTGCTCGACACCTCGATAACGGGCGCGTGGGCGTAGGCGGTGGACGCAAGCCAGGCTTCCACCTCGCCCTTCATGAAGGCCCGCCACTCGTCATCGACCAGGTCGACCTTGGTGAGCGCCACCACGCAGCGAGAGATGCCCAAGGTTTGCAAAACCGCCACGTGCTCGACGGTCTGCGGCATCACGCCGTCGTCCGCCGCGATCACGAGCAGGGCCACGTCGATGCCGGTGGCCCCGGCAATCATGTGCTTGACGAACTTTTCGTGGCCGGGCACGTCGACTACGCCCACCGTGCGGCCATCGGGCAGAGCGAGCTGCGCGAACCCCAAGGTAATCGTGATGCCGCGCCGCTTTTCCTCTTCCAAACGGTCGGGATCGACGCCGGTGAGGGCCCGTACGAGCGAGGATTTGCCGTGGTCGATATGACCCGCCGTGCCGAGCACCAAATCGGGAGCAGCCGCCCCCTTAATCACCGCTGCGCCGTCACGCTGTTCCGCCATGAAAGCCACCTAACCTTCCAACGAACCGAAGTAGGCGCCCAGAGCGCGGGCGACTTCGGCAATCTCTTCATCGTCGAGCAGCGTACGCGCATCGAGAAGCACCTGCTCATCTTTCACGCGGCCGACCACGGGAATCGCGCGCTCACGCACCATGAATTCGTGGCATTGCTGCGCGTTGCCGCGCGCGAAGGACACCCGCAGAGCGCGCGTGGGGATGTCGCACATGGGCAGCGCCCCACCGCCGGCGCGGGAAATCTCGTCGACCACGGAAAACTCGGCCGCGCCTTCCGGCACGGCGACCTGTACCGCCTCGAGAAGCTTGCGTGCGCGCACGTCGACGTCGGCCGCCGTTTCGGTGAGCATGCGCAGGGTGGGCACGTCGCGCTGAGCGCGTTCGGGATGCAGGTAGAGGCGCAGCGTTGCTTCGAGCGCGGCGAGCGTCATCTTGTCGAGGCGCAGGGCACGGGCGAGCGGGTTCTTCTTCAAGCGGTCGATAAGGACCTTGCGTCCCACGATAATGCCCGCCTGCGGTCCGCCGAGCAGCTTGTCGCCCGAAAAGGACACGAGGTCGGCGCCCGCCTTCAGGCTTTCGGCCACCGTGGGCTCGGCATAGGTGCCGAAGGCGTCGAGGCGGGCGAAGGCCCCCGACCCCTGGTCTTCGTAGACGAGCACGTCGGCGCGGCCGTCGGCGGCAGCGCGGCGGCTGGCGTTTTCCCGGTCGGCCAGGTCGCGTAGGTCGCCGATGGGCACCGATTCGGTGAAGCCGAGCATGCGGTAGTTGGACGGGTGCACCTTGAGCAGCATCGACACCGCGGGGTCGATCGCGCGCGCATAGTCGACCAAGTGGGTCTTGTTGGTCGTGCCCACTTCGACCATGCGGGCACCCGAAAGCTCCATGATGTCGGGGATGCGGAAGGACCCGCCGATTTCAACCAGTTCCCCGCGCGAGACGATCGCCGCCGCGCCATGAGCGAACTCGCTTAAGACCATCATGACCGCCGCGGCGTTGTTGTTCACCGCGATGGCCGCTTCGGCCCCGGTAAGAGCCCGAATGAGGTTCTCGCAATGAGCGTGACGGCTGCCGCGCTCCAGGCGATCGGTGTTGTATTCAAGCGTGGAATAGCCGCCGATCACGTCGTTGACGGCGGTGACCGCTTCGGGGGCGAGCGGGCTGCGGCCCAAGTTGGTGTGGACGATCACCCCGGTCGCGTTGATCACGCGGCGCAGCGAGGGGCGTTCGAGCGCGAGCGCCTGCTGGGCGGCCCGGGCCGCGATTGCGTCGATCGACTCGTCGGGCTCTTCACCCGCCAAGATGCGCTGACGCACGGCGTCGACCGCTTCGCGCACGCTCTGGGCGAGCTTTTCGCGCGGGAAGCGGGCAGCGAGGTCGACGAGCTGGGGGCGCTTGAGCACCTCTTCGACCTGGGGCAGCTTTTTCAAAAGATCGATGTTGGGTTGTACGTGGTTGTGCGGCATAGGCATCCTCACCTCGCGTGACGTGTTAGAGAAATGGTACCGCAAGCGCCACGGTTCGGACCGTGCAGTCCCTACCGCGCGGGCGCCGTTGCGTAGGTCTGCGCGATGCCGAGCGGGTCGCTGAAGACCTTGACCGAATCGCTATGGGCCGAGCAGATGAGCGTCAGGTCGTATTCGCGCGCCATGCGCACGGTGACGTCGGTGGGCACGGCCTTCGACACGAGGGTGGGCACCCCAGCGCGCAGGGCCTTCACGAGCATGTCGGTGGGAATGCGGCCGCTCGTGAACACCGTGCAGGTCGTAAGGTCGACGCCGTCTTCCAGCGCCCGGCCGATCACCTTGTCGAAGGCGTTGTGCCGGCCCAGATCCTCACAGCAGTAGAGCACCTCACGGTTCTGCGCCAGGTAGCAGCTATGGGCCCCCATCGTCGTGCGGTGCACAGGTGTATCGCGCTCGAAGAGGGCGGCCATCTGGAAGATCCACGCAGGGTCCCAGGGCTTGGGGTCGACCTTGGGCAGCTCGTCGTCGATGACGAAATAGCCGTTGAGCGTGGAATTGAAGGTGCAGCACGAGGCAACCGTGAGGCTGGACCTGCGCGAGTAGTCGGCCGTGCGTTCGTGCAGGGTGACGATGGCGCGCGTGGCGTGCTCGCAGATCGAGATCTCCTCGACGTCTTCGACCCCGGCGATCATGCCTTCGGTGAAGAGCCGGCCTAGCACCAGTTCGGGGATGTTGCTCGGCGAGCAGACGAGCGTCATCGTAAGCTCGCCGTTCACGTACACGCGCAGGGCGTTTTCCGCCTGCAGCTTGTCGGAGCGTCGCTCGGTCGCGCCGTCGGGCGCAAGGCGCACGAAATCGAGCTCCGCCAGCTCTTCGAGCTCGCCGGTATGCGAGCCGTCTGCAATCCTCATCGCATCTGCCTTTCGACGCGGATGCGCTGCCTGCGCAAGGCCAAGGTGAGCCTCGCGTTTCGCAGCCGCCCGCGTAGGGCTCATCGCCCCGTCTATCGCACGCGGCTCGTGCCACGCCGGGATTATCGTTCGTTAGCGAAGGGTACTTCTGTTTCCCTGCCGCGTACAGAGGGTATTCCCGCTCAATCGAGGGAGAATTCCGCAGATAGGCAGGGCAATGGCGCCTCACGCGCCAATTGCGCTACAATCTGCAACCGTCGGCTTGCGCACGCGCTGCCGATCGCTACGGAGACGGATGGGTTCCTGGTGGGCCCCGCGGCCTTCAAAGCCGTTGCGAGATACGCAGAATGTCTCGGGTGTGTTCGATTCGCACACGTCTCCGCCAATTCCTTACTTCAATACATGACACGGTAGGTCGCGGGCTCTCCCGAACGTGGCCGGGGACTTCGTCAGGAAATCCTCGGCCCCACTCGGGAGAGCCCCTGTCATTACCCCTCACAAAAGAAGCCGCCGCCCGGGTGGGCGGCGGCTCGGGGTGCGCAGCACGGGCTGCAGACCGTGCTGCGCGAAGGGGTTTGTTCGTGCGCGTTTATGCCGCGTTGTGCATATTCGCCATGATTTCGTCGCTTTGCGCTTTCGTTACCCATCCATCGGGCACTTCGACGTCGGTGTGGCAGCCGGTGCATTCGACAACGCTCGCACGGTGACCCTTGTGGCACTCGGTGCAGGTCATTTCGATTTCCTCATGATGCTGCGAGTGCGGGTTGAAGTCCATGTTCTGCGTGGTCTGCTCCAGCTTGTTGCGGTCAACCTTCCCATCGGAGCCGCGCAGGTAGGCATGGCAGTTCTCGTTCACGCAGAATTGCGTGCCGTCCTTGCCGTCCCACTTCTCGAGGTCGTCATCGGAACGCTCGTTGCGCGGGTACACATAGTTGCCGGTGAGATAGTTGAGCCCGTCGTGCGCCAGTTCCGCATTGTTGGGAATGTGGCAGTCGACGCACACGATTTCGGGCTTGGCGCTCGTTTGCGTGTGGCTGTGGAGCACCGCCATCATGGCATTGGTGTTGGACACCGTGTTGCCGTACTTGTCGGTACCCACCGAGTTCTGCGGCTGCAGATAGTTGTTCACATACGTGTTCTCGATGTGGCAGATCGTGTTGCAGAAACTCGGCTGCTCGTGCCAAATGTTCATCCCGATACCCGCAACAACCAGCACAGCCACGATGACGACGGCGACAACGGCCTTCTTATGCTTCTTGAGGGCGGGAGCCGCGTCCGCCTGGGCGGGCGCTGCCTCCGTCTCTGTCTTTTTCGTTTCGTCGCTCATCTTGCGTTCCCCTTACTGATTGCCGTACTTCTGGGCAGCTTCCGTGCCGTAGTCCTGCGTAGCGGTTTCGGGGTCCTGCTGGTTGTAGTAGTGGTCGGAACCGAAGTCGAGCGTGTTGACATCCGGGTTGTACTCGCTCTGGAAGTCCTTGGCGTCGGAGGTGACGCCCAGAATCTGGTCGCCTTCATCGAGCAGGGTGTTGCACTGGTCGATCACGTGGCGGAAGAGCGAGATGTTGTGGGCACCCTTGGAATTCTCCGCGAAGGAGGAGTTCCAATAGAAGGTGGCGGCACGCTGGATGTACTGGGCGCGGGCGAGCTGTTCGTCGTTCAGGCTACCGGCGGCCACGGCCTTCTCAAGGTTCTTCACGTAGACGGAAGCACGCTGACCGGCGTTCTGGGTCATGGTCTTCCATTCGTCCTGCTTGGCCTGCACTTCGGCCTTGAGGTCCTTGTGGCAGGTGTTGCAGTCGTTCTTCAGCAGCTCTTCGTTGTCGAGCGGGCTGATCCAGTAGTGGCTGGTGTAGGCGTTGCCCTGGTCGTCGACCTCGGTGGCCATATGGCAGTCAGCGCAGGTGTAGCCGAGCTGGGCCATGTGGTTGCCCTCGCCGCCGTAGTTGTACTCGAACTCGGAGTGACGCACGGAAATCATCTTGGCGCCGGTGGACTCGTAGGTCCAGTCAACGAAGTTGTGGTTGTCGTACCACTGCAGAGCATTGTCGGGCGTCATTTCGGTGACGTCGTCGTACGGGCTCGTGGGCTCGCCGGTTTGGGCGTTCATCGAGTAGTCGCAATGGCACTGGCCGCAGACCTCGGCGGACTCGGGCACCTTGTCGGCGTTTGCACCCAGGGCGCGCTTCCAGTCGGCGCGCAGGATAGCCAGCGAGGACGGGTCGTTGTTCTCGTGGCAGTTGGCGCAGGAAATGCCCTCGGCCTGAGAGACGTCTTTTGTGCCGTCGGTGTAATCGTCGACGGTCTGGTAGAGGTTGGTCTTCCAGACGTCGTTGCCCTCGGCGGCCACCTGGTAGTGGACGTTGGGCGTCTTGCAGGCCAAGCACTGGGTCTTGGTCTTCTCGGTGATACGGCCGTTATGCGTCGTGGTGTAGATCGACGACGTGTGGCCGCCCGGCTCGCTGAAGAACTTGGCGTAGCCGTAACCCTTCCCCAGGGTGATCATTTCCGGATACAGTTCCAGCTTGTTGGCCTTGCCCTCGGGCCAGGTGTTCTTGTTGTTTTCCAGATACGACGCATACTGGTCGGGATACTGGTCGGCCCAGCTTTCCGCCGTGATGACGCCGTACTTGTTCGCCTCCGGAATGTACGAAGGCGAAGAGGCACTCGGTGTGGGCACACCGGTGTTGGCTTTAGGCGCGCATGCGTAGACGCCCACCGACACTACGCCGATGGCCAGCACGCACATGCACGTCACCGCCTTCTTGGTTAGTTTGTGCTTCATAGCACACCCCCTCTTAATAGGTGAACAAACCCCTCTCCCTACTATCGTTGATGTATTTCTTCACTTCAAGTACACATTTCTTACTTAGATGCGCCCTCTTGACCTGCATCTATGACCGTTAGGTGTCTGACGTGGCCTTTCGCTACACCGATTGGTGTAGGCAGAAAATCGCTCAAGCAAATGTGCGGGTTTTCCCCTAGAAGGCCCTTTGGGGCGAACGGTTGCAAATCCCGGTGTTGCGGAAGGGGACACGCGCCCCGCTGGCGAATGAGTCAACAGGATCAGGGACGAGCGAACCCAAAATGAGACCGTTTGTAGTTCATGGGAAAAGGCTCGCGCCCGATGGCGCCTAGCGCCTTGTACCCTCCCTACCGCACTCCCGCGCCATCTCACCGCCCTCGCTAAGGCTGGCTATCTCGCCTTGCACCCTCCTCGCCTGGCCCTCCTCTCCATCGCCCTATCCCCTCTGCCCGCCTGCTCAAAATGCAGGGCCCTTGCGCGCCGAACGGGAAATGGCGCTTCCAAAGCTCGTTTCGCAGGGGAAAGGCACGCGAAACCCGTCACGGCCCTGCGTTATGAGCGGAACCGTGCAAGGGCCCTGCGGGATGAGCGGGATTTGCCCGTTCGGCGCGATATCCCCCTGCGGTTTGAGCAGAGGGCCCCGCATACGGGGCCCGAGCGCTCAACCCCGTGCGCCGGCCCTGCGAAACGAGCAGGGAATCGCACCGGCCCTGCGAAACGAGCAGGGGGATTGCGTCGGCCCTGCAGGATGAGCACGGGAATCGCATCTGCCCTGCAGGATGAGCAGGGAGTGCGCACCGGCCCTGCAGGACGAGCAGGGGAATCGCAAGGCCCGTGCTTCTTGCACAGGAGACGGCAGGAGCCCCGCGAAGCGGGCTCCCTCTGCGCGGGAGCCGCACGGGTTGGTCTGACCGAAGGGCCCGGCGCCGTACGGGCGCCCAACGACGGCTCCTTGATAAGGCATATCGGAAATCGTCCACACGTCCCGGGCCCCGTTGGCGCACCCACTAAGAAGGGGCGGGCACCTTGTCGGCGCTCGCCCCTCTTCCATCGCCTCGCCCTGCTCACGCAAGGCGCCTGCGTGTATGTATCGGTTCGCTTACACGATGCCCTGGGCCATCATAGCGTCGGCAACCTTCAGGAAGCCGGCGATGTTGGCGCCCATGACGTAGTCGCCTTCGTGGCCGTACTTCTTGGCGGCATCGTCGGCGGCATGGTAGATGCCCTTCATGATGCCCTGAAGCTTGGCGTCGACCTCGTCGAACGTCCAGGACAGGCGCTCGGAGTTCTGCGACATCTCCAGGCCCGACGTAGCCACGCCGCCGGCGTTGGCCGCCTTGCCCGGGAAGAACACGACGCCGTTGTTCTGCAGGTATTCGGTCGCTTCGATCGTGGTCGGCATGTTGGCGCCTTCCGCGAAGACCTTGCAGCCGTTGGCCGCGAGCTGCTTGGCGTCGTCGACGAAGACCTCGTTCTGCGTTGCGCAGGGGTGAGCGATGTCGCAGGGAATCTGCCACACGCCGCGACCCTCGTGGTATTCGGCGCTCGGCACGCGCTCGGCGTATTCCTTGATGCGGCCGCGCTCGACTTCCTTGATCTGCTTGACGACGTCGACCTGGATGCCTTCGGGATCGTAGACCCAGCCGTTGGAGTCGGACATGGTGACGACCTTGGCGCCGAACTGCTGCGCCTTTTCGGCAGCGTAGATGGCCACGTTGCCGGAGCCGGAGATCACGACGGTCTTGCCTTCGTAGCTGTCGTCATGGCAGTTGAGGTATTCCTGCGTGAGGTAGACCAGGCCGTAGCCGGTGGCCTCAGTGCGGGCAAGGGAGCCGCCGTAGGACAGGCCCTTGCCGGTGAGCACGCCGGACCATTCGTTGCGCAGGCGCTTGTACTGGCCGAACATGAAGCCGATCTCGCGCGCGCCGGTGCCGATGTCGCCGGCAGGAACGTCGGTGTCGGGGCCGATGTGCTTCACGAGCTCGGTCATGAAGGACTGGCAGAAGCGCATGACTTCAGCGTCGGACTTGCCCTTGGGGTCGAAGTCGCAGCCGCCCTTGCCGCCGCCCATGGGCAGGGTGGTAAGGGAGTTCTTGAAGACCTGCTCGAAGCCCAGGAACTTCAGAATCGACAGGTTCACGCTGGGATGCAGGCGCAGACCGCCCTTGTAGGGCCCCAGAGCGCTGTTGAACTGGATGCGGAACCCGCGGTTGACCTGCACGGTGCCTTCGTCGTCGACCCAGGGCACGCGGAACATGATGACGCGTTCGGGTTCGACGATGCGCTCGAGCAGGCTCGCCTTTTCGAATTCGGGGTGTGCATCGATAACGGGCTCGAGGGACTTCAGCACCTCGGTGACGGCCTGGATGAACTCAGGCTGGTCGGGGTCCTTGGCCTTGACCTGTTCGATAACACGATCGACGTAGCTCATGTATATCCTCTCTTTCGGGATGAAAGCCTGCGAAAATTATAGTCGCAACGGCCCGCTGAAACATTTGGTCGCAAGTTTTAACAATTCTGAAACCCGAGAGAAATGTTGCCGTCTCTGGAAGCTCGAGAGGCGGCGGAGGACTTGGGCGAGAAGACGCGAAACGGGCGGGCACCGCATGGCACCCGCCCGTTCATTCTTACGCCTATCGTCCGCCGGCGGCCCTAGGCCTTGGCCACTTCGATGGCGCAGACCTTGTACTCCGGCACCTTGCAGGTGGGATCGAGCGCGTCGCTCGTCAGCACGTTGGCATTGCCGTCCTGGAAGTGGAAGGGCATCCAGGTTTCGCCCACGTTTGTTTTTTCCGACACATGGGCGCGCGAGCGGATCTCGCCGCGACGGCTCGACACCACGACCGCATCGCCGTCTTCGATGCCGCGGGCCGCAGCATCGGCCACGTTCATCTCGATGAAGGACTCGCCGACGATTTCGTTGCAGCCTTCGGTGCGTCCCGTCATCGCGCAGGCGTTGTACTGGGCGAGCACGCGGCCCGTCATCATGACGAGCGGGAACTCGCCATCGGGCAGTTCCGCCGAGGGACGGTAGTCCGCCGGTGCGAACAGGCCCACGCCGCGCGAGAAGCTCCCCACGTGCAGGATGGGCGTGCCCGGATGGTCGGGCGCCGTGCAAGGCCACTGCAGGCCACGCCCCCGCAGCCCTGCGCGATCCAAACGTTCGTGGCTCATGCCCGCATACGACGGGGTCAGGCTCGCCATTTCATCCATGACCTGGGCAGACGTCAGATGCGGCTGATCGTAGCCCATGCGACGCATGATTTCGGTGAAGATCCAGATGTCCGCGCGGGTGCCCGGGTCGGCGTCGACCGCCTTGCGAACGCGCTGCACGCGGCGTTCAGTGTTGGTGAAGCAGCCTTCCTTTTCGGCGTAGGCGCGCCCCGGCAACACCACGTCGGCCATCTTGGCCGTTTCGGTAAGGAAGAGCTCGTCGACCACAAGGAAATCGAGCGTCGAAAGCGCATGCGTCACGTGCCCGATGTCGGGGTCGGTGCGCATGGGGTCTTCGCCGAAGATGAACAGGCCCTTGACCTCGCCTTTAGCGGCGGCGTTCATGACTTCGGTCGACTTGAGGCCCTCTCGTTCAGAAATGGGGACCATCCAGGCTTCGCTGAATTTGGCGCGCACCGCCGGGTCGGAAAGCTTCTGATAACCGGGCAGCGTATTGGGCTGAGCGCCCATGTCGCAGGCGCCCTGCACGTTGTTCTGACCGCGCAGCGGGTTGACGCCGCAGCCGGGCTTGCCGTAGTTGCCCGTGAGCATGGCCAGGTTCGACAGGCTCTTCACGCCGTCGGTACCGGTAGAATGTTCGGCCACGCCCAGGCAGTAGACGATCGCCGCCGCGTCGGCGCGGGCGTAGAGCTCGGCTGCCGCGATCAGGTCGCGCGGGTCGATGTTGCAGATCTTCGCCACGCGCTCCGGCGTGTAGTCGGCGACCAGTTTGACCAGGTCGTCGTAGCCTTCCGTGCGCGCGTCGATGAAGGCACGGTCCATGAGCCCGCGCTCGACGATCACGTGCATCATGCCGTTGACGAAGGCCACGTTGGTGCCCGGCTTGAGCTTCAGATGAAGGTCCGCTTGAGCGGAAAGGCCGATGTCGCGCGGGTCGACCACGATCAGCTTGGTGCCGCGTTCGACCGCCTGACGCATCTGCATGCCCATGACGGGATGGGCCTCTTCGGGGTTGGACCCGATGAGCATGATCACGTCAGCGGCGGTGGTGATGTCTTCGATGGTGTTCGTCATTGCGCCCGAACCGAGAGTCGTTGCCAGACCGGCAACCGTGGGGGCGTGTCAAACACGGGCACAGTTATCCACGTTATTGGTGCGGAAGGCCGTGCGCGCCATCTTCTCGAGCATGTAGATATCTTCGTCGGTCGAACGCGAGCAGGCGAAGGCCGCAAGCGCGTCGCCGCCGTACTCCTCGCGCAGCTCGCTGAAGCGGCGGGCGACCAGATCGAGGGCATCGTCCCAGCTGGCAGGCTCGAATTCGCCCGTATCGTGGTTCTTGACCAAAGGCGTGGTGAGCCTGTCGCCCGAGCTGACGAAGTCGAAGCTGGCCGAGCGGCCCTTCACGCAGAGCAACCCCTTGTTGGACGCGCCGTGATAGGCGCGCGTGTCGACTACGCGGTTGTCCTTCACGAGCAGCTCGAGCTGGCAGCCCACGCCGCAGTGGGGGCAGGTGGTGAGCACCGGGGTGACTTCCCAGCTGCGGTAGGTGGCGCGACGCTTTTCGATGATCGCGCCCGTGGGGCAGGCCGCCGCGCAGCAGCCGCAGCTCTCGCAGTTGGTCGTGTCCCAATCGGGGCCGAACGGCGCCTCGATCGCGATGCGGGCGCCCCGCTTGGCGGTATGCAAGGTGTGGTTGCAGGCCCGGTCGTTGCAGGCGACCACACAACGCTGGCAGCGAATGCACAGGTTGGGATCGAATTCCAAGAAGGGATTGGAATCGCGATGGGGCTTTTCCTGCACGGGAATCGGGTAGGCCGGTTCGGTGACGCCCAGGGCGTTGCAAACCGCCTGCAGCTGGCAGTCACCGTTCTTACGGCAGCTGAAGCAGTAGTTGGTGGAGTTCAGGCCGTGCTCGGCGAGGATCAGCGACAGCGACATGCGGCGCGAGGCGTCGATGCGCTCGCTGTGGGTGGTGATGTCCATGCCTTCGGCCACCGGCGTGTTGCAGGCCGTGACCAGAGCGTCTTGACCTTTCACTTCCACGACGCACACGCGGCACATGCCTACGCCGGCGTCGTTGCCCAGCGCGCAGAGGCGTGGAATCTGGATGTGGGCGCGCAGGGCCGCGTGCAGGATGGTCTCCCCCTGCGGCACGCAGACCCGCTCGCCGTCGATGGTGACGTTCACCAGGTTCTCGTTAGACATACTGCTTCCTTCCCCCGAGCATGGCCCCGCTTCCATAGTGGTCGCAGCGCAGGCAGCGCCCGCATTCCTGAAGGGCTTCTTCTTCGCTCATGCCGAGCTCGACGCCTGCGAAATCGCAGCGGCGCTCGCTCGCGATGCGTTCGTGCACTTCCACGCGGCCGTAAGGCTGACGGTCGTTGGGACGCGGGTCGGGTGCTTCGACGTCGATGTTGAGCGTGTGGTGGTAGCCCATGAACTCGTCGATGTTGCGCGCCGCGACCTTGCCGGCCCCCACCGCGAGGATCACGGTTTTGGGCCCGAGCTGGCAGTCGCCGCCCACGAAGACGTTGGGGAGGCTTCCTGCCGCCTTGAGCTGGGGCGTCGCGGTGAAACGCGCGCGATCGGCTTCCATGCCGGCCTCTTCGAAGGGAGCCGATTCGATGGCTTGGCCCACGGCGACGAGGATGACGTCGGCCGGGATGCGCAGCGGCGGCTTGCTCGCCTTCTGCGGCGCTGGGCGGCCGCGTTTGACCGCGCCGATGAACTGGGGCTGGGTGACGAGCGCCGTGCAATGGCCCGCCTCGCCGACCTCGATGTGGTCGGGCGCCTGGAGCATGAGGATCTCGACACCCTCCTGCATGGCGGAATCGATTTCGGTGCGCAGGGCCGTCATGTCGTCGATACGACGGCGGTAGGCCACCTGCACGCTCGCGGCTCCGGCGCGCACGCTCGTGCGAGCGCAGTCCATGGCCACGTTGCCGCCGCCGATCACGACGACGCGCTTGCCGGTGAAATCGGGGTAGTCGCCGTCTCCGATGCGGGTAAGCAGGTCGACGGCGCTCATGACGCCTTCGGCGTCGGCGCCGGGCAGATCGAGCATCTTGCCTCCCTGGGCGCCGATGGCCACGTAGACCGCATCATGGTCGGCGGAAAGCTCTTCCATCTTTGCAGCGTCGACCGGCGTTTCGGTATGCACGCTGATGTCGCCCGCGCCCAGGATCGCGCGGATGTCCTGGTCGAGCTTTTCGCGCGGGAAGCGATAGGCGGGAATGCCGTAGCGCATCATGCCGCCGAGCTGCTTGCGAGCTTCGAAGACGTCGACGTGATGGCCCATGAGCGCCAGGAAGTAGGCGGCCGTAAGGCCCGAAGGGCCGGCGCCCACAACGGCCACGCTGCGGCCCGAAGCGGGCAGCGCCTCGGGCGTGGGCACCGTGTCGGCCGCCACGCCGTCGACCGCGTACTTTTTGATGCCGCGGATGTTGATGGGGGCGTCGATCAGGCGGCGGCGGCAATGGGCCTCGCAGGGGTGCTCGCACACGTAGCCGCAGGCCGTGGGAAAAGGATTGTCCTTGCGAATCATCGCGATGGTGCCCGCCAGGTCGCCCTGGGCGGCGAGCGCGATGTAGCCGGGCACGTTCACATGGGCCGGGCATTCGGTTTCGCAAGGCACCGACTGGCCCGTCCCCTGCACGCACATACGGCGATCGATGTGGCTCGCGTATTCGGCCGCGTAAGCTTCCGTGCTGTACAGGAAGTCGCGGGCCGCCTGCCAACCGATCGCGCAATCGCTCGCATCGGCAATGACGCGCGCAAGCTGCAGAGTTTCCTGATAGTCGCGTTCGGCCGCGCGGCATTCGGCGATGGCGCGCACCTTCTGCGCGAGCAGCGGAAGGCCCTCGCGACAGGGCACGCACTTGCCGCAGGTCTGCGCCGCCGATTGCTCGATCGCGGCGAGCGCCAGCTCGACCGGGCACATGCCGGGCGGCGTGGTTTGGGCGCGGCGCTGCATACGTTCCGCGAGGTCGTCAAGCTGACCTCCCGCGTAAACGCCGCCGTTGAACTCCAACATGGACATCGACTCCTCCTTCGAATCGAGCGCGGACGCCCGACCGTCCCTCGTTCGCGCTTCTCTAGCGTCACTATATATAGTTAGCGCGAGCGATACGCGGCGTAGGGGAAATGCAAACGAGTTCTCCGTACTAGCCGAGAAAGTGGCAGGAGTTTCCCTATAGTAACGGACATTATTGAGTATTTGCCCATATTTTTCGGTCATGACAAGCAAGTCAGCGTGTATCGATGGCGCATAGACACGTCTCTCGTGTCACGTGTGGTCCGCACGCCAACTGGCCGCACAAGCGTCGAAGCGGCGAACGGGCACGAAACAAGGCGCAACGGGATGGGGAATGCGGCGGAGGGGGTACGGAAACGAGAGCCCGGCCGTCCTCGATGCCCGCGCGGGGGTGCGTGAGACAGCTCGCACATGCCCACGGCGCGCAGCGAAAATCAACGCGAAACGAAAGCGGCAGCGCTATGGCCTGCCAATCAAGTTTTCGAGTCACGTAGGGCCGAAACAGGCTCTGCATCAAGTCGTTTTTAAACACAATTGTTACTGTTGTACATTTTCCTGCTGCCACATACGAACAGAACAACACTTTTTCGTCGAAAACTTGATCGGCAGGCCACAAGGTGGGGCAAATCGTTTTTCGATGCAGCCCCGCATGCCAAACGGGGCATCGCGCCCGCTATCCGCCAGCCGGAAAGGCGCACGCCCCTATGCCGACCCGCTCGACCATCACGCACCCGCCCTGTTCTCGCCGGGCCAGCACACGCCCGTGCGCCTGACCGCCAGGCCATCCCAACACGCACCCGCCATCCTCACGCCGGGGCAGCACATGCCCCACCGCCTGCACCAACCCTGCGGGACCGCCCGCAAGGCCGTCGTATCTTACGGGATTCGCACGCGACCCCGCCCTTGACCCGCCACGCTCCCCCGCTAGAATCGCAGATGGCAGGCGCCGGGCGACAAAACTCGGCGGAACGGCACCAACGCGCAAGGGAGACGCCCCACCATGAAACTTGCGATTCTGCGGCACGGACAAACCGATTTCAACGTGGAGCACCGCTACACAGGCACGACCGACGTGCCGCTCAATGAAACCGGGCGCGCCGAAGCGCGAGCCGCAGGGGCGGCGCCCTGGGTGGGCCTCGTCTTCACAAGCCCCTTGCGCCGCGCGCGCGAAACCGCCGCCATCTGCTTCCCCCATGCGGCGCAGCGTCCCATGCGCGACCTGCAGGAAATGCGTTTCGGCCGCTGGCAGGGCCACAATCGCGAGGAACTCGCCGGCGATGCGGCCTTCGACGCCTGGTACGCGTCGGGCTGGGCCCTGCGCGCCCCGGGCGGCGAATCGCGCGGCGACCAGGAGACACGGGTGGTGGCCGCCCTCGAGCGCATCGTGGCCGAAACGGAGGCCGCCCACGGCAGCCTTGCGGTGGCAGCCGCCCACGGCGGCGTCGTGATGGCAACCTGCGACGCCCTCCTTTCCGAAGAGGAGAAAGCCGGGCGGGGCTTTCACGATTGGCGCCCCAAGAACGCCTCGCTCACCGTGTTCGACGTGGGCCGGAACCCGCAGGGCGGGCTCGCCCTCTCGCACGTGCGCACGATCGACCGCACGGCCGACCTTGCCACCTGCTAAGACCCCGCTGCGCGGCACCGGCCGATAGGCTACAATTGCCGGGACAGGGGAGGCGCTATGAAATCCATCGATGTAGTTGCAGCGATTATCGAACACGACGGCCGCATCTTCGCTACCCAACGCGGGTACGGCGACCTGAAAGGCGGCTGGGAATTCCCCGGCGGCAAGATCGAGCCCGGCGAAACGCCCGAAAAAGCGCTCGTGCGCGAAATTCGCGAAGAGCTCGACTGCACGATCGACGTGGGCGAACGCTTCTGCACGATCGATTACGACTACCCCACCTTCCACCTGCATATGGGCTGCTATCTGGCCAAAGTGGCCGGCGGTCACCTTACCCTGCTCGAGCATTCGGCCGCCAAGTGGCTCGGCGCCGCCGACATCGACTCGGTCGACTGGCTGCCTGCCGACATCACGATCATCGACCAGTTGAAATCACGCGGCGTCGTGCGCTAGCCCATGGCCGACACGCCCGCACGCGCCCCCGCGCCTCACGGGGCGGAATACGCCGCCCTAGGCAGCCCCACTGACGAGACCAGCTTCAAACCTGCCGGTGGCGGCACCGAATACGCCCGTGTGCGCCTGGGCGAAAGCCTCACCGCGAGCTTCATCGACGCCGACGTCCCCCACGACGAGCGCTACGATGCGCGCTTCGTGGTGAACGACCAATCGCGCGGCACCAACTTGCGCGAGACGCTCATCTCCTACCTGGATACCTGCGACCGATTCGATTTTTCGGTCGCCTTCGTCACCAAGGGCGGCGTCGAATCGCTGTTGAACGCCTTCGTGGCCCTTGAGGAAAGCGGCGTTCCCGGTCGTTTCCTCACCTCGACCTACCAGAACTTCAACGATCCCGAAGCCCTGGAAAAGCTCGCGTCCTTCGACAACATCGATGTGCGCGTCTACCAAGGCAGCATGCACGCGAAAGGCTACTTCTTCCAGAGCCGGGACCTGGGCACCGTCATCGTGGGCAGCTCGAACTTCACCCAGACGGCGCTCACCTGCAATAAGGAATGGAACGTCCTCTTCCACTCCTTCGAAGGCGGCGATATGTTCCAGCGCTCGCGCGAGGAGTTCGACCGCCTGTGGGAGTCCCCCTGCACCGTGCCGCTGACGGCGGAATGGCTGGCAGGCTACCGCGCCTACGTCCAAGAACGCCCCACCCCTTCGGCCGTGCGACCCGCCACCTACCGCACGGCCGCAAACGGCGCGCCGCAAAGCGTCGGCGGTATCGTGCCCAACGACATGCAGGCCCATGCGCTCGAAGCGCTTTCCGCCCTCCACAGCCGCGATGCGCGGCGCGCCCTGCTCGTTTCGGCCACCGGCACGGGAAAAACCTACCTGGCCGCCTTCGAGGTAGCCGCCCAGCGTCCCGCACGCGTGCTCTTCATCGCCCACACGTCCCGCATCCTCACCGCATCCATGAAGAGCTTCGAACGCGTGCTCGGCGACCGCTACACCTACGGCCTCTACCGCGGCGGCGCGCGCGAGGTGCACGCGACCTGCGTATTCGCAATGATCGGCACCCTGAGCCGCCATCTCGACGACTTCGCACCCGACGCCTTCGACTACCTCATCATCGACGAAGCCCACCGCACGGGCGCCGCCGGCTACCTGAAAGTGCTGGACTATTTCACTCCCGGCTTCTGCCTGGGGATGACCGCCACGCCCGAACGCACCGACGGCGTCAACGTCTACGACCTGTTCGACAACCAGATCGCCTACCGCATCACCTTGCAGGACGCCCTGGAAAACGACATGCTGGCGCCCTTCCACTACTTCGGCATCGCCGATTTGGCCATCGACGACCAAACGGTCGACGACCCCTCGCTGTTCGCCCGGCTCACGTCCGACGAACGCGTGCGGCACATCGTGCGGCAGATCGAGACGTACTCGATCGGGCAGGAAAGACACGGGCTCGTCTTCTGCAACCGCATCGCCGAAGCCCAGACCCTCTCCGCCAAGTTCAACGCCCTCGGCTACCGGACGCAGGCCCTTTCGGGCGCTGACGGCGACGCGGCGCGCGAGCGGGCGATCGAAGACCTGGAAGCCGGCAGGCTCGCGTACCTGTTCACCGTCGACCTCTTCAACGAGGGCATCGACATACCCTGCCTCAACCAGATCGTCATGCTGCGTCGCACCGATTCGGCGATCATCTTCGTGCAGCAGCTAGGGCGCGGCCTGCGCAAGCACCCGGGCAAAACCTACACGCTCGTGCTCGACTTCATCGGCAACTACCGGTCGAACTTCTTGGTGCCCGTCGCGCTTACCGGCGACCGCACCTACAACAAGGACACCCTGCGCAAGCTGGTGAAGAGCAGCGCCGCCGTGCTGCCGGGCGCTTCGACCGTGAGCTTCGACCGCATTTCGGAAGAGCGCATCTTCCGCGCGATCGATGGCGGGAAATTTTCGAGCGTCAAGCTCCTGCGCGGCGAATACGAACGACTCAAGCGCGAACTCGGCGGGATCCCCCGCCTATCCGATTTCGATGCGGCCCATGCAGTCGATCCCCTGCTCATCTTCCAAAGGTTCACGTCCTACCACGCCTTCCTTGCGAAGTACGAGCCCGCTTACCACGGGACGTTGGACAAAAGCGCCAGCGACATCCTTGCATTCGTCTCGCGTAAGATTGCCAACGGCAAACGAGCCGACGAGCTGGTCCTGCTCAAGCGGGCGCTCGACGCGGCCCGCAGCCGACGCGGGAATGCGGCTGGCACCTGCGCTCCGCCCGCCGAACGAAGAGCGGCCGAAGCCGCCTGCGCCAAGGCGTCCGAGCGGGCCGCCGCCTGCCCCGCATCGGCTGCGGGCGTGCTTTCCGGGCGTTTCGACAAGAAAAGCCCCGCCCTCTTCGAGCTCAGACCGGACGGGAGTCTCGCGCCGACCGCGGCCTTCGAAGAGGCGCTTGCCAACGACGCCTTTTGCGATCAGCTGGAAGAGACCCTTAACTTCGGGCTCGCGCGCTGGTCGCGCGACTATGCAGAGCCCTACGCCGGCACCGACCTCGTGCTCGGCGCCAAATACACCTACGAGGACGCATGCCGTCTGCTCGGCTGGGAGACCAACGTAAACGCCCAGAACATCGGCGGGTACCGCTACGACGCTCCCACCAACACCTTCGCCGTCTTCATCAACTACGAGAAAGACCCGGCGATCAGCGATACCATCAAATACGAGGACCGATTCACGTCGCCGAGATTCCTCACCGCCATCTCCAAGCAGCCGCGCACCCTTGAATCGCCGGAAATCATGCGCTTGAAAGCCTGGCCGGGCAACGGGATGCGCACCTTTCTATTCGTGCGCAAGAACAAGGAGGACAAAGAGGGCAAGGAGTTCTACTTCCTGGGCACCATGCACCCCACCCAGAGCTACCGCGCTTTCACGATGCCGAACACGAGCAAACAGGCGGTTGAAATCGGCTACGAGCTCGACGAGCCCGTGCGCGACGACCTCTACGCCTACCTCACGAGCTCGATCGCGTAAGGGCGGCGCGGGCCGGCCGGTAGCGGGAAGACGATGGCGGCGGGCCGGCGGTGGCAGGCAGACAATCGCAAGACGTCGGTCGGGGACGACGCCCCCGCGTATCGCTTTGACAACGCTTGCAACCGCGCCCCGCGCCCGGCCCCTACAATGGAGCCATCGAAGCGGATGCGGCGAGAGGGGCGCATATGGCGAACATGCTCGACTATCTCGACTGGTACGGTGACTTGGGGTTCGACGTCATCCCCTTCAATGAGGTCGACAACCTCATCCTCGCCCAGCTGGCCTACCTCGACCTCACCGGGGTCGTGCCCGCCCCACCCGCTGCCGACGCAGCCGAGGGAACGCCCGAAGGCCTGCCAAGCCGCATCCCGCTTGCCGAAGCGGCACGCCTCTTCGGCAAAGCGCACGATGCGCGCAACCCCGTCGACCTGGGCGCCCTGATTTCGCCCCAAACCGCCGAGCTCTTCTACCGCGCCGCCCACGCGGGCAAGCGCTTTTCCACCGTGCAACTGTCCTGCGCATCGCGCATCTACGACGCCGAACGGCACGAGCAGTTCGGAGCGTTCGTGGCCGAACTGCCCGACGGCACCGCCTACGTGAGCTTCGAGGGCACCGACGGCACGCTTGTGGGCTGGCTAGAAGACTGCGAAATCAGCTATCGGGTGGTGCCCGCCCAAGAGGACGCCCTCCTCTTTCTTGAGCGGGCCGCCGCCCACATAAGCGGGCCCCTGCGCGTAGGCGGCCATTCGAAAGGCGGCAACCTGGCGGCTTTCGCGGCTGCAACCTGCGAAGACGCCGTGCGCGACCGTATCATCGAGGTGTGGTGCAACGATTCCCCCGGCTTCGAGGGGCGCGTCGTCCCGCTCGAATTGTTGAACACGATCGCCGACCGCGTGCGCCTGTTCACGCCCGAATACAGCGTCGTGGGCGCCCTGTTCAGCCACGTGGTGCCCGCCGTCGTCATCAAATCGTCGGGTACGGGCGTCATGCAGCATTCCGCGATGGAATGGCAGGTCATGCGCGGCAGTTTCGTGCGCGGAGCCCAGCTGCCCATGGGCAGTCAGCCGGTCAACGAAGCCTTCGACCGGCTCATTCTCACCCACGATTTAGCAGGCCGCAAGAAGTTGCTCGACAACCTCTACCGCGAGCTTTCAGCCGCCGGCATCGACAAGGTCGACGACATGTTCGCCAACGGAGCACAGGGCATCGTCAAGATGCTCGGATCGGTGAATTCGCTCGATGACGAGGACCGCAAGTCGATGACCGACTTCCTTACCGGCATCCTTGCGGGCACCGTGCAAGGCGCCATGGTCGACGCGGTCACCCCGGTTGCCAAGCAGGCCGCCGTCGCGATGGGCGAAGCCGCCCAATCCGCCCGCGCGAACGCCGCAAAGGCGATTGAGGAATTCCGCGCCCAGCAACACGAACGCGCCGCACGCCGCCGGGCCGACAGGAAGCAGTAGCAGGCCCGCAAGCGTACCGGCTAGGCGGCGCGCTGGTAGACGATCGCAGCCGGAATCGTGCCTTCGGGAAAAGACGCCGTCGTCGACGGGAAGGTAATCTGCGGCACCGAAGCCGAAACGGCCGGACGCTTGCGATTCGCGAAAGCGGCGGCGATCTTGTCTTCCATCGATGCGGCCACCGTGCAGGCCACGATCATGACAGCGCCCACGGTGCCCACCGCACCAAGCGCCTCGCTGAGGACGAAGGCCGAGATGATGGCCGTGATGACCGGCTCAGCGCAGAGGATGACCGAAGCGGTGACCGAAGAGACCTTGCCCAAGGCCACGTTCTGCAGGCCCAGGGCCAGGCAGGTGCCAGCCAACGCGAGGAAGGCGGTGCAGCCCCAGCTGAGCGCGGGCACGTCCTGGAAGTCGGGCAGGGGTTCGCCGACGAGGGCGGCCACCAGAGAGCCCGCGAAGGTCACGCCGATCTGCATCGTGGTGAAGCCCATGGCGTCGGCGTCCTTCAGGCTGCGTTCGGAAAGGACGAGCGCGAGGGCCGAGCAGGCCGAGCTGCCCAGGCCGATGAGTTCGCCCAAGCCGAAGGAAGCGCTGCCGCCACCGCAGGTGAGAAGGTAGAGCCCGCAGACCACGGCCACCTGAAGGAGAGCGGTGAGCTTGGTGTAGCGCTTGCCGAGCAGGCCGAGCGCGATGAAGGGCGCGAAGAGCATGGGCAGGGCGATGAAGAAGCCTGCGTTGGTGGCGCTTGTCATGTTCACCGACAGGCTGCAGAAGATATAGCAGAAGGTCATGGCGATGCCGGCGGGCAGCCAGCTCTTCGCAGGAGAGCTTTTCACCATGCGCACGGTACGCTTGCCGAAGACAAGCATGAGAACGGCGAAGGCGATACCGAAACGCAGCGCGGTGCACCACAGCGGGGTAATCCCGTCATAGGCAAGCTTCATCACGACGTTGCCCGCACCGTAGATGACGGTTTCGAGCACGATGAAAAGAACGAACGGCCACGTTTTGTTGAGCACCTTTACCTCCACTCTCCGCTTTCTCGACTGCTGTGTTTCGATTGCGATTCGATTACTTCTTATGTAGTGCGATGGCTATACTACGGACCGAGAAGGTTAAATAAAATCTTGAGTGTTTTGGATTAGATAAAGGGTTTCTTATACATCGAGGTCAGCATGGATTCGAAGTTTATCGCGTTCACAAAGGCTGCAAAATTGGGCAGTTTCAAGGAGGCTGCCGAAGAATTGGGCTACACGCAGGCGGGCGTGAGCTATATGATTTCGTCCCTCGAAAAGGAGATGGGCGTCACCCTCTTCCACCGCGGGCGCACCGGCGCACAGCTCACCGAAGAGGGGCGGACGCTCCTCCCCTGGGTGCTTGACATCGTCAACGACGAAAGTGCGCTCGAAGTGAAGCTGCGCGAAATGCGCAACCTGGAAATCGGCGACGTGCGCATCGCCTCGTTCGCAAGCGTCGCCATCCACTGGCTGCCCGACGTCTTCGTGCGCTTCATGGAAGACCACCCGCACATCAAGCTCGACGTCACCTGCTTCGAAGAACAGGACGAAATGGAAGACGCGGTGCAAAACGGCGAATTCGACTGCTGCTTCCTCATCGAGCCATCGGTGCGCGACTTCTACACGATTCCGCTTTCGCTCGACCCCCTCTTCATCGTCGTGCCCGAAGACCACCCGCTCGCCCACAAGGAGTTCTTCCCCGCCGAAGCCTTGGCGCAGGAGCCCTACATCAAGGTGCGCAACGATTCCCACACCGAAATGGACGCCCTCTTCGAGCGGCACGGCGTGGTGCCCAACGTGCGCTTCGAGATGGACAACGATTATGCGGTCATGGGCATGGTGAGTCGCGGGCTGGGCTACGGGGTATTCCCCGAGCTCATGCTGCGCGACAATCCCTTCAAGCTCGTGCGGCTAAAACCCGAAATCCCCACCCGGCGCACGATCGCGCTCGCGGTGAAGTCCTACCCCAAGTCATCGTTCGCCACCCGCGCCTTCATCGAATCAGCTCGTTCGGTCGTAGGCGAACTCAACCTCGCCGAGAACATGGCGCAACCCTAACGAGCCAGGCGGCGGCGCAGAGCCGCTGCCTCCTGGCTTCAGCGGCACGCCCCTGCAACAGCGTCCCCACGGCAGCACCCGGGGCCTTGTTGCACGAAAAACGGCGCCGCTCGGGAAGCGGCGCCGTTTGCGCAAGCCGCACGCGCACAAGAAGGAAAGCGCGTGAACGGTATCGAGAGGTGATGCCTACACGTGGAAGACCACGGTGCAGACCGACAGGACGATGGCACCGAACACGAAGGTGAACACCATCATGGGCCATACGAACTTGAACCAGTCGGACATCTTCATGTGCAACATCTGCAAGGTAGCCATGATCAAGCCGGTCGGGGCGATGTAGAGCATCGCGTACTGGCCGAACTGGTAGGCAGCGACGATGATCCAGCGGGGGATGCCCACGGTGTCCGCCAGCGGGGCGAAAATAGGCATCGAGAGCACGGCCAGACCGCTCGAAGAGGGAATGACGAAACCGAGCAGGAAGAACACGAACATCAGGCCGACGATGAAGATCGGGCCGCTCATGCCGTTGACGAAATTCGACGCCGCGTTGAGCATAGTGCCGGAAATCAGGCCGGTGTTGAGGATGTAGTTCACGCCGCGTGCCAGGCCGATGATCAAGGACACGGGAACGAGGCTCGAGGCGCCGTCGGAGTAGGCGTCGACCATCTTGGTCTCGCCGATGCCCTTCTTGCCCATGCCACCGATGAACATGACGATGATCGATAGGGTCAGGAACTCGGCCGCCATCTGCGGGAACCACCAACCCAGGCTCATGACGCCGTAAATCATGATCAGGAAGGCAGCGACGAAGATGACGAGCACGATCTTGCGGCGGGCGTCGAAGTCGGCCACGTTGGTGTCGCCTTCGATCTTCCACTGGGCTTCGAACTCTTCACGGTCTTCATAGGAATAGCTGAAGGTCGGGTCCTGCTTGACCTTCTTGGAATACCAATGCAGGTAGAACAGGTAGACGATCGACGCGACGATCAAGCAAAAGAGGCGCACGTCGAGGCCTTCGGTGAACACGGTGCCGGCGGCGTTCGAGGCGATAACCGCCGAGAAGGGGTTGACCGTCGAGAACGTGGTGCCCACCGAGCTCGCCATGAACACGGCGCCCACGACCACGATCGAGTCGTAGCCCAAGGCCAGGAACACCGGAGCGAGAATCGGGTAGAAGGCCACCGCTTCCTCTTCGAGGCCGCACATCGTACCGCCGAAGATCATGAAGGCGGACACGCCGAAAACGAGCAGGAACTCGCGGCCCTTGGTCTTTTTGGTGAGCTGGGCCAGGCCCGATTCGAAGGCGCCGGTCGCTTTGACCACGCCGATCAGACCGCCCAGGCACAGGATGAATACCATCACGTCGATCGAGTCGACCACGCCGTAGACCATCGCGTAGGGAACGTCGGCCAGGCTGTAGGGCTTCTGATCGAGGCTCTCATAGGTGCCGGGGATCGAAACGGCCTTGGTGATGGCGCCGCTCGTGAACTGGTTGATGTCGATCGACACGCCCAGGCTGTCGAGGGTCTCCTGCGTGGCGTCGAGCTCCTGCACGTCGCCTTCGGGAGACGTCATCTCCAACGTGCCCGATTCCGCGTTGTACATCAGGCTCGAATACTGGCCGGCGGGCACGAACCAGGTGCACACCGCCGCGATCAGCGTGACCGCGAACAGAATGGTGAAAGCCGACGGGAACGAGAACTTCTTCTTTTTCTTCTTGCCCTCATCGACTTTCGGCGGCGTCTCGATCGCCGCTGCTGCTGCCTCTGCCATGGGGCTTCCTCCTTTTCCTTTCCCACCCGCGGTCGGCGGCCGCAGGCGCGCGCGGCAACTCCCCTTGCCGCGCATTCCGAGCGACCGTCATAGGCGCGGCCGCTCCCAACGCCTTGGAGTATCCCCGCGGACCGAGGGAGATAGGAAGGTGTAAACCACCTGCCCGCTTGGCTATAATTCGTATGTATTCACGGGAGGAAGGCGCCTAAACCTTCAATAAACCGCAGGTCGCAGGCGCATGAGGGAGACGCCCCGCGCTCGCTCGTTCGGGCAAGCGCCCAGCCGGGCGGCGAGACGGGCGGGGGCAGCCCATAGGCTATGAGGAGATGCCGGGCATGTACGATGTGCTCTTCTACTACACGTTGACGATCATGCTCATCGTCACCATCGCTGCGGCAACGAGCGTTTCGGCCTATTTCGTCTCGCACCGAAAGTCGTTTGCCTTTGCCGCCGCCACGATGCTCTCCTACTTCTTCGACGTCGCCCTCGTCTTCCAACACGACTTCGTGGCGCCCAACATCGAGCTCACGAGCGACACCTTTTGGGACATCAGCAACCCGGCAGCCCTCACCGTCACCGGCGGCTTCCTGCTCGCCTTCCTCTGGCTAACCGTGTGCCAGTTCATCAGCGAGAAGCGGGCGGTTGCCAAATGGGCGCCCACGGTGCTCTACCTCGTCTGGTCGGTCGGGTCGCTCTTCCTGCTCAGCGAACCGCGCGTCCGCGAGTTCATGTTCTTTTCCGGACGCGAGGCCGCCCTGTTCCTCATGGCCGTCCTCATCGCGGTCCGCTATCGCACGGCCAACAAGGAAAGCGCCGTCTACAACGTGATGCGCAAGTACTGCAAGGGGTTCCTCGTCTGCCTGGGGATTGTGGTGCTCATTACCGTCGAAAACGTCTACGTGCAGCTCGTCTTCGATCCCGAAACCGCCAACCAGGCCTTCCGCTTCTTCGCCGAGCGCAGCTTCGCCGAAAACCTTCTCTTCGTCGTGCTCGCCATATCCGTGATGCGCGCCTGTTCTAAAGAGCTGCAGCTGCGTTACGAGAAGCCGCCGGCGCGCGACGACGAGATGGTGGAAGATTCAATCAACCGCGTCCTGCCGCGCTACGTGGAAATGCACGGTCTGTCCAAGCGCGAAAGCGAGGTCCTTCGCCTCATCGTGCTGGGCAAAGACAACCAGAACATCGCAAGCGAGCTCACCTTGGCGCCTTCCACCGTGAAGGTGCACGTGCACAACATCCTGAAAAAGACCGAACAGGCCAATCGCGGCGACCTCATCCGCGACTTCTGGGGCGCCTAAGGCGCGTGCGCCGAGCCCCCGGGGAGCGGCGCACGCGCAGAACGGTCGCTAGTTCAGGTGGGCGAGCTGGGCGAAGACGTCGACCGCGCGGGAAATGTTGTCGTCCACGTAGTCGAAAGCCTGGGTGTGCACGTCGGGGTAGTCGAAGCCGTTACCCAGGTAGAACAGGCAGCCGGGCACCACCTGCTCGTAGTAGCCGAAGTCTTCGGAGGCGCGCACGGGCGAGGGATCAGGCAGGGTATGCCAAACAAGCCCGGCCGCCTCGGCCGCCGCACGCACCTTGTCGGCGCAGGCCTTGCTGTTCACCGTGGCCGGAAACACGTCGGAAAGCTCGGCACGCAAGGAAAGGCCCGCGCCCGCGGCGAGCTGCTCGGCGCGGGTGCGCACGCTCGTCTCGAGGGCGCGCAGGTCAGCGTCCTGCTGAGCGCGCAGGGTGAGACGCACGACGCCGTCGCCCGGATTCACGCCGAAATTGGGTGAGCCCACCGAAATCTGCACGACCGTGATCATCGCGTAACCGCCGTGCGCCGCATCGCGTTCGAAACCGGGCAGGGCGGCAACGAGCGCTGCTATGGCCTGCGCGGGATTGATGCCGTTTTCCGGTTCCGCCGCATGCGAGGTCTTGCCCGCGAAGAACAGCGACAGGCCTTCCGAGGCGGGCATCGTGGCCCCGTCGACCAGGTTGACCGTGCCGCGCTCCATCTTCGACCAGTTGTGCATCGCGTAGACCTCGCTCACGCCCTGGGGTTCGAGGATCTTGCAGGCGACCTTGGCGCCCTCGCCGATTTCTTCGGCGCCCTGGAAGATGAGCACGACCGGCTGGTCCGCCCCGCGCGCGTCGAGCTCGAGCGCGAACCCGGCAAGCGAGGCGGCGTGCCCGTCGTGGCCGCACTTGTGCGACACGCCGCGATTCGTCGAATTCCACGCGAGGTCAAGGTCCTCGCAGATGGGCAAAGCGTCGTAATCGGCGCGGAAGGCGAGAGCGGGTTTGGCGGCGCACACGGGATCTGAGGGGGTGTAGCGCACATAGAAGAACCGGTCGCCGGGATCGACGATGTCGAGATGACGTGTGTTCTCCTGCAAGAAGGCGAGGAGACGGCGCTTGGTCTCCTTCTCACGCAGCGAGAGCTCGGGATGGGCGTGGAGTTCGTGGCGCAGTTGCACGACGCGAGCGAGACGTTCGGGATCCATGTGCGTTCCTCCCCTAAACGATGCAGTACGGGGCCATGATACCGCGCCCCGCCCCGGCGTCCCGCAAATGTGCTTCCTTGCTCACTGCCTTAGCATTTCGTGGTTTTTCCCACACGATCGGCACACTGCTCGTTATTATTAGCACGGAGAGAAAGCGAGAGCATATGGCCGCAACGCGACAACCTTCGCATTCGCGTGAGGAGATCATAGACATAGCCTTCGAACTCGTCGACGCGGTGGGATACGACGGGTTTTCCATGCGCGCGCTCGGCGACGAGCTCGGCATGAGCGCAATGGGCGTGTACTCCTATTTCAAATCGAAAGACGACCTGCTTCGCGCCGTGCTGCATAGAGCGCAAGAAGAGCTCGACACGAGCTCCATCCCCGGCGAGCACTGGGTGGACACGGCTCACCGCATCTGCGAATCTATGCGCGCGCAAAGCTTGGCCCATCCTCACATCCGCCTCATGCGCTATCGCATCGTCGGACGCTGGCCGCAAGCGCACAACGACGATTACTATCGGATATTTCACACGCAGGGCATGCCCGACGCCGTGCATACGCAGTTCTTCCGCACCACCGTGTCCTATATGTCGGGGTTCATCGACCCTGCCTGCTGGAACCTCGTGTCCGAAGAGGAAGAGAACAACGCGGCAATCGCCCCGGCCAAGGAGCCATGGGAGCTCCGGGACGAAGAGCGCTTCACCAAGGAAGCCTTCCATGAAGGCCTCGACATCATCATTGGGGGCATCAAGGCCTTTGCCGCCCCCGACCCCTGCAACTGGCGCACGCCCGCAGCAGCCCTGGAAGAGTAGACAGCCGCCCGGGCCATGCGCCGCGTTCCGCCCGCGCCTTGACGCAAAAAGGCGGCAGACGCGCCGGCACAAGAAGAGAGAGGGAGCCGGCACGCCCACCGCCAAAACCCGGGGCGAGCCACGGAAGAAGGCACGAAGCCTTCGCAATCGTTATCGTTCGAACACGTCGCCCTCGATTTGCGACTTCATCGTGTTCAGAATCTGGTGCAGATCGTTCACCTTCACCGCACGCGACCGCATACGGTACCGATGAACGTCCCCGTCAAACAGGCACGACGGTTTCACGTCGTCGAGCAGCAGGATGGCGCACTTGCTGAAGGCCTTGCCCGTGGTGGTTTCGATGCGCTTCTTATCGTCGATCTGCGGTCGGAAGGAACGCGCGAAGCGGCCGAACAGATTCTGGAAGGCGCAGATCGGGCAGATGAGACCGCACCACTGGCGGAAGAACACCAGCTCGAACACGAGCAGCGCCGGCACCAGAATCACCGACCAGGTGATGTCACCCGCGCCGAACAAGCGCCACACCAGGATGATCATGGCGAACGACAGGCCAATCGGGCACACCAGGCAAAACACCGGGAACCCGAAGATGCGCATGGACGCCAGCGCGCGGCCCTCCTCGACCGGATCAACGCCGCCTACCTGCAGGAAAAGCTCTTCATTTCGGAGGGCACGGCCAAGACCCATATCCGCCACATCTACGGGAAAACGGGCGTGCACAGCCAGCAGGAGCTCATGCGCCTTATCGACGACACCGTCGTCGACTAACCGGCCGCGCGCGACCTGTGCGCCTCGCTCGGCGGCCGCGCCGAATATGGTGACCTTGTGCAGCTGGGGAACGAGCGCTTACGAGCGGAAGGGAATTTTCACTAGTATCGATACCCGCAAGCTTCCTAGGCGCACATATTCTTTTCGAACGATGGCCCCATGGCCATCGCCATCATCATGGCAAGGACATGCTTTCTGCGGGCCTTTCGCCCGCAAGCACCGTCGGTTTCGCAAAGCGGCGCACCCTCCCCGGGTGCGCCGCTTTATTGTGCTGCGCCCCGACCAACGCGGCCGGCGCTCCGGCCAGACAAGAGAAAGGCGGTTTTCACCCGTATGAACCAACAATCCCCCATGCCGAAGGCCCACGTGCCCGTCGACCACCCGATTCTCGCCCTTATGGGCCTCTACCTGGGCGGTTTCACCGGCATGTACAGCGAGACCTCGCTCAACATCGCCCTGCCGCAGCTCTCCGTGGCCTTCGGCGTCGACATCTCGATCGTGCAGTGGCTCGTGGTGGGCTACATGCTCGTGATCGGCCTGGTTCTGCCCTTCTCGAGCCTGCTCACCAAGTGGTTCTCGGCGCGCAAGCTCACCCTGTTCGCCCTGGGCGCCTTCGCCGTGGGCGCGCTGATCAGCGGCTTTTCCTCGACCTTCGTAGGCGCCCTTGTCGGCCGCTGCATCCAGGGCATCGGCACCGGCCTGGTGCTGCCCCTAATGTTCGCGATGGTCATGGAAGTCGTTCCGCCCAACAAGATCGGCGCCGCGATGGGCACCACCTCGCTCGTCATCATGTTCGCGCCCGTCATCGGCCCCACCCTGTCGGGCATCCTCATCGCCGCGCTGGGCTGGCGCTGGGTCTTCTTCAGCTTCGTGGTCTTCCTGGTTATCGGCCTCTTCTTCGCCGCGAAGTTCCTGGTGAACCCCTATGAGCTCACCAAGCCCAAGGTGGACGCCGCGTCGGCCGTCCTGTCCTGCCTGGGCTTCGGCGGGCTCGTGCTGGGCAGCGGCCTGGCCGCCGACCTGGGTTGGGCTTCCGCGCCGGTCGTCGCCTCGTTCGTCGTGGGCATCATCGCCCTCGCGATCTACGTGCGTCGCCAGCTCGCCAGCGACACCCCCATCCTCAACCTGCGCGTGTTCGCCACGCGCGGCTTCACCCGCGGCTCCATCGCCGTCATGATCAACTTCGGCATCACCTTGTCGATCATGTACGTTCTGCCCCAGTTCTACCAGAACGCCATGGGCCTGCCCGTCGACGTGGCCGGCCTCCTGCTGCTGCCCGGCGGCATCGTCAACATGATCGTGAGCGTCTTCGCCGGTCGCCTGTACGACCGAGCGGGCGCGCGCATTCCCGCCATCGCCGGTTTCGTGTTGTCGATTGCCGGTGCCGTTTTGCTCGCCACCTGCACGCCGGACACGCCGGTGGCTGCCGTGGTCTTCTTCAACATCCTGTGCATGATCGGCGTGCCCCTGGCCATGTCGCCTATGCAGACCCACGCGCTTTCCTCCCTGCCGCCGCGCTTGAACACCGACGGCTCGACCGTCATGAACACCGGCCAGCAGGTCCTCGGTGCCATGGCCACCGCCATCGCCACGAGCCTGCTCACCTCGGGTCAGGCCGCTTCCCTGGCGCAGAACCCCGGCGCCTCCCAGCTCGCCTTCACCGCCGGCTCGCGCGAGGTCTTCGCGTTCGCCATCGTGCTCGCTGTTGCGGGCCTGGCCATCGGCGCGACGCTGAAGAAGTCGGACCTGCCTGGCGCGCCCGCCCCGCAGCCCGTGCCCGAAGAGGAGGGCGCCGCAGGCGCGGTGGCCACCGTGGCCGACCTTATGCATCGCGACGTCTACGTCCTGCATGCCGGCCAGACGGCTTCCGACGCCCTCAAGCTTTTCGCCGACAAGGGCATTTCCGGCGCGCCCGTGCTCAACGCGACGGGCGAGATGATGGGCTTTATTTCGGAAGGCGACATCATGCGCACCCTGGCCACCCAGGTGCCCCGCTTCACGAGCGCCTGGTCGATCGTGATCGAACGCAACAACGCCTCGTTTTCCCACAAGGTGGACGACCTGCTCGGCATGGGCGTGACCGAGCTCGCCACCAAGAACGTCATCTCGGTCGACCTGCACGACAGCATGGCCGACGTGGCCCGCGCCCTCACCGACAAGAACCTGAAGAAGGTTCCCGTTACGAGCGACGGGAAGATGGTGGGCATCATCAACCGTTCGGACATCACCGCCTACGTGGCCGGCTTGTTGAAGTAGCCGGGAATACGCGGCGCTCTCGGTCGGCGGGAGCCTGCGCCCGTGAGAGCCCTCGGCGCTGCGGGCCCCGCCCAGGCGGCAAGCGCGCGCCGGGAATGCCCCCGGCGCGCGAAATATGTAGGCTCTGTGTGCGCGCACGCGCGGAGCGCCCGTGTTCGAAAGGGGACCCCGATGAGGGTCCCCTTCCGTTTTTCCCTGCTCTGACCTGGGATTATTCCATGGCTTTCGGTTGGCTTGCCTAACTGTCCCTTCGCCGAAAAAGCGAATCCTTTCACCGTTCCATTGACAGGAACGATTCTTGTCCTAGTCTAAAGGCCGTCGAGCAAAGGGCTCGGCGAACGAAAGGATGAAACATGAACCTGCTGGTTACCCTGATTTCGATTACGAGCGTGATTAGTTAGCACGGGTAGCCGCATGTGCCGCCCGTGCTTCCTCGACGGGCGGTCGATGAGCTGGAAAGCCAGCGACTGCAAGCAGTGCAGCCGCTGGCTTTTTTACGTTCGCAGCAAAGCTCCGCCGAGGATCCGGACGATTGGTTCAATCTCGGAAGGAGCGAGAAATGTCAAGTTCGGCAACAGCAACGCGATCGATGGCGATGAGCGCGCCCGCGAAGGAGCGAGATTCCGTCGCGGAAGTCATGGGCGCTTCGATGGTGGGCACCGCCATCGAGTTCTACGACAACTACTGCTATTCGATCGCCGCCGCCAGCTATTTTGGCACGATCTTTTTTACCGACGTTGCCAAGTCCGACCCGCTGCTGGCTACGATCATGGCCTTCGTCACCTTCGCCGTGTCCTTTATCGCCCGCCCCTTCGGCTCCCTGCTCTTCGGCCACTTCGGCGATAAGCTCGGCCGCAAGAAGACCCTCGTCGTGGCCCTCATGATGATGGGCATCGCCACGTTCACCGTGGGCCTGCTGCCCGGCTACGAGCAGCTGGGCACGCTCGCCGTCGTCCTGCTCTGCGTGTGCCGCGCCTGCCAGGGCATCGGCCTTGCCGGCGAATGGTCGGGCGCCGCGCTCGTCGCAACCGAAAACGCCCCGGCCGGCAAACGCGCGGTCTTCGGCGCCTTCCCCAACATGGGCGCGCCGATCGGCTTCTTCCTGGCCTACGGCATCAACCTCCTGCTCGACACGAACCTCTCGAGCGACGTCATGGTCGCCTGGGGCTGGCGCATCCCCTTCCTGCTTTCCGCTGTGCTCGTGATCGTGGGGCTGGTTATCCGCCTGCGCATGAGCGAGACGCCGGTGTACAAGAAGGCCGCCGCGGAACACCGCACCTCCCGCACCCCGTTGCGTGACCTTCGCCATTACTGGAAGCAGGTCGTCCTGGGCATGTGCGCCATTTCAGTGACCTACACCTTGTTCTACTCGCTCGGCACCTGGTCGTTGGCGTACGGCGTGAAGAGCCTGGGCTTCAGCCAGTCGGAGTACCTGTCCATGGAACTCTTCGCCGTCCTCTTCTTCGCCGCCTTCATCGCGGTGGGCTGCTTCGCCGCCGACCGCTTCGGCCGCAAGCGCACCCTCTACACCGCAACCGCCGCGATGCTCGTGTTCAGCCTGGTCTGCCCGCAGCTGCTCACCGGCACCCAGAACTTCGCCGGCGTGCTCGCCTTCCTCTGCGTGGGATTCAGCATCATGGGCGCCCTCTTCGGCCCCTGCGGCGCCTACCTGCCGGAGCTCTTCCCCGCTAAGGTGCGCTACTCCGGATCGGGCCTGTCCTACAACCTGGCTGCCGTGACCGGCGGCGCGTTCGCCCCTACGATCGCCACCGCGCTCGTCACCTCCTTCGGCATCCAGGCGCTTGGCTGGTACCTGGGCGTCATGGCCGTGATCGCGCTCGTCGCCCTCTGCTTCATCAGGGAGAGCAAAGACGTCGATTACGAGGCCTAGCGAATCGACCCGCTTGGGAACCCCACCCTACGCCGAGAACCCCGCGCTTCCGCTTCACCTGCGAACGCGCGGGGTTCTTTTCGTTTGCGCACGAGGGGCGCCTGCCCAACGCGCTAGGCGCGCAGCACCGTATCGAGCGGCTTGCCTTTGGCGAGTTCGTCGACCAGCTTGTCGAGTCGGCGAATCTCGCGCATCGTGAGGTCTTCCACCTCTTCGACGCGCACCCCGCATACAACGCCCGTCACCTTGTCGCGATGCGGGTTGGGCTCCGGCTCCTGCCTGAAGAAGTCGCCGTAGGCGGTGCCGTCCGCTTCGGCCGCCGCGATCTGCTCCGGCGTGTAGCCGGTCAGCCACGACGTCGCCGCGTCGACTTCGGCGCGCGTGCGTCCCTTCTTTTCGGCCTTCGCGACCAGGGCCTTGTAGACGCGGCCGAATTCCATCGCGAATACCTTCTCGTCCTTCATCGCGTTCCCCCTGTTCCGCGTGGCCCATTATGCCCCGCACCGCCTGAGAGCCCCGCTGTTCGCGCTACACTGAAAGATACCCGAACAGAAAGGACTCCTATGTACTATTCCGACCCCTTTGACTCGTTGGGATCGAGCTCGTCTCTGCTTGGAGCAGGCGCTTTTGCCGGCGCTCTCGCCGTCATTGCGATTCTCGCTTTCATCGCCCTCTGCGTTGTAGGCTACATTATGCTCCTGGGCAAGAACGCCTCGCGCCGCACGAGCGCCCTCGGCCGCTTTTTCAACTTCGACCATTTCTATATCGAAAAGGTCCTGCAGGTGCTCAACCTCATCGCCGCGGTGGGCATCGCCGTCTTCGCCTGCTGGATGGCCCTTTCGTCGTTCAGCTCGCCCCTGCTCATCCTGCCGGGTATCCTGCTGGGCGCGCTCGTCTTCTTCGTCGGCCAGTTCATCAACCGCATCATCTTCGAAGGAGCCCTGCTCTTCGTACGCTTGGTGACCGACACGCAGGCCATCCGCAACACGGTGGCCGGCCCGCGCGCTGCGTCCGTGCCGCCGACCCCCGCAGAGCCCGTCGCCCCTGCGGCAGGGTATCGCACGCCCGCTGCCGAAACGTCCGCCCCTGCGCCGAGCGCCCCCGCAGCCCCCGCGGTACCGGTCGCGCCCGCACCTGCCGAAAGCGCCGTACACGCAAGCTGGCGCTGCCCCTCGTGCGGCACCGAAAACGACGGCAACTTCTGCGTAAGCTGCGGGACCAAGCGCCCCTAGCGGCCCCTGCGTTTCCCGAGCCTTCCCTTGCATGAAAATGCCCTGCTCCCCGAAGGGGAAGCAGGGCATTCTTTTTTGGAGGGAATGGGGCGCCCGTGCGCTAGGCCGTTTTCGTCGCCGCCATCAGCTTGCCCAAGAGGGCGACGAGCTCGGCTTGCTCTTCAGCGGAAAGGCAGGACAGGAGATCGCGATAGGCCGCCACATGGCGGGCGGCGCGGCGCTTGCCTTCGGCCATGCCTTCGGCGGTGAGTTGCATGAAGCCCGGACGGCCTTCGACGTCGACGATCTTCAGGTAGCCCGCGTTCTCGAGCGCGTCGATCGATGGCTGCAGGTCCGCCGGGCTGGTGTAGAGGAGCTTTGCCATGATCGAAGGGGCTGCCAGGCCGCGGCGGCGCATGACGGCGCAGAGCAGCTTGTCTTCGACGCGTTCGCCCGCGGCGGCGCGCAGCTTATGGGGCAGCACGGTGAGCAGGTGCTCGATGCGCACGTCGGCAGAAGCATTGGCGTGATGCTTGGCGGCTGCGGGCTTGGCCGCAGCCGGGCGCGTCGCGGGGGCACCCGTTTCCCCTTCCGCCTTCTGCGACTGCTCCCAGCGGTAGGCCCCCAGCCCGCACTGGTAATGGTCGAGACGGCAGTGGAAATGGCAGCCGGGGCAGACGGCCACCGCGGAAGCATGCGTCATCGCGATCCTTTCACGCAAAAGCCCACAGGGGCGCGTTCGTATATCTGCCCTAGTGTAGGCAATGGAGCCCTCAAGCTCTGTTGCTTTTCACACCGCTCCGTTGAAGGGGCAACCGCCTCTAGAAGTAGCCGTAATAGGGAGTCTGCACCATGGCCGCGTGGGCCCAATTGATAAGCGTGATGAAGTCGAACACGGCCCTGCCCGTTGCCGCCTGGATCGCCGCCGCGTACGGGGGCAGGTCGCTGCACTCGAGCAGGATCGCGCCCACTTCGGGATGGTCTGCACACGCGCGCGCCGCCAGGCTCTGCAGGTCGGCCGCTAGCCGCCCGTTGTCCAAGGTCGTGTCTCCCCAGCGAATCGCCGCAAAGCTCTCGCGGTCCCCCACGTTGCACACCAGGCAGCGGTCGGGCGTGCCGCCCATATGGGAAATGAAAGCGTCGTCGACGCTTGCCGCGTCGGCCGTAAGCACGAGGACGCGACGGCGCGCCGGCAAACTGCGCTCCACCAAGGGGAGCTGGAGCATGCTCGAAAGGAAGACGGGGACCTCTACCGCCTGCGCCACATCGTCTTGGAAGTGCGCGAAGAAGCCGCAGGCCCCCACGATCGCGCGCACCCCTTGGGCTTCGAGACGCCGCGCCGCTTCGACCACCGGGCCCTTGATTGCGGAATCGCCCGCAAAGAGCTGCTCGATGGGGAAGTCGACCCGTTCATAGAGGACGGGGAAAGCGAAGGTCGTCGCGTTCGCTACGTTTCCCGGGAGTTTGGGATAGCGCAGGTCGACGGCGATCACGCCGATCGCGAACCCAGATGCGTAATGCGCCGGCACGGTAAACGTGTCGTCCAGGTCGCCGGGAGAGCGCAAGGCTTTTTGCCAGGTCATGGCCTTCCTTTCATACAAAGGGCCCCGCGCCCGCGCTTGTCGCACGGGCATGGGGCAGACGCGCGCGCCTTCGCCACAGCTAGGCCTCGACGTACGTGCCGTTGTTGAGGTAGTCGAGCAATTCGTCCTTCGACAGATGGGCAATGCCCAGATCCTCGAGCGTCAGGCCGGTTTCGAAGTAATTCTTATGGGTCATGACGCCGGCGATTGCGATCATCGAGTCGATGATCGGGGTGCTCACGCCGAACTTCTTGCCCAGTTCATGGTAGACATGGCAGCCCACCGGCACGTCTTCGGTGACGTAGCGGTTGTAGATGGAGAAGGGTCCCGTGGCATAGCCCACTTCCCATTCCTCTTCGAAGGGGACCGTGCAGCCTTCGCCCATGTACTCTTCGCCCAACACGCTCGTGCGCTGGAAGAAGACGTCCTTCTTGAACTCCTGAATGCCGACGCCGATGGCCTTGGCCAGGGCGATTTCCTC
Organism: Hugonella massiliensis; assembly: GCA_001486445.1. Classification (GTDB taxonomy): domain Bacteria; phylum Actinomycetota; class Coriobacteriia; order Coriobacteriales; family Eggerthellaceae; genus Hugonella; species Hugonella massiliensis. Next base: position 568,047 of record LN908986.1, read on the forward strand.
GTTGTAGAACTCGTACTGCACTTCCGAAATAGAGGGGCAGAAGGAATGGCTGTAAATCGAGTAGTCGTGGATATTGCCGCGCAGCACGGTACCGAAGTTTTCCATCGTCGACACGCCGAGGACGGTGCCCGGCACGTGGATAACGGGGTTCACGTTGGAAAAGCCCGTGTCGAGCACGGTGCCACCGCTCACCACGCCGTCGCCTTCGGTGATGGCGTCGAAGCAGCCGAGGGCCTTGGTGCTTTCGAGGAATTCGTCCTGGTCGGTCATGGGCAGAGCCGCGCCGCGCAGGGTGATCGCACGGTAGACGAGCGAGACGTGCGCGTTCATCACGCCGCCTTCGGTGTCGACGCGCGTGCCGTAGGGAGCGCTCGACCAGCCGCCGATGACGACCTTCTTGTCGCAGCCGGCTTCGCGCATAAGCTTGCGCAGCTTGAGGCTGCCGTAGTTGTCGGGGATGATGTGGATGATCTGGCCGTCTTCCAGGTGAGGGATGAGCTCCTTGAAGAAGGGCTCGTGGGCGATCGACGGCACGCCCACGATGATGATCTTGGCGCCCTTCACCGCTTCGGCGACGCTATCGGTCACCAGGTCGAACGTCGCCTTCCCGAAGCGCTCGAACCCGTACTTCGACTGGGTTGCGGGCGGCTTGGCCTGCACGGTGATGCCCGTGCGCGCAACCGTCGCCAGCGTCGTCTGGAAGAAGGGCTGCAAATCGCAGATGCGCACCTCCTGACCGGCCAGGGCGCAGTCGGCCGCGCAGGTCTTTCCCACAGCGCCGCCGCCCAAGACGGCGACGGGCGCTTTCCTCAATGCTTCGATGTCTGCCATAGGGCCTTCCCTTTCTCTTGTATCCGCCGCGCGAGCGCGGCGCCCTATCGGTGCAATTGCTACGCGCGACAAAGCCCGCTGCAAGCGGCAGCAGGCTGCGCGCGATGAAATTCGCGATTAGAAGACGGGCACCACGGCACCGTCGAAGGTGTTGACGATGTAGTCGCGTACCTCGTCGGAGTTGAGGGCCTTCTCGAGCTCCTTGGTCTTGCCGGCATCCTCGTTGCCCTCTTTCACGACCAGGTAGTTGGCGTAGGTCTGGGCGGCGGCCGAATCGGCGGTTTCCACGGCAAGCGAATCCTTGCTCACGCTGAGCCCGGCGGCGAGCGCGTAGTTGCCGTTGATGACGGCGATGTCGACATCCTTCAGGACGTTGGGCACGTTGGCGGCCTCGAGTTCGTTGAACTTCAGGTTCTTGGGGTTGCTCGTGATGTCCTTGACGGTGGTGTTCACGTCGGTGGGGTCCTTGACCTCGATGAGCCCGGACTTGGCGAGCAGGAGCAGGGCGCGCGCCTCGTTGGTGGCATCGTTGGGCACGGCCACGGTCGCGCCGTCGGGCAGGGCGTCGAGGGACGCGGTCTTGCCGGCGTAGATGCCCATGGGCTCGAAGTGCACGGGTTCCACGGCCACCAGATGGGTGCCCTGCTGGTCGTTGAAGTTGTCGAGATAGGGCTTGTGCTGGAAGTAGTTCGCGTCGACGTCGCCCTCTTCGGTCACCGTGTTGGGCTGCACGTAGTCGGTGAATTCCTTTACCTCGAGGGTGTAGCCGTCCGCCTCGAGAAGGGGTGCCACGGCGTTTTCCAGGATCTCGCCCTGGGGCGTGGGCACGGCAGCGACGGTGATCGTCTTGTCGTCGCCCGACGATGCGCCTCCGGAGGCCTGCTGGGTAGCGCCGCAGCCCGCCAAGGAAAAGGCGGCCGCTGCGGCAAGGGCTGCGCCGGCAAGGGCGAAACGCAATTTGTGGCGATGACGCTCGGTGTAGGTCTGCATGGAATGTCCTTTCCTTGTGAATGCTTGGGAAAGGATAATTCCAGAACCTACCGTGGGGCGCAAATACAACCACACGGGTAAAGATGCATCGTTTCCGCAGGTCAAAGCCTATTCTTCAGAATTTGCGATAACCTGCGTGCGGGAACCCGTATATATCGACACGGGGAAATGTAGGCGCTCGATTTAGACACTTTCGGCATAGTGACGGGTTTTCACCCGGGCGCGGGCGCCGTACCGCAAAAGGCGGGCAGGGCGCTTCCCTACTGCTGGCCGGGGGTCACCAAGCCCGTTTCGTAGGCGATCACAACGAGCTGGGCGCGGTCATGGGCGTCGAGCTTGTTCATCACGCGAGCCAGGTGGGTTTTCACCGTGGCGGGCGAGATCACCAACTGCTCGGCAATCTGCTCATTGGTCATGCCGTGCGCCACAAGCTTGAGAATTTCGCTCTCGCGGTCGGTGAGGTCAGACAGTTCGTGTTCGGCGCGCACCGCGCGCACGCGGGAGTCGACGAAGGTTTCGATTAAACGGCGCGTGACCGACGGCTGGATGAGGGCGTCGCCCTTGGCCACCGTGCGCACGGCGCGCACGATATCGTCGGGTTCGGCGTCCTTCAGCATGAAGCCGCTGGCGCCTGCCGAAAGCGCATCGTAGACGTATTCGTCGATATCGAAGGTCGTGAGCACCAAGACATGGGTCCCTGCCAGCCGTTCGTCCCCGGCGATGCGGCGCGTAGCCGAAATGCCGTCTTCGACCGGCATGCGGATGTCCATGAGCACCACGTCGGGGTGCAGCTCGAGCGCGCGGTCGTAGGCGGCGGCGCCGTTGCCCGCCTCGCCCACAACGTCGATATGGTCGTAGGAGGAAAGGATGAGCCTGAATCCGCTGCGCACCAGATCTTGGTCGTCGACGATGAGCACCGACACGTCGCCGAGTCGCGCGTCGTCGGCCTCGCGCACCGCTTCCTCGCTCTGCTTGCGCAAGCGTTCCTGCGCCTTGCGGTAATCGTCGTTGTACAGCTGCGAACCGCCGATAAGCTCTTCCGCCACGTCGGCCTCCGTTCCTTCGTGCTATTCCCGTTTGCCCAGGGGCAATTCCACGCGCACCGCGAAGCCGCCCTGGGGGCGGTTTCCCGCCGTAAACGTCCCTTTCAGCACGGTGACGCGTTCGGCCATGCCCTGCACTCCGTGCCCGCTCGATGCCGAAAGGCCGTCGGACGCGGCGGCATCGACCATGCCGCGGCCGTCGTCTTCCACCGAGAGCACGGCCTTGTCTTCGGTGTTGAACAGCCGCACCTTCAGGTTGCGGGCGTGGGCGTGGCGCACCGTGTTGGTAATCGCTTCGCGCGCAATGCCGAACAGGGCCACGTCAACATAGGCGGGCACTTGCGCGCCATCGTAGCCGCTGTGATCGTAGTCTACCGCAAGCCCCGCTTCGCGCGCGTAGGCGCACAAATCGGGCAACCGATCGGTACCGTTGGTGGGCTTGGTTTCGGCTTCGGCGTCCTCATTGCGCAGAACGCTGATCATCGAGCGAATCTCCTCGAGCGCCGATTTCGACGTCTGGCGAATCTGGGACACGGCCTCCTTCGCCATGGCCGGATTGCGGTCGATGAGCCGCTCGGCGGCAGCGGCCTGAATGCTCACCGCCGAAAGCGAATGGGCCGTGATGTCGTGGATCTCGCGGGCGATGCGCACGCGCTCTTCTTCCACGCGACGGGCCGATTCCTCTTCGATGCGGCGCTGCGTCTCCTCGGCGCGAGCCTTCGACTCCTCCTTGTAGTTGTTGAAGGCGTAGAGGGCCAGGCCCACGCCCGTGGCCACCGCGAACAGGGTGAGGTTCTGCACGACCACCGCCAGGCGGATGGCCGCGTTCTCGCCGGGAGGCGGCATCCAGAAGAGCAGGATCACCACAAGGGCCACGGCGGTTCCCGTTTCGTAGATCGTGCGTTCCGACGCAAGCGTGAGCAGGGCAATCATGGGTCCGATGGCCGAAAACGAATAGCTGGGAGCATTGCCCTGCGAGGTCACGAACACGAGGAAGGTGAATACGAAGACCTCCCAGGGCAAGCGGCGGCGCGCGACGAGAGGCAGGGTGGTCAGCGCGAGCAGGATGTAGACCGAAGGGTCGGGGTTGCGCGAGATCACGCCCATCATGCTGCGGAAGAGCGAATCGCGGAAGACGAGCGGCGACGAGCTCACCGTGATCTGAATGAGCGCAAACATGAGGGCGGCCACGGCGATGAGCGCGTCGAGCGCCCAGTCGAGCCGGTCCATCTTGCAGTTGTTAACGAGAATGTTCTTCATCGTTCGCACTATACCGAAGGCCCCGCTCCCGCGCCAGCTCCCTTTCCGGAAGCCGGCGCGGACGGGCGTCACACACCCCTATCTGCGCAGGCGCCCTACCGAAACGATCGCCGTTGCCAGGGTGGCAAGCGCGAGAGCAAGCAGGGGCCATCCGCGAACAAGCGCGTCGGCGGTTCTGGCCAGCACCGAAGGCGGGGTGTCAGACGGCGGTATCTCTTCGATGGTCACCGTTTGGTGGTCGTCGGCAAGGTCGGCATGACGGGCGACGAGCGAGATGGCCCCCTCCGGCGCATCCGCCTCGCGGTCGTAGAGCTCTTCGAAGGCAACGACCGATCCGGCGCCTGCACACCCCGCGTCGAAGGAGAAGGACACCTCCACCTGGTCGTCGGATGCCTGGGCCTCGAATTCCGCCGTGCCCGTGACGGGTGTGCCGTCCGCGTTCATCACCGGCTCGCCCGAATCCCGCTTCATGAGCGTGCCCCGCAACAGGTAGGTCGTGCCCACCTGCAGGCCCTCGACGGACACCGTATCGGTGAGCACAAGGGTGCCCTCGTCCGAAACGACTGCCACATGCTCCCCGCTTTCCGCATGTACGAGCTCTGTGCGCACGGCGGGCGCAACCTCTACCGATTGGCCTTCATCGGCGATATCGGCGTGTACGGCGAAGAGGCGGTCGCTGCGCATCTCCTCGAAGACCACGACCGTGCGGCCCGCAAGCGCTGAAGCATCGAAGGTGAATGTCACCTCAACAGAGCCCGACCGGTCCGTAGGGACCACGCGCGCCGTCGCCGTTACCGGCTCGCCCGTATCGTCGAGCAAGGGGCCGGCGTCGACCGGGGCGCCCGCGTCGTCGACCTCCCTCACGTGGAGGGTGCCCGTCACTGTGTACTCCTTGCCGGGCACCGCGTTGTCGTAAGTCACCGTGTCGACAATGGTCGCCTCCTCATCGGGCGCGAGCAGCCTGCCGTCACCTTGGGCCCGCGCATGGGTTCCTATCTCACCCGGAGCGTTTTCCACAACCAGTTCCAGGCACGCCGAGAAGGGGCCGTCACCTTGGCCCACCAGGCCGTTCTCGTTCACGGTGAAGTCGATGAGGGCAGGTGCGCCCGTCTCCTCGTCGAGGGCAACCGCTTCGTAGCCTTCGGGCACCCCCGACTCCTGAAGGTGGTAGCTGCCCGGCGCAAGCTGCTCGACCTTGCCCCAGCCGTCTTCGTCAGACGCGAAAGAGCCTTCGAAACCCTGATCCGACCATATGCGGAACTGGGCTCCCGCGAGCGCTTGCCCCGTTGCGGCATCGACCTTGCGCAGCTTGAGGGTGGACGGGACGTCCGACACGTCCACCCGCGCGAGCGCGAGCGGCACGTCCTGGCCTTGGTAGGCAAGAGTCACCGTGCGCGGCGCATCGTCGAGTGCCCAGCCCGAAGGAGCCGTAACCTCACGGACCGTGTAGGTGCCCAGGTAGAGCTCGCCCGTGCGGGCAATGCCATCACGATCCGTCGTCATCTGCGCCACACGGTCCCCGGCTTTGGCGCGTACCGTGCCGTCGGGCGTGACGATGTCGGCCGCCGCACGCACCTCGAAGGCGGCGCCGGCGAGGGTCTCTCCGGCGGAAGCATCCTGCTTGCGCACTTCGATGGCCCCCTTAGCCGGACGGTCGCCCACCGACACGAGGACCGGCTGGTCCCAGGACCGGTCGGCCCCGTCGATGGTCACCGGAACCGGATCGGCCGTAAGCAGATAGCCCTCGGGCGCGCGCACCTCTTTGATCGTGTAATCACCGGGAGCAAGCAGCATAGGCAGCGTGAGCTCACCTTTCGCGTTGGTCGTCCACGTATCCACCGTATGCGCATCGGGATAGGGCGCGGCATAGGTCACAAGGGCGCCCGTCCGGTCGAAAAGCTGGAAGGAGCAGGCAAGGGGCACCTGACGCCCGGTTTCCGCATCGAGCTTGACGATCTTCAGCGGCGATTGGGCCCGGTCGGTGACGAGGGTCGGTTCGTCGTAGGCCCCGTCGTCGCCGATCCGTATCTTCCATTCGGCCGCCACGGGAACCTCGAAGCCATGGTCCTCGCGGAAGGCGCGGCCAACCTCGTCGGGGACCACCTCGCGCACGCGGTAGCTGCCATAGGCAAGCGCCCCCGACCAGCCGTCGGGCACCGCCCACCCGTTCGCCTGCGCGTTGCGCGTGGAAGCGAGCCCATCGGCGTCGCAGGCAATGGTGCAGACCACCTCGCCCGGCGCCGCCAGCTTCCCCGTTTGCGGGGAGACCACCGGGGCCGCCGAGTCGTTGAGTATCTGGAAGAGAAGCCCGGGCACGAGTACCCGTTCGTCGTCGGCGCGAGCACCCTCGCCTGTCTGTCCCGCGCCCATCTGAGGAATCGCGACGGTCTTCACCAGGCGATAGTCGCCCTGTTGAGGCCGATCGCCCACCGCGCGTCCTTCGGTGCGCTCGGCACCGAAGGAGTCCCACGCGTCGCCAACCGTTTTCCATACTGCCTGCGACCCCGCCCCATCGGGAGCGAGCAGTACCGTGCGGACCGCCGTATCGCGCGCATAGCCCACAGGGGCTTTGGTCTCCGCCACGGTATAGGTTCCCAATGGAAGCGCGAACTCCCCTTGGTCGTCGGCGAAGAAGCCCTCGCCCGAGACGAGATGGGCTGCATCAAAGGCAACGTAGCCATCCTCGTCCGAACGCAACACCCAGGTGCGCGCCGGGTCCCCTTCGGCCGATCCGTCTAGACGATCGTAATAGCGCACGGCGAATTCGGCGCCGGCAAGCGAGGCGTCGCCCTGGGGCTGCGCCGCCCCCGTGAGGGCATCGACCTTTTGCAGAAGGGCCTCTCCCCTTCCGTAGAGGGGCTGCTCTTTGGCCGTCGCATGGTAGACCCCGCCGCTTTCAACATCGACGGGAATGACCTCGTCGGAAAGGGCGAAACCGCCCGACGAAGGTGCCGCGGTCTCCTTCAGGAAGTAGCGACCGGGCGCAAGCCCGTCGGCACGGCCCCAACCCGCCTCGTCGAGCACGATTTCGCCCGCCGCGTCGGAACACCCCTCGTCGCGGAAGATGCCGTAGACGGCGCCCGCCATCCCGTAGCAGGAAGCGCTGCCCGCTACCGAACGATCTGTTGGCTCTTTCTGCAGTTCGATTGCGCCCGTGGCCCCCTCCCAGCATACGCTGAACAGGCCCACGCCCGCCTGGGTTTGCATGGTGGGGCTCACGATCGCGATGGTCATGGAATCGTCTCTCACCTGAAGGACGCGCACGAACACGCCGCGCTCATCGCGGGACGTCGACACGTTGCCGTAATGCTTGTCGTTGCTGTAACCCCAACCGTCGCTGCTCACGCCGATGTGCGCACAGTAGAGCTGCACCGATTGGGCCGGCAGGTGAATCTTGGTGCCGTCGCTCGCGATGACGTCCTGTTCGCGGATAAAGCTTCCGCGTTCGTGGAAACCGAACTTGTCGCTGGTCGAAAAATCGTCGAGCGACACGCCCGCGCCCGCCATCACCTCGCGCGCCAGGTCATCGGGGTCCGCGCCGTTGGGGCGCGCGCCCTTGACAACGCCCTGGTTACGCCCGTAGATGTTTTCGGCAGCGGCGGCGAAGGTCGACCCGTCGTCGGGCGCGCCCGACGCCTTCCACACCACGCCCAGATCGGGCAGGCTGCCCGCGTAGGCCGCGGGCACGAGCGAGCGTGCGGCACGCGCGGCCGCCTTCACCAGGCCGTCCGACACCTCAACGCGCACGTCGCTCACCTGAACAGGGGAAAGCTCGATCGAAAGCGCACCCGTGCGGGCATCGTAGGACCACAGATCAGACGATTCGTCGAGGCGCACCCCATCGATTCGCACGGCATCGATTTGCCCCGCCACCGGTTTGGTGCCGTTGGGGGAAACGAGCGAGAGCTCGGTGCGCGTGTCGGCCGCGGAAGGGTGCGCTTCGACCTCCCAATCGCCCGCGCTCGCCCCCGCCGATTCCACCTGCGCCCGCACCGGCACGTCTGCCTGAGCGGAAACGGCATAGAGCACCTGCACCCGCACCGAATTCAAACCGTCGGCCAGGTGGGTTTTGGGCACGTAGACAAGGCCCGCCTCCACGTCGAAGCACACGTCGTTGTAGAGCGTGCCGCTCGTATCGTTGCGACCGGCGAGCGCCTGCAGCAGGCGGGCGCCCGTAGACCCCAGATGGTCGATGCGCCCCACCAGGCAGGGCGCATCGGGAGCGGCCGCGTAGAGCACGGCGGCGCCGAAGGAGTTGCCCGCAAGCGATTCCCACTGGTCGGAAACGCCGTCGCCGTCATGATCGGCCCACAGATCGTCCAAGCTCGACCCGAAAAAGGAATCCGCGTCGACTAAGGTGGCTTCGACCGTCACCGCGTCGACGGGACGCAGGTCGCCCGCTCCCACCAAGCGTTCGTCGGCATGCGCGCGCACGTAGGCAAGGGGGTCTTCAGGCGAGGACGCGGCGGTCACCCCCGCATCGGGCGGATTGGCCCACGCGCTGGCAGGGGCAGCCGCCCCCACCCACAGGGCGCACCATACCGCAAACAGCGCAAGCGCTCCCCTCGCCCACGCCCTCTTCCACCTTCCTCGAGCATCTACCGCCATCGCGCGCTCCTTCCACCCGTAAAGGACACGGCGGAGCGCCACGGCGCACCGCCCTCGTCCCCCTCATGGTGAAAGCCGCATCTCCCGGCATGCGAGATGAATGGTCACAGAGGCACCTCCAAAAGCATGCGGCTGCGGCGCGCACACCGCGCGCGCACGCCGCGGGCCGGCACCCAGCTGTCTCTTATACACATCTAGATGTGTATAAGCGAGAGGGAGAGCACGAGGCCGGCAGCAACGAGCCCCGCGGCGATCAGCATGGTCACGCCGATGCCAAAATCGGCGAGTACCAAAGGCGTCGCGTACGTGGCGATGATCGTGAACACGCGCGAGAAGGAAATCGCGATGCCCACCGCGCTCGCGCGCACCGACGTGGGAAAGAGCTCGTTGGGGTAGAGCCACTGCAGAATGCCCGGACCCCCGCTGAAAAACGCATAAAGGCCGAACGCCACGACCACCACGGCGATGGGAGCCGCGGGCCACAGGCCCAGGATGGCAAGACCTACCAGCATCATGGTCAGGCTCAGGAGCACCAGCTTGCGACGGCCCATCGAATTCAGCCAGAACATGGCCGGGAAGGACCCGATAAGGAAGAACAAGCTCACCAGGCTCTCGCCCAAGATGGACGCCCGGCCTTCGCCCAGGCCGAAGGCGGTCATGATGTCGGGGCCGAACGTGTAAATCGCGTACATGGGCACGACCTGGCACATTATGAAGACCGCGATGAAGGCGATCCGCTTGAAGTAGCCCGATTTGAGCAGGGTGCCCAAGGGAATCTTCGCCGTTTCCTCTTCGTGGGGGATGAAGTAGCCGGGCCCGTAGATGCCGTCGACGATGGCCTGGGCCTCGGCGCGGCGCCCCTTCTGGGCAAGCCACAGGGGCGATTCGGGGATGCCCGCCCGCCCCACGAGAAGAATGGCGCAGGGAATCACGGCGCTGCCGAACATCCAGCGCCACCCGTCTTCGACGGGAAAGAGGGCGTACCCCACGAAAGCCGCCACGGTCGCGCCCAAATACCAGGCCGCCGACACCGCGCCCATTGAGATCGCCCGATGGGCCTTGGGGGTGAACTCGGCGATGAGCGAGGTGGCGATCGGATAGTCGGCGCCCACGAACAGACCGATGCAGAAGCGGTAGAACACGAGCTGCCAGACGCCCTGCGTGAACATGCTCAGCACCGAGAAGAGGGCGATAGCGATCACGTCGATCGTGAACATCTTCTTGCGCCCGATCATGTCAGTGAGATAGCCGCCCAAAATCGTGCCGAACAGGATGCCAACCATGACCGAAGCCCCGATAGCGCCGCTTTCCATCGCGGAGAGCCGCATCATCGGCGTCACCTGGGTAAGCGCCACCCCAATGAGCGAAAGGACGTAGCCGTCGAGGAAGGACCCTCCGCTCGAGAACACCGACACCTTGAACAAAAACCGCGTCATCGGGGCTTCGTCTATGGATTTCGGCTCGGCAGGTGGACTCACCACACCCGTGGCCTTCTTCACTTCGTTCATGGTATCTCCCTTCCACCGACGCGCGCGGCACCGCATGCCTCTCCCCCAGGCACGAACGGTGCCCGCCTCGCGAGCGATTCCTTACTTAAGCAGCTTCTTTTCGACCTTCATGCTCACCGTATGCGGCAATTCCGCCCGCATATGCACTTCGCTCGGCACCTTGAAGGCCGCCAGGTGGGCATGGCAGAAGGCGAGCACGTCGGCGGCGGAAAGGCCGCTGCCCGCTTTCGGCACCACGTAGGCCACCACCATCTGGTCGCGGATGGGGTCGTCGCGGCCCACAACCGCGGCTTCCGCAACGCCCTCGCAAGAGACCAGGACGTTCTCGATTTCCGTGGCCGAAATGTTCTCGCCGGCGCGTTTGATCATGTTCGATTTGCGGTCGGCGAAGTAGAAGAAACCGTCCGCATCGCAGTAGGCCTTATCGCCGGTCTTGAACCAGCCGTCTTCCGTGAACGCAGCCGCCGTCGCCGCCTCGTCGCGGAAATAGCCCCGCATGATCGTCCGACCGCGCTCGCCTTTAATCTGGATCTCCCCTACCTGCCCCGCCGGCAGCTCGGAATCGTTCTCGTCGGCAATGCGCACTTGGTAGCCCAGGCCCACGCGCCCCACGGAAGGCCAACGGCGCTCACCGGTCGGATAATCGGTAATCACCCAGGTAAGCGACTCGGTCGACCCGTACGAGTTCATGATCTGCACGCCGAAGCGCGATTCGAACTCTTCCTTGCTTGCGGTGTCGAGCGGCAGGAAGTACATGACCTCACGCACATCGTTGACGCGATCGCGTTCCGAAGGCGGCTGAAGCAGCAGGGTGCGCACGATCATCGACACCGCCTGGAACACCGTGGCGCGATACCTGCGCACCTGATCCCAGAAGCGGTGGGCACTGTACTTTTCAACGAGCACGAGCGTGGCCCCTGCGGCGATGACCGGCATCATAGCGGCGAGCTGGAAGTTGGAATGGCAGGCGGGCATCGTGGTGAGCAGGCGGTCGGCGCCGCGCAGGCCCACCTGCCACTGCGTGTAGTAAGCGGCATAGAGCATGTTGGCATGGGTGAATTCGACGCCCTTGGGCGCCGACGTCGTGCCCGAGGTGTACATGACCTCGCAAACGTCATCGCTCGAAAGCGCCACGTCGGCAACGAGCTCGCTGGGTTGCGCGGCGATATCCTCGCGCAGGTTGCGGGCACCTTCTCGGACAGCATCGCAACGAGCGAGCGAAAGCAAGGGCACCAGATCGGGGTATTGCGCCCTTATGTCCCGGTAGAGGTCGTAGAAGGGCGGTTCGGTGACCACCAGGCGAGGCCGGCACGATTCGAGCACATAACATGCCTCATCGCGCACGCTCTGCTCGTTCACGGGGACCATGATCGCTCCGATTTTTGCAGCACCGAACAGGCAGACCATGAAATCGACGCTGCTGCACAAGTGCACGCAGACGATATCCCCCTTTTCGATGCCCATCGACGCGAACATGTTGGCGCACTGGTTAACGAGACCGTTGAATGCCCGGTAGTTATACCGCTCCTCGCGCCCCGCAGCGTCGACGAACACGAGAAACTCCCGCTCGGCGAAGGCGCGCGCTGCCCACTCCCAGAAGGTGCGCACGTTTTGCCCCGTCATCGCGTCGGCCATGTCATCCTCCTTGAAACAACGGCGGGGCGTTCACCCGACGCCCCGCTCTCGTCCTTCGCTTACTGAGCCTTGACCACGCCATCGGCGATGAGCCTGTCTATCTCCTCATCGCTGTATCCCAACTTGGCGAGCACGTCGCGCGTATCGCCGCCCTGTTTGGGCATGGGGCGCCACACTTTACCGGGGGTTTGCTGGAACTTGGGGAACACGCCCAAACCATGGAAGGTATCGCCGTCTTCGGTCTGCCAGTCGAGCCAGTCACCGCGCTCCTTCAGATGCTCTTCCTTCACCAGGTCGGGGAACTCCATCACGACTTGGGCCGCAATGCGATGGTCGGAAAAGTCCTTCTCGACGTCGTGCTTGGAACGGGTGGCCAAATAGGCCTCAAGATGTTCTTCGATTTCCTGAGCGTGGGGGTTGGAAAGCCACAGGGCGCTGCAGTCTTCCGGAATCTCGGGAGTGCCCCACAGATGGCCCAGGCCGATGGTTTCGAGCAGATACTTGTTCTGGCTCACGCCGTACAGGCACAGGCCGATGAACCCGTCCTTGCACTTGTACTCTCCGATACCGCACAGGTTCTGGTTGCGCGCACCCGGACGCGGCCAGAGAATGCCTTCGTTGGTGTAATCGACCAGATAGTACTGGCCCATAGTGAGCAGGGTCTCGTACATAGCCAAGTCGATGCTCTCGCCCTGGCCGGTGCGCCCCACCTTGTGCAGGGCAGCCAGCGAAGACGAAAGGATCATCAGGGAATTGAAGTAGTCGCCGGCGTAGGGGCCGGGATTCATGGGCTGCTCAGGCGTGCCGTTCTGGCTCATGTAGCCCGAATAGGCCATCACCGTGAGATCGTAGGCGGCACGTTTGACCATTTCAGGGGCACCCGTCTGACCGAAGCCCGACACATGCACGATTACGAGCTTGGGGTTGGCCGCGAACAGCACCTCGTCGCTCAAGCCGTGACGAGCATAGGTACCGCCCTTAGAAGCTTCGATGAAGATGTCGGTGTCTTTGAGCATGTCGAGCAGGACCTTGCGTCCTTCGTCGGAGAAGTAGTCCAACGCGACCGAGCGCACGTTGCGACGCTCCTGCTGCTTGAGGTACTTGGTATCGCGCACGGTGTCGCCCGCGCCGGTGTTCTCGAGCCACGTCACGTCCGCGCCCCAATCGGCCATGAGGTCGGCGGCACGCGGAGCCGCTTCCTCGACGGCAGCAAAGACCACCTTTACATCGTCGAGAACGCCGAATGAGGGTTTTTCGGTTTCGATTGCCATGAGATTCGATCCTTTCGGAAAGACAATGGGATATGCGCCCGCACACGATCCCGTGCACGAGAGACGCGGGACACCTTCGGGGCGGGGATGCCCCGAAGGGTTCGATCAGCTACTTGCGGAAAGGCTTGATGGCCTGCTTGCCAGCGGTGAGGATCATCATTTCGTCGGTGCCGCCAGACACACGGTCGACGCGCAGGTCGCGCCAGATGCGGTTGATGCGATGCTCGCTCGCCACCGCGATACCGCCCATGACCTGCATCGCATCGTCGACGACCTCGAACGAAGCATTGGCGCAGTAGTATTTGCAGGCAGCTGCCGGACCGGGCATGAAATCGCCGTCGTTGTTGTCGGCCTTCCAGGCCGCTTCGTAGAGCATGTTCTTCATGTTGTCGAGTTTGATCGACATCTCGGCGAACTTGAGGGTGTTCAGCTGGAAGCGGGCAATCGGCTTGCCGAAGGCCTCGCGCTGCCAGGCATGCTTGGCGGCGTCTTCGAAGGCGCACCGGGCTGTGCCGTAGTCGCATGCCGCCACGAGCCAGCGCTCGAAGTTGAAGTCGGAAATGCCGCGGTTGAAGCCGTTGCCTTCCGTGCCGAAGAAGTCCTTCTCTTCCAGTTCGACATCGTCGAAGTAGATTTCGGCGCAGCTGTCCATGCGCAGGCCCAGCTTGGGAAGCGGCGACTTGCTGATGCCCGGCTTGCTCATATCGACGAAGAACTCGCTGATCGTATCGGGATTATCGGCATCGCGCGCCATGACGACCAGGTACTTTACGCCCAGAGACGACGTGATGAAGGTTTTGGTGCCGTTCAGGTAGATTTTGCCGTTACGACGCTGGTAATTGGTGGTCAGGCCGCCCACATCGGAGCCCGCGCCCGGCTCGGTGCAAGCCGAGTTCCAAATCTGCTCGCCGGTTCCCACGTACTGCATTACCGCATCGATCTGCTCCTGGGTGCCTTCGCGCAGAATGGTGCCGAAGCCCGGCAGCTGGTAGAGCACGTAGGTCGGTCCGCCGTATTGGCCCAGGACCTCGTAAATGGCCATAAGGGTCACCAGCGGCTGTTCGAGCCCCAGGCCGCCCTTGTCTTCGGGAAGCATCACGCGGTCGAATCCCAAATCGCACAGGGCGCGCACCCAGCGCAGAGGGTACTCGTGCTTCTCGTCGCATTCGAGGAAGTAGTTGTCCCAGCTCTCGCTTTCCATAAGATCGCGGAAGCTGTCGACGATGAGCTGCTGGTCTTCGGTCAGTTCAAAGTTCATAGTTCTCTCTTTTCTTTCAAATGTTGCTCAGGTTCATGCCCGAGCGGATGCATGGTGGGCACGGTAGAAGTCGGCGCTGCGGGCGATGAGGTCGTTGGCGGCGTCGAGCATGCGCGTGTAGTGGATGAAGGCATGCAGAACACCTTCGAAGTTGTCGTAGGCGCAGGGCACGCCCTGGCCGCACAGAATCTCGTAGAGGCAGGCACTGTCGTCGCGCAGGGGGTCGAGGTCGGCTGACGCAATGTAGCAGGCGGGCATCGAGGTGCGCAGATCGTTGGCGAGCATGTCCACGTAGGGCAAGTGCAGGTAACCTTCGTCGGTGCTGCCCAGCCAGACTTCGTTGTAATAGGCCAGATCGTCTTTTCCCATCCCGTCTATGGGACCGCCGAACAGCCGACGCGAAGCGGAATCGACAAGCCCGTAGAAGCCGTAGTAGAGGAGCAGGGTGCGCACGAAGGAGTTGTCCCCCTCCTCGTCGCGCAGCCACAGGTTGGTGGCCATCGAGAGCACCGCGCCGCCCGAATCTCCCGCCAGGGAGACGTCGTTTCCGTCGATGCCCCACGCAGCCCCCTGCTCATGCAGGAATTTCGCTACGGTCGCGCATTCCTGAATGTTGGCCGGATAGCGGCTTTCGGGCGACAGGTGGTAGTCGACGGCGACGACGGCGGCGCCCGTCTGCTCGGCGAGGACGCGGCAGGCGCGGTCGTGGGTGTTCAGGGACCCCACCACGAACCCGCCGCCGTGGATGAAGACGATCGCAGGCAGAGCGTCGGCTTCAACCGGATAGTAACGACGCACCTTGAAGGCGCCCAGGGGACCGGTGAGCTCGCTGTCCTCCACACGGGCCATTTCAGGCCCTCCCTCGTTCCAGAACACGCGCTCCCGTTCGTAGTTGGCACGCATCACATCGAGGGACACGTTGGTTTCGAAGGGGCCCGCCAGCTCGGCGGACTTGGCCACGACCGCTTTCATCTGGTCGTTCATCAGGGGTTCAACATCCAACTTGTTGGGGTCCATTTCCACCCTCCCGTCTTGAGTAAGCCGCGCGGGCCGGAGCACAAGGGGGTTCATGCCCCGGCCGCGCGACGAATGGTGCAGCGCCTATTCGGCAGCCTCGGCTTCGGCGGCCGCCTTATCGGCCATAGCCTGGAGCTTGTCGGCGTTCTTGTTGACGTAGAAGCGCAGGAAGAGGGCAAGGCCTGCGGCGATAAGCGCGGTCACGCCCAGAATCAGGAAGATCTGGTGGTAGGCGCCGGCGACGTCGCCCGCAGCCTGACCGGCGTCGATGATCGCGCCGAACCAGGTGGACGAGAAGGTGTCGGGCAAGAAGCCCACGACCGAAAGGATACCCGTGGCCGCGCCGAAGATCGTCATGGGCACCTTGCCTTCGGTAAGGGTGGACGACCCGATGGAGAAGACGCCGTTAGCGATGAAGCCCAGGGCGATGATCACGATGGCGGCGGCGATGGCAGCACCTTCGTTGGCCGGGATGACCATGAGGACCACAAAGCCCACGAAGGCGAGCACCGAACCGATCACGATGCCGGTCGCAGACGAGTTGAGCTTCTTGGCAACCCAACCGAAGACCGGGCCGGACAGAAGCGTGATGCCGTAGGTGCGCACCACCGACACGATCGAGGTGACAGCGAGCGAAGCGCCGAGCACGCCGGACAGGTAAGGCGTGGTGTAGGTGACGCCCGTGTAATAGAAGTAGACGAAGAAGTAGGACAGGGCGGCGATCCACACGACGGGGTTCTTCAGCGCATGGCCGAAGGGCTTGAAGAACTTGCCCAGGCTGAACTTCTCGTCATGCACGAGTTCGCCTTCGAACTTGGGAATGAACAGGAAGGAAAGGATGCCCAGCAGCAGGATGAGGGCGCCGAGCCACATGAGCAGGGCGGTCATGCCGGCACCGGCGTTGTCGGCGAAGGCGGTCACGATGGCGAGGTTGATCATGCCGACCACCAAGCCCGCAGCGCCGTAGATGCCGTAGGAGATGCCGATGTTCTGGGAGTACTTGTCATCGGAATCGATGAGGCGGATGACCTTGAAGCGCGTGCCCCACCAAATGAGAATGGTGGTGATGCCCATGCCCACGAAGAGCAGGTAGCAAGTTGCCAGGGACGGCAGCGTCGCGTAGATGAACACGAGCACGGCAGTGGACACGAAGCCCACCCACGCGAGCGTGCGCATGCGCACCTTGTCGGCGATGATGCCTGAAGGCAGATAGCAGATGGTCGCCGTGATGGCGTAGGCGCTCATCATGAGACCCAGGTCGGTGTTGGTGCAACCGAGCGCTTGCTGCAGGGGATCGTAGAAGACGCCCTTCAGGTAGGCGGGCGCGTAGATCGTGGAAGAGCCCATGCTGATGAGGATCAGCAGGAAAATCCTATGGGCCTTCGACAGGTCGTTGGCGCTCTTCTCACCGCCCTTGAAATACAGAGCCATTGGAGTTCCTTTCTCTCTTTCCGAAGCCTCATGGGTCCTCCGCCCATCCCTTGCTCCGTTGCGCTCATGATTGCGCGCGCCGAGGAAGCAACCTATCGCCGAAAGGGCATCAAAGCTGAATTACTGAACTATTAATGACCCGTTTGACCTGGTTCTATGCATTCAGCCGCATAATCGCCCGCCAACCCATAGGGACGCAGGATAGAATTGATTCGACATTGGAAGGGGAGAGATTCGATGCCCAACGCAAGCCAACGCACATCCGCAACGCCCAGGGAAACCGACGAAGCCCTGCCCGCCGCAACCGAGCGCGCCTCGGTCAGGGAAACCCTGCGCAAATCTGCCATCACCCTCTATGCGGGCATCGCTTTGCTCTTGGGGTGGTTCTACGGCATCTGGTTCGTGCCGGCCGCTTTTTGCAACGTGAGCATGATGGGCTGGGACGTCACCATCGCCTGGCTCGTAATGCTGTTCACGTCGGCGGCGACCATGCTGGCGGCACCCTTCTTCGTGCGCAAGCGCGCCCTTCTCGACCGCAGCGTCCTCATCTGGGTTTCCGCCCTCATGATGTCGGCGGGCGGCGTGATCCTCAACGCAGGCATCGTGCCCAACGCCGGATTCGCCACCGCCGTCGCGGCGCCCATCGTCATGGCCGTGGGAAGCGGCATCCTCTGGACCCTCTGGGGCGAGTACTACACGTCAATTCGCACCATGTACAACGTGAGCCAGGTCGCCATCGCCGTGGGGTCCGTCATCCTCATCGCCGTCATCGGAGCGCTTGCGATTCCCCAGCCGGTCAACGTGGCCTTCGTGGCTGTCTTCCCCCTTCTTTCGGCCTGGTTGCTATGGGTGGTCCGCAGCCGCGCGGGAGAGCGCGACATGCCGCGCCTTGCGCCCAAGGAGGAACGGCGAAAGGCCTTCCGCGTCGCCTTGTTCGTGTCGGTCCTTTCCTGTCTGGCAAGCGCCGCCTGCTACTTCGTCGTCGCGATAATCCCCTGGGAGGGGATCTTCTTCTCCGACGGCGAGTTCACCGTCGGCGTCATCGTCGGCGGGCTGTCCCTGCTCGTGCTGGGCGTCTACGGATACGTGCGCACGGCGAAAGTGAGCATTTTCCGCCTCTTCCCCTGGCTCTTCGTGTCCGCCGCCATCGCCGCGGCGCTCTATCTCAGCGGGGACGAGAGCTACTTCGACCTGTCGTATCTGATCGCCCTGGCCGTATCGGTGGTCTTCGAGGTGCTCCTGCTCATGTACATCGGCATTTTCGCCACCAAAGGCTACGCGACCCCGGCCCTGTCGTTCGGGTTTTCCGGCGGCTTCATCCGTCTCGGCGTCTTTCTGGGCAACGGGCTCGCCATTCTGTTCGAACAAGGGGTCCTCCCCGAATCGAGCCTGCTCACCCCCGCTACGATAGCCTGCACGGTGCTCATGGTGGTCGTCCTCATCCCGCTCGTCCGCCGCGAGTCCACCATCGTGCAGATGACCGCGCCGGTCGCTACCGAATCCGACCTCGACGCCCGCGTCGATTCGGTCTCGAGCGAATTCGACCTGTCCAACCGCGAGACCGACGTCCTGCGCCTGCTCGTGCGCGGCTACACCGCCGAAAGCATCGGGAAGAAGCTCTTCATTTCCAACTACACGGTGCAAACCCACGTGCAGCACATCTACGCGAAAATGGACATTCACAAGCGCGCCGAGCTCATCGACTACGTCACCCACCGCGACGTCGAAGCCAAGGAGGACTCACCCGACAAGAAGCGCGACGACCTGCCCACCTACTGGCCCTTGCCCTCGTAGCGACTGCGACATCGCTCCGTTTCCTTCGTTGCGGGCGCCTTCGAGGGCGTGCAACCGGCGTCTGCATACGAAAACGGCCGAGCTCACCGGGGCTCGGCCGTTTTCTTTATGGGGTGGGAACCCCACAACAAGGAGGACTCGTGTATGCGCTCACGAGCGAGTGGATGCTAAGGCTAGCGGCCCTGCCAGACGGGGTCGCGTTTTTCGACGAAGGCCTTGGGACCCTCGATCCCGTCTTCGGTCTTTTCCAGGAAGCGATAGGCGGCGTCGCTGTAGCGCATCGCGTCCTCTTCGGACATCTGGTCGGCCGCATGCACCACGTACTTGGTCCACTTCAGAGCCAGCGGGGCGTTCTTCAGGATCTCTTCGGCCAGCTCGATCGCCTTAGGCATCACCTCTTCGGCGGGCACGACGTAGTTGATCATGCCGAGTTCCTTAGCCTTGTCAGCCTTGATGCGACGACCGGTGAGCAGAAGTTCCATGGCGTCCTTGCGGTTGATGTCGCGCGCCATGCGCACCAGGCCGCCCGTCGAGGCGATGATGCCCAGACCCACTTCGGTGAAGCCGAACTTGGCGCGGTCGGAAGCGACGACGATATCGCACGACATAGCGATTTCCATGCCGCCGCCCGCAGCGGACCCATTGCAAGCGCAGATGACGGGCTTGCTGCACAAGCGCGCCGTCAAGCCGCCGAAACCATGTTCGGTCACCGTTTGGCATTCGCCGCCGGCAGACAGTTCGGAAAGGTCCTCGCCGGCACAGAACACCTTGCCGGTGCCCGTTACGATGATCGCGCGGACCGCCTTGTCCTTTTCCGCATGGTTCATGATGGTTTCCATCGCGTCGCTCGTCACACCGTTAAGGGCGTTGGCAACCTCAGGGCGATTAATGCGAATGATGAGCAGGCCGTCTTCGCGCAAATCGGAAACAACGGTATCGGTTCCATAGTAATCAGCCATAGTTCTCTCCTATGCAAACGCTAGCTGTGTTCGCTCTCCCGCGAACGGAATGCCTGCATCATAGGAGCCCGCGCGAAGCCATCGCGTCGCTCAAAGGGCACCATACGGGGCGCAAGTGCGAAATACTGAATAACTAGTGAGGATGCCATCAGGGGAAACGCCGGTAAGCGCAACGACGGCCAACCGTTCGACGCCCGCCCGGCGCGCGGCTTCCCGCTTCCCTATTGGCAAAACTGATAGAAGGCCACGGCGCTCGCTGCGGCCACGTTGAGCGAGTCGACATGATGGCGCATAGGGATTTTCACCGTGTAGTCGCACTGGGCTATCGTGCGCGGCGCGAGTCCGTCGCCTTCGGTCCCCAGAACGATTGCCAGTTTGTCGCAGGCGTTCACTTCGGGGTTCTTGATCGACACGCTCTTGTCGGTAAGCGCCATGGCCGCCGTTTTGAAGCCGAGCGCGTGCAGACGCGCGATGCCCGCGTCGGGCCAGTCGCGCGCGGTCTCGCCGATGCGCGTCCACGGCACCTGGAAGACCGTGCCCATGCTCACGCGCACCGACCGGCGATAGAGGGGGTCGCAGCAGGTAGGCGTCACGAGCACCGCGTCGATACCCAAGGCCGCCGCCGACCGGAAGGCCGCGCCCACGTTGGTGTGGTCAACGATGCCCTCGAGCACAGCCACCCGACGAGCGCCCGCCAGCAGCTCTTCCACAGTCGGCAGCGCAGGCCGGCGGAAGGCGGCGAGCACTCCGCGCGTGAGCGTGAAGCCCGTGAGCTTGGCCAGCTCCGCGCTCGGCCCCGTGAACACGGGCACCTCGCCGCCATCTTCGGCACGCGATCGGTCAATGAGGGGCGCGGCCGTCTCGAGCCATTTGCCCTCCATCAGGTAGGAAAGCGGCTGCAGGCCCGCGTCGAGGGCGCGGGCGATGACTTTGGGCGATTCCGCGATGAAGATGCCCTTTTCAGGCTCGAGACGGTTGCGCAGCTGGGCTTCGGTCAGCCGGGCGAAGACGTCGAGGCGAGGGTCGTCCAAGCTGGTGACTTCGATGAGGTTCATATGCGGCTCCTAGAGGTTGAGAAAGCGCTCGATGGCGGGCCAGGCCTTGGCCGCCTGCTCGAGCCCCCGCTCGTAAGCTGCGAACAACTTTTCGGGGCTGCGTTCGGCCAGAGACACGTCGAGCGGCCCGTCGGGCCAGATGGCGAACAGCTCGCCTTTGTCGTGGAGCTCTTCGACTTCGCAATAGGCAAGGTTGTAGAGATGCGGCCGCTTCCACCAGGCTGTCACGAAATTGGGAAACGCCCCGTAGCGATGGCGGGCGTAGCGCTTCACGCGCGCCGGGTGCATCACATGCCCGCGCTCGTGCGTGAGCACCACGACCTGCCGGCCCGCATAGCGCTCGCGCCCCCAGCGGAAGGGCACGGCATCGCAGACGCCGCCATCGAGCAGATGTTTCCCATCGACGCGCACGATGCGGTTGGCGAAGGGCATCGACGACGAAGCGAGCAGGTAGTCCTTGCCGCGTTCGTAGGTCTCGCCCGGGCCGAAGACGTGGTAGTCGGCACATCCCGTGTCAAGATCGCTCGCCACCGACACCAAACGCATGGGCGATTTCACGAACCAGGAATGGTCGAGCTGCAAAATATCGTTGGGCACCGTGTCGAACAGGAAGCGCGACCCCACCAGATCGCCTGTGACCAACTTCGACCGCACGCCCATGAAGCGCCAATCGCTGCGGAAGCGCAGGTTGATATAGGCCTGCCTGCCCGGTGCCCCGCTCACGTAGTTGTAGCCGCACAAGGCGCCGGCCGACGTGCCCACCGTCTCTTCAGCGAAAAGGCCCTGGTCCATGAAGAAGTCGACCACCCCGCAGGTGAAGAGGTTGCGCATGGCGCCGCCTTCGAGCACGAGTTCGAAAGGCATAGGATCACAGCCCAGCCAGGCAGGCTGGGCTCCGCGCGGGGTTTCGGTTGGTTGCATGGGCGCCTCTCTCTCGTCCGCCCCATTGTAGCGAACGCGCGCATACGGGCGAACGGCAACGCCCAACCCACATACGCGGGCCGAGTCCCTCTCGGCATGCAAATTCACGGTCGCATCCGCCCCCTCCTTCGCTGGGAACCGCACGAAAAAGGGCCCGCGCCGAAGCGCGAGCCCTTTTCGAACATTTTGGAATGCGAGCGGTGCAAGCCGAAGCCTACATCATGCCGCCACCCATTCCGCCTGCAGCGGCAGCCGCGGCAGCGGCCGGATCGGGATCCTTCGGGATCTCGTTGACGGTGCAGTCGGTGATGAGAATCAGCGTAGCCACGGAAGCAGCGGACTGCAGGGCGATACGGGTGACCTTGACCGGGTCGTTGACGCCCATCTCGATCATGTTGCCGTACTCGCCGGTCGCGGAGTTCAGGCCTTCGCCCTTGGGCAGAGCCTTGACCTTCTCGACCACGACGGAGCCTTCGTAGCCGGCGTTCTTGGCGATCTCGCGCATCGGGGCCACCAGAGCCTTGCGCACGATGTCGACGCCGATTTCCTCGTCCTTGTTGTCGGCCTTGACGCCATCGAGCGCGGGAAGCGCGTCGACCAGGGCCACGCCGCCGCCGGCGACGATGCCTTCTTCAACGGCCGCACGGGTAGCCTGCAGGGCGTCCTCGATGCGGGACTTCTTCTCTTTGAGCTCGGATTCGGTCGCAGCGCCCACCTTGAGCACGGCCACGCCGCCGGACAGCTTGGAGTAGCGCTCCTGCAGCTTCTCGCGGTCGAAGTCGGAATCGGTGCGCTCGATTTCGGCCTTAATCTGCTCTTTGCGCTCTTCGATAGCGGCCTTGTCGCCCGCGCCGTCGACGATCAGGGTGTTGTCCTTGTCGACCTTGACGCTCTTGGCGGTGCCGAGCATGTCGATCGTGGCATCGGCCAGATTCATGCCGAAGTCCTTGTCGATGACCTGGGCGCCGGTGACGATAGCGATGTCCTCGAGGATGCGCTTACGACGATCGCCGAAGCCGGGGGCCTTGATGGCGACCACGTTCAGCGTGCCGCGCAGCTTGTTGAGCAGCAGGGTGGCCAGCGCTTCGCCGTCGACGTCTTCAGCGACGATCAGCAGCGGGCGACCGGACTTCATAACGCCTTCCAGCAAGGGCACGAGATCCTGGATGGAAGAGATCTTCTGGTCGGTGAGCAGGATGAAGGGATCCTTCAGATTCGCTTCCATCTTGTCGGTGTCGGTGGCCATGTAGGGGCTGATGTAGCCGCGGTTCCACTGCATGCCCTCGACGTGCTCGAGTTCGATGCCGAAGGTCTGGCTGTCCTCGACGGAGATGGCGCCGTCCTTGCCGACGACCTGCATGGCCTCGGCGATCTTCTTGCCGATTTCGGCATCGCCGGCGGAAATGGTGCCGACGTTGGCGATCTGTTCCTGGGTTTCGATGTCGATCGCGTCGTCCTTGATCTGGGCAACGACGGCGTCGACGCCCTTCTGCACGCCGCGGCGGATGCCGAGCGCGTCGGAGCCGGCGATTACGTTGCGCAGACCTTCGGTGACGATGGCGTCGGCGAGCAGGGTTGCGGTCGTGGTGCCGTCGCCCGCTTCATCGTTGGTCTTCACAGCGGCTTCGCGCACAAGCTGGGCGCCCATGTTTTCGACCGGAGCCTCGAGCTCGATTTCCTTGGCAACCGTCACGCCGTCGTTGGTGACGAGCGGAGCGCCATAGGACTTTTCGAGGGCGACGTAGCGGCCCTTGGGGCCAAGGGTGACCTTAACGGCGTCGGCGAGCTTCTTCACGCCGGCGGCGAGCTCGCCGCGAGCGTCGGTATCGAACTTTACATCTTTAGCCATGCTAGTTGATTCCTTCCAAAACGGTGAATGCTTACTTCAGCGGGCGCGGGGCCCGCGTCGCGCGGCTGACTACTGCTGAATCGCGTAGATATCGTCGGCGCGCAGGATGACGACTTTCTCGCCCTGAACTTCAACCTCGGTGCCGCCGTACTTGCCGTAGAGCACGTGGTCGCCTTCCTTGACGGGCATGGGGATGACCTTGCCGTCGTCGGTGTGCTTGCCTTCGCCTACGGCCAGCACAACGCCGGTGGTCGGCTTTTCCTTAGAAGAGCTTGCGAGGAACAGGCCCGATGCGGTGGTTTCTTCGGCTTCGTCCTGCTTGACGATGACGCGGTCTCCCAACGGTTTCAGATTCATAGTCGAAAGCCTTCCTTTCATTACCGCTTGTGCGTAATTGACAGCTTGTTCGAGTGCTAGCACTCGCTTTTGGTGAGTGCCAACCAACGACTGTGACTATACCCAGCTGCCCCTGCGGGCGCAAGCCTTTCGCGGGAATCTGCGCGATGGTGGCTGAGATTTCATGCTGCCGTTATCTACCCGTTACTTTCCGCAATGCGAGTTCCCGGGTGCCCTACGCGCGGGGAGGTTCGGCGAAAGACGGGCGGCCGCCCATCCTAGGCGTAGCCCCCGGACAGAAGGCAGGGGCCGCGCGGCCGCCCGCACGGCTCGCGCACGCGCAGCTGCGCTAAGCGCGGAAGATGAGAACGCAGAGCAAGTCTCCGAAGCGCTCGATGGCGCTGTTGTGGCCCACGGCATACACGCGCACCGTGCTGCCGTCTGCACGACGCACGTGGGTCTCCACCCAGGAAGCGTTTTCGGCCGGAGTGAGGTTGAACAGCTTCCCCTTGATGCGTTTCATTTCGCCTTGGGGCACCAAGTTGCCGTAGTCGCCATCGGACAGGGCGGCCAGGTCGGCCATGCTCTTGCAGCCGAAGATGTCCAAGCAGCGGTCGTTGGCGAACAGCACGCGACGGGATTCGCCGTTCTTGCAGATGAGAATCCCCGCCGGAATCAGCTGGGCCAAATCCCGCGCGGTGAAGCCCAGCTGCTCGCGCAGATCGCCTTCCATGCTCTCGTTATAGGCCTGCACCGTGCCGTCGCGCACGATCTTGCCATGGTAGAGGGCCAAGTCGGATTGGCGGACGAGCTCGTCGAGCATGGCGTCTGCCTTCGTATGCAGGGTGTAACCGGCGCTCGCGCGATAGCGAATGGTCTTCCCCTCGCACAGGAAGGCATGCTCGCCCTGCAGGGCTTCGCGCGCCTTGGCGAGCAAGGTCTTATCGGGCTTCAGCAGGACGTGGAATTCGTCGCCGCCCGTGCGCGCCACCACGGCGTCGTCACCGAACAGGCCTTTCAGCTGCTGGGCGAAATCCTTCAGCACCGCGTCGCCCACCCTGTGGACGTACTGGTCGTTGAAGATCTTGAAGTCGTCGAGGTCAGCCATGAACATGGCGATTTCCCCGCCGCCCGGCTCGGCGAGCAGGCGATGGGCCTCGTCGTTGAACCCGCGGCGGTTGAGCAGGCCGGTGAGCTCGTCGGTGTTGGCGGCTTCTTGAAGTTCGGCGCTTTTCGATTCCCACCTCTCGCCGTAAATCTGCCCCATGGCCAGCACGAAGGCAGCGAAGCCCACCGAAAGGGAGAACGTTATCATATGCAGATGGAACACGCACTCGACCGCGTACAGGGCGAACAGGGAAAGCGTCATGGTCACCGTGAGATGGGTCACACGGGGCACCCGGCTGCGGTACCGCCATTCCCACACGAGCGAGCATGCGGTGTACCCGCACGCCAGAGCCCTGAGCAGCCCGTGCAGAGGCCCAGCCTGGAACGTGCCGTCGGGACCGATAGCGTATATCGCGTCCCGCGTTGCGGGTATCGCCAAGCAGGCAAGCACGACCAGAACGGGAACCGCATACGCGCGCATGGTACGCAGCGTTACCTCGCGGCCTTCGGTCATCGCGCTCGCAGCGACCACAAACGTCACGAACGAGAGCAGAACGTAGATGGCCTCGACGCCGAACAGGCAAACGGCGTTGGCTGCGGGCCCCATTTCCGCACCCGCGGATGCTCCCGCAATCAAAATCAGACCCAGCACCGCTTGCGCAAGAAGGAGGAGCTCGCCGACGAGCACGGCGCGCTGCGTTTTGCCCTGTGCCTTGAAATAAACGAGGGTGACGACGATGCCCATGGCGCTCGCAATGATGGTGGGGATGACGAAATAGACTTCCCAGCCCATATAGTCGTATACGCCCATTGCACACCCCCCTGCCAATTCTGAAATCACGGGCACCGCCGACGTCAGGCAAAGGGGTATTCATGCAGGTTGTATGCGTCAGAAGAAGTGCAACTGGCTGCCATCGTAAGAAGGCCCTTTAGCTTTGCGTCGCCGCCTTTCGACGGGTTTGCCACGCGGTACTATAGCAAAAATCGATTGCGGATTCAGTTGCGTGTGAATAAATGGACTTATTGTTATCATATTGCCACCATATTTCGCAACGTTCGCCATCCCCTTCCCACAAGACCGGCTGACACCGCACGCAGAACGGGGGCACCGCGACCGTTCGCGATGCCCCCGCATCTCTTCCGACATCTTCCGAAGCGTGGGCCGAAAAACCGCCGATCGCGCCGGTTCCGCTCCTACGCTAGCGTCCGACGCTCGCTCCCCGAAGGGTGGAAAGGACACCTCTCGCCCAAGCATTGCGCGTTGCGGGCACAATCGCGGCAGACGATCGTGCCGCTCTCCATCGCGACGCCGAACCGCGCTCGCGCGTAGGATGCCGCCTGCTGAAGGGCCACGAAAGCATTGCGCTTGCAGCAACGCGGCCCGCCAATGCGGCTTTCGGCCTGCAGGATGCGCGCGGTGAGCTCCATGTGGCTGCCCCACGACGCGTCGTCCGTAAGCGGCCCCGTTCCCTCGATGATCGCAAGGGCGGCGCCCACCGATGCCGCCGACCCGCACACGCCCCACAGCCCGCAGATGGCGCCGGGCATGGTAAGACCCCGGGTTACAAGGGCGTCGAGCGCCACGGGCAGGTCGATGGCGCCCCCGGCGTTGCGAAACGCCGTGAGAAAGGCGGCCCCATCGAGCACATGGTGCTCGGGACCGTGCATTCGCACGAACGGCAGAGACTCGACCGCCCAAAAGACCTCTACGGGATTCGCGCTTTCCTGACCCTCGCATGCCTCGATGATGGCATGCGCGCGGTCCGGCACGCTCAGCTCCGTTGCATCCATGTTGCTCCTCTCTCTCCTTCGAAGCGCCTCCTCGCTGCGCTCTCTCAACGACAATCGTACGCCGCACGCACGACGTCGTCCCCTTCGGCAGCCATCAGGTCGAAGGGGACGACGGAAACAGTCGGCGAAAGCGACCTCCGACGAGGAAACACGCTATTGTGCGCTCTTCCGGGGCGCGCTTTCGCTAGACCGTCCGACGCGTGCGCGCAGTCGCCCGGCGCACCATGCCGTGTTCGGCGCGATAGGTGGCTACGAAGTAGCCGCCGTAGGCCACGATGAAGATCGCGACGGCGAACGCCGCCGTCTGGCCTAAGTCGACGTACCCGAACGTCGCCACGAGCTTGAGCACCGCCGCCAGCGCGCAGATGGAATGCGCGAGGGCGACCGCCAGGGGCGCCGCGAACATGAGCCCGCTCTGCGTGCGCACCGAACGGAAGATCAGGCGGTCGGGACACCCCAGCTCGTGCAGGGTGCGGTAGCGGCCGGCGGCATCGGACGTGGACGACAGCTGCTGCACGGCCATAATCGCCGCGCAGGCCACCACGAGCACGAAGCCGATGTAGAGCGCCAGATAGACGATGAGGGCCGTAACGCCCGTCCCTTCGGCAAGGGCCGCCGTGCGCGTGACCGCGAAAGATATCGGGGCGTCCGGATCCTGCGCGTTCACCGCATCGACGAAGGCGTCGCTTCCCACCGAGTCGGTCGTCTGCCCTTGGGTGAGCGGCGCAAGGGCCGCATCCCCCGCAGACGTGCCGTTCGCATAGCGCACCTTCACGAGTACGTCGTAGGTGGGCAGGCCGTCGGCAACATCGTCGGGCAGCACGAGCATGCCCGTGTCGGTGGAATTGGCGCTGTTTTCCAGCTGAGCCGACGCATCGTCGACCACCGCGCCCTGCGCGGGGCGGAAGGTGCGGCCGGCGCCTTCGAACGCATACCCGGCCGCCAAGACCTTGTTGTAGAAGTCTGAAGCGGCATCCATCCTGCAGGCGATGAGGTACTGGTCGGCCCCTAAGCTCACCGGGTCGAGCCCGAGCAGGGTGCGCTGGGCGTTAAAGTCCGAAAGGCTCATGGCCCATAGGCCCATGGTGGTGGCGTAGGCGTTCTCGTAGCCCGCCGGCGCTTCGATGCCCGTCGCGTCGACCATCGACTGCATGGTCACGCCGCCGTCGGCAAGCCCCTGGGTGCTGCGCACCCGCATCTGGGCGAAGGTGCCCACTTCGTTCAGGTCGACGCCCGCCATACGGGCCGCTTCCACAAGGTTGACATCGGAAAGGTCGGCGTTGAAGCTCGAAGCGTTCAGGGTCGCGTCAACCGGCGCGTAGCTATCGAGCTGGCCGTTCATGGCCGTGCAGATTGCCATGCCCGTCGTGACCGAGGTGAGCGCCAGGAAAAGCACGAGCGACACCACCGCAAGCGAAACGCACGTGGTGTTCACGCGGCTCGCAATCTGACGCGCCGTAAAGGCGTGCAGGTCGCGCCACCAGAACCGCGCGGACCGCTGCAAGACGACCGTGACCGTGCCCGCAAGCCCGAAAAAGAGCAGGACCGTGCCCGCAACGACCAGGGCGGTCGTGACAAGGAAGTCGTTTTGCGTCGCCCCTGCGGTGAAGCCGGGAAAGCCCTGGCTCGTGAGGCGTGCGTAGGCCGCGACCACCGCCGCAAGACCGGCGACGAACAGGGCGAACGACAGGGGAAGGTTCCGCATCCCGTTCTTCTCGTTGGCGCGACGGGCGCTCATAAGGTCGACCAACCTCACGCGGCGCAGGGTCGCCAGGTTGAGGGCGAGCATGACCGCGAAGGTCACGGCAAAGCAGACGGCGGTCATGCGAAAGGCGTCAACCGAAAAGAAAAATTTATAATGGGATACCGTCGCTTCGAACAGGCCGCTCGTCACGAACAGGAGCAGCTGTGAGAGCAGGACGCCCGCAGCGATGCCCACTGCGAACGACACAAGACCCACGAGCAGGGTTTCCATCGCGAGAATCGCCGAAACCTGGCCGCGGCGCATGCCGAGCACCTGGTAGAGGCCCAGTTCCTGCTTGCGGCGCCGCATGAGGAAGCTGTTGGCGTACACCATGAGGAACCCCATGACCACGGCGAGGAAGACGGTAACGCCCGAAAGCACGTCGCCTATCGACTCGAGCATGTCGGACGCGTTGGACTCCAGGAAATCAGCCTGCATCGACACGGTGTTGAAGGCGTAGAACACGGCGGCGCCCAGGGCAAGCGTCACGAAGTAGAGTGTGTAGCTGCGGGCCGACCGGCGCACGTTCCCCAAGGCGAGCCTAGCAAGCATCGTCGGCACCCCCGATCGTCGCCACCACACTCATGATCTGGTCGAAGAACTCGCGTCGGCTCGCGTCGCCCCGGCGGACCTGTGTGAACAGGCGGCCGTCGCGGATGAAAAGGACACGCTGGCAATAGCTGGCGGCGGCTTCGTCGTGGGTCACCATGAGAATGGTCGACCCCAGGTCGCGATTGAGGCTTTCCAGGCTTTCGAGCAGGATCTTGGTGTTCTTGGAATCAAGGGCGCCGGTGGGCTCGTCGGCGAGCACCAGGGCCGGGCGGGTGACGATAGCGCGCGCCGCCGCCACACGCTGGCGCTGGCCGCCCGACATCTGGTAGGGATAGCGGTCGAGCGCGTCGGTCACGCCCAGAGCCCGAGCGGTTTCCTCCACGCGCCCCTGCAGCGCGTCCACCGGTACGCGCCCGATCGATAGAGGCAGGGCGATGTTCTCGCGCCCCGTAAGCGTATCGAGCAGATTGGCGTCTTGAAAGATGAATCCAAGCTTCTCGCGGCGGAAATCGGCCAGCTTGCGGGCCGAAAGACGGGCGGTGTCGGCCCCGTCGACCATGATCGAGCCCGCCGTGGGGCGGTCGATCGTCGCGATGCAGTTGAGCAGGGTCGATTTGCCCGACCCCGAAGGCCCCATGATCGCCGTGAACTCGCCGCGCTCCACCGCGAAGCTCACGCCGTTCAAGGCACGCGTCGCGCCGCCCTTGCTTCCGTAGGTTTTCTCGACGTTGTTCACCTGGAGCACGGGCGCTCCCGCAACGTCAGGGTGGGGCATGGCGCCCGCCGCATGTCTGGCCATGAACGTACCTCCC
This sequence comes from Hugonella massiliensis, assembly GCA_001486445.1. Taxonomy (GTDB): domain Bacteria; phylum Actinomycetota; class Coriobacteriia; order Coriobacteriales; family Eggerthellaceae; genus Hugonella; species Hugonella massiliensis. The sequence goes on from LN908986.1 coordinate 597,819, forward strand.
TTATATAGGTTGTGCTGCCCTTCAAATTACGCGGGAAGGCCGTCCTGAGCCATCGATTTGCCTTACGCCCACCTTACGCTTTCGTCACCCTGGGAACAGACTGGCCCTTCGCGGGGTCGAGCCCCTCGCGAAAGCGGTTGCGCGGAAGCACGATGCGCACCTCGGTCCAGGCGCCCTCTTGGGAATCCACCAGCACCGCGAGCCCCATCTTGCGGCAGAGGGTATCGACCAGGTAGAGGCCCATGCCCGTCGACCGCTGGCGCGCCCGGCCGTTGGATCCCGTGAAGCCCCGCTCGCACACGCGCGGCAGGTCGGCCGCCGGAATGCCGCACCCGTTGTCGTGTACCGCGAGCACCACGCGCTCGTCGGCCGTGCCCAGCGCTTCTTCGGTCGCCGAAAAGGCGATGCGCGGCGTGCGACCGTCGCGAACGGGATCGGATCTATAGCGCACGGCGTTGTCGATGAGCTGGCCCACGATGAAAGTCAGCCACTTGGCGTCGCAGGGAGCCGTCACGTCGGTGCCGTCGGCGCAGGAAAGCCCCGTCATGTCGACCGCTACGTGGGCCTCGATCAGCTGGGTCGCCCGCAACTTCACCGCTTCGGCCACCAAGGGCCCCAGGGCGCACGTGCGCAGCAGGTAGTCGTTTTCCACCGACGACGAACGCGCGTAGAAGAGGGCCTGTTCGACAAAGGCTTCCACACGGGAAAGCTCGCGGGAGAGGGGCCGCAGGGAGGGGTCGTTCGCGTTTTCTACGAAGAGGTTGGCCGCGGCGAGCGGGGTCTTCACTTCATGTACCCAGGTTTCCACGAAATCGCGATAGTCGGCTTGGGCGGCGCGGGCGCAACCCGCCTCGCGGGCGGCTTGCGCCGACACCGCCCGCACGGCGGCGGTGAAAGCCTCCCCTTCCAGACCGTCAAGGTCGGGCGTATCGGCTGCCAGGGCCAGGGCGTCTTTGCCGCCGGCGGCGATACGACGCGCTTCCTGCATCCAAGCCCGTTCGCGCGCCCAAGCGCCCGCCTGCAAGACCACGAAAACGGTCGCCAGCAGAATCTCGAGCAGGAGGCGCTCGCTTGCACCCAAGCCCATGGCGCCGAGCAGCGGCCAGGCGAAAGCGCAGCAGAGGACGCAAAAGGCGACCGCGATGCGATGGGCGCAAAGGAAGGCGCCGAATCCCAGTCGCTGCGGGTCGATCGCCCTCACAGCGCGTACCCCTGGCCGCGGTAGGTGCGCACGAAATCGGTCGCCCCGATGCGAGCGAGCGTTTGGCGCAGGCGGTTCACGTTGACGGTGAGGGTGTTGTCGTCGACGAAGGAATCGGTCGACCACAGGGCCTCCATGAGCTCCTCGCGCGCGACCACCTGTCCCTCGCGGCGCATGAGGGTTTCAAGGATGCGCAGCTCGTTCTTGGTGAGTTCCACCTCGCGGCCCTCATATGACGCGACCGACCGCGACAGGTCGAGCGCGAGGCCGCCGTGCTCCATCGTACGACCCGCCGCGGCCACCCGTCCCGCGCGCCGCAAGATCGCGTCGATGTGGGCGAGCAGGACCTGGCCGTTGTAGGGCTTTTCGATAAAGGCGTCGGCGCCCATCGACATGCTCATGAGCTCGTCGACGTCGGTCGTGCGGCTCGTGAGCACGATGATGGGCACGTCGGACGCCTGGCGCAACTCGCGCGCCACGATGAGCCCGTCGGTGCCGGGCAAACCCAAATCGAGCAGCACCAAATCAGGCTGGGAGACAAGGGCGTCGGCGGCCACCCGATCGAAGGCAGTGGCGCATACGACATCGTGCCCCGCCCGCTCGAGCAGCGTCACCACTTCCCCGCGCACGGCTGAATCGTCTTCTACTATATATATGCGCGCCATATCGCAACCGCCCCTCCCTCGTTTTGGGGAAAGCTTACCGCACCAATGGGGGGCCGGCCCTATTGAGAAGAGGGCCGGCCCCTGGCATTTACCCCCCCCTCAGGGGGTGAGAGACGACTCAAAGCGCTCAATACAGTGGGGCGTAGCTGTAACGCGTTTGGTGCTATATATACGCGTAATGCCTGTTCAATAGGCCATTCTGTCGCGTTACGCTCCTCGTTTTACCAAACGTGGAGAAAAAATTGAGACATGGGGCAAACCCCGTTCGCCGATATTTTCGACCATTTGGCAGCGTTATGCTCCCAACCCGTTATCTGACGTTCACATATCGAAAGGACCAACGTCAATGAGCGAAGACAAGAAGACGATCTTCACCGCGCCCGTGGTGCTCAAGAGCATCTGGTACGGCTTCATCGCCGGCATGATTTCCGGCATGGTGAAAATCGGCTGGGAAAACATCTTCCCGCCGCGCACCCCGGAACGCAACGCCATCAACCCGCCGCAGCACATGGCCCAGCAGCTGGGCTTCCCCGACGACCTGATCTTCAGCACGGTCTACTATAACGGCCAGCCGGTCATGCCCTTCACCCTGTTCCTGCACTTCTCCTTTGCCATCGTGTTCTCGATCCTGTTCATCCTGCTCATCCAGAAGTGTAAGCAGGTCGGCATCGGACAGGGCGCCATCTACGGTCTGGCTCTCTGGGTCATCTGGCACGTCGTGCTCATGCCTGCCTTCGGCACCGTTCCCGCGCCGTGGGACCAGCCCTTCGAAGAGCACTTCAGCGAGATTTTGGGCCACGCCATTTGGGGTTGGTCGATTGCCGCAACCGCTTTCTTCCTGATCGCCAAACAGAAGAAGCAGACGCTGTCCAACTTCTAGCAGCCACTTCGCTCAAATGAAAAAAGCCTGCACCCGCATTCGGGCGCAGGCTTTTTTCATACCCCGCGCCAGAGACCGCCGCAGCCCCTGGCGGCGGTTTGGCACATGCGTGGTGCGCCAAACCGGGAGTTTGGCACAGAAGACTTGACGCGCCCGAGCATGGCGCAGGGCATATTTCACCATCCCGCGCCGCGCCCATAGCCAAGAGGCGATTCCGCTGGCAGAGAAATGCCGATGTGCAGCATATTTCGGCGGCTGCTGGCAGAGAATGACCGATGTGCAGCATCCCCTTGCGTTGATTGGTGACCTGCATAGATGCTGACCTGGGGTTTTGTCGCGATAGATCCTCGAAAACTGTGAATCGACGCCATCCTTATACTGCACATCGGCACATCCGTGCCAACGGTGCCGCATTTTTGCTGCACATCGGCATATCTCTGCCACCTGCACTGGGCCGCGGCCGACAGAGGGGGCCGACTACGCGCGGGCGGCGGATGTTGAGCGAGGTCCTGCCCGCAACAAGCGTTTCAATGGGCGCGCTCCGCTTCGCCCACCCTCGTTGCACGGCGCCTGCGGAATGGCTAGTCTTGTGCGGTTGTACTTTTCCCGATTCCCCAAAAGGAGCGTTCGATGGCGCACGAAAAAGCGAAGGACCTCGCAGACGGGACGCTGGGCCCGCGCGGCTCGCTCGAGGTGGGCATCGCGCTCTTTTCCATGTTCTTCGGAGCGGGCAATCTGATCATCGCCCCGCTATTGGGCGTGCAAGCGGGCCCTGCCGTCGCGCCGGCAACGATCGGCTACCTGGTGTCGGGCGTGGGCCTCCCTATCGCGACGATCGTTGCCATCGCCCGATCGGGGACGGCGGACGCCCTGCTCAGCCGCATCGGCCGACGTTTTTCGCGCATCTTCACCGTGCTCGCCTACCTGGCAATCGGTCCGCTGCTTGCAATTCCCCGCACCGCCTCCACGTCCTTTGAAATGATCAAGCCCCTTCTCAACGCCAGCGATGCCGCCATCGGCGTCGCCCAACTCGTCTTTTCGCTGGCCTTCTTCGCGGCAGCCCTTGCCCTCGCCCTGCACCCCGCCCGCGTCGTGCGTCTCATGGGCAAGGTCACCGGCCCGTCGCTCATCGCCCTGCTCGTGCTCATGGTGAGCGCCCAGGTAGTCGCCCCCGCCGGCAACCTCGCCGATTATGCCCAAGGCGCCTACGCGCAAGCCCCGGTAGTAGCCGGTTTCGTGCAAGGCTACCAGACCCTCGACCTGCTCGCCGCGCTCGCGTTCGGCGTCGTCATTGCCAACAGCGTGCACGCGATGGGCGTCACGAGCCCCCGCGCGGCCGCCGCCCAAGTCGCGCGGTCGGGCATCGTGGCCGGCGCCCTTATGGCGCTTGTCTACTGCGCCCTCGCCTACCTGGGCGCACGCATGGGCACGGTGTCCCCCTCGGCGGCAAACGGAGCCGAAGTCATCTCGCTTTCCGCATCCTTGCACTTCGGCATAGCGGGCACCGCGCTCACTGCGGCCACCTTCTTCATCGCCTGCTTCAACGTGTGCGTGGGACTCGTGTCGTCGATCGGGCAGTACTTCGCCGAAACCTTCCCACGCATCTCGTATAGAGGATGGGCTGTCATCATCGCAGTCGTGTCCTGCGTCCTTTCGAACGCGGGGCTCACGGCGATTCTGACGTATTCGCTTCCCGTGCTCATGGCCCTCTATCCCATGGGTATCTGCGCGATGGTCATGGGGCTCGTGCCGCGCTCGAGCGCGCACCCCCTCATGTGGCGTTGCGGCATGGCCTGCATAGGAGTCGTGAGCACGGCGGGGGCCGTGCGCGACGCTCTTGCGCCGGGCGGCGCGCTGCCCCTGATCGACAGCCTTCCCGCCGCCGCTATCGGGCTGGGTTGGGTCGTACCCGGAATCCTTGGCTTGGCTCTGGGCGCCCTCGTCGAAGCGGCGCTGCGCACCAGAGGAAACGGCGAGCCGGTCGACAAGTAGGGGCTCCCCGTACCCGTTCGGTCGCAGCGCGCAGGGCCCGCCACGGCAAGGCGCGCCGCGCCCGCATGGTATGCTCGATGCATCACCCCGCAAGAGAAAGGCGCAATCATGTTCGGTACCGTCCTTCTTGTCCTCATCATCGTCCTCATCGTGCTCGGCATCTACATCGTGCCCCAGCAGCAGTCGGTCGTCATCGAGCGCCTGGGCAAGTTCAACCGCATCACGGGCCCCGGCATCCACCTGCTCATCCCCCTCATCGAGCGCAAAGCATCCCAGCTTTCGATGAAGACCGACCGCCTCAGCTTCAAGCTCGACGCCAAGACCGCCGATAACGTTACGATCGTCCTCGAAGTGTCGGCCCAGTACCACATCGACTACGACAACGGCGATGGCCAGCCCGAAAACTCCGGCGTCTACCGGGCCTTCTACACTCTGGCCGAGCCCATCGCCCAGATGCAGGACTACCTGTCCGACGCCCTGCGCTCATCGATTCCCGCCTACGCGCTCGACGACGTCTTCAGCAAAAAGGACGACATCGCCCGCGACGTCAACGCAAACGTGTCCGAAACGATGCGCAGCTATGGCTGGGTGCTCGTGTCCACGCTGATCACCGGCATCAACCTGCCTCAATCGGTGGAAACCTCGATGAACGACATCAACGCCGCCCAGCGCCAGCGCGAAGCCGCCCAGTCACTCGCCGACGCCGACAAGATCAAGCGCGTCACGAGCGCCCAGGCCGAAGCCGAAGCCATGGAAAAGACCGGCCGCGGCATCGCCGCCCAGCGCATCGCCATCGCCCAGGGCATCAAGGACTCGCTCGAAACCATCAAGGAATCGGGTGTTTCGGAAGCCGAGGCCAACGAGCTCTTCCTCTTCACCCAGTGGACCGAAATGATGGCCGGGTTCGCCAAGAACGGCAACGGGTCGACCGTGGTGCTTCCCGCCAACTTCAACGAATCCCGGTCGATGTTCGAGCAGATGCTCGCCGTGCAGAAGGCCACCGAGGGCGAAAAGAACGCCCAGGCCTAGACCCTGCACCTGCAGCAGTGAGCCACCGGGGTCAGACCTGTTTGACTCACTGCAGCACATCGAACAGATACGACTCCGGCGACACATTCCGCCCCCTATCCCACCGCACCCTGAAAGGCCCCGATGGAAGCTTTCGAACTCGTCTTGATTCTGCTCGCCTGCGTCATCGTCGCTTCGGTGGCCGAACGCCTCACCCGCTTCGTTTCCCTGCCTTTGGTGCAGATTGCAACTGGCCTCGTGGCCGCCCTCCTCGTGCCCCAGGTGGCTCACGTTCACATCGATTCGGAACTCTTCCTGGTCATGTTCATCGCGCCTTTGCTCTTCAACGAGGCGCGCGAATCGAGCAAGCGCGACCTGTGGAACAACCTCCGTTCTATCCTGTCGCTTGCCATCGGACTGGTGGCGACTACCGTGCTCGTCGTGGGCCTCGCCCTAAACGCGATGGTGCCCACCATCCCGCTCGCAGCTGCCTTCGCCTGCGCCGCCGCGCTCGGCCCCACCGACGCCGCCGCCGTGGGCGCCTTGGGTGCGTCGGTGAACCTGAGCAAGCGCCAGAAGACCCTGCTTTCAGGAGAATCGCTCATCAATGACGCATCAGGCGTCGTCTGCTTCCAGTTCGCCATCGCGGCAGCCGTGACCGGCGCTTTTTCCGCCGCCGACGCCGGCATCACCTTCCTCGTGCTCTTCTTCGGCGGCATCGCCTTCGGCGTGGTCGCGGGCTTCGCGGCCTTCCTCCTCATCAACCTGCTCCGGCGCCGCGGATTCGAAAACAACATCGTCCACGTGCTCTACGAGGTCTTCACCCCCTTCGTCGTCTTCCTCGCTGCCGAAGAGCTGCACGTGAGCGGCATCCTGGCCGTGGTGGCCGCCGGCCTCGTGATGGCCCGCCACACGCCACGCCTCACCACCACCTCGCAGGCCCGGCTCAACCTGGTGTCGAACGGCTTCTGGGAAATCATCGTCTACCTGATCAACGGCGTCGTGTTCGTGCTGCTGGGCATGCAGCTTCCCCAAGCGATGTCGCCCGCCGTCAACGGTGGATTCGGCCCCGGTCCCCTGATCGGGGTCATCGTGGCGGTCACCTTCCTCGTGATGCTCGTGCGCTTCGTCTGGCTCGTGGCGACCGAGCTCGCCCATCGCCGCAAGGTTGCCAGCGACGAGCGTCCCACCACCCCGCAGCTTCTGAAAGACGCCCTGGTCGCGACCATCGCCGGTCCCAAAGGCGCCGTCACGCTCTCGATTATCTTCACGATTCCGCTCACCGTTGCGGGAGGCGCCGCCTTCCCCGAACGCAGCTTCATCATCTTGGTGACCGCCGGCGTGATCTTGCTCACCCTGATCATCGCCGACCTCGCGCTGCCCCGCCTCGCGCCGAGCGAGCAAGCGGGCGCCTCGGAAGAGGACGTCAAGCGCGCCGAGGTTGCCGTCCTGCGCAACACGATCGCGGAAATCGAATCGAAGATCGCCGAGGGCAGGCACCCCGAATTCGAGCCTGCCACCCGCGTGGTGCTGGGCAGCTATCGCACGCGGCTCATGCGCGCCCAGCTCGACCTGGGCGGTTGCGGGGACGCCATGGGCCGGCTCGTCCGCGCAACGCTCGCGGTGCAGCAGCGCCGCGCCAACGAGCTCGAAAGCGAGATCCTCGCGCACACGTCCGCGAAGTCAGCCGCCCCCCACTATGCCCTGCTCACGAGCATCCGCTCTTCAGTGGGCTACTACGAACAAGGCAAGCGCGTCGGCCTGACCGGCGGGGGCCTGAAAGGCAGGCTGCATCGCCTGCGCCACCGCATCAGCCCCGAACACGTTTCCAACGAGCAAGCCGAGCTCATGTACTACCAGACCTGTCTGTTCGCCATCGAGCTCGAGCGCGTCGCGATCGACTACCTGGAAGACGCTGCGAAAACCGCCGACGAGCGCACCGCCAAAGCCGCCCGCATCCTCATCGGTGAGCATCAAAGCATCTTACACACCCTGCGCGAGCGCGTGGGGAACTCCGACGAAGCGCCCGGCGCCGATGCGGGAGCGCTTTTCGACAGCAGACAGTACACGATCAGCGACAAGTTCAAGCTTTCGCGCACCTACATCAACATGATCACGGCGGCTTCGCTTTCGATAGAGCTCGACAAGATCGGCGAGCTGCAGGGGCGCGGGACCATCACCGAAGACATCGCCCAGCAGCTGCGCCAGAACGTCTACGTGCTGCAGATGAACGCGGAAGACGACTAGCCCCCCCCGCGAGCGACCGAAACAAACGGACGGCGCCCCGCAGGGCAAAGCCCGAGCAAAGATATAAGTGCGGCAGCTCCAGATAAGGCACCGTCCACTTCCCATGGTAGGGATGAAGCATTTACTATATAGACTTGTTCTTTTTCCGATCTTGCCCCGAAAGGCTCTTTCATGAACATCATCGCAACCGTGTTGGCAGCGCTCGTCATCGTGGAATTCGTCGTCATCTTCGTGCTCGAAACGATGCGCACCGCCTCGCAGAAGACCGCCGACACCTTCGGCATCCCCGTCGAGGAGCTGGCCAAGCCCCATCTGAATTCCGCGCTGAAGAACCAGGGTGTCTACAACCTCTGCATCGCCGGGCTTCTGGTGGTTGGCCTGGTGGCGGGCGACACCCTACTCGTGGCGAGCACGATGGTCCTGATCGTGATCGTGGCAGCCTACGGCAGCATTACCGTGCAGCCCGCCATCATCCTGAAGCAGGGCGCTCTGCCCATCCTCGCCCTGATCGCGATGGCCGCCACCGGTGCGCTCTTCTAACAGCGAGCCCCAACCGATCCGCACGGCCCCCTCAAGCCCGCCGCCCACGGCCCCGACCGACGGTTTCGACCGCAGGTCGGGGCCGTCTTTCTGAAAGGGTTCCGACCTGCGTTGAAGCCCCAATAGGCGCGCGCTACGCCTGCGCCCCGTAGCGCACAAGCGTACGCGCAAGCCAATCAACGTACCCCTCGCGCAGACCGTCCGGCGACAGGATTTCGGCATCCTCGCCCAGCACGGCCAACCAACCGTAGAAGACGGGGCTCTGGCGGATGGGCACCGTCACAATCGCTGCCGCGCCGTTGTCGACGGGTGTGGCGACAACGTCGCGCCCGAAACGGTCGATCACCACGTTCATCACCGTGGCGGCCACTTTAATCTTTGCCGTTACGCGGGGACCGCCGTACATGCCGAACGCGGTGCGGGCCGCTTCGTCGGGGTCATAGGCGGAAATGACCTCGTTTCGCTCGACTGGCACGTCGGTCACTTTGATGGATCCCATGCGGTCGACGCGGTAGTTGCGCACCTCGTCGGGTTTGCCCATCGCACGCTCCTCTTCCGAAAGCGGTCGGTAGGCCACCAAATAGTAGTTGCCGTCGGAATAGGTAAGGTTGATCGGCGTGACCAGGTGGAGGGCACCGTCCTTGCGCGCCACCTTCTTCTTGTCGGCCCCGTAGCGGTAGTACACGAAAGACACCTGCCGTCTGCGGGCGAGCGCCTCCTGCAGCTTGTCGACGGCCACGAAGTCGGACTGGTCTTGGCGGGCGGGGCGGCCGTGTACGTGCACCTGGCGGTTCAGGGTCTTGCGCTCTTCGACCGACGCCATCTGGCGCACCGATTTCACGAGCGCCTTCGAGGCCCCTTCGGAAAGGAAGCGGCTCGACTGCACCGCGTCGACGAGCAAGGTGAGCTGGGAAAGCTCGAAGTCGCGTTCGACCAGAGCATACTGCACCGGCTGGCGCTTGAGTTTGCGTATGTCCATGCCGAAATCCTGCAGGGTTTCGATGTCGCGATAGAGGCTCTTGCGTTCGGCGGTAACGCCGCGTTCGGCCAGACGCTCGACCAGCTGAGGCATGGTAAGGCCGTGGTCGGGGTCGGTTTCCGTTCTGAAAATCTGCATGAGGTAGAGAATCTTGAGCTTCTGCACGTTCCCGGACGGCATGCGCGCCCCTTTCCGTCGGCTGAAATGGTTGTCCCCATTATAGGACACATGGAAGCATCTTTCCGTTGTATGCTCGCGGCAAGGCAGTCAAGGGAAGGGAGCCACCATGGCAACGTATTCGCGTTTGTACGCCGACTTCAAAGTGGCCGGCATGCGCTAATACGACGGTTTGTTCGTACTTGGAGAAATGAAGCCCGGCGACGAAATCGCGCTCGTCCCCGAATTCGACAACCACTACGACGACAACGCAATCGCGCTCTACTACCACGACCGCATGATCGGTTATGTCCCGCGCGCGGTGAACGCCATCCCGGCCCAGCTGCTGCGTTTCGGGCATAGCGACGTGTTCGAATGCCGCGTGCTCGCGGTTGACGCAGACGCCGACACCTACGATCAGCTGCACGTGGGCCTCTACGTCACCGATCATCGGAAAGAAGCGTAAGCCCCGCGACGCCCAATTCCCACAGCTCGGCAACGCCTCTTGACCAATTGTATCTAGTTAGATATATTCTCACGAAAAGGAGGCGGCCGTGAAAGACGATTCCTACCTCATCATCTCCATCCACCGGCTCGTGAAGGAGCTCGACCGCAACACCGCTGCGATCTGCGCCGCCCACGGGCTCACCACCCCCCAGTTCATGGTGCTCGAAGCCCTGCTCAACAAAGGGAGCCTTACCGTCGGCCAAATCAAGGACGCCGTCTTGGGCAGCAACGGCACCATCCCCCTCGTGGTGAACAACCTCGCCAAGCAGGGGCTCGTCCAGCGCGCGACCGACCCCGCCGACCGCCGCAAGACCCTGGTGTCCCTTACCGCGGAAGGCCGCGCGCTCATCGAGCAGGTCGCCCCGGAAAACGAGCGCATGTTCGCGGGCAAGTTCAGCGTCTGGACGCAGGAGGAGAAACGAGAACTCGTACGCTTGCTTTCCGCCTACCGCACCCGTTCGCGCGCGTTGCGCGCAGAATAGAAAGGCCTTCGCATGCTCAGAAACGTCACCAACCAGGTCCAGGGCTATCGCGCCGTCGACGGCGCCGGGGTGAGCCTCGTCCGCGTCTTGGGCAACGAAACGACCGACGTCTACGACCCCTTCCTCATGCTCGACGCCTTCGACTCCACCGACCCCGCCGACTACGTGGCCGGCTTCCCCCTGCATCCGCATCGCGGTATCGAAACGGTCACGTTCCTGTCGCGGGGGTCGATCGTCCACGAAGACCACCTGGGCACCAAGGCGACCATCCACGACGGCGAAGCCCAATGGCTCACCGCCGGGTCGGGCGCCTTCCATTCCGAAATGCCCCAACCGGCCGACCGCATGCTCGGCGTGCAGCTCTGGCTCAACATCCCCGCACGCTTCAAGATGACCGCCGACCCCTTCTACCACGGCATCCTCAACAGCGAGATTCGGGAATTCCCGCTGAACGGCGGCAAGCTGCGCCTGATCGCGGGCTCGTATCAGGGTCATGCGGGGATCCAGGGGAAGTACGCGCCGCTCGACTTCTACGACATCCATCTGGAACCCCATGGCACGGTGACGCTCGATGCGCCGGGCGACAACGCATCCGCCATGGTCTTCACGCTGGAAGGCGACGCTCTCGTGAGCGGTACGCCCGTGGCCGCCAAAACCGCCGCCAAGCTGGGCGCAGGCGATGAGGTTGCCATCGAAGCGGGCGACGCGCCGATCGAAATCCTCTTCATGCGGTCGGAGCGGCTGGACGAACCCGTTGCCTGGTACGGCCCCATCGTGATGAACACCCACCAGGAACTGCTCGACGCGCTCGACGAAATCGACCGGGGAACGTTCATTAAAAAGAAGGCCGCCTACGAAAACGAATAGCCGCGCCCGCGCAGCGCGGCCCACACGCGCAGGAAGGCAAGGGGATGCCCTCTTGCCCGACGGCGGGCGCTTCGGTCATGCTAGGAAGAACGCCGCCTGCACCGGATGCGCGGCCCGACCCAAGGAGCGAGCCCATGAAACACGTCATCATCGACTTCGATAACACGATGGGAGTGCCCGGATGCGACGTTGACGACGGCCTGGCCCTGCTCTACCTGCTGGGCAAGCCCGAAGACGTCGTCGTGGAAGGCATCTGCTGCACCTACGGCAACAGCGACATCGACACGGTGGTGGGCAACACGCGGCGCATCTGCCGCGAACTGGGGCTGAACGTGCCGGTGTTCAAAGGCGGCGCGTCGGCGCTCGACCCCACCAGCGACGCCGCCCGCTTCCTGGCCGAAGCCGTGGCCAAACGCCCCGGCGAGATCAGCATCCTCGCCACCGGGTCGCTCACCAACCTGCGCGGAGCGGCGGAACTGAACCCCGCCTTCTTCTCGCAGGTGCGCGAAATCTCGCTTATGGGCGGCATCACCGAAACCCTGCTCGTGAACGGCCACGTGCTCGACGAGCTCAACCTCTCGTGCGATCCCCAGGCCTCCTGCCAGGTGCTCGGGGCCGCCTGCCCGGTGGTCGACGCCACAGCGCAGGCCTGCCTACCGGCCGTGTTCACCGAAGACCGCTTCGCCCGCGAACTGGGCGCCGATTCCTGGCTCATGCGCCAGGCGAAGGCCTGGTTCGACTTCATGACCGTGGGCTACGACATGAATGGCTTCGTCTGCTGGGATATCGTGGCGGCGGCCGCCCTGGTAGAGCCCGACCTGTTCACCATGGAACCCTTCGACGTCACGCTCAACCCGCGCATCCTGCAGGTGGGCTACATCGAACGCGCCCCGCACGGCGCCCCCTCGAGCACGATTTCGATTCCGCACATCGCGGATCCCGAAGCCTTCCGCACCGCCTGCTTCTCCGCGTGGAAACGCGCGCTCGCCCGCTTCGCTCCCCTGCCGTCTTAGGGCGTTCGCGAAAGCCGATAACCGAATCGCGGAATAGCCCTTGCCCATACGTTAGGACTGCCTTGCCATCCGGCGGTTCGACCGCCGTTTGCGCCGCCAAAGGAAAGCGGGTGCCGCGCGCTTCGGCGCCGTGGGGACAACGTGGGGACAACGGGGACGGAGGGTGTCGTCCCACCTTCTGCAGCGCGCACGTGCCTCGCATCTCCCTCAACCGGACCGCACCGGCGCTTCCGCCCGACTTGACGGAAACGTTACGTAAACAGCGAGAGCTCCTGTGGCAATTCCCACATATCGTGGACACCGCTCGGCTAACGTTGGAAGCGAACCAAACATGACCAACGCGAATGCGAAAGGAGCGAATATGGAACAGCTTCGCAGCAAAAGCGGCTTCATCTGCGACATGGACGGCGTCATCTACCATGGGGACCGCCTGCTCCCCGGCGCCAAGGAATTCATCGAATGGCTCAAAACGAGCGGGAAGAAGTTCCTCTTCCTCACCAATTCGAGCGACAAAACGCCCCAGGACCTGCACGAAAAGCTCGCGCGCATGGGCGTCGACGTCGACGTCGGCCACTTCTACACGAGCGCGCTTTCGATGGCGCGCTTCCTCTCGGGCCAAATGCCCGGCTGCAAGGCCTACGTGATCGGCGGGCACGGCCTCACCGCCGCGCTCGACGAAGCAGGCGTCACCATCACGAGCGAAAACCCCGACTACGTGGTGGTGGGCGAAACGCCAAGCTACGACTACGAACACATTGTGACCGCGTCGCTCCTGGTGAGCAACGGTGCGCGCCTGGTGGCCACGAACAGCGACATTTCGGCCCCCTTCGAAGACGGCATTCGACCGGCCTGCGGCGCCCTCGTGGCCCCCATCGAAGTGGCCACCGGCAAGAAGGCCTACTTCGTGGGCAAGCCCAACCCGCTCATGGTGCGCACGGGCCTGCGGATGCTCGGCGTTCATTCGTCCGATGCCGCCATCGTGGGCGACCGCATGGACACCGACATCATCGCCGGCATCGAAACGGGCCTCGACACCTGCCTGGTGCTTTCGGGCGTCACGAGCGAAGAAGACCTCGCGAACTTCCCCTACCGGCCGCGCCTGGTCGCCCCGGGCGTGGGCGCGATCGTGCCGGCCTAGCGGGAAATCCCTCTTCCTGCGCAGCCGTCGGATGGCGGCGCGCGGGCATCGGCCATAATGGGGCTGCGCGCGTTCGACCGCGCGCAGCCCCATACGCGTACAGAAAGGCAGCCAGCGATGCGCAAGGCCAAGCGAGAAATCACCGATTTCGACGACATCGTTTCCGTCATGCGCCGCTGCGACGTGTGCCGCTTGGCTCTGAACGGCGCGGACGGCACGCCCTACGTGGTGCCGCTCAATTTCGGCCTCGCCGTTACCGAAGACGCCCTTTCCCTCTACTTCCACAGCGCGCTCGAAGGCCAGAAGATGGACCTCATGAAGCGCGACAACCGCGCCGCTTTCGAGATGGATTGCGGACACGAACTGCAGTATTTCGAAGACCGCGGCTATTGCACCTTCGCCTACGAATCGGTGATGGGTACCGGCCGCCTGCGCATGGTCGAAGGCGACGAAAAGGTGCGCGGGCTCAATGCGATCATGGACCAGTACCACCCTGGCCGGCACGCCTACTACAACCCCGCCGCCATCCCGCGCACGGCGGTGTACTGCCTCGACGTGGAAACCGTCACCGGCAAGCGCAAGCAGCGGATGTGACAACATCACGCGGGGGCGTTGTCATAGCTCGACGGACACGCGTTCCAAAAAGTCCTCCGGCCATGCGTGCAGCCGGCAACGCGCCCCTGTTGTCATGTCACAATGCCGAAAGGCTGTTGGGGTCGAGCAGAAAATCGTAGACGTTCATCATGAGGATGCCGTCTTCGTTGTAATGCGGCGCGAAGCCCTCTTTTGTGATGATGACTTTTTTGAAACTGTCGTCGACCTTCTTCAGGGACCGTTCTTCCTGCTGGGCCTTTGCCTCGTTTTCCAAGGCGAACGCCGACTGGATGTAGAGGCGCTGGCTGCCTTTGTTGCAGATGAAGTCGATCTCGAGCTGCGTGCGCCGATACGTCCCGCGCGCATCCTTCACCGCCGTGTTGACAACGCCCACGTCGACGCCGAACCCGCGCCCCACGAGTTCGTTGTAGATGACGTTTTCCATGATGTGCGTCGGCTCCATCTGGCGGAAGTTCATACGCGCGTTCCGCAAGCCCAAATCCGAGAAATAAAACTTGCACGGCGAGCCGATGTACTTCTTCCCTTTGATGTCGTAGCGCTTTGCCTTGCTGACCAAAAACGCGTCCGTGAGGTACGAGAGGTAACGGTCAACCGTTTCGGGAGCTATCGTGACGTGCTTTTCGCTTTTGAACGTTGCCGACAGCCGCGAGGAATTGGTGAGCGAGCCGATTGCCGATGAAAGGATGTCGATGAGCATCTCGAAATTTCCCTCGTCGCGCACGCGGTTTCTGTCGACGATGTCGCGAATGTAGAGCTCGTCGTAGAGGCTCTTCAGGTAAGCGACCTTTTCTTCGGGCGTCTCCCTTGCAAGAATTGCCGGAAGGCCGCCGTACGTGGCGTACTCTTCGTACCCGTCGCGCTTGTCCCCGTCATAGGCGCTCATAAACTCCGAAAAGCTCAACGGCGCCATTCTGATCTCCTGGCCACGCCCTCTGAATTCCGTGGCGATGTCGCGGGAAAGCAGCTTCGCGTTCGACCCCGTTACGTACACGTCGACGTCTTCGATGCTATTCAAATCGATGAGCACGTCGGAAAAATCGCCAAGCAGCTGAACTTCGTCGAGAAGCACATAGCGCTTGCCATGCGCCTGTTCCAGGCGGTCGATTGCATAGGGGTAGAAGACATCGGGATCCCGGTACTTTTTGTTCCTGAATGCGTCGAACGCCATTTCGACGATGTTCCCTTCAGGAACGCCCTGTTCAAGTAAGTAGTTCTTAAACAGGGTGAATACCAAATAGGATTTGCCGCAGCGCCTGATTCCGGTGATTACCTTTACCTGGTCTGAGCCCATCGCTGCGATTAGCGCTTGCAGATACTTCGGACGCTCAATGATCATAGCGGCTCCTATCTGAAATTTACGCAAATAGTTGCACGTCTTTCAGTTAGCATTTTAGCCCGTCTGCCTGGTAATAGGCATTTCTATCTGAATTTTACGCATGCATTTGCACAAAATTCAGATAGCCGAACGGAACGACAACATCACCCGACCCCGTTGTCACGAGCTTGGGCTGAGAAGGGTTAGAGGCTCTGCGCAATTACTACCCGAGCGTGCGCTCATCGACACATGCGTTCGTCGGCTCTTTCGCTCCCCTTTCAAGTGAAGCAGGGATACCTGAAACGCTGCCGAGAGCAAGCGTTTCAGCAATCGAAGCCCAATCTTCCTCACCTACGAGCACGGCGCATTTTCCTTTTGTCCCCGTAATCGCGACTGGGGCATGGCCCTCATTCACGCGGGCAATCAAACCGTCTAGATCGTTTTTCGCAACTGAAGCCGATATCGCCTGCATTGCCCCTCCTCGAAAGTTAAATCGGACGCCACAATTGTCGCATGCAACAGCCGCGAGAATGAGAAGGAGCCCCGCTGCCTTTCAGTCAGCGGGGCTCCCCGTTAACGTTTGCGTTCACGTCGAACGAAACGCTATCCACCAAGTCTTTTCGCCATTTATTTCGCATGCCGTGCGCGGATGCGCAGCCCGTTGTCTTTGGCAGCCCTCGCTGCGGCCGCCGCAGCACCTCCCGCCGCCACGGCGGCGACGGCGCCCAGCAACCCCAGATCGTCGCCCGTCAACGGAAGGGCCGAAGCCTCCTCTCGCTGGTCGCGAGCTGCCTCGCCCGACTCTTCTTCAGACGGCGTGTTCGGCTCGTCGCCCGCAGGTTCGCCGGGCTCATCGGAGCCCCCGCCCGGCGCGGGCGGAACGCTCGACTTCGTATTCGCAACCACAAAGCCGGAGTCCATATCGCCTGAAATTTCGGAAACATATCCCCCTACCTCGTCTTCCGTAACGGAATAGACGTAGGCATGCCCATCCGATACGTCGTATTTGGGAAGCCCCGTGAACGCAAACGCCCATCCGTCGGCGGCGGTCACCGCCTTGCTTGAGACCTTGCTGCCGTCCCGCATGAGGTTGACCGTAATCGACGTGGGCCGCAGGCCATCGTTGTCGTCATCGTCATTCCACGTCTTCGACCCCGCCACATCGATCGTGCGCGTGTTCGTCAGCACGAATCCATTGGCCACCGATCCAGAAACCGCGCCAACGTACCCTTCTACCGGCCGCTCTTCGACGGTGTAGACGTAATCGTTTCCGTTCGTATCCTCCTTCGGAAGGTTCGCAAACGTTGCCTTCCATTCTCCGTCTTCTCCTGCGCTCATCGTCTGGTAGCCCACGTACTCACCGTCGCGATAGAGGTTTACCTCGACGGAAGCAGGGCGCGCGCCGTCGGCATCGTTGTTATCGGCCCACTCTTTCGTAACCGAAACCTCGGTCGTCTCGACCGTTTTGCCGATGAGTACGCTGCCGTTCGACCCAATGCCGCCGCCGCGCGTAGCGGACGTGTTGGACACGATGTGGACCTTCGCCAGTCCCAGGGCCTTTTTCACCGCCGGGCTGTCAGCCGAAAGGGCATTGCTCAATGCCAGGCTCTCGCCCTGACTTGCGTCGAGCGTGCCCGTCAACTTGTCGAGGGGCACCTCGCTCCCATCGTCGTAGACCCATGCATACGACCCGCCGCCGAGCATCGAAGGCGAAATCGCATACGGCGGATTGCCGCTGTGCGTTCCCAACGCGAGAGACGCAAGGATGTAGATCTCCCGCGCGTTGCCGTCATCGGTCGCGTTGCCGTAGAGCACCGACCCGTTGGTCAGCTCGATATCGGTCACGGAAACGGGGCAGGCCGCATAGCCGCCTCCGGCGATCAAGGCTTTGTTGTGGGAAATTTCCGCGTTGCTCAGATAGAGCTCGCCGTTATGGAAATCGCTGTAAGCGCTCGAATATCCGTTGACGTAGATGGCGCCGCCGCCGAACATGGCGCTGCCCTCGCCTTCGGCTGTCACCTCATTGCCCTCGATCGTGCCCGCGGTGATTTGCGCGATGCCATAGGTCGGCGTACCGCTGTGGCCCGACGCGCTGTACCCCGCCTGCACAAAGATGCCGCCACCGCCCGCACCGGCGGAATTGCTCGAAACGGTTCCGCCCGTCATCGTAAGAACGGGGCTGTCCTTTTCGGAAGCGAAGAGGGTGCCCATCGAAATGCCGCCGCCGCGCTCGTAGGCCGCGTTGTGGGAAATCGTGCCGCCAGACACGTTGACATCGGTTCCGTCAGCCGCGCAGATTCCACCTCCGCTTCCGCCGTATTCGGCACTGAGCCGCGGGTTTGCGCCCTGTAGCGCGCGGTTGCCCGTAACGGACCCGCTCGAGACATTGATTACGGCGTCGGAAATGCCGAATACGCCGCCACCGTAGACGGCTTCGTTGTTGCATACGGTGCCGCCCTCGATGTTAACGGTGCTCATTTTGGTGAAGATTCCGCCGCCGCCTTCGGGATACCAATTGCCGTGGCTTTCGATGCTGTTGTTCTGCACAACGGCGCCTTCGCCCACCGTAAGAGCGCTTCCGTCGAAGACGCCGATGAGGGACCCGCCGCTCCCGTTTCCCTCCGACGACACGCCCGTTGCACCGGCGGCGCTGTTGCCGTCAATCACGATATTGCGCAGCATGAGGGTCGCGTGCGATCTCAGGTGCACGAGCTCGCCGTGGTAGCCGGCATCGCGCTTGAGAGTCTTGCCGCCGAGGTCCCACGTTTCCGTCGACCCCGACAACTGCAGAGCCCCCGTGACGTAGATCTCATCCGCCCCCGTGCTCTGCAGGAGCTCCTTCGCTTTTAAGAACGATTGCACGGGCGCATCTTTCGTGCCCGCATTGGTGTCATTGCCCGCAGAACCGTTCACATACACCCCGCCCGCGGCCTCATCGGCGTGCGCCACGGGCACGGCCACGCATGCGACCAGCGCGAGGACGGCAACGGCCAGTGCGCACGCAAGGCGCGCCTTCGCGAACGATCTTTCCGCAACGGTCATAACGGCTTCCCCCTTTCCCTTCCCATGCGCGCTTTCCGCGACATGTGTGCGATGCAAAACCGAAAGGGACGGGCGGTCGCCGGCAGGAGTGGCGACGCAAGCCCGTCCCTTCATCGGCCGGCGGCATGCGCGGCGGCGCGGGCGCCCATGGGGATGGCGCGCTGCCGTGATGGGGAAGGGGCGCACGCCTTGAAGCCTTCTCGTGGTGATCGAAGGCGTAAGCGATGCAGCGGGCCCCGCACCGTATGCGCATGCCGCCGGCCAGCCGGTATGGAACGCGCCCGATGCTGTGTGTGGTGTGCAGGCGCGATAACCATATACCCATCCTACGGCCCGCGTCGGCATACACCTGGCCGCGCTCTCGACCGAAGATGCCAGCAAATAGGCAAAATTCGCTCTTGACAAGCTCTGCGCGCTTGTTTTCTCCCCAATCTTATGGGTAGGATAGCCGCGGTTTCACACACGAACGCGCAAGCGAAAGGAGGCCTGCGATGAACACCTTGAACGTCGTCATCTGCGAAGACAGCCTCGCCGACATGCGCCGGCTCATGGGCATCATCCCCAAGGCCCCCTTCGAAACGACTATCACCACCTTCGTCCACGCGCGCGATTTCGCCCAGGCCTACATCCCCGGTATCTACGACCTCGTGTTCATGGACATCTTCATGGGCGATGCGGGCGGCGAAGAGACGCCCTGCGGAGTCGAAGCTGTCGCGGCCCTGCGGCGCGTCGACGCGATCGTTCCCGTGGCCTTCATCACCAACAGCACCGATTTCGCCCTCGACGGCTACCGCCTTTCGGTGAACCACTACCTCACCAAGCCCGTGCAGGCCGCCGCCGTGCACGACGTGCTCGCCGCCGCCCATGAAGCCAAGCTCAAGCGGCCGGGGCTTTCGGTGCGCGTCGATCGCAAGGACGTGACCGTCTGCCCCGACCAGCTCGTCTTCGCCGAGCAGAGCGGGCACTACTTCACGCTCACCATGGTCGACGGCCGCCGGCTGCGCGTGCGCGGCCGGCTCGACCAGCTGGAAGACCGGCTCGCCAACCCGCAGTTTTTGCGCTGCCACCATAGCTACCTGATCAACCTGGCGCTCGTGCAGGACGTCGACGCCGATACGATGAGCGCCTCCCTCTACGGCGGCAACACCGCCTTCATTCGTCGCGGCTGGCTTGCGCGCACGCGCACCGCCTGGGAGGATTGGATGTTCGCAATGACCCGAAAGAAGGATGCGGAAGGTGAGCGGTAGAACGCGTGGCACTGTCGTGCTGCTCTGCTGCCTGCTCGCGGCAGCGGTCCTCGCGCTGGGGCTTTCGGGCGCCTACACCTCGGAGCACAACGACACGCAGCAGGGCGTCGCCACGATCGATACCTGGAACATGACGGTGCGCGACGCCAACGGCCAGGCGGTCGAAGGCTACCCCGCCGCCATTACAACGCCCGTTGACCTGCACGGCCTCACCCCCGGTTGGACGGTGACGCTCACGGCGACCGCCGAGCTTTCCGCACAATCGACACTCTACCTGAACACCTTTTACGCGCCCTACCAGCTCTACGTGAACGGCAACCTGGCCGATAGCTACGGCGCGCCCAGCACCTACCCCGCCTTCCTGTCCGACCCGCCGCCGTTCAATTCGGCCGTCTTGGTTGCAGGCAATGAAAGCCCCGCGCAGATTTCCATCGTCTACACGGTGCCTTCCAGCTATTGGGGCCTGCGCCTGACGTCAATGGAAACCGGCTCGTTCGATGCCGTGCGCGTGATGCTGTTTTCCCAGATGGGGTTCGCGTTTTCCTTCGGCGAGACCCTCATTGCGCTCGGGCTGGTGCTGGCCCTGCTGGGGCTGATCGTGCGCCGGCTCGAAGCGAACAGCGCGATTTTCATCTGGCTCGGCATGTTCTGCGTGTGCATCGGCATGTGGTCGGTGGGCGAATGCGACCTGTCGTCGGTAATCATCAAGCGGCCCGTAACCCTGCACATGATGACCTACATCGGCCTCTACACGCTGCTCATTCCGCTCACGCACCTCACGCGCATCGTGATCGACCGCCCCGGCGACAAGCTCCCCTTCGTGCTCTGCCGTGCGAGCGAGATTTTCGCGCTGGCGGCCATCGTGGCGCAGCTGGCCGGCGTATGGCAGTTTTCCGAAAGCCTCTTCGCCTACTACGTGGTGAGCATTTCGCTCTTCGGCCTGACGACGGCCTACCTTGCCCTGTCGTTGGTGCGCAAGCGCACCGAACGCACGCCGTTCAAGGTCTACTATCTGGTAGTCGTGGTCATCTTCGACGTGTTCCTGGGACTCGAACTGGCCAACTACTACGCCTGGCGCGTGGTGCCCGAAATGGTCTTCTGCGAAATCGGCACCGTGATCTTCACGCTGTCGCTCATCGCGATGAGCGGGGTGTACTTGAAGAACACCATCGAGGAGAAGTTGGCCGCGCAGACCATGCGCCATCGCATCGCGCTCATCGGCAAGCGGGCCGAAGCCGAACGCAAGCAGAACCGCGCCATCATCGACACGAGCAACGAAATCCGCCGCCAGCGCCACGATTTCAAGCACCAGCTCGCCGTGATCCGCGGCTATAGCGAAGAAGGCGACCCCGCCAAGCTGCAGGCCTACCTCGACGAGATCAGTGCGGCCATCCCCGAAGGCGACCGTGCACATCGGTATTGCACGAACTTCGCGATCAACGCCGTTGTGGGCTACTACGTCGATGCCGCACAGGCAAAAGGCGTCGAGCGCGTCGACGTGAAGCTCGACCTGCCGCGCGACCTTCCCGCCGCGCAGGAAAACGACCTGGCGGGCATCGTGGGCAACCTGATGGAGAACGCCGTGCGGGCGGCCGCCGCGGTACGGGCGGCGCGGCCCAGCGAGCCGGACGCCGCCTTCGTGCACCTGCGCGGACGCACGGCCAACGGCATCGTCACGATCGTGCAAAACAACAGCTACCTTACGGTGCAGCGCGATGACCAGGGCGGATTCGTGTCGCAGAACGCCGAGGGCGGCGTGGGCCTGCAGTCTATCAAACAGACGGCGGAAGCGTATCGCGGCAACGCGCGCTTCGAGGCGGAAGACGGCGTGTTCACGTCATCGGTGTACGTACATGTGATGGCGTGACAGCAGGGGGCGGGGATGTTGTCACGCCTGTCGTCGCGCGCTAGCGCAGCGGGAGACCGTCGCGCCAGGCGTGGCCCACGACGTCGCCGACCACGCGATAGGTGCGGGTCGCGATGTCGAACACGATCGGCTTGAGCTTGGCGGCGTCGACCACGCCATCGGTGAGGATCGCCTCATCGGCCTGCTCGGCCACGATCGCACCCACCAGGATGCCCGTTGCCGGGTCGTAGCTCTTTACCGTGCACTCGAGCGTGAGCGGATACTCCTCGATGATCGGCGCGTTCACATGCGCGCTCTTGTGCACGTGCGCGCCCGCCTTCTCGATCTTGTTGGCCTTCGCGCCCGTTTCGATGCCGAAGTAGTCGGAAATCGCCACGGTGTCCACGGTGCCGAACGCCACGGTGAAGGCCCCGGTCTTCTGCAGGTTTTCGGTGGTCTTGTGCGCGCCCAGGAAGAACGTGACCTCATCGTAGCCCGACTGGGCTCCCCACGCCGCGTTCATCGCATTCGGCACGCCGTTTTCGTCGTAGGTGCCGATGATAAAAACGCCCTCTGGCATAATCGCCGATTTCTTCGCTTCGATTTCAACCGTCATGTCGCATCCTTTCATTGACGTTTCCTATCGAAACCATGGTAGCCCGAAGTAGGCGCGCTGCGATCTGCAAAGCCTGTTGGATGCTATGCGCTATCCGCATAGTGTGGCAACGGGGGCGCCGCCGATATCCGACCCGCAGCCCCCTCGCCGCGATCGGACGAGCGTCGGCTGGCCTCGGGATGGGCTTCGTAGTAGCGCCGCTTGTCCTCGTACATCGCGCGGTCGATCTCGCTGATGAATTTGTCCACCGCAACGGTGCCCGGCACCACGGGGCAACACCCCATCGCCATGCTGAGCCGATACGGTCGCCCGCCGCTTTCGTTGAACTTCCGCACGTTTTCGCGAACCTTCGCCAGCGTGCGATCGACCACCGCTTCGTCGTTCGTGTTGAGCAGCACGACGAATTCGTCGCCCGCATAACGCGCGGTCATTCCGATATCGCCCACCGATGTGCGCAGCACGTGCGCGGCGTCCACGAGTGCCTTGTCGCCCACCGTATGCCCGAATCGGTCGTTAACCGACTTGAACCCGTTGAGGTCGATCATGATGCCCGTCATCCCGGCGTCGTCCTGCTTCACCTTCCGCTCGCTCACGTATTCCAGGAAAGTCCGATTGTAAAGGCCCGTCAGGCGATCGCGGTAGATATCTTCGTTCTGCAGACTCGTAATCGTGGCCGCAATACCCACGCACACCACCGCCCAGAACAGGGGGAACTGTGGAAAGGCGAGCTGCACCGACCCGCCCACGGCCACGGGAATGAGCAAAGCCCAGCCGGGAAAGAAGCGCAGACCGCGCGTGCTGTGGCGCATATGCAGGTAGAAAACGAGCGCGTAGGCGAAGTAGCCGTACGACACGGCCATGCCCAACACGGAAAGCGGCAAACGGCTGTAGACGTTGGCACTGTCGACGTTGAACACGAGCGGGGTGAAAAAGTTCGCAAAGAGAACGACCAGGTAAGCGACAGCCGGCGCGGCGACCAGGCGGCGTGCCTTCGGCGCCACGGAGCCACGCATGTGAACGTGAATGAAGAGGGCCCAACAGCAGCAGGTGACGGTTTCTGCCGCATGCAGAAAGGTATTCGACGTCACCACGAGCAGGCGGGCGACGATGCCGGGCGTACCGTCGAACGTGAACGATACCGCGTCCATCAAACAGCCGACCATTGCGCACGCGACCATCGTGCGCAGCAGACGGTCTTCATCGGTGTGGCCCCTCAGGCGCCACACATTGCAGATCAGCATCGTTCCCATGAGCAGTTCGCCCAGAAAATCGATGGCATACACCGTGGAAATAGTTGCAGACACGCTCTCACACTCGCTTGGGAACTACGTACCGAATACGCCCGCTATTAGTATCCGTCACTAATAAGCAATTCAAATAACACCCACGTAATCCCAATAAAGCGTGCGGTAGAAACGCACGAGTGCGCACAGAAAGGCCGCGGCCGGGCATTCCGGTCGCGCTTTATCGCGATAAGGACGCATTGCCGGGTTCAACAGCTGGTGACAACGGGGGCGCGTGATGTTATCACGCTCGTAGACTACACTGCTGTAACAGCAATACAGCGCGCGGGCCGGGCAGGCCCGTTCGGGGAGAGGGCATGACCACCGCATCGCATTCGGAAGAAGCCGCACCGCGCCCGCAAACGGGCCGCCGCCGCATGCCGTCTTGGAAGCGTGCCGTGCTCATGCTCGCCTGCGGATGGGTGGTCATCTGGGTCGCCCGCATGATGTTCACGCCGATCTATCCCGAGCTCAGCGCCTTCTTCGGCGGCGCGACGAGCACCGAACTCGGGGGCGTTTCCAGCTGGTACTTCCTGGGCTACGCGCTCATGCAGATTCCGTCGGGGCTGCTCGTCGACCGGTTCGGCATGCGCCGCGTCGTCATTCCGGGCTTTGCGCTCTTCGCCTTCGGCACCGCCGTTATGGTCGCTGCGCGCAGCCTGCCCGTGCTCTACCTGGGCAACGCGCTCGCCGGCGTGGGCAGCGGCACCTTCTACGGCATCGCCTACACGATCACCAACACGCGCGTGCCCGCCGCGCGCAAGAGCCTCGCCACCGCGA
This sequence comes from Hugonella massiliensis, assembly GCA_001486445.1. GTDB lineage: Bacteria > Actinomycetota > Coriobacteriia > Coriobacteriales > Eggerthellaceae > Hugonella > Hugonella massiliensis. Next base: position 622,238 of record LN908986.1, read on the forward strand.
TCGTCAACAGCGGTACCGCGGTGGGCAGCGGGCTGGGCATTGCCGCGGCGAGCTCGCTCGTGGGCGCGGGAATCGCAACTTGGCAGGCGCTCGCCGGAGCGACGGGCGTTCTGGCCCTCGCCATGGTCGCCGTGTTCGCGCACGAGCTTCCGAAGGACCGCCTGCGAAGCGGCCGCGCGGCGGGTGCGCCCGCGGGCACAACGGCGAGCGTCTCCCTGGTCGCGGCCTGCGTGCTCTACTTCGCCACCCTCTACCTGTATTACCTGATCAGCGCCTGGCTTCCCGATTTCCTGCAAGCTGAACGCGCCTTCGACGCAGGGTTTGCGGGCACGGCGAGCACGGCCGTCTTCCTTGCCGGCATCCCCGGCGCTCTCGCGTTCGGGCGCCTTGTCGACCGGCATCCGCAGCGGCAGATCGCCCTCATCGTCGCGCTCGAAGCAGCAGCAGCGCTCGCGCTCGTGCCGCTCGTTTTCGGGCCCAACGAGGCGGTCGTCGCCTTGGGCGCCGTCGCCTACGGCTTTGTGGGAAAGCTCGCCGTCGAGCCGCTCATCATCTCCTGGCTCGGCGCCCGCACTGCACCCGGCCGCATGACCACCACGTTCGGCATCTTCAACTTCTGCGGCATGAGCGCTTCGGTGTGTGCCCCGCTTGCGACCGGCATCCTCGCCGACGCGACGGGGTCCGACATCCCCGGTTTCCTGGTCGCCCTCGCCGTGCTCGCCCTGGGCACGGTCGCCTTCCTGGCCATCCTCGCCACGGGACGGGAAAGATGAAGGAGCGTGTTCCACGTGGAACACGGAGAGCAGCCGCGCTCGTCCCACGGGGCCGTCGAAGCGGAAGACCCCCTGAATTCGGCCTTGACCCTTCCGTAACGTCAGGCCTTACGATTCTCCGCGAGGTGAGCACTATGACTACGCACGAAACGAACAGCACACAGCCGCACAGTCTGGCAGCGAGCACCTACACGATCGGCCAGCTCGCGGAGCTGTCCGGCGTGACCGAGCGCACCCTGCGCCATTACGAAACCAAGGGGCTGCTGACCCCGGCGCGCGAAGAGAACGGGTACCGTGCGTATTCCCCTGCCGACGTGACGCGCCTGCAGCACATACTCCTCTTCCGCGCGTGCGGCATTGACCTTGCAACCATTAAGCGCACGCTCGATGGCAGCGGCGCCGATGTCAAAGCCGCGCTTACCTCGCAGATTGAAACGCTAGAGGCCCGCCGCGACGAACTCGGCATCTTGATCGAGAACGCCCGAGCGGCCCTCGCCGAACAGGAAGGAAGGCAACTCATGAAAGACGCCAACCGATTCGAAGCGCTCAAGCGCACCGCACTCGAAGAAAACGAACGCACCTACGGCGCCGAAGTGCGCGCCCGCTACGGCAACGACGCCATGGATGCGTCGAACGCAAAACTCCAGGCCATGGACGAACGCGAATGGAAGGACTTGGAAGAACTGGGCCGGGCCATCCTCGACCAGCTCGGGGCCGCGATGAGGACGGGCGACCCCGAAAGCCCCGCTTCCGCCAGGCTCGCCCAGATGCACGCCGCATGGATTCGCGGCTACTGGGGAGAGGGCGCCTACACGCCCGAAGCGCACCGCGCGCTTGCGGCGGGCTACGTAAACGACGCCCGATTCCGCGCCTATTACGACGAACGTGTCGGCGACGGTGCCGCAGCCTTCTTGGCCAAAGCGTTATGCGCCCATGTGAAATGAGGCACACGGGCGACCGGGCGGCCTACCCGCTACAGGCGCTGCGATCCGGGATGGGCCGCCAGGCACTCTTCCAGCAGAAGGTCGAGGTCGTCGGCATAGTCGTCGACACCATCTTGGTAGTCGAGTTCCTCGACCACCGCATAAATCATCGCGTCTTCCCCGTAGCTCGCCCACAGCTCTTGAAAGCGTTTGTTGGGAAGCGACCCCGTTTCGGCCTGCAAGCGCGTGCGATTGAGCAGCGCGGGCACGTTACGCGCCGCGGCAAGGAAGACCTCGCCGGTCGGCGCCCATGAAAACGATACGACGCCCATCTGCGGTTTGAATTCCGCCGCCTTGCGCTTGAGCTCACGCCGGCGCTCTTTGTCCATAACCGCCCCTTTCTCGATCCTTCAGCGCATGCCCGCCTCTCGGCTTTGCGAGCACTGTACTGGGGGGCAATAACCCCTTCTGAAGCCCCGAGCTTACCATGCGCTTGCCAACGAGAAACTGCGCAGCATACGCATGAGGGGACGGTACGCGCCAAAGTGTCCCGCAGCTCGGGGCATTCCGCGCAAGGGCGCCCTTGCCGGCTTCTTCGGGCACGCTTGCATGAGCCTGCTCTCCTCGTCCACCGGCTCCTACCAGGCGGCGTTCGCGCTCGCCATGATCCTCGCCGCAGCCGGCCTCGCCCTTACCTTCGTCTTTGCGCGGCAGAAGACGCGCACGCACCGCGCGCCGGAAGAAGCAACGAGGGAAAACGCCAATTAAAGGGCGCAGCCCGCGCTTTATCGTGAAGGACGAACCACAGCGTTTACCCGATGAGCTCCTTGAGCTTGGGGAGCATCTCGCCGAACTGCTGCACGATTTCGAGCGTGCCCAGATACGTGCGGTCCTCGCCCCATACCGGCACGTAGAGCACGCGCACGGGATTGCCGGGCATGGGATTCCACACTTCCATGTTCTCGCGCGCGCCCGATTTGAAGTCGGCGATCATGTCCTTGACCATGGGGATGATCGCAGGCGGATGGCACTGCCACACCTCGCGCCCCAAGCAGGCGATCGGGCGGGCGAAGATCTTGCCTTCGCGCGTGAAGAAGCGCGTCGTTTCGGTCGCGTCGATGAAGGTGAGGTCGAGCGGCAGCAGCTTCAGAATCGCGTCGAGCTGGGCCACGGAAAGCGTGCCCGTCGAAAGCCTGATCTCGCCGGTCGACAGCGCCGCCTTCGCCTCCCGCTCCTTTTCGCGTACCCACACGTCGGCGTCGAGCCAGCCGCGCTTCGTCTCGACGAAAGCCGGCTTGTATTCGTCGAGGTCACGGTAGACGGCGAACCATTCCTCGTCCGTGAAATGGTCGCGGCAGAGCGGCAGGAAGATCTGCTCTTCCTTGTAGACCATCTCGCGCATGCGCGTGGTAACCGCTTCGATGCGGGATGCCAGGGCCGCATCGAAGGCGGCCGGCAATTCGCGCACGATCGCCGAAAGCTCTTGCACGATCTCGTCGTCGACGCCCCACATCACGTCCATGGGGCCGGTGACCCCGTGACCGTACAGGAAGGGCATGAAGAGCTGCTCTTTCTTGGCGTAGTGGTTGCGCAACGGCTTCAGGCCCGCAAGAAGCTCCTTCAGCTTTTCGGCGCTCGCGCCGTTTGATCGCGCCGCGTCGACTTCGTCCAGCTTGACGATCAGGGCGTCGTTTTCCCGCTTCAACACGGAAGAGGGATGCCCCGCTGGGAGCCCGTCGACCTGGACGACGGCCGCGCACTCGTCGTCGGTGCGCCCGTGGAAGAGCGCCGAATGCACGTCGCAGAGCTGCTGGACCTCGCTCACGGGCATACCCGAGCTGATGAGGTTCTGCTCGGCCTGGGCGATTTCATGCGCCGAAACGCTTGCGAAGTCGCGCACGAAGTCGGCCCGCACGCTTTCCAGGTCTTCGCCGTTGGAAAGCCTGCGCACGAACTGTTCGATGAGCGCCTGGCGGTCTCTGGCGTCTGCCGGCTCCGTTGCGGCCTGGGCTGCGGGGGCGGGCTTTTCGGAGGCGGTCGGGGCCGATTCCTCGGCCGCTGCTTCCTCGCCCGCGCCCGTCACCTCGAACCCGGCGGCTTCGAAGGCGGCGACCATTTCCTCGAGCGGTACATGCTTCATCTGGCTGCCCATGTTAAGCGTCACCACGCTGCCCACGCTTTCCAGGCGCCCCGGCTTGGTGATCTCGTCGAAGCCGAGCGACACCATCACATCGACGACCTCGGGGTGGGCGGACACGTTGTCGAACACGGTTTTGTTGAAGTCGATCAGCTTGCCCATCTGCGTTCCTTTCGAATCGGCAGGTTGCTGTTGCGCATCGCCCTTAGGTTCCCCTTCGGCTGGCTCTTCAGCGGAGGCCTCGGGGCCAGCGACCGTCGCCCCCGTCTTTTCTGCGATCGCGGCAAGCAGGTCGTCGACCGACCTCCCCGAAAGCGCACTGACGTCCGCGAGCGTCACTTTGCGCATCATGACTTTGCCGATGGGCGTTTGGAGCATGGCGAACTTCTTGTCGATGTCGGCCATGCCCGCTCGCATGAAAGGGTACGCCGCGACAAGGTCTGCGAGCTTGGTCTGGGGGCTGATTTCCATAGAGGGCCTTCCTTTTGTTAACTTTCGCTAACAAAATAGCCTGCAGCACCCCTCTTTTATGTTGTCGCGACAACATTTTTGATGATATTCAGACGTAATGGTTTGTTTTTCACTAATACAGATATCGAGCGCAGGGCCGCGCAAATGAGCGAGGCCCTGCAGAAGAAAAGGACGCAAGGAAGAATGCACATTTAGTGCCGGCAGGCGGATTCCGGCGACATGCGCTGCACGCGCCCGTCAGACGGCTCCTCGCATCAGCCGAGCATATGCGTACGCATAAATAATCTCTCTGGATTGTTTGATTTATGCGTACGCGGTCAATTATACTGAACACTCGTAGTTTTATGCGTACGCATACAAAGGAGCGGCAATGGACCGACCATCCCCCGGCATCACACCCATCGCAACAGCCGCCGACCTGGGCAAGGCCATCCGCAACGAACGCAAACGCCAAGGTTACACGCAAGCCGAAACGGCCGGCTTGTGCGGCGTCGGCACCACCTTTCTTTCCGATTTGGAAAACGGCAAGCCCACTGCCGAATTGGGCAAGGCCCTTTTCGTAGCGCGCTCTTTGGGAATAGACCTCTTCGCTGTGAAGCGAGGCGCATAAGCCATGGGAAATCTCAGCGTGCTGAACGTATGGCGGCAAAGGCGCACCGGTTTCGTCCATGTGGGCACTATCGATCGCATTGAAGCGACGTTTACGTACTGCCCTGACTATCTTGACGACCCGCACGCGTTCCAGCTTTCGTTTTCCCTCCCTCTCCGCGAAGAGTCATTTTCCGAAACAGCCTTCCGACCCTATTTCGAAGGATTGCTTCCCGAAGGGCTCCCTCGCAAGGCGAAAGCCGCCCGCCTTGGGATTAGGGAATCCGACTACCTTTCGATGCTCGGTCTCAGCGGGTTCGAATGCATCGGCGACGTTGCCGTGGGCCCCGCCAATGAGTCCCCCAACGAGACACGCCCGAAGCTCGAGGGCATAGACCTGCAGGACCTGATCAACAGGCTTCTGAGAGAGCGGCCGATTGAAGAAATCGGCGACGAAATTCGGCTTTCGCTCGCCGGTACGCAGGACAAAATCGGGCTCTACCACGACGACACGCAAGACCTCGACCACGGATGGTTCATGCCCGTCGGCGGCGCCTCCTCAACGCACATCTTGAAAGCGGAATCTCTCAACGGATTGAGTTGTCTGGAAGCCCTCTGCATGTCGGCGGCGGAAGCATGCGGCATACATTGCGCGCCAACGGGTATGCCGCACCAGACGGATGCGCTCATCTGCAGCAAGCGCTACGACCGATTCGATGCGGGCGAAGGGAAGGTAACCCGCCTGCATCAAGAGGATTTCTGCCAAGCGCTTGGCATCCTCTCTTCGGAAAAATACCTGCAGTTGGAGCCGTCAACGCTCTCCGCCATGGGCACGTTCATTCGCGACAACTTAACCCAACCTCTCGACGCGCTCTCTCAGCTCATGCGACTTGCATGCTTCAACTATGCTATCGGCAACTGCGACAACCATCTGAAAAATTTCTCGCTGCTCTACAGCGAGAACGGTGCGGCCATCACGCTCGCACCCGCCTACGACCTCGTGAGTACGACGTTCTTCCCGCGATTCAGCACGCGTATGGGCATCCATCTAGGGCGGACGGGTGACATCGGCGACGTAGAGTCTGCGGATATCGTTTCCGCAGGCCAACAACTGGGGATCGGGAAACAAACCGTGCAGCGCATTGCGGGAGACCTCGCGTCTTCCCTTTTGCCCGCAATCGAAAAGGCAGCATCTGATTTAGAGAAGCATCATCCCGCTGCAGCCAGCATCGCATGGGAGCTGGAAGAGGAGGCAGCCCCGCGCATTGATGTGCTCGCAAGGTGCTAAACCTTCCGCAAGCTTCGGGTCGTTTTCATACGTTTCAGGCGAATTATTCGAATTTATCCGAAATTTTTCCCGAAACGAATAACAACGTGCGTGATGACGGGAGGCGGGTGATGCTGTCACCCGCCTCCCGTCACATGGTAAGAGCGTGAATCACAGGCGTTATCGCGCCCGAGATTCCGCCTATCAGGTACGTTACATTGCGTTGATACGTTCGCTTTCGCCACGGTCGCACGATGCTCGGAAAACTCATTCCAACTGCATGACAGCAGATAAGAGGCTTGCACATGAATAACCCCCATCTTCGATTCACGCCGGAGCAACCCGTCCAGACGCCCGCAGTCGCTCGAAACGCAGGCGGCGCAGAAACCGACGCGATTATCAAAGGCCTCAACGGATTCGTCGAGGCCGATGCTCCGGCGGATATCCCCACACTCAACCAGTTCCTGCGCACGCTCATGAACGAAGTGCCCATCGGCTGCTATATCCTGCAGCCAGACCACACGGTGCTCTACTGGAACCGCGAAGCCGAACGCCTTCTTGGGTTTTCCACTTCGGAAATGCGCGGCAAACGCTGCGTGGACATGCCGCTCGGCTGCTCTTTCGTCACCGGCGAGAGCATGCCCACCAGCAGTTGCCCGGCCGTCTGCGCCTTCGCCACGGGCAAGGCGCAGACCACGCAGATGTTCATGCGCAAGAAAGACGGCAGCGACCTGCTGATTCGCAACACCTTGGTGCCGCTGCGCGGTCGAAGCGGCACGGTCGTCGAGCTCGTGTCCTTTTTCACCCCGCTCACGGACGAAAGCTACGACCATAAGCTGGTGCAGGCCATCTACGAAACGGCGACGAAGGACCCGCTCACCTGCCTTCCAGGGAGGAAGTACATGGAGGCGCGCCTGGAAGATGCCATCGAGGTATTCAAGCGCACGAATCATCCTTTTGCCGTGTTGTTCGTTGACGCCAACGACTTCCACAACGTGAACAACACCTACGGCCATGCGGCAGGCGATGCCGTCCTGCGCGAAATAGGGCTCGCCCTACGCACATTCGGTAGAAAATCCGATGCATTCTGCCGCTGGGGCGGCGACGAATTCGTGGGGCTTTTGCAACTGCGGCAGCACGAGGACATCGAAGGCGCTGCGCACAGGATGCTGAAGCTCACCGACAGCCGCGAAATCACCGTAAACGGGCAGAAGATCTCCTGCCAGACCTCCATCGGTATCACGGTAGTGAGGGAAGACGACGACGTGCGGTCTATTGTGCAACGCGCCGACGACTACATGTACCAAGCGAAGAGACGCAAGAATAGCGAAATTGTCACCGACACAAACGCCGAATAGCCACCGGCTGGGTACGCCAGCGGGCACGATTGTCCATCATTCCCCGAAAACGCTTACGCTGCAGCGGAAAGGTTACGCTTCCGAATAACGGCGTATGACGCGAGCATGCCCGCATCCATCAACAGCCAGCTCACCGGGTAAATCATCATGAGCGCCGCATACGTGCCGAAGCCGGGGAAGATCACGAACACGAAGAAGATGCGCAGCACGACCGACCCCAAGACCGTGATGATCGCGGGCAAAATCGACACGCCCATGCCGCGCATGGCGCCAGCGGGCACTTCGTAGAAGCTCGTGAGGATTTCGAACAGCTCGACAATGATCAGGCGCGTCATTCCGTACTGCAGCGCTTCGGGATCGGTCGCAAAGATGCCAAGCACGCCCGTGCCCATTGCAAAGAAGATAAGGCTTACCGCGAGCGCCGAGCTCGCCCCGAACAGCTGGCACCAGCGAATCGTCTTGATGCAGCGGTCGCGCTGTCTGGCCGCATAGTTCTGCCCCACGAAGGTGACCGCCGCCTGCGCGAACGCATTCACGAAGAAGTAGGTGTAGTATTCGAGGTTCATCGTCGCCGTGGACCCAGCGATTGCCGCCGACCCAAAGCCGTCGATGGCCGCCTGCATAATCGTGTTGGAAAGCGAGAACACAGCGCCCTGCAGGCCCGCTGGCAGACCGATGCGCAGAATGTAGCCCAAGCTCGACCGCGCCATGCGGATTTCACGCACATGCAGGCGGTAGGGCTCGTCATCGGTGGTGAGCCATCGCAGCACAATGGCGGCACTCGCGGCGAACGACACAACGGTGCCGAAGGCGATACCCGCCGTTTCCCACGGCACGACCAGCGTGAAGAACAGGTCGAGCACAAGGTTGACCACTACGCCTACGGCAAGCGCATAGAGCGGCCGACGCGAGTCCCCGCGAGCGCGCATGAGCGCCGATCCGAAGTTGTAGAACGTCAGAAACGGCAGCGAAACGAAGTAGAGCCGTAGGTAGACGAGCGCGTCGCCACGGGCGTCGACCGGAATGCCCACGGCGTCAACGAGCCATTCCGAAATCGCAAGGCCAAGAGCCATCAGAAGCACGCCGACCACAAGCGACAGAGCGATCGAAGTGTGGAGCACATCGGAAATGCGGTCATGCTGGCGACGCGCGATGCACACCGCCATTGCGACGTTTGCGCCGACGGAGATGCCCACGAACAGGTTCACGAACATCGATGTGATGGGAACCGTCGCGCCGATGCCCGCCAGCGACTGGCTGCTCACGAAATGGCCCGCGACCGAAGCGTCCACCGAGCTGAGCAGCTGTTGGAGCGCGCTGCTGAGCGCAAGGGGAATGGCGAATGCGATGAGTTTGCCCGCAAGTGGGCCGTGCAGCATGTCGACACTGTGTTTCTTCGCTTTTTCCGCCATTAAGCCGCTTGCCTAGATTCCCTTTCCGAACGAGTGAGCGGTTCAGCAGTATACGCCCGCGAAGTCGCCGTGGAGCGATTTCCACAAGTGGAGCCGCACAGAGCGGGTTTCTTTGGAAAGTTTGTTTGTTGCACTCGTTACCATAGCCACGAGCGAACCATCCGCCCGCGTTGCCAGCACAATAACGGGACGGTACTTGTAGCCATGCCCTTCTGAGAAGTTGAAACGCGCATGCCAGACCTCCCATGGCTGCGGAACGAGCTCATTCATCGCCGTCGTCCCAATCCGCTGGCAGCACTGCTACACCCCCATCGTCGAGCTTGGGTTTGTAAGCGATTGCCGCGATAGCGTCGTAAGACGGCGCCTCCGGACGCAGGTCAAAGGGTAGACCGCCGACCTCGATCGACTTAATGAGAAACGTGTTGATTGCGTCGTTGAGGCTCAAACCCCAATGAGCATACACTTCCGTTGCGCCTTTCTTCACTTCGTCCGTCGTACGCGTCTTGATTTCAGCACGCCTTGTGACTGCCCCTGTCGCCATACCATACCTCCTCTTTCTAATACCCAGATTGTACCCGTAAAGGGTACAAGTTGTAAAATCAAACTCCAATGGCACGCTGATTGAAGAGCCCGAGCCAATCCGTCACGCGGCGCGTGACATTTTTGGAATGCAAATGAGCAATCGCATGTAAGGTCACAAATTGTGACCTTACGGTCTGAGCTGCTTCGTTGCCGTTATAGTGATTCCATCTGGTCGTCTGCCCCGCATCTTGCGGTCGAAGGGTTCTCTATGCTCAATTTCAGGCTTCTCCGCGCCATCTTCAACGGCTCCGGCCTGGGGCACGCCACGGTCTTGTTCTGCTGCGCGTTCGTGGCATGCGCGGCCTTGCTCGCGCTGTTCGAACCCGGCATCAGCGGAATCGGCGATGCGCTGTGGTGCTGCTTCGAAACGGTCTCGACGATCGGGTTCGGCGACATTCTGGTGCAAACGGCGCTCGGACGGACGGTGGTCGTGATTCTAAGCGTGACGAGCATCTTCTTTCTGGCGGTGCTCACCGCGTTTGTCGTCAACTATTGCAGTGAAGCCATGCGCGCGCGGCGGGACCAGAGCATTGCACTGTTCGTCGACCGGCTCGAGCACCTTCCCGACCTGAGCACGGCCGAACTTGAAGAGCTCTCTAACCAGGTAAAAGAGCTGCGGAAGAGGCGCGCATGAAAGACGGCTCACCCGAAGGCGCCGCACCGGGCGGCGCGCGCTACGTGGACGACTACGGTCCGCGCTCGGGGCGCGGGGGCTCGGTCTGGAAGCTCGCGCTCGCCGCGCTGTCGGTAGCGATCGGTTTCGCGGCGGCGCTCGCCATCCGCACGGTGATGTTCCTGGTCACCGCCTGCCAGCGCCTGCTGTGGGAAACGCTGCCCCAGGCGGTGGGCCTTCCCTGTTCGGCCCTCGTCGTCTGCACGCTCGGCGGCCTTGGCATCGGGCTGTGGACCAAGCGATTCGGCGGGGCGCCTCAACCGCTTTCCAGCGTGATGACCGCCGTGCGCACGCGCGGCGGCTACCGAGTGCAGAACGTCCCGGCAAGCGTCGTCGGCTTCGCGCTGCCGCTCGTGTTCGGCGGCGCGGTCGGCCCCGAAGCCGGGCTCGCCGGCCTTGTGGCCACGGCATGCAGCTGGGTGTCCGACCGGCTCAAGCGCCGTCTCTTCTACACATCTCTACGGCGCCGAAGTGCGCGCCCGCTACGGCAACGACGCCATGGATGCGTCGAACGCAAAACTCCAGGCCATGGACGAACGCGAATGGAAGGACTTGGAAGAACTGGGCCGGGCCATCCTCGACCAGCTCGGGGCCGCGATGAGGACGGGCGACCGCGAACGCGCCGCGCCCCCCCCGCCTCCCCCGCGCCCCGCCTCGTGCTCTACACGCTCGCCGTGTTGGGAGCGTTTGCGGGCTTGCGGCTATTCGCCCTCGCCACAGGGGCGCAGATGGGGCTGCCGCGGTTCGACGCCATGAGCGTTTCTTTGCAGGACGTGCCGTGGGCGTGCTTGCTCGCGGCGGCCGGCTATGCGCTCGTGCTCGCCTATCGCGGTGCGACGGTCGCAGCCGCTTGGCTTTCGCGCAAGATGGGAGAGCAACCGGTCGTGAAAGCCACACTCTGCGGAGCCGCGCTCGGGGCGCTGGGGCTCTTCCTGCCCAACGTCCTGTTTTCGGGAGAAGAGCAGATTTCCGTACTCATGGGCACGTGGACCGCACTGCCCGCCTGGGTCCTGATCGCAACCGGCGTCTGCAAGGCCGTCGCAACTCCGCTCTGTCTGAACTTCGGCTGGCACGGCGGGCATTTCTTCCCGTGCATTTTCATAGGCGTGACCTGCGGATATGGAATCGCTGCGCTCACGGGGGCCGACCCCGTCTTCTGCGTGGTCGTGACCTGCAGCGTCTTCGTCGCCGGCGTGGTGAGGAAGCCGCTTCTCGTAGTCGGGCTGCTCCTGCTCTGCTTCCCACTCGAGGGAATCGCCTGGATGCTCGTTGCCGTCTACCTAGGCGCCTACGTTCCGCTGCCGCGGGCCCTTCGCGGTTAGCGGTCGATTCTGCGCGCTTTTTGATTAACGTTACGCACGCGTCTACTTGGTCGGCGACGGCGTCCGTTATCGTGCCCTTTCCAAACTTGGCCACTAGATCTCATCCTGAGGCTTCACATTCACCGTGGGACAGCTCGAGGCCATGCTCGCCGAGTCCAAGCGAGCGAGGCGGGGCATGGGCGCTGTTGCCGCGCCAGTCCAGACGTCCCCGCGCCCGAACCCGCACCCCACGAGGCGCTCGTGCGCGTCCACACGGCGGCGGTGAACCCGCTCGACAACACGATCGTCCGCAGGGAAGTGCGGCTCATCGTGCCCTACCGGCTGCCGCTCGTGATGGGCAACGAGTTTTCGGACACGGTGGTGAAGGCCGGGTCGAACGCGCAGGCCTTCAAGGAAGGCGATCGCGTCTACGGTCGCCTGCCGCTCGCCGAGATCGGCGCCTTCGCCGAATACGCCGCCGTCGACGAATCGGCCCTCGCGCCCGCGCCCAGCTACCTTTCCATGGAAGAGGCAGCCTGCGTGCCGCTCGCCGCGCTCCTTGCCCTTCGTCTCCACCGCGAAGTACACGCGCTGCCTGCCATCCTCATAATGTTGCGCTCCGGCGTAGGGCTGGACCACCCCTAATCGGCCCCTCCCCTCTCGCGCCACGTGCGATCCTTGGAGTCGACGACGCTGGATAGGGCCCGATTACGGGACCAGCTCAATTGGTCACGCAGCGTGTGACCTTTGAAGAAGGCGGGGTAGAGCCACTACCTTTCCCAAACACCGTCGAACACGGCCTTTAAATTAACAGCTTCGGCACTCGATCGAAAATGGCTCACGCCGTAAACGACGTCCGTACGGCACTGGAGGCCACTATTGTCTGGGTACCCAAACTGCCACTCCATCCTTCGTTAGTTCATCGATCACGCACGTAGGCGCATAGTCGCTAAAGCCCAAGTTCCACAGCGCAGTCTTTCCGGCAGCAGGACGCCAATCCCCATCGAAATTCATTTCCTCTCCATATTCTCAACTAATCCCCATTGAACGGCATTTTCTTAGGTTTTTAATTAGGGATTGGAGTTGCAATCCCTAATTCATGCTTTTCGTTTAGTGAGATTTAGGGGGATTGCAATTCGGGAGACAGCAACAAAGAGAGGGGTATTCATGAGTCTGACACGTCGTGGCTTCCTCAAGGCCGCCGGCGCTGCCGCGGCCGTCACCACCGCGGCAGGAGGTGCAGCGTCCTACGGCACTTGGCTCAAACCAGCCAAGGCTCTCGCGCAAGGTGCGGGCGAGAAGACCGCCTACACCTTCCACCAGTGGCACTGCGGAGGCAACTGCTCGCTTAAGTGCACGGTGCGTGACGGTCGCATGGTGCAAGTCGAACCGAACAACTGGCCCGGCGAGAAGAAATTCAACACCATCTGCCTGAAGGGCATCAGCGAAGTCCAGCACATCTACGGCGACACCCGTATCCAGACGCCGCTCAAGCGCGTGGGCGAGCGCGGCTCGGGCCAGTTCGTCAGCATCAGCTGGGATGAAGCGTTCGACGAATGCGCCAAGCAAATCAAGGCGGTCCAGGACAAGTACGGCGAGCAGGCGATGCTGTTCGACACCTGCCTCGAGCCCCGCACGGGCTTCGCCTTCATCGCCGATTTCCTTAAAGGGCAAATTCAAGACGAAGACATCGAGGGCGTCGACGTCGGCATCGGCAACGGCATGGACCCGGCGCTCGGCCGCTACGACAACGAGGAGATGCTTGCAACCTGCTCAGTCGCCGACTGGGTGCACTCCAACACCATCCTCATGCTCGGCACGAACCTCCCCGAATCGGGCCTCGTCTACAACCGTTGGTTCTTCGACGCAAAAGAAGCGGGCGCGAAGATGTGGACGATCGACCCGCACTACACCACGGCTGCCTGCAAATCCGACGAGTGGATGCCCATCCAGCCCGGCACCGACGCCGCGCTGCTGTTGGGCATGATCAGCCTCGTCATCGAAAACAAGTGGTACGACGAGGACTTCATGCTCAATTACACGAGCTTCCCGTTCCTCATCGACAAGTCAACCGGCCTGCTCGAGCGCGACACGCAGACCAAAGACGCGCCCGAAGAGGGCTCCGGTGCAACCAACCCGTTCAAAGTGTGGGATGACGGGGTTAAGAACTACACCGACTCGTCCCATCCGCAACTCGAGTTTGAAAACGACAAGTACATCACCGTTTTCAGCCAGCTCAAGAAGAACGCAGCGGCCTACACGCTCGACTGGACTGCCAAAAAGACCCATCTCGACCCTGACAAGATTACGCAGATGACCGACGAGTTCGCGAACAACCAGCCGTCTGTGCTGGCAATGGGCTGGGGCGGTCCCGACAAGTGGTACAACGCCGACGTCGTGGGACATGCGGCGGTCACACTGGCGGGCCTCTGCGGCATCACCGACAAGCAAGGCGGCGGCCTGGGCGGCTACAACCAATGGCAGGTCACCTATGGTTGCGAATTCGGCGAATGGCCGGAACCCGACGATTGGGGAACCGCCGACGGCACCGAGGGCAATTTCGAGCGGCGCGACGACGATGCGGGCGTGCACGGCTACGTCGCGTTGGGCGACGCCCTGCTCATGCACTACGCAGACACCAACAAAACGCGCGAATGGGTCAAAAAGCTCGACTTCGTCCTCGCCGTCGACATCTACCACACGTTCACGTGCGACTGGGCCGACATCGTGTTGCCCGCCAGCTCGAAATTCGAGCTCAACGAGGACATCGGCTCCATCAAAACCGCCCGCGATTACGTCGAGCTGCAGCAGAAGGTCATCGATCCGCTGTTCGAATCCAAGCCCGACTACGAAATCGAATACGGCCTGGCCAAAGCGATGGGATGCGCCGACGCTCTTCCCAAGACGCGCCGAGAGCTCGATGAGGTAATGCTCGACAGCGACGACCCGGCGCTCGACGGCATCACCGTCGACTCGCTCATCGCCAACAACGGCTTGCAGCGCCTGAACGTGCCCGAAGAATGGGCAACCTCGTATCAGGACCACGACTTCACCACGCCATCCGGCCGCATGGAGCTCTACTACGATTGGCTCGCCGACGACGGCCAGCAGCTGCCCGCATACGAAGACCCGAACGAGGCCTACGAGGGCAACCCGCTCATGGAAAAATACCCGCTGCAGCTCACGCAGACGCGTTCGAAGTTCTTCATCCACGACCAGTTCGTCGACGCCAAATGGATTCAGCAGTTCTACGTAGCGACCCTGGAGCTCAATCCCAAGGACGCCGAGGACCGCGGACTGAAAAACGACGATATCGTCCGCGCTTACAACGACCGCGGCGAGTTCAAATGCAAGGTGCGCCTGAACAATGCGATCAGGCCCGGTTCCTCGCGCATCTACGAAGGCCAATGGGCGAAGTACATGGAGGAAGGCCCCGTCCAGAACCTGACGAACGACAACCGCAACAAGCGCTCCATCTGGCTCAACGCCGCGCCCGTCGCCCCGTTCAACGACACGCTCGTCCAGGTAGAGAAGGCGTAAGGGAGGAATAACAATGACCAAACTGGGAATGGTAATCGACCTGTCCCGTTGTGTTGGCTGCCATACGTGCGCAAACGCCTGCAAGATGAGCAACAACGTGCCGATGGGCATGCTGTGGAACCGCGTCCTCACCGACGGCGACGAGGTGCTCGACGGCGCGCAGGGCACGTACCCCAACCTCACCCGCACGTACGTGCCGCTGGCATGCCAGCACTGCGATAACCCCGCATGCCAAAAGGTGTGCCCCACGGGCGCCACGTACAAGGACGATAAGGGCCGCGTGGAAATCGACTACGACAAATGCATCGGCTGCCGCTTCTGCATGGCGGCCTGCCCGTACAACGCGCGCGTGTTCAACTGGTCGGAGCCCGATCACGACCCCGACTTCCAAACCGGCTTCAAGGACGTGCCGATTCGCCCGCGCGGCGTCATGGAAAAATGCTCGCTGTGCAAAGAGCGCTGCGACGCCGACCCCGCAAACGAGCCCATGTGCGTCGTGTGCTGCCCGTCGAGCGCCCGCATCTACGGCGACTTGGACGACCCCGACTCCGAGATTTCCAAGATCGTCAAGCAAAGCAATGCTTACACCCTGCTTGAGGGCAAGGGAACCCGCCCCCAGGTTTACTACCACGACTAGAAAGGAGCCGATAAGATGAAATCAATGAAGAAATCCGTCAAGATCGCGCTCGGCGTCCTTGTCGTGCTGATGGCAATCGGACTGGGATGCTGGATCTGCCAGCAGACCTTCGGCTTGGGCATCACAGGCATGTCGAACGGCACGTCCTGGGGCCTCTACATTTGCCTGTTCCTGCTGTTCGTCGGCCTGTCGGCCGGCGGCCTGATCGTCGCTTCCGCGGGTAGCGTCTTCCATATCGAAGACTACGAGAAAATCGCCCTGCCGGCGATCGTCACCTCGCTGTCGTGCATCCTTGTTGCCGGCGCGCTCGTTTTGGTCGACCTAGGCGGAATCGCCCGCATTTGGCGTATGCTCACCGGCCCGAACTTCATGAGCCCGCTCGTATGGGACCTGTGCGTCATCACGCTGTACATCATCATGAACATCGTGGAACTCGTTTTCCTCGTTTCCAAAAAGGAAGGCGCAGCCCACAAGCAGTGGGTTGCAAGCTGCATCGCGCTGCCCGTTGCCATCCTCGTCCACTCCGTGACCGCATGGATTCTGGGCCTGCAGATCGGACGCGACTGGTACAGCTCCATCATGGCGCCGCTGTTCGTCGTGTCCGCCTTGGACTCCGGCCTGGGCCTGCTCATCCTCGCCCTGTTCGGCCTGCGCAAAGGCGGCTGGTTCGAAGTTCCCGATCGCCTGTTCTCCAAGCTTGCGATTCTGCTTGCCACCGTCGTCGCACTCGACTTCTACTTCGTGTTCTGCGAAGTCCTCGCAAGCGCGTACCCGCAGGAAGAGCACGTGCTGCAGACCCTTGGCGAGATGTTCTTCGGTTCGACCGCACCGTTCTTCTGGCTCGAAATCATCTTGCTCGTCGTGAGCTTCATCATGCTCGCTTCTAAGAAGCGCCGCCAGAACATGAAAATCATAGGCTGGGCATCGGCCTTCGTCGTGGTAAGCGTGTTCTGCAAGCGCGTGTGGCTGCTGTTCTCCAGCTTCATCCATCCCAACATCGCCTACGGCCCCGGCATTTCCAGCGGCTCGCTGTCCGCACGTCTGTCGTCGGGCGACCAGATTTGGGCAGTGACCAGCAACTATGCGCCGACGTTACCCGAAATCATGGTTGCCCTCGCGGTAATCTCCTTCGGCGTCACGGTCTTCATCGTCCTCATCCACAAGCTGCTGCCCAAATACAAAGAGGCGCATGCAGACCAGGTGGCCGAACTCGCACAGGAAGCCGCTGCCGAACGCGCAGGGAAGTAACCCTCTGCCAGCACCTTCCCAGCGCACGGATGCTGCTAAACGCTGAGAAGTAGCGGGAGGCTCCCAGGGAACGCGCCTCCCCCGCAATGCCGGCGGGGCTCGCATCCGCCCCGCCGGCGCTTCCCAAAGACGCCGACCCGCCGTTACCAAGGCGGTAGCGGCGGGCAACGGCTCTTTGGAAAGCGCCGGCACACCATCAATCAAGAAGCGCTCGTAAGCGCATAACGCGTGAGAGAAAGGCGATGTGCATGTCAGTCGAAGTGAACGATCTGTTGGATGCCGATCAGTGGCGCGCATACGGCGCCGTGTACGGCTTCGTGGGAAACGAGCTTCTCACCCCCATGAACCGTTCGGGCAATTACCAAGGGCTCGATCCGTCGTTTTGGGCGCAGATGCCCGTTCCCGAAAACAGCGAGGGCCAGCGAGGCCTTGAACGTCTCGAGGCGTACGCGCGCAAAGCCGACGAAAACGCTGAGCGGGACGCCATGGGAGCGCTCGTCTACAGCAACGACCCGGCTGTGGCGGGCATGATCGCGACATCGGTTGAGTTCGCGCACCTGTTCATAGGCCCGCCGCGTCCCGCCGCTGACCCGTGGGAGACGGTCAACGACCCCCGCAACGACAAGAAGGTGGCCTATGGGCATGCGACCGTTGCGATGCAGCAGCTAATCGCTGCAGAGGGGCTCGAACTGAACGGCGAGAGCAACCAGCTCGAAGACCACATGGGCATCGAGCTGCTGTATCTCTCGGTGCTCTGCGAGAAGGCGGCAGCAGCGAGCGCGAACGACCAAGACCTTGTTCGAGAAACCGCGAACAAGGCGGCATGGTTCATTCAAGCCCACCCGCTGCACTGGATAGCGCGCTTCCGCGCCAATGTCGACGCAGCACGACCGGAAGGCTATTACTCTGCCTTGCTCGAATACGTCGACGGGGTGCTGAACGACCACTACGACTCGCTCGCCTAGCCGATCCAACCCGAGAACCGACGAGCAACGATGACCCAGCTCCGTACGCAAGGCCGACGTTCGCGCGACCAGCTGGTTAACGCCATCCCCCAACGCACCAATAAGACGTTGGGGGATGGCGTTTCGCATTAACCGTACCAGGCCTCGCCGAGACGCCGTATTCCCTCGGGGATATCCTCTTCGCGAATCTGGGAGAACCCCACCAGCACGAAATTGCGCATCGGGCGAGCCTTTCCTACCCAGTAACGGTCGGTTCCGTACACGCGCACGTCACGCGAGCGTGCAAGATTGATCAACTTCGACTGGTCGCGCTTCTCGTTATCGCCCAGCAGGATATGAAGCCCGGCATCGCCGCCGACGATGCGCACGTTATCCCCCAGCTCTTTGCGAATGCTCGCAATGAGAGTGTCATGGCTTTTGCGATAGCGGTTGACTGTCGAACGCTCGTAGCGCGTCCACTCCGGGCTGCTCATGAACAGGCACATCATCTCCTGATCGAGCCACGGCAGTGCGCAGAAACGGTACCGATGAACGTCGTTCCACCGTTCCATCAGCGCTGGTGGAAGCACCAGATAGCTCATGCGTATGGCAGGGGAAAGAATCTTCGACATCGTTCCCAGGTAAATAACGCGGCTCGGACACAGCGACTGCAGGGATGGAACGGCGTCGGAGCCGTAGCGGTACTCGCAGCAATAATCGTCCTCGATGAGGTAGGCATCGTGCCGTTTCGCCCAGTCGATGACCTTCAGACGCGTGGCGAGAGGCATGATGTAGCCAAGTGGAAATTGGTTCGAGGGCGTGAGGAACACGAGCTTCGCATCGCAGTCTTCGAGCACCCGAAGCAAGTTGTGCCCGCTGCGGTAAGCGGGCAGAGCGATGATGTGCGTGGCGCGACTCTGGAAGACCCTCAGCGCCCCATCATAACCGGGGTTCTCGATTGCAACGCTGCGTTGTTCGAACGGAAAAAGCGAGAGAACGGAGTGAAGCGCACTTTGCGTCCCCGGCTGCATAACGACCAGGTCGGGCTGGCAATGCATCTCGCGCGTAGCGTTGAGCTTGCGGGCGATGCACGTACGCAAGGCAGGCAGGCCTAGGGGGTCGATATAGGTTGCGGCCCCGGTGAGGTCCGCCTCGTCGAACGCATCGGCGACGAACGATTTCAAAAGCCCTGTGGGGAGCCCGCTGGGATCGCGGTTCCCGTAGGAGAAATCATAGCGACAGCCCAGGCTGTCCCCCAGCGGGCTTTTACGATGCGCAGGAAGATGGACGGTAGTAGATGCCGGGCTTTCCGACGACAGTTGTCGTTCGACGCTCGAGAAGTCAAGTTCTTCGACCACGTAGCCGACACCGCGCTTCCCGCTTGCAAAGCCCTCAAGGCTGAGCTGGCGATACGCCGCTTCGACGGTGTTGCGGGCAACGCCTAGGTTCGTGGCGAGATCGCGGATTTTGGGAATGAGTGCGCCGGCGGGTATGCTGCCAGTGGCAATCTGACTGCGAATCTGCTGGTAGATCTGGCGATAGGCGGGAACGCCCGAATCATGGTCGATGTTGATATCGACGTGTGCGACCTCGTGCATAGTCCCTCCTTGTTGCCGGCGTAAAAACTGGCGGTTCTCGTTCATTGTTGCACACGATTCTGACCTGCTATGCGTTTGATTCGAGAGGTGGGGTTTAATCAGCGACTTCCCGATTCGCTCAAGCTTTCGCAGTTGCGCAAATCCTGCGATTCGGCTCCTCAACCACGGTCGCTTCCGCTTTGCCTCTGGCACTCACCCGCTTTCTCTCGAAACAACTCGCGGAACTGTTTCGAGAACGCTTCCCGCCGTCGTTCGGGCCCTTCGATCCATGGGTGCGATCGGTTCTGATGGGATTGGCCGAAACGGACGGAATGGCATAGAGAGGCAACCATGGAGCTTGTGGACGGCGCGCCCTATCTGGAAGAGGCAAAGGGGCTCATACGCGAGTACACCGAATGGCTGGGACGCGACCTGGCGTTCCAAGGTTTGGAAGACGAACTA
Organism: Hugonella massiliensis; assembly: GCA_001486445.1. Classification (GTDB taxonomy): domain Bacteria; phylum Actinomycetota; class Coriobacteriia; order Coriobacteriales; family Eggerthellaceae; genus Hugonella; species Hugonella massiliensis. Next base: position 642,131 of record LN908986.1, read on the forward strand.
GCCGATCTGGGTGGCAAGTACCTGCCGCCGCACGGCAGGCTCGTCGTCGCCGTAACCACCGACGGCACGGTCGTCGGTTGCGTTGCCTACCACCGCCTGGACGATACGACGGCCGAGATGAAGCGGCTCTATGTGCAGCCGGCCGGGCGCGGGCACCATCTGGGCGAGCGGCTGGCGGAACGCATAATGGAGCTTGCGCGCGAGGACGGATGCACGCGCATGGTACTCGACACGGTGAAGCCGCTCGAGGCCGCCGTGTCGTTGTACCGCAAGCTGGGCTTCGACGAAATCGACCCGTATTACGGCAACCCTATGGACGACGTCATCTACTTCGGACGCGACCTGTAATCCCCCTGCACTTCTTCGCCGCATTCTGCAGGATGAACGGCTTCGACTGCACGTTCCACGACCTGCGAGGCGACCCGAGGCTGAGGGCGTACGAGGCCAGCAAGTCATGCTCGACAGCGACCCTGCCGAGCTGTACGGCGTTGAGACAAGGGCGCTCAACCGCGCCGCCAAGCGTAATGAGGACCGCTTCCCCGAGGACTTTCGCTTCAAACTCACAAGAGGAGGGGAGCTGGACCTGCCAAGGTGCCGAATTGGCACCTTAGCAGGTCGGGACACTGATTCTTCGATTGGCCGCACGTACTTTCCCCATGTGTACACCGAGCAAGTCGTGGCTGCTCTCGGGCGTGCTCCGCAGCAAGGTCGCAATTGACGCAAGTGTCCGCATCATGCGCGCTTTCGTTGAGATGCGCCACTTCATCGCAGACAACGCCCATATGTTCGAGCAGATCAGGAGCATCGACCACAGGCTGGACAGCCTGGAGCACTCGACCGACGAGCGCTTCGAGCGCGTCTTCGACTACATGGGAGCGCACGAGGCTCCGAACCAGAAGGTCTTCTTCGAGGGCCAGGTCTACGACGCGTTCGAGTTCCTGGTCTCGCTCGTGCAAAGGGCCAAGCGCGAGATCGTCCTGATCGACGGCTACATGGACACGGGGACGCTCAACATCCTCGCCAAGAAGCAGTCGGGCGTCTCCGTCACCGTGTGGACACACCCCAAGACCAGCCTCACCGCACGTGATGTGGCAACATTCAATGTGCAGTACCCCGCGCTCGAGGTCAGGCACACGGCCTCGTTCCATGACCGCTTTCTCATTCTGGACGGTAACGAAGGCTACCTGGTCGGAGCGTCGCTGAAGGACGCTGGCAAGAAGAGCTTCGCCGTCGCCAAGCTTGAGGACTCCGCCATCGTTGACTCGATTGTCGCCACGCTTGGCAAGTAGAAAATGGGGCTCTAGCTCTAAGGTCGCAATTTGCGACCTTAGAGCAGCACAGCAATAGGCGCAACGGGCACAACTTGTACCCGTTACCATGCCTTCTCGTCTGTAGCAAACCCTGCCCCGTCTCGCTTTGGGAGCGAAGACTCGCCTACGGTCGCTCTAGTGCGAGGGGCGCGAAAACTTTTCCGACGGGCGCAGGGCGCCCCTCGGAAAACTCAGGCGCATCCGCGTTTCGCTTTACCCCTTGCACTGCCGCTTGCCCGCAGGCGCCATCCGCGCCACAAGGCGCGCCAGGGGGCCCGGCACGAGGAAGGCAGACGGCCATGGGAAAGGGCATCGAAGAGAGGCCGCACGAGGATGCTGATACGGAACAGCAAGCTGCCCTTCGAAGACGTCCTCGCTCTGGACAGAGTCCAGAAGGGCGTCCCGATATCTGACGCCGCTCTGCGGAGGCTGCGTCGAAAGGGGCTCGTTGAAGGTCGCAGACCTCATGTACGGGTCGCTGCCTCTATTGCGGAGATCACGGGCACGCGGGCGAGCTACGTCGAATCGCGCGGCAAGTCGGAAGAGTACTGCCAGGCCCTCGTCACCGATTACCTGAGGAAGCACGGCACGGCATCGCGACTTGAGCTGAATGAGACCGTTTTCCCGTCGCTCTCCAGCGAGCTTACAGACTCTCAGAAATACGACAAGGTCGGCAACATACTCGCCAAGATGCGCCGCTTGGGAACGATTGTTTTCGACAAACGGAAATCGGTGTGGACGCTCGCGTAAGTCCTTGACGGTTTAAGCGAGCCTACGCGGCGTTTACGCGGTCGGCGTCGGCCAAATCGGGCGTTTCCGCAGGTAGTCGATTTGTTCGGACTGTCCTGTTTACGCGACCTTACGCCTCGTAGCTCAAGCTATTCGAGACAACGCAATCGACGATCACCGTTCGGCTAGGCGCCTCTATCGATTTGAACAGCAGCAGGGCAAAGCGAGATCTCCGGAAGCCAGCTGAATCTGGAGCACGAAAGGCTCCGCGAACTTCACCTGTTTACGCGAGCTTACGCGGCGTTTACGCGGTCGATGGCGGATGGCTCGGACGTTTCCGCAGGTAGATGCTTAGTCAAATCTATCCGATTTACGCGACCTCGACTGACCCGGGCGCGGAAGCGAAGCGGGGGCAATCTGCGTCGCCATCATGAACATCTTGCGAGAGGAGGTACGGCAGGGCCGGACTCATCACAGGCGAAGTCTTGCTATCGTATGAAATCTAACAGCTTGGATAACGAGGTCTTCGCTGGCGTTAGCGAAGACCTCATACCGCAAACGTTGCACGCAATGCTGCTTAATTAAACCGCACAGTATACGTCTGGCCCACCTGCGAACCGGTATTTTCAACCCATTCACGAATAAGGTCTTTTGCGCGATCAGTTCCCTGCTGTTTGAGCGAACTGTTTTGCTCCGCAGTGTCTCTCATGTCGTTTTGAGCACCAACCAGCATTTGGGTCTTTTCATCATCAGTCACATTAGTGAACATTCCCGTATCGGTTATGGGATCGCCAAGCGAATCGTAGTCAATTTGGACACTCTGGATGGTCGCATCTGGCACGTGTACCATCACGACGTTGTTGGCATCAGGCTGAGAAATCGTTATCTGGCTGGCGTCAACCCCGACGGTGACGATGCCATCGTATTCAAGCCAAACTTTTTTGTAACCGCTGTGGAACACCCAGCCGAGGGGGTTGTCTTGTTGCTCGGTTTCAGCGTGCGCCACGTTATGGTAATAGCATTTGAGTGTCGCAAGTTGGCTGATGGACTGTACGTCAGAGAAATCAGGCGTATTGCTTGGCGCGAACTCAGATGCGGCAGGATTCTGGTTCCCTGCACCTACCCCCGCCTTGCTGCTGCCGGCGAAGCCGAGCGTGCAGACAACGATAGCTACCGCAACTAAAACGACGGTGACAACGACGCCGAAGATGGACGGCGCTTTATTCGGTGTCTTGTCGCGACTCTTTGCTGCATCCTTCATAGCTATTCGCTCCACTCGATGGTATACCCGTGCGTCTGGAGTAGAGGGTCGATGAGCCCTTCAATCGTCGACTGGAGGTTCTGTTGCGCGACGCTTCGAATGTCAGTCGAACCATCGACTTCGTCATTCGCATCCCGCTGACAAAGTTCGAGCGCTTCTTTCTGGTTAGATCCAGGATTGCTAGGGATGTAGTCGATGTCCGGTTCAATGCTGACTGACAGAGCGATGTCGGGCAGATGCGGGGTGACCGTCTTCTCTTCATCGTTGACGTCGAAGGTTATTTGGGACATGTCAACGCCTGCCGTGACGGTACCCGTATAACGGACTTTATATCGCTCCGAGCCATCATCGTTGTACTTGGTAGCGATGCCGTTGTAGATGAACTGCGCTGTCGAGAGTTCACTTACGTTGACGACATCCATGAGCTGTGATTTCGTTATCACGTTTTCTGCGGAGATATCGCTATCGGAGCTTGGTGCCTTCGAGTTAGACCATAGCTGGGAGCCTCCAACACCAATGGCCGCAATTGCGATAAGCGCGACCACCGTGAGCGCGATGCGCCTACGCCGTCCTGCCGCCCGCCCTTTCGTAGAGCTCTCATGCGATGAAGGTTCTCGTTCGCTGGCATGATCCGCAGAATGCGCGTCGGCTGCTACGCCGTTGTCAATCTTGGGACCCACCACGCCCCCTCTCATAAGCGTCATCGTGCTATCGCATATATATGACTGCATTTTGGCCTATAGCCCTGCGTTTTGTCAGTCATGAACAGCATGCGATTTGCTGGAACACTAGTAATCCTAGGCACAGTCTAGCCAATAAAAGCCCATACGCAACAAAAAAGCCCTCCGAAGAGGGCTTGAAGTTTTGGTCGCGGGGGCTGGATTTGAACCAACGACCTCCGGGTTATGAGCGACTGGGGGTCTGTTCCACTGGCGTTCTCCCTTTGCTGACCGTGCCAAAACCGCAGGTGAACGGCGTGCGAAATGTGGTTTTTCGCTTCTCCGCTTCCCCTGCTTGCCCATGTTTCCGTCTTTCCAGCATCCGAATGTTGGTCAATTGTTGGTCACGTTGTGGGTCACAATGTTGGTCACGGTTGGCTGTGGAAAACCGCTTGGAAGGACAGCCCCATGAAGTACACGAGCAGAGGCCTGCGCCGCAGGAGGAACACGAACAAATGGGAGGTCATCCTCTCGCACCACGACCCCCTCACGGGCGAGATCGTCACCACCTACCACACGATAGAGGCGAAGACCAAGCGCCAGGCCGAGAGGGCCCGCGACGAGCTGATCGTCGACCTGGAGGTCAAGGGCGGCGCGAGCGGGTCGTCCACAACAGTGCGCGAGTACCTGAAGTCGTTCGTCGACTACAAGGAGAAGAGCGGCACCATTGAGCCCCGCACGGTGAAGGGCTACCGCGCGGAGGCGAGGCAGGTGAGCCGCTACCTGGGCGACATAAGGCTTTGCGACCTCACGATCGCCGATGTTAACGGGTGGATGGCGGACATGACCGCCCAGGGCTACGCGCCCAAGTCCGTGGAGAAGCCGTTCCGCCTCCTCAAGCAGGCGCTCAAGTTCGCCATCGCGCAGGACTACCTGGCCAAGAACCCCTGCGACTTCTGCAAGCCGCCCAAGCGCGTGAAGCCAAAGATCAACGCGCTCGACCGCGCGGAGCGCACCCGCATGCTCGGGCTCGCCGTGCGCGCTGAGGCGGAGAGCCCGCTCGGCATGGCCATAGAGCTCGCCCTCACCACCGGCATGCGCCGCGGCGAGGTCTGCGCGCTGCGCTGGTCGGACCTGGGAGACGACGGCACCATAACCGTGCGCCGGGCGCTCGGCAACGCCGACGGCGGGTACTACGTGAAGGAGCCCAAGACCGGGAAAAGCCGCACGATCCCCCTCACCGAGCACACGTTCGCAATCCTCTGCGCCATGAGGAAGGACACCGAGCTGCTGTTCAGGAAGCTCAAGCTCCCCGCCGCCGACCCCTATATCCTGGGGACCCAGGAGCCGGAGAGCCGCTACTACAACCCCACGCAGCTCGGAAAGGACTTCGCCGCGTTCTGCAAGATGAACGGGTTCAAGTGCACCTTCCACGACCTGCGGCACACGTTCGCCACCATGATGATCGCCGGAGGTACCGACGTGCGCACCGTGGCGAGCTACCTCGGCCACGCGAACGTCTCGATGACGCTGGACACCTACGCCGACGTGGACCCGGACGCCAAGAAGGCGGCCGTCTCCAAGGTCGCCGAGGCCTTCGACGTGGACATGTCGTTCCCGGCCGACGACCCGGGCAGAGACGACGCCGCCGGGGCGGCTTGCGCCTCCGGCCTCACGTTCACCGTGGAGCAGCTGCGGGCCATGCTCGCAGAGGCCGAGAGGCGGGAGGCCGACCATGCGAGCGCTTAAGGCGATTTTCAAGGCGGTCAGATTCATAGCGAAGGCAGCCTTCAGGTTCATGTGAACGACGCGGAGACTGCGCGCAGGGGCCCACCCGCTCCAGTTACTCCGTTCTGGTCCGTTTTACTCCGTTCTGGTCCGCTCGGCGCATCAAAGACCCATACCCGCAGCTCAAGGGCCATGTCGAATCTGCCGCCGGACGCTTTCCGCGGCAGATTCGCCCTCTTAAACTCCGTTCTACTCCGTTTTAGTCCTCTCTACTCCGTTCTAGTCCGTTCGTGCCTCTTGCAGAGAAGGACTGTGGGTCACGAGCGACCGGCACCGAAAGCCGCCTCGTTGAGCGAGTAGTACTGGGAAGGGTCGTGAGTGCTGCTCCCGTGCCATACCAGCAGTCCCTTGTCGGACGATAGGCCCTTGAGCGTCCGCGCGCAGAGGGTCGGGCCCTTCTCAATCACCTTGCCCAGCCCCTTCGTCGTGACGCGCCCATGCGACATCGCCAGCCTCATGGCAGCGATCTCGTACTCGCTGAGCCCTTCCAGGGTTTCCTGGGACACGGCCGCTGTGAGGCTGTCGTTCTGCCTTAGCACACGGGAGGTGGCGCTGTTCTCCAGCGTCAGGAGCACGGAGGAGTTATTCGGCTCGGTGTACAGGGGCTCGTTGAGGAAATAGCTCGCCATCTCGTCGTAGATGCGCTGGACGCCCTCGTTGAGCTCGCGCACCCACCCCATCTCCACCAGCGCGCGAGCGAGAACGGGGTTCCTCGAGTAGCGTGTGTGCCTCATGTTCTCGAGCGTCACGATGTTGGGGAGCCTCCCCGGAGACAGTATCTCCATGCGGTCGTCGTACATCGTCACGCGAATGTAGTCGCCGGAGAACGCGTAGTTACGATGCGTTACCGCGTTCACCAGGCCCTCGAACCAGGCGAACTCCGGATACTCGGGAATCGTCTCAAAGCGCCCGTCCTCCCCGAGGAACTGAAATTCCCGTAGGAGGCTCGATATGAGCTGTTGAGCTCCCTCGATCTGCCTGGGCAGCGGGCCGTCGAAGGTGCGGTCCTTCACGATGTTCATGCGTTTGCCCGTCGAGAGGCTCGTGCCGTCCACGCGCAGGACGCGGACCCTGGCCCAGGGCATGAACTTCCCCGGATACTCAGAGAAGAGGAGGACGCCGGCATTCGTCAGGTGCCCGTCCACGAGAAAGCCACGGCTTCGCAGAACCTGCTCGTCGGACAGCCCGGTTGCGCCTATGTCGTCCTTGTACCGCCGCAGGACCTCGGCATCGATGTCGTCTATAGAAGAACGGTCCTGCACCTCGTTCTCATAACTGCGCTGATTCTTGTCGTACTCCAGAGCCAAAACCTGCTCGCGATCGAGCTTGACGCTCTTGTCGTTCTGACGGAGGAACACCTCCTTGTCGCTTATGCGCGACACCACGTGATCCGGCGACGGTTCGACGTCCAAAACGAGAATCACATCGTCCTCGCCCATGCAGTTCACGACCTGGACGCGCTCGGGGTGCACGATCGGCCCCGGGGTGCAGGTGCCGATCGGAGCTTGCTCGAACTCCTCGATATTGTGCGCGCCATCACGTTTGAAGCCGGTGATCTTCCCATCGTCCTCGATGCCGATGACGAGCTTGCCGCCCGAGGCGTTGGCGAAGGCGCAAATGTGCTTGGCTATTTCCTTCTCGTCCTTGCGGGCGCTTTTCCGGTCGAAATACTGGTTCTCCTCCTCGGTGGAGAAGAGCGCCGGGTCGTTGCGGGTGATTGGCTGCTGCACGTGCTCCTCCTGATGATCGATGGTGACATCTTACCGCAGGCTCGTCTTGCGGCGGCATCGTGCGCGAAGACCGCCCATCCGCATTGTCGAGGCAGGCGCAGTTGGGGCTCTGCATGCCGGCGTCCAAGGCTACGGGAAACCGAAACGCGCTCTCCACGCTTTCCACCACGGCGGGCGGCGGAGGGCCCATCCGTAGCCCGCAGCCGTTCGGCGCGGTGGGCAAGGGTGGTGAGCGCCGCCCTGCCTGCAGTATCGCACGCACCGTTATTCGCCAGCACCCGTCTGCTCTGGCCCCTTGCACAGCCGAGGCCCCGGAGCCGCTATCGCCTGCCATGTTCCGCATCCGGATGGCCTCCTCCGTCACGTCCCTCCCGGGGCTTTCCTTGGACCTTCGCAGGCTCGCCACGAACCCCTGCGGGCGCAAGGGCCGCAAAAAATTTTCGATGGGCATTCCAAGACGGCGATCGAAAACTCGGGCCCTGGCGGGTTTTGCTTTTACCCTTGCGCCCTCCGGGAACCGCGGCGGCATGCGGGCCACAAGGCTCGCCACGGGGGCGGGCCGAAACCGAAGGAGGTCAATCATGGAAGCGATCAAGGACAAGGCGATGGCGGCGGCCGGCACGTTCCTGGAGCGCAAGGGGTTCGAGATCCTCGAGAGGGGCTGGGCGCACGGCGACGCGAGCGTCGACTACATCGCCAGGGACGAAGGCGACCTCGTCTTCGTCACCTGCCTCGTCGGCGAGAACAACGGCACCGGGTTCCCCAAGGAGGAGATCGACCGCAAGGCGAACGAGCGCCTGGCGATAGCCTACCTGGCCGAGCATCCCGAGAGCGGCGACTGCACCGTCCGCTTCGACACCGTGAGCCTGGTGATCGTCTCCGACAGCCGGGCGCTCCTGCGCCACCATCGCAACGCGCTCTGCGCCGTGGAGTGACCTCCCTCCCCGGCGCTTACGCGGCCCCGGGCCCGCAAGGGTCCGGGGTTTCTTGCTGTCCGCTTTCCCCGGCGAATCGTCCTTCGTTCCCGGCGGCCGCGCGCACGCTTCGTTTCCTCGGGTGTTGCCATTCCGCGAAACGCACGCAGGTAAGCCTGTCAGCGCTGTATCGATCCTCCGCACATTTCACCGCGGGGGATGCCCGACCGGCGGCAATCACGCTCACTGATGCTTAGTGAGCCACTGCGGTCGTCTGCCCCGTGACGCTTGCCACGGTAGCCGCCATCATCCTAGCGTCGCATCGCTCCCGCAACGCAAGCTCGCCAGATGTCCAGTGCGCGTTGCCCGTTTCGGCCATCTCTACTCCATGGCCATGCCGCTATTTTATCCGCCGACGACCAACACCCGCGCGCATCTGCCAGCGCCTCGAGCGCGCGAGCACATCGCTTCTGTGATGCAAAGCGCCTATTCCATTCATCCGTTCCGGCAGCGCAACCGCGCACGCCTCCCCATCGCGGTGACGCCCCTGTTCCCAATGAACCTCCACGCACGAGGCGTCCCATGACGCTCCCCTCACCCTGGGCAGAATCGCCGAAGGCCCGCACGGCGGCAAGGGCCGCGAAAACTTTTCGCCCCATTCACCATGTCCATGGGCGAAAACTCGAGCCCTCTCGGGTTTCGCTTCCTCCCTTGCAGCCGCGCAGGCCGCCGGCACCGCCCGGGCCAAGAGGAGCGCCAAAGGGGCGCCCCACGAGCCTAGGAGGCACATCATGGGAAACAGGGCGGTCATCACCACGAGGGAGCACGAGATCGGCGTCTACCTGCACTGGAACGGAGGTCTCGACACGGTGGCGCCGCTGCTCCGGTACTGCGAGCTGCAGGGCTACCGCCCGCCGAGCGCGGACTGCTACGGATGGGCGCGCATCTGCCAGGTGATGGGCAACTTCTTCGGCGGGAGCCTGTCGCTGGGCATAGACCGCTTCGAGCGCCTGAGCAACCCCGGCGACAACGGCGTCTACGTCATCGACGGCTGGGAGATCGTCGGCCGCGAGGGGCTCTACGACGGCTTTACCGAGGAGAACGAGTACGACTTCGACGTGATGCTCCACGAGTTCGACGCCTCGATGCCCGAGGGCGAGCGGCTCGGCGAGTACCTGGACGCCGCGGAGGTGCCGTTCTCCGAGGTCGAGCTCGGGGACGAGGTCTGGATGCGGACGGCCTACGGTCTGAAGGCCTTCCCGGTCATCGGGTTCGCCGAGGTCCCCGCCCCTCTCTCACGCGGTGGCGGCAGGCTCGAACGCAGGCCGTACGTCGCGCTCTACGAGAAAGATGGCGACTACACCTGGAACCCTAACAACTTCCCGGAGGGCGACGTTTTGCGCGTGAGGAGGAGGTAGCTGTCGCCGGGGCCCGCTAATCCGCGGGCCCCGAATCCACGATGTTGAGACAGCTGCGGTACACGAACACAGAGCTACTATTCCGCAGAGACGCGGCATGCTACAGGAGCACGACGCCATAGATAGCGAAGATAACCATTAAGCCCATTGCTACCATTGTTAGGATATTTGCAGCTGTGACCAATTTGACGATGATGTCGTTTCGATGCCGCATTGTCGTGAAAGGTTCATCCAGCTGCCTCGCATACTGACGAGCACCCTCCTTGCAAGAGGCGATCTCATGCGGGAAGCCATCAACTGTTTTCGCAAGCTCTCCGGGGCTGTTGAGTGATTTGTATCGGAACCTAAGGCAAGCCACAAGCAGGAGCACAAGGCTTCCTGCGAGCGTCAGGAAAACGAGGAAGCAAAACGCCACGAATGTCCCCGTCATTCCTGAATCCGAAAATGACGGGTATGCCAAAGCTACCGCGCCCGTTGCGGCTGCGACGAGAATCGAAACGCACGTTGTAAGCCTTCCCACCGTTCCGGTGAGCGATGAATACCGGTCCTCCTCCATTTGAACTGAGCGGTCTACTATGCGGAAGAGGTACTCTGCTGTATTCCGTGACTCATCTGCTGTTGCAGCAGACTCCATTTCGTACGGGTCATCATCGCGCCCCGTCTCAATCCCGCTCATCTCTCGACTCGGTCCTTCGTTGAGCTATTGCCCGACCTGGTGTTGAGGTTCTCCGTCAGCGGCAGGTCGGAGCTCTCTGGTTTGGGGCTTCCCTGCTGCGATGGTTTCGTTTCGCTTGTATTGTTGTCTGCCATATCTTCGCTTTCTTCGTCTTGGCGGTCGGCGCTTCATTCTCTTTCTTTCGCCCACGGGCCGCCTGCCTGTTCAGGCAGGCGGCATCCTTACTCAATAGCGTCAGAGACCGGCATCTCGAACGAGAGCTCGCTCTGGTCTATGTCGCACAGATCGAACACACGCCTGAGGAGGTCGATTTTCGCTGACGTGCTCGACGCCATGCGCACGTACGCCCCGTCGTCAATCTTCATGAAACCGTGATCCTCGGTCGAATGGAATTGGGACGCGGGATAGTTTTGCCCCCCGACGAGCGCATGAATCTTCGCCGGCTCCAGCTCGTTGACGAGTTGGATGACCTTGACGCCCATCCTGTTCCATTGGCTCGTGGGATAACGGATTCCCATGAAACTAAAGGCAGCTATTCTCCTGCCGGTGAACTCCGTGTCCGAGTCCAACGTCGCGACTTCGGGCAATGACTTCTTCGGTACGTACGAGGATTCCGGGAAGGGCCACAGCTCGAGGAACCTGTTCTCGAGCAGCTCCTCCCGCTCCTTCAAATGCGACTCGTCCCAGGCTTCCTGCTCTGCAACCCACCTGTTGAGGCGGAAACCGCTCTCCCTGAAGCCATCCTTCATGTCCCGCTTCTGCCTGAACGGCCGGTTGCTGTAGTCAGAGTTGTACGCGGTAATCGTGAGGTTGGCGAGCTTGTGGCACCACTCCTCGTGCACGCGCTCCCACTCCTCGCCCAGGCTTAACTTCCAATCCGCGCTGAGCGTCTGGGGCATGATGTGTTCGACGGAGAAATCCCCGTCCTCCAGGCCCCTGACGACTGCCACGCGTTCGCTGCTCTTGCCGTTCTCCAGCCTGTCGTAGAGGTAGAACTTGCGGTTCTGTATGTGGTAGAAATCCCTCGTATCCAGAGCATAGAGGAACTCGTCGTCGTTGGGGAACCTCCCCGTGCCTCCCTTGTGGGTGAGCAGGTACTTGACGACGTCCTGGTAGTCGGCCCCTTCGGCGACGCCCTTGAGCGCATCGCCGTGCAGAGTTTCGAAAACTTTGTTCAATGCGTTTGCGGGAACGCCGCACGCCCATCTGCGGAACAGGTAGGAGTCAATCGTCCACAGGATGTCGGCGACCGCCTCGTCCTCGACGTTTCCGGTCGAGCGGTAATCAAGCAAATTCAACAGATAAGGCTGCGTGACGCTTGCGTCGAAGAGGCGTATCGCCCTGAGGGCCGTGTCGATGCCGTCTACTCCCGTGTCGGGATGGTTGCACGTTCTGTAGTACTTCGAGTACCGAAGAAGCTCCCTGAGCAGGCCTTCAGAGTCGGCGCTAGGAGCGTCGGGGCCCTGCTCGCCGAAGTTCTCCGACGCATACTTCCGGAACGCCGGATAGACCTTCTTAATCGCCGGGGTCTTGCCCTCGCGTGCGGCAAGGTAGAAGCGGATGAAATCGCTGACGAGGTAATCCGTGTTGAGCTCGACGGGGTTCCAGTAGATGTCGTAGTACCTTTCCTGTCGTTCCTGGTCGAGGTTCATGAGCACGAAGTTCCTGACCTTGTCCGCCTCCGAAAGGTCGAGGCCGGTCGAGTTGAGGCTCTCGAAGATGAGCTGAGCGTCGTCATCGGCATCGAGGGTGATGTCGATGACGCAGAGCTCTGTGATGGCCTCGTAGAGCTCGTCGACGCTGATATCCATCCGCGCTATGCGGTCGAGGAAGTACAGGTAGTTCTGCGTCACGTTCGACCCCTGCACGAAACCATCTTCATCCCCATCGATGATTGCAGCGAACGCCTGGCTGTCGCTCTTGATCAGCTTGAGCCTAAGCTTCTGGTCTTTCCTGTGCCTGGAGTCAATCAGGTAGTCCTCGTCGATGTCCCTCGCAAGGTCCTCCTCCGACGAAGAGACGACGCCGTTGCGCACTTGCGTCCTCATGGCTGCGAATAGGAGGAACACCGTCGTGATGCGCTGCTGGCCGTCGATGATCACGCGCTCGCCCCTCGGCGTCTGTGAGACGATGCTCCCGAAAAAATGTTCCCTACGCCCGTTTCTCGCTACGTCGACCAGGTCGTCGAAGAGCCGCCCGCATTGCTCCGGCCTCCAGTCGTAGTTGCGCTGGTATACCGGAATCACGAATCGCGTGCGCTTGCCCTCGATGAGGTCCGTGAGGTACTGTTTTTGGCCGTTCACGCGGGCTGCCTCCTCTTATTGCCGTTTCTCCAGCGCGCGCTCTGCGGCCGAAGCGGGGATGTACCATGCGGGCCTGTGGCCGGTAGCCTTTCCGCCGTTAGCCTTGTACGTGAATCTCGCACCGCGCTTCTCGAGCTCGTCCATGAGCGGCTTGATCGTCTTGTCGCCGATGACCCACAGGTTGCCGCCGCTTACGCGCTTGTCCGCGTATTCGAGGCCGGCCTCCTCGACGGTCGCAAGTATCCAATCGGATTCGGCGGTATCGCGGCTCGGATTGCCGGCCCCTCCGCCTTTAACCGGCACCGCACGTTTTGCGGAGCCCGCAATGGCCGCTCGCGCGCAATCACCATCGCCCATTTTATCGCCGAAAGTGGCTGCCACGAACTCCTCGAGCTTTCCCTCCAGGGCGAGCTTCGCGGTATCCGCCTTCACGAAATTCGTGTCGTAGCCCGCACCGATCTCGTTGCTGTAACCGAGGATGTAATGCGTGGCGATCTGGTAGATGATCTCTGTGGGGGCGACGCCGAATACCTGGTTCTCGAAGATATGGGCTAGTCGCTCCTCGTCGTCAGGGAACAGCGCGCGCATCCTCTTGCTGTTGTAGAGGCGCTTCACTATCTCCGTGATGAACAGCCCGGATTTCATGTACAGATCGGCGAAGGTGTGGTCCGGGTCGTCGAAGCAGCCAGGGTTCTCCTCCTCGAACAGGTCGACCATCTGCTTCACGACTCGTTTTGGCGTGTAAATCTGGTTGGTCTTCTGGGGCGGGATGTAGTCGAAGATGTCCTGCTTCTGGCTCTCGTCGAAGTAATTGGCGAGCTCGCCGCGCAGCCTGACGAACTCCTTCACGGAGTCGTCGAACACGACGGGGTCGAAGAGATTGCCGCCGAAGTGCACCGTCTCGCCGTTCTCGTTCTCGATGTCGCCGCCGTCGCGCAGCAGTTTGAACTGCTCGACGGTGATGCTCGTGACCTCCTCGAACACGTCGGCGGGGATGATCTTGTCGAAGTTCTCGAGCGTGGTCCTCTCATCGCCGTATGCCATGAGGAAGGACGGGATGGTGCGCGAGAACCCGCGCAGGTGGTCGCGGACGGTGTCCTCGATGCCTTTCTTCTTGTTCTCCCTCTTCGCGGTCTCGATGGTCTTGACGATGTCCTTGCCCGCGTTTTCGACGAGCTCGGTGCTGGAGCCTTTCAGGTCGTCCTTCAGCTGCTCGAAGGCCTCCTTCTGCCGCTCGCCGTACTCTGCGGCAACCGCATCCTCTTCCGCATCGGTGCGGGCCGCTTCCATTGCCTTCTGCTTCTCGAGCTCGAGCTGGTTGCGCTGGATCTTGTAGTCGCCGATCTTCCGGTTGAGGGCGATCTTCGCATCGGCTTCTATCTTGCGCTCGATCTTCTTCTTGTGCGACGGCTTGAGCTCGTCGTCGTAGTGTTCTTTGGCGGCTTCGACCAGCGGTTTTACGAGCGCGGTGGAGAAGTACTCGGTAAGGCGGTCGAGGGCGGCGTCCTCTTCGTTGGCTTCGACTGATGTCACCTGCAGTCCCTCGATGACGTCGTCCAGCTCTTCGGCAACATCCCCGTAGATCTTTTCGCCGAACATGCCGTTGGCGGTCCCGATGACGATGTCCTCCGGAACCTCGACCTCGCCGTCCTCGTTTAGGTTCAAGTCGTCGGCGGTGTCCTCGTCGATGTCGACCGGCACGGGATCTTGCTCCTTGAACTCGGGCAGGCCCTCGATGAGCTTCACGATCTCCGCAGGTGCGTGGAAGATGTGGGAGATGTTCTGGAAGAGGAAGTCGCTCATGAAACCGCGGCGCACGACCTCGACCGAGCGGATCTTGCGCGGGATGCTCAGGACCTTCTCCGGGTCGAGCTCGATCATCTCGCCGTCTTCGTCCTCGCCGATGACCGGGAAGAAGTTGAGCAGCGTCTTGATATGCTTCTTGCGCGTCTCGACGTCGCCGCGCCCGCCCGATGTGCTCGAGTACAGGTCGTTGGCGAACTCCTCGAATATGGTGAGCGTGCGTGCAGGGTCGAAGTCGAAGACGTAGGCGTTCTGCTTTCGCTTGTACTCGCCGCTCTCCTCGAAGAGGCAGGGGTTCTGTGCGCGGAAGGCCGCTTGCATGTAGAGAGACGGGCTCTTCATGTTCGACAGCATGAGCACGGCGGTCCACTCGGGAATGGTGACTCCGGTAGTCAGCTGCCCGACGGACAGGGTGATCGTCTTGTCGTTCTCCTCGATGGCCTTCTTCACCTTGTCGAAAGACGCCTCGGTGGCGTCCTCGTCGTCGAGCTTGCCGTCGCCCGCCGCGAGGACGATCTCGTATTCGCCGAACACCGGGTGCTTGCTGAGCTTCTTCGCCAACGCCTTCGCGGAATCGACGCGGTGGAGCATCCAGAAGGTGTGCTTCAGCTCTTCCCTCAGCTCCGGCGTCGAGAATGGGAACTTCTTCTGCGTGGTCAGGGCGTCGAGGAACTTGTCGACGTCCCCGTCATGCACGAACCTGCCCTGGTCGTTCGTGGCGAAGAACTCGTTCAGGTCGAACGCGTACTCCTCTTCCTCGCCGTCGATCTCGATGCCAGACTCGACCTCGGACCTGACGATCTCGCTCATCTGGTAGGTGAACAGGTTCAGCTTGGGCAGGTCGGCGTAGGGGTTCTCCTTCTCCGGGTCGCTCCAGTCCCTCTTGGCCTTCTGCTCGTCGGCGTAGGTCCAGTTGAAGATAGCCTCCTGCGGGAACTTCTCGTTCGCTATCGCCTTGAACGGGGTGCCAGACAGGTGGAGCGTGAACTTGCGCTTGATGTGGTCGAAGGCAACGTCGGTCTTGACCGTGTCCACGCCCTCGTGGGCCTCGTCAATGATGAGAACGTCCCAGTCGATCCTCGCGACGTGGTCGAGCTTGTCGAACTTCCCTCCGAAGGCGATAGCGCCCTTGAGGTCCTGAAGGCTCACGAACTCGATGAAGTTGCGCGACCTACCGGCCTTCTTGTCGTCATATGCAGCATCCAGGTACTTTTGCCGTGGCACCACATAAGGTCTGCCGGCTAGGGCGCTCGTGTCGGACACGAAATAATATCCCGAATCGGTTCCCAGGAACTTCGCATAGTCCTCGTACCAGGAGTTCGCGATGGCGGGACGGTTCGTAACGATCAGGACGGTCTTAGCGCCCAGGGCCTTGCACAAATCGTAGGCGGTGAGCGTCTTGCCGAAGCGCGGCTTGGCGTTCCAGAGGTACTCGCCGCCGGGCTCGCCCCCGTCGCCCCAGTGAACATGCGCGTAGCTTACCGTCTTGTCGACCGCGTCCTTCTGCTCGTCTCGCAGCTCGTACTCGCGCGCCGGCAGCGTCTCGAGGATGCCGCGGTTGGCCCGGAAATCGAAGAAATGCCTCTCGCCCGTCGGCCCGTCCACGAAGAACCACTCTTTGCTCGGCTCCCGCTTGACCCCCAGCTTCTCGAGGTAGGCGTGGAACTCGTGGTCCTTGAAAGTGCCTCCGCCCTCGAAGATGGCGTTGCCGGACCATTCGAGCTTCGCCACCACGTCGGCGGTGTAAGTCTGCTGGTCGATGCGCTTCTGTACGTCTGGCTGTTCGGTGTAGCCAATCTTCGTCCAACCGTCGTGACGTTTGACCTCGGGGGTCGAGTACGAGTAAATCTGCGGCACTGCCTTCTTCGAGGTGTCGATATGTCCTGTGAGGTCGGAAAATGGGGCTGTCTTCTCAAAATCAGACATCTAGTCCATCTCCTTCACGTGGGTCTCGATAAACTCGATCTCGTCTTTAGACAGCCCGTATTTCTTGTAAAGCTGCTTGTCGATGTCAGGGATGGGTTTGGACCAGTCGATGTCGGAGTTTGAGGTGAAGTCCTGGAGGGGGACATACTTCCATTTTTCTGGCGGATTGTCTTGTGTGATTTTCAGAATGCCAAGCATAGTGCGCGCAAACTTGGACTTCACATATTTAAGGCACGCCTCGGCCTCAGGTTTATCTTTAAATGACCCCACGCCTATGAATGATTGAGTGTACCCGATAAGGGGTTCCTCGATAAGGGGTGTGGAAAGCACTTCCCCCAAAGCACCGGAACCGTTTGATTTGGGTAATACAACCTTGTATGCGTTGAGGTTGCCGTTGTCCTCGACATATTTGTGACGCACCCATTTGAGGCTCCGCCTGTTTCCTGGCTGAGTAAGGCCAAGAATCCTTATTTCGTCGTCTGATTGCTTGGTGTCGCTAAAGCAGGATAACTTGTTGAAAGAACTTGTAACGATGCGTTTTTCTCGCCCATCACTGCTAATGATCTTTCTCGCATCGGGGAAGTCCTCGTACAGCGAGACAAGATTGAACTTATTCTGAAGATACATAACATCAGTAATGTGACCGCTCGGATTGGATTTTGCTACTTTTTTGCGAATAGACCGCAACGACTCAAATGGAGTGAAAACTTCAATAGGGCCAATCTCGGCATCCCCGTCTCTGTAAGTAACAGCAACGCCGCCTTTGATATCAGTTCCCGGAAAGACCCGTGCGCTCACTTGCTCATAATCGAGAACTGATAGATGCGGATCGGCAAGCATCTTTCTGTTCCAATCCTTTGGCGTTTTGCCAGCATTGAACAAGAACCGTCCAGGCGTAACGAGCTCGACGCGGCCCGCAACCTCATATACTTCGTCCATGAAATAGTTGTAGATAGGCTTATCGCTAGTACCCTGCACTTCTTCCTGATATGGAGGATTGCCTATCACAGCCCAGAACTTCTTCACTGCTGTCACCTAGCCTTTCAGTGATTCATATGTCTGCGGTTTGCGAGCGCGCCAGTCGAAAATCATGCATTTTTGGGCAAATGACATGCGCTCTTGTCCTTGGCCCTGTCCCTCTTCATCGTTATCTTCAACAACGTTCCTGGTTTCATCCATGAATCCAGCGATGTCATACATGCTCATCTGCGGATTTTCTTCCACCTCTATGGGCCCGTCCCATTCGGATGGCACGCAGCACCGCAGACCATCCATCTGCCAGAAGTTCCACGAGATAATGCGGGCGATGTAGCGGGCTTCCTTCTCGGTGGGTCCCCTATCCCATGCGTCGTTCATGTGATCGCAAAACGTGTTGAAGACGTTGATGCGCGCTATGAGCAGGTTGTCGCCCTGGTACTCATAGCCATATGAGCTTTGGAGCGCACGTACCGACCATTTGTACCAGTCCTCGCAGGTGTCCGTGCAGCGTTTCACCACGCGTAGCTTGCGATCGAGGAAGCCGATGCGCTCGGAAACGGGCACGTAGTCGCCCGTGGTCGTGTCATAGGGAGAGCAGACATACGGTGCCTCGCCGCAGGTGATCTCAAGGAGTCGATTGTCGACGTACTTCTTCCAAAGGCCGTCTTCGCGGAGTTTCTCAATGCGCTCTTCGGTAAGACCGGAGTTTTGATCATCGGCGAAACCCGATAACTCGTCCTCGAAGAAAGCATCGTCCAAGCAATCTACCATCCGCCTGCACAGCCACGAGGGCGTGAAGACCTCAGCCTTCTGCTTCGTGCGCCACGCCTGCGCATCGGCGCTCTTCGCCACACGTGGCTCGATAATGCGCTCGTTCCTCGTGAATTTAGGCAGTATTAGATCGGGAGCGATTTCGTCGTACGGCTCGTATCCCTTTCCGCGCATCACGTACTCGTTGTCCGCCCAGAGAATGTTCTTCTTGGTTGTGCGATCGACGAGCAGGCAGGAAAGAACGTCGAGTCCGTAACGCATACCGAGTGCGCTGACCAAATCGACGTCTTTGATATTTTCGAATGAGGGCGTCAAGCTTTCTGCCCCCGCCCTTCATCATCGTGACATGAAAGGCGAAACCGTGCAGAATTCCCTTCGAGGCACCCCACGGGCTATCGTCCTTTCGTGACGAGGTCTTCGAGCATGCACATGCGGACGTAGGCGCTGAAGCTGACGCCCTTGAGGGCAGCGGCCTCCTTGCCGGCGTCGCGTAGGTTCTTGGGAATCCTGATGGTGATTGCAATCATTTCGCCGTCGACGAGATACTCCTGTTTCTCGGTCTCGGTTGCGTCGCCTTCGACCAGGTCTGTGTACTTCATTGGCTGACTCCATTCAGATGCGGAGTGCAATACATACGCAAACATGTTATCACGTGCATTCCGATCGGGTCCTGCTTTGGCAATGGCTAACCCCCCATCATTAGCAAGCAGCCTATTTTGTGTATCAGAGGCACCCAAAACAGCGCTTGCCGTCCTGGACGGAATCGGGCCCAAAATGCGCCCGCTCCCGCCGCCTCCGCCTTGTAGCCAACACGGATACGCGGCTCGTGTACCGACCGGTGCCGCCCGTGCGGTACACTTTTTGCGGGGGAGTCCCCGCGCCCCTAGGAGCGGCCATGCCGCTCTGCCAAGACCGCGCACGTGCTCGTCACCGTGTGCCTCAGGGCAAGGACCGACCATGGGAGAACCCAAGATCAGGCAGCTGCACGCGAGGATTTCCGAAACCGATTACATGAGGACTGTGAAGCTCGCCAAGGAGCTCGGCATCTCGCAGGCCGAGCTCATCCGGCTGCTGCTGCAGCTACCCGCAGACGACGTGCAATGTGAGGGTGTAGAACGGTTCATCGTGCTCGACACGCTCACTGCCGGCAAGCTCTATCGCGAGCTCAACCACTGGGGCTACCAGCGCAACCAGGGCGTGCACGCGCTCAACAGAATCGCCTACTACCTCCGCGCCAACTCGCTCGACTCGGACGACGTCATGGACGGCTACGCCCTCGTGCGCCGGCGCTTCGACGCGATCGAGGAGACGGCGCAGGCCATCGCGCCCAAGGTCGATGCCATCGCGCAGGCGCGCTTCCTGTTCAAGTAGGCGGCTGCCATGCCGATACTGAAGCCGATATCGGGGCACACGTCGTGCTCCGGCGTCTTCCGCTACCTCACCAAGGACGGCCGCGCGCTCGCCTCCGACTACATCAACCTCGACGTGCCGGAGCGCGACGGGGACGCGCCCTTCGACTGGGCACGAATCATGGACGACACGCGGCATCGCCACGGCAACGACCGCGCCTGGGGAGGGAAGCCGGCGCGCACCTACAAGCACTACGTGCTCTCGCCCGACCCGGAGGACGGCATCGACCTCGACGGCCTGCGCAGCCTCGCCGTCTCCTGGGCGCAGGAGCACTTCGGCGACTACGAGGTCGCGATCGTCTACCACGACGACAACGCGAGCCGTATCCCGCATGCGCACGTCGTGGTCAACAACACCAACCTCGCCACTGGAAACAGGCTCCAGGACCCCGACCCCAAGGCGCTCAAGCACTCGCTGCAGGCGATGGCCAAGGGACGCGGACTGCACGACCTCGACACCGACCTGCCCGGACTCGACTCCCGCAGGGACCGCTTCAGGAGGCCTCCGACGCTGCAGGCTGTCTACAGGCGCCGCGCCGAGGCGGCCATCGAGGCCGAAGGCGGCTACTCGTGGGTAGCCGACATCCGCCGCCGCGTCGGAATCGCGCGCGCCATCGCCCGCAACGAAGCCGAATTCAGGAGCGTGCTCTCGAGCATCGGGATCGAGGTCGCCGACGGCTCCCCGAGGGCGGGCATGCAGGACTGGGTCTACTCGATGGCGGAACACCCGACCCGGCGCATCACCGGCGAGAAGCTCGGTGTCTCGTACGGCAGGGAAGCAATCTCGCGCAAGTTCGAAAGCCGGCCGTTCGGGCGGTTGGGCGATGCGAGCGAGAGGCGTATAGCCGAGATTGCGCGGACCGCCTTCGAGCTGGGCGACCTCGAAGAACTGAGAAGGCTCTCCGAGGCGGTGGACTACGTGGGGCGCAACCGCATACGCAGCGTCTCGCAGCTCGAGGCAAGCGGCGCGCCAGGGGAGGTCTCCGCATTCGTGAAATCCTCGGGCATCCTGCCAGATCGTTCCAGCACGAGGGTCGTCCCCGAGCCCGATAAAGAGGACCCGGGACGAACCAGAAGCGGTTCAGACAAGAACATCCCGTGCCGAAACCCGAACCGTAGCCAACGCAGGGAGAAGGAGAGGTAGAAGATGGTCGTGAAGACCTACTATGACAACGGGCACTTCGACGTCTTCGACACCGTGAGCCTCGCGGACGCGTCGGAGTTCAAGGGGAGTAGACTCGCCAACTGGTCGCTTGAGATCGGGGGCGAGGGCCCGCTGCTGCTCAACCTCTACTGGTACCCGAACGCGAGCGATGAGGCGGGTCCTGCGGGCCTTCCCATAGCCTTCAGGCAGGACGGCTGGAGCTTCGTGATCGCCGACGAGAACGATCGCGAGCATCTGCTCAAGGTGACGGTCGACGGCGAGGCGGTCCTGCTCCGGGCAGGCAGCGGATTCGTCGACTGCTGTAGGTTCGACCACGCCGTCGAGCTGGCGGACCACTTCGTCCCGCGCGGATCGCGGGCGCTCGCCTTCCTGGAGGGCATGCGCGGCGACTGGGCCGGTGGCGACCCCGACGAGGAGCTAGCCCGGGTGCTCGGCATGGACCCGGAAGCGTACAGCTGGCTTACGGATGCGGCAGGCGCCTACCCCGATGAGGGAGACCGCTTCGCCGCTTCATAGGCGGCGCCTTGATGCAGATGGCTATTGCTCGTCGTCGCCTTCGAGGATTTCGTTTGCCTGCTCCATGACGCTTTCGACCTGTTCGGCGAAGTACCGGCGCTGCGCAGCGGTGTTGGCGATGTCGTCGGGGTCCTCGTCCAGGAGGTCGCCGAACCTCCTGCCGCCGTACTTCTCCACCGCGAGCTCCTCGACGTCCCTGATGAAGTCGTCTAGGTCGTCGGCATTGATCGCCACGCCGAGCTGCACGACACAGTCGTCGGGGTCGTCGAATATGTCTGTCATGACGAGCATCTTGTTGAGCTGCGAGAGGTCCTTTGGCTCCGCCATGGTTCCCCTTCGTTCGAATCCTTCCCTAGGGCAAGGATACCAGCAGCAAGGGCATCGGCAAATCAGGTTGCATCTAGCGGTCGTTCTCAAGGTCCATGACACAGCCTGGCTCTCGAGAAGGGTCACTGCGCTTGCCGAGAGAAAACCGACGAGTCCGGTTGCACAGTGTTCGCGGAAGCAGACGGATAGTTGATTCGCCCATGGCCAATTCGCCAGGACTTCAGGTTAGATCTCAGCAGCAAGACCTCGTTCCGAACCCATCAAGCCAGCATTACGCGATAGGAACCTCTCCAGCATATTCTCGAAGCGGTCGGGTGGTATCGCGTTCGTGCCGTCCTCCCTCTTGTTGATGGACCTGAGGTATCGGATCGATCGCTCGCGGTCTATCTTCTCGTCAAAGGCGACGGCTCCTCCCGCCGCGCGTGCGAAGGCTCGGTAGTCATCGCGCAGGTCGTCGAGCGCCCAGCCTCTCCAAAACCGCTCGTAATAGCTCTGTGGCTTGTCCTCGTTGACGTACCAGTATGAGAGCCGCCTCTCGTCGGCGTCGGCGAAGAATCCGGATACCGCCCCGTCGCCGTCTATTCCAGAGGTCATGGGGCCGACGCCAGGCCCGGCAAGGCAGGTGAGGAGATCTTCCCCATGATCGAGGATGTCGGTGATGTACATCGAGTCGACGGTATGTACAGCCGTGCATCCTTTGATCTTGACGACCGCCAAACTGACCAGCTCGCTGTCAGCGAGCTGGTCGCACCGCGATTTCCCGCCAATCCAATAATCCAGATCGTTAAGATAGGGACCATGATCCAAGGACGGATCGTATGGGTGAACCTGACTGAGATGGTCCGCAAAGTCGTTCAGGAGCTTGGGGCAGAACCTCACTGTCCACCCCGGTTTGACTTCTTGGGATATGAATGCCCGCAGCACCGTCCGAAGCCCGATCTCCCACTCGATCTCGCCGCCGAAATAGAGGAGCGAGCGGCTGTCTTCGTCGACGAGGATCCCGCTGTCCGAATACGCAGAATTAAGACCTCTGCTGGCCCTGTCGGATTTGGCAAATGTATCGCGAAGCGCTTCCGTCGATTCGAGAAGGTAATCGGCGGGCTCGTAGATGCTCGAGACGAAATACTCCGTCCTGCCGTCCCGCTTAAACACGACGGTGGCCGGATAGCTCATGGAATGCTCCTGTCTCGTTTCCTCGCCTGCCTTTGCCGGCAATAGGTGAGCGACGTCATCGACTGCTCGACGGGCGAAGCGGATGTGCTAGTTCAGATAGCAATCTTACATCCCGGGCATAGCGGTGCAGCCCGGAACACCCCGGGCTGCACCGCTTCCATCACGATTTCCGCCTCCTACTCGGACTCGCAATCCGGTGACACCCTCACGCACGCGTAGGCCACGAGCATCGTGAGAGTCATGAGCATGCCGAGCGCGAAGAGGGCCAGCTTGGCGAGCATCACTCCTCGCCGCCTTCGGCGTCGTCCGCCCCTTCTTCTTTGGCGTGCGAGCGGCGTTTCGCAAGCGCGATGGCGCCCGCTCCGCATGCCGCAGCTCCAGCGAGCAGCGCAGCCGCGAGCAGGGGCGTGCCGTCGCCGGTCTTGGGAAGGCTCTTGGCCGTCGCTTCCTCGCTGTCAGCGGGAGGCTGCCCCTCCTCGGGCGGGACGAGCTTCACGGTCTGCCCCTCGTCATTAATGTCGGCATGGACCGCGACCTCCTTGCCGTCCTTCTGGAGCGACTCGAACGCCACGGTCTCGTGGCCGGCGAGGTCGGCGCCGTCGAACGCGAAGGTCACCGTCTGGGTGCCGTCGGCCTTCTCGGGGGTGAACGCGACGGTGGAGGTCACGTCCTTGCCACCGCTCTTGACGGGCTTGCCCGTCTCCTTGTCCATGAGCGTTCCCGTGAGGGTGTACTCCTGGCCGGGCGTGAGCCCGGTGTAGGAGACCTCGTCGTTCACCGTCACGGAGTCGTCCGCTATGGCCTCGTGGTCGCCGTCGTCTGCATCGGTCGCGGTGGTTCCGATCTTCGGCTCGGGCGGGACGACCTTCACCGTCTGGCCCTCGTCGTCGTTGTCGGCGTGCGCCGCCATCTCCTTCCCGTCCTGCTCGAGCGACTCGAACGCAACGGTCTCGTGGCCTGCGAGGGCACTCGCGTCGAACTCGAAGGTCACCGTGGCGACCCCGCTGGGAGCCGTCGGCGTGAAAGTCGCCTCTGCGGTCACGTCCGCGCCGCCGCTTTGCACGGGCTTGCCCGTCTCCTTGTCCATGAGGGTGCCCGCGAGCTTGTACTCCTTGCCCGGCGTGAGGCCCGTGTAGGTCACGTCGTCGTTGATGGTCACCTTGTCGGCGGCAGTCGCCTCGTGGTCGCCATCGGATGCGTCGGTCGCGGTCGTGCCGATCTTCGGTCCCTCGTCGTCGGTGAGGGTTCCCAGGTTCACCGTCGTGGAGTCCTTGTAGACGGTCACGTCGAACGCCGGGATGAGCTCGCGGTCGGCGTTTGCGTCGCTCCGCTGCTCCTCGACCTCGTAGGTGTCGTAGAGCAGCGCGCCCTTGGAGTCGTCGGGGGCGGAGGCACCGAACCAGATGCCGGAGCCCTCGTTTCCGCCGTTGGTGTCCGCCGTGTGCTTGTTCCAGCTCGCCGCCGTGGATGCGTAGCCGTTGGCATCGGTCACGATGACGTGGCTCTCGCCGGTGGTCTTGCTCGTGACCTTGAAGGGCACGCCTGCCAGACGCTGCTGGGTGCCGTCGGCGACCTTGACGAGCTCGAGGTCGCCGCGGACGGGCTGCTCGGAGAACTCGCCCGTCTTCGGGACGAGCTCGAAGACGGCGGCCTCGTGGCCGGCATCCGCCGCCGTGACTGCGAACTCGTGCGTCTTCGTGTCGGGAAGGTAGCCGGTCGGAGCCTTGACCTCGGTGACGGAGATCTTGCCGAGCGGGATCCCCTCGAAGGTCGCCTCGCCTCCCGAGACCGTCGCCTCTTGGCTGACCTTCTTGCCGTCCATCTCGTAGGTGGCCCGGTACACCGCGCCGTCGAGCGAGCCCGCGCCCTGGGGACTCGCCTCGCCAGTCTCGGCGTCGGTCTTCACCATCTTGACCTTGACCGTCACGGGCGCCTCCGCGTCCTCGACGGCGATGTCGTGGCGCTTCACCTTGACCTTGTGCTCCTTGGTGGAGAGCGTCCAGCCATCGGGGGCCGAGACCTCCTTGACCGTGTAGGAGCCGGCCTTGAGCTTCTCGTCAGTCGTGCCGGTGCCGTCCTTGCCGATGGTGACCTTCGCCGCCAGCTTGCCATCCTTGGCGTACACGCCGTAGACGGCGCCCGTGGGCGAGTACTCGCGGTTGCCCGAGGTGACCGAGGCGTCGGCGGAGGTCTTGGCCACCGTCACGCGCCCGCCGAGGCTGCCGGTCACCATGGCCTGCACCGAGCGCTTGCCCTCTACGTAGCAGATGGTGCTGCACCCGTCGATCGTAAGGTCGCCGCCCTGGTAGGCTTGGGCCTCCTTGGCGAACTGGCGGGCGGCGGCAAGCACGTCGGAGTCTGCCCTCGCGAAGCTGCCCGAGGTGCCGTCCGCCGTCCCGGAGACGATCCAGACGGCGAGCTGCGTGATCGCCTGGGCCTTGGCCTTTCCCCAGTCCTTGCCGGCGATGGCCGTCTCGTTGGGGTAGCCCTTCGCGAAGAGGTAGTCGGTCGCATGCGTTCCGTCGCGCACGTCCGAGTAGTCCTGCCCGTCCCTGCCGGGCCCGTGCGCCTCGAAGTCGTAGCAGTACGAGATCTCCCCGTCGTCGGTGACGTAGCCGACCCCTGAGTTCACCTCCTCGTAGGCGCCGTCGATGTCGTAGCCGCGGATATTAATGACTGTGTCGTTGGCCTCGCTGCTTGCGGCCGACGCGGCACCGGCCGGGATGCACACCATGAGCGCGAGCGCGGCCGCGAGCGCCGCGCGGGCCGCCGCCGCGATTGAACTGCGTCCCAAAACTTGGACGGCCAAATAGAGACTAAGCCACATTCAGGGACTGATTCCGGAACTCCTCCGGGGTCAGTCCCTTCAGTTTAACTTGCCGCCTTCTCGTGTTCCAGTGGATGACGTAGGCGTCGAGATCTCTCTTGAACGCATCGAAGCTCGGCCACACCCGGTTCCGGAAGAACTCGTCCTTCAGGTGTCCGAACACCTGCTCCGTCGCGCCGTTGTCGATGCAGTTGCCCTTGCGGGACATGCTCTGCACGATGCCGGCCTCCTCGAGCCTGCCGCACCACTCCGCGTGCTGGTACTGCCACCCCATGTCCGAGTGCAGTATCGGCCTGGCTCCCTCGGGCTTCTTGGACACGAGCCGGTCGAGCAGCTCGCGCTGCTGCGCCATGTCGGGGTGCGTCGACGTCGACCAGGCGACGATCTCCTTGCTGCCGAAGTCGTACACGGGCGCGAAGTAGGCCTTCCCCCATGGCTGCTTGAACTCGGTGACGTCTGTGCCCATCTTCTCCCAGGGCCCGTCGGCCTCGAAGTCTCGCCCCATCACGTTCTCGAAGGTCCTGCCCACGACCCCCTTGTACGAGTTGTACCTGTGGTAGTCCGTCTCGCGCCGTATCCCGCAGCTGACGCCCATCTCGTGCATCATCTTGAGCACCGTCTTGTCGGCTATGCGCACGCCCTCCTCGGCGCGCAGGCACATCGCGATCTGGCGGTGGCCGCACCCGTTCGGCGTCCTGCCGAAGATCTCCGCGACCTTCTCCCTGAGCTCGGGCCTCGTGGGGCCCTTCGGGTGCGCCAGCGCGTAGTAGTAGCTCGATCTGGCGAGACCGGCGCATTCGAGCAGGTCGGAGAGCGGGTACCGCCCTGAAAGCCCGCTCACGACGACCGCCTTCTCGCGGTTCGAGAGCGCTTCTCCGCCTTCAGGGCGATCGATTTTTTTAGGTAGGCGTTCTCCGCCTCCAGCCTCTTGATCCTGCGTTCGAGCTCCTGCTCCCGCGTCATCCCCGCGGACTTGCCCCCGGCGCCCCGCGGCCGCCCCTTGGGCCTGGGCCTGAGCGCATCGGCGCCCCCCTCGCGGTACAGCTTGCACCACCTGTTCAGGGGCGAGCGCGACGCGACCCCGTAGGCCGCCATCGCCTCGACGACGGTCATCCCGCCCTCGACCACGGCCCTGGCCGCGGCGCACTTCAGCTCCCAGCTGTATTTCGCCTGGGTCCTCCCCATGTTCAGCAGGCCCTCCAATCCGACGGCGCGGAACGTGTAGAGCCATTTTCTCACGGCCTCCTGGGGAAGCGAGATCATTGAGGCGACCGGGCCGTAGCCGTAGCCCATCTCGAACAGCCTTGCCGCCTCCCTTCTGGAATCGGCATCGTGCTTCAGTCGCAGGTCATCAGGCATAAAGACGAACCTCCCATTTCTTGTGTCCAAGAAATGGGAGGCAGTTCATCATGCTTGCGGCCCCTTTTTTCAGCTGGAGTGGGGAAGAGGCAGGGGGCGGACGGTTGCCGCAGGCGCTTGCGCCTGCGGCGAGCCCTGCGCATGCCGGTGGTTACGCCGCGAGTGCGCCGCCCAGTTCCTTGCAGGACGCTTCCGCTTCGTCATCGGGGTAGTCGCGGGCGATGGCGGTACCCACCACGTTGAGTCCGGCTTCATGGGCGCGGCTTTCCCAGTTTTCCATCCATTCGCCGTCGTTCCAGTCGAAGGAGCCGAAGAGGGCCACCGGCGTGTCGCCCAAGAGGGGCTCGCATGCGGTGTAGACCGGCTCGAATTCGAATTCTTCGAGCTCGTCGTTGCCCATGGCCGGGCAGCCGAAGGCTACCGCGTCGTAATCGCCGACTGTGGATTCGTCGAAATCGGCAGCGGAGACGACCTCGACCTGGGCGCCGGCATCGCGCGCCCCCTGGGCTACCAGTTCGGCCATGGCTTCGGTGTTTCCGGTTCCACTCCAAAAGACTACGGCTACACGTTTCATGAGAAGTTCCTTTCGTTGGGCGCTGTTACGAGCCTTGACCCGTGCGGCGCTAAGGTATCGTTCGTTAGTGGAGCCTAACCTTCCCCTTGGTACCTGTCAATCGGGAAATCCCTCGCGCATGATTCCGAAAGCCCGTGCGCCTACCTGCATATTTGTACGAAATGTTCCCGTTTGTTTGATATTCTGTAACGAATAGTCATATCGACAGATTGGGGACCTATGGAAGAGCTCATCTCCCTCACGGGTGACATCGACACCTTTATTTACACCTATATCCTGATCGCCCTCCTGGTGATTTCGGGCATCCTGTTCACCATCCGCACGCGCGGCGTCCAGGTGCGCCTCTTCAAGGATATGGTGAAATCGGTTACCGAACAGAAGTACAACGAGGGGAAGAGCACGGCTTCTTCCTTCCAGGCGCTCATGATTTCCACGGCCAGCCGTGTGGGTACCGGCAACATCGCCGGCGTGTCGACGGCCATTGCCGCCGGTGGCCCGGGCGCCCTCTTCTGGATGTGGGTCATGGCCACGGTGGGCGCGGCTTCGGCCTTCGTTGAATCAACGCTAGCCCAGATCTGGAAGATCAAGAATCCCGACGGCAGCTTCCGCGGTGGCCCGGCCTACTACATCGAACAGGGGCTGGGTAAGCGCGGCCTGGGCGTCGTCTTCGCGGTTACGCTCGTGCTCTGCTTCGCTTTCGGCTTCAACGCCCTGCAGGCCTACAACGCCTCTTCGACCCTTGAGGTCTACATGCCCGACTACTTCAACAGCCAAGCGGTGGTGGGCGTGGCCCTGTTGTTTGCCGCCTTCATGGCCATGTGCATCTTCGGCGGGGGCAGCCGCATCAGCTTCCTCACCTCGATCATCGTGCCCGTCATGGCGACCGCGTATCTGGCCATCGCCCTCTTCATCACCTTCACCAACATCCAGGTGCTCCCGCAGGCCTTTTCCATGATCTTCGCGAGCGCCTTCGATTTCCGGTCCTTTGCGGGCGGCTTCGCCGGCTCGGTCGTGTCCTGGGGTATCAAGCGCGGCCTCTACTCGAACGAAGCTGGCATGGGTTCGGCGCCTAATGCCGCCGCCGCCGCTTCGGTGTCGCATCCGGTCAAGCAGGGCTTGGTGCAGACCCTTTCGGTCTTCATCGACACCATGATCATCTGCACCTGCACGGGCATGATGATTATGGTCTTCTACGTGGGGTCGGGCCTGCAGACCATGACCGATCCGGTGACCAACATCACCTCTTTCGTGAACCCGCAGACGGGTGCCATCCTCACCGGTATGCCCCTCGTGCAGGAAGCCCTGCGCTTCTCTCTCGGCGATTTCGGCGTGAACTTCATCACCTTCTCGATCTTCCTCTTCGCCCTGTCGAGCCTGATCGGCAACTACTACTACGCGGAATCGAACATCCGCTTCATCAAGAACGACAAGTGGGTCATCCTCGTCTTCCGCGTCTTCTGCGTGATCGTGGTCTTCTGGGGCGCTCAGGCCGGCTTCGATCTGGTCTGGAACTGCGCCGATATCTTCATGGGCTTCCAGGCCTTCGTGAACCTGCTCGCCCTGTTCGCCCTCGGTGGCTGGGCGGTCAAGGCTCTGAAGGATTACGAAGACCAGCGCGCCCAGGGGAAGAACCCCGTCTTCGTGAGCTCGTCGATTCCGGGGCTGCCGGCAACCGAATGCTGGCATGAATCGGCCGAAGAGCTGGCGCGGGCCGGCCTGCGTGGGTCGTTGGCGGAAGACGCCAAGCTCTCCCACCAGGTCGACGAGCTGCTCAACGACTAGGGTGCCTGCGGCAGGCCGGGCGCGGCGGTTGTCGCGCGCCCGCCCTTGCGCCGTTTGAGTGCCTGTCGTACAATTGTTCGGCACTTTGAAAAGGTGGGGCCTTTCGGCTCCCCGGGCGCAAGGAAGCGCCGCCAACGGGGGCGACTGGTTTCGACATGGTAGGTTTGAACCGAGGAGCAGGTCGTGGTCTCCTCGCCACGTTAAACAGGGGTACCGTCAATTTAATTGGCAAAAAGATTTCTTTCGTGCGTCCTGCTCAGCAGTACGCACTCGCCGCTTAATTTAAAGCTGGCGCGCCAAGGCAGAGTTCACTTTCCGGCTTTGCTGCGGTGTCATTTCAGGAAGGTGCTCCCAAGCACGTAATCGGTATGGCTTGGGCTAAGACGGAACCGGTTGGGCTGCGCGCCGCACGGCGACGGGTTACGGGCAGTCGAGATTCTTCCGCCGCATAAGCTTGTAGAGCCTGGGGGATTGCTTAGTATGGACCGGAGTTCGATTCTCCGCGCCTCCACCATAAGAGAACAGGGCGCACGCCTCGCATGAGGTATGCGCCCTTTTTTCGTTTTCGGCCGTTTGCTGTATGCGAAGGTCTCGGTCGCGCACTCAAACAATGCCCAAATTTTTACCCACTTATCCATCAATGTCCATAAAATGTCACAACAATGCAAATATGTGTCTGCAAACTTTGCATTTATACACGGCATCTACTCTCAATAGGGTATAGACTTTCCCACTTGTGTGCGTATGGCAGTCGACGTGAGAAGGGGACTGGGAGGTTTGTCGGCGCCCAGGTACGCGCGGTAAAAGGAAAGGATGGTGCTATGAGCGACCACGAATCTCATTTCGAGCCTTCGCGTCGCGGCTTCCTGAAGGCCGCGGGCGTCGCAGCGCTCAGCGCAGCGGCGGCTAGCGGTGCCTTCGGCCTGACCGGTTGTGGCTCGAATACCGGCAAGGAAGAGGCCCTGGTGGCCAACAACGCCGGCGTGGGCAAGTTCAGCGAAAGCGTTTACACTGATGTGTTCCCGTTCGAGACGCGCGGCATTCCCGTGCTGAAGAAGGACACGGGCGTTTTGCGTCGCGGCAACGTGGCCTATGTGGCCAACGAGATTCCTGAAAACCAGATCAAACGCACTGAAGAGACCGACGTGCTTGTGTGCGGCGTGGGCCTCACCGGCTCCTGCGCAGCGCTTTCGGCATCCGATGACGGTACGACCCGCGTGCTCGCCTTGGAAAAAATGAACGTGGGACGTGGCATGTTCGAAGGCATGGGCGTCGTGGGCGGCACAAAGATGACCGAAGCTGGCAACATCGTCGACAAGGCCGAAATGATGGACCGCATGCGCGCAGCCGCCGACTATCGTTTGCCCGTCGACCCTATCAAGCTGTGGGCAGACCGTTCAGGCGAGGCAGCCGATTGGATGCAGCAGAAGTTTGACGAGGGCGACGGCCAGATCGAAACGTACTACAAGCCCGGTACTCCTTCGGCTCATCATTACGATGTGCCCCAGACCGAAATCTCCTTCCGCTCTCCCCAGTGGTCGGAAAAGACGACCAAGAACGCCGGTGGCGGCGGCATGATGATCGTGAAGGACTTCGCGAACACGCTCAGCAAGCGCGCCAATGTCGACCTGCGCTTCAACACGCCGGTTTGCAAACTCGAGCGCAACGCCCAGGGCCGTGTGACGGGCGCTATCGCCAAGGACGCCGACGGTTACTTCCGCGTCAATGCCGCCAAGGGCGTCATCCTTGCCATGGGCGGTTTCGAGTCCAACCCGGCTATGCTGGAAGCCTGGTGCCGCACCGAAGACATCGAGCACTGCTCGTCCTGGGCACCCAATTCGGGCGGTACCGGCGACGGCGAGCTCATGGGTATCGAAATCGGCGCCCAGATGGATCCGCTTCCCGCAGCTATCATGAACTTCGACTTCGGGTATCCCGAAGGCTTCTATCCGGCGAGCACGGGCCTGCGTCCCCTGCTCGGCGGCCCCATGATCAACCAGGACGGCGTCCGCTATGCTGCTGAGGACCTGCCCTTCCAGGCACGCTCGAACGCGACGAACGCCCAGTGGCACCGTGGCGAGAAGTGCTGGCGTCTGGGTAGTTCCACCCAGGTGAACGCCCTTCCGCCCGATGCCCAGCAGCTTATCAAAGACAACCTGCCCGCCTACGTGGAAAAGGGCTACGCGGTTGAGGCCGACTCTCTGGCCGAGCTGGCCGGCAAGATGGGTTGCGACGCCGCAACCCTCGAAGCTACGGTCGAACGCTTCAACGGCTTCATCGATACGGGCCACGACGACGATTTCTTCCGTCAGAACCTGGCCAAGGCCACGAAGATCGAAGGCGACCACTTCTACGCCCTGCGCAACCAGTCGTGCATCCTGGCGACGGTGTCGGGCCTGGTCGTCGACTATTCCTGCCACGTGCTCGACTACGACAACAAGCCGATCGAGGGTCTCTACGCCGCAGGCGGCAACTCGGGCGGCTTCTTCGCCGGCGAGTACCCGCGCCACGTCTTCGGGCCGAGCGTGGGCCGATGCGTGACCTTCGGGTATGTGTCGGGTCAGAACGCAGCGAAGGGGGAGTAACCAATGGCTGAAGAGAAGAACGTTTCCATGCCTTCCGGTAAGCGCAAGAAGGCCCCCATCGTCATCGGCGTCGTCGTCGCGGTGCTCGTGGTCGCCGGCATCGGCCTGTTCACCTGGCACAACCAGCCCAGTTTCTGCGGCACTGTGTGCCACACCATGTCCGACCACGTAACCAATTACGAAGAAGGTCCCGGCATCGCGCACCTCCATCAGGCCGCCAACGTGAGCTGCCTCGACTGCCATCAGGCCACGCTTGACGTGCAGTTGGCCGAAGTGAAGTCCCAGCTGGCGGGCGATACCGACAACCTGGGCCTGGCCGACCGCTACTATGTGGACAATTCGGTCTGCCTGAATTGCCATGGCGGCAGTTACGAAGAGCTCGCCAAGTCGACGGAGTCCCTGGGCGCCTACAACCCCCATGCCAACCCGCATGGCGAACTCAACTGCAACGAATGCCATAAGGGCCATGCGACCCAGCAGGACACCTGCAGCCAGTGCCACGAAAACGGCGGGCAGCGCATGCTTGCCTAACCTCTAACGGTACGGTTCCACGGCTGCGAGCCGTGCATGCAGAAGGGTCCCGAGAACGATGTTCTCGGGACCCTTTTCAGACAGCCTGGTGGGCGGCGGGCCCACTAGCGGACGAAGTTGGTTTTGGCTGATCGTTCCACGAAGGGCTTGTCGAACCCGATGCCTTCTCCCGCGTTAAGGCAGTCCATGGTCCAGGTCATGTTGCGGGCCAGGTTGCGCAGGGTCTGCAGGCCCTCCTTGTCCTGGTCGACCTCTTCGGGCGTGGTGCCGTGCACCATGGCCCAGTAGGTGGACCCCACCACCAACATGTTGCTCATGAGGAAGTACTTGTTGATCGCTTCGAGGGTGGCGGTGGTGCCGGCGCGACGGGCGGAGCAGATCGATGCGGCCGGCTTGAAGCCTAGCTCGCGCCCTGCCGCATAGAAGGTGCGGTCGAGTACGGCCGCGAGCGCCCCGTTGGGGGACGCGTAGTAGACGGGGCTGCCCACGACGAGGCCGTCGGCGCGCTGGGCCGCGTCGATGACCTGGTTGGTGACGTCGTCGCTGAAGACGCAGTGGTGCTCGGGCGACCGGGCGCAGGACCCGCAGGCAATGCAGCCGCGCACCGGGTTGTTTCCCACCTGCAATTCGGTGACTTCGACCCCGTTTTCGGCGAACTCCTTCTTCATTTCTTCGAGGGCGCGCGCCGTGCAGCCGTGCGCGTGCGGGCTCCCGTTGAGCAGCAGGACTTCCATCTTGGCCTCCTTCTTCAATGGTTGTCCCGAGTGTAGCAAAGGATGGGCCGTATACTGGGTGAGGCAAGAACAGGGGTCGAAACACCCCGCGAAGGCAGGAGGACCGGTGAAGCACGTCGTCATCGCGAGCAACAACGCTCATAAGGTTGCAGAAATCGAATCGGCGCTCGATTTCGAAGGCTGGCAGTTCCAAGCCTTGCGGCAAGCGGGTGTCGATTCCGACCCCGAAGAAAACGCCGACACCTTCGAAGGCAACGCCCGCATCAAGGCGCAGGCGGCGCACGCGATTACGGGCGGCGCGGTGCTCGCCGACGATTCGGGTTTGGAAGTCGACGCCCTGGACGGGGCGCCCGGCGTGATGAGCGCGCGGTATGCGGGCGGGCATGGCGACGATGCCGCCAACAACGCCAAGCTTCTGCGCGAGCTCGCCGACGTGCCCGACGAGGCGCGCACGGCCCGTTTCGTCTGCTCTCTCGTCTTCATCGACGAAGACGGGGCCGAAACCACGGCGCGCGGCACGATCGAAGGGCGCATCGGGCATGAGCCGGTGGGAGAGAACGGGTTCGGTTACGACCCCCTCTTTATCCCCGATGTGTTCGGGGGCGCGGTGACGCTCGCCCAGGTGCCGGCTAGCGATAAGAACGCTGTGTCCCATCGCGGCAACGCCCTGCGCGCCCTGCACGAGAAAATCCTAGCGGCAAACGATTAGGCGCTTTGCCGATTCTCTGCTATACTGGCAAAGCTTGTTCGAGCGGGACGTGGCGCAGTTTGGTAGCGCGCCTGCTTTGGGAGCAGGATGTCGCAGGTTCAAATCCTGTCGTCCCGACCACTTTTTGCTCGAGCTTCCACCACGCGGGTGTGGTTCAATGGTAGAACTTCAGCCTTCCAAGCTGATAACGCGGGTTCGATTCCCGTCACCCGCTCCATGTACAAGCAAGGCCTCCCATCGGGAGGCCTTTTCAATTATTTCTTCGGCTTTCATGTCAGGCGTCGATGCAACCTGGCATAGCGTCGTTCGATGCGCTACGCGCATCGAACGAGCGCGCCTGTGAGCGCGCTCGCAATTGGAATGCCGCTGATGTTGCGGGTGGGGGACGGCGCAGGTGCCGTCTGGTGCCCCGCCAAAGAAGCGCGCGCTAAAGGGCGCGCCTTGTCAGACCAGTCGGTCGAAAGGCAGGGGCATGAGGTGACGCCCGCTCCGACCCATCGGCGCGCCCCAGCGCGCTTCGACGCGGGATCAGCGCCAGTCGGCGCCGAAGCCGTCCCCGCCCGCGGCCTGAGGGAGCCGAAACCCGCCTTCTACAGCGGCTTACAAAAGCGACTGCAGATAGGCGATGATGTCGTCGGATTCGTACATCGCCTTCCCGTTCTCTACGAGGCATGGCGACTGCACCTTCCCGCCCAGCTCGCGCACGACGGCGGCGTTGGCCGGATCGGTCACGCTTTTGTGCTCGATGGCAATGCCGTTGGCGTCGAGGAAGCGGTCGACTTTGGCGCAGAAGGGGCAACCGGGGAGGACGTAGAGGGTCATGGAATCGAAAGCGGCCATGGGGCATCCTTTCTTTCGCGGTTTTTGATAGCCCTATGATAGGGCTCAGGTAACAAATAAGGCCTTGAACGGGGGATTCGTTACCGGACGGTTGGAGGCTTTCAACTGTGGAGGCCGTGTGCAGGATTGGTGCGCGCGCCTTGGAATTCGGCCTCGTTTTCAACGCTTCACGCCCAAAATGCCCCTTTCAGATGGCCTTTTACCCGGCAAGTCCCTATAATCGGTGCGTTTGCGGAACTATGCCGTTTGGCCTCTCGGCGATTTCGGTCCGTCCGCGTACCGGCCATCCGGCTGCCCATGTGGGGCCTTGCCTCGAAAGCTGCGGCGGGTTGGTGTGAACACCGACAAAGGAGCATTCGTGTTCGACCAGTTGTTCTCAGAACTATCGTTCGTCGATATCTTCAACTTCTGCGTATTCCTCACTTTCACCATCTGCTACGCCTACCAGCTCGGCTACGTCCTCGTTACCCTTACGCGCAAGCCCCCCAAACATATCGCCACGGTCAACCACCGCTTCGCCGTCCTCGTGTCGGCGCGCAACGAGCGTGCGGTCATCGGCGACCTCATCCACAGCATTCAGGTGCAGAATTATCCCCAGGAGCTCATCGACATCTTCGTAATCGCCGACAACTGCACCGACGATACCGCCGAAATCGCCCGCGCGGCCGGCGCCCACGTCTTCGAACGCGAGAACCACGACCTGGTGGGGAAGGGCTACGCCCTCGACTACGGCTACAAGCAGATCCAGCGCTACTACGGCGACAAGGGCTACGAGGCCTACTTCGTTTTCGACGCCGACAACGTGCTCGACGTGAACTACTTCCGCGAGATGAACAACACCTTCGACTCGGGCGCCATCGCTTCTACGAGCTACCGCAATTCCAAGAACTTCGACAGCAACTGGATTTCGGCCGGCTACGGCGTCTGGTTCCTTCGCGAGGCCAAGTACCTCAACCAGTCGCGCCTCACCCTCAACACGAGCTGCGCCGTTTCGGGCACCGGCTTCTTCATCGCCGCCCCCGTTCTCGAAAAGGCCGGCGGCTGGAAGTGGCATCTGCTGACCGAAGACATCGAGTTCTCCACGAGCACCATTTGCGAGGGCGGCCGCATCGCCTATTGCCCCGATGCCGTCCTCTACGACGAGCAGCCCACCACCTTCAAGGATTCCTGGAATCAGCGCGAACGCTGGGCCAAGGGTTTCTACCAGGTATTCGGCAAGTACGGTATGCGTCTGGTGAAGGGTGTCTTCACGTCGAAGAAGGGCCACAAGTTCGCCTGCTACGACATGCTCATGACCATCGCCCCCGGCATGCTGCTCACCATCGTGTCGATCATCTTCAACGCCATCATTTTGGTCATGGCCTCGATGGGCCTCATGTCCACCGGTCAGATGATCGCCTCGAGCGCCAGCTCCATCGTCTTCTGCCTGGTCAACTACATGCTCTTCATGTTCCTCTTCGGCGTGCTCACCACCTTCACCGAATGGGACAACATCCACACCAAGTCTTCCAACAAGGTGAAATACATGTTCACCTTCCCGCTCTTCATGATCACCTACATCCCCATCGCGATCGCCGCCCTCTTTATGAAGCCGGAATGGAAGCCGATCAAGCACAACATCGCTGTGAATGTGAGCGAGTACGCCACCGCGCAGTCCCGCGAAAAGGAAGAGGTCGCTCTCCGCTAGCGTGCTTGGCGTGCGCCTCCTTCGAACGTTTTGTGCCTTACCTGCGAGCAGCCCGATGCGATGCGTCGGGCTGCTCCATTTTGGGGGGTCTTCCGCGCCCTTTGTGTGCCGTTTCTGCGCGTTCCTTGAGCTTCCGCTGAGGGGATTCTCATAGCCATCTGCGCGTGCGGACAGCTAGATTGAACCTACGCAAAGGCGGTGTGCGAACGGTAGACAAGGGGGAACTGGTTGCAGTGGGGGAACTGCAGGTCATCTTCCGGGTTGCGCTCATCGCATTTGCGCGATCACATAGGCAGGGGGCCTGCCTATGCAGCGTTGTTGGGTGAAATCGCAGCCGAAACGTTTTGGCCTACGCGTTGTGCGGTGTGCGGGAGCCCCGGTGGGGTGCTCTGCGCACGCTGTCGGCGCGCCCTGGCGTTCATCGACCAGTGGCGCGCCTGCCCGCGCTGCGGCGCTCCCTGGGGCGTGCGCGAATGCACCGAATGCAACGCCCTCAGCATGAAGGGGACGGGGTTCGCCCGCCCGCCCTTCGATGGGTGCGTGAGCGCCGTGCTCTTTGACGATGCCGCCGCCCATATCGTGCGGCTCAATAAAGACGAGGGGGAGCGTCGCCTGGCCGATTGGATGGCCTTCTTCATCGCGTCGGCCATGCCTCCGGAATGGTTGGCGGGTTCCTGCGTAACCTACATTCCCGATTCCGCCAAGGCCCGCCTACGGCGCGGCTACGACCACGGGCGCGAACTCGGTCTGGCGACGGCGCGCTTGCTGGAACTTCCCTTGGTTGATGCGCTCGCCCAACCGCGTGCTCACGACCAGCGGGACCTTGGCCGCGCCGACCGCTTTGTCAACATGGCCCAGGCGCTTTCGGTGACCGAGCAACCTACCGCGCGGGCCCGCCTTGGGCTCTACGAATCGGTCATCGTGGTCGACGACGTTTTCACCACCGGCGCGACCTTATATTCGGCAGCCCACGTGTTGAGTGATGCGAGCGACCGCAAGGTCTGGGCCGCCACGTTCGCTCGCGTTTACTAGCGCGTAGAGAGTTGCGAAGCGCCCGCAAACCTTGCTGCATATAAAATAGGTGGGGAGGGCTTTCTGCAAGCATCCGGGGGCGATAGCGAAGCGCTTCGCCCCTCGCGTCCCTGATGCTTGATCAATCTACCAGGGGTGATACCGTGGCGCCTCGCTTCGCCGCGTCAATGGTGCTTCCTGCCTCCAGTGTCGAATGCTCGGCGTTTTTCCTCTCCCTGTGCGCGAGGCATCTTCACGCAGTCAGCCGTTTGGCCATTTCGTGCAGCTACGCACGCGAGCGCCCCACAATTGACGTAAATATCTCTATTTCGCGGTACGAGAAAAAATCGAAACCATAGAAATGAACATAGGCAATAAAAATGTACAGAAACAGTGCCAACCGAGCGAGTTCTGCTTGGCTGGAGGAGCCCTAAAGCGCGAAATAGAGATTATTACGTCAAATTCGCCCTTCTACCGTAGGGTGTTTAGAACGATCGCACATCTTAGCGGCAACCACGGGCATATACGGATTGAGACGCCCCAACACATTGAATCTGGCCTCCAGTGGTGACTGCTTAGCGCCTCGCCCCATCCCGCATTCCCGTGACGGCTTCAACGACAACCCGTACCCTCAACCTGGCGTCCCTGCCGCGATTGCCCAACGCTTACTTCTTGCGTGTTCTCCGCGGCGAGAAACGCAACCCACCACGTACGCTCCTGCCGGAGGCGGGCGGGCGCTGGGGAGCCGTCGAGCGCCCGGCCAAAGAAGCACGCGCAAGAGGGCGCGCCTTGCCAGATTCGTCGGTCGTGTGCCCCGGGCATGAGGTGACGCCCGCCCCGACCCGCACGAAGCGCCCCGTTAGTGCGCTTCGAAGCGTGGCCAGCGCTCTCTCTTATACACATCCAGACGTTGATTAGATAAAGCTGTCATCCTGGCAACCTATAGTTTTGCGGGCTGTAGTTGCGGGGGTCGACAGACCCCCAATTCCAAGGCAGATGCGGTCAAAAGGATCCACGTAAGCCATTGCGCGGGCGCGAGTTGCGCGCAGGTGAGCACGGCGCATTCTAGATGTAAGACGCACCGTCCGTCGATTTGCGGCACCCGGCCGCACGGGCGAGAGGGCGATGGTGAGAGCTCAACCCCGGTGCGCGAGTGTGGGGGCGAAGACTAGGTCAGCCGCAAAGCGTAGGAGAGACAAACACAAGCTAGGGGAGTGTCTATGAAGCGTTGTACGTCACGTGCCGTTCTCGTGTTCGCAATGTGCATGCTGGTCGCCTGCCTTACGGGCTGCAGCCAGTTGGAGCAGTTGGGCATCGGGTCGCAGCAGGAGGCGTACACCCCGCAGAAGAACGCTCCTGCAGTCACTGCGCCCACGATCGGAGAAGACGGGGTCCTGCGCGTGGGCGTGAACTCTTCGAACGCTCCCTTTTCCACCCAGGCCAACGGCAAGCTCGTCGGCATCGACGTCGACGTGGCCGCTGCCCTCGCCACCCAGATGGGGCTCGACCTTCAGCTGGTCGACGTGGGGGCCGATTCCGAAGGCGCTCTGAAGAAGGGTTCGGTCGACGTCGTCATGGGCCTTTCCGATAACGACGCCTCTTCTGCCACGTCGGTGACCAATGCCTATATCCCCAGTGCCGTGGCCCTCTTCTCGGTCGATGCAAGTGGCCTGCCCGCCAAGGGCGACCAAATCGAGGCCCAGTCCGCTTCTATGAGCGCCTGGGAAGTGTCGAACCAGTACGGCGATACCCAGCTGAAATCGGCGTCCGACCTGAAGTCCGCCTTTACCGACCTCGTCGCCGGTAACGTGAACTACGTGGCCTCCGATGCCGTCGTGGGCACCTACGTGAACCATTCCATGGGCGCCGACGCCAAAATCGTCGGTCTCATGCAGAAGGTCGACGGCTACCGCATCGGTGTGGCCAAAGACAACGCAGACTTGCAGAAGGCGGTGTCCAACGCTTTGAGCACCATCTCCCAGAACGGCACGATCGACGTCATCGAGCAGAAGTGGCTCGGTTCCCCGATCGACCTTTCCAACTACGCCCTCACCGCCAACGCCGAAAAGGCCGCGAGCGCCTCGTCGGCCAGCTCGTCTTCGTCCACGAGCTCTTCTTCGAGCAGTTCGGCGGCCGCCTAAGGGTCGGCGCCGCGAGTACCACAGGCGGTGTATCCTTTTTCCCACGCGCATAGTACTTTTCCCTGTGCAGTTCTTGGAACGTTCGAATTTGAGCCTTATTTACTCCATGATGGCGTATCGTTTCCAGAGTTTTAGCCCAAGGCTCCATGCACAGGGAAACATTTGAGAGGTGAATCATGCCCGACACGCAGACGCCTGCCGACTATCGCGCCGGCTATCCCATTTTCTTGGACATGAAAGATCGGCCCGTTGTCGTGATTGGCGGCGGAGCCGTCGCCACCCGCAAGGTCGACACCTTGCTCGAATACGGTGCGTCCGTCACGGTGGTTGCGCCCCAGGTGACCCCTTCCGTCGCCGCCCACGCGGAAGCGGGCGACATCGTCTGGAAGCGCCGCGCCTACGAAACGGGCGACCTCAAAGGGGCCTCGATCGGCTTTTGCGCCTGCGGCGACCCGGCAACCGACGCTCGCGTGTTCGAAGAAGCGCATGCGGCCGGATGCCTGATGAACGTGGTCGACGTGCCGCAATGCTGCGATTTCGTCGTCCCGTCTATCCTGCGACGCGGCCTGCTTTCCATCGCCGTGTCGACGTCGGGCGCTTCGTGCACCGAATCGAAGCTCATCCGCCGTTCGCTCGAAGACCAGTTCGACGACAGCTGGGAAGCCTACTTGGACCTCATGGCCGCGGTGCGCACGATGGTCAAAGACCGCGTGACCACGAGCCATGTCGATCGCCGTCCCATTTTTGAAGCCTGCGTGCGTGCGAACTGGCGCGAGCGCCTGGCGGCCGGCGAGCAGATTTCTGCGGAAGATGCCTACGCGGAAGCGGTCGCGGCGGCGAAGAAGGGCGCTCCGCAGATCGATTAACTACTCCTACGTCCGCATGCGGGCGTATGCAGCGCAGACGAGAGCAAGGAGGCTTGTCGGTGCAGATTTGCATGCTGGGGCTCAGCTATAAAACGGCTGAGGTGGATGTTCGGGAAAAGGTCGCGTTCAACCGACCGGTGCTGGCCGATGCGCTCCACGCGCTCTGCCGCTACGACAACGTGCGCGGGGCGGTTATCCTTTCGACCTGCAACCGCATGGAAATATACGTGGATTCGAGCGACGCGCAGGCGGCCTACGCCGATATCGTCGATTTCATCGCATCCTTCAAACACGTCGACCGCAGCGAATTCGAAGGCCATCTCTACCGCCGTCAGGGATTCGAAGCCGTCCATCATCTCTTCGGGGTCATTTCCTCGCTCGATTCGATGGTTTTGGGCGAACAGCAGATCTTAGGCCAGGTGCGCACGGCCTTCCGCAGCGCCATGGAAGCCGGTTCCTGCACGATGGCGCTCGCCCACCTCTTTCGCCAAGCCCTATCCTGCGGCAAGCGCGTGCGCAACGAAACCTCGGTAAGCGAAAACCACGTCTCGCTTTCCACTGTCGCCGTCGACGTGGCCCGGGCGGAATTCGAAACCCTGGAAGGCAAGACGGTGCTCGTGTTGGGTTCCGGTGAGATGAGCGAGCTTGCCGCCCAGTACCTCAAGGAGCAGGGCGTCGAGACCTTCATCGTGTCGAGCCGTACCTTCGCCCATGCCTGCACGCTCGCCCGCGAGCTCAACGGCGTCGCGCGCCAGTTCACCGAGCTGCCCGAGCTCATCTGTCAGGCCGACATCGTGATCAGCGCGACGGCAGCCCCGCACTGCATCATCACGCCCGACCTTCTGGTGCACACGTCCAAGCATCTGCTCATTCTGGACATCGCCCTGCCGCGCGACGTCGACGACGCTTGTCGCGACGTCCCCCATGTGACCGTGTGCAACCTAGACGACATCGGGGCCATCATCGAACGCAACCAGGAAGAGCGCAAGGCCGCCGCCGCCCGCGCCAACGACATCGTCGACGAAGAGACGCGCGCCTTCCTCTACTGGGTGGGGGAGCACGCCGTCACGCCGACGATCAAACGGATGCGCGCCGATGCCGAAGGCATGCGCCAGCGGGAGTTCGATCGACTGATGAAGGCCCTTTCGATCGACCTTTCCGAAGAGGACCGCTGGGCCGTGCAGAAGGCGACCGAAGCCATCGTCAAGAAGCTCCTTCACGAGCCCACCGTGCGCCTGAAGGAAAGCACGCGCAACAACGCCGATTTCGAATGCGTCGAGGCGGTGCGGTACCTGTGGGGCTATTCCGACGGAATGGTGGCCCATGCGCACGCGCTCGATTCGGGCGAAATCGCCGCACCGCACACCGTGCCGTCGCAC
Source organism: Hugonella massiliensis (assembly GCA_001486445.1). Taxonomy (GTDB): domain Bacteria; phylum Actinomycetota; class Coriobacteriia; order Coriobacteriales; family Eggerthellaceae; genus Hugonella; species Hugonella massiliensis. The sequence goes on from LN908986.1 coordinate 684,012, forward strand.
TCGTCGGCCGAACATCCCATGTAGGAGGAGGAACCGTGGAGAACAACACAATCGTGTTGGGGTCGCGGGGCAGTCAGCTTGCCCTGTGGCAGACCGAATTCGTGCGGGGGCTTTTGGAAGCCTACGCGCCCCAGTACGCCTATCGCATCGAAGTGGTGCACACGAAGGGCGACAAGATTCGCGACGTCGCACTGTCCAAGATCGGCGGCAAGGGCCTCTTTACCAAGGAGCTCGAAGTCGAGCTGCTCGACGGCCGCGTCGATCTGTGCGTGCATTCTACGAAAGATATGCCCACCGAACTGCCCGAAGGCCTCGTGCTCTCCGGCATGCCCCTGCGCGCCGACCCGCGCGACGCGCTCGTGTCGCCCGTCGCCGGCCTCACGCTCGACACCCTGCCCCAAGGGGCGCGCGTGGCCACGGGCAGCTTGCGCCGCGTGGCCCAGCTCAAGCGCCTGCGCCCCGACATCGAAACCTGCGAGATGCGCGGCAACATCGACACCCGCACCCGCCGCGTCATGGACGGCGAGTTCGACGCGGCGATTCTGGCCGCCTCGGGCCTTACGCGCCTGGGCATGACCGACCGCATCGCCAGCTATCTGCCCACCGACGTCATGATCCCGGCGGCGGGGCAGGGGGCCATCGCTATCGAGACGCGCGCCGACGACGAAGTGGTGAACGCCCTCTGCGCCGCCATTTCCGACGAAGTGACCCTGCGCTGCGTGGCGGCCGAGCGGGTGGTGCTCGGCGCCCTGGAAGGCGGCTGCCAGGTGCCCATGGGCATCCACGCCGACGAATACGAACGCGACGGTGTCACCGTCTTCGGTATCGACGCCTTCGTAAGCTCGCTTGACGGGCAGCGCTTCCTGCGCGCTTCGGCCGAAGGCGACCCCGCCGCATCGACCGAGCTCGCCCGCGCCGTCGTGAGCGACCTGCGCGCCCAGGGCGCCGAAGAGATTCTGGAGGAGCTGCGATGAGCGACGCATCCACGTCCCTGCACAACGAATACACGGCTGCCCGCCTGGGCGAAACCGCTCGCGAGCCGCATTCGGTGGTCTACTTGGTGGGCGCTGGCCCCGGCGATCCGGGTCTGCTCACCCTGCGCGCAAAGGCCCTGCTCGAAGGGGCCGACGTCGTGGTCTACGACTACCTGGCCAACGATGCCGTGGTCCGCTTCGCCAACCCGGCGGCCGAACGGCATTTTGTGGGCAAGAAGGGCTTCTCCCATCACGTGACCCAGCCCGAAATCAACGACCTGCTCGTCGAGTTGGCCACCGCTCGCGGCCCGCGCCGCATCGTCCGCCTGAAGGGCGGCGATCCCTTCGTCTTCGGGCGGGGCGGGGAAGAGGCCCTGGCCCTGGTCGAAGCCGGCATCGCCTTCGAAGTGGTGCCCGGCGTTACCGCGGGCGTGGCGGCCCCCGCCTATGCGGGCATCCCCGTCACTCATCGTACGATGGCCAGCCAGGTCACCTTGGTGACCGGCCACGAAACCCCGCACAAGGACGAACCGGTCATCGACTGGAAGGGCCTTGCCGCCGGCACGGGCACCTTGTGCTTCTACATGGGCATCCGCGACCTGCCGACCATTACGCGCCGCCTCATCGAAAACGGCCGTCCCAAAACGACTCCGGTCGCTCTCGTGCGCTGGGGTACGACGCCCGCCCAGGAAACCCTGGTGAGCACTCTCGACACAGTGGTGCAGGATGCCGAAAAGGCCCAGTTCAAGGCCCCGGCCATCATCGTGGTGGGCGAGGTTGTGGGCCTGCGCGACCGTTTGCGCTGGTTCGACGCCCGCCCGCTCTTCGGCAAGCGCGTCGTGGTGACCCGCAGCCGCGCCCAGGCGAGCCGCCTTTCGGGGATGCTCACCGCTCTCGGCGCCGACGTTGTGGAATTCCCCACGATCGAAGTGGCGCCGCGCCCGCTCGACGCGCACATGCGCGCCGATATCGCTCGGCTCGCCAGCGACGCATCGGGCGCCCGCGAAGTCTACGACTGGGTGGTCTTCACGTCTGCCAACGGCGTGGGCTGCTTTTTCGACCTGCTCGCCCAAACCGGCCACGACGCCCGCATCTTCGGGGACGTCAAGGTCGCGGCGATCGGGCCGGCCACCGCAACGGCCCTTGCCGCCCACGGCATCAAGGCCGATGTGGTGCCCGACCGCTTCGTGGCCGAATCGGTTGCCGACGCCCTTCTGGCCGCCGGCGTCACGCGCGGCACGAGCGTGCTCATCCCGCGCGCCTCGGTTGCGCGAGACACCCTGCCCGACGCCCTTGCGGCCGCCGGCGCCGATGTCCACGTGATGCCCGCCTACGACACCGTGCGCCCGGAATCGGGCGAGGCGACTGAACGCCTGGTCGACGACCTGCGCGCCGGCGCGATCGATGCGGTCACCTTCACGAGCTCGAGCACGGCCCGCAACTTCTGCGAGCTTTTGGGCGAGCGCGTGGACGCGGGAGACATTCCCGGCCTGCTCGAAGGCGTGACCTGCGCGAGCATCGGTCCCGTCACGAGCGACACAATGCGCAAGCTTTCCCTCCCCGTCTCCGTCGAGGCGGATACCTATACCATCCCCGGTCTCGTGAGCGCACTGCAGACGGCGCTCGATTAGGAAGGAACGAATACATGATCGGCATCTCCAAACTCTACTGCGGTGCGGTGGAACCTTCTGACGTGTTGCGCTACAAGCGCCGCAGCAAAGAGCTTCCCAGCGGCTTACTGCAGTTTTCCAAGGACAAGAAGCCCGTGGTGGTGTGGAACTGCACCCGCACGTGCAACCTGAAGTGCGAGCATTGCTACGCCCAGTCCGACGGCAAGGTCTACCCCCAGCTTTCCACCGAAGAAGCAAAGGCTATGATCGACGACCTGGCCGCCTTCGGCGCGCCCGTCCTGCTCTTCAGTGGCGGCGAGCCCACCATGCGCCCCGACCTGCTCGAGCTCATGCGTTACGCCAAGGACGCCGGCATGCGCGTGGTCATCTCGACCAACGGCACCCTCATCACCAAGCAGATGGCGGCCGACTTCGCCGAGGTGGGCCTGTCCTATGTGGGCGTCTCCTTCGACGGCGACCCCGAAACCCACGACCGCTTCCGCGGCGTGAAAGGCAGCTTCGACCGCGCAATCGAGGGCCTGCACAACGCTCAGGACGCCGGTATCAAGGTGGGCCTGCGCTTCACCATCAACAAGCACAACTGGCGCGAGATCAACGACATCTTCGACCTCATGCAGCGCGAGGGCATCAACCGCGCCTGCTTCTACCACCTGGTCTATTCGGGCCGCGGCTCCGAAATGATCGACGAAGACCTCACCCACGAGGAAACCCGCAAGGCCGTCCGCCTGATCATGGACCGCACCAAGCAGTGGTTCGACGAGGGCGGCACGCCCGAAATCCTCACCGTCGACAACCACGCCGACGCCCCCTTCGTCTACATGGAACTGCTGAAGGAAGACCCCGAGCGCGCCGCCAAGGTCATGCAGCTTCTGCAGTGGAACCAGGGCAACTCGTCGGGCAACGGTATCGCCTGCGTGAGCTGGGACGGCGAGGTCTACGCCGACCAGTTCTGGCGCCACTACAGCTTCGGCAACGTGAAGGACCGTCCCTTCAGCGAGATCTGGTCTGACACGAGCCGCACCACCCCGCAGAGCGAGCTCATGTACAAGCTGAAGGACAAGCGCCCCTGGGTGAAGGGCCGCTGCCACGATTGCCGTTGGCTCGACGTCTGCGGCGGAAACTTCCGCGTGCGCGCCGAAGCCGCCACGGGCGACCTGTGGGCGCCCGACCCGGCCTGCTACCTCACCGACGAGGAAATCGCCAAGCATCCCGACGACCCGGAAACCCGCATCGTCGAGGAAGCCAAGGCCGAAGATATGGCCGCCGGTCAGTCTGCCGCCGCTCAGTCGACCCTGTAACCCGCGCTCTCGCGCACCCCATATGTAGCGCCGGGTGCTTTGCGCCCGGCATCTTTTGGAAGAAGTGACCTTCATGGAATACGGCAAATTCCCTGCCTATCGTCCCCGTCGCATGCGCAACGGCGAGCTCGCGCGCAACTTCATTCGCGAGACCGTCATCTCGGCCGACGATTTCATCTACCCCTTGTTCGTAAAGCCGGGCGAGGGGAAGCGCGACGAGATCCCCAGCATGCCGGGCGTCTTCCAGGTCTCGCTTGACAATCTCATGGACGAGATCAACGAGCTGCTCGACTGCGGCGTGCATTATGTGCTCCTTTTCGGCATCCCTGCCGAAAAGGACGAAATCGGTTCGAGCGCCTGGGACGAGCACGGCGTCGTGCAGGAGGCCTGCCGCATTATCCGCGCGCAGGCGCCCGAGATGTACATCATCACCGACGTGTGCATGTGCGAGTACACGAGCCACGGCCACTGCGGCAAGCTCGACGAACATGGGTACGTGATGAACGACGAGACCCTCAAACTGCTCGCCAACGAAGCGGTGAGCCAGGCGGCCGCTGGCGCCCATATGGTGGCTCCCTCCGACATGATGGACGGTCGCATTCAGTTCATGCGCCGGGCGCTCGACGACGCCGGCTATCAGAACGTGCCCATCATGAGCTATTCGACCAAGTACGCGAGCGGCTTCTACGGGCCCTTCCGCGACGCGGCCGATTCCACGCCGGCCTTCGGCGACCGTCGCGCCTACCAGATGGACCCAGCCAACGTCGAAGAGGGCGTGCGCGAGGCCTTCTACGATATCGCCGAAGGTGCCGACGTCGTCATGGTCAAGCCGGCCTTGCCCTACCTTGACGTGCTGCAGCGCGTAAAGAGCGAGACCAAGTTCCCCACGGTGGCCTATAACGTGTCGGGCGAGTACTCGATGGTGAAGGCGGCCGCGGCCAAGGGCTGGATCGACGAGAAGCGCGTCGTGCTTGAACTGCTCACGAGCATCAAGCGCGCCGGCGCCGACATGATCATCACCTACCACGCCAAGGAAGCCGCCCGTTGGTTGGCCGAGGGCTAAGCAGAGTTGTTTTCAGCACGCCTCTGCGCCCGCGTTGGCGCAGAGGCGTTTCTATAGGATAAGGAGCGTACATGGCTCTCATCGACGAATTGGACAAGATGTCCGAAGAGGCGCGCCGGGAAGCCGAGCGCGCCGGCCGCACGGTGCCCCAGGCCGTCATGCCGGCGGGCATGGGCGGACATCCGGGCGGACACCCCGGGCATCCCGGTGGGCACCCCGGGCATCCCGGTGGCCATCCAGCTGCAGGTCATCCGGGCGGCCATCCGGGACAGGCTGCGCGCCCCGGCGCGATCGCCCACGGCATGCACCCCGGCGCCGCCCCGGGTGCCGCGCCGGGCACGCGCGGCGGGTCGAGTTACCGTCCCGGCGCGAGCCCTCAGGCCAAAGCCTACGAAGAACGCACGGGTATCAAGCCTCCCACGATTATCGCCTGGGAGATTACCCGCAGCTGCAACCTGGCCTGCGCCCACTGCCGCGCCGCCGCCCATTGCGAGCCCTACCCGGGTGAGCTATCGCTCGAGGAATGCAAGGCGGTCATGGACGACATCGCCTCGATCACCGACCCCATCCTCATCATCACGGGCGGCGAGCCCCTCATGCGCCCCGATATTTGGGAAATCATCGACTACGCCTTCGAAAAGGGCCTTCACCCGGTCATCGGTACCAACGGCACGATGATCGACGACGCCATGGCCAAGCGCATCGCCGAGTCGGGCATCCCCAAAGTGTCGGTATCGCTCGACTTCCCCGATGCGGAAGGCCAGGATGCCTTCCGTGGCCAGAAAGGCGCCTTCGACGAAACCGTTGCGGGCATCAAGAACCTGGAAAAGTACGGTGTGCACGTGCAGGTGAACACCACGGTCACCAAGGCCAACGCCACCAAGCTCGACGAAATCCACAAGGTCTCGCAGGATTTGGGTGCCACCGACTTCCATCCTTTCCTGCTCGTGCCCACGGGCCGCGGCGAGGACCTCATCGACGTCGAGCTCACGCCCGAAGAGTACGACGAGGTGCTCACCTGGGCCTACCATCGTCAGAAGACCTCCTGCATGGCCTTCAAGCCCACCGACGCGCCCCAGTATTTCCGCATCATGCGCCAGCGGGCGGCCACGGAGGGCATCCGCATCACGCCGGAAACCCATGGCCGCATGGCAGTGAGCCGCGGCTGCCTGGGCGGCATCACCTTCTGCTTCATCTCCCATGTGGGCGACGTGCAGCCCTGCGGCTATTTCGACATGCAGTTGGGCAACGTGAAGGAACAAAAGTTCAGCGACATCTGGACCAACTCGCCCGTCTTCGACGACCTGCGCCACTACGACCGCCTGAAGGGCAAATGCGGCGCCTGCGAGTACAAGGGCGTCTGCGGAGGCTGTCGCGCCCGCGCCCTTTCGGTCTACGGCGACTACATGGAAACCGAGCCCTACTGCGCTTACGTGCCGCCCAAGTACGCCCGTGACCTGGTGCTCAACACTATCCAGTCGGGTTTCCCGATCGTGGCCGATCCCTATGGGGCCTTGGGCGAGCAGCTGGGCATCGAGCGCGACGAGGTGCGCACCGCCATCGCCACCCTCTACCGCCGCGACATGATTCATCGCGTTGGGGCGTCCTTCGACAGCCGCAAGCTGGGTTACACGAGCACCCTGTGCGCCATGGCCGTGCCCGGCGGCCGTGCCGAACTCGAGCGCGTGGCCGCCATCGTCAACGCCTTTCCCCAGATTACCCACAACTACGGGCGCGACAACCGCTACAACCTCTGGTTCACGCTGATCACGCGCACGCCCGAAGAGAAGGAACGCATCAAGCAGCTCATCCGCGAGCGGTCGGGCGTTGATGAAATCCTCGACATGCCCGCCAGCAAGATGTACAAGATCCGCGTCGACTTCGGCAAGCAGGGCAAGAAGGGCAAGGCGCCCGCCCGTGCCCCGCAGGTACGGGCCGTGGCTCCCACCATCGCCGAAAGTGAGTCGCTCAAGACGGCAAACAAGCCTTCGACGGCCACAACCGTCTCACTCGAGCCGGCCGCCCAGGCGGCGCCCTTCAACGCCGACGACCCCTTCGACGTTGCCATCGTGCGCTGGGCGCAAGGCGACATCCTGCGCAGCGAAGCCTCGATCGCCGCGGCCGCCGAAGCTTGTGCCGCCGCTGATGCGGCGGAAGGGCAGACCGCGGGCCGCTTCGGGGCCAGCGCCGTTCCCGAAGCCGACGCCGCCCAGGCCCGCGCGGCTGCGTCCCTGCTCGACCGTCCCTTCGCCCATGGGGCAGAGGTGATCAACGCCGAACTGGGCCGCACCGACGTGACCGAAGAGGCCGTCATGGAACGCCTTCGCGAGATGAAGGCCGCCAAATCGGCCCGCCGCGTGGGGGCCATGGTGCGCCATCTGAAGATCGGCTACGCCTACAATTCGATGACCGTCTGGGACGTGCCCGACGACCAGGCAGATGCAGCGGGCGCCGTCTTCAAGGCCGCCGACTTCGTTTCCCATGCCTATTGCCGCCCGCGCAGCGAGCACTGGCCTGCCAACCTGTACGCTATGTGCCATGCGCAGAGCGCAGAGGAACTCGCCGCCCATATCGCCGGCCTTGAGTGCAGCCTTGCCGAGGCCGGGGTGACCGTGCGCAGCCATGAAGCGCTCACCACGACCGACGAGTTCAAAAAACGTTCGATGAGCTATTTCGTCGAGGAGGAGTAAATGGATCGTTCGCAATCGAGCAAAGACTTCACCGAAGCGCGCTCCTGTATCCCGGGCGGCGTCAACAGTCCCGTGCGGGCCTTCGCCAACGTGAACGCCACGCCGGTTTTCTACGACCACGCCAAAGGCAGCCACGTATGGGATGTCGACGGCAACGAGTACATCGACTTCATTGGCAGCTGGGGCCCCATGATCTTGGGCCATTGCCCCGATGTCGTCGAAACCGCCGTGCGCGCCCAGCTCGACCGGGGCATGTCCTACGGCGCGCCCTGTGAAGCCGAAATCACCATGGCCGAAGAGATCTGTCGTTTGGTGCCCGCCGCTGAAAAGGCTCGCATGGTGTCGAGCGGCACCGAAGCCACGATGAGCGCCATTCGCCTGGCCCGCGGCTATACCCATCGCGACAAGTTCATCAAGTTCGAGGGCAACTACCACGGCCACTCCGACGCCCTGCTCGTGGCTGCCGGCTCGGGCGTGGCCACCTTCGGCATCCCCGGTACCCCGGGCGTGACGGCGGGCGCCGTGGCCGATACGATCGTGCTGCCCTATAACGACCTCGACGCGGTGCGCGCCGCCTTCGAGGAGTGCCCCGACAACATCGCCGCGATCATCGTGGAGCCCATCGCCGGCAACATGGGTTGCGTGCCTCCGGCCAAGGGTTTCCTGCAGGGTCTGCGCGATACGTGCACCGAATTCGGCGCCTTGCTTATCTTCGACGAGGTCATCAGCGGTTTCCGTGCCGCCCTGGGCGGTGCGCAGGAACGCTACGGTATCACGCCCGATCTGTGCACCTTTGGCAAGATCATCGGCGGCGGCTTCCCCGTGGGCTGCTTCGCCGGCCGCGCCGACATCATGGACGCCCTTGCGCCCGACGGCCCCGTCTACCAGGCCGGCACCCTTTCGGGCAACCCGGTGGCCATGGAAGCGGGTTTGGCCCAGCTGCGCGAGCTGGAAAAGCCCGGCTTCTACGACGAGCTCGAAAAGAAGGGGGCTTACTGGGAAGAGGGCATGCGTCGCGCAATCGAGCGCGCCGGCGTCACCGCCCAGCTCAACCGCGTGGGCAGCTTGGCGACGATCTTCTTCACCGATTGCCCCGTGACCTGCTGGGACGACGCGGCTACCTGCGATACCGAAGCCTTCGCGGCCTACTTCGGCGGCATGCTCGACCGCGGCTTCCTCATCGCGCCGAGCCAGTTCGAATGCCTCTTCCTTTCGGCGGCCCATACCTACGAGGAAATCGACGCCTTCTGCGCAGCGGTGGAGGAAAGCCTTAGGGATTCTTCCGCAAACTAGCTATCTAAGCTGGCGAATGCCGTTCGTTTCGGTTAGAGTACAACCCGTTGTTCGTTACGGACGGCATATTCGCCCCCTTCGTCTAGCGGCCAAGGACACCGGGTGCTCAACCCGGTAACGGAGATTCGAATTCTTCAGGGGACACCAGCCATGTTGCGCGCGCCCACCCGGGCGCGCGTTTTTATTTGTGACGGGGTGGGTGAGTCGCCGAAGTCTCGACCGTTGACTCACTGCGCGGTGCATTGGTCTGTTCTTTGAAAAGACCCTGTGAAGGTATGTACCTAGCAGGTTCCCGCTGGCCAGATTGGCGGTACAGTGAACTCTGAAACGATCGTCGTTGTTCTTGATTCGCAAGGATTCGTGTCCAATGGGGGATTTTCGTACCACATATCAAACGGGAACGCGGGGTAGGGCGCTTTCGCTCTATCGCGCCCGTCGTGCGGGCTCGCTTGTGCTCGCGGGCGCGCTTGCGTTCACGTTGGCCGCTGCGCCCGTTACGGTTCCTGCGCCCGCCTTCGCTGCGAGCGCGGCAGCGAGCCTTCCGGCCACGGTGCAGAACGCCGCGTACGCCAAGGCCGATGCCACGCAGGCTGCCGACATCGCCGCTATCGAACAATCCTACGCCGAAAAATTCGGGGCCCAAGCGGCGGGAACCAAAGCCCTTTCCGATTATCTGGCCGGCCGCGATGTGGCCACTGATTCCTTTATGAAGATCGACGCTTCGTGGCTGTCATCGGCTTGTGCGGGCAAGTCGGCCTACGCTCAGGCTCTGGCCAAAGACGTGGCCGCCCAGCATGCGAAGATCGCCAAACTCCAAGCGCAGGCAGACCAGTCGGCCTCCTCTTCGACCTCGTCTTCATCGTCTCCGACGACCGAAGGTGCTGGTTCGAGCACGGCTTCGTCTGCCTCCTCGTCCGTCTCGTCGAGCGCGTCTTCGGCGGCTGCCCAGCCGCCCGCGTCCGCTTCGGCCGCGCCGGACGCAGCCCCCGCGGCCCCTGCCGACCAGAGCGCTGCGACCCCTGCGCCGGAGGCCGCTGCGCCCGTTTCGCCCACCACGACGGGCGGTGCGGAATACATCAGGGGCAGCATCAAGCCCAACCAGACCACGCAGGCCTTCATCGATTCGATCAAAGACGATGCACAGGTTATCGCTCAGGACCATGACCTCTACGGGTCGGTCATGATCGCCCAGGCCGTTTTGGAAAGCGGGTCGGGCTCTTCGGGGCTTTCGGCCCACTACAACAACCTCTTCGGCATCAAGGGCAGCTACCAGGGCATGAGCGTGACTCTGCCCACCCAGGAAGACGACGGGGCGGGCAACGTCTATACCATCAACGCCACCTTCCGCGCCTATCCTTCGGCGCGCGATTCGCTGCTTGATTACGCCGACCTCCTTGGCACGCGGTTCTACGCGCCGGCCCACAAGAGCGCCACTTCCTCCTACGTCGAAGCCTGCGACTATCTGCAGGGGCGCTATGCCACCTCGACCACCTATTCGGCTCAGCTGCAGGATGTGATCAGCGCCTACAACCTCACCCAATACGACGATCCCGCCGCAGCGACGGATGCGACTCAGGACGCGGCAGCCGCCGATGCCGCCGCGTCGGCTTCTCTTCGCGCTTCGGGCCTTTTCGACGCCGACGGCATGGTGCCCCTTACCGCCATGCTCCCGCTCGACGGCGCTTCTGCGCCGACCGCCGCAGCTGAAGCAGGCGGGGCCCCGGCGCCTTCGATCCCCGGCGCCATCGTGGCGCTCATCGCCGCCGGTGCTGCCGCCGCCGCGCTGGCCCTGCTCGTGTGGATCAACCCTGCATGGATGCAGCGGCTCGAGCCCTACGTGTTCGGGGCCTTGGTGCGCGTTCGTCGCGCCCTGCGCGCCCTGGGATCCCATCGCGCGCCCGATACCGCCGCCGAAGCGCCTTCCCGGTGATTCCTATCGGCGCCGCCCCGCATGCCCCCATGCCCGCCTCGCGCCCTGCGCCTGCCCGCACCACGCGCTCCGCACGCGGGTGGTATGCCGCCGCGCTCCTGGCGAGCGCCCTCATCTTGGGGGCGGGCTTTTCCTTCGGCGTCGACCTTGCCGCTACCGGCTATCTCAACGAGCCTGCGGCTTCCTGCGGCCGCTTTGTTGCCTACAGCCTCTGCGCGGGCTTGGCTCTCTTCGCCGCCTGCGAGGGCATCGCGGCCTTCCTGTCCCGGCGCCCCGCAACGCCCGAGCGCAGCCGGCTTGCTGCGCTCGTACCGGCTTTCACCGTGCACGACATCGTCCTTTTCGCCGCTGTCATGCTCGCCTTCTGGGGCGTGTGGATGGTCTGCATGTACCCGGGGTCGATGAACATCGACACCGTCTCGCAGATCAAGCAGAGCTACATCGGCCAGTACGACGTGTATATCGTCCCGTGGATCCCCACTCACAGCACAACCGACGCCTGGTTTTCCGATCATCATCCCTTCTTCGACACGCTGATCTTCGGTGCCTTCGTGCGCGCCTTCGACTGGACGGGCAGCTGGAACGTGGGCGTCTATGCCTTCGTGCTCGTGCAGTGCTGCTTGACCACGGCCACCTTTTCCGCAGCCGTGGCCTACCTGCGCCGCGCAGGGGCTCCGCTGCCCCTGTGCTTGGGCATCTTCCTCTTCTTCTGCCTGATGCCTTTTTACCCCATTTACGGGATGACCATGCTGAAGGACTCCCTCTATTCCTTCCTCTTTGTGATCTACTTCCTCTTTTTGGCCGAAATCGTGCGCACGCGCGGGGCCCTCTTCGCCGGGGCGCGCCAGCCGGGGCGTGCCCGCCGGCTGCTCGCCTGGTTCGTGGTCGTCGGCGTACTGCTGGCCCTTACGAAGAAGACGGGCGCCTATTCGGTCGTCGTGGCGGCCGTGGTCGGCGCGATCGTCTACCGGCGGTGCTGGAAGGCCTTCGCAGCCCAGGCGCTCGCAAGCGGGGCGGTGATCTGGCTGCTCTTTCCCGCGGTCGTCTTCCCCTTGGCTCACGTGGTGCCGGGTCAGCTGCAGGAAGCGGTGGGTTTCATGTTCCAGCAGACGGCCCGCTACGTGGTCGACCATTCCGACGAGGTTACCGCCGACGAGCAAGAGGCGATTGATGCCGTTCTGGGCTTCAACGATCTCGCAGCCCGCTACGAGCACGACGATGCCGATCCCGTGAAATTCTGGTACCGCTACGACACCTGCACGGCGGGCGACCTAGCGCGCTACCTGCAGGTATGGCTTGTGGAAGGCGCCCGCCACCCCGACACCTACGTGGAAGCAACCCTTTCGATCTGCGCGCCCTACCTCAACGCGAGCGGGGTCGTGGGCGTGCACGGCCAAACGGGCGACATCGACGAATCGGTGGCCGACCTGATCTACCAGCCGGCCGAACTCGACGGCCTGCGCGAACCCATGCTCGCCTTCTATCGGGCTATCGTGGAAGTGCCCGGTCTCGACCTGTTCTTCCGCGTGGGGCCCTATGCTACCTGGATTCCCCTGCTCGTGCTGTGCGTGGGGGCACGCAACTGCAACGGGCTCGCCTTCCTCGCGGTGCCGCTTCTCGTTGCCTTGGGGTTTTGCCTCATTTGTCCGATCTTCCACGCGCGCTATGCGCTGCCCCTCATCTACGCTGCGCCCGTTGCTCTGGGTTTGGTCTTCGGTCCCTTGGGCGCGCAACGCCCGCCAGACTGAGTCGCTGGTGTCAGGCTTCAGCGACTCATTCGGCCGTTGAAGGTTTGCTGTGCAAAAAGGGGAGTAGGGGGCGATGCTCTATAATGAGCCTTCGGTAGAAAGTAGGTGAGTCACGTGGCCGATCAAAATGAGTTCAAGCACATCTCCGTCAGCGACGAAGACGACGACCTTGTCATCGAGGCGGGCGCGCGCCGCAGTGGTGCACATGCGGCGTCGAATCCAGCGCCTCGCGCGCAGCGTCCCGCACCTGCCGCCGAGCCTGCACCCTCTGAAACGTGCGACGACGCTCAGCCTGCGATCGACGCGTCGGCCTTCCCCGGCGGCGTTACCCCTGCAAACGAGGAAGAGGCCCGTGCCTTGCAAGATCACCTGGCCCGCAAGAAGGCGCGCGAAGCGGCCAACTCCCTCGTCACCACCGAAGAGGACCTCCATTCCAAAGGCCCCTTCCGGTCGATGCAGCTCGTGATCATCGCCATCGCGATCGTGCTTGTCGTGGTGGGGGTCGCCTACATCGCACTGTCCCAGTAAGTTCCGTACGGAAAGGTTGGTACGGTATGGCTGACAACAAGAACGATACGGCTGGCGCACAGCCGTCCGAAACTAACAAATCTCACGCCTCATCGCCCGCCATGGCGAATAGCGCCAACGAGTTTCCCGCGCCGCGTCCCTTTGATGCGGAAGGCGGGGTGGCCCCGCTGCGCGAAGAAGAGCGCGACGAAGTGACCGGCGTGCCCTTCGACGAAGATGGGGCTTTCGACCATGACGCCGACGCCGACGAGTTCCTCGACGACGCCGATTCGATTCTCGATGACGATCAGCGCGACTACTACCGCTACGGCGACAAGATGCACGGCGTACACCAAACGGCCGCCGACCTGCGCGCCTACGAGGCGGCCGCCCGTCGCGCCAAGCGTGCCGAAACGGAAGGTGCCGCCGTGGTCGAGGCGGGGGAGGATGCCCATGTCGAAGACAGCGCCGAATCCGCCGCTTCCGAAGCGTCGCCTCGTGGAAGCCATGCCAAGCCCACGAAGAAGGAGCAGTTCGACAGCCTTCCCGACAGTGTGAAACGGTCGCATCGCATGCGTCGCGTCCTTATCGTCGCAATCGTCGTGCTCGTCGTTTTCGCGGGCGCCATCGGCTACTTCGGCTACCAGATGTACCAAACGAGCCAGACCACGGCCGTGCAGCAGACCAACGAAACCGCTTCCCAGACCGACCAGGTTGCCACCACCGACGACGCCAACAAGGACGCGAGCAATGAAAACGTCAAGCAGACCGATGTGCCCGCCCTTGTGTCGCTCATCGGCCTTACGCAGGACCAGGCGGTCACCCAGCTTGCCCATGGCGCCACGGTCACCCTTAGCACCAACCAGTCGATCGAAGGCAATCCGGTCGTGACCAACGTGACGGTCATGCTCACCGAAGAGCCGGCCGATTCGCATTCCAACACGCCTACGGTCTACCTGGGCCTCGACGCCAACGGCACGGTTGTTCAGGCGGGTTACACGGCATCGACCGCCGAGCTGGGCTACGGCTCGCTCAGCTTCAAAGACGCGGTTGAAAACGAGCACGTGGTCGAAAAGACCCTCGACGATGCGGGCCTCACCGTTGCCGACGGCACGGCGGAACTGCCTACCGACAAGGATGCCTACCAGACCTACGCGAGCGACGGCACGACCCTCGTGGCCGAACGCGCCACCTTCGACGGTTCGGCATCTGCCAACGGAACCAATTACACCTGGTCGGCCGTGCTTTCCTACGACTACACCGCCGCCAACGCCACGGGCAATCTTGCCAACACCATTCGTCAGATCACCGTCTACGTGAATGCCGCCTAGGTAGCCGCCGGTCTATGAACAGCCTGCTTGCACAAACAAGCCTCGCCTTTCTCGTTTCGCTTGCGGTCACCTACCTTACGGTGCCCGTGTCGCGGCGTATCGCGATGAAGATCGGGGCCATCGACTACCCGAGCAATCGGCGCATCAACAACATGCCCGTGCCGCGCTGCGGGGGGATTGCCCTCTATGTGGGCTTCATGGCTGCGCTGGCCCTGGTGTTCGTGCAGGCCAAGACCTATGGGCGCAGCATCCTCGATTTCGTGATGGAAACCGACGTGAACGGCTTCCTCCTTATCGGGGGTATTACCTTCGCCTTCTTGGTGGGCCTCTACGACGACATTCACCAGATGCGGGCCAAGCAGAAGTTCGTCCTGCAGATCGTGGCCTGCTGCATCGTGTTCGCTTCGGGCGTGTCGGTGAAGGCGATCGTGGTGCCCATCACGAGCGACCTCATTCCGCTCGGCGTGTGGGACTTTCCGATCACGGTCATCTACCTGCTCGTGTTCTTGAACATCACCAACCTCATCGACGGCCTCGACGGATTGGCGGCTGGCCTGGTGGCCATCGTGAGCTCCTGCTTGCTCGTGTTGGTGCTAGGGAGCGGCAGCTACATGCTCTCGGCTATGTGCGTGGCCCTCATTGGGTCCTGCTTGGCTTTCTTGCGCTTCAACTTCTATCCGGCGAGCGTCTTCATGGGCGATTCCGGGTCGCTCTTCCTGGGCATGATGGTGGGCATCGTGTCCATCATGGGCGTGGCGCGCACGCAGAGCTTGGTGATGATGGTGGTCCCGCTCGTGATGGCGGGTGTGCCCGTGCTCGACACCACGTCGGCGATCATCCGCCGCAAGCGTCAGCATAAGCATATCGACGAGCCCGACCTGGGGCACATCCACCATCGCCTGATTGATGCAGGCCTAGGCCAGCGCAAGTCGGTGCTCATCTTGTACGCCTGCACGGCTGCGCTGGGCATTGTGGGAATCGTGGTCGGCAAGCTCACCGGCATCGAGCGTTACCTCGTGCTCCTTGTCCTCTTGGCGGTCGTGTTCGTGATTATCTGGAAGTTCGGCTTGTTCAAGCCCGTCTTGCAGCACTTCTACGTCAACCGTGGTCAAAGCGGTCCCCGCGTGCCGCCCGGCTACGAGCGGGGGAGTCAGATTCCCCCCGACGATCGCACAGACGATTAGCGCGGGCGTGCTGTTGCGCTTCCATTTATGTAAAACCTATGCGCCGCGCTCCATCTCTTTTTGCTGTGTTACTATACAAAAGCTGTTTAAAGAGAAGCCACACGCTTCCACCTAGTTCGGCGCTTATCGCTGCTGATGGGTCACATGAATACGCGTCGGATGTCCGACAATTCATTGGTGAACCCGTGGCGAAAGCTGCGGGTTTTCTTTATGCAGTGCGTAGTAGGAACTCCATAAGGAGGTGTTTGCGATAGCTGCTAAAGAGCCAAGGCTCAATGAGCAGATCACCGCTCGTGAAGTGCGTCTGATCGGCTATGACGGAGAGCAGATGGGTATCTGCGCCGTCGAAGAAGCCCAGCACGTTGCCGACAATGCCGGCCTGGATTTGGTGGAAATCGCCCCCAACGCCAAGCCGCCCGTATGCCGCGTGATGGACTACGGCAAGTTCAAGTACGAACAGGCCATCAAGCAGAAGCAAGCTCGCAAGAACCAGACCAAGATCGAGACCAAGGAAATGAAGTTCCGCCCCAAAATCGATGTGGGCGACTACACGACCAAGAAGAAGCACGTCATCCGCTTCCTCGAGCAGGGCAACAAGGTCAAGATCACCATCATGTTCCGTGGCCGCGAAATGGCTCATCCCGATCAGGGCTTGAGCATCTTGGAACGCCTGGCCGACGACCTGAAAGACATGGCCGTCATCGAGGCCCAGCCCAAGATGGAAGGCCGCAACATGCACATGGTCATCGCACCGCTGCCTTCTACGGTCAAGAAAAAGAAGGAAGCTGCCAAGAAGGGCGGCAAAGGCAAGAATCAGGGAAAGGACGAGGAGTAATCCATGCCCAAGATGAAGACGCATAAAGGTACCGCCAAGCGCTTCCGCGTGACCGGTTCCGGCAAGATCGTTCGCGGCAAGGCCTTCAAGAGCCACATCATGACCAAGAAGAGCCAGAAGCGTAAGCGCAATTTCCGTCACGAGACCACCATTGCTCCCGCTGACCGCAAGGTCATCGCCCGCAATCTCGGTCGTCGCTAGTAGTTAGAAGGGGAGTTATAGAATGGCTCGTGTAAAGCGCGCAGTAAGCGCCCATAAGAAGCGTAAGACCACCCTCGAGCGTGCGAAGGGTTACTACGGTGCTCGTTCCCGCAGCTACCGCAAGGCCAAGGAACAGGTTCAGCATTCGCTTCAGTACCAGTACCGCGACCGTCGCAACAAGAAGCGCGACATCCGTCGTCTCTGGATTACCCGCATAAACGCTGCGGCTCGCCTGAACGGCATGTCCTACAGCACCTTCATGAACGGTCTGAAGAAGGCCGGCGTCGAACTCGACCGCAAGGTGCTCGCCGACATGGCCGTGAACGACGCTCCTGCGTTCGCCGCTCTGGTGGAAGTCGCCAAGAAGGCCCTCGCCTAAGCATTGGTTTGCTGCATATAGAAATCCCCGCCCATTAAGGATGAGCGGGGATTTCTTGCGTTACGGGGGCAGCTCGCGTTGGCCGGTTCCTCTCTGCATGCCCGGTGTAGAAAGGGTCTATTCGTCGTCTTCCTGCGGGGTATCTGCCAGAAGCTCTTCGGCACGGGCGTTCACGTAGGATTCCGCTGCCGTGTAGGCCGGTCCGGAAAACCCGCTTGCTACGGCCACCGAACGACGCGAGAGCTCGTTTTTGGTGTCGGCGCGCACACAGCCGCACACCAGGGCATCGGTATCGAGATGATCGAGCAGAGCGACGCGCTCGTCGCAGGTGAGTTCGTCTGCGGGGATGTTGCGCGTGTCCACGATTTCGTAGGCGCTCGTATCGAAGAAATTGAAGTTCTGGCAGGTAGAGAAATTGTCTGCGACGTCCAAACCGTTACTTGCCACTGCAATGCGCATACGTTCCCTCCTTTTTCTTCGGTGAATACGATACCGTGGATGAGGGAAACCGCTGCAGAAGAACCCCCGAGCGGCGCTATCGGCGGGGCAGTGGTAATCTTTTGCTTTGCCTGATCTACCGTGTCCGATTTTCGGGAAGGTTGGCCCATGGCGGAATCATTCGACAACATCATCGTCACGGGCGGCTGCGGCTTCATCGGCAGCAACTTCGTGCATTACGTGATCGAAAACGACCTGGTCGGGCACGTGACGGTCCTCGACAAGCTCACCTACGCGGGCAATCCCCGCAATTTGAACGGCCTGCCCGAAGACCGCGTCGAGCTCGTGGTGGGCGACATCTGCGACGCCGCCCTGCTCGACCGCCTCGTCCCCGGCCACGACGCCATCGTCCACTACGCCGCCGAAAGCCACAACGACAACTCCATCGCCGACCCGGAGCCCTTCCTCAAGACCAACGTCGAGGGGACCTACCGGCTGCTCCAGGCCGCGCGGAGCCATGGCGTGCGCTTCCACCACATCTCGACCGATGAGGTCTACGGCGACCTGGCGCTCGACGAGCCGCGCCGCTTCGAACCCGACGACCCCTATCGCCCGAGCAGCCCCTACAGCTCCACCAAGGCGAGCTCCGACCTGCTCGTGCGGGCCTGGGTGCGCACCTACGGCGTGAGGGCCACGATCTCGAACTGCTCCAACAATTACGGCCCCTACCAGCACGTCGAGAAGTTCATCCCGCGCCAGATCACCAACGTCATCGACGGCGTCCGCCCCAAGCTCTATGGCGACGGGCGGAACGTGCGCGACTGGATCCACACCGAGGACCACTCGTCGGCCGTCTGGAGGATCCTGACCGAGGGGCGCATCGGGGAGACCTACCTTATCGGCGCCAACGGCGAGCGCAGCAACATCGACGTGCTGCGGGCCATCCTCGAGCGCATGGGGAAGGGCTCCGACGACTTCGATTGGGTGCGCGACCGGCCCGGCCACGACCGCCGCTATGCGATAGACCCCTCAAAGCTGGAAACCGAGCTGGAGTGGCGGCCCCGGCACACCGACTTTTTGGGGGGCCTCGACCAGACGATCGCCTGGTACAGGCAGCACGAGTCTTGGTGGCGTCCGGCAAAGATTGCCGCGGAAGTGAGATACGCTCAGTTTGAATAAGCGAGAGTCAGAGAGACCTGGCCTCACTGATGCATTCAAAGAGAATAAAAAGTGGGCGCCGAAGCGCCCACTTTTTGCATATTATCGTCTGCCGCCGCGGCCCGGTCGCATCGATCGGTTGCCATCGCGGTTGGAGCGGTCTTTGCGAGCGCCCTGTCCCGGTCGGGCGTTGCTTCTGGACCCACCGCCGTTCACGCTCTGTTTATGAGGCTTGCGGTAGGTGTTGAACTCGGTGCCGCCCCATTCGTTGTGCGGCGCGCCCTGGTTACCGTTCTTGCGGCCTCGGCCGTTTCCGCGCTTGTTCTGGTTCTGGCCTCTCTTACCGCCCTGCGAACGTCCTTCGGCGCCTCGCTGGTTCTTCTTGCCCTGCTTCTGGGCAGTTCCACGGGTCTTCTGAGGCTGGGGGCGACGGTTGCGGCGCTGCTTCTGGGAACCGCCTTCGTTACGCTCTGCACGCTCGTCGGTCTCTTCTTGGTCGCGCTTCTGCTGGTTCTTTTTCTTCGACGCCTTCTGGGACTCGAACTCTTTGGCTGCCTCGGCAAGTTCGGGGTCGTCCTTGGCGTTCTTGCGCGTGGCGTTTTTGGCAAGGGCCGCATCGCTTTCGCTTGCGTCGAAGCTCTTCACTTCCATGGTGGGGATCTTCTTGCCAATAAGCTTTTCGATGTCGCGCAGGAGGTTTTCGGTTTCAGGAGATACGAAAGATACGGCAAAGCCCTCTTCGCCGGCGCGGCCCGTACGGCCGATGCGATGGACGTAGTCTTCGGCCTGCTCGGGAAGGTCCAAATTCACCACATAGTTCACGTCGGACACATCGATGCCGCGGGCGAGCACGTCGGTGGCCACCAGGATGTCGCAGCGGCCGGCCGCGAATGCTTCGAGCGCGCGCTTGCGCTGGTTCTGACGGCGGTCGGAATGGATGGGCTCGCATTTGAAGCCCGCTCGGCGCAGCTTGCGGACGCAGTTGTCCACGCGATGGCGGGTGCGCGCGAACACGATGATGCGGGTGCCGCCCTGTTCTTTCAGCAGCGAGATAAGGAGGTCGTTTTTCTGGCGCTGGGCCACGCGCACGATGTACTGGTCTACCGTGTCGGCGGTTTCGCCCTTATGGGCGATTTCCACGAAGACGGGGTCGTGCAAAAGGTCCTTCATGTTGCGCTCGATGCCGTCGTCGATCGTGGCGCTGAAGAGAAGCGTCTGGCGCTTTTCGGGGCACTGGGCCACAATGCGCTTCATGTCGGGCAAAAAGCCCATGTCGAGCATTCGGTCGGCTTCGTCGAGCACGAGCGTTTCGACCTGGCCCAAGTGGGCGGCATCTTGCTTGATCAGGTCGACCAAACGACCGGGCGTGGCGATGAGGACGTCGGTGCCCTTGGCGAGCGCGTCGATCTGCGGGCCGTAGGCTACGCCGCCGATGACCTTGCTCACCTTGTGGTGGGTTTCCTTGGCGATCGCGGTGCAGACCTCTTCGATTTGCATGGCGAGCTCGCGGGTGGGGGTCACCACGAGCATGAGCGGGCCCTGCCCATGGCGGGCGTGCCCCAGCTTGTCCATGGAAGGCAAACTGAACGCGGCGGTTTTCCCGGTGCCGGTTTTGGCTGCGGCGATGACGTCGCGCCCTTCGAGCACGGCGGGAATGGCCTGCTCCTGCACGGGGGTGGGGTCGAGATATCCAAGGTCGCGCACGGCGGCCAGAGCGAGCTCGGAAAGGCCGAGCTCATCGAAATGTTTGGTCATAGAGGTAAGTCCTTGATGAAAACGAATATAAGGTGCGGAATCTGGACGTGCACGCAAAGGCGCTTTCCGCATAAAGCAATAGTGTAACGCCCGCTCGTGTAAGCGAACGAATCTGCACGAGGAAACCGCGAGCGGAGTGGGCCCAGCCGGCTAGCCGAGCCACTCCTCGAGTTTGCGTATGGTGTCGCCCTCGCGGTCGCGGTTGGGCGAGGTGTAGAAATCGACGAACCCGGCGAGCGCGGGGTTCATGCAATCCTCTTTGGGGCAGCCACCCGGATGGAAAAGCAGTTCGAGCGGCTGGCCCTTGGCTTTGGCGTATTCTTCGAAGGACTTCAACACGATCGACACGCGGTCGGGCGTCATGTGCCCGCTCAGGTTGATGCCGCAGAACACGCCGGTGAGGTCTTTGTGGCCTTCGAGCTCGTCCTTGTCCCAGCGCCACAAGTAGTTGAGCAGCCAATGCTTGACCCAGTTGATGGGCGGAATCTTGGGCAGTACGGAAGGATTTTTCAGGAAGGGCATCACCGGTTCGGCTGGAATGCGGATGTATTCCAGCTCGCAATCGCGCGAATCGATGACGGCCAGCATTGCATCGAAGACGGCCGGGATCAAATGGAAATGCTGGTGGCTGTCGATGCGCAGGGCATGGCGCGCCTTGGGAAAGCGTTCAAGATAGCGGTCGAGTTGGGCGCCGATTTCCATTTCCAGCTGGGCCTGCAACTCGTCGTGGCGGCTGCCCATCGAAAGCGAGAGCATCTGCTGGAAGCTCAAGCAGAAGACGTCGTTGTCGTCGACGAGCAGGGGCACGGCGCGGGCGCCTAAGACCGACGGCCCTTCTACGACGTTTACGTGCAGGGCTACGTGCAGGTGGTCCCAGTGGTCGTCGAGCAGGTAGGCGCAGTCGGCGAACTGGGGGCCGTTGGCGAACACCGACACGCTGTTGAGCGCGCCCTGGCCGCCGCAGGCGGTGGAATAGGAAAGAATGCGTTTCGATTGCTCGACGGTGATGCCGAAGTCGTCGGCGTGCACGAGCACCGCGGTCTTTTGCTGCGGTTTGGGCATGCGGATGGGCTTGACGGCAGAAGCGCGCCGCTTCTTGCGGTGCGTGAGCGAGCGAACCGGGAGGGGAGGCTCGGCGTCGGGTGCGCCGAGCGAGGAAGCGGCAGGCGCGTGGCCTTCCTGTTGGCGCGACGGGCTTGCCGCGTGGGCTAAGTCGCCGCTGTCTTTCGAAGTGCCCATAGTTCCTTTCAGGTACGTGGCTGAAATGTTCGTTGTGCGTCTTTTCGATTCTAGCAGAGCGCATTTCAGGTTTTTTCAAGATGGCGGGATAGACTGAAAATGCAAGGCACGTGCACATAAGAAAGGCGTTGTATGCATTCTTCGCTCGATGACGAGCAACTCTCTGCAAGCTCTGCGGATACAGGCGCGCTTCCGGTCGACCTTTCTCTGATCGTTCCCTGCTTCAACGAAGAGGGCAACGTCGAAGCCTTCTACCGGGAAGCGGTGCAGACTTTCGATGAAGCGCACGTATCCATCGAACTCGTCTTCGTCGACGACGGGAGTCGCGACGCCACGCTTGCGCGCTTGCGCGAGGTCGCGGCCGATGCCGATGGGAGCGTTCCCGTGCAGGTGATTTCCTTCTCGCGCAACTTCGGCAAGGAAAGCGCCATCTATGCGGGCATGAAGGCCGCGCGCGGCCGCACCCTGTGCCTTATCGACGCCGATCTGCAGCAGCCGCCTGCACTGGCCCTTTCCATGTTCGACTACCTGCGCACCCATCCCGGCACCGATGTGGTCGCTGCCTACCAAGACGTGCGCAACGAGGGAAAGGTCGTCGCCTGGCTCAAGCGGTCTTTCTACAAATGGTTCAACCGCGTGACCGACCATATCGAAATCCCCGAAAATATGAGCGACTTCCGCGTCTTTCGCCGCAGCGTGGCCGAAGCCCTGCTGTCCCTCCCCGAAACTTATCGGTTCAGCAAGGGGCTTTTCGCCTGGGTGGGCTTCCGCACGCATGCGGTGCCCTATACCCCGCGCGAGCGCAATTCCGGCACGAGCAAATGGACCGTGCGAGCGCTGTTCAAATACGCCTTCGTCGGTATGATGGCCTTCAGCACGTGGCCCCTGAAGGTGGTCAAGTGGTTCGGGGCTGTGGTGTCCCTTGCCTCGTTTGCCTATCTGCTCTATGTGATTATCGTCGATTATCTGATCATCGGTACGGCGGTGCCCGGCTATGCCACGCTCGTGAGTCTTATGCTCCTGTTCGGCGGTATCGAGATGATTGCGTTGGGCGTCATAGGCGACTACTTGGCGCGCGGTTACATTGAAGAGAAGAGGCGCCCGCTCTACATCGTGCGCGAACGCATCGAAAGCGACATGCCCGACGGTTCGGGCGAACGTCAGTAAGGAATACGGAATGGCACCGAACAATTGGCAATACAAGATGCAGCAATGGATGCAGGGCCGCAACGGCAGTGACGACCTGGGCCGGTTCGCTTTGGGTGCGGCTATGGTCTTGCTGGTGGTCAGCTTCATCGTGGGCCTCTTCAGCTCGGGGGCGGCGAGCGCCTTCAGCCTGCTGGCCCTTGCTTGCATCGTCTACAGCTTTTGGCGCATGGCGAGCAAAGACGTGGCCAAGCGTCAGGAGGAAAACCGCCGCTGGGGCGTGAAGTTCATTCCCGTGCAGGTGAAGTTTCGCCGCCGGTACAGCGCCTTCAAGGATTGGCGTACCTATCATAAGGAGTACCACCTGTATACCTGCAAGACCTGCGGGCAAAGCCTGCGCGTGCCCAAAGGCAAAGGCAAGGTGAAGGTGACCTGCCCCAAGTGCCACACGAGCTTCACGACCAAGTCCTAGCGCTGCGCGATTGAAAACCCGCAAGGGCCCACGGACACCGCTTTTTCGCGGCGCCTGTGGGCCTTTGTCGTTTCCTTGGGCGTTTCCGCAGGCGAAGGCCCCCTTCTTCCCGTGCGCGTATAATTCGAAGGCTAGCAAGCCTCAACGATGCGTGTGTGACGCAAGGATGGATGGAGTGGTATGGCTCGCAACGATGAATACGGCAAGCACGGAAGGCATGTGAACATTCCGGGCGACCCTATGGGGACCAACGGGGTCGGCGGCATGGGGCAGGGGCAGCAGCGCGGGGGCGGTGCTGGCGGCTCCTACGGTCAACCTTCTTCCGACCAGCCGACGGGTCGCGTGGGGCGGCAACAGCCGGCTGCTGGTTACGCTCCGGCAGGGCAGCAGCCCTACGGCCAACAGGCACCTTACGGGGGCCAGACCCGCACTCAGCAGGGCCCGTATGGGCGCCAGGGGAGCGCAGGGCCCGGTTACGCTGCATCCGGCAACGACGGTTACCCGCCAGCGGGTTCCGCCTACCCCCAAGGCTTCGGCGGCTCGCAGGAAGATTACTTCTCCTCGCTTGGAAAAGAATCGCAGGGGGGACGGAAGAAGCGCCATCGGGGGCAGCGCGTTCTCGTCGTCGTCCTCATCGTCCTCGCCGTTCTCATCGGCGTGGGTGGGGCGTCCGCCTACGCCCTCTATTCCGATGCGCAGGCCGTGAAGTCCGACGCAGCCACGGTGACGGCCCAATCGTCGTCGCTTAAAGACCAGTTGCTTTCGGGCGACACGCAGGGGGCGCACAATTCGGCCACGGCCATCGCCTCTTCGGCTTCAGACATGCACAACCGCACTTCTGGGTGGGCGTGGACGCTTGCGAGCTTGGTGCCCGTGTACGGCAACGACGTGCAGGCGGTGCGCACGCTCTGCGCGTCCTTCGACGATTTGGCTGCCAACGGTCTGGTGCCCATGACGGCCAGTCTCGAAGGTGCCTCCCTTTCCAACCTGGTGGCTTCAGACGGCTCGATCGATGTGAATACGCTTACTACCTTGCTTGATTCCCTCCAGTCGATCGCCCCGGTCGTAGACCGCGCTACCAACGATATCAACAGCGTGCATGCCGACCATGTCGCACAGATCAACGAGCCCCTGCAGAAGGCCCAGGACCTGCTCTCTTCGATGAACCAGGTCGTGGCGATGTCGTCCGAGCTTTCTGGAACACTGCCCCCTATGCTCGGCGCCAACGGCCAGACCAAGACTTACCTGATCGTCGCTCAGAACAATGCCGAAATTCACGCGACTGGCGGCCTTGCCGGGTCGATGGGCTCACTCACGGTGACCGACGGCAAGATGAAAGTCGGCGATTTCTACACGCCCTACGAGCTTAAGAACTACAAGGACGGCAAGTACCCGGCACCTGAAATCACCGACGAGGAAAAGCAGCTCTTCGGCACGCGTCTTATCACTGAACGCGTCGACGTGGGTTATACGCCCGATTTCACGCGTTCGTCTGAGCTCCTGTCGGCTATCTGGGAAGGCAATAAGAAGGGGTCAGTCGACGGCGTTATCGCCATCGATCCCATTTTCCTTCAGGACATGCTTTCGGTGGTGGGCGGCTTCAAGGCCGAAGACGGCACTACGATCGACGGCACCAACGCGTCCACCGTGTTGCTCCACGACGTGTACTGGAACATCCCGGTGGCCAAACAGGACGCCTACTTCGCGGCCGTTGCCGCGCAAGCGGCTGACCAGGTCTTCTCACATGTGGGCTCGGCTGATCTGGGCGCGCTCGGCGACACGCTGAAGCGGTCGGCTCAGAACGGCAACCTGCTCGTGTGGATGGCCGACCCCGACCAGGAACAGCTCATGGAAAAGATGGGCGTTGCGGGCAACCTGAAGCAGGACCCCTCTACGCCTGAGCTGGGTGTGTATGTCAATGATGACTCGGGCGCCAAGCTTTCTTGGTATCTGAGCGAAGACACGCAGGTAGGCGAGGGGTCCAAGAACCCCGACGGCACGACGTCCTACCAGGTGACGACCACCTACAAGAACAACCTGACCGAAGACCAGGCTAAGAAGCTGCCTTCGTACGTCGACAACCATAACGGGGTCGCTCGTGAGAGCGGCGACATGGTGCTCTTCCTCTACTTGGTTGCCCCTGCAGGCGGATCGATCACTATCGACAACGAGTCGGGTTATTTCGATTCCTCGATGTACCCGCCCTATTCGGGCGTGATTTCCCGGGCGGGCATGACGCAGGCCAGCTATGAAGGGCTCGAAACCTGGTACTGCGCTTCGCAGGTGGCCCCCGGCGAGAGCACGTCGTTCACCTATACGGTGACCGTGCCGAGCGAGGCTGCACAGCCCCTTTCGGTGCGCGAAACGCCCACCTTGCAACATATCGCTGGCTGGAACTAGCAGTCGAGAGGCTATCGGCCCCTGCGGCGCCATCGTCGCAGGGGCCTTCTCTCTGGTCGAACCTCCGGGCCTTGGGGGAGTGCCCCGAAATCCCTTCCAAGAATTTGAAAAAAGTTCTTGCGTCTGAGCAAAGAGTCTGATTATAATAGGCAAGTCGCTTCGAGCGGCACCGCAACAGTCCCTATAGTCTAGCGGTCAGGACGCGGCCCTTTCAAGGCTGAGACCCGAGTTCGATTCTCGGTAGGGGCACCATTTGATTATGAAGTCCTGGGCACATGGTGCTCAGGACTTTTTTTAGGAGCTCGTATGCTCTTTGAGCGCAGACACAAAGCGAAAGCGGTTGCATTCTACGTCTTGGCTTTCGCGCTTCCCCTTGTGTGCTTTTTCACCTTGCTAGCGGTGGGAGGTATCTACCCATTCGGGGACGAGTCTTTCCTCACCGAAGATTTGAAGTACCAGTACGTCGATTTCTTCACCTGGTACCAATCGGTGATTCAGGGAAAGGGCTCGCTCTTCTATTCCTTTGCCACGGGCATGGGAAGCAATGCCTGGGGCATGGTGGGCTACTATCTGGCGAGCCCGCTCAACCTGCTCATCGTCTTTTTCGATGCGGGTCATATCACCGATTTCGTGGTGCTTGTGGTCGCCCTTAAACTGGGTTTTGCTGGTGCGACGACGGCCTGGTACGCCCGTCGTCGCTTCTGCTTGGACGCTCCTATGGCATTGGCGCTTTCTCTCGCCTTCGTCATGTCCGCCTGGACGGTTTCCAACCTTCGTAATCCTCTATGGCTCGACGCCCTTGTTTTCTTGCCCCTTGCCGCCATGGGCGTTCGTCGGTTCGTTGCCCAAGGCAGGCGGGGCCTTCTAATCGGCGCCCTTGCGGCCCAGGTGGCAATCAACTGGTACATGGGCTATATGACGGTGCTGTTCGGTTCCCTGCTTTTCGCCGTTGAATGGGCGACGGCGTCTTCAGACGAGCGGTATACCGCGCGCGTTTCACGCGCATTCACGGAGTTTCTCGCATGCGTTGCGGTCGCTGTGCTTCTCGCCTTCGGCGTGTTTCTGCCGTCGGTAGCCTCGCTGTTGGGATCGTGGGGCATGCCGTATGCTCTTGCGGCCGGTCTTGCTGCCGTGGTGCTACTCGCTGTATCGCTGTGGGCCCTCTTCCACGGTTTCGGCGACCGAGCCTGTCGCGCCATCACCTGGAGTGTTGTCGGTGCGCTTTGCGTCCTCGTGCTCGCTGGGGCGGTCTATCTGGCGGTAACGGGCAAACTTCTCAAGTCGTACGGGTTCACTGTCGTTGCGCGGGCCCTTGTCGATCCTACCTATACCCTCAACGTTTCCCCGCAGATATTCCCCGGGGTGTTGGCATGGGTTCTTTCCATCGCCTTCTTCACTTCAAAGCAGGTGTCACGCACGAAGAAAATCGCCTTCGCGCTATTGCTCGCCGTCATGCTGGCTTCCGCCTGGTTAAAAGCGTTTGAGATCGTCTGGTGCGGCTTTCATCATCCGTCGGGATTCTATTGCCGCGTAGCCTGGCTCATCCATTTCGTCTTCTTCCTGCTCTCATGCGAAGGCGCCCGTGTGGTCCAGCGCAGGTGGTCCGCGCATCCACGACGGACCATGGTCGCTTCGGGGGTTTCCCTTGCCGTGGCGATTGGTGGTTGCCTGTGGGTGGGGGCCGCTATGCTTCCAACCCTCTACAACGGGTATACGCAAACCCAGCATGACGCCTACGTGCACGACAGCCGCGCTCAGTACGACCAGCTTCAGGGACTTGATAGCTCTTGGTACCGAACGGAAAAGACCTATGTGCGCGCAGGGATTAGTGCTCTCAACGAAGGTTTGGCGACCGGTGCGCGGGGTATTGCAGCCTACAGTTCGGCGACCGATCCCCAGGCCGCGCTCTTTTTGAAACGGCTCGGTTATGCCAACGACCAGGAGGAAAACTCCCGCATCGTCACCTATGAAAGCCCCTTGCTCGTGACCGACTCGCTGTTTGGGGTCAAGTACGTTTCCACTCAAGCGAGCGCGCCTTTCTACCGGGAAACGGGGCTTCCTGCAGTCGATGGGTATCCCTCGTGGAAGGAAAACCCCTACGCCCTCTCGTTGGGTTTTGCAGCTTCTTCCGACGTGCTTGCGGCCGACGTATCGAAGGCGGCAAATCCCTTCGAGGCGCAGAATCAGTTGGCGAGCGCGCTTATCGGCGAGCCGGTGCAGCTGTACACCCCGGTGGCCGCCCAGCGCGTGGATTCAGGCCAAGGGTCTACCTGGTCGTTTACGACCCCTGCCGGCTCCCTCTCCTATATCTACCTCACCGACGACCAGCGCAATGCGGATACTAGTTTGGGCCTGAATATCCTCACAGATGGCGGGGCAAACCGTTACATGGAAAACTGGTTCACGGGCCACAGTATCCTGGTCGTAGATGCGGCGGTACCCAGTCAAGATTGCGCCCATGGGGTCACTGTGCAGATGGCGACGGCTTCCGACAACCCCTCTTTGGATGGCGTTGACTGTCTTGTCTACGCGCTCGACGTCGATGCGTGGAATGCCCTCTATGAAAAGCTCGCTTCCCAGCAGATGAGCGTCACGTCGGCTTCCGATGGGGACGTGTCGGGCTCGTACGCCGCCGCAGACGACGGCTGGCTGCTTCTGAGCATGCCCTACGACGAGGGATGGACGGTACAGGTGAATGGTGAAACCGTGAAGGCCAGCCCTGCCTTCGGCGGCGGCATGATGGCCGTTCCCGTGCAGAAAGGCGATAATGAGCTCCGCATGTCGTATGTGTCACCTGGCTTCTTCGAAGGCGTGGGCATAACGGTTGTGACAGGGGTCTCGCTCGGATTGCTTGCCGCCCGTAAGCGGCATGATTTGGGAAATCGAAAAGGATCGAAATGAAAAAGCTCATCCACCAGTTCATGAAATTCGGCGTCGTCGGCATTATCGCCTTCTTCATCGACTACGGCCTGCTCTTCGTCCTCACTGAATTTGGGGGCATTAACTACCTGGTGAGTGCGACGATTTCGTTCACGGCGTCGGTGATCTTCAACTACATCGCCAGCATGCGCTACGTCTTCACCCACAAGGAAGACATGAGCCGTCGCAAGGAATTCGTCATCTTCGTCGTGCTGTCTGCCATCGGCTTGGTCATCAACAACGTGTGCATGTGGGCGGGCGTGGAAATCTTCGGCATTCACTACATGATTACCAAGATCGGTGCCACGGCGATTGTTATGGTGTGGAACTTCGTGACCCGGAAAATCTTCCTCGATGCGGGGGATGCGCCACAGCAGGCAGGGGAGTAGCTCAACTGCGGCTCTCGCCTTTCCGAACAGCCTCTCAAAGAAATCGGCCCTTTCCGCAGCGTGAGCAGAAAGGGCCGATTTCTTTGAGAGGACCGGTGTCCGGGCGCTACCGATTCGTGTCGGTAGCTTCGTAGGCGTCGCAGACTTCGTTCACGTCGCCGACCATCTTCACCGTGCCGTGGTCGAGCCAGAGCGCCTTGTTACAGACGCGACGCACCTGGTCGGGGATGTGCGACACGAACAGCAAGGTGGTGCCATGTTCGTGTACCAGGTAGTCGATGCGCTTCTCGCATTTTTCCTGGAACATGAAGTCGCCTACCGAAAGGGCTTCGTCGACCACCAGGATGTCGGGTTCGGTGACGGTGGCGATGGCGAAGGCGATGCGGGCCACCATGCCCGACGAGTAGTTCTTCAGCGGCATGTCGATGAAGTCACGCACTTCGGCAAAATCGACGATCTCATCGAAGTGGTCGTCGATGAACTGCTTGCTGTAACCCAGCAGGGCGCCGTTGAGATAGGTGTTCTCTCGAGCGGTAAGTTCCATGTCGAACCCGGCTCCCAGCTCGATAAGGGGCGCCATAGAGCCGTGGGTGCGCACGTACCCGGTGGTGGGTTCCAGTACGCCGGCGATGCATTTCAAGAGGGTTGATTTGCCCGACCCGTTGACGCCCACGAACCCGTAGCGTTCGCCGGCGTAGATGTCGAGTGATACGTCGTCTAAGGCAACGAATTCGCGGAACATGAGCTGATGGCGGGCGAGGGCGATGAAGTATTCCTTCAGGCTGTTGAGCTGCTGGTTGGCGATGTTAAAGACCATGCGCACGTGGTTGATCTCCACGATCGGGTCTTGGCCGGCGTGCTCGCCTGCAGCGGGCTTGCACGCGGCTTGCGGTTGCTCATCCTGTTTGACGTCGATAGCTTCGGTCATAAGGCGCTCCTATACGTACAGAATGAACTTGTGCTCGGTCTTGCGGAAGGCGAACAGGCCCACGCAGAAGGTGATGGCTGCCATGCCGGCGCACACCAGGTTGAGCTTGAGACTCGGTGCCGTGTTCCACATGAAGATGTCGCGGAAGTAGGTGATGAACTGCCACATGGGGTTGAACTTCATAGCGTGAAGCATCCAGTCGGGCAGCATTTCGATGGGGTAGAAGATAGGCGTCGCGTACATCCACATCGTGCAGATGACGTCCCAGAAATGGATGACGTCGCGGAAAAAGACGGCCAGCGAGCTCAAGAGCAGGCCCAAGCCGGCGGTGAAGACAGTGACGTATACGAGCAGCAGAGGCAGATAGAGCAGTAGCCAGGTGGGCATGACCTGCAGGTAGATCATCACAACAACGACGGCGATAAGGGAAATGGCGAAGTTCACGAGCTCGAAGAGCACTTTCTCGAGCGGGAACACCATCTTTTCGATGCGGATCTTCTTCAGCATGGCCGAAGCGTCGATGATGGAGTTCATCGCAGAAGTGGTAGCGCCCTGCATCATGCCAAACATGATCTGCCCCAAGATCAGGTAGAGCGGATAGTGGTCGATCTGGAAGCGGAACATGTAGCTGAAGACCGCGGTAAGCACGACCATCATCAGCAAGGGGTTCAAAACGCTCCAGAGCACGCCTAAGATGCTGCGGCGGTACTTTAGCTTGAAATCACGCGTGACGAGTGATTTCAGCACGAACCAGTTATGGGTGAGTTCCGACACCTGGGTGGTGCGGCCTTGTTTGCGCGCAGCGGTATGGGAAGTGCTCATAGCATCATGCCTTCGTTTGTCGGTGCCTCGTTGAAGACCCTAAGGTCCACGAGCTTTCTTATTTTACCTGCAAAGAGCAGGGCGGCAAAATGCATGTGCAGGTTCTTTGATGGCTGCAGGCGCTGTGTCGGCCTTCGTGCGCGTGATGCTGCGTATACTGAGTGCATCGAGAAAGGTGCAAGCAATGAGCGAACCATCCGTCGAGCGCCCCTTTATCACGGTGCTCATGCCCGTCTATAACGCGCAGACCTATCTTCAACAGGCCGTCGATTCTGTGCTTGGTCAGTCGTTCGCCGACTTCGAACTTCTCTGCATAGACGATGGGTCGACCGACGATTCGCCTCGTCTGCTCGCTGAATACGCCCGTCGCGATTCTCGGGTGCGCGTGCTGACGAAAGCCAATTCGGGTTACGGCGATTCGATGAACAAAGGCGTCGAAGAGGCGCGCGGCACTTATATCGCTATTCTCGAGCCCGACGATTTCTTCGAACCCGCAGCGCTCAAACTGCTTGTCGGTGCGGCGCAGCGAGAAGATGCCGACATCGTCAAGGCCAATTACTGGTTCTATTGGTCGAAGCCCGAAGAGAAGAACCAGAAGATTGCTGTGGTGAAGCCCGATATGGCAGGCCACGTCTTTTGCGCCAAGGACGAACCGGCGATTCTCACGAGCATCCCTTCCATCTGGTCGGCCCTGTACCGGCGCGGGTTCCTCATCGATTCGGGGGTGCGCCTGAACCCCACGCCGGGCGCGAGCTTCCAGGACATGGGCTTCAGCTTCAAGGCCTTTGCTGCCGCCCAGCGTCTCTATTGCGTGGAAGACGCCATCCTCCATTACCGGCAGGACAACGAAAGCTCTTCGGTGAACAACCCCGCCAAGACCTTCTGCGTGTGCGACGAGTTCGAGAGCATCGATGACTACATCGCCGAAGGCGCAGGGCGGGCGTGGCTCAAGCCCTACAAGTACCGCCTCATGTACGACAGCTACATCTGGAACTTTTCCCGCCTTTCCGTGGGCCTGCGGAAGGCCTTCTTGCCGCGCATGGTGGCCGACCTGCGCAAGGGGAGGGACGAGGGCGCCTACCGCCCCGAGCTCTTCGAGGCCTACCAGGCAAAGAACCTCGAATACCTCCTTGGCGACCCTCAGGCCTTCTTCGACCAGTACCCGGTGAACGCGAGCCAAACGGCCAAGGCGCGTTACTACCTGCGCATCGGCGGTTTCACGGCGCTCAGGAGCGCAATCAAGCATTAGCGCGGGCCGGCGCAATTCGCCTGTCGGCGAGCTGCGAGCCCACGGGCCCGTCTACCGCCCCGACTTGATCTTCGTGAACAGGGGCAGGAACTTGTCGCGGGCGATGTGTATGACGCGGGCGAGCTGCAAGGTGCGCTTGACGTCCTTGGTCTGCAGGGGCTTGAGCGCTTCCGCAAGGGCGCGGCTGTCTTCTGCCTGGGCGTAGGGGATGAGCTCGTTGTACAGGCTCGACGAGAAGACTCGCTCGCACCATTTAGCGCGGTCAGCGCTGCGCATTTGGGCGCGCGGATCGAAGTTCCGCTCGAGCGCCGAGAGTACGTAGCGGGCGTAGAGGCTGCCCAGGATCGCGCGCGCATCGTCGTCGAGCGTCCCCCAGGCTTGCTGCTGGTCGAAGAGCATCTGGATCCTGCGCTCGTGGAGCTCGAAATAGTCGGGGAGGAACTTGTTGGTGAGGTTGTCATCGATGCGCCGTGCGTAACGGTAGGGGGCGCGGTCGAGCACGACCATGCGGTCCACGTGGTCGAACACGGCCACGTTGAAGGTGATGTCCTCGATGAGCTTCACGTTTTCGAAGGTGGCGCCGGTCGACGCGAGGAAGGCACGGTCATAGACCTTGTTCCAGGCGTAGCCGTAGCAGGTTTCGCGCTCGAGCTGGAGCATTCGCCCGTGCACGCGCTCAGCGGAGAGGCAGGCGCCGGGTTCCGGCTGGACCACGTTCTCGTATTGGAAGGCGCCCTTGGCGTTGTAGTATTCCTCGCGCACGCCGAACACGGCCACCTGGGCTTCGGTGCGCTTCAAGGCGCTCACCGCGCAGCCGAGTAGGTCGCTGTCGTAGGTGTCGTCGGGGTCGCAGAACCATAGGTAGGTGCCGCAAGCGTGCGCCATCCCCGTGTTGCGCGCGCCCGAAAGTCCCTGGTTCTGGCCGTGGTGCAGAACGGTGATGCGCGGGTCTTCAGCTGCCGCCGCTTCGGCGATGGCGGCGCTTCTGTCAGGTGAGGCGTCGTCGACTACGATGAGCTCCCAGTAGACGATGGTCTGCGCCTGGATGCAGGCGATCGCCTTGCCGATGTAGGCCTCCACGCCGTATGCCGGCATGACGATGCTGACCAAGGGTGTGCCGTCCATCTCGCCCCTTTGCTGTTGCCTACGGAAGATAGTTCCGATGGTACGGCAAACCCATAGTAAAATGCCTGCATACCGCAATTAAACGCAGAACGCGCGGAAGGACGCTGTCGTGCCGGAAATCTCTGTGCTCATTCCCATCTACAACGTGGAACGGTACCTAAACGAGTGCCTGGAGTCGTTGCGCACCCAGTTGTTTTCCGACTTCGAGGCAATCTGCATCAACGACGGATCGACCGACGGCTCGCGTGCGATCATCCAGCGGTTCATGGACGAAGACGACCGCTTCCGCGTGATTGACAAGCCAAACTCCGGTTACGGGGCGTCGATGAACATGGGTCTGGACCAAGTAAACGGTACGTATATAGGAATACTGGAATCCGATGACATCATGCGCCCGGGAGCCTTGGAAAAGCTGTATAGGGCTGTCACCAAAAGCGACGCCCCGGTTGCAAAAGGCGACTTCAACCTCTACTGGTCGGTGCCGCAGGAGCGGCGCGAACCGTTCAACGCGATTCCGAAAGATGCGATCGGCAGGGTTATCGACCCGAAGGTCGACCAGGAGATCTTTTACCAGAAGCCCTCCATCTGGTCTGCTCTCTATCGAAAGGATTTCCTGGATGCAAACAGGATACGATTTCTCGAAACGCCGGGAGCAGCCTACCAGGATTCTTCGTTCACCTTTAAAGTCTTTGCAACAGCAAGCCGCGTAGCCTGCATCCCCGATGCCATTATCGACTACCGTCAGGATAACGAAGCCTCTTCGGTGAACTCGCCGGGGAAGGTCTTCTGCGTGTGCGACGAGTATGCCGAAATGGAGCGGTACCTCAAGGAGCGCCCCGACCTGCGTGCGGTGCTCGAACCGGTGAAGAACCGGATGAAATTCTATACGTATATGTGGAACTACGACCGGCTATCCGAAGAGCTGCGCGCCCCCTTCCTTAATCGCGCCAGCGCCGAGCTGAAGGCCGACTTGGATGCGGATGGGTTCGACCTCGATGCCATGGATGTGAGCGAACGGGCAGACCTGCTGGCCATGGCGCGGGAGCCGCAGATGTTCGCCGAGTCGCGCGCTTTTGCCGCCCCGGGGAAATGGAACACCTTCAAGCGCTACTACAAGCTCGGGGGCTTTCGCATGGTCGCCGACGTGCTGAAATCGAAGCGGGGGTAGGGCCGTGGCGAAGCTTTCCGTAATCGTTCCCGTCTACAACGTCGAAGACTGTCTCGATGAGTGCCTGGCATCGCTCCGCAGCCAGACGTTCGGTGACATCGAGATCGTCTGCGTGAACGATGGCTCGACCGACCGGTCGCGCGAGGTGCTTGCGCGCTGCCAAGACCAGGACGAGCGGATCACCGTGGTCAACCAGGCCAACAAGGGGCTTTCGGGCGCCCGCAACACGGGAATCAGCATGTCGACGGGGGAGTACGTTTGCTTTCTCGATTCGGACGACAAGTTCGAGCCGAACGCTTGCGAGCGGATCGTCGAAGAGCTCGACAAGTTCGGGACCGAGGTCGTGGTGTTCGGGGCCGGCACGTTCCCGGAAGCCACGACCGACCCGTGGATGAAGCAGGTGCTCTCGCCGCGCGACGCCCGCTACAACACCTTCCAGCCCGACCTTCTCTTCAAGGAGAGCAGCACGCCCTACGTATGGCGCGTGGCCTTGAAGCGATCGGCGCTCGACCGCACGGGGCTCGCATTTGACGAATCGCTCAAGTTTGGCGAAGACCAGCTCTTCCTCTTCTCCCTGTACCCGCAGGCGCGGGGCGTGCAGCTTGTTCCCGATAAGCTGTACTTGTATCGTTTAAGCAGGTCGGGTTCGTTGATGGACGATGCTACTGCTGACGATGCGCGTAAAGTCGAAAAGAACCTGGCGATTACGCGGGCGGTGTTTCAATACTGGGCTGGGCATGGGCTCATGAACAGATGGCCAGCGCCGCTGCTGAACTGGAGCGTGAAGTTCGAGCTGTACAGTATTCTCTGCCAGGAGCGCAGCGCCCGGGATGCCATGGCGAAAGAGCTTGTGCAGGTTTGGCGCGATTACGTCTCCGATTTCGGCACGTGCCTGAAGCAGCTGCCCGGGCATGCCGAATCGCTTGCGTCCGTTGCCGTGAAGATGGCCGACTCACCGACGTTCCCGTCGGAGCGCGAAATCAAGTCGGCCATGGTCCGCTACCGGATGAAGGAGTACGGGACACAGAACTTCGTTAAAGGTGTGGTTCGAAAATTAGTGTGACTCCAATGAGGTATTTCAGTCACGGTCGTTTGCATCAGACGAACTGCCCAGGTGCCACACATCTGATTAGCCCGCCGATTAGCTCAGGCTCACTTCACGGTCTCTTTCGTAACTTTATTGAAAATAACATCAGCGATAGCTTGAAGCCATTTTACTAGTGTTTTGTCAATGACAATTGCAACTAATAGTGCGCTGAAAAGGGTGAGTACGGTTCCTGCTATATGCATAAGAATTGACGGCGCTCCATAGACTCTTGGCAAGTAGGTTAGGAAGATGCTCATTAGCAGCAAGTGCACCAAGTAGATCCCATATGAATGTTTTGCAATTAATGAAACTAAGTCATTCGGTTTTGCTTTCTCTCCTATCGAAAGAAGCAGGAGATATACGAAAAACGAAAGTAAGTAATAGAGCGGTGAAGTATCATACGCCCCCGCAGTCCACCCGGCTAACGGCAACAGAGCAGCAAAGAACCAGGATACTAACGAGGCGATAACAAGCCTAATCGTACTCTTACTAAAGGTCGCTACTCTCTCTTCTGTAAGGATTGCGCCCATGCAAAACGCAAAGAAAAAGTTAGTAAATACGTAGCTCCAACCAAACTCTAATCCTAGATTTTTGCAGACGTAGGAGAAGGCGCACCATAGCATGCCAAGAATGGCAAAAGCTTTTGTTTCGGCTTCGCTCAAATGCGAAAAGATATGAGCGAGGAATGGGGAGGCAAGCAAGAAGCCAAAGAGAAGCATCACAAACCAATAAACGGTCCCGCTTAGAGTGTCAACAGCTCCAATAACATAAGTCTTAAACAAATGGAGGACGCTGCCGCCTTCGGTACCGGGGATGATGTAGAGCGTAAATGCAATGTCGATAAACATATATAACAATGCCGGAAGTAGAATGTTCCGCACTTTTTTGAAATATAGTTTGTGAAGGGGGTAACCGGGTTTCTCTTTTAAATTGAATTTACCCGACATAATGAAAAATAGGCTATTAGCCGTAAATAGAAGGCTACTCATTACAACGTAGTACTGATCGTCATGAGCCCATCCATTATCAGTAAAAGCGAGACAATGAACTCCAACTACCATAGCTATTGCAATGGTCCTCAGAAAATCATATTTATAAATTCGCTTTTGGCTAATCATGTTTTTCCTAACGTGCATGAATTCTATTAGACAGTAATTCGATACAGGCGCATATCTCCTTCTGATAATACAATCTCGAAGCCAGGGGTATCATCAGTTATTGTCCTGAAACCTTCCCATTGATATGAATACCAATCCCATGTAAATAGTTTTCCAGAACCGTCTTTATCGACCATATTATCGCCCTGGTCTAAAAGGAGAACATAATGGGCGTTGAGATTCTCTACTGCTTTTCTTACGTCCTCATTAGATTGGATTGAAGATAAACTAGAACGGATAAGGGAGCTTTCCTCTGTTTCTGAATCTGTTCCATACGGACGGGTGTTCCGGTAATATGTTCTCATTCCGTCAATACCGTATAAAAATCCACTACCATCA
Organism: Hugonella massiliensis; assembly: GCA_001486445.1. Taxonomy (GTDB): domain Bacteria; phylum Actinomycetota; class Coriobacteriia; order Coriobacteriales; family Eggerthellaceae; genus Hugonella; species Hugonella massiliensis. Next base: position 720,867 of record LN908986.1, read on the forward strand.
TCGGGCTCGTTTAGCACAATGTCGTTTGCGCCAACAATGGATAGTGCTTCATTTGCAAAATCTATTTCAGATTTGCTCAGTACCTGGCTCGATGACTCTGAAAACACCTTTTTGCCGAGGTTTTGCTGGTATGCAACTCCTGATTTCTGCACTGCGCCATTAAGAGCATATGTAACGGGGATGAATGGCGATAGTAGTAAAATGAACGCTGCTAGTGATGCGGTTATGGCTGATGCGGCGCGGCTTTGGAATAAGCTAAAAATTTTCTGGAACACAGTTCCCGCACCTATCGATGATAACGGGATAACCATAATCGCCAATAGAGCCGACAAACGATAAGGATCGCCGTACCAAAGACAAGTAAGGAACCGCTTTGCAAATCCCGCTTCGCTGCATGCAACGCTTACAAAGTAAAATACTGCAGCAATTGCAAGCGAAAATACCATCCATCGGTCTTTGCCTCTTACAATCAAGGTGAAAACCCCAACTATAAGGGCAATCATCACGAGGTATTGCGGGCCTAACTGATTGATATCCAATACGAGCAGGCTCGCCAAAGCGTTTGATTTTGTTTGCGTAGGAACTTGCAAATCCCCCATTACGCCGGCAGTAAGCGGCGATTTGTAGATTGCGCACCAGGCTGCTAATACAATCATGACAAATAACGAAGCGCAGATATATCCGCGCGCCTTTGATTGCTTATTAGCGACGTACTCAAAAATCTTTTGCGAACAATATGACACTAGTAAGATGGCCGCACTGAAGGCCGTATTTGGTTGCACTAGTAAAAAGAACATCAGTGCCAGAACGAATGGCAAAAAATAGAGTTTTATCGTTCGGAACTCGGCATTTCTTGTTGCCAAAATAAACAATCCGAGAAATGCCATCAGCATAGACATTGAGAGCAAGTTTGGATAAAGGGGCCCATGTGTGATAAACGCCCACGGGAATGCAGCTTGCGTTACGGATGCAAATGCACCCAACCGGATTACGACATGGTTTTCGGCATCGAGAGTTCTTAGAAATGAAAATATCGATAGAGGAAAAATTACCGCGCAAACCAGGGTGTTAACAGAATTTGAGGCGACAGCAATGCTGCATCCGGTGATCTGAACCACTAGCGCGCAGACAACGTGCCAGGCTGAGGGGTAAAAACCTGAGGTGATGTGCAGCGGTGAAATGGCGATGTCCTCGGCAGTCATAAAGGTGCTAGCTTCAAGCGAGCTCCAATTTCCCGAATCCAGGAAACCGCGAACAACGCCGAGATGGAACATGTTGTCGTACGACTGATTAAAAGCGCCAGCTAATTGAATTTGGGAAATAAAAATCACATAGGTCGCTAGAAATCCGACACAAATATAAAGAATAACATCTATTACTACTGCCTTTTGCCCAACGAGCTGCCATTGAAAAACCCGTTCGCCTGCTCTTAGCGCTTTCGTCGCATGTATAAGGAATAACGTAATCGATAGGACTAATACCGGTATGAGCACGCTAACGAATGAAGATTGAACTCCAAGCTTTGCATAGCAAATAGGTATGAAGGCAACTAAAGAAATAGACGCGAAAGGAGCAAAAGTAAATGCCTCTAATGGTTTAATGCCGACGCCCCGAAATAGTAAATACCCAGGGATATAGACGATTAAGCAAGATACAAAGATTGCAATGATGAGTTGAGCCCACATGTTATCTTCGGCCAACTCTAATTCTTGGACTTTAGCTCTAGACTTAGGAGTTCGAGTTCCCTAGCGCAAGATGCGGCATCTTGCGCAAACCACTCAGCGCGCATTTCGATTTCCTGCGAGCTGAGAGTGCTTACATTCGTTTCCTTTTGCTTCTTATGCGATGGGATAAAACGGCTACGTGATTTTTCTCCAAGAAGGTAGTGCTCACGAACTGCTGATAGCGCGCTCCCGCGAAGCAACATGGATGCACATTCATTAGCTTTGCGATCGAAGCAAGAAGGGATGGCATTCTCGTCGAACCATGTTCTGAAGAGCTGCCTAATTTCAGCGAGGAGCTCAAGGCTGCTAGCTTCGTCCATATGGATGCAGTCATATACTAGAAACTCGGTTATCCAGCTAAAAAGTTCGTTTTTGTATTGCTCGAGGTATCCAGATTCATTCCAATCGGCGCATATCTTATCGGCGATGTTGATATGCTCATGCAGTTTCGTACCGCGACTGCCCATTCTTGTTGCCATTAGCGAACCAGAACGTCTAACGCGATATTTGTATAGCTTGTCGGAAATGAATTTGATCCGAACGGCGCGTGGATAAATTGCAAAGTGGAAAATCTGGTCCTCTCCAAAAGGTACAGATTCGTCGAACTGGATGCCGGTCCTCTCAAGGAAGTCCCTTTTCAAGGCAGTTCGCCACGCGAAAGGGTGCGAATGTTCTTTGAAAAGGACGTCTACGTCAAATTTTTCGTAGAAGCTATCGTTGGTAGTGAGTGTGTTCTCTGTCCACGAATCCGAAAAGAAAGGTGGGTTTATAGAACCGCCATAGGTAACAACTTCCGGGTCGTCCATTGAAAAAGAACGAGCTAATACTTCACAGGTCTGCGGCTCTATTTCATCGTCGGAATCAACAAAAATAAGAATGTCCCCGTTTGCGTGGTTTATCCCAAAATTTCTCGCAGAGGATAATCCTCCATTTTCTTTATTAATGACGTGGAAACGGTCGTCTGCCATGGCGAATTGTTCGGCAATAAGCTCTGACCTATCCTGGGAGCCGTCAATTACACATAGCACTTCAATGTCGGTAAACGTTTGTTTCCGTATGGACGCGAGGCATTGTGCGAGATAATTTTCTACATTGTAGATGGGGACGATTATTGAGAACTTGGGCATTTCTACCTCGTCTGTGACTTGAATTTAATGAGCTTTCCTACGTACGAAATTCCGCCTTGAGTGTAAAAACGTTTCAGAGTTGCAAGCTTATCTGACTCCTTAGCGGCACCCTGATGCGTCATGTGGAAGAATTGGGGATCTTCGATAATAGATTCCAGCCGTTTGCGTTTTGCCTGATCGAATAGAGACCAGTCAATTTCTCCGGAATCGATATGGAGCACAAACTCATCGCGCATAGTGTTTAAGAACTCACGGCCCAATTTTGGCGATAAACGTTCGTAGTTCCACATGTAGGTATCAAATTTCATCTTGACCAGAATCGGAATAAGTTTTTCCGCTTCGTTTCGATTGGGGTATGAGTCAAGAGCCTCTCTCATAACTTTGTATTCATCGCAAACGCAGTACACTTTGCCAGGTGAGTTAACGGAAGAAGACTCATTGTCTTGACGGTAATGCAAGAAGGCTTTTCTCGTGAGCCACACTCTGTGGCTGTAGAGCCAAACCTTAAAATTGAAGGACGCATCTTGGTAGGAAGCGCCAGGTGTTTCGTTAAAGGTTATTTTATTTTCTTCAATGAAAGTGCGACGATAAACCGCTGACCAAATGGAGGGCTTAACAAAGAAGATGTGCGGTACGATATGCGGGTCGATAATCTTTTCGCTTTCTTCTTCGTCAATCAGGTCGCAATTATAATTCTGTTCTTCTGGGTTTGACCAATAATAATAAAAATTAGCTTTTACTACTTCGGCGTTGTTGCTCACGGCGATGTTATAGAGATATTCAAGTGCGTCTGAATCTAAGAAATCATCGGACTCTAAAATGCCTAGGAATTCGCCAGTGGCAGCTTGGAAGCCTTTGTTCATCGTTGCGCCATAGCCTTCATTGGGCTTGTCGATAACCTTTATGCGCCCATCTGATGATTCATACTTACGAAGAATGCTCAACGTTCCATCTGTTGAACCATCGTTAACGCAAATAATTTCTATATCGGCAAGCGTTTGCTCCAATGCGCTATCAAGGCATTTCGAAACATATTTTTCAACGTTGTAGCAAGGTATTACTAGTGAAACTTTAGGTTCCATGCGACCTCATAACCGACCCATTGCTTAGAATAGTTTTCATGTTATAAGAATGAAAACTACTGTTGAGTGCGAGCTTCTTCATTCAGTCTCGCAACGCAATCATACCGTAAGGTGAAGAGATGAGTGCTGAAATCCCCCAACGCTGGTCAATCGATTTGGACAATAAGATAAGATTTCCAAAATTCAGTTCAACTAAAATTAGAAAAATAGAAACGGTCGGTTTGCAATATGACCATTTTGGTATTGGGGGCGCCGAATCTGTTGTTGCTTGCATAGCAAACTTGTTGCATGAACTTGCTTACCGAGTAATTGTATATACAAACGATGAGCCCACGGACCAGGATCAAGTTCTGCCAAAAGGCGTGACGAGAAAGGTACTTCCTTCGGCAGAAGGGGAAGAAGCAAAGAGGTTCAACTTCTGGCGACATGAGGTCAAGGCTGAAAATCTAGATTGTGTTATCTATAGCTCTTGGGTTTCAGGGTGGGCACAGTTCGATTGCTGGTCGCTAAAAACCTTAGGATCAGCGTTTATCTTGCATACCCATAGTATTTTCTTTAGCTGGTTTGATGACCCTATAGCTGATTATTTATCAAGGGCGCTTCCTTGGATTGCGGAGAATTCCGATGCGATTGTTTCAGTTAATTCAGCCACAGCCGAATTCTTTAAAGCATATAACGAGAAATCAATTGTTGTTCCAAATCCAATTGCCGGAATACATACAATTCAATATGTTGAAAGCGATTCGCGAAAGACGGGAAAAAATATTGTCTGGGTTGGCCGAATTAGCGATGAGAAAAGACCGTATGAAGCGGTCAAGATTTTTTCATTGGTGACGAAAGCAATTCCCGATGCGCGTCTAACCGTCATTGGGGGAAATTCTGACAAAGGAGCCAATGAACCTGAATCATTGGCTAGATATGCTTATGAACAATTAATGGTACCAAAAGACAGTATTAGCTTTACAGGTTTCTTGGAGAATCCAACCAGCTATTACGAAAATTCTGATGTTTATTTATTAACTTCATCGTACGAAGGTTTTGCTTTAACGCTTGCTGAAGCTATGGGCTCGGGATTGCCGGTTGTTTCGTATGATTTGAATTATTTAGAGCTTCTCCAAAACAACAAAGGCTGCTTAATTGCGCCGGTTGGCGATGTAGAGCAGATGGCGCAGCATCTAATCACGATTCTGGGAGATGGGCCTCTACGAAAAAAAATGGGGAAGAACTCTCTTGCTCGTTTTGGAGAGGTCTGCCTAATTGATTTTCAGGGATTATGGAAAAGCATTATAGATGCTGTGGATTCCGGTGATATTGGAAACCTTATGGGGAGGGTGCCGAATGAGGCGCCAAATCGTAACCTGCAAGATTTGGTAATGGTTAGCGTTAAAGAGCGGTGCTTAAAGGAGCGATACAGCAGTCAGCTTAAGGATAGGAGGATAGCTGAGCTAGAAAAGCAGGTGAGAAAAGGTGAAGAGGACACGAGAAATCTTCGGCTCGAAATAGGGCAATGTAGTGACCGGATTCTCTCGCTAGAAGCCGTAGAGAAGGATTTGAAATCTCAGCTTCATGCGGTTTACGATTCTAATTCTTATCGGATAGGAAACGCCCTGATGCGTCCCATCCATGCTGTTGTAAAACGGAAAGAGTAGTTAGTGGAACTCTTGTTGAAGGAAGTAATCGTTTAGGGTGAAAATATGCGAACTCTATTAATAATTCCTGCGTACAACGAAGAGGGAAGTATAGAGCGGGTAATCGATGAAATCGTCAGCGATTACCCGCAATATGAATACGTGATTGTCAACGATGGATCGAAAGACGGGACTGGTGACATATGCCGTAGGCGCGGCTACCGTTTCCTCGATCTTCCCATCAACCTCGGGTTGGCCGGTGCGTTCCAGGCTGGTTTGAAGTATGCCTATATGCGCGGGTACGATTGCGCCATCCAAATCGACGGCGACGGACAGCATCGGCCCGAATATATCGCCTCGCTCGTCGACAAGATCGCCGACAACGACATTGTCATCGGATCACGCTTCGTCACAGAAGAAAAGCCGAAAAGCATGCGCATGGTCGGCAGCAACATGATCAGCAACATCATCAAGATGACCACGGGCGTGCGGATCATGGATCCAACGTCCGGCATGCGGGCTTATAACCGCCGGATGATCAAAGAGCTGGCGTTCGGGCCGAACATGGGGCCCGAGCCTGATACCATCTCGTATCTCATCAAGAAGAAGAGCGCAAAGGTCGCAGAAGTGCAGGTGCAGATGGCCGACCGTCTCGCAGGCGAAAGCTACCTGAACGTAAAGGCCTCGATGAGATACATGACACACATGTTCTTTTCCGTCCTGTTCATCCAATACTTCCGATAAGGCTGGCTTTCGATGTCTATCTACTTGCAATTGATACTGTTTCTCGCGTCTCTCGGGCTAACCGTTTTCGTTACGCGCAGCGTGAAGAAAGCGAAGATGCGCATCGAAGACGCCTTTTTCTGGGTCGTCCTCTCGTTCTTCATCTTGCTGCTGAGCGTCTTCCCCCAGATCGGCTATTGGTGCGCCGACGTGCTGGGGTTTCAAGCTCCTATCAACTTCATCATGCTCTTCTTCATCTTTGTCTTGCTGGTGAAGGGGTTTATTACAAGCCGGCACGCATCGGAGCTTGAGACTAAAGTCAGGGAGCTATCTGAACAGATTGCCTATGACCGTTTGGACCATTACGAACGTACACATGTGAAATGAGAACAGCCAATATGTCGGGGGTTATCATTCATGTGGTCCGTTTACGTAGGGTTTGGTTGAAAATATATATATGAGTCGAATAAACCCGTAGATTATTCCAATCGAAAATGATGCCAATGTCACGATATTGATTCCGTTCATATACCAAAGATGGAATGCTACGTTCATGAAAAGGACGCAAGAGATAAACGATATGGCGGAAATGGCAACTGCCTCCATTAGCCTTCTGAGGACAATAAATATATCCGTAATAAAGGATGCTATTGCCATGGAAGTCGCTGCTGCCATTGCTGGTGTGAGAAGCCATGAGCAGCTTTGAATATCGTTGCCAAACACGTAGCTCAAAACTGCATCACCGAAAATGTACGCAGCTATTGTGCACAACAAACCAACGAAGGCAATCAACAATATTAGTTTTACCGTTGATTGTTTTACTCCAATTACGTTGTGCTTCGCATACATTGACGATATAGGTACTAGGAATGGGCTGTAGAGATAGGTGGCCATAACCTGGACGATTACGCAAGGTGTTGCAATGGCTGCATATATACCTAGTGCTTCTGTCCCGTACTGTATTGCAAACCACTGGCGTGCGATTGTTGCGACCAATCCATAAAGAATTTGAGACAAGACTAATGGAAAACATATTTTAAGTAGCTCTCGAAACCTATTGTTGCTGAGTCTCGGTTGTAAATCGGATAGCTTTTTTGAGTGGGGGATGTCGAAAGTTATTGTGACAAACAAGCAGCTAATAAACATGAGGAGTATTGAAACAAGGAGATTGCTGAATATCACCAGGCCAGCAGAGAAGACGGCGATTGATAATACACCTCGTATCATTTGAGATATGCCTATGAAGTCCATCCGGGAGGCTTTTTGATCGATCCCGTATAGGACATTCGAAAACGCTTCGTCTGCTTTAAAAAGGAGGAAGCAGAGGACTGTAAGAATTGTAAAGAAGTCTGGCGAGACTAAAATCGTATAAATAAGAAAGACGCAATATGAAATACCGATAGTTGCTAATCGGAAACCAACATATTCGTTGGCCGTATATTTGTTGTTAGTATCAGATATTTGATAGGTTCGCATGTTGTACGTTGCGAGAGCGGTAAAGATGTTTCCTGTTGCCATGGCAAATGCTAGATAGCCTGAATTTACGTAGGAAGTTGAGAACGTAACTACAACAATAGTAGTGAGCCATTGGCAGGCTTGATAAATAAGGCAGCCAACGGTGTTCCAGATCAAATTTTCTTTTGGGGTCAGCTCTCTCATTTACGGAAAATGTCCTAGCTAAGAAAAGTCGTATCAATAAGCAAACAATAGGTCGAAAGTCTGAGCGGATAACGGCTTCATCGCCGGTATCTGAAACTGCGATCCCTATTCCAGGGAACCGAATTCCTTGGAATAGGGGCCTAAGTCGAGGATATCGGGGAAATGGTCATCCCGTCTGCTAGCGTCTATCGGTGTCATATAGTCACCGTACAGTTCCGTTAAATGCTTCTCTATTTTGTTGGGGAACCTGAGCTGGATTCCTTCAAAGTCCATCCACCTAGCGGGTTCGAAATCGCTTCGTAAATAAAGATCCATAGTAGGGGCGGTGTCGCATAGAAAGCCAATATATTTGGTATCTTCTAGGTCGTCATACTTGGTTTGCCAATCTAATGCTTTTTTATTGAAATTCATTTTTTGAATAAACGGTACCTTGAAGCCGGTCCTCAGAAGCTTGACCCCGAACTTAAGAAATTTTGATTTGAACCCAGAGCCTGCAATAAAGGGGTGCCTGACTAACTTAATGATCTGCAGCTTATTAAAAAGCCATGCTTTCCGAATCTGTTCTTTCCGATCTTTTTTATTGTCTGCAATGCTGTCCAGAGGAAATAAGTCGAGGAAGATCATTGAAGGAAATTCCATCGTAGCAAGGGAAGAGTCTTCAAGCTTTGTGCCCTTTAGCATCATTCGTGTGGTAGCCATCGGATAATTCACGTTGATTTCCGAATTTATCATTTCGTACTTATCCGAATAATCATTTATAACAATCTCGGTGAATTGAGTTAAGTCGTTTCTCGGCATGAGTATATCGACGTCTTCATCCCAGGGTATAAACCCCTTCTCACGTAATGCCCCGATTGCGGTGCCGTAGTGTGCGTACCATTTCAGGTCGTAATCTTCGCAGATTTTGATGAAATCCTTTAGCATCATTATTAGAACACTATGCAAGGGGATAAGTTTGTCGTATTTGCTTGTTTCGGACATTGCAATCTCCTAATTACCGTGTCTAGCTTATGGGAATATAACTTTGGCTCGAGAGCTCGATGCTGGTCATACTATCTCATAAATGCTGGTGCATTCTATTGCGGATAAGCAACAACAATAGCCAGCTTGCAGGAAAAGAGTTCAGAAGATAACCGGAGCGGAGGAAGTGGAAAGTGCCTACGTATTTGTTGTTTTCTCATCGGTTTTACCCACAACGCGGAGGGGTTGAAAGTTTTACGAAGAATCTTGCCAATGCGCTTGTCGAAGATGGTAATCGAGTATGCGTAATTACTTCCAAGATTGGTAAAGTCGAAGAATTTGAATTCCTAGAAAATGGTGTAGAAATATTCCGCGTTCCCTGCTATTCACTACTTTCGGGGAGGCTGCCTTTGTCAAAGCACGGAGGCCAATTCCGGCGTTTGCTCAATGAGGCAGCAGACAAAAAGCCGGATCGAGTACTGGTAAACACGCGGTTATTTCCTCTTTCAATTGATGGGTTGGAATTTGCAAAGTCGCTAAATATACCAGCTGTTGTGCTTGACCATGGCTCTGCTCATCTAACATTTGGAAATGCATTTGTTGATACGTTTGTTGAGCGATACGAGCATCTGATAACTAAAAAAGTAAAGTCGTATGGCCCCGTCTTTGCTGGCATCTCGGAAAAGAGTGTGCGTTGGCTTGGACACTTCGGCATTGAGACTGAGTATGTAATTCCTAATGCAATAGATGCGGAAGCATATAGGCGAATAGCTTCAGATAGAGATTTCCACGAAGAAGCAGGTTCTTCTAAGATAGTCGCTTATGTGGGACGCCTGGCGCCAGAAAAAGGTTGTAATGAATTACTAAAAGCGGCGCGTTCCTTCGAGTCGAATGGCTCGATAAAGTTTTTGCTAGCAGGTGACGGTATGCTCCGTAAAAGCCTTGAAGAAAAAGCGCCGAGAAATGTAATGTTGCTAGGTGCTCTCGATCAGTCTGACATCTCTTCTCTGCTTCAGCAATCCTCTGTTTTTTGTTTGCCATCACGGTCGGAGGGTTTTTGCACGTCCCTGTTAGAGGCGGGCGCTTGTGGAGTGCCGTCAATCATTACTGATGTAGGTGGCGCAACCGAACTTATTCCTGAACCGTCCGTCGGTTGGATTTTGCCTTCGGGTGAAAGTGGGGCATTGGTGAATGCCTTAAATAATTGTTTGAATCTTCCCGATGGCGATCGTAGACAAATGGGCCGACGTGCTCAGAAAATAGTAGAGAGTGAGTACAACTGGAAAAAATCAGTGGCGGCGCTTGAGGCCGTTTACGATCAGTTTTAGGCTCACACAATCGAATGACTATTTTACAGACACTGTTACGTAAAGTGGAGGTGTTAACTTCATTATTAGTTTGCGAATATGACCTAAATCTGCTGTTTCGTTGTCGCATGCAGCTACTAACTATACTAATGTTCAATATAAGAGTAGGTATGTAGGGTAATGAACATATAGTATAGATTTTCGTTTTCGTAACAACAGGAAGTTGCCGTATGGCGCATTTTCACGTAGTGATGGATTGTTGAGCATGAAAACCGATGCACCATGTTAAGAGGTCAAATGCTAAATTTCACCGTTGGGCCGGTTATGTCGAGCAGGGAAGTTCTCGATATTTCCGCCGAGTCCGCTCCGTACTTCAGAACGCCTGAGTTTTCCCAGATGATGCTGGAGAACGAGGAACTGATGCTACGATTTCTGAACGCACCTGAGGGAAGCCGATGCGCGTTCCTTACCGCTTCGGGGACTGGCGCCATGGAGTCGGTGGTCATGAACGTGCTGTCTCCTGCGGACAAAGTGCTGGTGGTGAACGGTGGCAGCTTCGGAGCGCGATTCGTCCAGCTGTGCCGACTGCACAAGCTGCAGGTTACCGAAGTTCCGGTGGGATTCGGCCATCAGCTGAGAGCTGATCAGCTTGAAGCGTTTGCGGGGCAGGGATGCACCGCCTTGCTCGTGAACATGGACGAGACCTCGTCCGGTTTGCTCTACGACATGCCGATGATAGCGGAGTTCTGCAAATACAACGGCATCATGCTGGTGGTGGACGCCATTAGCGCGTTCCTGTCGGACCCGCTCGACATGGAGGGGCTCGGGGCCGCCGTCGTCATCACCGGCTCCCAGAAAGCCCTCGCGGTGCAACCTGGCGTGTCCGTTGTGGCGCTTTCCCCGGGGGCCGTCGAGCGCGTTTATTCGAACGACGAGGCGTGCATGTACCTGAGCCTGAAGGAGGCCCTGAAGAACGGCGAGCGCGGGCAGACGCCTTGGACCCCTGCCGTTTCGATTCTTCTGCAGATCAACGCCCGGCTCAGGCGGATCGAGTCGTCGGGCGGGGTTGAAGCCGAGCAAGAACGGATTGCCGGGCGCGCGCAGCGGTTCCGCGCGCTTGCGCGCGATTTGGGGCTGGAGGTGGTGGCCGAGAGCCCCTCCAACGCGGTGACGGGCGTGAGGGCGCCCAAGGGGAACGCGCGACAGGTCTTCTCTACGCTCAAGGACGATTACGGGATCTGGGTGTGCCCCAACGGGGGAGACCGTGCCGACGAGATGCTCCGAGTGGGGCACATCGGCTCGATAACGGCAGATGATGAAGCGGAGCTGGCGGACGCGCTCAGGGACCTGCGCGCCAAGGGCATCTTGTAGGTGGCGGCCATGGTCAAGGTTATTACGTACGGCACTTACGACATGCTCCATCGCGGTCACATCCGCCTCCTCGAACGCGCGAAAGCGCTCGGCGACTATCTGATCGTTGGTGTGACCAGCGACGATTTCGATCGCTCGCGCGGGAAGATCAACGTGCAGCAGTCGCTTCCAGAGCGCCTCGAGGCGGTGAGGGCCACCAGCATCGCCGACGAGGTAATTGTCGAGGAGTATGCTGGCCAGAAGATCGACGACATACGCCGCTACGGGGTGGATGTCTTCACCGTCGGGTCCGACTGGAAGGGCCACTTCGACTATCTAGAAAAATGGTGCAAGGTTGTCTACCTCGACCGCACCGAGGGTATTTCGAGCACGGATTTGCGCACGGCGGCCAACAAGCTCAGGCTCGGGCTGGTGGGCGACGTCTCGTACATCTACAAGGTGCTGGAACAGAGCCGCTACGTGAACGGCATCGAGGTCGTGGGCGTGCGCACGAGGGATGCCGACGCTTTACCGCAGCAGATGCGCGAGCTCCCTTGCGTTACAGAGGATTTAGGCGAGCTGCTTGGGCAGGTCGACGCCGTGGCCGTCGTGGCGAACCCCTCGGAGCACTACGGGATCATCGAGCAGGCCCTCGCGGCGGGCAAGCACGTGCTCTGCGAGTCTCCGCTCGTGCTGAGTCGTGGCGAGTACGTTGAACTACGCTCACGTGCTCAAGAGAACGAGTGCCTGCTCGTGGACGCGATGAAGACGGCGTATTCGATGGCGTACTCTCGCCTCCTGTTGCTCGTGCAGAGCGGCAGGATAGGCAGGGTCGTGTCGGTCGACGCCACCTGCACCTCTTTGCGCCCCGCAGACTTCTCCGATAGGGCTGCGATGGAGCGCAACCAGAACAGTATGTGCGAATGGGGTCCGACCGGCATGCTCCCCGTGTTCCAGATATTGGGTACGGGATTTACCGAGAAACGCATAATCACGCTCTTCGCCGACGAGGCGAGCTGCTACGATTCCTTCACCAAGATCGATTTCGCATACCCTGGCGCGACTGCGAGCGTGAAGGTGGGCAAGGGCGCCAAGTCCGAGGGCTCGCTGGTGGTTACTGGCACCGAAGGTTACGCATACGTCCCGGCGCCATGGTGGAAGACCGACTACTTCGAGCTCCGTTTCGAGGACCAGTCCCGGAACCGCCGCTACTTCTACCAGCTCGACGGCGAGGGCATCCGCTACGAGCTCGTCACGTTCCTGCGCTCGATCATGTCGGGCGGCAGCGGATCCTATATAGAGCCGGCAGTGAGCGAGGCGATCGTCGGCGTGATGGAGGATTTTCACGCAGGAACCGACGTGCGAGTGATTCGGTGAGGAGATACGCATGCCTTTGAGAAAGAACGAGTTCACGATTCTTTACTCTCTCCTACGCCATGCTGGCGCAGGGCCCATCTCACAGCGCCAAATCGCAAGTTTGTGTGGTATATCGCTGGGGACGGTGAACTCAACGCTGGCTTCATGCCGCAGGGAGGGGCTTATCGACGACGAAAGAAAGCTGACGGCTAGAGGAACGGCTGCGCTAGAGCCCTACAAGGTTGACAACGCCATCATAATGGCGGCTGGGCTTTCCTCGCGCTTCGTGCCGCTTTCGTACGAGAAGCCCAAGGGAGTGCTCACCGTGCGCGGCGAGGTGCTCATAGAACGGCAGATACGCCAGCTTCAAGAAGCCGGGATCACGGACATTACGGTGGTCGTGGGGTACATGAAGGAGGCGTTCTTCTATCTGGAGGACATGTTCGGCGTGAAGATCGCGGTGAACCGGGAGTATGCCAAACGCAACAACAACTCCTCCCTACACCTGATCCGCGACCGATTGTCGAACACCTACATCTGCTCTTCGGACGACTACTTCACCCAGAACCCGTTCGAGCCATACGTGTACCAGGCCTATTATTCGGCCGAGTTCTTCGAGGGGCCAACCGACGAGTACGTCATGGAGGTGGGACCCGGCAACCGGATCGAGCGCGTGGACCCGAACGGCGGCGCCGACGCCTGGTGCATGATCGGGCACGCGTACTTCGACCGCAGCTTCTCGGATGCGTTCGTGGCGATCCTGGAGTCCGAGTACGAGCGACCCGAGACCGCTGGCAAGCTGTGGGAGGACATCTACATCGACCACCTGCGCGAGCTGCCCATGGTGCGGCGCGACTACCCGGCGGGGACCATCTACGAGTTCGATTCGATAAAGGACCTGCGCGAGTTCGACCAGGACTTCCTCGAGAACGTGGACTCGGCGATCCTGGACAACATCTGCGGCTACTTCGGCTGCGACCGCGGCGAGCTGGGAAGCATAGCCCCCATCAAGGAGGGGCTGACCAACCTGTCGTTCAAGTTCGGCCTGCGGGGGGAGACCTACGTGTACCGGCATCCGGGCGCGGGCACCGAGCATCTGATAAACCGTGCGAGCGAGACCTTCTCCCAGCAGATAGCCCGCAATCTGGGCATCGACTCGACGTTCGTCTACGAGGACCCCGCGGAAGGGTGGAAGCTCTCCCGCTACGTAGAGGGCTGCGCACCGTTCGACTACGGGGACGCGCGGCAGGTGGGCGAGGCCATGCGCATCGCGCGGATCCTGCACGGGGCGGCAGCAGAATCGGAATGGTCCTTCGACGTCTATGAAAAGGCGCGGGGAATCGTCGAGTCGCTTGAGGGCAGGGGGTACCCGCTCCCGCCCGACTTCGCGTTGCTCGAGGCACGGGCCTCCAGCCTGCACGAGCACGTATCAGCCGACGGCGTCGCTCCCTGCCTCTGCCACAACGACATGTACGGACCCAACTTCTTAGTGCACGACGGAGGAATGGAGCTCATCGACTGGGAGTACTCGGCGATGGGGGACTACGCGAGCGACCTAGGCACGTTCATCTGCTGCAGCGGCTACGGGTTCGAGCAGGCGGAGCGCGCGATCGCGGAGTACTTCGGGCGCGAACCGAGCCCGTCCGAGCTTCGGCACTGCACGGCGTACGTAGGGCTGTCCTCGTATTACTGGTACGTGTGGGCGCTGTTCAAGGAGTCGGAGGGCGACCCTGTGGGCGAGTGGCTCTACCTATGGTACCGGGCCGCGAAAGCGTACGGAAAGCGCGCGCTCGACATGTACGAACGATAAAGAGGGAAGGGAAAGATGGCGCAAGAGAGTTTCGAGCAAGAGCTGGACCGAGAAGTCGACGAGCGGCTCGCGCTGATGGAGGAGCCCGGCTACCAGTTCCCGGCCCCGCTGGGGAGGATCGACTGGGTGCTGATCGCGGTGATTCCGGCGGTGAGCCTGCTCCTGCTGGTCGTGGGCGAATTTCTGTAGGGGAGCGCGACATGGCAAAGCAGACCATGGAAGAGTACGTGAACCAAGAGACCATCTTCGGGCTGGTTCCCGTAAAGAAATCAGAGCGCAGCTATGGGTTCTGGGACACCTTGCTGGTTACGAGCGGTTTCGCTATCGCCACGTGGTGCTACTCGCAGGGCGCTCTCACGGCAAGCTATCTGGACTTCTGGCAGTCGCTGATCGTGACCTTCGCGATGGGCGGGTTCTTCCTCATTTTCGAATGCCTGCCCGTGATATTCGCGGTGCGATACGGCGTCGACCTATGGGTGTACTTGCGCGCTGTGCTGGGAAAGAACGGCGTGAAGGTGTTCGCGACGCTCGTCATACTCGGCAACTGGTTCTGGTACGCGGTGGCGGCGAACATGTTCGGGTCGTCCATCGCGCAGATCTGCGCAGGGTTCGGCATCGTCCTGCCAGACGAGGCGGTGCGCTGGATATCCATCTTGAGCGTGGTGGGCGGCTCGCTCCTGGCTATCGCCGGGCCGTCTGCCATCAAGTGGACGAGCCGCATCTTGGTGACGCTGCTGCTGGCAATCGGCGCTATCGTCTTCGTCATGTGCTTCACTGTGGCGCCGTTCGGCCAGATTGCCGCCTATCAGCCCGACCTTTCCGCGGTTGACGGCAACGGGCTTGAGGCGTATGCCATGGCGGCGGAGGGCATGGTAGCGTTCAGCTTCAGCTGGAGCACTCAGGCCATCGTCCTTCCGCGCCTCTCGAAGACCGAGCGCGCCGGTTACTGGGGCACTTTCGCTGGCTATGCTGTCGTGGCGCCGTTCTTCGTTTTCATCGGCGCGGTTATGGCCATCGTTATGTTCATCACCACGGGCGAGTACGTGAGCGATCCCACTGTGATGCTCGCCACGTTGGGGCCGCAGGTGGCGCTCCTGTCCCTTATGCTGGTGGCTTTCGCCAACATCGGAACGCAGGCGGTGGGCGGCTACGTGAACGACATGGTGCTCAAGGCGGCGTGGCCGAAGGTCGACTACAAGGTGCTCGTGCTCCTGTCGGGCATCTATGTGGCGGTGCTCACCTATTCGGGCGAGGTTACTGCAAATTTCGGGCAGTTCATCTCGATTGCGGCGTACATCCAGGGGCCGATCATCGGCATCATGTTCGTCGATTACATCGTCCTTCGAAAGCGCAAGTTCAGCTTGAAGAGCCTTTACTACCGTCCCGGGCACGACGCTTACGACTTCAAAGGCGGCGTGAACTGGATAGGCGTGCTGACGATTGCCATCACTTTGTTCGTAGCACTGTTCATGGTGTACAACCCCATCACGGGCGAGGTGCAGAGCTCGGTGTTCTACTTCACGACTGGCTCGGGCTTCACGGCTCTGTTCGGCGGGCTGCTGTACTACCTGGCGTCCCGCGTACCCTCGCTTCGGGCTATCATGCTGCGAGATCGCGATGATTTGGGGATTGTGTAACCGTAGCCATTTGGAAGCATCGAGTGCCAGACTCTGATCGCAGCTCGATTATTATTTTCTCTAACAGTCTAGAAGACGGGTGCTGTTTTCGGCACATCTGGCCCTCGCGCCCGCGGGCTTGATATGATGTTGCCGCCAACAAAGAGCGTGCCCAGGTGCCCACCTGGTTCTTTGTTTGGCGACATCCTGTCGGGTGGGCATCTGGGCGGACAGGATACCGCCATGACCCGTGCGAACCCCTACGAAGGCTTCGTGTCGCCGCTCGACGCCGGCGAGTTCCGAAGCCTCTCCTCCGCCGTATCCGAGCGAGAGTGCCGGGAAAGGCACGGCTTCGGCACCTTCGCCGAGGCCGCCGCCATCTACCGTCCGAACCCTCCGTGCCCCAGGTGCGGGCTCCCGGACCCCGGCAGGGACGGATTCACCGACTCCGGGCTGCAGCGGTTCGAGTGCCGCTCCTGCGGGTGCAGGTTCAACTCGCTGACCGGCACCGTCCTCGAGCATTCCAAGAAGGGCATGCCGACCTGGGTGGGCTTCGTCAACGTGATGAGGTTCAACGTGCCGCTCGACGCCGCCGCCGAGCTGTGCGGCATCACCCACCAGACCGCCTTCGAGTGGCGCCACCGCATCTTCGCAACCGTCGACGGCTACCAGGACAAAATCGTGCTCAGGGACACGTCCTGGCTGGACGAGACCTACGTCAACGACACCGACCTCTCGCACGGCTACGGCGAGGCGCGCAAGCGCGGCCTCTCCAAGCAGAAGGTCTGCATCGCCGTCGCCATCGACGTGCACAAGAACCCGGTCGCGGTCGTCATCGGCCACGGGAAGCCGTCGTCGAGGCGCATGGAGGAGGGGATGCTCCCGCATATCGCGCCGGGGCCCCACATGGTCCACGACCGGGAGAAGTCGCATGGCGTCCTCATCCGGAAGGCGGGGCTGACCGACGAGGCGCACAAGGCCGACGTGCGCGACCCGGAGTACCTCGAGGGCATGCAGATGGTGAACAGCCTCTGCTCGTGGATCAAGCGCTACCTGTGGCGCTTCAACGGCATGAGCATGGACAACCTGCAGTCCTATCTGAACTGGTACGTCTACCTGTTCAGGGTGAAGCAGGCGAGCGAGAGGTGGCCCGAAACGGAAAGGGTGGTCCGCCATCTGCTGACGACGGCCGCGCGTTACCGCAGCTCAACGTGAGTCAGGAAGCACCTGTCTTCTAGACTGTTAGAATGCAAAATTTAATTACGGCATAAGGAACGGATATGAGATTTTGGTTCGAGACCGCGAAAGCTCGTGCGGGCATCCTTTCATTGATCCTCTCGTTGCTCGTTGCGCTAACTTGCTTCTCCTTCTCAGCGTATGCCGATGAGATCGGCGATGAAGAGTCTGCCGGGACGATACAGAACGAATCGCTTGATACGGATTCATCAAACCGGGAAGCCGACAAAGCGCCTGTGCGCGGAGCTGTCGACCCTGCGTTGGCGTTTCCGGAAGACGTTAATGCTAATGCTGTCAGCGATGACGGGGACCGTGTCACGGCATCTTCTGGCGATGGCTGCCAAATAATGACGGAAGGCGTTTCGGGCAAAGATAGCTTGGCTGCAGAACCGAACGCCGACGCCCAATCATTGAACGCTCCTGATTCGAGCGGGAGTTCCTCCAACGAAGATTTGGCTGAAGGGGTGACAGCGCCTTCCGGCACCGCCCAGCCTGCCCTCCCGCGCACCGCGCCCGCCCGCGCCGCCAAGGCGCCCGCCACGGGCTGGTCCCTCGAGGGCGTGGAGGTCTCCGACGCCTCGCCCGACCTGGGGCAGAGCGTGACGATCGCCCCCAAGGTGAAGGGCGACGCGTCGAAGCTGTCGTTCAAGTACGTGTGGGAGCAGGGGAACTGGGCGAAGTGGGGCGTGCTCGCCCCCATGCAGGGGGGCGCGGCGTCCTACACCTACCGGGTGCCGGTGGCGGACCAGCTGACCTTCTACGTGGACGCGACCGACGGCTCGAGGTCCGAGACCAAGACCGCGGCCGTGAACGTGGCGGACTGGTCGGCGAGCCTCTCGGCCCCGTCCCTGTCCGTGGCGCCCGACTCGGTGCGCCTCGAGGCCCTCGCGTCGCACGGGTCGGAGGCGGGCCTGGAGTACAAGTTCGTCTGGGAGAAGCAGGACTGGGCCGAGTGGGGCGTTGCTCGGAAGTTCCAGGCCTCCTCCTCTGCCAGCTGGGCGCCCTCGGAGCCCGGCGACTACACCGTGTGGCTCGACGCGCGCGACCGGTACGGCACCGTGCGCCACGACACGGCCAGGGTGACCGTTAAGCCCGCGGGATGGTGGGGCGTCTCCGGCGTGGAGCTCTCCGCGTCCCCGAAGCTCGGCAGGGAGCTCACCGTGAAGCCCGTCCTTGTCGGCAAGGCGCCCGCGGGCCTCTCCTACAAGTACGTCTGGACCCGCCCGGGCTGGGCCGAGTGGGGCGTGCTCGCCCCAATGGAGAAGGGCGCGGCGTCCTACACCTACGCCCTGGACAAGTCCGGCGACCTCGAGTGGTACGTGGACGTGTCCGACGGCAGGTCCACGCGCACCGCCTCGGCCTCCGCCCGCGTGGCCCCCGAGGAGTGGTCCCTGTCCGGCCTGTCCGCCTCGTTCGGCGCGGACGGCACGGCCACGCTCTCCCCGAAGGCCTCCGGCCAGACGGCCTTCCTGACCTACAAGTGGGTCTGGGAGCAGGGAGGCTGGGCCAAGTGGGGGGTTGCAAAGCCGTTCTCCAAGGCGTCAACCTACTCCTTTAATAAGGAGGGGCGCACCGACGTCTACTGCGACATTCGGGACTCTGCTGGTAACGTTTGCACGGTTTCCCTGCCTGTTTTCATTTCCGGGAGCGACGGTTTCGTCGTTACTCCTGTGAAGGTTGCTGATAGCCAGATAAGGCTCGGCTCCACAGCAAGTTTTTCTGCTAGGGGGATAGACCCCGCTCAGAGCAACGTGAAGTACAAGTTCGTATGGGAGAAGGACAACTGGTCCTCTTGGGGAGTGATTAAGTCTTCCTCGTTTGAAAACGTGGCGTCTTGGAAGCCGGGGTCGACCGGTAATTACGTCATTTACTGCGATCAAATCGGCGCGCACGGGGCTTCGTATACTTCTACTGCGCCCTTAGCTGTGTGGGAATTTGAAGGCGTTCATGATTATTGGAATGGATCTCAGCATGTCTATTACGCAAACATGGGTGCTGGTCTGAAGAATTTCTCATTCAAATTTGTTTGGGAGAAAAACAACTGGTCTGATTGGGAAGTTGCTAAGAAGAGCAGTGAGAACAATGCGACTATTTCGCTGACTGCGCCTGGGTCATACACAGTGTACGTTGATGTCTATGACGACAAGGGAAACTTTGCAGGAACCAAGGCTTCTTCGGTATATCGTGTCACCGACTGGACGCGTGCAAATATGGACAGTCGCGCCAACGGTTTTTCCAGTAGAACTGGTTGGCTGATTATGGTCGATCGCGGTAACGCTCGTGTGGGTGTTTACACGGGCTGGCGTGGTCATTGGGCAGAAAACCGTTATGTTATGTGCACGCCAGGCAAACCATCCACTCAAACCATTACCGGTACGTATACGACCCAGTATCGAAAGCCCCATCTGAGCGATACGCCTTCTGCGATGTACTGCACGAACATTTGGGGAGGGTATTTCTTCCATAGCATTTTGAGGTCGACTTCTGAGCTGGGCAACCATCTCTCTCATGGGTGCATTCGCATGAACTGGCCAGATGCGTATTTCATTTACACGCAGGTACCATTGGGCACCACTGTTAATATTTACAATTAGCGTGTGTTGAGAGGGGAGGCACATACCTCCCCTCTTTTTGTTGTGAAGAACGGAGCATTTATGTCCCAGTATGACTATCTGATCGTCGGCGCCGGCATTTCGAGCGCGGTCTTCGCGCACGAAGCCGCCAAGGTGGGGAAGACCTGCCTTGTCATCGACCGCCGGCCCCACATTGCGGGCAACATCTACACCAAGGAAGTCGAGGGCATCAACGTGCACGTGTACGGCGCCCACATCTTCCATACGTCCATCCGTCGCGTGTGGGACTACGTCAATCAGTTCGCCGAGTTCAACAACTACGTGAATTCGCCGGTGGCTATCTACAAGGACGAGCTCTACAACCTGCCCTTCAACATGAACACCTTCAGCAAGATGTGGGGCGTGAAGACTCCGGCCGAAGCCCAGGCCAAGATCGACGAGCAGCGCGCAGCCGAAGGCATCACCGATCCCAAGAACCTCGAAGAGCAGGCCCTTTCGCTGGCCGGCCGCGACATCTTCGAAAAGCTCATCAAGGGCTACACCGAAAAGCAGTGGGGCCGTGACTGCAAGGATCTGCCGGCGAGCATCATCAAGCGCTTGCCCTTCCGCATGCGGTTCGACAATAACTATTTCAACGACCGCTGGCAGGGCATCCCCATGGGCGGCTACACCAAGATGGTCGAGCGCATGTTCGGCGATTCCGAAATTCGCCTGAACACGGAATACCGCGACCTCATCGCCGCCGAGCCCGACATCGCCGACCGCATCATCTACTGCGGCCCTATCGACGAGTTCTACGATTTCAAGCTGGGTACGCTCGGATATCGCTCCCTGCGATTCGAAAGCGAAATCCTCGACGAGGTCAACCATCAGGGCAACGCCGTGGTGAACTACACCGAACGCGAGATTCCCTGGACCCGTATCATCGAGCATAAGCACTTCGAGTACGGCGATCAGCCCAAGACGGTAGTCACGCGCGAATATCCTGCCGACTGGAAACCGGGCGACGAGCCTTACTACCCGATCAACGACGAACGCAATACTAAGCTCTACGGTGAGTACGCCGAGCTCGCCAAGTCCGAGGGCAAGGTGGTCTTCGCCGGCCGTTTGGGCGGCTATAAGTATTACGACATGGACAAGGCCATCGACGCAGCCTTCGACTTGGTCGAATCCGAGCTGGGCGTGCATATCGAATAGCGTTTGTCCATAGGATTCAGTGCGCCGTGCTGCCCTTGGGCGGTGCGGCGCTCTTTTTTGAGCTGACAGTGGGGCAATCTTCCGCTGCATTCGTGGATGCGGTTGGGAGAGGGCGGTGTCCTCGCGCGCCTTGCGCTACCATTGCAGGGTCGGACGAACGAACGGATGGTGAGGGCAATGGCAAAGCACGCGTATGTTCCCGGGGCGAAGATTGGCCGGCACGGTCGCGTTTCCGCAGCGTCGGCTAATGTCGTTGATACTCCCGTTCGACATGACCATGCGGCCAGAGATATGGGAGAAGCTCCTGCGTCTTCTTTCGAGCCGCCACATGTCCCTGCACAACCGACTACGTCCCCCGAGCCTGCATCGACGAAACCACCTAGCCCGTCCATCACGGCCGACCTTACCCAGCCGCTTGAAAGCGTGCCCCTGCAACCAGGGCCCGCATCTCCGCGCTATGGCCAGTACGGCCAGGCGCCTCAAGAGGCTCCGCGTTCGGTGGTTCCGCCTACACCCGTCTTCGATACGCGCGAAGAGCCTGTGAGCTTTCGTTCCTGGCTCGGTGCCGTCATTTTGGCGAGCATTCCCTTCGTGGGCATCGTGGCCCTTATCGTCTATGCCTTCGGCCGCACGCGGTCGACTTCGCAGCGTAATTGGGCAAAAGCTTTATTGGTGTGGTCTGTTATCGTCTCGCTTGTGTGCGTCTTCCTCACCTACATCGGTATCCTTCATCCTTCGCAGTGGGGTGCGATTTTGTAGGGATTCTCATGCAGATGCACGATATCTTGTTGTGCGCAGGCAAGTTTGCATCCAAAATGAGTCGGAACGCCTAATTCGAGAGAACGGGCCCGTATGCCAACTACCCCTGATACCACCGATTATTCCCGCGACGTTGCCTGCGACCGCTATCACAGCCAGCGCACAAGCAAGCGCCGCAAACACGTGATTGTCGCCTTGCTTATCATCGCCGCGTTGCTGCTTTCCGGCGCTGGTGTTGCCTACGCCTACTATCAGCACGTGACGACCACGATCAACAACAACTTCAAGAAGGGCCTCGATTCCGACCTGGAGGGTGCGCTCACCACGACCGATAGCCCCACCGACCCCTTCTATGTCCTCCTTATGGGCACCGATCATTCGCTCGGGCGCGACAATGACGGGTCGACTGACAATCTCTACCGTACCGACTCGATCATCCTTGCGCGCGTCGACCCGGGCAACCAGAAAGTCACGCTTGTGTCTATTCCGCGCGACACCAAGGTCGACATCGAAGGACACGGGTCTACCAAGATCAACGCGGCCTACGCCTTCGGCGGCGCCTCGCTGGCGGTGTCCACCGTGTCTAAGGTGGCCGGCGTCGACATTTCCCACTTCGTTCTCATCGACATGGACGGCCTGTCTTCGGCGGTCGATGCCCTGGGCGGCGTCGAAGTGAACGTGCCCTACGAGATCAACGACCCTGACTACACGGGCTACCTGGCCGCAGGCGACCAGACGCTCAACGGCGAGCAGGCCCTCATCTTCGCCCGCGCCCGCCACTGCTACGACAAGGTGGGCGACGGCGACCTCATTCGTACGGCCAACCAGCGCGCCCTTATCGGCGCCATCGCCCAAAAGCTCTTGCAGGAGGACAAGGTCACCCAGGCCAACGTCCTTACCCAGCTGTCGTCCTATGTGCAAACCGACCTTTCGGTCGATGACATCAACGGGTACGCGGCCCAGTTCAGCAATATGGATATGGATTCCAATCTCTACACGGCGGTCATGCCTACCGAAGCCGAATTCACCAACGGGGTCTGGTTCAACATCATCCAGCAGGCTGCGTGGAAGAAGATGATGGATCGCGTGACCCAGGGCCTGCCGCCCACCGAAGACGAGGAAGTCGACGCGGGCACGGGCATTGTGACGTCGACCACCGGCGACGGCGGCAACCAGAACGTGACGGCCGATTCGTCGGTCAGCTCCCTTTCTTCGGAGAGCAGCTCGTCGACCGCTTCGAGCTCGTCTTCGGCCGACACTGCTACCAAGAGCGGTACCGTGGTTGTGAAGAACGGCTCTGGCGTGGGCGGCGCGGCCAAAGCGGCGGCAAAGACCCTGTGGAAGAACGGATACACGGTCGTTTCGACGGGCAACGCCGAATCGAAGGACTACAAGACCTCGCTGGTCGTCTATGCCGACGACCGGTTTGCCGGCGAAGCCCAGGCGATTGCCAACGAGATCGGGTCGGGCTGCCAGGTGAAGAAGAACGACGGTACCTATACGCTTTCGGGCGGCGATCTGCTCGTGGTGCTGGGCTCGTCGGACGTGAATACGGATTAGTCGAGGCATTCGAGGCGAACTATGACGGAAAGACGAACCAGATCGCAGGCTCAGGCAGCTTCCATTCCACGCGGGTATCCGCAGCAGGGCGCCTACGCCCCGGGCTACGGCGGGTCACCGCAGCAGGGTTATTACGCTCAGCCTGCCTATCCCAACTATCCGCCCGTACAGGACGAGAGCTTGGGCGTGGGCAACTGGATCCTCACGATCATCGTGTCCCTTATCCCCGTGGTGAACCTTGTCGTTTTGCTTATCTGGTCCTTTGGGCGGGTGCGCCAGCCGCGCAAGAACTTCGCGCGCGCCATGCTCGTCCTTATCCTGATCTGCGTTGCAGCGCTGTTCGCGTTTTCGGGTGTGATCATCAACCTCTTGCAATCGTATTAACGGTATGCGGCCCCGGTTCTTCCGGGGTCGCTTCGCTTTCTGCGCTGATTCGTGGCGTTTCGATTCCGTCGGTCTTTGTTAATCGTTTCGAAACGGAGTATTCATACAGTAAGTACACAGCGACCGCGTGCGGTCGCGCGGGTTGGTGCAGGTCCGCCTGCAGTCAGGTTTCGCTACAGAAAGGATGCGTCGATGTCTCCCGATCAGGAATACGTGATGCGCACGATCAAGTCGCGTGACGTGCATTTCGTGCGCTTCTGGTTTACCGACGTGATGGGGCGCATGAAGTCGTTCGCCGTGAGCCCCAACGAACTGGAAAGCGCCTTCGCCGAAGGCATGGGCTTCGATGCGAGCTGCATCGACGGCTTCACCGACACGGCCGAAAGCGACATGCTCGCCTTCCCTGATGCCTCCACCTTCCAGATCTTGCCTTGGCGCCCCGATAGCGACGCCGTCGCGCGCATGTTCTGCAGCATCAAAACGCCTGACTTGCAGTCCTTTGAGGGGGACAGCCGCGCCATATTGGCCCGCCAGATCGCCCGGGTGCGCGCCGCCGGCTACGAGGCCAACATGGGCCCCGAAGTCGAGTACTTCTACTTCCGCAACAGCCGCAGCCGCGAACCGCTCGACCGCGGCGGCTACTTCGACCTTACCGCCCTTGATTCGGCGAGCGACCTGCGCCGCGACACGGTGCTCACCTTGGAGCGCATGGGCATTCCGGTGGAGTATAGCCATCACGAAAACGGGTCGAGCCAGCACGAGATCGACCTGCGCTACAGCGACGCTATGAGCATGGCCGACGCCGTGATGACTTATAAGATGGTCGTGAAGGAAGTGGCCAACGTGCACGGGGTGTACGCGAGCTTCATGCCCAAGCCCCTGCAGGACGAGCCGGGTAGCGGCATGCACGTGCATGTGAGCCTCTTCGACGCTGACGATCGCAACGCCTTCTACGACCCCAGCGATCCGCAAGGCTACAACCTTTCGGCCACGGCCAAGCATTTCGTGGCGGGCTTGCTTGCTTACGCGCCGGAGTTTTGCCTGGTCACCAACCAGTACGTGAACAGCTACAAGCGTCTGATGGCGTCGGGCAGCGAAGCGCCCGCCTGCATTTCATGGGGGCACGGCAACCGCAGCACCTTGGTGCGCATTCCCGCCTACAAGCCGCGCAAGGAAAGCTCCTGCCGCGTGGAGATTCGCAACCCCGATCCGGCCTGCAACCCCTATCTGGCCTTCGCGTGCATTTTGGCGGCGGGCATGAAGGGCATCGAGAACGATCTGTCCTTGCCCGCCTCGGCCGACGGCCACAATCTGTCGCTGCATACCGACGAGCAGTTGCGCCAAGCCGGCATTGAAAAGCTGCCCGAAAGCCTGGGGAAGGCGCTCGAGCGGTTCCGGTCGAGTGCGCTTATGCGCGAAGTGCTGGGGGAGCACATTCACGAATACCTGGTCGAGGCGAAGACCCGCGAGTGGCAGGAATACCTCTTGCAGGTGACGCCGTGGGAGATCGACCGCCAATTCGAAGTGCTGTAAACCCGGGTGCGCCGGGCTTTGCTTCCCGGCGGGGAGAGAACTATGGAACGCAAGCAAGTGATTTTCGTGGCGGATTGCTTGGACAACGCCTATAAATTCCAACATGTCCTTGCCGATATGGACGTCGAAGTGACGGCGCTTTCGGCCGCGCAGTTCGAAAAGTCTGCCGCGCGCAAGCACGACTACGACCTGGTGATTTTCGAATCGCATGACGAACACGACGACGCGTCGGCCAAGCTCGAACAGCTTTTGGCGGGGGAGAGCGGCGTTAGCGCGCTGTTCGTGGTGACCCAGGATGCCCTGGCCAATTTCCGCTTGCCCGTGCAGCTGAAGAGCGATTTCGTGGTCGACGAGGCAAGCGAAGCCGAATGCGCGGCCCGCGTGCGGCAGCTGCTGTGGCCGGGCAGCGAGCAGACGGCGTCCGAGCTCATCACGGTGGGCGACATGACGATCAATTTGGCGACCTACCAGGTGACGATCGGCGACGAGCCGCTCGACCTTACCTATTTGGAATACGCCCTGCTGTCCTTTTTGGCGGCGCACCCCGGTCGCACGTTCAGCCGCGATGCCCTCCTGCAGCGCGTATGGGGGTTCGACTACTACGGCGGCAGCCGCACGGTTGACGTGCATGTGCGGCGCATCCGCAGCAAGCTGGGGCCCGATTTGGCCCAGCATTTGGAAACGGTGCGCGGCGTGGGCTACTTGTGGCAGGCCTAGGGGCGCACGCCAGCAGCGGGCAGTCGGCCGGCCGTATAGATCGCAAGCGCTCGGTGGGCGCGGGGCGGTTTCGCCTCGCGCCTGTTGCGTGTGGGGTGCGTGCGCGCATCCGCTTTCCCCAGCGGTGCCCGCCCCGCCGTCTCCATTTCTACACGCTATACTGGAGCGCGACTCATTTCGTAAGAGAAAGCGAACGGCATGTCTGAAGCTGCGCCCAAGAAAATCGCCGTCATCGACGGCAATTCCCTCATGCACCGCGCCTACCACGCGGTCCCGCCCACGATGAACGCACCCGACGGCACGCCCACCAACGCGGTGTTCGGCTTTCTTTCCATGCTGTTGAAGTTTATCGACCTGGCGCACCCCGACGCTATCGTCTGCGCCTTCGATGTGGGTAAACCCGAATTCCGCATCAAAGCGCTCGAGCAGTACAAGGCTCAGCGCCCCAAGATGGACGACGAGCTGCGCGTGCAGTTCCCCCTCATCGACGACGTGATGCAGTCGATGAACATTCCCGTGGTGAAGGTGCCGGGGTGGGAAGGCGACGACATCCTGGGCACCATTTCGGCGCGCTGCGACGCGGCGGGCTACGATTGCCTGCTTGTGTCGGGTGACAAGGACGTCTGCCAGCTGGCCAGCGAGCATACGAAGATCGTCAACACCAAGAAGGGCATTACCGACGTCGTGATCTTCGACCCGGCAGGCGTCTTCGAAAAGTACGGGGTCGAGCCCGCGCAGATTCCCGACTACCTGGGCCTTATGGGCGACACGGCCGACAACATCCCCGGCGTGCCGGGCATCGGCCCTAAGACGGCGACCAAGCTGTTGCAGAAATACGGGACCATGGAAGGCCTCTACGAACATCTCGACGAGCTGAAGGGCAAGCAGCTCGAGCATGTGCGCGACAACCGCGACGCGGCCTTTCTTTCGCGCGACGTGGCCGTGATCAAGCGCGACCTCGATTTCCCCCTCGACCTCGAGGCGATTTCCTTCCCCAGCTTCACCGAAAAGGCCGTGGTCGAAGAGTTCGGCAAGCTGGGCATGAAGGCACACATGAACAAGGTGCTCGCGCTGGTGGGTGGCGCGGAGGCTGCCCCGGCGGCGCCGGCGGCCCAGCTTGAGTGGGACGATTACGCCACCGGCGACGAGGCGCTTGCCTTTGTCGACGAGTGCCTTGCGGCTGCCGAAGGCGGCGCGGGCGGGCGTTTCGGCCTGTCGTGGCTGCGCCAAGACCAGGCCAATCTTTTCGGGGCCAACATAATGGTGGGTTTCGCCGCCGAAGACGGCGTGGCGGTGCTCGAGGGCGATTCGGCCCTGTCGACCCTCGTGCGCATGGTGCGCCTGAGCGCGCAGGTGGGCGTCGACGTAGCCGTGCACGATGCCAAGCTCACGATTCAGGCGGCTTATCCGGCCGACACGGCCGAAGACGCCCAGCTCAGCGACGACGACGTCTTTGCCTCGCATCTTTTCGATGCGACGCTTGCCGCCTACGCCCTCGATTCTTCGGTGGCCGAATACGTGCCCAACTATCTTTCCGAAACCTACTTGGGTGGCGAGCTGCCCAAGGGGCAAACCGACGTCGATACGGTGGCGATCGAGGCGGCGGCCCTGCGCGCGCTTATCGAGCCGCTGCGCTCGGCGCTCGACGAGGACGGCAGCCGCGACGTGTACGAGAAGATTGACGCCCCCTTGGTGCCCGTGCTTGCGCGCATGGAGCGCACGGGAGCGGCTCTTGACGTGGCGACGCTCGACGAGTTGGGCGCGCGGACGCAGGGGCAGATCGACGAGCTGGTGGGCCGCATTTACGACCTTGCCGGCGAGGAGTTCAACATCGATTCGCCCAAGCAGGTGGCCCATATCCTCTTCGAGGTGCTGGGTTTAAAACCGCTCAAAAAGACTTCGCGCGGGTATTCCACCAACGCCAAGGTCCTCACCGAGCTGGCTAAAGACCACGAGCTGCCCGGCCTTATCCTGCAGTACCGCGAGCTTGCCAAGATCAAGGGCACCTACATCGACGCGCTGCCGGCCATGCGCAAGGGCGACGGCCGCCTGCACGGGGCCTTCAATGAGACGGTGACCACCACGGGTCGCCTTTCGAGCAGCAATCCCAACCTGCAGAACATTCCCGTGCGCACCGATTTCGGCCGCCATATCCGCGCTTGCTTCGTGCCCCTGCGCGAGGGCGACGAATTCGTGGGCGCCGACTACAGCCAGATCGAGTTGCGCCTGCTCGCCCACCTTTCGGGCGACGAGCATCTTGTGCACGCCTTCTGCACCGGGGCCGATTTCCACAGCGCCACTGCGGCGCGCGTTTTCGGGATTCCCGTCGACCAGGTCACGCCCGAACTGCGCAGTCGTGCCAAGGCGGTGAACTTCGGCATCGTCTACGGCCAGCAGGCGTTCGGCTTGTCGCAGAGCCTGCACATCCCCTTCGGCGAAGCACAGGAGATGATCGACGCCTACTTCCAAGCGTATCCGGGCGTGCGCACGTATCTTGACGGCGTCGTCGACCAGGCAACGCAGAACGGGTACGCCGAGACCATGTTCGGTCGCAAACGGCACATCCCCGAACTCAAAGTGCGCAATCGCCAGCAGCGGGCGTTCGGCGAGCGTACGGCTATGAACCATCCCATGCAGGGGTCGGCGGCCGACATCATCAAGGTTGCGATGCGCCAGGTGGAAGAGCGCTTGCGGGTGGAGTACCCCGAGGCGCACCTGATGGTGCAGGTGCACGACGAACTCGACCTTTCGGTGCCCGCCGACCAGGTGGAGGGCGTGTCGGCTCTGTTGAAGGACGTGATGGAGCACGTGGTCGAGCTCAAGGTGCCCCTGGTGGTCGATGTGGAGCACGGCCCCAACTGGGCCGAAGCCCACTAGCGCGCGGGTGCGGCTGAGCATGAGTGGGCGCGCGCGGGCTCGCGCGTGAACACGGCCGCGCGCGGGCGCGTGCCAGGTGCGAGCGCGGTTGCGCGCGTGCGCGGTGATACGCGCCGGACCAACTTTTGACGTAAAAATCTCTAATTCGCGGTTTTTGCTCTCTATGCAGTACTTTGAAGGCACTTCCGAACTTAGAAAATCAACAGAACATGAAATACTGTCTATGAACAACGTTGCAGGTTCTTTGTTGACCCTGTTCGTTTCGCGAAATAGGCATTTTTACATCAAAACTGGCTTTGTTCGGTAATTGAGTGGGGAAGTTCCTTACTGCATTGGAGCCAAGTTGCTGAATGAGGAAGGCTCGATCGGTGCACGGGACATCCGGTTGTCGAAATGTAGTTTCGAGCGCTGAACGGGAGAATTCGGTTTCCGAGGTCGAGAGTCCGATTGTCGGGTGGGCGCCCCCGATTGGCTAGAGCCATTTTGAATGAAGCAGCGAGCCGAGCAGCTTGCGCTGTCGTTCGCGGAGCTCAATGCTTTGATACCGCTTTGGCGTCCCCAGCAGCTTGCTTACATGTAAGGCGATTTGTCTGAGTTCCTCAATATTGTTCATCTGTATGCGGGTTACGGTTATCGTTGTTATTCCCAGCCGTGCGAGCACTTCGCGGCGCTTTGCGTCTTTTGCGATTTGCCGGGAACCGGTATGCAGGTCGCTGTCGTATTCAACGGCTACTGCGGCCTGGGGCCAATACAAGTCGCATCGATACGAGCGCTTGCCCGCCCATTTTACAAGTGGCGCGGGGACGCGCACCGTATAGTTGAGTTCGGGTTTGGGGAGTCCGAATCCTCCACTTCGCGCATGCACGGTGAACATTAGCTGGAGCGCAGCTTCCCTTGGGGATGCGGCTCCGGAAGAGGCCCAGTCCATCGCGCGACCGAACGCAGCGTTGCGTGTCGTGCTTCTAAGCGATTGATCTTGTATGGCGCGCGCGTAGACGGCAATTTTTCGGGGATTGGTGAGCTGGCATCGCTCGGTTATCCCGCTTGGCGCTTCTGCGCATGGCCGATAGGTGCTCATGAGCCGCGATGCGCATTGTGCGATATCGATAGCACGTGCTCCTCGTGCGAGTTGGAACAAACATATTTCCGGGGCAACGGTGTAGAGCCGGGGCGTTAGGGGTACGGTCGCAAGCGGAGGAAGTTTCTGGGTGCTTGCGTGCAGGCGAACCGTTCTGATATCTACTCGCGCGCCGAATGGTACGAGCACGTCTACGGGATGGGGCAGAGCCGTAATGAGGGGCTGCGTATCGACGATCGAAGAGTCCCATCCGAACGACTCAAGTGGCATCGTTCTTCGACAGGAGATCGTCTCGTCACCGAGCGCGTCATACAAGGCAAAGGCTGAGCTATGTGAGATGAGGATGTTCATGCGTAAGAGCGTACGTAACGCGTTTCTCAATCTGCGATATTCTTTGCCTCACGCAAATCTTGGGACTGTCGCAAATCTCTCGCGCTATCCTCACGCAGTGACCTCATAGGGGGTTTGGCGCTTGGCATGATGTGGGCTCTGTCTTGAGTCCTGCGGCTCTCATCGATGCCCCGATTCTGACTGCCTGTTCCTCACGGGCAAGCGACTGTTTCGGTCGCTTGCGTTCGCATTGAGCTCAGGCATTCGTTCTCGCCCCTTGCGCAAATTGTGAAGGCGCCGGTGGGGGAGTTGCGCCGATTTTTGCGCACGATAAAATAGAAAAGCTTTTGCATGCAAGCGCTACAAAGCGGTTGTGTTTCCCACCGCCATGTGCGTACGGATCGCTGCAGAAGCCGCATAGATGAACGGCGCGCATGCGCCAGATTGCTATTTCAAGGAGAAACGCTTATGTACGCAATCGTTAAAACGGGTGGCAAGCAGTACAAGGTTGCTGCGGGCGACGTCCTCGCGGTCGAAAAGATCGAAGGCGACGCAGGCGACAAGGTTGAGCTCACCGCTATCGCCGTGATCGACGGCGACAAGGTCGTGGCCGATCCCGCCGAAGCCGGCAAGACCAAGGTCACCGCTTCCATCGTCGAACAGTTCAAGGGCGACAAGCAGCTCGTGTTCAAGTTCCACAAGCGCAAGAACTACAAGAAGCTGCGCGGTCATCGTCAACAGCTTACGCGCGTCAAGATCGAATCCATCGCTTAAGCGATACACGAAGGAGTGAAGTAGCATGGCACATAAGAAGGGCCTTGGTTCTACCCAAAATAACCGTGACTCCCGTGGTCAGCGTCTGGGCTGCAAGAAGTTCGCGGGCGAGCATGTCATTCCCGGCAACGTGATCGTGCGTCAGCACGGCACGCATTTCCATCCCGGTCAGAACGTGGGTCGTGGCAGCGACGACACCCTGTTCGCTCTCGCTGAGGGCACGGTGGAATACCGTCGCGGCAAGAAGCGCACGGTCCACGTAATCCCGAGCGCCGAATAATCCGAGCTTACCGCCGGTTGTTTGCAATGCCCTCTGCCTCTGGCAGAGGGCTTTTTGTGTCTGAGGGGTTGCTGCTGTGGCTGGCTGCCGGGTAACGGAGCTCTCGAGAACCCGACGCGAACGTAGAGCCGTGCCGTTTCGGTGCCAATCGGGGTGGTCGGCCCGCTGAGCTGCACGTGGGCCGTGCGTTGTGTTACCGTCATTACCATGAAAGACGACCATGCAATGTCCTTTACGGCATGGTTTTCAGCTGCGCAGGGCGCATCGCTACATACTCCCAACGGGCAATCGGTGCGGGCCACGCGCTCGCGTTTAGATGTAAGGAACGTAAGATGTTCATCGACAAAGTGCATATCCACGTGAAGGGCGGCGACGGCGGGGCCGGCTGCATGAGTTTCCGACGCGAAGCCCACGTGCCCAAGGGCGGCCCTGACGGCGGCGACGGCGGCCGCGGCGGCAACGTGGTCGTCCAGGCCGACGGCAGCGTGAGCTCCCTGCTCGACTACCGCTTCAAGCACCACTTCAAGGCCGAGCGCGGCACCCACGGCCAAGGCAAGCGCATGCACGGCGCCAACGGCAAGGACCTCGTTCTGAAGGTCCCCGTGGGCACCGTCGTGCGCGAATACGACGACGAAGGCAAGCAGGTCGGGCAGACCATCGCCGACCTTACGCACGACGGCGACGCGGTCGTCGTCGCCCAGGGCGGCGTGGGCGGCCGCGGCAACATTCACTTCGTCACCTCGACCCGCCGCGCGCCTGCCTTCGCCGAGTTGGGTGAACCCGCCCACGAAGGTTGGATCGAACTCGAGATGAAGCTCATGGCCGACGCCGCCCTGGTGGGCATGCCTTCGGCCGGCAAGTCGAGCCTCATCTCCTGCATGAGCGCTGCCAAGCCCAAGATCGCAGACTACCCCTTCACTACCTTGCAGCCCAACTTGGGCGTGGTGCGCAGCGACGACTACGACTACGTAATCGCCGACGTCCCCGGACTGATCGAGGGCGCGCACGAGGGCAAGGGCCTGGGCCACGACTTTCTGCGCCACATCGAGCGCACGGCCATGATCGTCCACGTGGTCGACATCACGGGCGGCTTCGAAGGCCGCGATCCGGT
This sequence comes from Hugonella massiliensis, assembly GCA_001486445.1. Classification (GTDB taxonomy): domain Bacteria; phylum Actinomycetota; class Coriobacteriia; order Coriobacteriales; family Eggerthellaceae; genus Hugonella; species Hugonella massiliensis. The sequence goes on from LN908986.1 coordinate 753,618, forward strand.
GGAGGACTATCGGATCATCAATCGCGAACTCGAGCTCTACATGGAAGAGCTTGCCGACCGCCCGCGCATCGTGGTGGCCAACAAGTGTGATATCCCCGGTTTCGAGGACAACCTTGCTCGCCTGGCCCAAGCGGTGAAGGAAGACTCTATTAAGGCCGCTGGCGGCAACGAGTACGCCGACAGCCCTGTGAACCCCAAGCTTTTCTGCACGAGTGCCGCCACGCGCAAGGGCGTCGAAGAGTTGAAGGCCGCCGTGGGCGCTAAGGTTCACGAGCTTCGCGAAGCCGCGCGCGAAGCCCACGCTGCCGAGCCTCACTACGACCACGTGTGGGAACGTCGCCGCGAAGCCCGCGAGCGCCGTTTTAACGTGGAAAAGCTTTCGAGCGATGTCTTCCGACTTTCGGGCACCCAGGTCGAGCGCTGGGTCGTGCAGACCGACTGGGACAACGAGGAGGCCATCACCTTCTTGCAACACCGTTTCAAACGTGCCGGGGTCGACCGGGCGCTCGAAGAGGCGGGCGCCCGCGACGGCGACGAGATTCGCATCTTGGGCCGCGCCTTCGTGTACGAATCGCCTCGTCAGCACGAAGACGTCTACGACGAGCTCGATATCTAGCAATCGGAAGGGGAGGACCCGGCATGCGCGATACCGCCGCACGCACAAGCGACGAAAAGATCGTCGTGGTGAAAATCGGCTCGTCGACCCTGGTCGACGAGCACGGCCAGGTGCGCCGCGACTATTTCGCGGCCTTGGCCAGGCAGGTACGCGCGGTTCGCGAGGCGGGTTGGAGCCCCATCATCGTCTCATCGGGCGCCATCGCCTGCGGTCTGCCCCTCATGGGGCTCGCAAAGCGCCCTTCCGACATGCCGAGTCTGCAGGCGGCGGCATCGGTGGGCCAGAACGTCCTTGCCGCGGCCTACGCCGAAAGCTTTGCGCCCTTGGGGATCGTGACTTCGCAGGTTCTCCTTACCCGCCACGACACGGCGCGCCGATCGGCCTACCTTCATGCGCGCGATGCCCTGCTCGCCCTGGTGTCCTATCGCGTTGTGCCGGTGGTCAACGAGAATGACACCACGAGCGTCGAGCAGATTCGCTTCGGCGACAACGACACGCTCAGCGCTTTGGTGTCCTGCCTGGTGAAGGCCGACCTGTCGGTCATCTTCAGCGACGTCGACGGTCTCTATACAGCCAACCCTGCCACCGATCCCACTGCCCGCAAGATCGATTCCGTTGACCGCATCGACGAGGCCATGCTCGCCTCGGCGGGCGGCGCCGGCTCTTCGGTGGGCACGGGTGGCATGATCACCAAGCTCAAAGCCGCGCGCGTGCTGATGACAGCGGGCATCCCTCTCGTCATCTGCAGCGGCGCCGAGCCAGACGCCCTGCCGCGCATCGTGGCGGGCAAGCCGGTAGGCACCCGCTTCGCCGGGCGCGCCCCGCGCCACGAGATTACCAACTACAAGCTCTGGATCGCCCTGGGCGATGCCGCCAAGGGCGCGCTCTCGGTGGACGATGGGGCCCGTGCCGCCCTGGTCGACGGGGGTAAGTCCCTGCTCTGCGTGGGCGTGACGGGTGCGCACGGTGCCTTCGAAGCCGGCGATATCGTCGACATCAAAGACGCTCACGGGCACGTTTTCGCCCGGGGCAAGGTGTCGGCCTCCTTCGACGAGGTCGAGCTCGCGCGCGGCCATTCGTCGGCCCAGATGGCGTCGAACCGCCTGCTCGCCCCGCTTGCTGAAAAACCCCTCGTGCACCGCGATGAACTCGTGGTGTTCGATTAGAGAAAGGCCTCGCTATGGCAGAATCCGCACAAGACCACGTGCTCGCGCTCGCTCGCCGCGCCAAGGCCGCGAGCGCCGCGTGCGCCCAGGCCTCGCTTGAGTTGCGCAATGGTGCGCTTGCCGCCATGGCAGCCGCCTTGCGCGCCCATGCAGCCGAAATCGTGGAAGCCAATGCGCTCGATATGGCCGACGCTCGCGAAAAAGGGACGACCGACACCTACCTCGACCGACTCCTGCTCACGCCCGACCGTGTCGAGGGCATGGCTGCGGGGCTCGAAAACCTGCGCGCCCTCCCTGACGTGCTCGGCGTCGTTCAGCGCGAGCGGACGCTTGCCTCCGGGGTCGAACTCACCCGCGTGTCGGTGCCTTTGGGGCTGGTTGCCATGGTCTACGAGGCCCGACCCAACGTCACGGCCGACGCGGCGGGCATCTGCCTGAAGACGGGCAATGCCTGCATCCTGCGCGGCGGCAGCCTCGCCTTCCATTCCAACACGCTCATCGCCGGTCTCTTGGCCCAAGCTGCCGAAGGCGCCGGCATGCCGCATGACGCCATCGTCTACGTCGATTCCACCGACCGTGCCGCCACCGACGTTCTCTTGCATGCGCGCGGCCTCGTCGACCTCCTCATCCCGCGCGGCGGGGCGGGGCTCATCAACCACTGCGTCGAGGAGGCTACCGTTCCCGTCATCGAAACGGGCACGGGCAATTGCCATGTCTACGTGCATGCGCCGGCCCTCTTCGAGATGGCGCGCGACATCGTGGTTAACGCCAAGTGCCAGCGCCCGGGTGTCTGCAACGCCTGCGAGTCCCTGCTCGTCGACGAGTCGATCGCCGCAGACGCCCTTTCGATCATCCTGCCCGCCCTGCACGAACACGGGGTCGTCTTCCACGTCGATGAGCCAACGGCGGAAATCGCGCGCAAGCTCTGCATTCCCACGGTACCCGCCACCGAAGAGGACTGGGGTCGCGAGTATCTGGCCCTCGAGATTTCGGTGAAGGTCGTTTCCGGCATGGACGAAGCTCTTGCCCATATCGCCCGTTACACGACCCATCATTCCGAATGCATCGTCACGAGCAGCGAGCGCGACGCCGAAATCTTCCTTTCGGCCGTCGACGCGGCAGTGGTGTACTGGAACGCCTCGACCCGTTTTTCCGACGGGGGAGAGTTCGGCCTGGGCGCCGAAATCGGCATCTCTACTCAGAAGCTGCACGCGCGCGGTCCCTTCGCCCTCGAAGCGCTCACCACCTACAAGTACCTCCTGCGCGGCACTGGCCAGGTTCGCGAGTAGGAGGTCGGCATGCCAACCGTTTCCGCGCGTTTTGATGCAATGGGGTGCCGGCCCGACGGGTCGCTCGACACGTCCCACACCTATCGATTGGGCATCATGGGCGGGACCTTCGATCCGGTTCATGTGGGTCACCTGGCGGTCGCCGAACAGGCGCGCGACGAGTTCGAGCTCGACGGGGTCGTCTTCATCCCTGCTGGCGTGCCTGTGTTCAAGAAGGGCAAGTCCGTCACGCCCGCGCGCGACCGCTTGCGCATGTGCGAGCTCGCCTGCGCTGGCAACCCCCGCTTTGACGTGAGCTCGATCGAAATCGACCGGGGCGGGGACACCTACACGGTCGACACCCTGCGCCAGCTGCACGATTTCTTTCCGCCCAACGTCGAGCTCTACTTTATTACAGGCGCCGACGCCGTGCTCTCGATCATGAGCTGGCACGAATCGGCCGACATTCCGCGTTTGGCCAAGCTCATTGCCGTATCGCGTCCGGGATACACCATCACCGACGAATGCAAGCGGGTCCTGAGGGACCACGCCGACTTCGACGTTCGCTTCTTCGAGGCCACGGCCCTTTCGGTGTCGTCGAGCCTGCTGCGCGCTATGGTGGCCCGCGGCCGGTCGATCCGCTACCTCGTGCCCAACGAGGTGCGCGATTACATCGAAGAACGCGGCCTCTATCTTCCGAATTCCGAAAGGGGTTTCCTATGACGACTGACGAATCTTCCGGCGAACCGCGGGCCTTCGACCCCATGACGCTGGCTGAAGGCCCCAAGCAGGCCTTCGCCGGCATGCGCGCGGGCGACATGGCCTCCGCCCACATGACCGACGTGGCCCCCGGCCACGGGTTCGGCTTTTCGGGTGCCGCCGACAACATCGGCGACGCGGGAGAGCGACGCGCACCCGTGCCCGACGACGTCTTCGGCAAAGACAACTACGACCACATGAAGGACCTGCTCAAGGAGCGGGTTTCGCCCAAACGCTACAAGCATTCGAAGGGCGTTGCCAAGGCCGCCAAGCAGCTGGCGGTCGTGTACGGCTACGACCCCAAGGTCGCCCGCATGGCCGGCATCCTTCACGACTGGGACAAGGGCCTGCACGTCGACGAGATCCGCGCCCGCGCCGCCGAACTCGAGGTGGACGTGCCCGCCGAAGTGGTTGACAACATGCCCTGGCTCTTGCACGGTCCCACGGCCGCCGCGGCCCTGAAGCTGGAATACCCCGAGCTGGGCGACGATGTCTTCCAGGCCATTGCCCGTCATACCTCGGGCGCGGCCGACATGGCGCCGCTCGACTGCATCGTCTACGTGGCCGACATCATCGAGCCCAACCGCACCTACGGGGACATGAGCGGCATCCAGATGCTGCGCGACGAGGTGGGCACCGTACCGCTCGAGCGCCTCTACTTCGACGCCTTCAAGTACACGCTCAGCTTCCTGGTGGCTCACGACCGCCAGCTCTACCCACGCACGATCGACATCTGGAACAGCCTTATGTGGCGGTTCGGATTCGCCCGTTCGGCCAATTTCTAGCGGGTCGACATGGCTGAAGAACTTACCACCCTTGCGATCGTCGCCTTCGTGGCGGCCCTGAGCCCTCTTATCGCCCAGCGCATCCCGCGCAAGCCCATTCCCGAAGCGGTCCTCCTCATCGTGTTCGGCGCCGTGCTCGGGCCCTTCGGGTTGGGCGTTATCGAGTCGAGCTCATCGCTGTCGCTTTTGTCCGACCTGGGCCTGGCCGTCCTCTTCCTGCTCGCCGGCTACGAGATCGACCCCCGTCAGCTTACCGATGCGGAAGGCCGCCGCGGGCTTGTGACCTGGGCTCTTACTCTCGTGCTTGCCTTTATCGTCGTACTGCTGCTGCCGCGTGACTTCATCACGACACCCGAGGGGAACGTGGCCGTGATGATTACGCTCACCACCACCGCTCTGGGCACCCTTATGCCCATCCTTGCTGACCGAGGCCTCATGGGCACGCGTGTGGGCGATTTGGTCATCAAGTTCGGCACCTGGGGCGAGCTGGGGCCCGTGCTTGCGATGGCGGTCCTGCTCTCGGTACGGTCTAAGATGCAGACGGCCCTGATCCTTCTCGTGCTGGCCATGTTCTGCGTGCTCACTGCCCGCTTCGCCAAGCGCGCTCGGCGCGACGGTTCGCGGTTCTACAGTTTCATGACCCAGAACGCCGACAGCACGGCGCAGACCTTTGTGCGCTTCACGATGCTCATGCTTATCGTGTTCGTGGCGCTTTCGGCCATCTTCGACCTCGACATCGTGCTGGGCGCCTTCGCTGCCGGATTCGTGTTGCGCTACGTGATTCCCGAAGGCAGCGAGAAGCTGGAAGGCAAGCTCAACGCGATCGGCTACGGCTTCCTCATCCCGCTCTTCTTTGTCGCTTCGGGCATGAAGATCGACCTGGCGGCCATCGGGCAGCGGCCGGGCCTGCTCGTGGCCTTCATCTTCCTGCTCCTGCTCGTGCGCGCGGTGCCCGTCTTCATCGCCTTGGTCACCAGCCCTTCGGTGCGTGCCGACGTGTCGCGCACCAACTGCCTTTCGGTGTCCTTCTACTGCACGACGGCGCTGCCTATTATCGTGGCGGTGACGTCGGTGGCCAGCACGTCGGGCGTCATGACCGACGAGGTGGCTTCGGTGCTGGTGGCGGCGGGCGCGATTTCGGTCTTCCTCATGCCCCTGCTTGCTGCGGCCGCCTACCGCGTGTCCGACGCCGAGCCCATCCACGCAATCCACGAGATCCGGGCCCACGAGGGCACCCCTTCCGAGGTCCTTCATACGCACTTGGAACACGAGCGCGCGCAGGCACGCGCGCGTGCGGAACGTGCGCGTGCGCGCGCTGAAGCGGCGCGCCGGGCCAATGAGGAGTTTCTGCTCAATCATCGGTCGTAACGGTGGAGCGGGGGTAGCTGCGGCTTGGTGTAATGCGCGCCACTGTTTCACGTGTCTGATAAATACGATGCAAAACCAATGAATTGGTATGAATAACAACGTAACCGTGCGCTCAACCCACGTAGGATAGCCTCATACGAAATCGAAGGACGCACGTGAAGCGTCGAGCGAAAGGACTCACATGAGCGCACAGACCTACAACGGCGATATGCTCGTCGGCGAAATCATCCGCATGGATTCTCGCAACATCGCGATTCTCGAAAGCGCCGGCATGGGCTGCGTGGGCTGCCCCGCTTCGCAGAGCGAATCGCTCAACGATGCCTGCATGGTGCACGGCATGAACAGCGAAGCCGTCCTCGCCATGCTGAACGGGGCCGAATAATGAGCGCGTTCCTGGGCCCCATCCACTACCGTATGTTCGAAAAGGCCTGCTCGGTCGACGGGCTGGCTCGCGACATCGCGGCCTATGCCGACGCCCAGGGTTGGACCGAAGGCCATGCCGCCGCACTCGATGCGTCGAATCCCCGTCTTGAAGGCGAAATCACCGACCACATCGACCTGTCCCAGATTCATGCCAGTCTTGACGCCCTCGTGCACGGGTCGGAAGCGGCTCTGGCCGCTGCCTGCGCGCCCCTGGCCAGCCATCTCGACGACCTTTGCGCCTACGTGCGCACCCTCGGCGCCCAGGCGGCCGAATCCGACGGCGCTACCTCCGACGCCGACATCAAGCAGATCTGGCAGCTCGTCGACGGCCATTGGCTCGACGGCATGCCCTGTGACGGCTTCGTGACGGTAGTGGGCAACGAGCCCGGCCAGGTCGCCTGGACCATCAACCTGGCCCCGCACACGGCCGCCGGCTACGAGCGCCTGCGTACCGCCTGGACCGAAGGCTATCTCGCTGCCGTCGATGTCAAGCTCGAGTCCAACGGGTCCGGTTCCTACCGCATGGCGAAGGCGGCGTAAGATCATGGCCGCTATCGACCTTTCGGAATTCGCCGACCTGCCCGATACCAGGGGCATGGACATCGTCGATGCCATGCTCGCCGAGCATGAGCGCATCCTGGTGGAAGCCGACGACCTTGAGCGCATGTGCCGCGAACTTGTGACCTCGGGCACCTTCAGCCGTGCCGACTTCGATTACAAGGTGCGCTTCATCCGCTCGTATGCCGACGCCGCCCATCATCGCAAGGAAGAGGACGTCCTTTATTCCTACATGCTCGACAACCTGGGCCAGGTGGCGGAAAACCTCATCCGCCATGGCATGCTCGTCGACCACGATCGCGGGCGCGCCTGCGTGAAGCGCATGGAAGACGCTGCCGCGGCCTACGAGGCTGACCCCTCGGTCGAAAACCGCGTCGAGCTCGTGTCCTGGGCCATGGAATACGTCCACCTCATCCGCGCCCACGTGCAGCGCGAAAACACGGTGGCCTATCCCTTCGCCCGCCGTTCCATCGACCCGGCCGTCATGGCCGAACTCACGGCCAAAGCCCAAAACTACACGCCGCACGCCTAGTATTCGGCATCCATGCGAGCGGCCGGTCGACCTCCTTGCCGGCTCGCTGTGCACGAACGAAAAGAAGCCCACGTCGCTAACTTGCGGCGTGGGCTTCTTCGTGTGCGGAAGGGAAGGGATGTTAAGCCTCTTCACTCTCTTCGGGCGCGTTTTCGGTTGCTTCGGCGGCCTTATTCATTAGATCGGCGATGCGGTCGGAATACTCCGCGTCGGTGATGCCGGCCTCTTTCAAGTCGACCACCGGGGCGTCGTTCCACAGCTCTTCGAGGCGGTAGTAGGAACGCGCTTCGGGCTGGAAGACGTGCACGACTACGCCGCCGTAATCGAGCAGGGCCCACGTGCCCTGACCCATGCCCTCGGTAGAAAGCGGGCTTAAGCCGCTGGCTTCGCGGATGTCCTTGCGAATCTCGTCGATGATGGCGTCGACCTGGCGGTTGTTGGCCGCGGTGACGATGACGAAGTAGTCGGTAACGGACGAAAGCCCGCGCAGGTCCTGCACCAGGATGTCGGTAGCCTTTTTGCTGTCGGCCGCCTTGGCTGCGGCGAGCGCGACGGCGCGGCTGTCGTAGTTCACGGTTTCTGCCATGGTTCTCCTTTGTCTTTCGATTGGTGGGCCCATCTTACGCCTTCGCGCACGGCGGCGCTGCGCGAAGGGCACACCTGTAGGGAATCTGCGAACGACGGATGCTAGAGTCGGGCGAAGATGCTCACGACCTCGTTGTGGTAGGTCTGCGGGAAGAGGTCGACGGGGGTGGCCCGCTCCAGCGCGTAGCCCACCGTTTCCATGCGTGCCACGTCGCGCGCCCAGGTAGCCGGATCGCAGCTCACATAGGCCACGCGCCCCGGTTTGGCGGCCGCGATGCTTTCGGGAACCCCGTCGGCCAGTCCCGCCCGCGGGGGGTCGACCACCAGGGCGTCGAGGGTGCCGAGCAGGGGAAGCTCGCGCGCGCTGTCGCCGCCCGTCACTTCGATCCACACCCCGTTCTCGTCGGCGTTGCGGCGCAGGTCGCGCACGCTCGACGAGGCGCTTTCCACGCCGACCACATCATCGCAGATGTCGGCCAAGGGCAGGGTAAAGGTGCCCACGCCGCAATAGAGGTCGGCCACGCGCCCGTGGGAGGGCACGTGCAGGCCGTCGCGGACGAGGTCGATGAGCGTCTGGGCCTGGGCCGTGTTGACTTGGAAGAAGCTGGGGGCGCTCACCTTGTAGGTGAAGTCGCCCAGACGTTCGGACCAGTAGCCGGCACCGGCGAGCACTTCGACGCCCTTGATCTTGCGCGCCTTGCCCGGCTCGGCGATCACGCGCACGATGCTCGTGGCGTGCAGGGCGCTTTTGAGCATTTTCGCCGCTGTGGCGCGCGGGAAGGGGCCGGGCGCCGTCCAAAGGGCGATTTCGGTCGATTTGGTGCGGTCGCTGTGGCGCACGCCCACGCGGAAGAGGCCCAGGTCGTTGGACCCCTGCAGGAAGCGCAGGGCCCCCTGCAGGGCCTTGGGCGCCTTCTGGATGGGCTTGTGGGCGAGCGGGCAGTTCGCGACGTTCGCTAGTTCGTGCGAACGGTCGGCGTGCATGCCCAACACCAGATGGCCGGCGGCATCGGCTCCCACACTCATTTCGAGCTTGTTGCGATAGCCCCAGGGCTTCTTGCAGGGTACGCAGGGAGCGACCACCGCTTCGGCGGCGGCGCGGTCGAAGCGGGCGACGCGCACCAGTTGGGCGACTGTGTTGGCACGCTTGGCTTCGAGCTGGGCTTCGTAGGACACGTGGGCCCAGGGGCAGCCCCCGCAGGTGCCGGCGGCGGGGCAGGCGGGTGCCACGCGGGCTTCACCGGCTTCGAGCACTTCAATCGATCGTCCGTGGGCGAAGCGCTTCTTGTCTTCGTCGATTTCCACGCGCACGAGGTCGCCGGGGGCGGCGCCTTCGACGAAAACGGCCTTGCCGTCGTCGGCGTGGGCTATGGCCGCCGTGCCGTAGGTGAGCGCTTCGATGCGCAGGGTAGCTTCCATAAAACCAGCGGTCCTTTACGGTGAGTTTGAGATTTATTCGCGCGTTTTCGCGTCTTGGACAGTTTAGCGTATAATCATTCCTTGGTTGTGCCCTCGTAGCTCAGGGGATAGAGCGTCTGCCTCCGGAGCAGAAAGTCGCAGGTTCGAATCCTGTCGAGGGCACCATTTCTCGAATACGAAGGAGCAGTGCATGGCCCAGTACACCCCCAATTACCAGCCCAACGGCAACGAAGTCGCCGTTATCGTCACCTCGAAGGGCACCGTGCGGGTGCAGCTGGCCGGAAACGATGCTCCCATTCACGTGGGCAATTTCGTGGAACTCGCCCAGAAGGGCTTCTACGACAACCTGAAGTTCCATCGTTACGTGCCGAATTTCGTGATCCAGGGCGGCGACCCCAACACCCGTGACCTCGATACCGACCAGGTCATCGCCGCCGCCGACAACCCCTTCAGCGGGTTGGGCACGGGCGGCCCCGGCTACACCATCAAGGAAGAGTACACCGTCAACCCGCACAACAGCCATGAAGACGGCGCGCTCGCCATGGCTCGTAGCCAGAACCCCAACAGCGCCGGGTCCCAGTTCTACCTGTGCCTGGGCGCCCAGCATTTCCTCGATCCCAACTACACCGTGTTCGGTCAGACCATCGAAGGCAAAGACGTTATCAAGCAGCTGCGCGTGGGCGACGTGATCGAATCGATCACGATCGAAGGTGCCAACGCGTAGGAGAGCTGTGCATCGGCACGGCTCCCAGCGCTGCACGAGAGGACGATCGCTTATATGAACAACGTGTTATTCCAGCAGGCGCGCCAAGCCTACAACGCCAATGACTACGTGTCGGCGTTGGAAGGATTCACGCAATGCCTGCAAGGGGCTAACAACGGGGAAGAGCTCGCCGCCGGAGAGCTTGGCCTTCTCTACCATCAGATCGGCAACTGCCTGATGAAGTTGCACGATTACGACGAGGCTATCCATGCGTACACCCAGGCCACGACCGACAACGCCTACGACGGTATCGGTGCGGTCAACTGCAACCTGGGCAACAGCTATGCGGCCCTGCATGACTACGAAGACGCGGTGAAGCACTTCGAAATCGCCGTGTCCGACAAGAAGTACGCCACTCCCTACAAAGCCTATTCGGGCATGGGTAAGGCCTACCTCAAGCTGGGCAAATCGGCCGAAGCCGGCAGTGCCTTCCGTTCTGCCGCCCTCGACGAAGCCAACCCCAACCCGGCGCAGGCCCTTTTGAACCTGGGCATCTGCTTCATGGCCCTCAACCGCCCCAACGATGCGGTGGCCTCTTACGAAAGCGCCCTGCAGTTCAGCATGAACAACGCCACCAAGAACAAGCTCTACGCCAACTTGGGGCAGGCCTACACGAGCTGCGGTCAGATGCAGAAGGCCGTCGACGCCTTCGAGCGCGCCCTTGCCGACAAGACCTACTTCCTCAACGACGCCGCTTCGGTCGACTATCAGCGCGCCGTCGGCGCGGTTGCCCAGGGTACCCAGGTCATGGAACCGGTGAAGCCGGGCGAGACCGCGGGCATCACGGGCGCGATGGACGACCTGTCGGGGCTCGACGTGCCGGCCGACGGCACGCCTGCCTACGACGCCAACGCCGCCTATGACCAGAACCCCTACTACTACCAAGAGCAGTACCCGGGTCAGGACCAGTACCAGAACCCCGACGACCGTTTCTTCAACGCGTCCGAAGAGGAAATCGAACAGTGGTCCAAGGGCGTCGCCAAGCAGGACCGCAAGCGTCGCAACGTGGGTCTGAAGATCGTGATCGCTCTGATCGTCATTCTGCTTGCTCTTGCCGCAGCGGGCGGCTTTGCCTACTACAAGGGCTACGGCTATCCCACCCAGGAATCGGTCGTGCAGTCGCTCTTCGCCGACAAGGAAGCCGCCGCTTCCAACGAGTTCTCCTCGAGCCTCGACCAGTCGAGCATTCAGAACATGCTCGACCCGGTGGTGGAGGATGCTTCCGTATCCATCGACGGTATCGACCGTTCGATGAACCAATCCACCGTCTATGCGACGGCCACCACGGACCAGGGCGGTTCGGTTCAGTACAAGATCACCCTTGTCCGCGACGGCATCGGCTGGCAGATCAGCAACGTCGAGCTGTATTTCCCCAGCCAGAACTAAGGAACTGCGGGGTTCGTCCTCGTGTAGAGTGGGGCTGTTCGGCCCCTGCCTGAAAGGAATGTAAACAACATGGCAATCGAAAAGACCTACAGCATGATCAAGCCCGACGGCGTGCGCAACGGCCACATCGGTGAAATCGTCGCTCGCTTCGAGCGCGCCGGCCTCACGATCGAGCGCCTCGAGCTCGGCATGGTGACGCTTGACCAGGCTAAGGCCAACTACGCCGAACATGAAGGCAAGCCCTTCTACGACGGCCTTATCTCCTACATTACGTCCGGCCCGGTTGTGAAGATGGTCATCTCCGGCGAAGGCGCCGTGAAGAAGGTCCGCACCCTCATGGGTGCCACCAACCCGGCGGAAGCCGCTCCGGGTACCATCCGCGGCGACTTCGGTCTCATCATGGACGAAAACGTGATCCACGGCTCCGACAGCGTCGAATCCGCCGAGCGCGAGATCGGCATCTTCTTCAACTAAGAAGCATCTCATCTGCTTGCTACACGCCTCCCTTCGGGGAGGCGTTTTTCGTATGGGGGAGGACCGAAAGGGAAGGGGCGCGTAGGGTGGGGCGCCCGCTTTCACGGGGGGGTGTGCGCGGTCGCGGAATCCGCTCGTTTGACGACGGCGGAAATCGCCGGCACCAATGCGGATTTTCCTCATGGATGCGGTTTGCCGTATGGCGTCTGCGCGTGCGACCCAATATAGTAGGCATGTGGAATTCACGGTTCGCGAAAGCCCCTGTGCTAGTATTTGGTTTCGCGAATTTACGAGGATAAAGGACAGACGTCTATGTCGTTTATGGATTGGTTCAACTCTGCCGGTGCGTCGTACGACCTGGCTATCGACTTGGGTACCGCGAATACCCTTGTCGCCATTACGGGCGAGGGCATCGTCATCAACGAACCGTCTGTCGTTGCCATCGAAAAGTCGACGCACCGCGTCCTCGCCGTTGGCCACGAAGCCAAAAACATGATCAACCATACGCCCGACGCCTTTTCGGCCGAACATCCCCTGCACGACGGCGTGATCGCCGACTACGACGTGACCGAGGCCATGCTGTCCGCATTCATCAACAAGGCGGTCGAACGCAAGTACCCCTGGCAACCCAAGCCCCGCATCGTGGTGTGCATTCCCTGCGGCGCCACGTCCGTCGAAAAGCGTGCTGTGTTCGAAGCCACGATCCAGGCCGGCGCTCGTCAGGCCTATCTGATCGAAGAACCCATGGCAGCTGCCATGGGCGCCGACCTTCCCGTGACTGAACCCACCGGTTCGATGGTGGTCGACATCGGCGGCGGCACGACCGAAGTCGCCGTCATCTCCCTGGGTGGTATCGTGACTTCGTCGTCGCTGCGTCTGGCGGGCAACCGCATGGACGAAGCGATCGCCATGTACTTGCGCGACCTCTTGGGTATCAAGATCGGCGAGCGCACGGCCGAGGTCATCAAGATCAAGATCGGCTCGATTCTGCCTTTCCCCGACGGGCGCGAACGCGACATGATCATCAGCGGCCAGGATGTACTCACCGAGCAGCCCAAGGAAGTCACCATTCAGTCCGAAGACGTTCGTGCTGCCCTGCAGCCGTCCTGCGACGAAATGGTCCTGCACATCAAGGAGACCTTCAAAAAGACCAACCCCGACCTGGCGAGCGATATCATCCAGAACGGTATCCTCCTCACGGGTGGCGGTGGCCTGCTTTCCGGTCTCGATCAGTACATGTCGGAAGCACTCGAGATTCCCGTTTGGGTGAGCGAAACGGCCCTTACCAACGTCGTTATGGGCTGCTTGAAGGTGCTCGAAACGCCGTCTGCCCTCAAGCAGACCCTGATGCGTTCCCGATAGGGGCGAATAGCTTCGTATGCCGTACAATTTCAAACAGGAGCCCTCGGCGCTGAGAACCTACGTGCTCTTGGTTGTCTTGGTAGTGGTCTCGCTCGTCTTGGTGTCGGTCTACGACAACGAAGGCGATGGCGGCCCGCTACACGGCATGCAGGGGGCCCTTTCCACAGCCGTTTCGCCGCTTAAGCTTGCGAGTGGGGCCTTGAGCGCCGGAGAGGATTCCGCCCAGAACGCCGCCCAAGACGCTTCCGCCAACGCCGACACGCTCAACGCCCTGCGCGACCAGAATAACCAGTTGCGCGAAGAGGTGGCCGAACTCGAAGAGTACCGTCAGGAAGCCCAACGCTTGCAGGGCATCCTCGACCTGAAGGATTATTACTCGATCGAGGGCACGACCTGTCGCGTCCTCGCGCGTTCCACCGACGCCTGGAGCAAGACCGTCACGCTCGATAAGGGCTCTAACGACGGGGTTGTCTACGGCGCCCCGGTGGTGGGCACGAGCGGGCTGGTCGGACAGGTTATTTCCGTCGATTCCTTCACCTGTACCGTGCGCCTTCTGCAAGACCCGCAGTTCGGGGTGGCGGCCATGATCCAGAGCAATCGCGCCCAGGGCGTGCTCATGGGCAATATCGACGGCCTCCTGTACTTGGAAGACGTCGACAGCGACGCCGAGGTCAATGCCGGCGACGTGGTGATCACGTCGGGCTTGGGCGGTGGCTTCAGCCGCGGCATCATGATCGGCACCGTGGTGAAGGTCGACGGCCAGCAGGGCGATACCAACCGCAGCATCGTCGTCGAGCCAAGCGATGTGGTGTCGACCCTCGAAGAGGTGACCGTCGTCTCGTCCATGGGCTCCGACGGCCTTGCGGCCGACTCGTCGAGCTCGTCTTCGAGCTCTTCCAGCTCATCGAGCTCCACCAAGTCGAATTCGTCCAAAACCAGCAGTCGATAGGGGGTAGGTATGCAACCTGAAGCAAAGGTATCGATTATCGGCGCCATCGTCATGTTCGTCTTGCAGATCGTCGTTGCCCCCAACATCGCCCTGTTCGGCGTGGTTCCCAACCTTCTGCTCATCTATTCCATCGTCGTCGCCATGCTTCTTCCCACCAACTCGTCTTTGGTGCTTGCCTTCGTGTGCGGCCTCTTGAGCGATCTGTTGGGCTTCGGGCCCGTGGGTGCCCTTGCCTTCCTTCTCGTGGTGGCGGCCTTCGCGGCTTCTCGCCTCTATGCGGTCTTTGCCAACGGGCGCGTGGGCACGGCGCTCGTTACCATGATGGTCTTCACCCTGGTGGTGAACCTTCTCTACGCCCTCTTTATCCTGGGCGCTTCCGCCGCCCTGAGCCCGCTCGACGCCTTCCTCTACCGGGCGCTTCCGTGCACCCTCATCGAGTGCGTGCTGGGTTTGCTCATCTACCCGCTCATGTCCCATCTCCTTGTGGGCCGCGCCCCCACGATGGGTTCGGCCACGCCGTCGTTGCGTTTTCGCTAAGGGGTCGGCATGCTGCTCGCGATTCTCGCCGGCATTGCAGCGCTTGCGGTCGTTCTTGGGATCGTCTACGCGTTCTATCGCCGATCGAAGAAGAAAACCGAAGACACCGTTCCCCATACCAAGGACCTCAAGCAGGTCGATACCTATGGCGTCGAGCCGCTGAAGCAGAAAACGAGCTTCGGGACGACGGGGACCACCGAAGTGCCCCAGCACCCCACGAGCTCCGGCACGGCGGGGGAGATGCTCAATTCCCGCTTCGTCGCCATGGGCGTCCTTGCCGCCGCCATCTTCGGAACCCTTTCCGCCAAGCTGTGGAGCATGCAGATCCTGCAGTCGTCCGACTACCTCAAGCAGGCCGAAGCCAATCTCTATAAGACCGTCTACACGCCGGCCCCGCGCGGCATCATCTACGACGCCAACGGGGTGGCCCTGGTCACCAATCGGTCGTCCTATACGGTCATCGCCGATTCGAGCGTAGCCGACGACCGCGACGTCTGCCTCCGCCTTTCCACGATTTTGGGCATTCCCTATCAGGTGGTGCGCCAGAACATCCAGGACTCGTCGACGGGCGCGCAGAACAACCGCGTGGTGGCCACCGACGTGTCCCTGCGCAACATCGCCTTCATCAGCGAGCATGCCGACGCCTTCCCGGGCATTTCCACCGAAATGCGCACGGCCCGCTCCTACCCCTACGGGGCCCTTGCCGCCCATGTGCTCGGCTATGCGAGCACGGCATCCGCAAGCGACCTGCAGAACGCCGGCGAAGGCCGCAACGTCCTTTCGGGCGACGTGGTGGGCAAAAGCGGGGTGGAATACACCTACGAGAACCTGCTTGCCGGCGACCATGGCACGCGCACCCTCCTCACCAACGCCAACGGCGTGGTGCAGCGCATCATGTCGGAAACCAACCCCACGAGGGGCAACGACATCTACCTGACGATCAAGGCGCCCGTGCAGGAAGCGGCCGACCAGGCCATGCGGTCGACGCTTGCCCCCAACGGCCAGCTGGGCGCGGGCAACGGGTCGGGCGCGGGCTTGGTCTGCCTCGACGCCACCAACGGCGAGATCATCGCCCTTTCCAATTTCCCCAGCTACGCCCCGGGCAATTTCGTGGGCGGGATTTCGTCCGACGTCTGGAACAGCTTCAACAGCGAATCGTCCCACTACCCCCTGATGGACCGCGTGGTGCAGGGCACCTATCCCGCCGCTTCGACCTTTAAGGGTTTCACCTCCTTTGCCGCCCTTCAGTGCGGCGTGGCCACCGCCTCTTCCACCTACTATTGCTCGGGCACCTGGACGGGCTTCGGTAGCACCTATGCACAGAAGTGCTGGAACCATTCGGGCCATGGGACCCTTAACCTGGTAGGCGGCATCGCCCACTCCTGCGACGTCGTTTTCTACGAAATCGCCAAGGGCTTCTACGACCAGCGCGCCACGCTCGGCGAGACGGCCATGCAGGATTACGTCAAGGAGTACGCGCTCGGCTCGAAACTGGGCGTCGATCTTGCCGGCGAGGCCGAAGGCCGCATTCCCACGCCCGAATGGAAGGCGGAATACTTCAAGGATGCGCCCGAACAGGCCCAGTGGCTCCCTGGCGATATGACCAACATGGCGATCGGCCAGGGCTACGTGCTCGTCACGCCCCTGCAGATCGCTGCTGGCTATGCGGGCATCGCCACGGGGACGGTCTATCGACCCCATGTGCTGAAGGAAGTGCGCAACTCCCTGGGGGAGACGGTGCGCACCTACGAACCCGAAGTCATCGCCACGCCCACCCAGTCGGAAGCCAACGCCAAGCTCGTGCATGAGGGCTTGAAAGAGGTTATGACCGTCAACAACTACGACGACCGCTTCTTCAGCGGGCTCAACTACACGGTGGCGGGCAAGACCGGTACCGCCCAGGTGGCGGGCAAGAAGGACTACAGCTGGTTCGTCTGCTACGCGCCTGCCGACAACCCCAAGTACGTGTGCGCCTGCCTCACCGAAGAGGGCGTGTCTTCCACGGTGTGCAGCATGCCTATGTGCGCCACGGTCATCCAGGCGGCCATGAGCCTCGACGCCGGCTCGCTCGACGCCAAATCGGTGGACTACGTCGAGAGCTCTTACACGACGGTGGCGACCGGTTCCGCTTCGACCAGTACGGCTCGGGAGGACTAATGAGCACGATGAACTACCCTCAGCGCATGCGCCAGGTGACATCGGTCAAGCACCCCGATGCCCGTTTGGCCGCCGCCACGGCTCCGCGACGGTTCAAGTACCTCAACATCCCCTTTCTTCTTGTGGTGACCGCCCTGGTGGCCTACGGCCTGTTCATCGTGTACTCGGCCACCTTCAACAACGACACCTACAACTTCTCCCGTCAGGCGGCCGGCGTGCTCGTGGGCGCGGTCCTCATGTTCCTGCTCTTCCGCTACGACTATCACCAGTTGTCCCACTACATGGTCTTTTTCTTGATCGTGAACGTGGTGCTCATCCTCATGCCCCATGCGCCCGGTATCGGCGCGACGGCCAAGGGCGCCACGTCGTGGGTCAATATAGGTCCCATCAACTTCCAGCCCGGCGAATTTGCCAAGGTCACCGTCATCCTGCTCGACGCCTGCGTAATCAGCAAGTACGGCGGCAAGCTCACCAACCTGGGCGACTTCCTGAAGGCCTTGGGCATCATGATCGTGCCCTTCGTGTGCATCATGACCCAGCCCGACCTGGGCACTGGTTTGGTGTACCTCTTCATTGCGGGCGTGGCTCTCATCGTGGGCGGCGCCGACGTGAAGTTCCTGCTCGCCACCCTGGCCATCTTGGTTGCGGGGGTTGCGGGCATCCTCATCCTCGACCCCATCCTCGACAACATCGCGGGGCACGACGTGCTCTTGAAGGAGTACCAGAAATCGCGCCTGCTCGTCTTTTTGGACAACAACTACGACCCCACCGGCGACGGCTACAACCTTAAGCAGGCCAAGATCGCCATCGGCTCGGGCGGCTTTCTGGGCAAAGGCTACATGAACGCCACCCAGAGCGCCCTCGGCTACCTGCCCGAATCACCGACCGACTTCATCTTCTGCGTGCTCGCCGAAGAGTTCGGCTTCGTGGGCTCGCTCGCCTTGATCGCTCTCTACGCCTTGCTCGTGTATCTGTGCTACCGTATCGCCTACGGGGCAAAAGACCTGTTTGGAACCTTGATCGTCATGTGCGTGACCGGCATGTGGCTCTTCCAGATTCTCGAAAACATCGGCATGTGCTGCGGTCTGATGCCCATTACCGGTATTCCCTTGCCCTTTATGAGCTACGGTACTTCGTTTATGGTGGTGAACTTCACCCTGCTCGGATTGATCGGTTCGGTGTGGGCGCACAGCGGACGATAGGAAGGATGCGCGCATGAATGCTCCCCTTGACGTGAAGGAGGCCGTGAAGACCATCGTCGATGTCGAAGCGGCCCGCAACATGCCCGTGCACGTGATCGTGATGGTCGACCCGTCGGCTCCCGAAGACGTGGCCGGCGTCGTACGCGCTGCCTTTGCGACGACGGCGCCCAACGGCTGGGTGGAATACCGAGAGTGGAGCCTCGATTCCACCAAGACCCCGGCGGGAGCCGACCTGGGCGTGCTCGTCGCCGGCCTCGATGCGAGCACGGGCGCTCTGGCTGCCGGCCTGCGCGCCGCGGGCGTTCCTGCCCTCACGGTGACAAGCATGCCGCGTTTGGTCTGCGATATTGCCGCCGACCAGGGATGCGACCTGATCGAAGAAGACGTGGTGGCCCCCAAGCCCTACGTCGACGGGACGCGCGTGCCTCATGACGATCCTTTCAACGTCGAGCCTTATCCACTCACCATCGATCGCACGCGTACGCTCGTGGACGCCATGGGCGCGTGGATCGCCGTCACATTCGCTGCCAAGGGTCTTGCCTTCGCGATCGCCTTCGATTTCGTCCGCCGGCCCTATGCGGTCGAATGCATCAACACGACGTCCCTGCAGAACGCCGGGATCGGGGCCGTCTTCTTTATTCCTGGAGCCGACCTGCCCCTTATGACGATGAACCAGGCCAAGATGGTCTTGCAGATCGCCGGGGCCTATGGGGTGGAAATGGGCGCTTCTAACTGGGGTGAGCTTGCCGCCGTTATCGCGGGCGGCTTCGCCTGCCGCAGCGTCGCCCGCGAGCTGGCTCCGCTCGTGCCGGGCGCGGGCTGGCTCGTGAAAGCCGGTGTGGGCGCCGCGGGCACCCAGGCTATCGGCCGTGCCGCGCTTGCCTATCTGAGCGGTACGCCCGACGGGCGCCCTTCCGACGGACGCTTCCAGCCCCCCGCGCAGGTGGGTCGGGCCGCACACGATTTCCAGGTGGGCGTTATGCCCTATGTGCGTGCCCTTGGGGCAGCGGGTTCTGCCGTGGCCGACGTGGCCGTGGAATCCGCTCGTGACGCGTGCGCTGCTGCCAAGCCCGCCGTCGATGCGGCGGCGCAGAAAGCCCACCCGGTGGTGAGCGAGATCGGCAACTACCTGTCGCCGGTTCTCGAAGGTACCGCTTCCTTCGTGGCGGCCGAGGCCATCGACTGCGCCCACCGGGCCCGCGAAGCGGCGGCGCCTTTGGTCGACGACGTCGCGCGCCTTGCGGGTCCCCGCATCGAGCGGGCTTTCCCGCACCTTGCGGTCGCGACGCGCGCAGCTGCGCCCCGCGTGGCTTCTGCGGCGCGTGCGGCCAAAGACAAGGCTCCCGACCTCATCGAGCGCGCCCGCAGGGCCGCTGCTTCCGTTCGAAAGGGGGACTAGCGCATGCCGCAGCCCACCACCGATCTCTGGCCGAGGCTGCGCGACCTGTTGCCTCTTGCCGAACGGCCCGTACGCTACCTCAACCACGAGTTCGGCAGCGTCTACCGCACGCCCCAAGACGATCCCGCCGATACCTCGTTTGTGATGGTCTATCCCGACACCTACGAGCTCGGTCAGGCCAATCAGGCGATTCGCATCCTCGTGAACTGCGTGAACGCGCGCGAAGGCATGTACGCCGAACGCGCCTACCTGCCTGCGGCCGAATTCGCCGACCAGATGCGCGCGGCGGGTCTGCCTCTTTTTTCCCTTGAATCCTGCGCCCCCCTGCGCGAATTCGACGCGATCGGCATCACCCTTCCGCACGAACTCGCCGCGACCAACGTGCTCGAAGTGCTCGATCTGGCCGGTGTGGCCTTGCGTGCCGAAGATCGTGCCGAATCCGACCCGATCGTTTTGGGCGGCGGTCCTTGCGCCTTCAATCCCGAGCCCTATGCGGCCTTCTTCGACGCCATTTCCATCGGCGAGGGCGAAGAATCTATGCCCGAACTGGTGGCCTGCATCGGGGCCGGCCGGGCGGCGGGGAAGAGCCGACAGGAGATCCTGGAAGACCTGGCCGATATCCCCGGTACCTACGTGCCCGGGTTCTATCGCCTGCTTTCAGACGAGGAGGCCCTTAGCTGGGGCTACCGCGTCAAGCCGGTCAACGACCACGCCCTGCCCGAAGTTCAGAAGCGCGTCTTCGAAGGGTTCGCCCAGTCGCCTGCCTGGGAGCCCTGCATCGTTCCTTTTGCCGATTTGGTTCACGACCGCCTGTCGGTCGAGATCCTGCGCGGCTGCACGCGCGGGTGCCGCTTCTGCCAGGCGGGCATGATGTACCGACCTGTGCGCGAGCGTTCGGCCGACAACATCGTCGAAGGCGCCCTCGAAGGCCTCAAGCAGACGGGTTACGATGAGGTGAGCCTCACGAGCCTT
This sequence comes from Hugonella massiliensis, assembly GCA_001486445.1. Taxonomy (GTDB): domain Bacteria; phylum Actinomycetota; class Coriobacteriia; order Coriobacteriales; family Eggerthellaceae; genus Hugonella; species Hugonella massiliensis. The sequence goes on from LN908986.1 coordinate 774,298, forward strand.
TCGACGACGGACCATTCGCAGATCCGCGAGATCCTCGAGCGCTTGAATGCGGCGGTGGCCGGCAAGGGGATCCAGGTGTCCATTCCCAGCCAGCGCCTCGATTCCTTCGGCGTCGACATGGCGGCCCTGGTGGCCGGCGAAAAGCGCGGCGGCCTCACCTTCGCCCCTGAAGCCGGCACCCAGCGCCTGCGCGACGTGATCAACAAGAACGTGACCGAAGAGGATGTGTTCTCGTCGATCACCGCGGCCTTCCGCGAAGGTTGGCGCCGCTGCAAGCTCTACTTCATGATCGGTCTGCCCACCGAAACCGACGACGACATCCGCGGCATCGCCAGCCTGGTCACCCGCGTCTTCGAAGCGGCACGGGAGGTCACCCCGCCCGACCAGCGCGGGCGCGTACGCGTAAGCGTTTCCTGCAGCCTGTTCGTCCCCAAGGCGGGCACGCCCTTCCAATGGGACGGTCAGATCGCTCCCGAAGAGGCCCTGCGCCGCGTCAGCCTTCTGCGCCACTCGATCAAATACCGGGCCATCGATGTCAACTGGCATGACCCGGCTACGAGCTTCGTCGAAGCCGTGATGAGCCGTGGCGGCCGCGAATGCTGCGACGTGATCGAAGGCGCCTTCAAACGGGGTGCCCGCATGGACGCCTGGACCGAGCATTTCAGGCCCGACGCCTGGCGGGAAGCGGCCCAAGAGGCGGGCGTCGATGCCGAGGCCCTAGCCCAGCGCACCTTCGGCCTTGACGAGGTGCTTCCCTGGCAGCACATCTCGAGCGGAGTCCACCTGTCCTATCTGCGCTTAGAGCACAAGCGCGCCTTCAAGGAGCAAACGACGCCTGACTGCAGTTTCGGCACCTGCACGGGCTGCGGGCTCTGCCCCGATTACGGCATCGACGTCGAGACCCAGGAGGCCCGCCTTGGCTAACCGAACCATGCCCGTGCCCGCGGTGCGCTACGAGCGCGACGCCAACGGGGGCGAGCTCCTCTACCGCCTGCGTTTCCGCTATTGCGAGAAGGGCCGCCTGGCCATGCTCTCGCATCTGGAAGTGGCCCATTATCTCGAGCGGGTCGTGCGGCGCGCCGAGCTGCCCTTTGCGATCACCAACGGCTTTTCGCCCCACATGCGTATCTCCTTCGGCGGCGCCCTGCCGGTGGGCGTGGGCGGGACCTGCGAGATCTTCGACCTGCTTCTCTACCGTGACGTCGACCCTCAGGCGGCCCTTACGGGCGTGCAGGCGGCGTCGGTGCCCGACCTTATGCCCTATGGCTGCGAGCGCATCGACCGCCGGGCCAAGGCGGCGAGCGTTGCCTACCCCAAGAGCACCTACGAAGTGGTCTTCGACCGCCCGGTTGCCTCGCTTCCCGTGCCTGCCACGGTCGAAGTGGTGCGCAAGAAGAAGACGCGTGTGCTCGCCCCGAGGGACTTTCTCATCGAGGCGCCCTCTTTTGCCGGCGACACGATGATTCTGAAGCTCGCATCGAAGGATACGGGCAGTTTGCGTCCTGACGTGCTCGTGCGCGCCATGACCGCCGATACCGACGTGCGCGTCACTTCGATCACGCGCACGGCCTTGGCCGAATAGAGACGGGGACGCCGGCGGTGAGCCGGCCCTCAGTGGTTGGGAGGATAGATGCTTGCAGCGAGCGTAATCGACGAATTGAAGGCGGCTCTTGGCCCCGAGGGGGTGCGCGAGCATGAGCCTATGAGCGCGCACACGACCTTTCGCATCGGCGGTCCCGCCGATGCGTTCGTCTGCCCGGCATCGGTGTCGCAGGTGCAGGAGGTCGTCCGCATCTGCCATGCGGCGGGTGTCAAACTGTGGGTTATCGGCTGCGGAAGCGACCTGCTCGTGGCCGATCGCGGCCTTTCCGGCGTCGTTATGGAAGTGGGCGAGCGCTTGTCCCGCATCGATGTCGATGGGTGTCGCCTGATTGTGCAGGCGGGCGCGACCAATGCGGCCGTGTCTGAGGCCGCCTGCGCCCACGGCCTTTCGGGCTACGAGTTCGCCTGCGGAATCCCCGGTACCGTGGGCGGGGCCGCTATCATGAACGCGGGCGCCTACGACGGCGAGTTCGCCGACGTCGCGCGCGAACTGACCTGCGTCGATGCCCGGGGCGCGCTCGTGCATGTGACCCACGACCAAGCCGATTGGGGTTATCGCCACAGCATGATGGACGATTCGGGCCTTATCGTCGTGGAAGCGGTGCTCGAACTTGCTCCCGCCTCGCCCGCCGACGTACGGGCCGCAATCGACGACCTCACGCAACGGCGCACGTCCAAGCAGCCCCTCGACCTGCCGAGCGCGGGGAGCACCTTCAAGCGTCCCGAAGGGTATTTCGCCGGCAAGCTCATCCAGGATGCCGGCCTGCGCGGCTATCGCGTGGGCGGCGCCCAGGTCTCCGAAAAGCATACGGGCTTCGTGGTGAACGCCGGCGGGGCGACGGCCGCCGACGTCCGTCAGCTCATCGCCGACGTGCAGGACCGCGTCCGCGCCAGCCAGGGTGTCGACCTGCATCCGGAAGTGCGCATGTGGGGCTTCGACGCGTAGGCATTCTGCGCATTTCGCGCGCAGCTCGCGTTAACCGTTTGTGAAGGCGCGGTATCGAATTGGCGGCATGCCTTCCAACGGCGCTACGCTAAGCATCCCAGAGACAAGGAGCGTGCGTAACGTGACTAGCAGAAAGCAATTCGTACCGGCGCAGACGGCTGCGGCACCCGCGGCGGCTGCCGAAGAGGAGAAGAAGCCTTCGCTCTTTTCCAATATATCCCCTGTTCAGGTGGTCGCTACCGGTTTGGCGGCCCTGACCTCGATGATGCTTTCGTCTCAAATCGGCGTGCTCGGGTCCGTCGTGAGCGTCTTCGTGAGCTCGGCCGTGTCGACGGTATCGGCGCAAATCTACAAGAACGTGCTTGCCGGCGGTGCTCGCAAGGTCAAGAACCGCGTGAGCGACAGCACCGTTCAGTACGATGCCGCATCGGGCGCCGCTTTCGCGGAGCCTGCGAAGACCGCGGTCGTCGGGGGAGGGCATGCGGCGCAAGCGGGTAAGACGACGGCCCTCCCGGCCGATGTGACGCGGGCGATTCCCGCCGATGCGACGACGGTGCTCGTCGATGCGGACGGCACGGCCGATAGCGCGGCCTATGCCCGCGAAGCGCTGAACAAAGCTCACGCACGGCGCGCGTCCAAGGCCAAGACCCAGAAGACGGCCGTCGTCATCGCCGTGGTGTCGGCCTTCGTTGCCATCGGCATCACGGCCGGGTTCGTCAACCTCACCTCGTCGGGCAACGGCTGGGGCGAGAAGACCGAAACCATCCCCACGGTCTCTTCGATCGTTGCCCACCATCAAACTCAGACGAGCTCGTCTTCGTCTTCCGAAGCCGCGCCGTCGAGTAAGGCGGGGGCGAGCAGCACCTCGAGCTCCTCTTCCGAGACGGCCTCTTCGTCGTCGAGCTCAGCGAACGGTGCCGCCAATCGAAGCGCTGCCTCTTCGTCGAGTTCCCAGCAAGAGGCGCAGACCAACGTGGGCAAGAGTTCCTCGTCGAGTTCGTCGTCGTCCAACCAGAACGTCGCCTCGTCGTCGAGTACCTCGTCATCGTCGAGTTCGTCCGTCGATTCGAGTAGCAGCACCTCGTCGTCGAGCTCGAACGCGTCTGGGTCCCCGGCGCACGCGAACGGTAACTAGGCGGCAAGGGTCGCTTTGCGGGCCCGGTAGATGGCCACGACCACGATGCCGGCGTAGACGGTAATCGCGCACATGATCGCGTAGGAGGATTCGTAGGTGCCCGTGATCGTTTTCAGGGGGCCGGGGAGACTGTTCATGATGAAGCCGCCCAAGGCGTAGGCAATCTGGCAACGCTTGACAAAGCGGGTCGTCGAACCGCCGTCGGTGAGCTCGAGCGACCACATGGAAATGCCCACGGTCCCCAGCGAGATGCCCACTCCCACCAGGGCGGCGGCGGCCGTGGCCACGAGGGGCGACCCGGCAGACGAGGCGAGGCAGAAAACGAGCCCCAAGGTGAGCACGCCGAACATGAGGGCGGAACCTCTGAGCGTTCCGATGCGGTCGAAGAGCCTGCCGGTAAGGAATTTGGCGATCGTCAGACAGATGCCCATCACAGAAAGCAGGGTGGCCGCATAGACCGGATCGATGCCCGCCGCGGTGAAGAGGACCGACAGGTAGGTGCCTCCGCCTACGGATACCGCCCCTACGGCCACGAGCGCCGCCATGAAGAGGATGCGTGCGGGCGGCGCTAGCCGATAGGGCGCGCGGACGGCGCGGTCATTCGCGGAGCCGGTGGCGACGGGATCTTCCAAGACGATTCCCAAATCGGAGGGACGGTTGCGCAAGAGCGCCAGTACGAGTGCGCCGATCGCGAGGGCGATGGCGCCCTCGAGCGCGAAGGCGACGTGCAGGGACACGGTGTGGATGACCTGCACGGCCGCAAGGGGCACGAGGATCGAGGCCACACCGCTTCCGACCGCGGCGAAGCCCATGGCCGTGCCGATGTTGGTGCGGTACCAGCGGTTGGTGAGGATGGTCATGGCGACCATGCCGCCCAGCCCGTAGCCCATGCCGCAAAGGAGGGCGCCTGCAAGATACACCGGCAGGCCCGTGCCTAAGGCGTAGAGGCCGAAGCCCGCTGCGGTCATCGCGCAGGCGAATGCCACGCCTCGGCGGGCGTCGAGGGCCGAATAGTAGCGGTCGACGAAGAACATGGCGCACAGGGACACCAGGGTGCGCACTGCGAGGATGGCGGAGGCGCCCGTATCGCCCACGCCGTCTTGGGCGATGAGGTAGGGCTGGTAGACGGAAAAGGAGGTGCTGGGGAAGCCGATGTTGACGAAGAGGAATAGAAAGCAGCAGAAGGTGATGACCTTCTCGTAGTGGGCATGCATGCGGTATGGGGCCTTCTCTAAGGTGATGTGGGGATATGCTGCCACGCTAGCGCAATCGAGGGCACCGCGCTATGCGCTCAGGCGAACCCCCACATACATTGCCGTTTCCGGCAGGCCCTTGACGTGGTAGACCTCGTCAAGGGGGCAGGTGCTCACCGTCCAGATCATGCCGTTGGTGGTTCCCGTGCGGAATGTGTTGCCGCTCGCGTCCTTGGCGGGATCCGAGGCGGCGGTCGTGTCGAACCCCTGCTGGGCTATGGCCGCGTCGATCGCCGATTCCGCGTCGGTCGCTTGAAAATCGGCGTAATGGAGGCGCAGGTCGGTGGTGGGTGCACTGGTCTGCTCGATCCGGTAAGAGCCCGAAAGGAACCGGGCGGCGGTGGCGGGATCGATAGAATCGATGCCGACGAGGTAGGCGCGGGCCGCGTCGTCTGGGCCCATGTCGGAGGGGATTTTCACCAGATCGAAGGAAGCCGTTCCCGATCCGCCTTTCAGCTCCTTCACATCGACGACCGTGTTGCCCGCTTCTTCCAGGGTCGTTTTCAAGGCGGTCCCGTCCATGTTCACGCAGCTGGTGAGCACGGGGGCATCGATCGTGGTCCCGCGGGTCAGGGCGGCGTCGACGCTCGCCTGCGTTTCGCGGCTGGTGGCTACCACGTTGGTGTAGTAGGTGCCGAAGACGACGGCGGCGATGAGGGCGGCTGCCAGGAGGATGGCGACGAAGGCGGGTCGTTGGGCGGCGGGGATGTGCGCGGGCCGAAAGAGAGCGGTCGCGTCGGGGTAGCGAATGGCGCCCGGGCGGGCCGCGCGGGTGTCGCGCGCGCCTGAGGGTGCTCTTGTGTCCGTTTCGGGGGTCATCGTGCTCCTTTGCCCTGATGGGAAAAGTATACCAAAGCGCGCGGTGCGCGTACTTGTGTGCAAGTCGTGGGGCGTGGGGTGGGGGGATGCGTCGTCGTGGTAGCATGGGCCCTACCCAGTGGGGGAGTAGTTGGCAAGCCGGCAGACGGTTTGCGGCGCATCAACAATCTCGACGGTGACAACCGTCTGGTGCGGCCTTGAATAACGAGACTCACGACGCAGTGTCCAGGCGTCGGAGTCTTTTTTTATGCACCGACGCAGCCGATGTTCGGCGCTTCGTAAGGAGGAGCCCTTTGTTCGATCTGTCCATCTTCACTACCCCCGAGGCTTGGATCAGCCTTCTCACCCTGGTCTTTCTCGAAATCGTCTTGGGTTTCGACAACATCGCCTTCATCGCGGTGACGACCAACCGCCTTCCCAAAGACAAACAGCATATCGGCCGCAAGCTGGGTCTCGCGGGCGCCATGGTCTCGCGTGTCATCTTCTTGTGCTTCGCGTCCTGGCTCGTGCATATGGTCGACCCGATTTTCACCATCGACTTGGGTCCCTACGTCCACGGATTCAGCATTCGCGATATCGTGCTGGCCCTGGGCGGCATCTACCTGATCTACAAGGGCATCGACGAGCTCAAGAGCATGTTGGCCTTGGAAGAGCTCAAAGCCGACCATGAGGAAGCCACGACGGGCAAGCGCCGCACGATCGGCCTCGGCCAAGCCGTGGGCACGATCATGGTCATGGACGTCGTCTTCTCCATCGATTCGGTTATCACGGCCGTGGGCATGGCCGAGCATTTGATCATCATGATCATCGCGGTCATGGCGGCCATCTTCCTCATGATGATCTTCATCGACGCCGTGTCCGAATTCATCAACGGCCATCCCGAAATCAAGATCCTCGCCCTCGTGTTCATCACCGCGATCGGCATCTTGCTCACGATCGATGGCCTGGGTTTCCATACGGGTATCGAAATCGAGGCGGTGGGCATGCCGCTCGAAAAGGTGCTCGTCTACTTCGCGATGATCTTCTCGCTCGCCATGGAACTCATCCAGATGGTCTACAACAAGCGGGCCGGCGATTTCTACCGGGAAAAGGAAATTGAGCAGGCCAAGGCCGCCTACGCCGAAGACGCTCGCGCCCAGTACCAGGCCGAGGCCAAGGCCCTCTTCGACGCCCAGCAAAAGGGCCGCGTTGCCGCCGACGCCCACGATATCAAGAACATGCCCCCCAGCGACGAGGAATAGCCTCCTCTGCAGTCGAGGCTCATCGCTTTCGAACGAAACCCTTCCGGTGTCTAGGCCGAAAGGGTTTCGTTGCATGTGGGGGGTGTTCCTATAGTTTTGTCAACTGGTTTTTCCAGCTGACGGGCCGTGAGAAGGCAATGCTGACGCAGGCCCCGCGAGGGGCCTGTTCTCTAGTTGGTTCGGCACGGCTCGCTAGGCCGCGTACGGGACCTTGTCCCTCATGATCGCGTAGATCACCTTGACCCTCTTCCTGGCGACGGCCTTCAGCGCCTCGCCGTGGCACATGCCGCGGCCGCGGCACGCTCTGTAGTACTCCCCGAACCTGCTTCTGCTCCTGACGAGCGAGTTGCACGAGAATATGAGCAGGTTCTTGAGCCTCTTGTTGCCCTGCCTGGACGCGCTTACCGACGATATCGAGGTGCCCGAGCGGCGGTTCCTCGGCGCGACTCCGCAGTAGGATGCCAGGTGGTCGTGGTCGGGGAACTCGGATATGTCGATGCCGATCACGAGCTCCGACGCGGTCCTCGGCCCGATGCCGGGCACGGTGAGCAGGCACTCGTAGGTGGCGTCTCCGGAGAGCGCCTCCGCGATGAGCCCGTCGAGGGAGCGCGCTTCCGCGACGGACTCGGATATCCTCCTCGCGAGCATCTTGACCTGCGGGTTCTCCGCGCGCACGACGCACTCGGCCGGCCTCGTCGACGTCGTGATCGCACGCCACGCCGCGTCCATCGAGGCGCGGTCGGCGCCCCTGGTGACGGCCCCCATGGCGGCCTTCCCGGCATCGGCGATCCCCCACGGGCCTCCGAGCTTCTCGAGCATCTTGAGCCAGCTGGGGTCCGAGAGATCGCAGAGCGCCTCGAAGGCGGGGCAGGACTCCAGCAGGACGCTCCTCAACCTGTTCTTGTCGCGCGTGGAGCTCGCCACCATGTAGTCCCGCTGGGCGGCCATGGACCTCGCCGCGCGGAGGCCGTCGTCCTCCCTGGGGGCCGGCAGCAGCGCGTCGGGGATCCCGAGCGCCGTCTTCGCGATCACCATCGCGTCGCGCTCGTCGGTCTTGGCGTCGCCGGCGAACAGCCTCGCCGCGCCGTGGGCTGCGGTGCCGGGCAGGTAGGCGACCTCGAGCCCGGCCAGCCTGGCCCTGCTTATCGCGAGCGACCCGATGTTGCGCACCTGGTCGACGACGACGAGCGTGTCCCCTCCGACCTGCGCGAACAGCGCGTCAAGGTCGGCCTCCGTGTTCGGGACCGGCCCGTTGGCGGCCACCTCTCCGTCCCTCGCGACGAGGCACGCCCAGTGCGAGCTCTTGCCGACGTCGAGGCCCAGGACGTCGCCGCGAGGCCTGATCTTCCCTCCCATGGTATCCTCCAATCGTTCGGCCGATCGGATGCTGGTCGCGCGACACCCACATTACTTGGCCGTGGCGCTTTCGAGGGGGCCCGGCAGGTTCCTATCAGTCGCCTGAACCAGCGACGCCCGCGGCGGCAACACCCCCCGGGCCCTCGAGGGGCAGGGGCAAACGGCCGTCCGCGGGCGTCCGGTCGGCGGTCCATCTGGACTGCGCCAATCGTAATCCGTCGGTGACGATCGGGGTCGAGACGTTCGGATTAACCGCGTCTCAAACTGTAATGGGTTCTAGATCGGTCGCGCCACGTTGGGTGCGGTTGTGGTTTCTCGGGGCACGTGCATGCCGCGCACCATGTGCGGGCAGTTTGGTTGCGGGGCGCTAGGCTTCGTGGCGGGCGTATTCCTCGTAGCCTTCGTCGCTCACGATGAGTTTGGTTGCGGCGGGAAGGACGCGGGCGGTGTAGGGCGTCGTCGCTTCCACGGGTTCGCCGTCGTACTGTACGGGCATGGGCGGGTCTGCGACCACCTGTATGTTTTTGCCTCGGTAGAAGACGAGGGCGTTGCTTGCCTTGAGGGGCTTGCCGCTGTGGTCGAAGGCCGCGCCGATTACGGGCGGCAAGAGGTCCCAGGCGCTTTGCGTGGTGAGGACGAGCACGTCGAGCTCGCCGTCGTTGGGGTTGTTTTCCAGTCCGATCGAGATGTCGAACTGAATCTTGCTGAAGTTGAGCAAGAGAACGCCCACGCCTTCGTGTTCGTGATGGACGCCGTCTACCACGACGTCGAATTTCGAAACCTGGGGGCTGGGGTTGTCGAAGGCCGCCTTGAAATAGGCCGCGGCGCCCCACCGCTTCTTCAGGGCCTTGGCATCGCCCATGATCTTGGCGTCGTAGCCGCAGCCGGCCATCATCGAAAAGCCGAAGGTGCCCTTGTCGGTGGTGAGCTCGCCCAGGTCGAAATCGAGCTGCTTGCCGTTGCGTACGAGCTTGGCCAAGGCGTGCGGTTCGATGGGAGAGTCGATGTTCTGCGCGAGCAGGTTGGCCGTGCCGGCGGGGAAGGCGAGGACGGGGACGCCCGCAAAGCGGGTCAGGTAGCAGACCGAAGCCACCGTGCCGTCGCCGCCCGCCGCGATGAGCGCGTCGAAATCGCGCACGTCGGCAAGGGCGTCTGCGAAGCTCGAGTTCTGGTCGACGCAGCGAACGGTGAATTCGTCTTCGGGCTGAGCGAAGGCGCGCATGAAATCGTAGACGGCCCCGTCGCCGAGGCCGGAGGAAAGGTTGTTCAAGACGAGCAGTTTCACATGTTCCCCTTCAGTTGGTATGATGCATTGATGTTACATCAATCGTCAGGTACGCACCTGTAAGGACTATCCAGAGTGTTCATTACCGATCAAGCGGATCTTGAGTCGTTCGCCACACGGGCCTGCGGCTCGTCGCTCCTTGCCATCGATACCGAATTCCTTCGCGAGAAAACCTACTACGCAAAGCTCTGCTTGCTGCAGATGCAGACCGATGAAGAAACGGTGATCGTCGACCCCTTCGCGGTGGACGACCTTACCGTTCTGGCCGACGTCTTCACGAACCCCGGGGTCCTCAAGCTCTTCCATGCCGGGTCCCAGGATATCGAAATCCTCTACCGAGTCGTGGGGGTCATGCCCACGCCCATCTTCGACACTCAGCTTGCAGCCGCCCTCTTGGGCCACACCCAGCAGATTGGCTACGGGGCCTTGGTGAACCTGTGCTGCGGCGTCCAGCTGAAGAAGATCGATTCTTATACCGATTGGTCGCGCCGGCCCCTTTCGCCCAGCCAGGTGAACTACGCGGCCGACGACGTGGTCTACCTGCCAGCCGTGTATCGGAAGGTGAGCGGCCAGCTTGCGAGCTTGGGCCGCACCCATTGGCTCGACCCCGACTTCGCCGAGCTCGTGGATCCCAAGAAGTACGCCGTCAACGAGCGCGACCGCTACCGCCGCCTCAAGCGTGTGGGCCAACTCAAGCCCCGCCAGCTTTCCGCTGCCCGCGAGCTCGCCGAATGGCGCGAGCTCAAGGCCGAGCGCAGCGATATCCCGCGCAAGTGGGTCATGACCGACGAGCAGATTGTGGAAGCCTGCAAGCGCGAGGCCCGCTCGATCGACGAACTTTTCATGGTGCGCGGCCTTTCCGACAAGCTGTCGACCCGCGACGCCCGCGCGGTGGTGGCCTGCATCGTGCGCGGGCTCGACACGCCGATGGAAGATTGGCCCGAACACGCTCGGCCCTCGCGTAACGAGGCCAACGTCGACGTCGTGGTCGACCTCATGAGCGCGGTCGTGCGCAAGCGGGCGCGCGAGAGCAACATCGCCTTCCAGACACTCTGCAACCACTCCGACCTGGCCAAGGTTGCGCGCGGCTACCGCGACGTGGCCATCCTGCAGGGGTGGCGCCGCGACATCGTGGGCAACGAGCTGCTCGACCTTCTCGCGGGCAGGCTGTGCGTTTTCGTGCGCGAGGATACCGTCGAGGTAACGAAGCGATAGCAAGCGCCCGTTTTCTTCCCGCATTCGGCGGCGGGGGCCGCTTGCTTTCGTACAATGGAGCGAAACGTTTCAGCTAGCGAAAGGCTCTCGATGTCATACGGCTATCTCATGCTCATCCTGGTGTCCACCGTTATCGGATTGGGCGCGCAGTTCTACGTGAACAACCAGATCAAGAAGTATTCGAGCGTGCCCACTTCCACCGGCCTCACCGGCGCCCAGGCGGCGGCCAACATGCTCGCCTTCCACAACGTGCAGGGCGTCCCCATCTCTCAGGGCGGCGAAGGCCAGGACTACTTCGATCCGCGCAGCAATTCGATCACGATCGACCCGCACGCCTACGGCTACAATTCGGTCACGGCCCTGGCGACCGCCTGCCACGAGGTGGGCCATGCCTGCCAGTACGCCAAGGGCTACTGGCCCATGTCCTTCCGCTCGGCCCTGGTTCCCGTGGTCAACTTCGCCTCGAACGCCTGGATGATCGCCCTCATCGTGGGCATCGCCCTGAATTCGGTGGGCCTGGTCGACGTGGCCATCCTGCTCTACGCCTTCGCGGTCCTCTTCCAGCTCGTAACGCTGCCGGTGGAATTCAACGCGAGCCATCGGGCTATGGACTACCTGCAGACGGTGGGCATGCCTGCCGAAGAGCGCGCCGGCGCCTTCAACGTCCTGCGCGCCTGCGCCCTCACCTACGTTGCGGCTGCCCTCGTGTCGGCGCTGCAGCTTTTCTGGCTGCTCGGCCAGCGGGAGCAGTAGCCATGGCCGAAGAGCCCGCCCAAGACAAGCGCCCCCTCACCGTTTCCCAAGCTATGGCGCTCGCCAAGGGAGCGCTTGAAAACTGCGTGGTCACCCTGGTGGGCGAAGTGTCCGAAGTGTCGGTGAAGCCCGGCTATAAGGCCGCCTACTTCACGGTGAAGGACACGGGCGCCAGCATGCCCTGCATGATGTGGACCAATCGCTACAAGGCGTCGGGGGTCAAGCTGCGCGTGGGCATGCTCGTGCAGATGACGGGACGCTTCACCCTCTATGCGCCCAAGGGGCGGATGAACTTCGACGTGTTCAGCCTGTCGATGGCGGGGGAGGGCGATTTGCGCAAGCAGGTGGCCGATCTGGCCGAAAAACTGCGCAAGCAGGGGCTCATGGCGCCCGAGCGCAAACGGGCCCTGCCGGCCGTGCCGCATAAGATCGGCCTGGTCACGAGCCCGCGCGGTGCCGCCGTGCACGACGTGCTGCGCACCCTGCGCAGGCGGTGGCCGGCTGCGCGCGTGGTGCTCGCCGGCGTGCCCGTCGAAGGCAAGGTCGCGCCCGCGGCCCTTATGAGCGGGATGAAAGCCGTCGTTGACGCGGGCGCCCAAGTCGTCCTCCTCGTGCGCGGGGGCGGGTCCTTCGAGGACCTCATGCCCTTCAACGACGAGCGGCTCGCCATCACCATCGCCCGGTGCCCCGTCCCCGTGGTGACGGGCATCGGCCACGAACCCGATACCTCCATCGCCGACATGGTCGCCGACCTGCGCGCCTCGACGCCCACGGCTGCGGCCGAAGCCGCCATCCCCGACGTGGCCGATGTGCGCGGTCAGCTTGCGGCGACGGGCGACCGCATGGCTTCGCTCGTGCGGTCCCAGGTGCGGGTGCAGGAGCGCGCGGTGGCCGCCGTTGCCGGCCGGCCGGTCTTCAAAGACCCCGAAAGCCTCTTTGCCACCGATGCGCAGACCCTCGACATCTTGGGCGACCGCTTGCACCGGGCTATTCCGGCGAGCATCGACCGCGACCGGGCCTCTCTTGCGGCCCTGAACACGAGGCTGGCCACTCGGGGGCGCACGCTCACGCGCGCGGCGCGCATGAAGGTCGACGAAGAACGGCGCGCGCTCGTCTCGCGGGGGAGCGCCCTCGTCGACGGCTTCGATGCCCAGTGGAGGCTTTCCGCCTCGCGCTTGAACGACCTCTCGCCCCTGGCCGTGATCGGGCGCGGCTACGCCCTCGCCCGCAACGAGGAAGGAAAGATCGTCGCCTCAATCGCCGACGCCCCGGTGGGCAGTCGCCTTTCGGTGCGGGTGGGCGACGGCACCCTCGCCGCCGACGTAGTGGGGGCCACCCATGACGAACAGACCGAAATTCCCTGGAAGGAAGGCTAATGGAAGAAGCACAGAAGGACGCCACGCCCATTGAGGAGCTGACGTTTCGCCAGGCCATGTCCGAGCTCGACGGCATCGTGGCCAAACTCGAGAGCAACACGATGGAACTCGAGGACAGCTTGGCGGCCTACGAGCGCGGCGTCGCCCTCTTGCGCGCCCTGCGCGGCCGCTTGGACGACGCCCAGCAGAAGGTCGACGTCCTCATGGGAGAACTCGAGCAGGACGCTTCAGACGAGGAAATCGACACCAACCTCCACAAGGCGTAAGGTCCTTGCTCTGACGGCGCTTGCGCTCTGCCGCACCGGGCGGGCCGGTGGCCGCCGGCTCCCGCGGGCTGTTGCGTGTGGGCGCCGTGGAGTACTATAGTCTGCGATAGTATCGACTGAGAGGAGCACCCTGTGCACGACGATAATTGCATTTTCTGCAAGCTGGCAACGCATGAGATTCCCACCACTATTGTCTATGAAGACGAGCATGTGCTTGCCTTCGACGACATGGAACCCCTCATGCCCGTTCATGTCCTCATCATTCCCAAGGACCACTACGCCGACATTGCCGACAACGTCCCCGAAGAGACGCTCGGTCACGTCTTCGCCGCGGTGAAGAAGGTTGCCGAAATCAAGGGCATCCGTGAAGACGGGTTCCGCTGCATGATCAACACGGGAGAAAACGCCAGCCAGAGCGTCAAGCACTTCCATGTGCACGTGCTGGGCGGCGGCTGGATGCCGCGCCCCAACGATCAGGACTGGGGTCCCAACGCCACCAACGTTGAATGGCGCACCCAGCATCGCGAAGAGATCCAACAAGAGATGGCGCGTCACGCCGAATAGGCTCTTGCCTTAGCGCCGGGCGCCTGCCTCCTAGGGGGCAGGCGCCCGGCGCCGCTTGCCGATTACGCGCCTGAACTGCTGGTTTCCCCGTGCGCATTGGGTAGAATCACTTGGTGAGAGTGGAGGTGGCCTGTGAACATACTCGTGATTAACGCTGGGTCTTCTTCTTTGAAATACCAGCTCATCGACGTGGTGACCGAAAAGGTGCTCGCCAAGGGCCTGTGCGAACGGGTGGGCTCGCGTGATTCCTTTCATAAGCACGGCGTCGACAAGCGCGAGGTCGTGATCGATACCTACCTGCCCAACCATACGGCGGCGGTCGATTGCGTGCTCGACGAACTCATTAACGGAGCGCAATCGCCTATCGATTCGGTGGAAGACATCGACGCGGTGGGCCATCGCGTCGTGCAGGGCGGGGCCTATTTCGACAAGTCCGTCGCAATCACGCCCCAAGTGGTCGATAAGATCCGCGAACTGGCCGAACTCGCGCCTCTTCATAACATGGCGGCTCTGGCCGGCATCGAAGCATGCACCAAGCTCCTTCCCCATGCCGAACAGGTGGCGGTCTTCGACACCTCCTTCTTCCAGACCCTGCCTCCCAAGGCCTACATGTACGCCTTGCCCTACGACCTCTACGAGCGCTACGGAATCCGCAAGTACGGAGCGCACGGCACGAGTCACCGTTACATCTCCCAGCGCGCGGCCGAGCTTTTGGGCGAATCGCTTTCCGACTTGAAGATGATCACCTGCCACTTGGGCAACGGCTGTTCGGTGTCGGCTATCGACCACGGGGTCGCTGTCGACACGTCGATGGGCATGACTCCGCTCGACGGCCTTATGATGGGCACGCGTTGCGGGTCGATTGACCCGGCCATCGTCCCCTTCATCATGGACCACGAAGGTCTTTCCACGACTCAAGTCACCGACCTCATGAACAAGAAGTCGGGCCTTCTGGGCATCTCCGGCGTGAGCAACGACTTGCGCAGTGTCGGTGAAGCCCTCGACCGGGGTGACGAACGGGCCTTGCTCGCTTACGACATGTATTCCAATGCGGTGAAGAAGTTCATCGGCCAGTACATGGCTGTGATGGCGGGCGTCGACGTGATCGTGCTCACGGGCGGTGTGGGTGAAAACGACCAGCGCATGCGCCGCATGATCTTCGCCGGCCTGCAGCCCATGGGCATCGTAATCTCAGAAGAGCGCAATCGACAGAAGGGCTTCGAGCGCGTCATTTCGAGCGACCGGTCGAAGGTCCGCATCATCGTGGTGCCCACCAACGAAGAGCTCATGATCGCCCGCGACACCTACGAGATCATGCACGAGCACAGCCAGATCGTGCCCTATCGGGGCTAAGAGGGAAGTTTTCGTTCACCTAGCCAAAGCGCCCCGGCCGCATGCCTTCGCAGCAAGCAGCCGGGGCGTTCTGCTGGTGGCATATACGTAGAAAAGCGGCCCGTCGTTCTCTCTTTAAGGGAACGGCGGGCCGCTTTCAGATGGGGTGTTTTGCGGGCGACTTGCGGTCGTTAGAGCCGCTTAGGTGGGACGACGCCCTCCGTCCCCGTTGTCTCACTCGTCCCCGTTGTCTCACTGCTTGTTGCGCGCCTGGGCCTGGACGCAGGTGATGGCGATGACGCCCATGATGTCGTCGGCCGAAGCGCCGCGGGAAAGGTCGTTCACCGGGGCGGCGATGCCCTGGGTGATGGGGCCATAGGCTTCGGCTTTGGCCAGGCGCTGGACGAGCTTGTAGGCGATGTTGCCCGTGTCGAGGTCGGGGAAGATGAGCACGTTGGCGCGGCCGGCGACGGGGGAGCCGGGGGCTTTGGAAGCGCCCACGGCCGGCACGATTGCGGCATCGGCTTGCAGCTCGCCGTCAATCGTGAGCTCGGGCGCGGCCTCGCGTGCCAGCTTGGTGGCTTCGATCACCTTGTCGCGGTCGGCGTTGGGGACGGCCGACCCCTTGGTCGAATGCGACAGCATCGCGATGGCGGGCTCGGAATCGAAGAGCATCTTCCAGCTCTTGCCCGTGCTCACGGCGATGTTGGCGAGCTTTTCGGCATCGGGCTGGATTTCCAGGCCGCAGTCGGCGAAGAGGAAGACGCCCTTGTCGCCGAAGTCGCAGTCGGGCACGGCCATTACGAAGAAGCTGCTCACCGATTTCACGCCCGGGGCGGTTTTCAAGATTTGCAGGGCGGCACGCAGGACGTCGGCAGTCGCATGGCAGCAGCCGCAGGTCATGCCGTCTGCGTCGCCCATCTTCACCATCATGGTGCCGAAGTAGACCACATCGTCCATCTTGGCGCGCGCGTCTTCGATCGTGACGCCCTTGTGCTTGCGCAGCTCGTAGAAGGCCTGGGCGTAACGCTCGCGGTCGGGGCTTTCGGCGGGGTCGACGATCGTGGCGCCGTCGAGCTTGTACGGGGCGGCTTCGATAGCCTTCCGGTCGCCCAGAATCACCACGTGGGCGATGCCGCGGTCGATGACCTTTTCGGCGGCGGCCAGGGTGCGCTCGTCGTTGCCTTCGGGCAAGACGATCGTCTGCACGTCGGCTTGCGCGCGTGCGATCATGGATTCGATGAATGAGCTCATAGGGCCTCCTAGATTGTCCTGTTTGTATGATGATAGCCGAAGGGAGCAGGCGCCGTTTGTACAATACTGCTTGCGGCTGATTTCGGCCGGCTGTCACACCTGCTTGAAGGATTCTGTACGTGAAGACCATCTCTTTCGCCGTCCCTTGCTACAATTCTGCGGCCTATATGGACAAGTGCATCGAATCGCTGCTTCGCTGCGGCGACGACATCGAGATCATCCTTGTCAACGACGGTTCGCAGAAGGACGATACGAGCGAGAAGGCCCACGAGTGGGAAGTCAAGTACCCCGGGATCATTCGAGCTATCGACCAGGAGAACCGCGGTCATGGCGGCGCGGTCAACCACGGCCTCGCCGAAGCAACCGGCCTGTACTTCAAAGTGGTCGATTCCGACGATTGGCTCGACGATATGGCCATGCTGCGCGTGATGAACTACCTGCGTCGGCAGGTCGAGCGTAAAGACCCCACCGACCTGGTCGTGGCTAACTACGTGTACGAAAAGGTGCACGAGAACGCAAGCATCGTGATGAACTACCGCAACGTGTTCCCGGTGGGCGAGGAGTTCACGTGGGACGAGGTAGGCCATTTCCGTCAGAGCCAGTACCTGCTCATGCATTCGGTCATCTATCGCACCCAGCTCCTGAAGGATTGCGGGCTCCAATTGCCCGAGCACTGCTTCTACGTCGACAACATCTTCGTCTACGTGCCCCTTCCGCATGTGCGCACCCTGTACTACCTTGACGCCGACATGTACCGGTATTTCATCGGGCGCGAAGACCAGAGCGTCAACGAAAAGGTCATGCTCTCGCGCGTCGACCAGCAGCTGCGCATCACCAAGGTGATGATCGACGCGGTCGACCCTATCGAAGACGTCCCGCAGCCCAAGCTCGCGCATTATATGGAAAACTACCTGTCGATGATGATGTGCATTTGCAGCGTCTTCCTGCGCATGGGCGGCACCGAAGAGGACGAGCGCAAGCGGGCCGACATATGGGATTACCTGCGCGCCCGCGACGAGAGACTCTATCGTCATGTGCGCCGCAGCGTGCTCAACATGGGCACCAACCTGCCTACCAAGGCGGGACGCAAGCTGGGCCTGGGCGGCTATCACATCGCTCAGAAGATCTTCAAGTTCAATTAACGGCGTGCCCTTTTGCCCCCTCTAAGGGGATGGGTGGAAGACCATCTTGGATGGCTCCTTGTAGGTTTCGCCTGGGCTTTTCGCTTGTAGACAATTTTCCTACTGTTGAGGCCTTGCAATGCCTACGGGGCTGACGCTTTTCGGTCCGTGGCGTCCCTCGGAAACGCTCGGAGCCTGGATATGACATGCCGGGCTAGCGAGGCTTCTTGTAGTCGGCGGGGTTCTTGCTTGCGGTGCCCGTGAGGTTGCCTTTGGTGCGCAGCTCGCGGCCGAACTGGACCGCGCCTTCGCCGAAACGGTTGCGGACGATGTCGGTCGCCTGCACCAATCCGGCACGCACCTGGTCCTGGGCCATGCGGCTTCGCTGGCGGTTTTGCACCGTATCCTCGGGCGCCGCTTCTGCGACCGGCTCCTCCTCGAAGAGGCTGGGCTGCTGGGCGGCGGCACCGTCGAACCGCGAGGCGGCCATGCCCACCAGGCGCAAGGGGACGCCGGGCGCCCACACCTTGTCGAGCAGGGCGTAGAGGATGGGGGAGAAGACGTACTCGTCGGCGCAGGGCTCGTCGAGCTGGCGCTGGGCTGTGCGGATTTGCAGGTTGGACAGGCGCACCTTGAGCGTGACGGTCGACGCCTCGAGCCCGTTCATGCGCAGGCGCCGGCCTACCTTGGCGGCGACGGTGGCCAGGGCAGCTTCGATGTCGGTGCGTTCCGTGAGGTCGTGGGCGAAGCTGATCTCGTTGCTTACCGATTTGGCCGGCTCGCTTTCGTAGATCACCGGATCGGTGTCGGCCCCGGCGCACCGTGCCCGCATCATCTGCGCGTTCTTTCCGAAGACCGAGCGAAGCACCCCTTCGTCGGCAGCCGCCACGTCGCCCAGGGTAGAGATCCCGAAACGGAGGAGGGCCTTTTGCGAGGCCGGTCCGATGCCGCTCATGCGGGCGATGGGCAGGGGAGCAAGGAAGGCGCGCTCGCGGCCGGGATAGACCACGGTGATCCCGTGGGGCTTGTTCTGCTCGCTCGCCACTTTCGCGACGGATTTGGTGGCGCCCAGGCCCACCGAGCAGGTGACGCCCAGGGCGTCGACGCGCTGCTGAATGCGGCGGGCGACGTCGACCGGGCTTTCTTTTGCGTAGGCGCCCGGCGTGATGTCAAGGAAGGCTTCGTCGATGCTTACCTGCTGGAGGAAGGGGCTCTCGTCCCGCATGATGGCCATGACCTTCTGCGACATGTCGCGGTAGCGAGCGAAATGACCGCCCGTCCACACGGCGTCGGGGCAGAGCCTGCGGGCGACGGCGGCCGGCATGGCCGAATGGACCCCGAAGGCGCGTGCCTCGTAGGAGGCCGTCGACACGACGCCGCGGCGGTCGGCCGATCCGCCCACGATGACCGGCTTGCCGCGCCAGGCGGGGTGGTCGAGCTGTTCGACCGAGGCGAAGAAGGCGTCTAAGTCGAGCAGCATGATTGCCCGTCCCGGCCACGCGATCGAGGGACGGGGCGCAGCGGAATGTGGGCCTTTGGGGGAGGCTTGTGGTACGCAGCCCGAAGCGCGCAAGATGTGGGGGATGTCGGAGTTCGTTTCCATCGAACAAGTGTACCATATTCGCCCCTCGCAGGGCCCTGTGCTAGAGTGTGGGTCTATTGATGGAGGAGCGCAGGTGTGCGCATGCGGGAAAGAGCGACATGATCGGGTTCGAACGCGATATCGAGTTTCGCCAGGGGCACGTCCCCTCGACGACCAAACCCGTTTCCTTGCCCTACGAGTTGCGCACCGAAATGACCTGGATCGATTTCTGCCATCCGCTCAATCCGCTCGGCGCGCCAAAGGAAATCCTTTCGGCCATGCACACGGCCTTGGTCGACGGCGAGCTTTCCTACGCGCCCGATCCGGCCGGCCATGCCCTGCGCGACGCCCTCGCTCAACGGTTCGGCATTTCTTCGGATTCTTTCTTGGTGGGCACTTCCCCGAGCGAGCTCATCCGTTCGGCCGCCCAGGCCTTCTGCCCCTGTCGCGTGGGCGTTGTGGCGCCGGCGCCTTCGGAATACGCGCTCGCCGTAGAAAACGCCGGTCACGAACACGTCGACTTGGTCAACCCGGTTTCTTTCGCGACGGTCGATGCCTATACGGCGCGCACGCAAGCGGGCGATTTCGAAGGTGTGGTGCTCGCGAACCCTGCCTATCCTTCATCGCGCCTGCTCACGCGGAGCACCCTGGTCCACTACCTGGAAACCTGCAACTGGGTCGTCGTCGACGAAAGCTACATTGAGCTTTCCTTCGGCGGCGAGAGCATGGTGCCGCTCGTGGCCGATTACCCCAACCTGGTCGTCGTCCGCAACCCTTCGGTGACCTATGCCATGCCGGGCGTGCCCATCAGCTACGCGGTGGCCAATCCCCTTACGATCAAGGAAATCAAGCGCTTCCACGACGGCACGGGTTCCACCATGTTCGCTGAGGTCTTGGCCAAGCTGATCGTCGGCCAGCAGGGGTACTTGGAAGACACGCATGATTTTCTCGACAAGGAAATCCCCTGGATGCAGTGCATGCTCAGTCTCATCCCGGGCATAGGGATTCACCCGGCCGAAGGCAATTTCGTGCTCTGTGAGTTTTCTCCGGCCGAAGGCATGCGGTTGGGCGTCACCTGCGCCGAAGAGCTCGTGGTGCGCCTGCAGCTTTCGGGTTTCCTCGTGCGGCGCTTGGATGACGTGCCGGGGCTCGATTCGCAGAACTACTTCTGCGTAGCGGTGCGCACGCGCCAAGAGAACCAGCGCCTGCTCGACGCCCTGCGCGGCATCGTGTCGTCGGCGGACTAGTCTGTCTCGCGCGTCGGCGCGAAGCGCTTTATGGGCGCTTCGCCTTAATCGCGACTGGTGGCCATGAAGAACAAGGCGAGCGTGCCCGGGCCCGAATGGGAGCCGATCACCGGATCGACGTAGTTGATGATCACGTCGTCGACGGCCAAGGTCGCATCGGTGCGAATCATGTCCGCCAGGTCCTGGGCGTCCTGCATGCAGTCGCCGTGGGAAATGGCTACGGTCTGCGGGCCGAACGCGGAATCCCACGACTTCTTGAGGTGGTCGTAGAGGGCTTTGACCGACCTGCGTCGGCCGCGCGCCTTTCCCACGGGAACGAGTGCCCCGGCATCGTCCATGTGCAGGATGGGTTTGATCGACAGGAAGGCGGCTGCCGTGGCGGCCGGCCGGCTCACGCGCCCGCCACGATAGAGGTACATGAGGTCGTCGACGGTGAACCAATGGGCCATGTGGAAGCGGGCGTCGACCAGCCAGTCGCGCACCTCGTCGATCGTGCGTCCTTCCGCGCGCTTGCGGGCGGCGTAGAGCACGAGCAGGCCTTCGCCCAGGGAAGCGCCCCGCGTGTCGACGGCGCAGAAGCGGCGGTCGGGGTAGGCGGCACCGATCTCTTCGAGCAGGGACGCGGTGGCATCGTAGGTGCCTGAAAGCTTGCTCGAAAAGCCGATGTAGAGGATGTCGTTGCCCCGTTCGAATTCCGTGCGGATCAGGTTGGAAGAAAGCTGCTGGTTGGGCAGGCTTGTGGTGAAGACCTTGCCGTCTCGCATCATCGTGTAGAAGGCTGCTAGGTCGGTGACCGAGCCTTTCAGGAAGCTCACGTATTCCTTGCCCTCGCTTTCGAACCGCAGGGGCAACACTTCGATGCCATAGCGCTCGATGAGCTCTTCGGGAAGGTTGCAGCTCGAATCGGTGACGATGGTGTAGGGCATGGGTAGTCTCCTCGCTGGTTGGGTGATTTCATTTTACCGCACGGAGCGCGCTCGGCTGCTCGCGCCCGCGTCTCGGGGCAAAGCCAGCGCGCTTGGCGCTTGTGCGGGCGGCATCTTGCCACACCTTCTCCACATGTCTTGCGCACGACCCGCCTTCTGCTGGTGAGCGCGCTAAAGTGCGATAGAATACAACTTTGTCTTGCGGGTAGGCTGCGGCGCGGAGCCGTGGTCGGGCGTGAAAACACGACGGTTGTAGCGCAGGCGCATAGGGCGTCACCCGGATGTGGAAGGTAAGACAGTGGCAAACGCTTACAAGAAATCGATGAATCTCCCCAAGACCGACTTCTCGATGCGCGCCAACCTCGCGCAGAACGAGCCCAAGCGACTCGAGTGGTGGGACGACATCGACATTTACCATAAGGTGCTCGACAAGAACCGGGACCACACCCCCTTCGTCCTGCACGACGGCCCTCCCTACGCCAACGGCCCGATCCATATCGGCCATGCGTTCAACAAGACCCTGAAGGACATGGTCATCAAGGTCCACGCCCAGCGCGGCTACTACACCCCCTACATCCCGGGGTGGGACTGCCACGGCCAGCCGATCGAGCATGAGGTCGAAAAGAAGATCGGCACCGAAAAGATGAACGAACTCCCTCAGGCGACCATCCGCAAGATGTGCCGCGAGTGGGCCGAAAAGTTCGTCGATATCCAGCGCAACGGCTTCAAGCGCCTGGGCGTCAACGCCGATTGGGACCATCCCTATCTCACCTTCCAGCACAGCTACGAATCGGCCAACGTCGAAGCGTTCAAGCAGATGTACCTCGACGGGGCGGTCTATCGCGGCCACAAGCCCATCCACTGGTGCAAGCACTGCCACACCGCGCTTGCCGAAGCCGAAATCGAATACGGCGACGAGGTCTCGCCTTCCATCTACGTGACGTTCAAGCTCAACAAGATCCCGGCTGCTTTCGCCGACGCGGGCGTTGTGCTCGACGACGCCTACGTCCTCATCTGGACGACGACCCCCTGGACCCTGCCCGCCAACGCCTGCGTCTGCCTGGGCCCCGATTTCGACTACGTCTTCGTCAAGGTGAACGGCCGCTACCTGCTCTTCGCGCAAGAACTCGTTGAAAACGTGGCCGAGGTCGCCGGCTGGGACGACTACGAGGTGGTGTCGGTCGACGGCGAGCCCCTTACCATGAAGGGCGCAGAGCTTTCCGATCTCACCTACGAAACGCCGATCATGCACGAGGTGGAAGGTCGCTTCATCTACGGCGACCACGTCACGCTCGATTCCGGCACGGGCGCCGTGCATACGGCTCCCGGCCACGGCGTCGACGACTACAAGGTGGGGCAGAAGTTCGGCATCAAGATGATTATGCCGGTCGACGACGACGGCAAGTTCTTCGACTACGTGCCCTATTTCGCGGGAATGGACACCGACGAGGCCAACCCCCACATCATCAAGTGGCTCGACGAGCGCGGCATGCTCGTGGCCCACGTCGACATCCATCACAGCTACCCCCACTGCTGGCGCTGCCATCAGCCGGTCATCTTCCGCGCGACCGACCAGTGGTTCGTGTCGATGGACAAGACGGGCCTGCGCGACAAGGCGCTCGATGCCATCCATAACAAGGTGCGCTGGATCCCCGATTGGGGCCAGAACCGTATCGGCGCCATGGTTGAAGAGCGCCCGGACTGGTGCATTTCCCGCCAGCGCAACTGGGGCGTGCCCATCCCCGTCTTCAAGTGCGCCAAGTGCGGCGAAATCATTGCGACCGAAGCGACCTTCGATGCCGTTATCGACCTCTTCAACAAGGAAGGGGCCGACGCCTGGTTCACCAAGAAGCCGAGCGACTACCTGCCGGCCGACACCTGCTGCCCCAAATGCGGTGCTCATGGCGACGACATCCTGCCCGAAAAGGACATCCTCGACGTCTGGTGGGAGTCGGGCGTGTCGAACATCGGCGTCCTGCGCCACCGCATGGAAGCCGATCGTCTCACCTGGCCGGCCGATATGTACCTGGAGGGGTCCGACCAGCATCGCGGTTGGTTCCAGAGCTCGCTGCTCTGCGGTATCGGCACCTTCGGCGCTGCTCCCTACAAGAGCGTCCTCTGCTGCGGCTTCACGGTCGACGAAAACGGCGAGAAGATGTCGAAGTCCAAGGGCAACGGCATCGACCCCAACGAGGTCTGCAACAAGTACGGCGCCGACGTCCTGCGCCTGTGGGTTGCGTCCTGCGACTATTCGGTCGACGTGTCGGTGGGCGAGAACATCTTGAACCGCACATCGGACGCCTATCGTCGCTTCCGCAACACCTATCGATTCATCTTGGGCAATCTGTCCGACTTCGACGACCGCACCGACGCCGTGCGCGACTTCAACGACTTGCTGCCCGCCGACCAGTGGGCTCTTGTGCGCCTGGCCCGCCTGCTCGACGAGATCGACGAGAACTACGATGCCTACCTCTTCCATCGCGTCTATCGCGCGGTGTACGACTATGTGGTCGGCGACCTTTCGGCCGTGTACATGGACGAGCTCAAAGACCGCCTCTATTCCGAAGCGCCCGACAGCCATGCCCGTCGCAGCGCCCAGACGGTGCTTTTCAACATCCTCGAAGTGCTCGTGCGCGTGATGGTGCCTATCCTCACCTTCACGACCGAAGAGGTGTGGCAGCACTATCCCGAAGCCATGCGCAATCGCGAAGGTCGCGAGATCTCCGTGCAGCTGGCGGGCTGGCCTACCAAAGACGCCTTCGTGCCCGCTCTGCCGGCCGACGCCGAGAGCATCGCTGCCCGCTTCGACGTGGTGCTCGAAGCCCGCGAAGCCGTGACCAAGGCGCTCGAGGAAGCGCGCACGGCCGGCACGATCGGCAAGAGCCAGGAAGCCGAAGTCGCAGTCGCCGCTCCTGCGGCTGCCCTCGAGGCTCTCAACTCGTTCGATGCCGATTTCTATCGCGAGTTCTTCATCGTTGCCGACGCCACCTTCACGGTGGCCGAGGGCGACGAGTACGCGGTCGACGTGAAGAAGACCGAGCTCGACCGGTGCCCGCGCTGCTGGAACCATCGGGCCCTCGGCGGCAATGCCCACCATCCCGACGTCTGTGAGCGCTGCGGCGACGCCCTCGACGCGATCGGGTTCGCGGCAGAGGAGTAGCGTGCAGCAGAACCCTTCTCCAACGTCTGCTTCAATGCGGCGGCGAGCCCTTGCGTTCGCCGCCGTCCTTGTTGCATGGATTGCAATCGATCGCGCCTCGAAGCTGGCCATGGACACGGTATCGGTGGGGACCACCCTTGCGCGCAATGTGCTTGGACTCTTCGACTTCACCCTCGTCCACAATACGGGCGGCGCCTGGGGCGTCTTCGGCGGGTCGACGGTGCCCTTGGGCGTTTTCAGCCTCGTGGTATGCGCGGGTCTCGCCGTTTTCCTCTTCGCCTATCTGCGCGACCAGGCTACCTGGCTCGAGACGATTTCGATCGCCCTCATCGTGGCCGGGGGCCTAGGCAACGCCTGGGATAGGTTCGCCTATGGCTATGTCGTCGATTTCTTCAACTGCACCTTTGTCGATTTTCCCGTTTTCAACGTGGCCGACATCGGCGTGACCTGCGGCATCGCCCTGCTCGTTATCGCCCTGATTACCCGCCCGGGCGACAGCGGCGC
Source organism: Hugonella massiliensis (assembly GCA_001486445.1). Taxonomy (GTDB): domain Bacteria; phylum Actinomycetota; class Coriobacteriia; order Coriobacteriales; family Eggerthellaceae; genus Hugonella; species Hugonella massiliensis. The sequence goes on from LN908986.1 coordinate 799,235, forward strand.
AGCGCAATCGGACGGTGACTAGCTAATGGCTGCGTCCCGATCCCTTTTTGCCGGCGTGGCTGACGCCGGCATGCGCCTTGACGCCCTGCTCGCCGCTCGCGCGTGCTACCCTTCGCGTAGCGCCGCGACCAAGCAGATCGACGCGGGCAAGGTGCTCGTCAACGGCGAGCCCGCTACCAAGAAGACGAAAATCGCTGCGGGCGACGTGATCATCTACGAGGACCTTCCCGAAGAAGAGCACATCGCCTTGCTCGCCGAGCCCATTCCGCTCGATGTGCGCTACGAAGACGACGACATGCTCGTCATTTCCAAACAGGCGGGGCTCTGCGTGCACCCGGCGCCGGGCCATCCGGCGGGGACCTTGGTGAACGCCTTGCTTTACCGCTACGGGCGTGACAATTTGGCCCACGTGCAGGGCGACGACCGTCCAGGCATCGTCCACCGGCTCGACATGGATACGAGCGGTCTCATGATGTGCGCTAAGACGGATGCGGCGGGCGAAATCTTGCAACAGCTCATTCGCGACCACGACGTCGATCGGCGGTATCTCACGCTCGTGCACGGCAACATCGCTTACGACACGGGCCAGATCGACGAGCCTATCGGCCGTGAGGGCGCCGACCGCCTGCGCATGCGCATATCCTATCGGCCGAGTGCCCGCAACGCCCTTACCACCTTCACGGTGCTCGAGCGTTTCGAGGCCGGCCCTAAAGACAACGGTTACACCTTGCTCGAATGCAAGCTCTATACGGGGCGCACCCATCAGATCCGCGTCCATATGGAATATATCGGCCACTGCTGCGTGGGCGATCCCCTCTACGCGTGGGGGAGCGATGCGGCCCAGCTGGGCTTGACCCGCCAATTCCTGCATTCGTATTCCCTTCACGTGACCCATCCGCTCACCGGTGATCCTATCAGCTTGCTCGATGGCTTTCCGCCCGATTTGGCTCAGGTCATGGCCTCGCTTGAGGGTCGCAGCATGGGGCGCACCCAGGCGGGCGGGCGCATCTTGGGTGCGCTTGCGAGCGCCCCACATCAAACGGACGACCTTCAGTTCTAGCGTAAGGAAAGGAGCTGCACGGACATGAAGACCGGCGTGATTCTGGCCAACACGGGATCCCCCTCGTCACCCGAGCCCGAGGATGTCGAAGCCTACCTGCGCCAATTTCTCACCGACCCCTACATTCGGCAGTTGCCCGAAAGGCCGTGGAAGCTGCTCGTCAACCACGTGATCCTTCCCAAACGTCGTTTCGCTTCCGCTGAACGGTACAGCCGCATTTGGCGCAAGGACGGGTCGCCTCTTATCGCCGACATGCAACGGCTCGTCGATATCGTGCAGCGACTGTATTCTCTGCAGCATCGGGCCCACCCCGATACTGACGAAGTCCTTGTGCGCAGCGGTATGAGCTACGGCCAGCCGGCTCTTCTCGATGTCCTCGAAGAGCTGCGTTTCCGCGGCTGCGAGCGGATCGTGTTGCTTCCCCTGTACCCGCAGAGCGCCTTTGCGCCCACCAAGGCTGTGATTCGGTCCTTCAAAGAGGCGCTGAAAGCTATGGATTGGCTGCCCGACGTGCGCATTGTCGAGCAGTACGGGACTAATCCCCTCTACGTGAAAGCCATAGCCGATTCTATTCGCGCAACGGGCTATGATCCGGCGGCGGGGGATCGGCTTCTGCTGTCCTTCCACGCGATTCCCTTGAAGGACGAACGGGCGGGGGATACCTACCGGTCGCAGGTCGAGGAGAGCGCGGGCTTGGTGGCTTGCGAGCTCGGCGTCGACCGCGACGCGATCACGGTAGGCTATCAGAGTGTGTTCGGGCCCAAGGAAAGCGATTGGGTAAGTCCGCTCACGCGTACCATCCTCGACGAGTGGCGCGGAACCTTCGACGGGCGCGTAATTCTGGCGTGTCCGGGTTTTGCCATCGACTGTTTGGAAACCATCGACGACGTCGTGCGCGATTTCATGGCGCTCGTTGAATTCGGCGTCCCGGCCGACGATATCGACCGCATCGCTGCAGAAGGCGACGATCAGGCGGCGGCCGATGCCGAACGGCTCATGCAGGTCGAAAAGCTCTTGGGACGCGGGGTGCACATCGGGTCCTATTCCATTGGTGGGCGGTTCGTGGGCGTGCAATCCCTCGGGCCCACCGAAGAGCATGCGCGTATCATAAAAGATGTGTTAGATCGGGCGCTCGCGCATGTGCCGGGCGTCGAGTCGGAAGGGTAGACCATGCACAGCGATAAGAAAACGGTACTGCTTGGCGTGACCGGTGGTATCGCCGCATATAAGTCGTGCGAGATCGTACGCGGCCTTCAGAAGGCGGGCGTGCGCGTGAAGGTCGTGATGACCGAGAACGCCACCAAGTTCGTCACCCCGCTCACCTTCCGCGCGCTCACTCACGAAGAGGTGGCCGTGGGCATGTTCGACGATGCCCCATCGGATCCCATCCACCATATCAGTCTGGCCGAAGAGGCCGATTTGTTCCTCATCGCGCCGGCCACGGTCAATGTGATTGCCAAGATCGCCAACGGCATCTGCGACGACCTGCTCACCACGACGGCCTGCGCCTGCACGGCGCCCCTCGTGGTGTGCCCGGCGGCTAACGTGCACATGTACGAAAGCCCGGCCAACCAGCGCAACATGGGGCTGCTCGCCCTGCACGGGGCCAAGATCATCGAAGCGGATGCGGGCTACCTCGCTTGCGGCGATATCGGGAAGGGCCGTCTTGCCGACGTCGACGAAATCGTACGTCAGACCCTGCTCGAGCTGGGGCTGACCGGCGACATGCGGTCCACGAGCGTGCTGATTACGGCCGGGCCTACGATTGAGCCCATCGACCCGGTGCGCTACATCACCAACTTCAGCAGCGGCAAGACCGGCTACGCGCTGGCCAAGGCGGCTCACGAACGCGGGGCCGACGTGACGATCGTTTCCGGTCCGGTGGCGGTGGAAGCGCCCGAAGGCGTGCACGTGATTCCCGTGCGCACGGCCCGCGAGATGCGCGATGCGGTGGCCGAGGCTTTTCCTGCGTGTGACATCGGCATTTTCGCGGCCGCGGTGGCCGACCTGCGGCCCAAGGGCGAAGCCGACCACAAGCTGAAGAAGGGCATCGACGACGCGGCCCTTCAGACGATCGAGTTGGCCCAGAATCCCGATATCCTGGCCGAGATGGGCGCGCATAAACAGGAGGGCCAGGTGGTCGTGGGCTTTGCGGCCGAAACGAACGACGTCATCGCCAATGCCCGCAAGAAGCTCTTGGCCAAGCATGCCGATATGATTATCGCCAACCATGTGGGGCGGGGACTTGCCTTCGGTACCGAAGGCAACGAGATCTGGATGGTGACGCCCGATGGCGAGGAGCACGTGCCTTATATGCTCAAGCCCGAACTTGCCCATGTGATTTTGGATAAAACAATTGAATTGATGGGTTGATTTCTTCCCGGGGTTTGGTAATATATTTTTCGTTGCTTGAGAGAGCAACAAACAATTGGATCGGGTTGTGGCGCAGTTTGGTAGCGCACTTGACTGGGGGTCAAGGGGTCGCAGGTTCAAATCCTGTCAACCCGACCATTCGAATTTGAAAGGCCGTCTTTTTGCGACGGTCTTTTTTCTTTGCCTGTATGCGAATGTTCCATATTTCAGACCAATTGATTGCTTCATCGAGGTAGGGTGAGTCAACTATGGGTGAATGTGCTTGCTGCCTACCTTCTCGGTTCTCGCGTGCACGACGGGCGCTGCGTCTAGCCCTCGTCATGTGTTCCAGCTCTGGGGCTTATCGTCCGTAGGTTGGCCAGGATGGGCAGGAATGTAGTTGTTTTTGAAGGTCGCTGGTTAAGATGGACAGAAATGTGGTCTCTGTTTGTCCCGACTCTCGATTGCCGAGCTTATAGGTGATATCAGCGTGTGCGAAAGACCAGGTCAGGGACTTGCGCGCGAAACCGAGTCATGAAGCGCCTTCCGTTGACTACCGCATTCCTCGCGATTTCAGCCTGCAGACGCCGAAATCGACCGCATTCCTTGCGATTCCGTCCACCGCAACGAAGGCGCTGGGGCGAGACTGTCACGAGGCGGCTGAGCGTCGAGGCGCCGCGCTCATATTGTGAGACGTGCATCTCGTAGGCACGCTTTCGTAATGCTTTTTATCGATAATGGGCACACGGTTGGGGCTGGTGGGTGCCACCGAAAACTTCAAGGCAATGAAGTGGGCAAACGTGGTGTACCCTGGTTTTGCCGATCTGGAAAACTTGGCCGCCGGCAGCGGCAGCAACCAGAGCGTACACTACGAAGAGACAATGAACGTGCCCCGGCATCTTGCGTGCTTCGAGCAAGGACATGGTTTCGCAGGCGCGCGCGACAACGCCCTTATCGTAGTAAAGAATAAGAACGTCTACGCTAACGACTTGATCGTGGATGAGGCGAACTTGATTCTCGTCGCTAGGAATCCCACGGCCCGGCGCGCTGCACCGAGCAGCCTAACGAAGCGGACGTGCCTCCTAGCGGGGTTGTCCGATATTTGCATCAAAGGAATGGGATGCGCCGAGGCGTTCTTGAACTGGTCGGGTTGACAGGATTTGAACCTGCGACCCCTTGACCCCCAGTCAAGTATGGAAATGCAAACAAGTGATGGTATGGAGTTGTAACCCTTGAATTAAGCTATCAGATTCTCATCGCTAGTTAGCAATGCAACCTAGCTCTCGAGCAGGCGTCCGAGCGGGCGATAGGCGGCCAGCGTGATCGCTGCGTTGACGGTTGCCTTGGCCAGGTTGAAGGGGGCTACTGCTGCGGGCACCAGTGATGTGACGTCTTGATAGGTCACATCATGCACTACGAGCGGGGTAATGGCCATGTTGAGACAAGACATTATGGCAACAACGGCGGCCACGCCGAGGGCCGCACCAAGAATCGCCCGGGACAAGGACGGCCTGCGGCGGTAGACGGCGCTCATGACGAGCAGGAGAATCGTCGTCGAGCAGATGTTCATGAGCGACCCGATGGGTGAGGCGATCAGGTGGGGCACCCAGGCGAGCACGGCTACCCCCACTCCCACGGCGGGCCCGTAGAGCAAGGTGACCAGGAGGGGGACGATGCCCGATGGGTCGTACTTGAGCCAATGGGCCTGGGGCGCGACGGGAAACTCGATGAAGCTGAGCGTCATGGTCATGAGCACGAGGATGACGATAGCCACCACCTGCTTGGCCGATCGATCGCTCCAGCCGTGCGGCAGCAGCTCGTTCATGTCGTATGCCCCTTTCCCTCCAACGGTCTTTCCGAATATAACCGACCTCTCGCATCTCTTCATGCGAGAGGTCGGTACCTGTTGCTCTTGTGCGGGCAAATTTGTGTGTTCGGTCCCCTTACGCTGCCTGAGCGGCCGTCGCCGCCGCCTTGGCATAGGCTGCGGTGTCGACAAGCGTAGCGCCCGACACGGCATCGGGGCCCGACAGCTTGACCTCACTTACGTCCTTGCCCGCCAAGGCGTTTTCAATCGCGGTAATGGAATCGAGCCAGGGAGTCGTGGCTTGGGCCTTTTCCTTCATTAGCTCAGAGTAGACCGTGTTGTTGATTGCCTTGGACGCGAGCACTTTGCCTTCTGCGTAGCCTTGGCCGAAGCCCTTGTCGGAATTGGGCACGGCGGTGAGGCCCTGAGTCGTGGCGTCGAAGAACTGGAACTCGTCGATGTTCGTGGCCACGAGCTTGGATCCCTGCACGAGCGAAACGGCGTCGCCGAAGGTCTTGGTCCCATGGCAGACGGCGTTGACGCGGCCCATCTTCAAATCGGACCCATCGCCTTCGTAGGTGCCCTTAACGGCGATTGAATCGTCGGCGGCTACCTGGGCGACGAGTTTGAGATAGCCGTTCGTGTCGACGAGCGTGGCGCCCGAGACGGCATCGGTGCCGGCGCTTTGGATCTTGTCGGGGGTCTTGCCTACGCAATAGGCTTCGATCGCTTGGATGGAGGTCAGCCAGTTCTGGGTGGCTTTCCCCTTTTCTTTGAGCATCGCCGAATAGACCTCGTCGTTATCAGATTTGGAAATGAGCGTCTTACCCGCAGCGAAGCCCTGGCCGAATTCTTTGTCGGCGTTGGGAACGGGGCTGATGCCCGCGGTCGTGGCGTCGAGGAACTGGTAGTCGTCGATGCTCACCGCCAGGATGGTTCCGTCCTCGGCGGTAGCGACGACGGCTTGGCCGAAGCATTTGTCCCCATGGGAGACCCCGTATCCGCGGCGCAGCGTGACGGTGCCGCCCGATTTCGAGCTTGCGCTGCTCGCAGAGCCCCCCTGTCCGGCGCATGCCGAAAGCGCGCCGGCGCTCATGGCGCCTACGGCAACGACGATGCTTCCCTTGATGAAGTCGCGACGACTGAATGCCTTGTTCATGCTGAATCCTTTCCCTCTCGTTCCAGCGACTCCATCGTGGGGGACGTTGAGTGCCGTGCCAATCGTCGCTGGGGTGGAATTCGTTGGTTACCGCGGTTCTCAAGACATCGACGAAAAGGGGGAAGAAGGGCTATTTACCCAGTTCAGCGCCTTCGATGAGATCCATGAGCTCCTCGCGCGAAGAAATGCCCATCTTTTGGTAGATGTTCTTGCGGTGGGTGCGGATCGTCGACTCCGCGACGACGAGCTCTTGCGCGACGCGCGCTGCCGTCCTTCCGCGTCCGAGCAGGGCGAGCACCTCGGTTTCTCGTGGGGTGAGTCGATAGGATTCTGCGATGGCCTTGCAACGTTGTTCGTAGAAGTCCGAGGGCGGGTTGGCTGCCTTGACGGAATCGATGCCGGCAAGGACTTGGCGCCAGAGACGCTGCCCGGGGACCACGGCGAAGAGAACCACGGTGCCCACCATGAGGACGACGACGCTCGGGTAGAGGGACTGCGCGGCGTTGTCGATGTGGAGGGGAGCGTTGACGAGCATGTCGGTGAGGCAGAGCATGACGAGCACGAGGCTACCGCTTGGAAGCGCGAGCGATTGCATACGGCCCGCCGGCACAACGAGTATGGTGCCGATGAGCACGGCGTAGACCTCGCAATAGGCGACCGCGCCGTTTACGATCCAGGCGCGACTGACCGAAGGGTCGGCGAAGGCTCCCATCGTAAGCGCGGCGAATGCAACGACGGGCATGAAGAAACGATAGGCGAACGTGAACAGGGCCCGGTCGCTCTTGAAGAGGGCCAGGGGAATCAAGGCGACAAGGCCGAGGAACGCGCAGGCGGCGGCGCCCGCGTCGGCATTCGTACGCACGCCCGGTTTCACTCCGCAGACAGCGTCGAACAAGAGCAACATGGCGAGTGGGGCGACGATGAAAAAGAGGATGCGCGACAGGGGGGATTTCAGCGTATTTCCATCGATGAGCGAAGCGTCCATATGCCCGAAGACGTCCCACCAATTGCTGTCCTGCTTGCGGTCGCGTTCGATGGCAGGCCCCTTTTGAATCGATGCGTGCAGGCAGCCGGCTATCGCCAGCGCGCTTGCCCCTGCCAGAACGATGCGCGCAACCGTCGGATCGAGGAGCGTGAGACAGACAGTGGCGAGTCCGATGCCGATGCAGAGACCGATGGTGGTCACCAGGGCTTTGCGGAAGGCGCTCACACGAAGGAGGGTGAACCAGGCAAGGGCCATGATGGCGGTTCCGAATCCGGTGAGAAGGCCGGCGGCCGTTTCTCCCGCAAAGCCTGAAAGCGCTCCTGCACTCCAGGCGCAGAGAAGGGCAATGCCGCAACCGTAGCTGAGGGCAGCGCCCATGAGCAGCGGCCGATTGATGCGCGCGTATTCGGTTTTCAGCAGGCAGACGAAGAGGTAGCCCAGGGCGATGAACATAACCGAAAGGCAGAAGGCATGCAGATAGGGTGCTGACGAATCGAGGATGCCGGGGTCGTCGGAGCCGATGCCGACGATGCGCTCCCAGGTGGCCAATACGGGCGGGGTAAGCGGGGCGGTGGCGGCAAAGGCGTAGAGGGCTGCCGTATCGAAGGCTCCGAAGGGCAGTGCGCGTGCGTGCGGTCTGTGTGAATCCATAGGAGCCTCCTAGGAGTTTGTTCGAGGGGTCCGTTGCCTCGAGCGTGGCGTACCGTATAGTAACAGTTTGCATGCAGCGAGCATCCGGTGCGGGGCGGTCCCTCACACAACCTCGTCGGAAAGGGACGGAAGCAATGGAAACACGTGAATTCTTCTTGTTCGATACGGTCAACACCGTCACGGCCCCCGTGCTCACCGATAAGACGATGGCGGCGGTGACCAAGGCCTCTAAGCGGTACGAGAAACTCTTCTCCCGCTTCGACGAAGAGGGGGAGCTCTACCGGGTCAACCATGCCAAGGGACGCGCCGTTGACGTCGACCCCGAATTGGCCTCCTTCATAGGCACGGCCCTGGACTACTGCGCGGCTTCAGGCGGACTGTTCGACATCACGATGGGGGCGGTCACGCGCCTGTGGGATTTCAAGCGCGGGCGCGTGCCCGACGAGTCCGACGTGCGCAAGGCGCTCTGCCATGTCGATTGGCGCGGCGTGCGCGTGGGCCAGGCAAGCGTGCAGCTCGACGATCCCTCTGCCTGCCTCGAGCTGGGCGGTATCGCTAAAGGCTACATCGCCGATCGCGTGCTCGACGTGCTCGGTGCCCAGGGTGTCGAGCACGCCATCGTGAACCTGGGCGGCAACGTGGCCGTGCGGGGCGGGCGCCCTGACGGGAGCCCCTGGCAGGTGGGATTGCGCCAACCGCTCGCTTCCCGCGACATGCCTCTTATGCAGTCCTTCGCTGTCGTGGGCATGACGTCGGGGTCGGTCGTGACGAGCGGCATCTACGAACGCGCCTTCGAGCGCGGGGGCCGTTCCTACCACCATATCCTCGACCCGCGGACCGGTTTCCCGGCCCAGACCGACGTGGTGAGCGCGACGGTGATTTCCGACACCTCGCTCGACGGCGATGGCTATTCCACGACGCTCATCCTGATGGGAGTCGATCGCGCTCTCTCCTTTTCCCTCGAGCATCCCGAGCTCGAGGTGGTCTTGGTCGATGACCGGGGGCAGGTTCTTGCCACCCCCGGCGTGGGCGAACAAATCCCCTTCCGCCTTACCGCCGGCCAGTAGCGTCCCCTTCTGCGTCCAGGCGGCTCTCTACGAAGGTGGCCATGCGAGCAATCGCATCGCGGTGCTCCGGGAAGGCGGTCATGAGTGCGCCGCAATGGGGCAGGTCGTCGTAGCGATGGCTTTCCACGTGCACGTCGGAAGCGTGCATGGTCTCTATCAGCGCCTTGTCCTGGGCGCGGTACATTTCCTTGCCGCCGTAGAGCATGAGCGTGGGCGGGAAGTGGTGGTCGAAAGTAATGCTGCGCGGGTTCACGAGCGCGCTCGCAAATGAGAGGGGGCCGAAGAAGGCTTCCCTCATCGTGAGGGGAAAGGTGGAAGCGACGAGCTGGTCGTCGTGCGCGCACGCTTCAAGGCTGGCGCGCTGGTCGCCCTCGGCGAGGCCCGTGTCGGGGGATACGCAGATGAGTCCCGTGGGCTTGGCGTCGGTTTGGGCGGAAATGGCTAGGCAAAGGTTGGCTCCGATGCCGTCGCCCATCAGAAAGGTGTCCTCTTTGCCCTGCTTCACGTAGGCGTCGATGTAGAGGCGCTCGACCCAGTTAATCGCGTCTATAGCGTTTGCCTGCGGCCCCTTGGGGTAGCGGCCCACGACCACGCGCGCCTGGGCTGCCGCCGAAAGACGGGCGGCGAAAGTCAGCTGGAAGGAGAGGGGCTCGAGGGTGCCGCCTCCTCCCGGGGCGTAGACGATCGTCGTTCGGGCTTTCCCTTTGGGCATGAAGGCGAGGAAGGGGACGTCGCGCAGGGTTCCTTCCTCAACGGTCGCGGCTTTCTTGGCGGCACGCGGCAGGCGCAGGTCGGTGCCCGGGTTGGCTGCGTAGGCTTCGAGGGTTCGTTTCACCAGGTCGTGCGCATGGTCGTTCACGAAGCGGACGGCAACATCGAAGGCCCGTGCGCGCCCGCTCATCGCCCGCTCCTTCTCGAGGCGTGGTCGGTCTTCTTTCGGTGGGCGTCATGGGTCTTTTGGGCGTTCTTGGGGCGTGAGTCCGTTCTGCCGGTGCCTTTTGAATGCGGTTCGTCCGACGAGCTGCGCTTTGAATGGCCGGTTCGCCCCGCACGGCGCCGTTTCCGCTGGTCGGCGCCCTTGTCGCCTGTGCCCGTGCGCCGCCGGTTTCCTTCGCCTTCCTTTTCGGGCTTCACCAGGCATTTGGGGCCGAAGCCGATGAGGTCCTCGCGATGGGCGGCCACGAGCGCCTCGCGGACGAGGGCGCGGTTCTTGGGGTTGCGGTACTGGATGAGGGCCCGCTGCATGGCCTTTTCGTGCGGGCTGCGGGGGCAGTAGACGTCCTCCATCGTGCGCGGGTCGACGCCCGTGTAGTAGATGCAGGTGGAAATCGTCGAGGGCGTGGGGTAGAAGTCGGACACTTGTTCGGGATTGAAACCCAGGTCGCGGCAGAATTCGGCCAATTCTACCGCTTCCTTCATCGTCGAGCCGGGGTGGGAGGACATGAGGTAGGGCAGGACGTACTGCTCCTTGCCGATTTCCTTGGTGTAGGCGTTGAAGGTGCTCACGAACTTCTCGTAGACGGCGTTGCTCGGTTTGCCCATCACCTTGAGGACCGTGTCGGAGACGTGTTCGGGGGCCAGGCGCAACTGGCCGCTCACGTGGTACTTCACGAGTTCGTGGAAGAAGGTGGGGTCGTCGTCGAGCAGGACGTAGTCGAAGCGGATGCCGCTGCGGATGAAGACCTTCTTCACGCCCGGCAGGGCACGCAGTTCGCGCAGGAGCTTCACGTAGTCCTCGTGGGTGACGGTGAGCTTGTTGCAGGGCGTAGGCGACAGGCAGCGTTTGGTGGGGCAGGCCCCGTGCTTGGCCTGTTTGGCGCAGGCGGAGACGCGGAAGTTGGCGGTGGGACCGCCCACGTCGTGGAGGTAGCCCTTGAAGTCGGGCTCCTGCGTCATGAGACGCGCTTCCTCCACGATGCTCTCGCGGCTGCGCGCTTGGATGATCCGGCCCTGGTGGAAGTTGAGCGAGCAGAAGGCGCAGTCGCCCAAGCACCCGCGGTTGCTCGTGAGGCTGAACTTCACTTCGGCGAGCGCCGGGATGCCGCCGGCCTCGTCGTAATCGGGATGCCAGGTCCGGGCGTAGGGGAGTCGGTAGAGGGCGTCGAATTCGGGTGTGGAAAGGGGCTTGCTCGGCGGGTTCTGCACCACGTAGACGTCGTGGGGGTAGGCCTCGATGAGCGTGCGGGCCGAAAAGGGGTCGAGGTTGCGATACTGCACCCCGAAGCTGCGTGCGTAGTTGAGCTTGTCCGATTGCAGGTCGTCCCAGCTGGGCAGCAGGACCGGGCGGTCGCAGTGGTCGATCGACCGGCACCGGTAGACGGTGCCCGGAATGAAAGTGAGGTCGTGCACGGAAAGGCCGGCGTCGAGCGCTTCGGCAATCGCGATGAGCGATTTCTCGCCCATGCCGTAGCTGACGATGTCGGCCCCCGAATCGAGCAGGATCGACCGCTTCATCTTGTCCGACCAGTAGTCGTAGTGGGCCAGGCGGCGCAGGCTCGCCTCGATGCCTCCCAAGACGATCGGTACGTCCTTGTAGGTGCGGCGGATGAGGTTGCCGTAGACGACGGCGGCATGGTCGGGCCTCAGGCCCATCTCGCCGCCGGGTGAATAGTAATCGTAATGGCGGTGGTGCTTGGCCACCGTGTAGTGGTTGACCATCGAATCCATTGCGCCCGCCGAGACGAGGAAGGCGAGGCGGGGGCGGCCGAAGACGTCGATGGAGGCAGGGTCCTGCCAATCAGGTTGGGCGATGATGCCCACCGAATACCCATGGGCTTCGAGCAGGCGGGTGAGTAGGGCCATGCCGAACGAGGGGTGGTCGACGTAGGCATCCCCCGACACGAAGACGAAGTCGACCGTGTCCCAGCCCCGTGCGCGCGCATCGGCCCGCGTGACGGGCAGGAAGGCCGACCGGTCGGGCGCGGGTGCGGGGGTGTGTTTCTTGTGCGACATGGCTACGCGTCCCCGTCTTGGTCGGGGTCGATTACGGGCGTCACCAGGTCCCGCACGACTTCGGAGGCGCAGATCATTCCCACTACCGGCGGGACGAAGGGGCTCGAGCCGGGGATGTCGCGCTTGTCGGTGCAGTGACGCTGGGCTTCAGGCGGGCAGACGCAGTGATAGCGGCAGCTGATCGTGATGTCGTTGGCCGGGCGAAGGGGGCGCTCTTTGGAATAGACCACTTTCACGTGGTGGATGCCGCGTTTGCGCAGCTCTTTGCGGACGATCTTGGCCAAGGGACACACGCTCGTCTTTGAAATGTCGGCCACTTCGAATGCGGTGGGGTCGAGCTTGTTGCCCGCTCCCATGCTCGAGATGATCGGCGTGCCCGTTTCGTGCGCGCGCTCGATGAGGGCCAGTTTGGCCGTGACGGTGTCGACCGCATCGACGACGTAGTCGTAATCGGCGAAGTCGAACTGGTCGGCGGTTTGCGGCAGGTAAAAGCATTTGTGCACGCGTACGTCGCAATGGGGGTTGATCGCGCGGATTCGTGCCGCCATGACGTCGGCCTTATACTGGCCGATCGTTTCGGTGGTGGCCACTATCTGCCGGTTGATGTTGGTAAGGCAAACGACGTCGTCGTCCACGAGGTCGATGGCGCCCACGCCGCTGCGGGCCAGGCCTTCGGCAGCGTATCCGCCCACGCCACCCACGCCGAACACGGCGACCCGCGCGTCGGCGAGCGCATCCATAGCGGCGGCGCCTAAAAGCAGTTGGGTGCGGGAAAATTGGGAAAGTGCCATAGCTATCTTTCGTTTGAAGGGGGAAGTCTCGCATCAGTATAGGGGCGCGCGCGGGCTGCAACCAAGAGGTTGCGCCAGGACTGCGCAGCATGACCATCTAAGGCAAGGTCCCTGGGTCCAGCAGTCAAACGCTTCTTGCAAAGGGCGGCAAAAATGCACCACATCTATCACATTTGTCCAAATGTGCGTGTATTCCCTGTTCATCGACTTGAACGGGGGGCCGCCCGCCATTACACTCCCAAGAGTTATTGAGAACGCGTATCCATACGGCACGAACAAAGAGGATGTACTATGGCAAACAAAGTTGCTGATTTCGGCATCCGTACGGGGATCAAGCTCCTCCGTACGAATCCCGATAAGGCCCTCCCTATGCTGCTCAAGGGCTTCGATGCTATTTCCCATGGCGAAATGCCCTCGCAGCGCAAGGTCTTCCATGATGTCATCGACGACCCCAATTCCAACGGCTATCACATGATCAAGAAAGCCCTGGAAGAGTTCGACCCGGGCGTTATCGAAACGTTTGTCTCCAACTTCCTGCTCAATGCGAGCATGACCGGTTGGCAGCGTCAGCAGGAATGCCGCGAGAAGTACGGCTGCAATATCCCCTGGGCCATCCTGCTCGACCCCACGAGCGCCTGCAACCTGCATTGCAAGGGCTGCTGGGCGGCCGACTACGGCAACCGTATGAACCTGTCCTTCGAAGACATCGACTCGATCATCACCCAGGGCAAAGAGCTCGGCGTCTACATGTACATCTATACGGGCGGCGAGCCCTTGGTGCGCAAGAAGGACATCATCCGCCTCTGCGAGAAGCACAGCGACTGCGTCTTCCTCTGCTTCACCAACGGCACCCTGATCGACGAGGAGTTCTGCCAGGACCTGCTTCGCGTGAAGAACTTCATGCCCGCCATCTCGATCGAAGGCAACGAGGAGACCACTGACGCCCGCCGCGGCGACGGCGTCTACGATTCCGTGCAGCGCGCGATGAAGCTGATGCGCGACCATCGTCTGCCCTTCGGTACGAGCTGCTGCTATACCCGTCAGAACATGGAGCGCATCTCCGACGACGCTTTCATGGATATGCTCGTGAAGAACGGCGCCATGTTCGCCTGGTACTTCCACTACTTCCCGGTGGGATCCGATGCTGATTTGGAACTCCTTCCCACGCCCGAACAGCGCAAGGAAATGTACAAGCGCATCCGCTACTATCGCCATCACAAGGACCTCTTCGTTATGGACTTCCAGAACGACGGCGAATACGTGCAGGGTTGTATCGCGGGTGGCCGCCGCTACTTCCACATCAACGCGAACGGCGACTGCGATCCCTGCGTCTTCATCCACTTCAGCGACCGCAACATCCATGACTACAGTCTTCTTGACTGCCTGCGCGGGCCCCTTTTCATGGCCTACCATGACGGCCAGCCCTTCAACGAGAACATGCTCAAGCCCTGCCCGCTGCTCGAGAACCCAGGCAAGCTCACCGAAATGGTGAACAAAACGGGCGCCAAGTCGACCAACCTCGAGGCCGACGAAACGGCCGAAGAGCTCCAGGCGCGCGCCGAACAGTACGCCGCAGATTGGTCCGATACGGCCGACGAGATCTGGAAGAAGCATCCGCATCACATGATCTTCACCCGTTAAATCGTTGGTAAGAGAAAAGGGAGTCGCTCGAAGCGGCTCCCTTTTTCGTATGCGTAACCGATGCTGGGAGCAACGCGCACCCTCCTGGCGCGCGTTGCTACAATGGGGGAACCCGATAAAGGAGAGATTGCATGCGAATTGGTTTCATCGGCGCGGGCAACATGGCGCGCGCCATCATCGGCGGCATCGTGAAGAGCGGCATGGCGGCACCGGGCGACATCGTCGCCAGCGCTCCCACCCAGGAGACAAGGGATTCGGTCGCACGCGACTTGCGCGTCCGCACCACCCCGCGTAACGTCGAGGTCGTGCGCGAGAGCGATGTGGTCGTGTTGGCCGTCAAGCCTGGCGTCCTTGCCGACGTGATCGACGAGATCTGCGACGAACCCTTCGACGAGAAGCTCGTCGTGTCGATTGCCGCAGGCAAAGACATCCACTGGCTCGAAGATGCTTTCGGCAAGGAGGTGCGGCTCGTCCGCACGATGCCCAACACTCCGGCTCTTGTGGGGGAGGGCTTCACGGCGATCTGCCCCAACGAAAACGCCTCTGATGAAGACGTCGACGCCGTCTTCCGCATTTTCGCGAGCGTCGGTTCGGCCGAGCGGATGTCCGAGCGCATGGTCGATGTGGTCGGCGCGCTCGCGGGGTCGAGCCCAGCTTATGTGTTCATGTTCATCGAGGCTCTGGCCGATGCCGCGGTTGCCGAAGGCATGCGGCGCGATGCAGCCTACCGCGTCGCCGCCCAAGCCGTGCTTGGCAGCGCCAAGATGGTTCTCGATTCAGGCGTCCATCCGGCCGAGCTCAAAGACATGGTCTGCAGTCCCGGCGGCACGACGATCGAGGGCGTGCAGGTCCTTGAAGAGGCCGGGATGCGTGCGGGGGTCATCAACGCGATTCGCGCGGCCGTAGCCAAGACCCAGGCGCTCTAGGGAGGGCCCGCGATGAGGATTTGCGTCTACTGCGGTTCTTCGTCTGCTGCGGCGCCTGCCTATTTAGAAGCTGCCCGCGACCTGGGCCAGGCTATTGGGCGGGCGGGTCATGCCCTTGTCTTCGGCGGTTTCGACCAGGGGCTTATGGGGGCCGTGGCCCATGGCGCGCACGAAGCGGGCGGTCAGGTATTCGGCGTCGTGCCCGCTTCGGTCGATTACTTCAAGATGCGCAGCGCCCAGGTCTTTCCCTGCGACCAAGAGATCGAAGTGGCCGACCTGGCCGCGCGCAAGGCGATGATGGAGGATCTTTCCGATGCCTTCGTCGCCCTGCCCGGGTCCTTCGGCACCCTTGACGAGTACTACAACGTCCTTGCCCAAGGGAAGATCAGCACGACCGGGAAACCTATAGTTCTTCTCAATGTGAACGGCTTTTACGATTCACTCGCCCTATTGCACCAACGCATGGTCGATGATGGCTTCATGGGGGCTGTTGAACTCGCTTCTGCCCCTCTAGCTGCGGATTCGTCTGAGGCAATTCGCTATTTGGAGGAATGTGTTTCGGGTATCCACCGCCTTTAAGCGCCCTCTAGGCCCGTTTGACAGCGGCACCCGGTATGCGTAAGGTGTCAGCAGCACAAAACTTCAGGGCGAGGCGCAATTCCTCACCGGCGGTACAGCCCGCGAACCTGGCAACAGGCCGATTCGGTGCAATCCCGAAGCCGACAGTATAGTCTGGATGGAAGAAGTTGAGCAGGGCGCAACTGCCCTGCTTTGCCCCGTGTTCGCGTGCGCGAATACGGGGCTTTCTTTTGAGGCGCACTGCGCTCGCCCTGGTCTGGGAAAGGAGCAGCTGTGTCGACGGACGAAGAATTCATGTTGCATGCGCTGCAGCTGGCTAAGCGGGGCTTCGGCCATGTAGCGCCCAACCCGGCGGTGGGTGCGGTGATCGTGGCCAACAACGGTCGTGTGATCGGGGAGGGCTGGCACGAGCGTTTCGGCGGTTTGCATGCCGAGCGCAACGCGTTCGCCCACTGCACGGACGATACCACCGGCGCCACCCTCTACGTCACGCTCGAGCCTTGCTGCCATTGGGGGAAAACGCCCCCCTGCACCGATATCATCATCGAAAAGAAGATCGGCCGCGTCGTCGTTGGGTCGATGGATCCCAACCCGCTCGTCGCGGGCAAGGGCGTGCAATTGCTGCGCGAGGCCGGCATCGAGGTGGTGACGGGCGTGTGCAAGCAGGCCTGCGATGACGTCAACCGGCCCTTCTTCCATTTCATCACCCATAAGCGCCCCTACGTGATCTTGAAATACGCCATGACCCTCGATGGGAAGATTGCCACGCGTACGGGCGCGAGCAAATGGATCACGGGTGAAGAGGCCCGGTTCCGCGTCCATCAGGACCGCAACCGCTACAGCGCGGTCTGCGTGGGGGTGGGAACGGTGCGTGCCGACGACCCTCGTCTGACCTGTCGTATCGAAGGCGGCACCAACCCCTTGCGCGTCATCGTCGATTCGCATTTGTCCACGTCGCTCGACTCGACGCTTGTGCGCACGGCGGCCGACGTGCGCACCCTCATCGCCACCTGCGAGGCGAGCGAGGAGGCACGGGCCCCCTTCGTGGCGGCCGGCGTCGAAGTCGCCCGCCTCCCGGGCGCCGATGGGCGCGTCGACATCGACGCGCTGCTTGACTATCTGGGTGCCAAGGGCATCGATAGCATGATCGTTGAAGGCGGGGCCACGCTGGCGGCAAGCTTTTTGGAAGGCGGTTTCGTCGACGAGGTCAACGCCTATATCGCTCCGAAGATTTTCGGCGGAGAGGGTGCTAAGGGACCGGTTGCCGGTCAGGGCGTGAGCGACCCAGGCCAAGCTTACCGTTTCGGTGCCCCCTTCATCGTGCAGCTGGGCTCCGATGTCATGCTGCGCGCCTATGCCGATCGCGGTGCCGAAGGCGGCGATAACTGATGTTCACTGGAATCGTAGAAGAGATCGGCACCGTTCGGTCCCTGCGCCGCGGGGCTCATTCGGCCGTGCTCGAAATCGCCTGTTCCACGGTGCTTTCCGACGCCCATGTGGGCGATAGCATCTGCACCAACGGCGTCTGCCTGACGGTAACCGATTTCGGTCGGGGCTCCTTTAAGGCCGACGTCATGCACGAAACGCTCGATCGTAGCGGACTGGGGTCGCTTGCGCCAGGCAGCCGCGTCAACCTCGAGCGGGCCATGGCTGCCAACGGGCGTTTCGGCGGCCACATCGTGTCGGGCCATATCGACGGCACCGGTACGATTTCATCGATCAAGCGCGACGACAACGCCGTCTGGTTCACCATTGCCACCACGCCCGATGTCCTGCGCTATATCGTTGAGAAGGGTTCAATCGCCATCGACGGCATCTCGCTTACGGTGGCGCGCGTGTCGCAGAAGGATTTCGCGGTGTCGACCATTCCCCACACCAACGCGATTACTACTTTGGGCGATCGCAAAACGGGCGACACCGTCAATCTTGAGACTGACATCATCGGTCGCTACGTCGACAAGCTCATGCGCCTGGGCGCGCCCGACGCGCAAGAGCCCGCGCCCGCCCCTGCTGGCATCACCGCAGCCTTGCTGGCTGCGAACGGATTCTAGGAAGCCGGTCCCGCTGGGACCCCGCTCATAAGGAGAGACAATGACGACTATTGCTGAGATTCCCCAGGTCCTCGAAGAGATGAAGGCCGGCCATGTGGTCATGGTCATCGACGACCCCGATCGCGAGAACGAAGGCGACTTCATTTGCGCCGCCCAGTTCGCCACGACGGAAAACGTCAATCTCATGGCGAGCCGCGCCAAGGGGCTCATCTGCATGCCCATGTCCAAGGAATACGTCCATAAGCTCCAGCTGCCTCAAATGGTGGCCAACAACACCGACAACCATGAGACGGCCTTCACGGTATCGATCGACGCCATTGACACCACGACGGGCATTTCGGCCGAAGAGCGGTCGATGACAGCCATGCGCACGGTGGCCGACGATGCGACGGCACTCGACTTCCGCCGCCCCGGCCACATGTTTCCCCTGCTCGCTCGTGACAATGGCGTGCTCGAGCGCAACGGCCACACCGAAGCCACCGTCGACCTCTGCCGACTGGCGGGCCTGAAGGAAGTGGGGCTTTGCTGCGAGATCATGCGCGATGACGGTACGATGATGCGCACGACCGAGCTCTTGCAATTGGCCGACGAGTTGGGGCTTGCGGTCACGACGATCAAAAAGCTGCAGGATTACCGTAAGATCCATGACAAGCTTGTCACCTGTGAGGCAAGCCCCCTGCTGCCCACCAAATACGGCAAATTCCGTGCCTATGTCTACGTCAACAAGCTCAACGGCGAGCATCATGTGGCCCTTGTCAAAGGCGAAATCGGCGATGGGGAAGACGTGCTCGTGCGCGTGCACAGCGAGTGCCTTACGGGCGACGTCTTCGGCAGCATGCGCTGCGATTGCGGCGACCAGCTTCACACGGCCATGCGACAGATCGAAGCCGAAGGCCGCGGCATCCTCCTCTATATGCGTCAGGAAGGCCGTGGCATCGGGCTCATCAACAAGCTCAAGGCTTACGAGCTCCAGCAGCAGGGCATGGACACGGTCGAAGCCAACCTTGCCCTGGGCTTCAAAGAAGACGAGCGCGAGTACTTCATCGGTGCTCAGATCCTCCGCGATTTGGGCGTGAAGACCATGCGTCTGCTTACCAACAACCCCGACAAGATCTATCAGCTCGAAGGATTCGGTATGGAAATCACCGCCCGCGTCCCCATCGAGATTCCAGCCAACGCCGTCGACCATGATTACCTGCTTACCAAGCAGGAAAAGATGGGCCACGCCCTCCATGTGAAATAAGGATATCCGTCCACGAAACGACCACTGCGAACGAAAGGAACATCAATGGCAGTCTTCGAAGGAAACCTGTACGCGAACGACATTAAGATCGGCATCGTCAACGCCCGCTTCAACGAATTCATTACGGGCAAGCTGCTCACCGGGGCGCTCGATGGCCTTCATCGCCGCGGTGTGACCGACGACAACATCGACGTGGCTTGGGTCCCCGGCGCCTTCGAGGTGCCGCTGATCGCCAAGAAGATGGCCACGAGCGGCAAGTACGACGCCGTCATCGCCCTGGGCGCCGTGATTCGCGGGGCCACAAGCCACTACGAAGCGGTTGTCAACGAGGTGTCCAAGGGCATCGCCTCGATTTCGCTCGAAAGCGGCGTGCCGGTCATGTTCGGCGTGCTCACCACCGAAAACATCGAGCAGGCCATCGAGCGCGCCGGTTCGAAAGCGGGCAACAAGGGCAGCGAATGCGCCGAGGGTGCGATCGAGATGGTCAACCTCATCCGTCAGATCGAAGCGTAGGCTTCCTGGAGCTTGCGGACGGCGCTCTGGATGGGCACGTCCGCAAGCGCATTGCGCGGGGTAAGGGCGTAGACCTGGCTCATGGGATAGCCGAGGGCGGTGGCGAGCGCCTTCATGACGGGGGAGAGGGCCTCTGCCGCGTCGAGCGTGCCGCCCCGGTCGAGCTCGAAATAGAGGAGCTCGTAGAATCCGCCCATGTGCCCCACGAGGGCGCGGACCGTTTTGCCGCCCTCGTCGAAGGTCAAGGAGCCTTGGGCGTCGGCTACATGGCCCAGAATCCAGCGGGTGTTGAAGGCGCATGACGCACGTGTGAGCTCCCTGCTCTTCAGGACGTCAAGCAGAAAGGCGCCGAGCCCCTCTTCGCTTTCGAGGTAGGTGAAGTAGACGCTTCCCACCGCATAGATGGCCTCGAGGTTGTTGCGGAGGCCATCGTCGGTCAGGCCTAAAACTTGACACGTACGGGATAGGCAGTCCTCGAACAGTTGGGCCGCGAGTACGTCCTTCTTAGGGAAATGATACTGCACGAGGTTGCGGCTGATGCCCACCGCAGAGGCGATGGCCGTATAAGAGGTTGCTTCGTAGCCGTCGGTCGCGAAGAGCCTCCAGGCGGCGGTGCGAATGCGCGCTTTCAGTCTCTCGTTTTTCGGTCGTGCCATGTTCCCTCGTTTCCTAGTTGCGTACAGCGACAGTATAGCAGCCGAAGAGGGCGGGCGCGGCCTAGAGCCGCGCTTTGTAGAGACGCTCGTAGAGGGCGAGTTCTTCCGGGGTGTTCTTGCTGCTGCGGAAGATTACGCTGCCCGATTGATCGCTCGGGGCCAGGAGGCCGCTGGCTTCGAGGCGGCGGTGCAGCTGGCGGGCGGTCCCTTGGGTGCTGTCGAAGACGGGTACGGGCCCCACCACGTCGAGGATAGCCTTCTTCACGAAGGGGTAGTGGGTGCAGCCGAGCACGACGCTGTCCACCTTGCCGCGGTAGGCGCCGATGGCCCTCTCGAGATAGGCATGCACGGCCTCTCCGTCTGTCTCGCCGGTTTCCACGAGGTCGGCGAGTCCCGAACAGGCCACCGAGATAACGTGGGATTGGCTCCCATACGTGCGGGCGAGGCGCTGGAACTTGTCGAGGTGGAGGGTTACGCGCGTCGCCAAAACGAGGATCCTATCGTGCGCGGGCGCTTCCGTCGCCGGCTTCAAAGCGGGTTCGACGCCCACGATGGGCACCTGGGGCCAGGTGACGCGCAGCAGGGGTGCCGCCGCGCTCGTAGCCGTGTTGCAGGCGATGACGACGGCTTTGCAGCCGTTGTTCACCATTGCAGCCACGATGCGGCGCGAAAGCTCTTGCACTTCCTCTTTCGTCTTGTCCCCATAGGGGGCGTTGGCGCTGTCGCCGAAGTAGACGAAGCGCTCGTGGGGCAGCTCGCGCACGAGCCCCTTGAGAATGGAAATGCCGCCGACGCCGGAGTCGAACACGCCTATCGAGCCATCGTATGCCGCCATAGCAACCTTTCCCTCGCAACCTGCGCTATAGTCTTGGGCCCAATGGTGCATCTTCGGGCCCATTTATGACGATACCTCCACGAAAGTAGCGCTTACCGTGTGCGCATGGTATAAAGATACAGGTATGTGTGCGGAAGCGCACGAAGACAACTTTCGATGGATGCGGAAAGTGGGCTTTGTCCCGCTTTCTTTTGTTCTGGGGCTGTTTTGGCCCCGCACGAAGAAGAAGGAGGTGGCCACGTGCTCACGGGAAAAGAGAAGCTTCTGCTCGAGGCCCTCGAACCCATCGCTGCCGAAAAGGGCATCGAAATCGTCACGGTCGAAGTGGTCGGGGCGCGTAAGGCTCCTACGATCCGCGTGTACATCGACACGCCCGACGGGGTGAGTTTCGACGAGCTGGCCAGCGCGCAGGAATGGATCAACGCCCTTATGGACGACATCGACCCCTTCCCCGGCGCCTACACCTTAGAGGTTTCGTCGCCCGGCATTGACCGGCCCCTGCGCACCCCCGCGCATTTCGACCGCTTTGCCGGCGAAGAGGCGCAGGTGGTTTTGCGCGGGCCCGTGAACGGGCGCGCCAAGTGGACGGGAACCCTCTTGGGCATGCGCGACGGCTCGGTGGCGCTTTCCGTCGACGGAACCGAAGTCGCCTTCCCCCTCGACACGATTAAACGGGCCAACGTCAAGGGCCGTATCGATTTCTCTCAGTAAGAAAGGACCTACTCTATGGCGAGTTCAGAGCTGGTTGAGGCGCTGCAAGCGCTTGCTCACGAGCGAAAGATCGACGAGTTCTACCTCATCGACCGCTTGGAGGCGTCGCTGGCCAAGACCTATCAGAACATTCTCGACCTCGAATGGGATGCGCGCGTCACGATCGACCGCAACACGGGCAAGATCTACGTGTACGAAATGGTCCCCAAGGGCGACCCCGATCCTGAAACGGGCGAGTACAGCGACTTCGAAGAGCGCGACGTCACGCCCGACGACGTGAGCCGCATCGCCGCCCAGAACGCCAAGAGCGTCATCAGCTCGATTGTGCGCGAGGCCGCCCGTCAAAGCATTTACGAAGAGTTCAGCCAGCGCGTGGGCGATCTGGTCACGGGCACCGTTCTTCAGGGCACCCCCGACTTTACTATCATCAAGATCCGCGACGGCGTCGAAGCCGAGTTGCCCCATTACGACTTGAAGCGCTACCCCAACGAGCGCAACGAGCGCCCGGCCAATGAACGCTACCGTCACAACCAGCGCCTGAAAACGCTCATCATCGAAGTGCGCAACCCCAACAGCGAAGAGGTGCGCGCCCGCGGTGAGCAGGCCCGTCCGTCGATCGTCGTCTCGCGCACCCATCCCGACCTGATCCGTCGTCTCTTCGAAATCGAAGTGCCCGAAATCTACGACGGCCTGGTGGAAATCAAGTCGATTGCCCGCGAGCCCGGCGCTCGTTCGAAGGTCGCTGTGTTCAGTCGCGAGCGCAACCTCGACCCCGTGGGCGCCTGCGTGGGTCCCAAGGGCAGTCGCGTGCGCATGGTGGTCGAAGAGCTGCGTAACGAACGTGTCGACGTCATCCAGTGGAGCGAAGACCCGGCCCAGTACGTGCGCAACGCCCTGTCCCCGGCCCGCGTGTCCCACGTCGACATCGACGAGGAATCCAACTACGCTACCGTCGTGGTGCCCGACGACCAGCTCTCGCTGGCCATCGGCAAGGAAGGCCAGAACGCCCGTCTTGCCGCCCGCCTTACCGGTTGGCACATCGACATCAAGTCGGCTTCCTTCCAGGGCGCGCCCCAGGTCGATGAGAACGTCCTCATCGACGACGTCCCGGTCGAAGAAGAGGGCGACGGCCAGTGCGAGTTCGTCGACGAAGAGGGCGTGCGCTGCCGTAACCACGCCCGCCCCGGCAGCCGTTACTGCGGCATCCACGCCGACCAGGAGTAGCCAGCGATGACCGCTCCCGCTTACACCCAACGGCCCAAGCGCCAGCGGCGCTGCATCGCGTGCGGTGCGCAGAGCTCCAAAGGCGACCTCTTGCGCATCGTCCGCTCGCCGGAAGGCGCCGTGGCCTTCGATGCCACGGGCAAATCGGCGGGGCGCGGCGCGTACGTATGCTCTGAAGCGTGCTTCGAGAAGGCATGCGCTTCGAAGCGTTTGGACCGTGCATTGAAGACAAAGGTGTCCAATACGGACATGGAGCGCGTGCGCGCCGAGATGCGTGCCGCAACAGCGCATACGCAAGGATAGATGAGGAGAACGAATGGCCAGCATGCGTGTACATGAGTTGGCAAAGGAGCTGAACATGTCGAGCAAGGAACTGCTCGATCGTTTGGCCGAGATGAAGATTCCCGCGAAGAGCCATGCGAGCGTCCTAAACGACGCCTACGTGCAGAAGATTCGCAAGAACCTCGCTCCCGAGGAAAAAGCGCAAGCTGGCATCATCGACGACGAGGAAGCCAAGAAGCTGGCCGAAGAGAAGGCCGCCGAAAAGGCCCAGCGCGAAAAGGAAGAAGCCGAGCGTCGCGCCGCCGTTGAAAAAGAGCGCAAGCTGCGTGAGGAAGAGCGTGCCCGCCGCCAGCAGCATACCTCCGGCAAGGGCGCCTACAAGGGTGGGGAAGAAAAGCCCAAGGCTCCCGAACCGGCTTCGCCCTATGCCTCGCTCGAAGAGCAGATCCGCCAGGAAAAGGAACGCGTCGCACGTGAAGCGGCCGAAAAGCGTCAGCGCGCTCGCCTGGCCGCCATCGAGCGCGAGGTAGCCAAGAAGAAGGCCGTTGAAGAGCGCCTGCATGGCTCCCATAAGAAGTCGACACCTGCTGCCGCTCCCAAGCCGGCCGCCAAGGTGCCCCCTGCGCGCAAGAGCCAGTTCGACTCCCTGCTTGCCCAGATTTCCAGCGAGCAGGATCGCCTGCAGAAGGAAAAGGCCGCTGCGGCGACCGCCCGTCACGACCGCAAGTCCGGCAAGAAGGGCCGTCGCGGGGGTCACAGCTTCGAGCCCGACGTACCCGAATTGGAACAGAATGCCCAGGGCGAGGATCGCTACGCCAAGATGGCCCAGAGCGCTGAAAAGCTCCAGCGCGACAAGGTGCTCGAAGAGGCCCGTGCCGCGGTGGCCGCTGCCAGCCACGAGGGCGAAGGCCGTCGTCAGAAGCGCAAGGAAAAGCGCGAGCAGGAAAAGCGCGAACGCGCTGCCGAAGCCGCAATCGAGAAGGGCCTCGACCCCGAACTGGTGCTCGACGACTCCGTCATCGAAATTCCCCAGGGCGCGACCGTGCAGAAGTTCGCCGAACTCGTGGGCGTGGCGCCGAACGACGTCATCAAGCGCCTCTTCCTGTTGGGCCAGCCGCTCACCCTTACCCAGTCGATGAGCGATGAGCTCATCGAGCTCATCGCCGACGACATGAAGCGCAAGGTCCGCGTGGTGAACCCCGAAGAGGAATACGCGGTCGTCTACAACGACAGCCCCGAAGACCTCAAGCCCCGTCCGCCCGTGGTGACCGTCATGGGCCATGTCGACCATGGCAAGACCTCGCTGCTCGACGCCATCCGCCAAACCGGCGTGGCCGAACACGAAGCCGGCGGCATCACCCAGGCGATCGGCGCTTCGGTCGTGCACATCAACGGCCGTCAGATCACCTTCATCGACACCCCCGGTCACGAAGCCTTCACGGCCATGCGCGCCCGCGGTGCCCAGATCACCGACGTGGTCGTCCTCGTGGTGGCTGCCGACGACGGCGTCATGCCGCAGACCGTCGAGGCCATCAACCACGCCAAGGCGGCCAACGTGCCGATCGTGGTTGCGGTGAACAAGATCGACAAGCCCGGCGCCAACCCCGATCGCGTCCGTCAGGAGCTCACCGAGTACGGGATCATCCCCGAAGAGTGGGGCGGCCAGAACATGTTCGTCGAAGTGTCGGCCAAGAAGCGCCTCCACATTGACGACCTGCTGGAAACCATCCTCCTTCAGGCCGACGTGCTCGAGCTCACTGCCAACCCCGACGCCCCGGCGTCCGGCTACGTCATCGAAGCCAAGCTTGACAAGGGCCGTGGTCCCGTGGCCACTGTGCTCGTGGAGCGCGGTACCCTGCGCCCGGGCGACACGCTCGTGGCTGGCACGGCTTACGGCCGCGTGCGTGCTCTGATCAACCCGCGCGGCAAGCGCGTCAAGGAAGCCAAGCCCGCCGACCCGGTCGAGGTGCTCGGTCTGAATTCCGTGGCGTCCGCCGGCGACGAGTTCCGCGTCTTCGAAGACGAGCGCGATGCCCGCAACCTTGCCGAAGAACGCGCCCTGCGCCAGCGCCTCAAGGCCCAGGAATCCCACCATATGAGTCTCGACGAGCTCTTCAACCACATCGAGGCCGGCAAGACGACCGACCTCAACCTGGTCGTCAAGGCCGACGTGGCCGGTTCGATCGAAGCCCTGCGCGACGCCTTCAAGAAGATGGACCAGTCCGAGGTCAAGATCAACATCATCCATGCGGCGGTGGGCGGCATCACCGAAACCGACGTCACGCTGGCGGCGGCTTCCGATGCCATCATCATCGGCTTCAACGTGCGCCCCACGGGCAAGAGCAAGCAGCTCGCCGAAAAGGAAAAGGTCGATATCCGCCTCTACCGCGTTATCTACCAGGCGATCGAGGACATCAACGCGGCCCGCGTGGGCCTCTTGAAGCCCGAAATCGTCGAAAAGGATACGGGCACGGTGGAAGTCCGCGACCTCTTCCGCGTCCCCAAGGTCGGCGTCATCGCCGGCGGCTACGTGATCGAAGGCGAAATCAACCGCGACGACAAGGTGCGCATCGTCCGCGAAGGCACCGTGGTCTACGAGGGCAAGATCGCTTCGCTGCGCCGTTTCAAAGACGACGTCAAGAGCGTGGCCCGCGGTTACGAATGCGGCATCGGCATCGACGGCTACCAGGACATCAAGGTGGGCGACACGATCGAAGGCTTCAAGGAAGTCGAAGTCGAGCGCACCGAGTAGGAGGCACCCGTGAAGCAGAACGCTTCGAGCAGAAAGCTCAATCAGCAGGCGCGTGACGTCATTGCCAACGCCCTGCTGTTCGAGGTGTCGGACCCGCGCCTGCGGTTCGTCACCATCACCGGCTGCGAGGTCAGCTTCGACCGCAGCGCTTGCAACGTGTACTACACGTGCAACGCCAACGATTACGAAGAGGTCGCGCAGGCCTTCATGAGCGCGCGCGGCCTCATTCGCTCGATCATGGCCAAGAAGCTTCCGTGGCGCGTGGCTCCCGAGCTCCGCTTCATCTTGGATTCGAGCGTCGACAACGCCGAACGCATCGAGCGCGCGCTCATGCGCGAGGCCAAGAGGGCAGGCAATGACGGCAGCAACTAACCCTATCGGTTCCATTGACGACGTCGCGCAGGCCCTTGCGGACGCGCGCGACGTCGTGGTCTGCGGGCACGTGAGTCCTGACGGCGATTGCCTGGGCAGCACCTTGGGGCTCGTGCACGCCTTGCGTCTGGCGGGCATTTCGGCCACGCCTCTGAAGGCGCAAGGCGAGCCCCTTGAATACGGGCTGCGCTTTCTCCCGGGGGCCGACGAGCTTGTCGCCGCCGGCGACTACGAGGGACCTTTGGGGACTTTCGTCACGGTTGACGTGCCCAACGTCGACCGCATGGGAGATGCTGCGTGCGCCCTGCATGCGCGCGCGGCCCGTACCGTGACGATCGACCACCATCAGGGCTTGGGCGATTTCTCGCAGGTCTCTTACATTGATCCCTTGGCTCCTTCGGCCTCTCTTCTCGTGTGGAAGGTGGTCAAGCGCATGGGTATCGAACCCGATGCTGCGGTGGCTACCTGCTGCTACACGGGGCTCAATACCGACACGGGCCGATTCAGCTTTCAAAACGCTACCCAGGAGGCCTTCGAAGCTGCCTCCGAAATGGTGGCAGCGGGTGCCGACCCCGCTCTTGTGGCGCGCGAAGTCTATCAGAACCGCACCATGGGCGCGCTCAAACTTGAATCGGTCGCGCTCGAGCGCTTGCAATGCTTCGAAGGCGGGGCCTGCGCCCTCACCTATCTGCTCAAAAGCGATTTTGAAGCCTTGAATGCGGTGAAATCGGATGCCGACCCCATCGTCGACCTCGTGCGCAGCCTGCGCGGAGTGAAGGTGGCCTGCGTCTTGCGTGAGCAAGACGATGTGGTGCGCGGGTCCCTGCGTGCCAAGGACGACACCGACGTGTCGGCGATCGCCGCCCGCATCGGCGGAGGCGGTCACCGTGCCGCTGCGGGCTTTACCTTTCAGGGGACCATGGAAGAGGCCCGTGCGCACATGGTGGATGAGTTCAGAGCGCTTGGCGCAGGGGGGAAGTAAATGGGAAAGCGATCCACTACGAACCTCTCGTTCGTCGTTGGCATCGACAAGCCCGCTGGAATGACCTCGCACGATGTGGTCAACGCCTGCCGAAGAATCTACGGCGAGCGACGCATCGGGCATACGGGCACGCTCGACCCTGCGGCCACGGGAGCGCTGGCGATCTGCGTGGGGCCTGCCGCCCGACTCGACCGCTTCCTCACCGGGCATGACAAGGCCTATGCTTTCACGATCGTCTTCGGCGTGGGAACCGATACCGACGACGCCGAGGGAACGATCGTTCACGAGGCGGCGGTGCCCCCCGACGTGCTTGACTTCGACCATGCCCGTCGCTATGTCGCCTCCCTGGTGGGTGCGCACAAGCAGATGCCCCCGGTCTATTCGGCTATCAAGGTGAAGGGCCAACGTTCCTACGCGGCCGCTCGCTCGGGCCATGTCATCGTCCTCGCGCCGCGCGACATCGAAATCTACGAATCTCGCCTCGATAAGGTCGAGGTGGTCGATGGACGGCCGGTCTGGCACGTGCGCGTGCGGGTGTCGGCCGGAACCTACGTGCGGTCGATCGCCCGCGATGCGGGCCATGCCCACGGGACCTTTGCCCATGTGGGGGAGTTACGGCGTTTGGCAAGCGGCAACCTCAACGTGGGCGCCTGCGTGTCTCTGTCTTCTCTTGAGGGCGATCCCATGGGCGGGATTCTCGACCCGGTGAAGCTGCTGGGCCTGCGGTTTGCCTTCGCCCGCGAGGCCCTTGAAGACGACGTCCTGCACGGCAGGCGCATCGATCCGGCCGCCCTGCACCTGTTCGCCTACGATATGGCGGCGGTGCGCGGGCTTGCCACCTGCGAGTGCACGAGCGGGGTTCACCCGGCCGACGGGCCCCTCTTCGACGGCGAAGTGGTAGCCATGGTGGTCGACAATACCTTGAAGGCACTATATGAATACGACGAGAAACTCGGCAAGCTCAAGAGCTCGTGCGGGTTCGCAGTGGGAGTGAAACGTGGCGCAGATATTTAAGGTCGACAGCCGTTTCGACAAATCGCTCTTCGAAGGATGCTCGTGCGCCTTCGGGGTCTTCGACGGCGTGCACAAAGGGCATCGCTACCTACTCGATGCAGCCCAGGCAACGGCTGCCGCCGATGGAGGAGCCAGCATTGCCCTTACCTTCGACATCGACCCCGACGAGATGTTCGCTGCGGGCACACTGAAAAAGCTCTTGTCCAATGCCGACCGCATCGACCGGCTCGCCGCTTCGGGCGTCGATGCCGTCTGTGTGCTTTCCTTCACGCCCTCCTTTGCCGCCGAAGAGCCGCTCGAATTCCTCAAGCACACCTTCGGCGACCATGTGCCGGCGCATCTGCACGTCGGCGCCGACTTCGCCTTCGGGGCGCGCGCGGCCGGTACGGTTGATGACTTGCGCCAATGGGCAGCGACCGCTGGGTGCACGGTACATGCCCATCATCTGGTGAGCGCCGACGGCCTGCCCATTTCAGCCACCCGCATTCGGGGTCTGCTCGGCCGCGGCGAGCTCGACGAGGCCAACAAGCTGCTCGGCCGCCCCTATGCCCTGCACGAAACGGTGCGCAAGGGCCGCCAAGAGGGCCGCGACATGGGCTTCCGCACCGCCAACCTCGTCTGCGCCCCCGAACGATGCGTCCTTGCCGACGGGGTCTACGCGGGGTATGCGATCGTCGACGGCATCCGGTATGCCGCGGCTATTTCCAACGGCATCGCCCCTATGTTCGCCGGCAAAACCGATGCCAACTGCGAGGTTCATATCCTCGATTTCGACGGCAACCTTTACGGGCAGGCTATTTGGGTTGAATTCGTCCATCGCCTGAGGCCGATGATCAAATTCGATTCGGTCGACGAACTCATCGAAACGGTGATGGGCGATATCGAATGGACGCGCACGCATATGAAGGTAGACACCGCAAAGGAGTAGGGGCCTGTGGCCGGCATCAGCGACGAGGACATACAGAAGGTTCGGTCAGCCACCGACATCGTTTCCTTGTTCGGCGAGCGCACCCCCGTCTCGCGGCGCGGCAAGGACTACTGGTGCTGCTGCCCCTTCCATAACGAGAAAACGCCTTCCTGCAAGATCGACCCGGCCACGCAGAACTTCTACTGCTTCGGTTGCCACGAGCACGGGGACGTCTTCTCGTTCGTCATGAAAACCGAAGACGTCGATTTCCCCGATGCCGTCCGCCGCTTGGCCGACCGCGCCCATATCGAAATTCACGAATCGGGGTCGTCGACGCCGCGCGGCTACAAGGAGCGTTTGCGCTGGGTCTGCCGCGAAACGCGCGACTTCTACCATACCCAGCTCATGCGGTTGAAGTCGCCGGACGCTGATGCCGCCCGGGCCTATCTGGCAGGACGCGGTTTGGGCGGTGCGATTCCCGATGACTGGCAGCTGGGCTTCGCTCCCGGCAGGGGCGTTCTCATTCGCCATCTTTCCGATTTGGGCTACACCATCAAAGAGATGATCGACGCGAACGTAGCGGTCCAATACGAGGGACGGCGCCCCTCCGACCGTTTCTACAACCGCATCATGTTTCCCATCAGCGACGTGCAAGGCGACTGCATCGCCTTCGGGGGTCGCGTGGTGGGCGAGGGCGAACCCAAGTACCTCAACAGCCGCGATACGCCCCTTTTCCACAAGTCGAATGTCCTCTTTGCGCTCGACAAGGCCAAGGCGACGATGACGGCTACGGGGACGGCAATCGTCGTCGAAGGCTATACCGACGTCATCGCCTTGCACGAATCGGGTATCACCAACGCGGTGGCTACCTTGGGCACCTCCCTCACCTCCCAGCACATCCGCATTCTCTGGCGTCATGCGGGCAAGAAGATTGTCTACATGTTCGACGGCGATGCGGCGGGCCAGAAGGCCATCGACCGTGCCTTGGAATTCATCGACGACACCATGACCCCCGAAGCGGGCCCCTCCCGCGTCGACCTTTTGGCCTGCACCTTGCCCGACGATTTGGACCCGGCCGAATACGTGGCCGCCCATGGGGCCGACTCCTTGCGCGCCCATATCGAGCGCGAGGCCAAACCCCTCATCGCCTTCGGCATCGACCGACGTCTTGCGCGCTACGATCTCTCGACGCCGGAAGGGCGCACAGCTGCTTTTTCCGATGCCATTTCGGTGCTCGCCCCAATTAAAGACTCCTTGCTTGCGCAGCAGTACGCGGTGAAGATCGCCGGACGCCTGCAGATGCGAGAAAACGACGTGCTCGAGCGTCTCGCACACCTTAAAAAGCCCGAACGGCGTGATTTTGCGGCCGACCGATCGGCAACCGCGACCTCTGCCGCGAAGGGTCGCCCGGGCCGGGCTCATACGGCGCAGGAACCTGTCCTTCCGTATGAGGAATCGTCGGCCTGGGGTCAGGCGGCTCCCGTCGCGCCCCTTGCCCTTCCTAAGGCGGAATCCAACCGTCGCCGTTACGAACGCGAGTTTTTGGTGCTCTGCGCCCACTACCCGACCCTTGTCTTCGAGCAGGCCGAAGCACTCGCGCAAACTTCCTGGCATGTGCCCTTGCATGCCCAAGTGGCCGACGCCTTGCTCGAAACCGTGGCGGCCAACCCCGAAGCCACGGTTTCAGAGGTAGCGGCGGCGATAGGGCAGGCCTGCCCCGACGCCACGGGGCTGCTCGTCGCGCGTGACAACGACGCCCAGGACCCCTCGCTCTATGCGCGTTTTCTTGCTGAAGAGCTTGCCATCGGAGACCTGTCTTCCCAGATAGACGATTATCGGCTCGCGCTTTCCGATCCGGGGACCCTTTCCGCCGACGAGCGCAAGCTCCTCCTGCAGACGGTTGCGTCCCTGCAGAGGGACCTCGCCACCCGACGGAAGGCCCATGCGCGCATGCGGACCCACTGAGGCCGTAAATGGTGCCCCTGTGGTAACAATCCTGCGGCAAGGGCGTGAAGTTTCCTTTGGCCACCGCGCGTCGCCCGCCGCCTGCCTCGGGTCACGATACAATGGACCAGATATATGATTGCCGGTTTGACGGCATGCACGATTGAGAGGTTTCTATGCAGATCGTTATTTCCCCAGATCCCATACTCCGCCAGGTTGCCGAAGAGTGCGACGGCAACGACCGGTCGCTCAAAAAGCTTTCCAAGCAGATGGCCCGCGCCATGTACAAGAACAACGGCTGTGGCTTGGCGGGTCCCCAGGTGGGCGTGCTCAAGCGCATCATCGTGATCGACTGCGATGTCGAAAGCGACAAGAGCCATCCCATCACCCTCATCAATCCCAAGATCATCGATCTCGACGGCGACCCCATCACCGACGAAGAAGGCTGCCTTTCGGTCCCGGGCATTGCCGTGCCCATCAAGCGCCAGCCCTTCGCCAAGGTGGCTTACTATGACGTCAACGGGGAAGACCAGGTTATCGAAGGCGACGGCCTGCTCGGCCGCTGCCTTCAGCATGAGATTGACCATCTTAACGGCGTCACGCTCTTCGAGGCCGCTGACCCCCTGACACGCATCAAGGCCCTGCGCGACTACGACGAGGCTCTCAAACACGGGGCCAAACCGGGGTCGACTTCTATCGACTAGCATTCGCGCACTCGATCTGAAAGGTTGCGTTCGATGAGAATCGTCTTCATGGGCACGCCGCTCTATGCGGCCACCATTTTGGGAAATCTGCTTGCACAGCACGAGGTCGTTGCCGTCTATACGCGGGCCGACGCGGTGCGCGGGCGCGGGAAAGAGCTCGTCCCCAGCCCGGTCAAGCAGGTGGCTCTGCACCATGGCATCCCCGTCCGTACCCCGCGCACCCTGCGCGATGCCGCCGTCCAGGCTGAAATCGCCGCCTATCGACCAGACGTCATCTGCGTGGCGGCTTTGGGCATGATTCTGCCCAAAGAGGTGCTCGATCTGCCGCCTTTCGGCTGCCTGAACGTGCACGCTTCGCTTCTCCCTCGTTGGCGCGGCGCCGCGCCGATCGAGCGCGCAATCCTCGAAGGCGACGCGCAGACGGGCGTTTGCGTCATGCGGATGGAAGAGGGCCTCGATACGGGTGACTACTGCGTTTCGCGCACGACGGAAATCGGCGATAAGAACACCGCCGAACTCACTGCCGAGCTCGCTGAGCTCGGTTCTCAGGCCCTCCTTACGGCCCTGAACTTGATCGAGCACGGCACCGTGGTCTGGACCAAGCAGGATGACTTTTTCTCGACCTATGCCGAAAAGGTCGCCAAGCACGAGTTCTTCATCGCCCCGACCGATGGTGCCCGTGCCATCGTGCGCAAGGTCCAGGCCTCGTCGCCGGCCCATCCCTGCCGTTGCGTGATCGGCGGGCGCAAGGTGACCGTCGTTCGCGTTGCGCGGGAGACGAGCCGTTTGGTGCGCGAGGATATGGGGCTTGCGCCCGGCCGTATCAAGCTGTTCCACAAGAAGCTCTACATCGCCACGGCCGACCAGCCGGTCGAACTGGTTGAAGTGAAGCCCGATGGCAAGAAGGCCATGGCGGGGCGCGACTTCGCCGCCGGTATTCAGAACGTCAAATCGGGCGAGATCACGTGGGAGTCTATCGATGCCTAAACTTTCAGGCGCACGGCAACTTGCCGTGCAGGTAAATCGCCAAGCGCGCGAGCGCCAAGCCTACACGGCCGACGTGCTCGACGCCCAGCTTGCGAAATGCACGCTCTTGCATGACGACCGGGCCTTTGCACGCGTCCTCTGCTTGGGCGTGGCCGCTACGGTCGGCACGCTCGACGAAATCATCAATCGCTGCTTGCGCAGCCCGCGCGACATCCGCGACAACGTGCGGGACGCTCTGCGCATCAGCACCTACGAAATCATCTTCCTCGATAAGGACCCCTATGCGGCTGTTGACCAGGGCGTCGAACTCGTGCGTTTCGTTGCGCCTCCAGCGGCAGGGCTCGCCAATTCGGTCCTGCGCAAAATAGTCCGAGCCAAGGCGTCCTTCCCCTTCGGAGACCCGGCGACCGACGATGCGGCTCTCGCGCGCCTCTACGGTTTCCCTGTCTGGCTCGCCAAGGCCCTGGTTGCCCAGATGGGACGCGAGGCGGCCGAAGCCTTCATGAAGGCGAGCAATGCCCCGGCTGCCGTCTTCATCGGCGTCAATGCCGCGCGCACCGACGACGCGACCGTCAGGCGCGAATTCGGACGCGAGGAAATTCCCCTCGATGCGGTCCGCGACCCCGTTACGGGTGCGGGCATTCCGGGCTGCTATCATCTGCGCGATGCGCGCGCCGTCGCTTCCCATGCGGCTCGTCATTTCTTCGATCGAGGAGGCATCCTCGTGTCCGATGCGGCCGCTCAGGCGATCGCCGCCCTTGCCCTACCGGATGCCTACCCGGGAGAGTTTCTCGAAGTGGGGTCGGGGCGGGGAACCAAGACGATCCTCCTTCAGTCGGATGCGGTGCGGAAATGGGGCAAGCAGATGGCCCTCACCTGCGTCGATTCCTACGAGTTCAAGGATAAAATCGTCCGCAAGCGCGCTCAGGCCTACGGCATCGAGCTCGACGCGGCCGTGAAAGCCGATGGCCGCCACCTCGCCGGCACCGCTGCCGACAAGATCTTCGGGGCAGCTTTCGTCGACGCTCCGTGCTCTGGCCTGGGAACCCTGCGCCGCCATCCGGAAATCCGCTGGCGCATGACGCCCGCCGACGTGCTCAAGCTTGCCGACCTGGGCTTCGAGCTTCTGGAGGAAGCTTCTCGCCATGTACGCGTGGGTGGTCGTCTCACCTATGCGACCTGCACGGTGCTGGCCCAGGAAAACGAGCTCGTCATCAAGCGTTTCCTGGAATCCGAATCGGGATCGGTCTATCGCCTGCAGCCTCTCGCCCGTGGCGAAAAGCCCCTGGCCGTCTACCGTTCGCCGCTGAGTGCCGAGGGCTGCGATGCCCACTTCGCGGCCGTCTTACGGCGCGTGCGATAGGGAAGGGAGCTGGCTTCCGCTCTGTTTTCACGGAAAAGGGGCGGCCCCGCGGGGCCGCCCCTTTGTGCGTCAGCCTGTGATCTCGCGCGCTAGATCAGGCCGTCTTTGTGGTCGTTTTCAACCGCGACCTTGGCGGCTTCCTCGTCCTTGCGGCGAATGGCCACGCGGCGGATCTTCCCGTTGACGGTCTTGGGGAGGGCGTCAACGTACTCGATGATGCGGGGGTACTTGTAAGGCGCCGTTTCCTTCTTCACCCACTGCTGCAGTTCTTTGGTGAGCGTTTCGCTGCCGGTGAAGCCGTCGGCAAGTACCACGGTGGCCTTCACGGCGAATCCGCGAATGGGGTCGGGCACGCCGGTCACGGCCACTTCGCGCACCGCTTCATGCTCGAGCATTACCGATTCGATCTCGAAGGGCCCGATGCGGTAGCCGGAGCTCTTGATCACATCGTCGTTGCGGCCCACGTACCAGAAGTAGCCGTCTTCGTCTTTCCATGCGGTGTCGCCGGTGTGGTACCAGCCGTCATGCATGGCCGCAGCGGTCTTTTCGGGGTTGCGGTAGTAGCCCATCATGATGCCGTGCGTCTCGTCGTCGAGCTTGATGCAGATTTCGCCCGTTTCGCCGGGCGCGCATTCGGTTTCGTCCTCGCGATGGACTTCGATCACGTACTGGGGCACCGGCTTGCCCATCGAACCGGGCTGCGGGGTGCTGCCCGTGAGGTTGGCGATCGTGAGCGGGGTCTCGGTCTGTCCGAAGCCCTCGTAGATCGTGAGCCCCGTGTGCTGCTTCCAGAACTGGAAGAGGTCGGGGTTCAAGGCCTCGCCGGCGGTCGTGCAATATTCCAGGCTCGACAGGTCGAAGGAATCGATGTCGACCTCGCTGATCATGCGATACATGGTCGGCGGGCAGCAGAGGGTGGTCACGCGGTACTTCTCGATTATGTGCAGGATCTCTTCGGCGTGGAAGCGATCGAAGTCATAGGTGAGGACGCAGGCTTCCATGATCCACTGGCCGTAGTATTTGCCCCACACGGCCTTGCCCCAACCGGTATCGGCGATCGTGAAATGGAGGCCGCCGTCGCTTTTCACATTGTGCCACCACTTGGCGGTGAGGGTGTGCGCGACCGCGTAGCCCTGGTCGTGCATGACCATCTTGGGGTTGCCGCTCGTGCCGCTGGAAAAGTACATGAGCATGGGGTCGGAGGCGCTCGTCTCGCGACGCGCAAAGGCGCTCGAGGCGGCGCGGACTTCGGTGTTGAAGTCGATCCACCCCGGACGCACGCCGGCCGCCTTGCAGATGCCTTCAGGACCCGAAAGGGCGGGCCCATAGCCGTTCTCTGCGGCCGTGTCGATCATGAGCCCGCCGCCGGCGGCGTTGACAAGGAACTTCTTCGTGAGGCTCGGGCATTCCGCCTGCACGTTGTCGGTTACCTGGGCGATGTCCTCGCAGTCGGTGCAGACGATGGCCTTCACTTCGGCGCTGTTCAGGCGGTAGGAGAGGTCGTGTTCCTTCAACATGAAGGTGGCGGGCACCATGACGGCCCCTAGCTTGTCGAGGGCGGTGGCCACGAACCAGAACTGGTAGTGGCGGCGCAGGATGACCATGACCATATCGCCGCGGCCGATACCGTGGGCGGCGAAGACGTTGGCGGTTTTGTCCGACCAGTACTTTATGTCGGCGAAGGTGAAGCGATGCTCTTCGCCTTCGGGGTTGCACCAGACCATGGCGGGACGGTCGGGGTCGTTCGTCGCGATGTCGTCGACGATATCGTAGGCGAAGTTGAAGCTGTCGGGGTAATTGGCGCGGAAGCGCGCGAGCAGCCCCTTATCGTCGAAGGATTCGTCTACATAGCGCTCATTGATGTTTCTCATGTCGATCTTTCTTGTTTGTGCGCATGGCGCGGGAAAAAGGAAGGGTGGGAGGTAGCGCGGCACTGTCGAGCCAGGCGACAGCGCCTATTTAATGTCCTTTTCCCCGGGCTTCATCACGAGAGCGATGAAGGTGCACGGCTCGCCGCCCGTGGCGATCATGCCGTGACCGCGCCCCGAATCGTAGAGCAAGGTGTCGCCGGGACCGAGCTCCTCGACGTGGTTTTCGTACTGGAAGCGCATGTGCCCGCTGATGATGTAGTCGAATTCCTGGCCCGCGTGATGGGACAAGTGAATAGGCCGGTTCTGCTCTTCTTCGGAATAGGGGGTAGTGACCAAGAAGGGCTCGCACAGGCGGTTTTTGAAGAAGGGCGCCTTGTGCAGGTAGGTAAAGCCTTCGCGGCGGTTGATGGGCAGGCCGTCGCTGGCGCGCACGAGCGAATAGCCCGTCAGGTGCGGGTCGTCGCCGGTGAGCAGTTCGACGACGTCGACCCCGAATTGGGCTGCGCATTTGGAAAGGAAGGTGAAGGACAGGTCCTTCTCGCCGCTTTCCTGGGCCGCGTAATCGGCCAGGCTGCGACCGGTGGCTTCTGCCATTTCCTGCATGGAAAAGCCCATGTCCTCGCGCAGGGCTTGGATGCGGTGCGCGACCTCCTGTTGGTTGACCTTCATGGGATGCTACCTCCTTGTGTCTCAACGTGTGCTTATTCAAGCAGTATCATGGTAAATCAAAGCTCTCGGCGCGGAGCCGAATTGCCCTAATCCACAGATGAACGGAAGCGCTTCGGTGCTTGGGGAGGATGCCATGACCAACCAGCTGCCCGCTTTGGGTTCCTTGCCCGCCACTCTTGCCGCCCTGCCGGCTGTGACCGTAGTCTGCGGCCACTACGGGGTGGGGAAGACCAACTTTTCGATCAACCTTGCGATCGACGCCGCCCGGACCGGCCGTCAGGTGACGCTTATCGATATGGATGTCGTGAACCCCTATTTTCGCTCGAGCGACTATGCCGACCTCGTCGAAGCGGCGGGCGTCAAGCTCATCGCGCCCGATTACGCCGGCACCGCGCTCGATACGCCGGTCCTTTCCGGGGCAATCGAGGCGGCGATCGACGATGCCTGGGCCCACCCCGACCGCCTGCTCGTGATCGACGCGGGCGGCGACGACGTGGGGGCCACGGCCCTGGGCCGCGTGAGCGCCCATATCGCGCAGGGCCCCTACGCCTTCCTCTACGTGGTCAACGGCTGCCGTGAGCAGACGCGCACTCCGCAGGAGGCCGCCGAGCTCCTTCCCGACATCGAGCGCCAGGCCCGCTTGCGCGCCACCGCGCTCGTGAACAACACCCATTTGGCGCGCTTCACCGACGCCGACGTCGTCGAAAGCGGGGTCGCCTTTGCCGAAGAGGTGTCTTCTCTGCTCGACATGCCCGTGCTCGCGCATACGGTGCCGCATTTCGGCCCGCTGGCACCCGCTGGCGTTACTTTAGCCGCCGATAGTGAAGAAGCTGCGCTCGTTCGCACGATTTCGGCCCGTCACGCAAGCGCGCCCGCCTACCTTGTGCAAATATACGTAAGAACTCCTTGGGAGCGGGACCAGTAGCGCCCGTCCCGGGACACCCGCGAGCGCGGGTGCTAAACCAAGAAGGAGGTAGTATGTCGCGAATCATCGTAGACGAAACCTATTGCAAAGGGTGCGGTCTGTGCGTCGATGCTTGCCCCGAGGGCATCGTCGAACTCGACCAGGCGCGCATCAACGCGAAAGGCTATCATCCCGCGGTCCTCGTAGACGAAGCCAAATGCACGGCGTGCAGCTCCTGCGCGACCATGTGCCCCGACATGGCGATTACGGTTTGGAGGTCCTAGCATGGGCGAGAAAGTACTCATGAAGGGCAACGAGGCGGTTGCGGCTTCGGCCGTGCGCGCCGGTTGCCGTTATTACTTCGGCTATCCCATCACCCCGCAGACGGAAGTCGCCGCCTACATGAGCAAGATCATGCCGAAAATCGGAGGCACCTTCCTGCAGGCCGAAAGCGAGATCGCCGCGATCAACATGCTCTACGGAGCCGGCGCCGCCGGTGCGCGCGCGATGACGAGCTCGTCGTCGCCGGGCATCTCGCTCAAGGGCGAAGGCATTTCCTACATGGCCGGTGCCGACCTGCCCGGCGTCATTCTGAACGTGGAGCGCGGTGGCCCGGGCCTGGGCAGCATCCAGCCGAGCCAACAGGACTATTGGCAGGCCACCCGCGCTATGGGACACGGCGACAGCCGCCACATCGTCTATGCGCCCAACACCGTGCAGGAGATGGCGGATCTGGTTTACGTGGCCTTCGATAAGGCCGATCAATACTTGATGCCCGTCGTCATTCTGGCCGACGGCCTACTCGGCCAGATGATGGAGCCGGTTGAACTTCCGCCCGAAAAAACGGAATTCCCCGACAAGCCTTGGGCCACCACGGGCCATCACGGCAAGCGGCCCCACAACATTGCCAATTCCCTCTACCTGCAGGCCGACAAGCTCGAAGCCAAGCTGCGCGAGCGCTACGCCCGCTACGAGCAGATCGAGCGTACCGAGCAGAAGTCCGAAGCCTTCATGGTCGACGATGCCGACATCGTGGTGGTCGCCTTCGGCGCGAGTGCCCGCATCGCCCGCAGCGCCGTGGTGTCTGCCCGCGCGCAGGGCATCAAGGCCGGCTTGCTCCGTCCTATCACCCTGTGGCCCTTCCCCAACGACGCGCTCGAAGCCACCGTGCCCCAGGCCAAGGCCTACCTGTCTGTCGAGATGAACATGGGGCAGATGGTCGACGACGTGCGCCTGGCCGTGCACGACGCACATCCCGTGCGCTTCTACGGGCGCACGGGCGGCGTGATTCCGGCTCCGGGCGAAGTGCTCGACGCAATTGCCAAGCTCGCTCAGGAAGTAGGTGCATAGCTATGGCTGAAAAAGAACCCCGCATCGTGTTCCAGCGGCCTAAGTCCATTCTGCCCGTGCAGATGCACTACTGCCCGGGCTGCCCCCATGGCATCGTTCATCGCCTCATCGGCGAGACGATCGACAAGATGGGCATCGAGGGCACCACGGTGGGCGTGGCCCCGGTGGGCTGCGCCGTCATGGCCTACGACTACTTCGCCTGCGACATGATCGAAGCGGCCCATGGACGCGCTCCCGCGGTCGCGACGGCCGTCAAGCGCGTGCATCCTGAAAACATCGTCTTCTCCTACCAGGGCGACGGCGACCTCGCCTCGATCGGCATGGCCGAAACGGTCCACGCTGCCACGCGTGGCGAGAACATCACCGTGATCTTCTACAACAACGCGATCTACGGCATGACGGGCGGTCAGATGGCCCCCACGAGTCTGCCGCACCAGGTGACGCAAACGAGTCCCTATGGACGCGACGTGCATGAAGCCGGTTATCCCATTCGCGTCTGCGAGATGTTGAAGGACCTCGACGGCGTTGCCTACCTGGAGCGCGTCACGGTCGACACTCCCTCGCACGTGCGCAAGGCCAAGCGCGCCATCCAGAAGGCCTTCAAATATCAGCAGGAAAAACGCGGCTACACCCTCATCGAGATTGTGGGCACCTGCTCGACCAACTGGGGCATGACCCCGCTCGAATCTATGGATTGGATGCGCGACAACATGCTGCCCTACTACCCGTTGGGGGTCTACAAGGATATCGTGGCCGAAGGCTACGACAACATCCACGAAGCCGCCAAGGACCGGGCCAAGAACGTGCCCATCGTGATGCAGGAGGCGAACTAGCCCATGGCCAAGGATTACACGAAGGACCTGAAGATCATCTTCGCGGGCTTCGGCGGCCAGGGCCTCCTCTTTGCCGGCAAGATCGTTGCCCAAGCGGGCCTGCTTGACGGAAAGGAAGTCTCTTGGCTTCCCAGCTACGGCCCCGAGATGCGCGGCGGTACCTGCAACTGCTCGGTCACCGTTTCGTCCGAACCGGTGGGCAGCCCCCTTGTGGTGGAGCCCGACGTGGTCGTGGCCATGAACCAGCCGAGCGTCTACAAGTTCATTGAAGCTGTCGTTCCCGGTGGTTTCCTCATCGTCGATTCGACGCTGGTGCCCGATATCCCCGAGCGCGACGACATCACGATTATCAAGGTACCGTCCACCCAGCTTGCCGATGAAGCGGGCTTCAAGCAGCTTGCCAACGTAATCCTTACGGGCAAGCTCTATGCGGAAACAAAATTCTGCAGCAAGGAAGCGATCGACGCGGCTCTTACCAAGATCATCCCCGCTCGCAAGGCCAAATTGCTCGAGCCCAACCAGAAGGCCCTCGCTATGGGCATGGACCTCTAGCCAGGCGGTATACTCGAAGATAAAGCGAGTTGACGGCGCGGAGGCTCCGCATTCGCGGGGCCGCCGCGCGCCTTGTAAGGGGGAGTTGCGCTATGTCTCTCGTTGCCGCCTTCGCCGTGCCTCATCCGCCGATTATCGTGCCGGGTGTGGGGAAGGGCGAAGAATCCGCCGTCCAGTCGACGATCGACGCCTATCGTGCAGTTGCCCGCGAGGTGGCACACCTTGCGCCCGACGTCATCGTCGTCACGTCTCCCCATGCGCCCGCCTACCTCGATGCCTTCGCTCTCTGCGACGGCTCTTCGCTCACCGGCACGATGGCCGATTTCGGCGACCCAGAAGACACCCTCTCCTTTGCCGTCGATACCGCCTTCGTCGAAGACGTCGAGCTCGGCGCCCAGGCCCGTGGCGTCTACGCGGCTCGGTCGGCCTGGCGGGGGAGAGGGATGGACCATGCCTGTTTCGTGCCCTTGTTCTTCATCGCTTTGGAATATCAGGGTTTCAAGGTCGTCGAAATCGGTCTTTCCGGCCTGCCTTCCACCGACCATTTCGCCCTGGGGCAGGTCATTTCCGACGTGGCCCGCCATCAGCAGAAACGGGTCGTCGTCATCGCGAGCGGCGACTTGTCCCATAAGCTCAAGGCCGACGGTCCTTACGGGTACGTGCCCGAAGGCCCCAAACTTGACGCGGCAATCACCCATGCCTTCGCCGAAAACGATCTCAACAGCCTCTTCCATATCGACCAAGGCCTCATCGACCGGGGCGCCGAATGCGGATTGCGGTCCTTTCAAATCATGGCAGGCGCCCTTTCCGATACGCCGCATACGGGTCGTCTCCTTTCTTACGAGGGCACCTTCGGCGTGGGCTATGCGGTGGCCGCCTTCCTCGTGGATGGTTCCGAAGCGGGCGTTGGCGATTCAGCGGAAGGCGGGCGCGATCCCTTCGTCCGCTTGGCCCACGAAGCCATAGAGGCCTACACCCTTCGTCGCGAGCGTCTGGCGATTCCCCCGTGGGTTCCCGCATCCCTGCGTACGCAGAAGGCCGCCTGCTTCGTGTCCATCCATGAGGCGGGCGATCTGCGCGGCTGCATCGGTACGCTCGAGCCCTGTCGCGACAGCCTCGCTTCCGAAATCATCGACAACGCGATCTCGG
The DNA here is from genome assembly GCA_001486445.1 of Hugonella massiliensis. Lineage (GTDB taxonomy): Bacteria > Actinomycetota > Coriobacteriia > Coriobacteriales > Eggerthellaceae > Hugonella > Hugonella massiliensis. The sequence goes on from LN908986.1 coordinate 841,073, forward strand.
CGTGCGCGCGCGACCCGCGTTTCGCGCCGGTGCGCCCCGACGAGCTGCCTTTGCTCGACGTCAACGTCGACGTGCTTACCGTGCCGGAAGCCGTCGACAGCGTGGCCGAGCTCGATCCGGCGCGGTTCGGCGTCATCGTTTCGTGCGGGGGACGACGCGGCGTGCTCTTGCCCGATCTCGATGGGGTCGACACCGTCGACCAGCAGCTGGCTATCGCCAAGCGTAAGGCGGGAATCGCCCCCGACGAACCGGTAGCCCTCGAACGATTCGAGGTGACGCGCCATTACGATGCGAAGTGATCGGGCACGCTGCCCGGTGTGCCCGCGCCATTGCCTCTTGGGCGAAGGGATGGTGGGCGCTTGCGGCGCGCGCGTAGGGAGAGACGGCACGGTGGCGTGCGGCAACTACGGCCGCCTCACGTCGGCTGCGCTCGACCCGGTCGAAAAGAAGCCTCTGGCCGAATGGATGCCCGGCTCCTACGTGCTTTCGGTGGGCTCCTATGGCTGCAACCTGGCGTGCCCCTTCTGCCAAAACCACGTAATCGCTGCCGCCCGCGAGGATTCGGTTCCCTGGCGCTTCGTTGCGCCCGGCGACCTCGTCGATGCGGCGTGCCGCCTTAAGGCGCGCGGCAACGTCGGCATCGCTTTCACCTACAATGAGCCGCTCGTCGGTTGGGAATACGTGCGCGATACCGCTCGGCTCGCCCATGAGCACGACCTCAAGGTGGTCGTCGTATCCAACGGCGTGGTCTGCGGCGACGTATGGCACGAGCTCTTGCCTTTGGTGGACGCCTGTAATATCGACCTCAAGGCCGCGTCCAACGAAGGCTATGAGCGTTTGGGCGCGGGGGTCTTCGATACCGTTGTGGGCACGATAGCCGCAGCCGCAGATTGTCCGACTTGCCACGTGGAAGTGACGACCCTCTGCGCTCCCGGTTTCGTCGACGGGCGCGCCGTCGACAGGATCGCCCGTTTGCTTGCGTCGATCGACCCCTCCATTCCCTATCATCTCACCCAGTACGTGCCCCGTTTCCGCATGGCCGACGTTCCGGCTCTTCCCGATGCAGAGGTGCGCTCCTATGCCGATATCGCGCGGAATTCGCTCGCCCACGTCTATATCGGTAATATGTAATCAGAACAAGAAGACAAGGAGCATCGCATGACTCACGCAGAGCTGCAGGAACAGATCAAAGACGCTATGAAGGCCCGCGACAAAGTGAGGCTTGCCATTCTTCGCCAGGTGCACGGCGAGTTGAAGGATATCGAAATCAACGAACGTCGCGAAACCACCGAAGAAGACGTGTCGAACATGATCAAGCGCGTGATCAAGCAGACGAGCGAGACCCTCGAGGCGAGCATCAAAGCCGCCAACAACCAGGAGCGTACCGATACCCTGACCCGCCAGGTCGAGATCCTTAAAAGCCTTTTGCCTGCTCAGCTTTCGGGCGATGCCCTGATCGAGCTCGTGGAAAAGATCATCGCCGAAACAGGAGCCACGACCAAGCGCGATATGGGCAAGGTCATGGGTGCCCTCACCAAAGCCACCGGCGGCAATCTCGACAAGGCCGAAGCCGCGCGCGCGGTAAGCGCGCGTCTGCATTAAGGGCAGAGCACTCACATCTGAAACAAGCGGGCTCCGCGACAATCGCCGCGGAGCCCGCTCTCGTAGGGGCGCCAAGCCGGGGCGTCTGGCACATGCTTTGTTAGGCTGATTGAGGCGGCAAGACGAAATGCCGCATATTCACGTCCAGCTTCCCCTGGGCCCGCAGCTTGTAGAGCTCGGTGCACATGGCGCTGCGGTCGACGCAGAGGTAATCGGCCATCTGCTGGCGCGAGAAGGGGAGCGTGAAGCTGAGCGAGCGGTGCTCATCGGCGTAGGCGTAGAGGAAGCGGAGGATCTTCTCCTGCGTGGTGCGCGTGGCAAGAATCGACAGGTGGCGCAGCATGCCCTTTTGCTGATCGGCGATCACCTGGGCCATGTTGGCTACGAACCGCGTCCTCGTTCGTTCTAGATGGGCCCCGTGGTTGGCGTGCGCTTCATAGAGCCGATCCGCGTCGAGCCCCACGATCGAAAGCGCTTCACGGGCTTTCAGCTCCATTTCGCCGCCGATGTCGCTCAGGTGGAAAAAGCCGTTGGCCACCACGTCGCCCACCGCGTAGCGCTCCAATTCGTAGGCATGCTTCTTGTCATCGCGTGCGTAGAGGGCAGCCGAGCCACGAGCAATGATGCCTACCGTGCTGGCCGCTCGGCCGTTGCGGTCTTGCTCGAGGCTCTCGCCGTCTTCGAAGGTGCGCATGCGGGCATGGGCATAGGAAAGCAGCGCGTCGAAATCGGTGCGCGCGATACCGTCGAAGAGAGGGGATCCCTTCAGGCGGTCGTACAGGTTGAGCACATTGATTTCCACTTTGCATCCTTACCATGGGGCGGGGCGCGCCCAAGAGCGCGCCCCGTGTGCAACAGGCGCTAGTCGCCGATGCTGTCGGTCTCGTAGATGAACGTGACCTTGCCCTGCATATCGTCCGACTTGCCGCTGAAGGTTTGGTAATCCTTGCCCGCCTGAGCGGTTGCCTTCAGGTTGTCGGAAAGGCCGGCCAAGTCATCGTTGTAGGTGCTCACGATCTTCTGGATGGCCTCGTCATTGAACTGCTTGAGCCCATCGGAGAGCTGGGCGGACCCGTCCTGGGCGGCAACGGCGCCGCTTGCGAGCCGGCTGCTGCCGGCGGCAAGCTGCTGGGCGCCATCGTTCACCTGGTTCACGCTGCTTGCGAGAGCGGGCGCGGAGGCGTTCATCTTCGCAAGGCCCTGCCAGATGGCGTTCGACCCGTAGAGCAGGGTTTTCGGCGTGCTCGTGTCGCCGAGGGCCTTTACGGCACCCTCAAGGCCGGCTGAGGACTTTCCGTCGACCGTGCCGCCCTCGGAGAGCACCTGAAGGCCGTCGCGCAGGGTGCCGGCGCCTTCTACGAGCTTCTGCATGTCTCCAGAGCCGTTGGAGATTTGCTTGCTCAAGCCTGAAGCACCGCCACCAATTTCGTTAATGCCCGCTTTCAAACCGTAGAGGGTGCTCTTCGATGAGGTGTCGTCACTCGACCCGACCATCTTCACGAGGCCCGCATTGACTTGGGCGACTTCCTGCTCTAACACCACGTAATCGTCGTCGGAAAGAGAGGACGCGGTGGATTGAAGGGCCTTGGCGTCGGCGGCCAGGGATTCGGAAGCCTTCTGGAAGCCCTCGGCCTGCTGCGCGATGCCCGACTGCAAGGTATCGACGCTCTTCTTCACGCCAGCGATTTCCTGGGCGATCTGCGTGTTGGCCTGAGCGGCGCTCTTGGCTTCAGACTGCGCGGATGCCAGGTCATCGGTGCTCACGGAACCAAGCTGTGATTTCGCCTTGTTGAGCGCGGCAATCTGATCGTCGGTCATGCCCGTGGTGTCGATGGCGGTGAGCTGCTTTTGAGCCGCGGCAATATCGGTGTAGTTGCTGTCCGCGATGTGGTCGGCTGCCGCATCGGCGTCCGAAGCCGCCTGCGTGCTCTGGGACTCGATTTGGCCCAGAGACGTCGAAACTTTCGAGAGGCCCGAGGAAACGGTGGTTAGCTGGTCGGCGATGCCTTTCGTCTGCGTGCTCAACGAGGTGAGCGTGGACTGGGCGTCTTTAAGGGAGGCAACGGCTCCGTCGACATCCACGCCCTTGTTTAGCTTGGCCTGAGCATCGGAAAGGGCGGGAATCATCTGCTTGTTGATCGTGTCGATGGCGGTCTGCGTGCCCGTGCTCGCGGCGCCGGCGCCGGCGGCCATCTTCTTGACGCCGGTTTGAATGGCGCCCATCTGGTCGGCAAGCGTGTTGACGCCCGCTGCAATCTTCTGGGCGCCGATGTAGGCGTCTTTGCTCGATTTGGCGGCCTTGGCCAGACCCCATTCCTTCGAATTGCCGTTCTTCAGAGCCTCGAGGCCGGCGTTCACGGCATCGCTGCCGCTATAGAGCTTGACCACGCCGGCGGGCAGCTCAGCTGCGCCGGACGCCAAGCGACCCGTGCCGTCGGCCAGCGTCGCCGAACCGTTTGCCACCCGGTCGGCTCCGTCGGCCAGCTGGGTGAGTCCGTCGTAGAGGCTGCTCGATCCGTCGATGAGCTGGTTCATCGCATCGTTCATCTTGGCGATGTCGTCGCCGACCGTGTCTTCGCTCATGTCGTCGGTGTTGACGTTGTCGAAGAGGTTGCTCGATACGGCGGTAAGCGAGGTATCGAGCGAGAAGTCGGTCACGTCCGCTTCCAATTCGAAGTAGGTGGGAATTTCGACATCGTCGGTGGAGATTCCCAGGTCCTCTTGAAGTCCGGGCATCGCGAAGCCGGCCACCGTCGTGCGGTCGCCGTCGTTGACGATCTTGCCGTTCACCGCGCTCACGTTCTTGAAGGTGCCGTTGTCTAGAATCAGGCCCGTGGCGGCTACGAAGGGCGTATACATGGTGCGCTGCTCGCCGTTCACTTCGGTCTGATAGCTGGAATTGTTGGTGTAGTCGTAGCGGATCTTCACATGCCCGCTCTTGCCGGCCAGATCGTCAGGGGAGATCTCCTGGCCGTCGAGCCAATAGGTCACTTTGATAGACACGGGGGCCTGGTCGGCCGTGTTGCCCTTGTAGTAGATGTCGTTGCCCTGGGCGTCCCAGGTGAGGTTCTGACCGTCCTGCTGGTAGCCGGCTTGGCTTTCGGTGTTCTCGATGTCGGTGAGGTTGGACACGTCGGAAAGCGATTGGTCGCCCTTCACGTTCTTCAGCCAGTCGGTGACGATCGCGTTGCGGGCCGACCCGTCCGCGTTGTTGAACACGTAGACGGTTTCGGTCTTCGTGGGGTCGTTAGCATCCTGGTCGGTGGTGTCGGTGGAGCCCAGCAGGTCCTTTACGAAGGAATTGGAATCGTCGGAGCTCTGCTGGCTCTGGTCCGTTTGCTCTTGGGTCGCTTGGGCGGTCGCATCGTCGGCGTGGGCGGTCGAAGCCACATAGGTGGGCCCAACCACGCCGGCGGCGAGGATGCCGGCCAGGGCGATATTGCGCAATTTGCTCAGTTTGAAGGTTTCGGAATTCATGCGGTTACCTCCGTGGACGCGGGTACAGACGGGGTGGTGGAAACGGGACGGAAGCTCTTCGAGGTCTTCAAGATCACCTTGTCGAAGAGCATGAGGAAGGCGGGCAGGAAGACCATGACGCAGCCCATGGAAATCACGGCGCCGCGGGCCATGAACTCGGTGAGGCTCGAGATAATGCTCAGGTCGGAGTAGATGGCCACGGCAATCGTCGCGCTGAAGAAGGACAGGGCGCTCGTCGCCACGGCGGGGACGCTGTCGGCGATGGCCGTCGATACGGCCTTGACCTTTTCGATGCCCTTGTTGCGGTTCTTCTTGTAGTGCTGCACGAGCAGGATGGCGTAGTTCACGGTCGAGCCCAGCTGGATGGTCGAAATACAGACCGGGGCGATGAAGACCATTTCGGTCCCCGTGTAGGTGTTGATGCCCAAGTTGGCCATGATGGCGAGCTCGATGACGAGCACCATGAGGACGGGCACCAGGATGCTGCGGAACACGACGAGCAAGATAAGGCCAATCAAGCCGATGGCCACCCAGTCGACCACCTGGAAGTCGACGCCGGTGGTGGCGATGAGGTCTTTGGTGGCGGGCGCTTCGCCGATAAGCATCGAATTGGGGTCGTACTGGTGGATGATCTCGTTGATCTGATCGATCTGCGCGTTGGCGCCATCGGTCGATACCGCGTAGGTGGAATTCACCACGATGAGCTGGTAGCTGCCGGCTTTCAGCGCGTCGGTGATTTTCGCGGGTACGATTTCGGCGGGAATGTTGCCTCCGACCATGGAATCGTAGCCGATCGCGTACTTCACGCCGTCGACCGCCTCGATGCGATTGAGCATGTCCTTGGCCATGGCATGGGGCATGTTGGCGTCGCAGAGGATCATTTCAGTGGTAGATACGTCGAAGTCGTCCTTCAGCTTCTCGTTGGCGAAGGCGGCCTTCATGTTGGGGTTGACGTTGCCGGCGTCGGCCGAAACCTCGCCGGAGACCATCTTCGACAGGTCGTAATAGACGGGCTTGTTGGCGAAGCCGTAGACGGCCGGGACCAAAACGACCAAGAAAGCGACGATGTAGACCGCATAATGCTTGGCCACGTTGTTGCCCAGACGCTTTGCCTTGCCGATAAGGGGCTTATGGGAAAGCTTGGCCATGGGTTTGTCGAAGATCAGAATAAGGGCCGGCAGCGTGGTGAGGCTGCCCACCAGGCCCAGCATGCAGCCCTTGGCCATGACGATGCCCAAGTCCATGCCCAATTGGTAGGTCATGAAGCAGAGGGCCAAGAACCCGGCCGATGCGGTGAGGGCCGACGACACGAGGGTGGGGAAGACGTCGCCAAGGGCGAGCGCCATGGCCGCGCGGTGGTCGTCGGGATGAAGATCGCGTTCGTCGGTGTAGGCATGCCAGAGGAAGATCGAATAGTCCATGGTCACGGCCAGCTGCAGCACGGCGGCAAGGACCTTGGTGATGAAGCTGATCTGCCCCAAGAAGATGTTGGTGCCCATGTTCCACATGATGGCGATGCCAATTGAAAGCAGGAAGACGAGCGGGGCCAGCCAGGTGTCGGTGAGCACGAGCAGGGCGATCACGGCACCCAACACGGCCACGGCAACGGTAGGCGCTTCTTCGGAACTCGCGATGTTCTTCATGTCGGTGTTGAGGGCGCTCATACCCGACACGAACACCTGGTCGCCGGCGATTTGGCGAATCTGGTCGACGGCCGTGAGGGTTTCGTCGGCCGAGGTGCCCGTGTCGAAGAAGACGGCGATCATCGTTTCGTTTTCGCCGTTGTCGTCTTTGTTGAATTCCTTGTAGTACTTTTCGGGAATGGCCTGCTTGGGGATGCCGGCCTTTTCAAGGTCGTCGACCCACAGGGCGTCGGCCACGTGGGGGACGCCGGCGATCTTGTCTTTGAGCTCGCCGACCTCTTCATCGGACATGCCTTCGGTAATGACGAAGCTGAAGGCGCCTTTGCCGAAATCGTCCTGCAGGATCTTCTGGCCCTGCATGGTTTCGAAACTGTCGGGCAGATAGGTGAGGAGGTCGTAGTTGACCTTGGTGTTGGCATAGGCCCAAAGGGCGGGAACCAGCAACAGAAGGGCGATGATGAGGATGGGAACGCGTGCTTTGACGATGGCGCGCCCCAAGCGGTACCGCGCCTTGTTCGATGGGGGCTCTTCAGCCATGAATGCCTCGATTCTGTTGGAATGCTCACATTACCTTTGCTGAAACGTAACGTTTACGCAGGTCACGAGGAATGGTCAAAGAATTGGCCCTGTTCGAAATTTGGGCATAGACGGCAAAATGCCTAAATATAATGTGTAGGAATTCAGACGCCTTCGTGTTGGAATTACTGCGTGCGCGCGGAGGGCGGTGCGGGAAGGGCGCCTGCGCTCGCGGCGCCCTCGCGCGTGCTCTTTTCAAGAGCGAGGCGCACGGTGCCGTCGAGGATGCGCGCAATGCGGGCGATGTAGTCGTCGAACTCGTTGCTCATGCCATCGATGAGCCATTGTACGGTGAGGCTCTGCAGGGTTAGGGCGAGCAGGTTGCTCAGGTCGATAATGACCTGGTTGCTTACTTCGAGCCCTGCCGCTTCGTGACGCACGTAGGATTCCACGATCGGTTCGGCAGCGTAGTGGAAGTAGGCTTCGATCCGTGTGTTGTTCGACGAGTTGTACAGATGGTAGAAGGCCGACTTGTGGGCGCGGGCGAATGAGGTGAGGGCCGCAAAGGCCTGCTGCCAATCGTGCATGCGGGGGTTGGTCATGCTCAGTTCGGCGGCTGCCCGCTTGAGCATGTCGTCCACCAGGGCGAACATGTCCTGGTAGTGGTAGTAGAAGGTGTTGCGGTTGATCCCGCATCGCTTGACGATGCCCGTCACGGTGATCTTGTCGAACGGCTTTTCGGCGAGCTCGTCGAGAAAGGCGGCGATGATGGCCTGTTCGGTGAATTTCGACATGCGCTAAACCCCCAAAAATGATTTCCACGCCGGCAGGTCCCGTTGGGCCTGTTCCCAGCCCGCCTCGTAATTGCGGCGTAGGGCGTCAAGTTCGGTCGTGCTGTTTTCGACCCCCATGTGCTCGGCGTAGACCACGTAGGCGAGGCCTTGGTCCATGAGGGCGTCGGCCTCGTCGCAGACCCGGTTGTAGCCAGGCCCCCAAGCCCGCAGCTGCCGGCGCATGGCGGGGCGGCGCCAGAAGAAGGCGAGGGTGCTCGCTTTGGGCTTTTCGGGCTTGCGGTAGGGCTTGGGACGGGTGCGGACGATGAAAAACTTCTTGAAGCCGTCTTGGCGGGCCTTGGGCAGAAGGATGCCGTTGCCTTCGGCCAAGCCTCCGTCGTAGTAGACGTGACCGCCGATGGTGGCAGGCGGCATGACGATCGGCAGTGTCGACGAGGCGCGCACGCGCACCATCAAATCATCGGTGGTGGGCATATCCGCTTTGGTCCAGAAGACCGAACTGCCCGTATCGCGATCGCAAGCGCAGATGGTTACCTGGGCCGGGTTCGCTGAAAAGGTGGCGTAATCGAAGGGCAAAAGCCCGTCCGGCCGGCCGATTTCCTGATAGATATGGTGGGCGTTGAAATAGCCTTTGTGGGCGAGCAGGGTCCGGATGCCGCCGAAATCGGGGTCGCGCACGAGTTCGGTGAAGGATTCCCGCGTGCGGTCGATGTCGCGGGACACGTAGTTGACCGCATTGCTCGACCCGGCCGAGACCCCGTAGACATGCCCGAAATTGATACCCGCATCCAAGAGGGCGTTGGCGATGGCGGCGGTGTAGCTCGCGCGCATGCCGCCGCCCTCGAAGATGAGGGCGGTATCGCGTACGTTGGGCTGGGGACATTCGTTCATAGAGCCTGCATTCCTTCGTTTTCGGTGTGCGCTCCATTGTAGCCAACGCGATTATCAGGCACGATTTCGCGGCAAACGGGTCAGAAGGACTGTTACCCAGCGGTTACCGGCTTTCTCTTTTCCGTGCGATCGACGGCGGGCTAGAGCTCGGCGATAACCTCCACCTCGACCAAGGCGCCCGCCGGTAGTCCGGCAACGCCTACGGCCGACCGGGCCGGGCGGGCATCCCCGAAATGTTCGGCATACACGGCGTTGAAGGCGGCGAAGTCTTCGATATGGGCGAGGAAGCAGGTGGTCTTCACCACATGGGACAAATCGGTGCCGGCAGCGGCCAAGAGGGCCTCGACGTTGGCCATGACCTGATGGGTCTGGGCTTCTATCGTCGTAGCCGTGATTGCGCCCACGGCCGGGTCGATCGCGATCTGGCCAGAGGCGAACACGAAGCCGCCGGCGATTTTCGCCTGCGCGTAAGGGCCGATGGCGGCGGGGGCGTTGGGAGTGGATACGGTTTCCATGGTTGCTCCTTCGCGATAAGCGCGCACCGGTTGCAGATTTTTCATATAAGGCGCGCGCATCTGGGCTGCGATTCCTGCGATAGCATATCGTGAACGAACGACTAAGATTTCGCGATAAAGGAAAAGAATGCTGGCTATCGAAGATTTCGAAGAAGCTTCCGAGCGCGTAAAGGACGTCACGCTCGAAACGAAGCTCATCTACAGTCCCTCTTTCAGCGATGCGACGGGCAACAAGGTCTACCTGAAACCTGAAAACCTTCAGCGTACGGGCGCCTACAAGGTGCGCGGCGCCTATTACAAGATCTCGACCCTTTCGCCCGAGGACCGAGCCAAGGGCCTCATCACCGCCTCGGCCGGCAACCATGCCCAGGGCGTGGCCTATGCGGCCAAGCGCTATGGGGTGCCCGCCGTCATCGTGATGCCCAAAACGACGCCCTACATCAAAGTTGAGCGCACCAAGGCCCTGGGCGCCCAAGTGGTGCTCGCGGGCGACGTCTACGACGAAGCCCACGACGAGGCCGAGCGCCTGGCCGAAGAGCACGGCTACACCTTTATCCAGCCCTTCGACGATCCGGTAGTCGCAACAGGGCAGGGGACCATCGCCGTCGAAATCGTCAAAGAGCTCCCGCTCGTCGACTACATCCTCGTACCCATCGGGGGCGGCGGCCTTGCCTGCGGGGTGTCGACCTTCGCCAAAGAGTTCAACCCCCGCATCAAGGTGATCGGCGTCGAGCCTTCGGGCGCCGCCTGCATGAAGGCATCGCTCGAAGCGGGACACGTCGTCAAGCTTCCCCATGTGTCGACGATTGCCGACGGCACCGCGGTGCAGCAACCAGGAGAGACGGTCTTCCCCTATATCCAGAAGAACCTCGACGGCATCATCACGATCGACGACGACGAGCTCGTGGGCGCCTTCCTCGACATGGTCGAAAACCACAAGCTCATCGTGGAAAACTCCGGCCTGCTTTCCGTGGCGGCCTTAAAGCACCTCGACGTGAAGGGCAAGCACGTCGTGAGCATCCTTTCCGGCGGCAACATGGACGTGATCACGATGTCGTCGGTCGTCCAGCACGGACTCATCCAGCGCGACCGCGTTTTCACCGTGTCGGTGCTCTTGCCCGACCGCCCCGGCGAGCTCGTCGAAGTCGCTTCGATCATCGCCCAGGAAAACGGCAACGTCATCCGCCTCGAGCACAACCAGTTCGTCAACACCAACCGCAACGAAGCGGTCGAGCTGCGCGTGACGATCGAAGCCTTCGGCACCGACCACAAGAACCGCATCGTGGGCGCCCTGCGCCAGGCAGGCCTGGAAACCCAGGTCGTGGCCACTCACATGTAGCCGACACGTCGACGGCGCCCACGCATCCGGCCGCCTGCGCTGAGTCGATGGGATCACTCTTGTCTAGCTCGGTGCAGGCGGCGCTTGTTTCTGCATAATTAGGTCGAAGTATTCGATTCTTCCTTGCAACCTGCCTGCCGCCACGTATAATGAGCCTGTCTTTAAAAGCGGTACAGAGAGACCGACAAGGCTCTGAGCACATAACGTGAACACGAGGCTCTTGTCTGTCGCAAGAGCCTTTTTTCTTGCGCGGACGCCTGCTCGCGGATCGTTCGTGCGGAACCGGTGGTCGTTCTGTACGCACTCGACAGAGAGGAGTGTGTATGAACGGGAACCAAACGGTCAAATCCGTGTGTATGGACGCGGAAGAGATCGAACGCTCGCTCACGCGCATCACGCATCAAATTCTCGAATCGAATCATGGTGCCGACAACCTTGCGCTCGTGGGCATCGTCACGCGCGGCGACATCCTCGCCGAAAAGCTCGTGAAGAAGATCAAGGACATCGAAGGGGTCGACGTCCCCCTCGGCCACCTTGACATCAGCTTCTATCGCGACGATTACCTGGAATACCTCGCGCCCGAGATTCATTCCACCAACATCCCCTTTAACATCGACGGCATGAACATCGTCCTCGTCGACGACGTCCTCTATACGGGCCGCACCGTTCGTTCGGCGCTCGACGCCCTCATGGACATCGGCCGCCCCAAAACCGTCCAGCTCGCCGTCCTCATCGACCGCGGCCATCGCGAGCTGCCTATTCGCGCCGACTACGTGGGCAAGAACGTCCCCTCGGCCACAGATGAAAACGTCCGCCTGTTCCTCGAAGAGGTCGACGGTCGTTCCGAAGTGGACATCCTCGATATCGCGCCGGGCGGCCGCGCAGGCTCGGCTCCCCTGGGAGGAGATCGCTAATGGCTTTCAACCATAAGAACCTCATCGACATCACCGAGTACTCGGCCGATGACATCATGCAGATCCTGGAAACGGCGACGACCTTCCAGGAGGTCAACGAGCGCAAGATCAAGAAGGTGCCGCTGCTCAAGGGCATCACGGTCGTCAACATGTTCAACGAGCCGTCCACCCGCACCAAGTCGAGCTTCGAGCTCGCCGAATCGCGCCTGTCCTGCGACAAACTGTCGGCAGGCGGCAAGAGCTCGGCCACCGTGAAGGGCGAAAGCCTTCTCGACACGATGGAAACGCTCAACAGCTACAAGATCGACATGGTCGTCATCCGCGACAAGATGGCTGGCGCCCCCTACATCGTGAGCCAGCACACCTCCGCCGGCGTAATCGACGCCGGCGACGGCAAGCACAACCATCCCACCCAGGCCTTGCTCGACCTCTTCACGATTTGGCAGCGCAAGGGGACGCTCGACGGCCTCAAGGTGGGCATCGTGGGTGACATCGGCCACTCCCGCGTCGTCGGTTCGCTGGCCCCGGCCCTGAAGATCATGGGCGCCACGGTCTACGGCATTGCCCCGCAAACCCTGCTGCCGGCCCGTCCCGACCTGCTGGGCTTCGATGCGGTCTCCTCGCACATCGACGAGGTCCTGCCCGAACTCGACGTGGTCTACATGCTCCGCATCCAGATGGAGCGTCTCGACGGCGCGCCTTTCCCCAGCCTGCGCGAGTACAACAAGCTCTACGGCCTCACCGAAGAGCGCGACCGCCTGCTCAAGCCCGACACGATCGTCTGCCACCCGGGCCCCATCAACCGCGGCGTCGAGCTCGACGACTACATGGCCGACCATCCCGAACGTTCCGTCATTCTCGACCAGGTCTACGCGGGCATCTGCGTCCGCATGGCCGTCCTGTACCTGCTGCTTGGAGGCAACAATGAGCTTAATTCTTAAGAACGTCCGCGCCGTCGACCCGCAGATCGGCCTTGACGACGTCGTTTCCGTTCGCATCGAAGGCGACAAGATCGCTGAAGTAGGTCCCCAGGTCGCCGAGACCGAAAGCGATACCGTACGCGACCTTTCCGGCAAGGTGCTCGTACCCGGCCTCGTCGACATCCACGTGCATCTGCGCGAGCCCGGCCAAGAGTACAAGGAAGACATCGAAAGCGGAACGCGCGCCGCGGCGGCCGGCGGGTTCACGGCGGTCTGCTGCATGCCCAACACGACGCCCGCCATCGACAACGGCGCCATGGTCGAAGCCGTCAAGGGCATCGCCGCCGCCAAGGGCCACTGCCGCGTGCACGTGGCCGGCTGTTGCACCAAGGGCCGCGAAGGCGCGGCCATCGCCGAGATGGGCGATATGGTCGAGCACGGGGCCGTCGCCTTCACCGACGACGGCTGCGGCGTGGCCGATGCGGGCGCCATGCGCCGCGTGATGGATTACGCCAACCAGTTCGGCAAAGTGGTCATGTCCCACTGCCAGGATGCCGGCCTGGTGGCCAACGGCCAGGTCAACGAAGGCGTCGCTTCGACGCGCCTGGCCCTTGCCGGCTGGCCTGCCGAAGGCGAGGAAATCCAGATCGCGCGCGACATCCTCATCGCCAACCTCACCGGCACGCCCCTGCACATCCAGCACCTCACCACGGCGCGCGGCCTCAACATCGTCCGCGAAGCCAAGGAAAAGGGCGTGCGCGTCACCTGCGAGGTCACCCCGCACCACCTCTTCCTCAACGAAGAGGCGCTCGACGAGACCTACAACACCAACTTCAAGGTCAACCCGCCCCTGCGCACGGCTGCAGACAACGATGCCCTCGTTGCCGGCATCGTCGACGGGACCGTCGATTGCATCGTGACCGACCACGCGCCCCATGCCAAATACGAGAAGGATCGTCCCTTCGAGCTCGCCCCCTTCGGCATGACGGGCATCGAAACCTCGCTTGCCCTCGTGCTGACCCAGCTTGTTTTGACCGGCGTCATCGATTACGCCCGCATGGTCGAGCTCATGGCCGTCAATCCGCGCGCCATCCTGGGCGTCGAGCCGGTGAAAATCGAAGCGGGTTCCACCGCCGACCTCACCGTCTTCGACCCGGCAGCGGAATGGACGGTGGCTGCCGATGGCTTCCAGAGCAAGTCGGCCAATTCCGGCTTCCTGGGCGCTTACCTCACGGGCAAGGCGACCGACGTCTACGTAGGCGGCGCGCCCACGCTCGTCGATGGGAAGATCGCCTAGACGGCTCGATCGAAGCTGCCTGTTTACGGTGCGCCTCATATCTTGCGGGCGCACCGTTTTTTAACATCATCTCGCATGAGAGGAAGAAGTTTTGAGCCAATTAGCTAACGAGATGCTGGCGCATACCTCCAAGCCCGCACCCGTTCCCGCTCTGCTCGTGCTTGCCGATGGCTCGACCTGGCCCGGCATGAGCTGCGGCGCGAAGGGGGAGGCCTTCGGGGAGGTGTGCTTCAACACCTCATTGGTCGGCTACGTGGAAGTCATCACCGACCCCAGCTACGCCGGCCAGATCGTCACGATGACCTATCCCCAAATCGGCAATTACGGCGTCTGCACAGACGACGCGCAGCGCAACCGCACCGCCGCCACCGGCATGGTCGTGCGCGACATGTGCTACACGCCTCGCAACTGGCGGTCGGGGGAGAGCCTTCCCGCCTTTCTCGCACGCAACAACATCGTGGGGATCGAGGGAGTCGATACGCGCGCCCTCGTCCGCCATATCCGTGAGGTCGGTGCCCAGCAAGGCGTCATTTCCACGGTCGACCTCGACCCGGAAAGCCTGAAGCAAAAGATTGCCGCCGCTCCGTCGCTTTCCGACGTGAACTACGTCGCCAAGGTGTCCTGCGAGGCCCCCTACGAATACGATGCTTCTTCCGTCCCCGCGTCGCACGCCTTCGCCCTCGCCGCGCCCGCGCCGGAACGCTACCACGTGGTCGCCTACGATTGCGGCATGAAAGACGGCATCCTTGAAAATCTGGCCCGCGTGGGATGCCGCGTGTCGGTGGTGCCCTGGGACACGCCGGCAGAAGAGGTCCTCGCCGCCCATCCCGACGGCGTCTTCCTTTCCAACGGACCCGGCGACCCTGACCGGGTCGAGGGCACCTACACCCAGGTCGAAAAGCTGCTCGGCAAGGTGCCCGTGTTCGGCATCTGCCTGGGCCATCAGATGATTTCAAAAGCCTGCGGTGCCCAAATCGAAAAACTCAAGTTCGGCCATCGCGGCGGCAACCAGCCGGTTATGAACCTGCGCACCCACCGTGTGGAAATCACCTCGCAAAACCACGGGTTCGGCCTTCTGTTCGATTCGCTTGGGCCCTTGGTGCCCGAAGAGTCGGGCGGAGCGAGCACGCCCCATGCCGACCTCCGCTATTGGGTCGAGAAGGGCGTGGCCCCCGTCGTCATGAACGACCGTTTCGGCCGCATTCAGCTCACCCACGTCAACCTCAACGACGGCACGGCCGAAGGCATCGCCCTGCTCGACGTGCCGGCTTTTTCGGTGCAGTACCATCCCGAAGCCCAGGCGGGACCCACCGATGCCCATTACCTCTTCACGGCCTTCACCCGTCTGATGGACGGCCGCTCCGATTACCTCGACATCGACATCGCCGCCGACCGCTTGGCCGGTTGGAATTTCGGCGCCGCGAAGGAGGCCGCCCATGCCTAAGCGCACAGACATCCAGAGCATTCTCGTTATCGGCAGCGGCCCCATCGTCATCGGCCAGGCGTGCGAGTTCGACTATTCGGGCACCCAGGCCTGCAAGGTGCTCAAACAGGACGGGTACCGCGTCATCCTGGTCAACAGCAACCCGGCCACGATCATGACCGATCCCCAGTTGGCCGACCGCACCTACGTCGAGCCGATCACCGCCGAGTTCGTCGAGCGCGTCATCGCCGAAGAGCGGCCCGACGCCCTCCTGCCCACCTTGGGCGGCCAGACGGGCCTCAACACGGCCGTCGAGCTTGCCAAATCCGGCGTGCTCGACAAGTACGGGGTCGAGATGATCGGCTGCGACCTCGAAGCGATCGAGCGTGGCGAAGACCGCAAGCTCTTCAATGAGTGCATGGCCGATCTGGGCATCGAAACGGCCCGAAGCGGCTACGCCTATTCGGTCGACGACGCCCTCGCCCTCGTAGCGAAGATCGGCTACCCCGTGGTCCTGCGCCCCTCCTTCACGCTGGGCGGTGCGGGCGGCGGCATCGCCCATACGGAAGACGAGCTGCGGCTTATCGTCTCCCAGGGCCTCGAGTTGTCGCCGGCCGGGGAGGTGCTCGTCGAAGAGAGCATCGAAGGCTGGAAAGAATACGAGATGGAAGTCATGCGCGATAAGGCTGGCAACGGTATCATCGTGTGCTCCATCGAAAACTTCGACGCCATGGGCGTGCATACCGGCGACTCGATCACGGTGGCCCCCGCCCAAACCCTCACCGACTTGGAATACCAGCGCATGCGCGTCGCCAGCCTTGCCATCCTCGAAAAGATCGGCGTGGAAACGGGCGGGTCGAACGTGCAGTTCGCCGTCAACCCGCGCGACGGCCGGCTTGTCGTCATCGAGATGAACCCCCGCGTGTCGCGCTCTTCGGCCCTCGCTTCGAAGGCGACGGGCTTCCCGATTGCTAAAGCCGCCGCCCAGCTTGCCGTAGGCTACACCCTCGACGAGATCACCAACGACATCACCAAGGCCACGCCTGCCTGCTTCGAGCCTTCAATCGACTATTGCGTCGTCAAGGTCCCCCGTTTCGCCTTCGAAAAGTTCAAAGGCGCCGACGACACCCTGTCGACCCGCATGAAGGCCGTGGGCGAGGTCATGGCAATCGGCCGTACCTTCGAAGAGGCCCTGGGCAAGGCCCTGCGCTCGATGGAAAACAAGCACGAGGGCTTGGGTGCCGACGGCATCCCCTTCGACGAAGACCGGTTCGACGACCTCTGCAGCCGCCCGACCGCCGAGCGCGTCTTCTACATGGGCGAGGCCCTGCGTCGCGGCCGCACGCCCCAGGAGGTGAGCGCCCAGACGGGCATCGATCGCTTCTTCGTCGATCGCATGGCCGATATGATCGCCGTACAGGAAGCCCTCCGCGGCCACTCCTTGGCCGACGTCGACGCCGACGCCCTGTGGGTCGCCAAGCGCTACGGGCTTTCCGATCCCGAAATCGCCTTCCTTACCGGCTCCACCGAGCTCGACGTGCGCGCCCACCGCAAGGCGCTCGGCGTCGTGCCCGTCTTCAAGACCGTCGACACCTGCGCGGCCGAATTCCCCAGCTCTACGGCCTACCACTACAAGACCTACGAGCGCGGGGGAAGCGAAATCTCCCGCGGCGACCGCCAGCGCATCATGATCCTGGGCGCCGGCCCCAACCGCATCGGGCAGGGCATCGAGTTCGACTACTGCTGCGTCCACGCCAGCTACGCCCTCCACGATGCGGGCTATGAGACGATCATGGTCAACTGCAACCCCGAAACGGTTTCCACCGACTACGACACGTCCGACAAGCTCTATTTCGAGCCCCTTACCTTCGAAGACGTGATGGATATCGTCGATGCGGAAGACCCGCTCGGCGTCGTCGTCACCCTGGGCGGCCAAACCCCGCTCAAGCTGGCCCGTTCCCTGCAGGACGCCGGCGTGCGCATCATGGGTACTCAGCCCGACGCCATCGACCTGGCCGAAGACCGCGACGAGTTCGCGGCGATTCTCGACGAGCTCGGCATCACCTACCCGCGTGCCGGCATGGCCTCGACCTTCGACGAAGCCTGCCAGGTGGCCTCCGACATCGGCTTCCCCCTGCTCGTGCGTCCCAGCTACGTGCTCGGCGGGCGCGGCATGGCCATCGTCTACGACCGAGAGCAGCTCGAAACCTACATGGCCGAAGCGACCCGCATTTCGCCCGATCAACCCATCTACCTCGACCGATTCCTCGAATCGGCCGTTGAATGCGACGTCGACGCCCTCTGCGACGGCGAAGAGGTCTACGTGGGCGGCGTCATGGAACACATCGAGATGGCCGGCATCCATTCCGGCGACTCGGCCTGCTGCACGCCCCCCTTCGCGTTCAGCGACAAAATCGTCAACCAGCTGCACGACATCATCACCAAGCTCGCCCTGCGCCTAGGCGTGGTGGGGCTGATCAACCTGCAGGCGGCCATCAAGGACGGGGCCATCTACGTGATCGAGGCCAACCCGCGCGCCAGCCGCACGGTTCCCTTCCTTTCCAAGGCCACCGGGGTGCCGTTGGCCAAGTGCGCTGCCCGCATCATGGCGGGGGAGAAGATCGCCGATCTGCATCTGCCGAGCGACAAGCGCCGTATCGAGCACTTCAGCGTGAAGGAAGCCGTCATGCCCTTCGGCCGCTTCCCGGGCGCCGATACGATCCTGGGTCCCGAAATGAAATCGACGGGCGAAGTCATGGGCGTTGCGCGCACTTTCCCGGCCGCCTACGCCAAAACGCAGATGGCGATCAGCTACAACCTGCCCAAGCCGCGCAACGGTTACATCTTTATCTCGGTGAACGACCGCGACAAACGCCATATCGGCTCGATCGCCCAGGATTACCTGCGCTTGGGCTTCGACCTCGTCGCTACCGAGGGGACGGCCCGCGTCCTGCGCGCTCTCGGTATTCCGGTGAAAACCGTGCGCCGCGTGAGCCAACCTTCTCCGAACATCGGAGACATGGTTGCCAACGGCGAAATCGCGCTTATGATTAATACGCCGTACGGACACGACACGCGCGACGACGGTTACTACCTGCGCCTGCAGGCCGTGCGCCATGGCGTCACCAACATCACGACGCTGGCGCCCGCCCAGGCACTTGCGAGCGCGATGGAAACGGCCCGCATGGGCGAGCTTCCCATCATCGCCCTGCAGGACCTGCCGCAGGTCTACCTTTAGTCAGACAGGGCGCGCACCCAACCCATAGGTGCGCGCCCTTTCGGAAAGGAGCACTGGTGGAACACAACCGACTGGTCTGCGAGGACGCCCGCGTTCTCGCCAACGAGGAAGCCGGTCCCCGGCTCTACTTCCTCACGTTGGAAAGCCCGGAGATCGCCTCCCGCCTGCAACCGGGACAGTTCGTCCACCTGCAGGTCCCCGGCATGCCCGACCATATCCTGCGACGCCCCTTCTCGGTGTTCGACTGCGACCCCGAAGCGGGCACGCTCGAAATCCTCTATCAAGACCTGGGCTACGGCAGCCATCGCATGACCGATATGAAGGCAGGCGACGTGTCGAGTCAAATCGGTCCGGTAGGCCACGGCTGGCAGGCACCCCAAGGCACCGAACGCGCCCTGCTCATAGGCGGCGGCGTGGGAGCCGCCCCGCTCTTCCTGCATGCCAAGGCCCTGCGCGCGGCAGGTGTTGCCGTCGACGTCGTGTTGGGTGCGGCAACCAAGGCTTCCCTGGTGACCTTTGACGCCTACGAGCATTTGCTCGGTTGCGCTCCCGCCGCTGCCACCGACGACGGCTCCTTCGGGTACGCCGGCTTTTGCACCCAGCCTGCCTCCGACCTTCTTTCCCAGCACCATTACGACCATGTGGCGTGCTGCGGCCCCGAACCCCTCATGCGCATCGTTTCTCAGATGGCTGCCGACGCCCAGGTGGAATGCCAGGTGTCGATGGAGCGCCGGATGGCCTGTGGCGTCGGCGCCTGCTTGTCCTGCGTCGTCGACACGACGGACGGCAAGCGCCGTGCCTGCGTCGACGGTCCCGTCTTCGAGTCTTCAAAGGTGGTGTGGTAGATGGCACAGGTGAACATGGCCGTCAATCTCGGCGGTCTTGCCATGAAAAACCCCGTGACCGTTGCGTCGGGCACCTTCGGCGCCGGCCAGGAGTACCACGACTTCGTTCCCGTCGACGAGCTCGGCGCGGTGACGACCAAAGGCGTTTCGCTCAACGGATGGGAAGGCAACGCGAGCCCGCGCATCGCCGAAACCCCTTCGGGCATGCTGAATTCGATCGGCCTGCAGAACCCCGGCGTTCAGGTCATGAAGGACGATTACTTAAGCTGGCTCGCCCCGCACGACGTGCCCGTCATCGTCAACGTGTCCGGCCACAGCATGCAGGAGTACGTCGACGTCATCGAAGCGCTGGACGACGACGATCGGGTCGATGCCTACGAGATCAACATCAGCTGCCCTAACGTCGATGCCGGCGGCATGACCTTCGGCACCCATGTGCCCAGCGTCGAAAAGGTTGTAGGCGCCTGTCGCGCGGCCACGCGCAAGCCCATGATCGTCAAGCTCTCGCCCAACGTCACCGACATTTCCGAAATCGCCCGTGCCGCCGAAGCGAGCGGTGCCGATGCGATTTCGCTCATCAACACCTTGCTCGGCATGGCCATCGACGCCAAGCGCCGCAAGCCGGTGCTCGCCCGCGTTGTCGGCGGCCTTTCGGGTCCGGCGGTCAAGCCGGTGGCCCTGCGCATGGTGTGGGAGGTTCACAAGGCCGTCGACGTGCCCCTGCTCGGCATGGGAGGCATTGTGACCGGCACCGATGCCGTCGAATTCATGCTCGCCGGCGCAACCGCCGTCGCCGTGGGCACCGCAAACTTTATGAATCCCACTGCGACCCACGAGGTCATCGAGGGCATCCGCGCCTACTGCGAAGACCAAGGGGTAACCGACGTCAACGAATTGATCGGAGGCTTGCAATGCTAGAACATTTCGACCAACTCGATCCGCGTGAGCGTATCATCGTCGCGCTCGATTGCGACCGGGCCCGAGCGCTCGATCTGGCGGACACCCTTTCCGGCGAGGCGCGCTGGCTGAAAATCGGCATGACGCTCTTCTATGCCTTGGGGCCCTCGATCGTCAACGAGTTGAAAACCGCAGGCTTCAAAATCTTCCTCGATCTGAAGTTCCACGATATCCCCCATCAGGTGCACGGGGCGGCCCGATCCGCCACCCAGGCAGGCGCCGACATGCTCACGATGCACGCTGTGGGCGGCACCAAGATGATGGAAGAGGCCCTGGCGGGCGCGCAGGAAGCGGCGAGCGATTTCGGCTGTGAAGCGCCCGTTATGCTCGCCATCACGGTCCTTACGAGCATGGACCAGAAGGGCCTCGAATCGACCAATGTGATGCTGCCCGTCGCCGATCAGGTGCGGTCGCTGGCGAAGATGGCGCAGAACGCCGGCGCTTCCGGCGTCGTCGCCTCTCCCCAAGAAGCGCGCATGCTGCGCGCATTGCTCGGCCCCGACGCCTTTATCGTCACGCCCGGCGTGCGTCCGGCGGGCGCAGCCGTAGGGGACCAGAGCCGCATGGCCACGCCGCACGACGCCATCGCCAACGGGGCGTCGCACCTGGTTATCGGCCGCCCCATCACCCAGGCCGACGACCCCTTGGACGCCTTCCGGGCAGTCGTATCCGAAGTCGCCGACGCAAGCGTTGACTTCTAAGAGCCGGCTCGGATACGGAATAGAAACCCTACGTCTTCGACTACCTAAGATGGCGCCTTCAATCGAGGGCGCCATCTTTTTTGGATATGAGCTTAATCCAGAATCTGGGCGGCGAATTTGGCGCTTTCGGCGGCGTCTTTGGCGTAGAAGTCGGCTCCCACCATCTGAGCGTATTCGGCGTTGAGGACGGCGCCGCCCACCATGATCTTCACGTCGGGCGCCTCTTTGCGGAGCAGGTCGATAGTCTCCTGCATCCCCGCCACCGTCGAGGTCATGAGAGCCGACAGCCCCACGATCTTCACCTGATGGGCCTTCACGCAGTCGAGCACGGCCTGCGGTTCAACGTCGCGCCCCAGGTCGATGACTGCATACCCATAGTTTTCCAAGAGCATCTTCACGATGTTCTTGCCGATATCGTGAATGTCGCCTTTCACCGTGGCGACGGCGATGGGACCGCGCACCGCTTCCGCCGCAGGCGTGCGGGCGCGAATGACGTCGAAACCCGCTTTCGCCGCTTCCGAAGCCGCCATGAGCTGGGGGAGGAAGAAGGTGCCTGCCTCGAAGCGGCGGCCCACTTCGTCGAGGGCGGGAATCAAGTGGCCATCGATGATCGAGAGTGCGTCCGACTCATCGAGCATGCGCGCCACAACCGCCGGCACCTCGCCTTTGTTCCCGCTGATTACGAGCTTTTCGAGGGGAGAGACCTCCTCGTCTGGGGGCGCAGATTCACTAGCCTGTCCGTCATCGCCTGCCGGGGCGTTCGATTGCGCCGGGGCAGGGGATACCTGATAGGAAGCGTAGGCTTCGATATAGCGAGCCGACCCTCGGTCTTGGCCGCAGAGCACGCGCCAGGTATCCACCACTTCTCGATAGCGGGAAGCGAGTGGGTTGAGGATGGGCAGGTCGAGACCGGCCGAAAAGGCAGCGGCCAAAAACGTGGCATTCACCACCGGGCGCGCCGGCAGGCCGAAGCTCACGTTCGACACGCCGAGGACCGTGCGGCAGCCAAGCCCTTCCTTCACCAAGCGCACGGCTTTAAGGATCTCGACGACCTCGCGCTGGTTGGTCGATGCCGACATGACGAGACAGTCGATGAGCACGTCCTCGCGGGGGATGCCGTACGACTCTGCTTCCGCAACGATCTTCTGGGCAATCGCGAAGCGCTCCTCGGCCGTAGGAGGGATGCCTCCCTCGTCGAGCGTGAGCCCCACGACGGCGCACCCGTAATGGGCGACGATCGGCAGGATTGCCGCCAGGTTGTCGCGCTTTCCGTTGACCGAGTTGATCAGGGCTTTGCCGGCGTAGTGGCGAACGGCCGCCTCGACGGCCACGGGATCCGAGGAATCGACCTGCAAGGGGAGGCCGCAGACACCCTGAATCTCGCGGACGAGCGCTACGAGTGCCTGGGCTTCGTCGATTTCGGGCAGGCCGGCGTTGACGTCGAGAAGGTCGGCGCCGGCTTCGGCCTGGGCGAGGGCTTCACCCACCGCGTAGCCCCAATCGCTCGCGCGCAGGGCGGCTTTGAGCTTGGGCTTGCCCGTGGGGTTGATGCGTTCACCGATAACGGCTACCTGACGACCCCGGAGAACGACGGCGTTCTGGGCCGAGGTGAGGGCCGTGAGGCGCTCTACGACCCGGGGCACCACCGGGTGACGGTCGAGCGCCTGCGCTTCGAGCGCAATATAGGCGGGGTCGGTCCCGCAGCACCCGCCCACGACGGTCACCCCTTCTGCGATCAGGGGTTCTACAGCCTCCACGTAGGCCTGAGGAGAAATGGAGTAGACCGTGCGCCCGTCGACCACGGAAGGAAGGCCGGCATTGGCCTGAAGCATGACCGGGCAGGGGGCGCTGGCGAGCATCGTGCGCACGAGCGGGGCCAGTGCCGCCGGCCCCAAAGAGCAATTGATGCCCACCACGTTGACGCCCAAGGCAAAAAGCGTGCGGGCGGCCACCTCGGGGCTCGTGCCCAAAAAGGTGCGCCCGTTCTCTTCGAACGTCATCGTGGCAAAAATGGGAAGGTCCGCCTGTTCTTTGCAGGCGAGCACGGCGGCTTTCATCTCGAGCAAGTCGGTCATCGTTTCGATGATGAAGAGGTCGGCCCCGTGGGAGACGGCCGCGCGCGCCTGCTCGGCGAAGAGGTCGTAGGCATCATCGAAGGCATACGAGCCCATGGGCTCGAGAAGAGCGCCGCTCGGTCCGATATCGGCGGCCACATAGCGGGCGCCCGCCCGCTTCGCACAGGCGATGGCCGCGGCGAAGACTTCGTCAACCGACGCGGCGCCGTCGAGTTTGAGCGCGTTCGCCCCGAAGGTGTTGGTGGTGACCGCCTCGCTTCCTGCTTCGATGTAGGCGCGGTGCACGGCTTCGATCTTGTCGGGGTGGGACAGGCACAAGAGTTCGGGTAGCTCTCCCGCTTCGAGGCCGGCGCGTTGGAGCATGGTGCCCATGGCCCCGTCGAAGAGGAGATGGTCGCGCCCTTCGAGCACGCGGCGCAGATGAGCGTCTTTCATACGAACGTCAAGAGGGGTGCGCGGCTTCGCGAACCCATCGGTTATCGGTAGCATGGCGTTCCCGCCTTTCGTAAGTTGCAGTAGGGCGCACACGAGCAGCCCGCGCATGACCGCCGGTCCTCCCGAGGCTCGTCGAACAAGCCTACCAGAGCCGTCACGCTTTTCGCCGGTACGAGCAGATTCGTCGGCGTCACCGTGACCCCGATGCGCTTGGTGGCATCGAGCGCTCGCACGATCGAAGGCTGCACGTCGAGCGGGAGGTCGCCGTAGCCGGGGGAGTAGCGCCAACTTGTGTAGAATCCTGCCGATCGGGCTTCCGCAACGATAGCTGCGTTGCAGGCGTCGCTCGCCGCTTCGGCGATTGACGAGGCACCGGCGCCGTACACCATCGCGTCCAGCCCGTTGGTTGCCGAAAGGCGGCGCAGCTCCCGTTCGCTCGCCAGGCCCGCCGTCGCCGCCATGGCGGCGACCGAGCGTGCCCCCTTAAGATGGCGGGCGATGTCGGTGCCCGGCAGCACGACCCCCGACCCTTCAAGAGCCAGGCCCCCGTCGACGGGCGCGAGGGGGAAGACGCGGTAGACGAAGGCGGGGTTGCAGGTGCGCTCGCAGGCGGCGAAGAGGTCTTCCATCCGCCCGGAGAGCTCGTCGCTTATCGGTTGCCCCGCATAGCCCAGGTACCGCAGGGCTTCCGCGCGATCGACCGTAACGGAAGGCCTGCCCTCCCGCACGGGCTCCCATCCGCTCATCGATAGGGCTCCACGGCGTCGTGCAGCTCGCGCGCGGTATCGGCCTTGTTCATGCAGTAGACGTGCAATCCGTCGACGCCGTGGCGGGCAAGGTCCGCCAGCTGGTCGGCAGCGTATTCGATGCCCGCTTTACGCAGGTCGGCGGGTTTGTCTTCGTAGCGGGCCAGCATCTTCACCAACCGGGCGGGCAGGCTTGCCCCGCACATGAAGACCATGCGCGTCACCTGGGCCTTGGACGTCACGGGCATGATGCCGAACTCGATGGGCGCATGGATGCGGGCGGCCCGGCATTCGTCGAGGAAACGGTAGGCGCATTCGTTGTCGAAGAAGAGCTGAGACACGAAGAATTGGGCGCCTGCCTCCTCCTTCTCTTTGAGGTGGGCGACATTTTCCTTGGCGTCGAGGCAATCGATATGGCCTTCGGGGTAGGCGGCTGCCCCCACGCAAAAGCCGGCTTCGCGCAGCTGGGGAATGAGGTCCTTGGCGAAGCGGTAGTCGGGCGAGGCGGGCACCTGGCCCAAATCACCCCGCAGGGCAAGCACGTTTTCGACGCCGGCGGCCTTGAGCGCTTCGATGTTGCGGGCGATCGAAGCGCGGTCGGATCCCGCACAGGTCAGGTGGGCCATCATGGTGAGGCCGTACGCGCGCGTCCCCAATGCGCAGATATCGACCGTTCGTTTCGAATTGCCTGACCCGCCTGCCGAATAGGTGACCGACACGAAGGCGGGGTCGAGCGGGGCAAGGCCGGTGAGCACCTCGCGCGCTTCCTCAAGCCCCATCTCGCCCTTGGGCGGGAACATCTCGTAGGACAGGGGGATTTTAGCGGCCCGATAGGCCTCGACGATGCGCATGCGATCTCCTTGGGGGTAGCGTCTTGAACGCCCTCGATTCTACACGCCTGCGCGCCTCGGGGCAGGCGGGGACGATTCGTCCCTTGCGCCTCTGAACTGGGCAAATAACCAGTTATCGTAAATTTCCACGACGGATGGCACCCTGATGGGCGCCCCCGGCCGAAGGATTTCGCTGCCCGCGCGCGCACCGCATGCGCGACCTTCCCTGCCCAAGCGCAAGCGGAGAACGCGGGGCGAAACGGGGTGCGCGCACCCTGCGGAAAATCACATTTCCCCTGTTCGGTGCAGGAAAATTGTACTAACATCCGAACTAGACGAAAGAGGAATCACCCACGGGAGAGAAGGAGATACTCATGCCTATTCCTCAGCTCACCCAAGAAGAGCGCAAGGCGGCGCTCGAAAAGGCGAAGGCCGCCCGCATCAAGCGCGCCCAAGTGCGCGAAGACCTGAAATCCGGAAAGATCACAATCGAGCAGGCGCTTGCTATGAAGAACGACCCGGTGGTCGGCCGCATGAAGGTCCTTACCCTGATCGAGACCCTTCCCGGGTACGGCAAGGCGAAGGCCGAAAAGGTGATGGCCGAAGTGCACATCGCCGAAAGCCGTCGTTTGCGCGGCTTGGGCGAACGCCAGCAGGCGGCCCTGCTCGAAAGGCTCGGCTAGTGGCGCGGCGCGGCAACCTCTTCGTTATTTCTGGGCCTTCGGGGGCGGGCAAGGGGACGCTCGTCTCACGCGTCCTCAAACGCGTGCCCGATGCCTGGGTGTCGGTGAGCGCGACCACGCGAGCGCCCCGCGAAGGAGAAATCCCCGGCTCGTCCTACATCTTCATGACCGACGAAGAGTTCGACGACCTCGTCGACCGCGGGGGCTTTCTCGAATGGGCGCATGTGCATACGCACAAGTACGGCACGCCGTTTGCAAGCGTCAAGGAGCATATCGATGCGGGAGACCAGGTTATTCTGGAAATCGATGTGCAAGGGGCCTTTCAGGTGCGCGAGAAGCTGCCCCAAGCCCACCTCGTCTTCATCGACGTGCCGAGCGAAGAGGAGTTGCTCGCCCGTCTGCGCGGACGCGGGACCGAACCCGAAGATGTGATTGCTGCGCGTATGAAGGTGGCACAGGTGGAACTTTCCCAAAAAGAGAAGTATGATTACCTGGTTATGAACGACGACCTCGACCGGGCGACCGATGAACTGGTGGCCTACATCGAGAGCAAAGCCAACCAATCGTAAGGAATTCGCACACGATGAGTTTGATCGAACCGAAAATCGAAGACCTGCTTGCCGAAGTCGACAACGACCGATTCCTGCTGTGCGCGGTCGCTTCGCATCGCGCTCACGATATCAACGACATGCTGCGCGGCCAGCGCGATCGCGCCATTCAGCTTTCCACCGCTGTAGAAGTGGCGCGCGCTTCCAACAAGAAGCCGCTCTCCATTGCCTTCGATGAAATCGCGAAGGGCGAAGTGTCCTACGACCCCAACACGATTGACGCGCAGGCTCACTAGTCACTAACAAACCGCCTGCTGCACGCCCGTCTGCGCACGCGTAGACGGGCGTTTTCTTGCCTCACGACAAAGGACCTCCCAATGGAATTCCAGCGCATCTGCCTCGTGCATTACCATGAAATCGGCCTCAAGGGCCACAACCGCGCTTCGTTCGAGATGCGCCTGCTTCGCAACATCGAAGCCCTGCTCGACGGCTTTCCCATCGTCACCATCCATCGTATTTCGGGGCGTCTGCTCGTCTTCATCAAAGAGGGGACGAGCTGGGAGGTTGCCTGCCAAATCGAGGATCGCATCCTGGGGATTCCCGGCGTTGCGCGCGTGTCGTGCGGCTATAAAACCCACCGAGACTTAGGGGAACTCTGCGACGCGGCCGGCCAGACACTGGCCGAAGTGGGGGACTTCGATTCCTTCAAGGTGGTTGCCCGCCGCAACCATACCGATTTCGAGATGCATTCGATGGATATGAACCGCGAGATCGGTGCCTATCTGTGCGATCTGTTCCCCGACAAGAAGGTGAAGATGAAGGGCTTCGACGTGAAGGTCGGCGTCGAAGTCATCCAAAGCGCCGGCTACGTCTACGCGCGCAGCCTTCCGGGCGTGGGCGGTTTGCCGGTAGGCAGCAGCGGCAAGATCGTCACCCTCCTCTCGAGCGGGATCGACAGCCCGGTTGCCACCTGGCGCATGGCCCGACGCGGCGCCGTGCCCATCGCGGTGCATTTCAGCGGGCGCCCGCAGACGTCCGCCACGAGCGAGTACCTCGTCGACGACATCGCCCACGTGCTCGAGCACACGGGCTGCATCGGCCGTCTCTATGTGGTGCCCTTCGGCGATTACCAACGGGAAATCTCCTTGTCGGTACCGCCCAAACTGCGCGTGATCATGTACCGCCGCCTCATGTTCCGGGTGGCGCAGGCCATCGCCCGCAAGGAACACGCCAAGGGAATCGCAACCGGCGAGAGCCTGGGCCAGGTTGCCTCGCAGACCATCGACAACATCTTCGTGACCAACCAGGTCATGGAGCTGCCCGTACTGCGTCCCCTCATCGGCAGCGACAAGCAGGAAATCATTCGCGATGCCCAACAGCTCGGCACCTTCGACATTTCGAGCCAGGACGCTCCCGACTGCTGCACCCTCTTCATGCCGCGCAGCCCTGAAACGCATGCGAAGCTTCCCGAAGTCCTCGCCTGTGAAGAGCCCCTGCCTATCGACGATTGGGTGCAGGAACTCGTAGCCCATGCCGAAGTGCACGAATACGCTTGCCCGGCCTGCAAGCCGCTCAAAGCGCACGGTGCCGACCGCTCGTCCGAAGAGAGTGAATCGGCCGACTAACGATAGAGCCCATTTGGCCTCTTGTTGAAAGCCCGCACGTCTTCTTTTCGACGTGCGGGCTTTTTGCGCCTGTCGCGCGCCCCTTATCGGCGGAATTGGCGAGAGACGCGAGCCGAATTGTCGCCGTGCGTGCGTTGACGCCGTGACCGAACGTATTCCAGCTTGAGGCCAACGGTCCCTAGCATGTCTCTTACCGGACGAGGAGGGGATATGCCGTTCATCGAGCTACCACATGGTTTTCAGGAAGGCGCCCAACGCAATCGCATCGTCATGGCCATCGGCGTCGCTGTAATCGTCTGCCTCGTTGCCGGCTTCGGTGTCGCTCGGCTCGTACAGGCGGGCGACGAGGCGGTTTTCGTGATAGAGAGCTCCTCATCTTCGTCTTCTCAAGATGGTCAGGCTCCTGATGAAGAAGCGACGCCTCCTGCCTCGGTGGTCGTCTATGTCAGTGGCGCCGTCACGACCCCGGGTTTGGTGGAAATCCCCGAAGGGTCGCGGGTGGGCGATGCGCTTACGGCAGCAGGCGGCTTCGACGAAACCGCCGACTCCTCTGCACTCAATCTTGCCCGCGTCGTCGAAGACGGCGAGCAAATCGACGTGCCCACCCGCGAAGAGCGATCTGCCCAGGAGTCGGCAGCCACCGCGGGACCGGGGAGCGGGGCACCGAGCGGGAGCAGCGCGTCCTCCCCGGCTTCATCGAAAGCAAACGGACTGGTCAACATCAACACCGCCACCCAGGCGGAGCTCGAATCTTTACCGGGCGTGGGTCCTTCGACGGCCCAGAAGATCATCGACGATCGCACCGCCAACGGACCCTTCAAGAAGAAGGAGGATCTTAAGCGCGTATCGGGAATCGGGGAGAAAAAGTATGCATCCCTCGAGAGCAACATCACCGTATAAACCTGCGCCGCCCCGGCCCGCGATCCCCCTTGCCCTTTGGTGCGCAGCTCCTCTCTGGGCGGTGACGGCGGTCCTTGTGTTCTTCGGCTGGGACTGGCCCGCCCCCGTGCACCGCCTCTTGGCCTTCGGGGGTCTGGCGGGAATCGCCTGTACGGGCCTACCCTTCCTGCGAGGAGTCCGTCGGCCCCTCTGCGCCGGGATTGCTGGAGTCTGTCTTGGATGCCTCCTCGCTGGGTCACAGGCCCTGCAATGGGCAGCCGACGTGGCAGATGCGGGCGCCGATCGCGTTGGGGGACAGCGAGCGATCACGCTCACCGCCGACCCGTCCGTCGGTGACTACGGGTCCTCGGCCCAAGGCCGCATGCGACTCGATTCCGGTCGCACCGTTTCCGTGCGCGTCAACCTGCCCGAAGGGCTTACCGCCCACTGCTGGGATCGGATTCTCGTGACCGATGCGGCCCATCAACCTGCCGAAAAGGCCCGCGCCTTCTACGCGCAACGGGGGTGGGCGGGATCGGTATCACCTTCTACTGCAGAGATCGTGCACCCCGACGGCGTACGCGGCGCAATTGCCGATTTACGCCGTCTCACCGTGGAACGTTTCCTTGCCCCCGCCACGCCCGGAGCCTTCCTTCTTGCCGCCCTCGTCTGCGGAGACCGAACCGCGCTCTTTCAGGATACGGCCTACGACGATATCGTAACGGCGGGGCTGGCCCATATGGTGGCCGTTTCAGGCGCTCACCTCGCCATCGTGAGCGGCATCGTAGGAGTGCTCCTCATGCATGCGCATATACCTCGTATCGGCCGCAGTGCCTGCATGGTTGTGTTTATGATCGCCTACGCCCTGTTCGCCGGCTGCCCGGTGTCCGTCTTGAGGGCAACCGTTATGGCCGCTCTCGCCCTGTGCGCCGCCTTTGCCAAACGCAGGCGCAACACCCTTTCCGCCTTGGCCCTGTGCATCATCGTCTTTCTTTCGCTCGAACCCTGCTTGGCTCTCTCCGTGTCCTTTTCCCTCTCGTGCCTGTCGATGCTCGGCATTGCCTTGTTCTACCCGCTCGCGCAACAATGGATGGCGGCTCTGTGCAGAGGACATGCGAGCGGCCTTTCCGAGTCCCTCGCTCTCACCCTGGCGGCGAGCCTTCTCACCGTTCCCGTCAGCGCGCCCCTCTTCGCCCAGCTATCGGTCGTCGCCCCGTTGTCGAACCTCCTGGTGGCACCCGTGCTCGGAGCCGCGTGCGCGAGCGGATTCGCGGCGGCAATCCTTATGGCAATCCTCCCTGCGTCGGCACCTTTACTCTCATGGGTATGCTCGCTGCTGGGCGACGGCGCGCTCTCGGCGACGCATCTCCTTGCGGCCCTCCCGGGCGCCTCCGTGCCCGTCGACGTCGACCTCATCCCAGCGCTTGCGCTGGCTGCACTCGCATGCGTCGCCCTTTATGCGCTATGGCCTGCGCCCACCCTCGCAACCGGACTTGCGGGATGCCTTCCGCTCGCGTGCGCGATCGTCGTAGGCTACGCAGCAGGTCCTTTCCTACACGGCACCGAAATCGATATGCTCGATGTGGGCCAAGGGGATGCCTTCGTCCTTCGTTCGGGCCCTCGGGCGGTCCTCATCGACACAGGGACCAATGATGCCGACCTGCTCAAAGGCCTTGCCCGCCATGACGTGCACGCTCTCGATGCCGTGGTGATTACCCATGCTGACGACGACCACTGCGGCTCCTTGCCTGCGCTTCTGCGCACGATGCCGGTGGGAGCGGTGATCGTGGCACAAGACTTGCCGGATTGCACGGCCCAAAGCTGCGTCAAGCTCATGGCTCAACTGCAGGGTCAACCTATCCAACGCGTTGCGAAAGGGGATCGCGTGCGCTGGGGTCGATTCGAAGCAACGGTGGTTTCGCCCGCAGCCTACTGCGACGAAGGGGGCAATGCCGACAGCCTCGTACTGCTTGTAAGCATAGATTCCAACGCGGATGGCGACTACGAAGTGCGCGGCCTTTTTACCGGCGACGCCGAGGCGGAGGTCCTCGCACCGCTTGCGGATGAGGGCCCCATTCCGTCTATCGACATCCTCAAGGTTCCTCACCATGGCTCCAAGGCCGGTCTCACACCAGAACTGCTCAAAGACCTCTCACCGCGCATCGGCCTTATCAGCGTAGGGGAGGGCAATCGCTACGGCCATCCGAAACCCGAAACGCTCAACGCCCTCGAAGCATGCGGGGCCACCGTTGCCCGCACCGACCAAGAGGGAGACGTCGTATGCGAATTGAAAGCAGACCGCATCGTCCTCGCACCGAGTCGGGTACACTAACAGCATGACTTCTCGCCCCGCACATAGCCTGCTTCCCGCCTACTTGGTAACCGGCACCGATGAGCTTAAGCGCCAAACGGTCGTCAAGCGCCTGCGCGATCGCTTGTCCGCCGAAGGCGACCTGTCCATGAACATGGATACCTTCGCGGGAGACACCGCCGAGGGTGCCGACATCGTCGCGGCCTGCAACACGCTGCCCTTCTTGAGCGAGCATCGCCTCGTGCAGGTCGATGCTGCCGACAAGCTGAAGAAGGCAGACCAGGACCTGGTGATCGGCTACCTCGCCTCAGCCAACCCCTCAACGGTCCTCTGCCTGGTCACCACGGGTCTCGCGAAGAATACCCGCCTCTACAAAGCGGTCAAAAAACTGGGGGATGCGGCCATCGTCGAATGCGCGCCGCCCAAGCGTCGCGATCTTCCCGCCCTCGTGCGGTCTATGGCGATGGCGCATGGGGCCACGATCACCCCGTCGGGGGCGAACCTCTTGGTAGACCTGGTGGGGGAGAACACCGTCGAACTCGATGCCCAGCTCCAGAAACTGGCGCTCGCCCATCGGGGGGAAGACCCCATCACCGACAACGAGGTCGCATCGATGGTGGGACGCACGTCGGAAGCCAAGCCCTGGGAGTTCGTCGACGCTTTCTGCACGCGCAACATCAAGAAAGCCCTCGCGGTGGAATCCCATTTGGGCGATAAATCGGTCTTCGGCGTCTTCAGCATGACGGTCACGCGCATTCGCGAGCTGATGATCGTCCAAAGCCTCATCGAGCGCGGCTCCATCGGCCAGCTCCCCGAAATCCTCCATGTGCCTTCTTGGCGCGTGAAGAACCACGCTCGCTGGGCCCGCGCCTTCACCAAGCAGGAGCTCCATGAGGCCCTCAAATCCGCTCGCGACACCGAGCAGGCGATGAAAAGCGGCTCCGATCCCCACATCGCCTTCCAGCAGTGGTGGCTTTCCGTCCTTTCCGGTCGTCCTCTGCGCCGATAGCGACCAGCGTCAGAGCGGGCTGAATCAACGGGGCCAGACTTCACTGGCTCAGCCCGCCCTGTTTTATTAGGCTTCATCGTCTCCCCGTACAAGGGAACCGGAAGGCCGAACCCACAAAAAAGGGAGCCTTTCGGCTCCCTCCCAAAAGCTATCGAGCGAAAAACTACTCGGCGGCCTCTTCGGTTTCTTCAGCAGCTTCGGCAGCGGCCTTCTTCTTGGCGGCTTCAGCCTCAAGCGCCTGCTGCTTCTTGCGACGCTCGTCCTTGGCCTGTTCGGCTTCCTTCATCGCAGCTTGGCGAGCAGCCTTGGCGGCAGCTTTCTTCGTGCCGCCCTTGGCGACGGGCTGCTTCTTGGCCGGAGCCACATAGGCAGCGCGATCTTCGTCGGTAATTACGGTGTTGGCCAGCTTCATGACGCCGCTCTTGCGGTTGGCAGCCTGGTTCTTGTGGATAACGCCCTTGCTGGCAGCGCGGTCCATGAGCTTGCAGGCGTAGAGAGCGGTTTCGAGAGCCTTCTTGCCGTCATTGGCCGCCACGGCGTCCTTGACCGCACGCGTAGCGGTCTTCAGTTCGGAGCGGACCGCACGGTTGCGCATGCGGGCTTTCTCGTTTGTGATGATGCGTTTCTTCTGGCTCTTGATATTCGCCACTTGTTGTCCTCCATACGTAGAAAAAACAAATTTCTATCGAAAACTTGGAAATCGTAGCACAATCCCATTGGGTTTTGCAGCGCCTTGTCATTTAAAATGAACAGCCGATATACAAATTCCACGGCACTGCGCATGGTTAGCCACGGGGGACACGTGAAAATACCCCTCATTCCGCAGGCTATGGTACGTGAAGGAAGGATCGCTATGCAGGCTCGTCTCGGTCATTTCATCAATTTTGCACCTTCCTCTCGACGAATGTTCACCGGAGCCGCCGCGGTTGCGCTTGCGTTCGCCTGCGCTCTGTCTCTCTCCGGATGCCATAAGGGCGCCCAGCATCAGATCGTCGACCCCACCGAAAACTGCACCACCTGCCACGGCGAGAAGCAAACGTTTGACAACACGGCCCACAACGACGCCCTTCAGTCCAACGGCACCGTCCACGTCAAGGCGGACGCTACCCAGCTCATTGTGTGCAAACCGGTCTTCACGTCTTCCGACGGGTCGGCGTGGACGCCGATCCGCGACCATGTGGTGGCCGCTCCCAACGGCGAAGCCGACGTGACGCTTCCCGAAGGCGTATGGGCCATCTGCGTCGACAAGGGGGACTCCTCGACGGGCAAGATCGTCGTCGTAACCGCCGACGCTGCCGAGGGCGGGGAGATAACCCTTTAGCAGCAATCGTCCGCTCGGTGCGTGCACATCTAGCGCATCGTTTGTGCCCGCTTATGTTCGTTTTGTTGCAACCGTGCCTCTGAACGGGGCTTATGCCTTACGTTTGCGCAACGCTATTGAATTCGTGGGCCCTGATACCGTATTGTTCTCGCCATGAAGACTGCAGATCCCACACACATTCGCAATTTCAGCATCATCGCCCATATCGACCACGGCAAGTCGACCATTTCCGACCGCATCTTGGAAATGACCGGCACCGTGGCCGAACGCGATATGCAGGCCCAGCTGCTCGACTCGATGGACATCGAGCGGGAACGGGGCATCACGATCAAAAGCCAAGCCGTGCGCGTCGACTACACCGCCGACGACGGCGAGGTCTACCATTTCAACCTTATCGACACTCCGGGCCACGTCGACTTCACCTACGAGGTCTCGCGCAGCCTGGCTGCCTGCGAAGGCGCCGTGCTCGTTGTTGACGCCACTCAAGGCGTTGAAGCGCAAACGGTGGCCAACGCGATGATGGCGATGAACGCCAACCTCGAAATCATCCCGCTCATCAACAAGATCGACCTGCCCTCCGCCGAGCCCGAACGGGTGCGGGCGGAAATCGAGGACGCCCTTGCCATCCCCGCCGACGACGCGATTCTCGCGAGCGGCAAAACGGGCGCGGGCATCCACGACCTGCTCGAGGCGATTGTCTACAACATCCCCGCGCCCGTGGGCGACCCCCATGCCCCCTTGCGCGCCCTCATCTTCGATTCCTACTTCGACGCCTATCGGGGCGTGGTGGCTCTCGTGCGCATCGTCGATGGGGAAATGCACAAAGGCGAGCGCGTGCGCCTCATGGCCACCGGCCAAGAGCATCTCGTCGAAGAAGTGGGCGTGCGCCGCCCCAAGGAGATCCCCTGCGAATCGCTGACGGTAGGGGAGGTCGGCTACCTGGTAACGGGCTTGAAAGACCCGGCCCAGGTCAAAGTGGGCGACACGGTGACCACCGTGGAAGACGGCGTCGACGAGCCCCTGCCGGGCTACCGCGAGGCAAAGCCCATGGTCTACACCGGGCTCTACCCGATCGACTCCGACCAGTACCCCGACCTGCGCGACGCTCTCGACAAGCTCTCCCTGAACGACCCGGCCCTGCTCTACGAGCCCGAAACGAGCCATGCGCTCGGGTTCGGTTTCCGCGTGGGCTTTTTGGGCCTTCTCCATATGGAGGTCGTCAAGGAACGCCTCGAACGGGAATTCGGGCTCGACCTGCTCGCGACGGCGCCGAGCGTGGAATACCACGTATTCAAGACCAACGGAGAGACGGTCTCCCTCCACTCACCCCAGGACATGCCCGACCCCGGTGAAATCGAGCACATCGAAGAGCCCTACCTGAAGGCCAAGATCCTCATTCCGCCCGACTACGTCGGCGCGGTCATGGACCTTACCGTCGCCCGGCGCGGCACCTTCGTCACGATGAACTACCTGTCTCAGACCACCGTCGAGATGATATGGGAACTGCCGCTTTCCGAGCTTATCCTCGACTATTTCGACAAGCTCAAGAGCAACACGAAGGGCTACGCCTCGCTCGATTACGAATTCGACGGCTACAAGCCGAGCAAGCTCGTCAAACTCGACATCCTTCTTTCGGGAAAGCCCATCGACGCCCTGTCCTTCATCGTCCATAAGGACAAAGCCTACGACCGGGGCAAGGTGCTCTGCGAGAAGCTCAAGGAAATCATCCCGCGCCAGCTCTTCGAGGTGCCGATCCAAGCGGCGGTGGGCGGTCGCGTGCTTGCGCGCCAGACCGTGAAGGCCAAGCGCAAAGACGTGCTCGCCAAGTGCTACGGCGGCGACATAAGCCGCAAGCGGAAGCTCCTCGAAAAGCAGAAGCAGGGTAAGAAGCGCATGAAGAGCATCGGCAACGTTGAGGTACCCCAAGAAGCGTTCATGGCGATTTTGAAGGTGGACGAGTGATGGCCCGCAAGGAAGAGTACGACTGGCTCGACGATCCCTTTAACGACAAGAAGAACCCGCCAAAAAAAGGGATGAGCGGCGGAAGCAAGGCCGCCATCGGCATTGGGTGTGTAGTGGTCTTCATCGGATTGATCGTCCTGGCCGTCCTTGTGATCGCCGGCGCCGGGTCCCTGGCCGATACGCTCTAGCCTATGCTGACGAGAGAAACGTTTCCGCAGTTCGTAGCCGCACATCGAGTCATCATGGCGCCTATGGCAGGCGTCACCGACCCGATCATGCGCGAGCTCGCAGAAGACCAGGGTGCCGACCTCGCCTTCTGCGAGATGGTATCGGCTAAAGGCCTTTCCTATGCGAACGAACGCACCGAAGACCTGCTCGAGGTGGGGCCGCGCGAGCGCTTGGTGGGCGTGCAGCTCTTCGGGCACGACCCTGCCGTCATGGCCGACATGGCCCAGCGGGTCGTCGACCTTCTGGGCGACACCCTTGCCCTCATCGACATCAACATGGGCTGCCCCGCGCGCAAGATCCAAACCAAGGGAGACGGATCGGCCCTCATGAAGGACCCCGCTCTCGCGGCCCGCATCGTCGAGGCAACGTCGCAGGCCGTGTCCGTGCCCGTGACGGCCAAGATGCGCCGCGGCTTTTACGCAGACGAGGAGACCGCTCCCGAACTTGCCCGTCGGCTCGAGGACGCCGGCGCTTGGGCGGTCACCGTCCACGGCCGCACCGCCCAGCAGATGTACCGGGGGAAAGCCGATTGGTCCACGATCGCCCGCGTGAAGGAAGCGGTGGGCATTCCCGTTATCGGCAACGGAGACGTGGTCAACGGGACCTCGGCGCTCGCCATGATCGAGCAGACCGAATGCGACGCCGTCATGATCGCGCGTGCCGCCCAAGGCAATCCCTGGGTCTTCGCGGATGTCCAGGCCGCCCTTTCCGGTGCGCCTGCCCCGGCTGCGCCTTCTCCCATAGAACGCATCGAAACCGCTCGCAAGCATGCTCATATGCTCTCCGCCTGGGAGCCGCGCGCCCTCGTGCGCATGCGCAAGCAGGCAAGTTGGTATTGCAAAGGTCTCCCGGGCGCCTCGATTGCCCGCGGTGCCCTGAATCAATGCGTCACAATCGATGATTACGACCGCGTGTTCGACGCGATCGAAGACCATCTGCGCTCGGTCGGGCAGGAGGGCTAGAGACCATGTACGATCCCTACAAGGCCCTCTATATACACGTACCGTTTTGCAAGCAGCGGTGCGCCTACTGTGATTTTGCGACCCAAGCCGCAGCCTCGGACGACCCCGCTATCGAAGCCTACGCCGAAGGCATGGTCCTCGACATTCGACACGCCGCCAAACAGGGCTTCCTCGGGTCGATCGAAACCGTGTACCTGGGCGGCGGCACGCCCAGTTACCTCGGCTCGCGCGCCCTTACCCAAATCCTCTACACGCTGTCCCTTTCGATGCACCTCACCGACGAGGTCGAATGTTCGATGGAAGCCAATCCCGACAGCCTCGACGCGCGCATGGTCAAAGACGTCTGGGCGCTGGGCGTCAACCGTCTCTCGATCGGCGTCCAGTCCTTCGACGACGCCGTCCTCGAGATTCTTGGTCGCGTACATGATTCCAGAGCCGCCAAAGAGGCCATCGCGTGCGCGCATGAGCGGTTTGAAAACGTGAGCATCGACCTCATGTGCGGGATTCCTGGACAAAGCCAGGAATCATTCGCCTCGAGCGTGCGTACCGCTATCGACGCTGGCGTGACCCACGTCTCGATCTACCCGCTGGAAATCCACGACGGCACCCCCTTCGGGCGGGCGGTTGCCGCGGGCCGCATGCCGGCGATCGACGAGGACCTCGAGGCGACCTACATGGAAATCGCCGAAGAGATCCTCGGGGAGGCCGGCTTCCACCGTTACGAGGTTGCCAGCTATGCCCGCGACGGCTTCGAGTGCCGCCACAACATGGCCTATTGGACGGGGGTACCCTATTTGGGCCTCGGTCCATCGGCGGCGACGATGACCCAAAACGCGAGCCGCCGCATGCGCACGCAGGACGATCGCGTCACCGACGACCTCGACGCGCGCCAAATGCGGGTGGAAGACGTCATGATGGGCATGCGCATGGCGCGCGGCGTTTCAGACGAACGGGTCGCGTATGCCTGCGAGCTCGCCCCCGAACTGGCTCACGTCATGCAGGGACTGGCAGACCGGGGGCTGTGTACCCATGCAGACGGTCGTTGGCAACCCACCGAGCGGGGATGGCTCTGTGGCAACGACCTCTACGGCGCCATTTTCGACGTGGCGCCCTAAAGCCCCGCGCGATGCGGGTGGGGCCCGCGAGGCTTTAGGGCCCTTCAAAATGACAACCTGGTATCTTTTGCCTGCAGGTTTAGCAGCCCGTGAGCCGCACTGCTAGAATGCCTTGATGCACGAATGGGGCCTTGCGTCCCGTGGGAAAGAAAGGAGCGGACATGCTTTCAGACAGACGGCAGAAAGTGCTCGCCGCTCTGATCGAGGAGTACGTGCTTCGGGCGCTGCCGGTCGGGTCGCGCACGCTTGTGGAAAACTATCGCCTGGGCGTGAGCTCCGCCACCGTCCGCAACGAGCTTTCCGTGCTCGAAGACGACGGCTACATCACGCAACCGCATACGTCCGCTGGTCGCGTGCCCACCGATTCCGGCTACCGCGCATTCGTCGACCATCTGCTCGAAGGCGAGTTGGCGGGCGAAGAGCTCGACGACGACGCCAAGAAGGCGGTCGAAGACCTGCGCGAAAGCGCCACCGAGCTCGACGACCTCATGAACCGTACGGCTAAACAGCTCGCTCGGCTTACCGAATGCCTCACGATCGTCGTACCCCCCTCCACCCTCATGCTCGACATCAAGCAGGTCACCTTCGTGTCCATGACGGATACCCGCACCCTGATCGTCGTCGTCATGCAGGACGGCCAGGTCTTCAACCGCCAGGTCGAGTTCTCGCACCCCGTGGCCTGCGACGACCTCGCACGCGCCCAGCACACGGTCAACGCCCTGCTGTCGGGCAAAACGCCGGCTCATGTGGAAGCGAAGATCAAAGAGGGCAACGGGCGGTCTCTGTCCGACCCCCTTGTGCAGCTGCTCGTGGGAGAGGTGCTTGCCTGCCTCAAGGAGCACGGCGACGCCCACACGCGCAGCCTGGGGCTTTCGACGCTCGTGCGCCAACCCGAATTCCAAAGCCCCAACGCCCTCGTTCCCGTCCTCGACGTCTTGGAAAACGACACCGTGCTCCTCCAGATTCTCGAGCGGGACGTCAGCGAGGCGGATGCCCCGACCACCGTGCGCATCGGGAAGGAAAACGGGACCGACAAGCTTTCGGGCGTTTCGGTCGTCGCCGGTCGCTACGGACGCGGGGCAAGCGAAGGCGTCGTAGCCGTCATCGGCCCCACGCGCATGAATTACGCGCAGGTCATCAAGGCGGTCAAGGCCGCCCGCGAAGCGCTCAACGAATAACAAGGCTCGATCGCGCCCCCGAGCGAGGCGCAGGGAAGGTTTTCGGCATATGGCAAGGGATTTGTACGAGGTACTCGGCGTCGACAAGACGGCGACCGACGATGAGATCAAGAAGGCTTTCCGCCGCAAGGCGCGCAAGCTGCATCCCGACGTCAACAAAGCCCCCGACGCCGAAGACCAGTTCAAGGAGCTCAACGAAGCCTACGACGTCCTGAGCGACCCCAACAAGCGCGCCCAGTACGACCGCTTCGGCACCATTCCCGGCGCCGCCCAAGGGTCCCAGCCCTACGTCGACCTCGACGACATCTTCGGAGGCTTCGGCATGGGCGACCTCTTCAGCAGCTTCTTCGGCGGAAACGGGGGAGGCAGGGGACAGCGCGCCCGCCGCGAAGGCCGTGACATGGGCGTGGGTTTGCGCCTCACCCTCGAAGAAGTCGCCGCAGGCGTGAAGAAGGAAATCGTCTACGACCGCCTGGCTCCCTGCCCAGAATGCGAGGGATCGGGCTTGGCCGAAGGCGGCAAGGAAGTCGAATGCCCCACCTGCCATGGCCAAGGCCGCGTCGTTACCGTGCAGCGCACCTTTTTGGGCGATATGCAAACGGCGACGACCTGCCCCGAGTGCAAGGGGACGGGCCGTACGATCGACCATCCCTGCCCTGAATGCGAGGGCCAAGGCCGCGTCCCCGATCGTCAGCGCGTCACCGTCGAAGTGCCCGTGGGCATTCGCGACGGCCAGCAGCTGCGCTTGGGCGGGTTCGGCGAAGCGGGCCTGCGCGGCGCCGCTTCGGGCGATTTGATCGTCACCTGCCGCATCGTCCCCCACGAGTTCTTCCAACGCGACGGCGACAACCTCCACCAGCAGATCAAGATCTCGATCGTGCAGGCCTGCCTGGGTGCAAAAATCGAATGCGAAGGCATCTTCGAAGGCGAGAAGGTCACCGTCACGATTCCCGAAGGATGCCAGAACGACCAGGTGGTGCGCACGCGCGGGTTCGGCATGCCCAAGTTCAACGGCAATGGCGCCCGCGGCGACATGTTCACCCACGTGAGCGTCGTCGTCCCCAAAAAGCTCTCCAAGCGCGAACGCGAGCTGCTCACCAAACTCGCCGAAGAGATGGGCGAAGAGGTCACCGAACAGCGCACGCCCTTCCAGAAAATCAAAGACGCCTTCAACTAAGGAGCTCTATGAGCCTTCCCAGGTTCTTCCTGCCTGAACAGGTGCTCGCGCGCGAGACGGACGCCGTCTTCGCGCTTGCCCTGGCCGCCGACGACGTCAAGCATGCGCGGGTTCTGCGCTTTGCCGCAGGCGAGCATATCGCCGTCGTCGACGCCCAGTCAGACTACTTCGAATGCGAGATCGTCGACCCCGAGGCGATGAGCGTGCGCATCTGCGGCCATGCCGAAAAGCCACGGGAGCGGCCCTACGTCCGCCTCTTTCAGGGGCTTGCCAAAGGCGATAAGGTCGACGAGGTCTTTCGCCATGCCACCGAACTGGGCGTTGCCGAGTTCGTGCCGGTCGTCTGCGCCCGCAGCGTGGTCAAGCTCGACCCCAAACGCACGGCTAAACGCCTCGCCCGCTGGGAGGCAATCGTGAAGAGCGCCGCCATGCAGTCGGGCCAGCCCCGCATTCCCCACGTCCGGGAGCCCCAGAGCGTCTCCCGCGCCGCGCAGCTCTGCGCGCAAGACACCGCGACGCTCGTTTGCTGGGAAGAGGAGCGCTCCTGCGACCTGCGCGAGGCCCTTTCAGAGGCCCTCGCAGCATCCGCCTGCGCGCCCGCCTGCGCGCGGGTGTCCCTCGTGGTCGGGCCGGAAGGCGGCCTTTCCGAAGATGAGGTCACCCTCTTCAAGGATGCCGCTCCGCATGCCCGGTCGATCACCTTGGGATCGAGCATCCTGCGCACTGAGACGGCAGGCCTCGTCGCGCCGGCGCTCGCCCTCTACGAACTGGGGGAGCTGCGATGAGGTTTGCCCTCGTGAATCTGGGATGCAAGGTCAACCGCGTCGAATCGGATACGATCGTTGCCCAATTGGAGTCCCGCGGCCACACCCTGTCTGACGAGGGGGCTCGGGCGATCGTCGTTAACACCTGCACCGTAACCGGGGAAGCCGACAAGAAAGCCCGCAAGGCCGTCAGACGCGCGCTCAAGGACCATCCCGACGCGCGCGTCCTCGTCACCGGCTGCGCCGCCGCCCTCCACGCCGACGACTTCGAAGCCATAGACGATCGGGTCATCGTCTGCGGGAAGGCGGCCGTGGCCGACATCTGCGACGAGCTCGCGCCGGAGGGCGAGGGGGCGGCATGCCCCAATCCGGTGGTGCCCGTGCGCTTCGGGGAGGAATTCCCCACGCGCGCGGGACTCAAGATCCAGGACGGCTGCGACAACGCCTGCACCTACTGCATCGTCCATGTGGCGCGCGGCAAGGC
Source organism: Hugonella massiliensis (assembly GCA_001486445.1). Taxonomy (GTDB): domain Bacteria; phylum Actinomycetota; class Coriobacteriia; order Coriobacteriales; family Eggerthellaceae; genus Hugonella; species Hugonella massiliensis. Next base: position 882,477 of record LN908986.1, read on the forward strand.
GCGCTCGCTTCCGCTCTCCCAGGTCCTCGTCCAGGCGCGGGCGCTCGCCGATGCCGGCGCGCGCGAAATTGTCCTCACCGGAATCAACCTGGGCAGCTATCGTAGCGAGGGGGCCACCCTCGCCGGCGCCGCCCTCGCCGTGCGCGACGCCCTTCCCGGCGTGCGCGTCCGCATCTCGAGCGTCGAACCGCGCGATGTGACGCCCGAGCTTTCGCGCGCGCTCGCCACCTCCGATGGTTGGATCTGCCGCCATCTTCACCTGCCCCTGCAGGCGGGAAGCACCCGTGTCCTCGCCGACATGGACCGCCCCTACACGGCCAAGGAATACCAAGACATCGTTGACTCCCTCTATCGCGACGTCCCCGGCCTGTCGCTTTCCACCGATATCATCGTGGGATTTCCCGGCGAGACCGAACAGGACTTCCAGGACACCCTCGACATGGCCCGCGCCTGCCGTTTCAGCAAGATCCACGTCTTCCGCTACTCGAAGCGGGCCGGTACGCCCGCGGCGGCACGCCTCGACCAAATTCCCGCAGACGTGATCGCCGACCGAGCCCATCGTCTGTCCGCGCTTGCACGCGAGCTGCGCCAAGAGGCGGCGCGAAGCCGAGAGGGGAGCCTTGAGCGCGTGCTCGTCGAATCCGAGGGGCGCGGGACCTCTGAGTCCTATTTCCCCGTCGAGGTGAACGGTATCGCCCCGCGCGGTTCGCTCATCGACTTGCAGCTGAAGACATTTACGGAAGAAGGTGCATTCCGCCTATGACCGATTCCCAACAGCTTTCGATCACAGCGCCCGACGGCGTCGACATGGCCCTCGTGGTGGGCCCCCGCGACGCCAATCTGGAAGCCATCAGAAAAGCCTTCAACGCGCGCGTCACCGTACGCGGCAACGAGGTGAAAATCAAGGGCGACCCAATCGAAACCAAAGCCCTGGGGTCTTTGTTCGACGACCTGATGAAATCGGTCGAGCAGGGAAGAGTGCCCGACGTTGCGTACGTGACCCATGCGATCGAGCTCTTGCACACGGGCGCCTACGCACCCGCCGAACTGCGCAACGATGTCATCCTCGTGCATCGCGGAACAGCGGTGCGGCCTAAAACGGCGGGGCAGAAAGCCTATGTCGACGCCATCCGCTCGCACACGATCACCTTCGCCATCGGCCCGGCTGGCACCGGCAAGACCTACTTGGCCATGGCGCTTGCCCTTTCCGCCCTCAAACGCCGGGAGGTGGGCCGGATCGTGCTGTCCCGACCGGTGGTCGAAGCCGGCGAGAGCCTGGGCTTTCTTCCCGGGACCCTCGACGAGAAGGTCGATCCCTACATCCGCCCGCTCTACGACGCCCTGTTCGACATGAGCGACCGAGAATGGGCCCTGCAGATGATTGAGGACGGCACGGTCGAAATCGCCCCGCTCGCCTTCATGCGCGGCCGCACTTTGAGCGACAGCTTCGTCGTGCTCGACGAAGCGCAAAACGCCACGCACGAGCAGATGAAGATGTTCCTCACGCGTCTCGGGTTCGGGTCGAAAATGGTCGTCACCGGCGACGTCTCGCAAACCGACCTACCGCGCGGCCGGTCGGGCCTCGCCCAGGTGCACCAGGTACTCGACGGTATCGACGATATCGCCTTCTGCTCCTTCAACGGAACCGATGTGGTGCGACACTCCCTGGTCGCGGCCATCATTGCGGCCTACAATAGGGAAGAAGAACAGGCGTCGTCGAGAAGGAAGATCGATGGAGATAACCGTTAACCGCACCTGGCGGCCCGAGATGACCGAGGACCTGCCCGTCGAAGAGCTCGCCCAATTCGTGATCTCCCAGGAAGGCAAGCCCGCCAACACTGAAGTCTCCATCAGCTTTGTCGACGACGATGAAATGACCCGCCTCAACGAAGGCTATCGCCATCGTCAGGGCCCCACCGACGTGCTCAGCTTCGAGTGCGACAACCTCGACGACGATTTCGCGGCCGATGAGGGGGCCGACCAACCTTACGAACTCGGCGACATCGTCATCGCCGTCGACGTCTGCGAACGTCAAACCGCCCTCTACGGCACCACCTTCGCCGAAGAGCTCGAACTGCTCATCACCCACGGCTTGCTCCATCTGTGCGGCTACGACCATATCGAAGACGACGAAGCTGCCATCATGGAATCGCGTGAAGACGAGCTCCTCAAAGCCTGGCGGAGCCGAAAATGAAACCGGGCTCTTCAACCACCCCCTTTCTCAAATCCTTCCGCTACGCCCTCGCCGGTATCGCCGAATGCTATCGAGTCGGCCGCAACATCCGCGTGCAAACGGGAGCGGCCGTCCTGGTCATTGCACTCGGCTTCTTCTTTCACGTCTCGGCGGGGGAGTGGTGCGCCCTGCTCGTCTGCATCGGCCTGGTGCTCGGCGGGGAATGCATGAACACCGCTGTCGAGGATGCGGTCGATTTGGCCTGCCCCCGTATCGACCCGCTCGCCAAAGCCGCGAAAGACCTTGCGGCGGGCGCCGTGCTCGTCTTCAGCCTCGCTTCCCTTGCGGTAGGGCTCATCGTCTTCGTCCCCCATATTCTCACGCTGTTAGGTTGGTAATATATGGAAACCGCCCCCTTCCGTTCGGGCTTCGTAACCCTGCTCGGACGTCCGAACGCCGGTAAATCGACGCTCATCAACGCCGTTGTTGGCAAGAAAATCGCCATCACGAGCGACACGGCGCAGACCACCCGCCATCGCTTCCGAGCCGTGCATACCACGCCCGACTACCAGCTCGTGCTTGTGGACACCCCGGGCGTCCACAAGCCGCACGACGCCCTGGGCGACGCCCTCAACGAATCGGCCGCCCAGGCGCTCGACGGCATCGACGCGGTGGCCTTCCTCGTCGATGCGAGCAAACCCTACGGCCGCGGCGACGAGTGGGTCGCCAAGATGGTCCAGCAGACCAAGGCCGCCCATATCCTCGTGATCAGCAAGATCGACCTTGCAAACCGAGCGGCCATCGATCGTCAAATCGAAGCGGCATCGCAGGCGGGCTCATGGGATGCCGTCGTAGAGCTTTCCGCCAAAACGGGGGAAGGGGTGTCCACCTTCCTCGACACGGTCGCCGGCCTCCTCCCCGAAGGCCCCCAGTGGTTCCCGGCCGACATGGACACCGACCAGCCTACCGAAGTAATCGTTGCCGAATTCATCCGCGAGAAGATCTTGCGGTCCTTCCGTGAGGAAATACCCCATGCCATCGGCGTGATCTGCGACGAACTCGAGTACGACAAGAAAAAGGATCTCGAGCGCGTGTTCGCCACGATTTACGTTGAACGCGAAAGCCAGAAGGGGATGATCATCGGCAAGGGAGGTCGTGCCCTCAAGCGCGTGGGCACCGAAGCGCGTATCGATTTAGAGCAGTTGCTCGGCTGCCGCGTCTTCCTCGACCTGCATGTGAAAGTGCGCAAGAACTGGCGGCGCGATCTCACGCAAATCGAACGGTTCGGCTACGGCGAGGGCGCCTAAGGGACCGTGGGAAAGCAAACCTATACCTGTAAGGTTATCGTTCTTCGCAAGAAGCGCCTAAGGGAGAGCGACGTTATCCTCGACTGTCTCAAAGACGACGGGTCCCGGCTTGACCTGGTGGCGCGCGGCGCGCTCAAACCCACCAACCCCTTCGCGGCCCGCCTCGATCTGTTCGGGGTCTGCGAATGTGAGATAGCGCCCGGGCGGTCGCTCGATGTGGTGACGGAAGCACGGCTTCTCGGTGCCCACGAAGCCCTGCGCACCGATATCCAGCGAAGCGCGGCCGCCCTTCCCATGCTGGAAGCGCTCGATAGAACCGCCCAACACGACCTGCCCATCGCCCGCCTCTTCGACATGACGCGCGTCGCGCTCGACCATGCGGCAACCATAGAACCAAGCCGGGCTCCCGCCGTGACGGCCGCCTTTTTGCTCAAGCTTTCGGTTCTGCTGGGCTTTCGTCCGCAGCTCGACGAGTGCATCGAATGCGGGATGCCCCTCGACCACGATAAAGACTGGACGCGTATATCTTTTCTTGATGGGGGAGTCGTGTGCGCATGTTGCGCCATGCACTATGAAACAGTACGCGTCCAAACATCGACGATAGACTGGGCGCGCTTCCTTCTCATGTCCACCTTCGACGCCCTCGCCGCGAGCGGCATCGAAACGACCACTGCCTTCGACGTCCTCGATTTCGCCCGCCGGTGGCTTGCGGCGAATGCGGGCGTGCGCCTGAAATCAGCCGACTTCCTTTTCTCGTGCGGTCTGTTCTAGCAGTCGGTACCCACGCGGCGCCCGTTCGCCCCGACTGCTCGTGGGCCCCTATTGAGCCGCGCGCGCGGCGCGCAAGGCCTTGACCATCTGGTCGGTGCAACTGGTGGGGCGCGGTCCGCAGGTGTTCCCCTCGAGAAGGGCGGCCACCTCTTCGACCGATTTGCCCTGCACGAGTTTGCCTATGGCCTTCAGGTTGCCATTGCAGCCGCCGACGAAATCAACGTGTTCGATGATGTCGCCGTCGAGCTCTACATTGATTTGCCGACTGCACACCCCGCGCGGGGTGTACGAAAACCGAGTTCCCATGCGCGCTCCTCTCTGCCAATGCGTACGGAGGTGCAGTATACCCGACCGAAAACCGCCCGTACCCGGCCTGCGCTCCATTTGTGTTCAGGTGGTAGATTCGCCCAGACCAGCCGCAGCCGGGGCCGGAGCTTCACGTATACTCTGCAAAGCTGCAAAGGGCAGCGTACTTCCCACTTGGCGCGCACGCACCACCGCATGTGCTCTCAGTCGGAAGCGAATGCAACGTGCCGGATTTACACACCGGCAGGAAAGGTGGAAGCATGGCTGACAAGCTGAGCATTTCCAAAGAGCGCGTAGCCGAGCTCCTCAAGGAATACGGCAAGAACGAGCAGGACTCGGGTTCCGCCGAGGTTCAGGTTGCAATTCTCACCGAGCGCATCAAGAACCTTACCGAGCACCTCAAGGTCCACAAGAAGGACAACCATTCTCGTCGTGGCCTCATGATGCTCATCGGTAAGCGCCGCGGCCTGCTCAAGTACATCAAGAACCGCGACATCGAAGAGTATCGCGCGCTCATCAAGAAACTTGGCATCCGCGACAACGTGTAGCAGCGAAACGCCCGCATCTGCGGGCGTTTGCTTTGTCCGGTCGGTTCGGTTGCCGGCTGGGTAAGAAGCGGTCGGACGCGCAGGGCGCGTCTGCTCGCGAACGGGGGAGAGTCCACCGTTCGAAGAAGCTTCGTGCAATAGGGCATGAAGGAAGAGAAAGATCCGCATATGGACAAAATCGTTGAAGAGTTCGAGCTCTACGGTAAGACCTACCGCCTCGAAACGGGCGAGCTGGCCAAGCAGGCCACCGGCGCCGTGCTCGTAACCCAAGGCGACACCACGGTGCTCGTCACCGCCGTGGTTTCAAAGGAAGAACGCGACTACGACTTCTTCCCTCTGACCGTCGACTTCATGGAGAAGATGTACGCCGTGGGCCGTATCCCCGGCGGCTATCTGAAGCGCGAGGGCAAGGCAAGCGAAAAGGGCACCCTCACGGCCCGCATGATCGACCGTCCCATCCGCCCGGGCTTCCCCGACGGCTTCAAGAACGAGGTGCAGATCGTCGCGACCACCTTCGTGGTCGACGGCGAAAACGCCCCCGACTGCATCAGCGTGAACGGCGCTTCGGCGGCCCTTCTCGCAGGCGGGGCGCCCTTCGACGGCCCGGTGGCCTGCGTGCGCATCGGTCGCAACACCGAAACGGGCGACTTCATCGTCAATCCCACCTACGAAGAGCTCGAAGGCTCCGATCTCAACCTCACGATCGCCGGTACCGAGCACTACATCAGCATGGTCGAAGCGGGCGCCGAAGAGATCAGCGAGGTCGACATGCTCGCGGCAATGAACTTCGGCCAGGAGGCCATCGCCCAGTTCTGCCAGGCGCAGCAGCGTTTCCTCGACAAGGTCAACCCGCAGCCGCTCGAATACAAGCTGCATGAGGCCGACCCGAGCATCGCCGAGCGCGTGAACGCTCACTACGACGAGATGTCGGCCGCCCTGAAGGACGCCGACAAGCAGTCGCGCATCGCCAAGGTCGAAGCCCTCAAGGAATCGATAAAGCAGAACGACTTCACCGAAGAAGAGCGCGCGGCGTGGGCCAGCGACTTGGCAGCCGCTTGCAAGGCGCTCGAAAAGCACGCCATGCGCATGATGATCGTCGACACCAACGAGCGCGTCGACGGCCGCGGCCCCAAGGACATCCGCCCGCTCTACATCAAGCCCGGCTATTTGCCGCGCGTCCACGGTTCCGGCCTCTTCCAGCGCGGTCAGACCCAGGCCCTGTCGGTGTGCACCTTGGGCACCCTGCGCGAAGGCCAGCGTCTCGACACGATCGACCCGCAAGAGGGCAAGCGCTATATGCACCAGTACAACTTCCCGCCCTTCTGCACCGGCGAGACCGGCCGCATCGGCGCCCCCAAGCGCCGCGAGGTGGGGCATGGCGCCCTCGCCGAACGCGCCCTTTTGCCCGTGCTGCCCAGCGAAGACGATTTCCCCTACGCCATCCGCGTCGTATCTGAAATCCTCGAGTCCAACGGCTCGAGCTCCATGGCTTCCACCTGCGGCTCGACCCTTGCGCTCATGGACGCCGGCGTGCCAATCAAGGCCCCTGTTTCGGGCATCGCCATGGGCCTCATCCAGGAAGGCGACAAGCACGTCATCCTTTCCGACATCCAGGGCCTCGAAGACTTCCTGGGCGACATGGACTTCAAGGTAACGGGCACCGCCAAGGGCATCACCGCCCTCCAGATGGACAACAAGGCCAAGGGCCTGTCCACCGAAATCCTCGGTGCCGCCCTGCAGCAGGCCAAGGAAGGTCGCGCCTTCATCCTCGACGCCATGCTCCAGGAAATCCCCGAACCCCGCGCCGAGCTGCGCGAGACGGCGCCCCGCATCGAGACGATCAAGATTCCCGTCGACAAGATCCGCGACGTCATCGGCACCGGCGGCAAGGTCATCCGCAGCCTGCAGGAAGAGACGGGTGCGACGATCGAAGTCGAGGAAGACGGCACCGTGCATATCGCCGCCGTCGAGGGCCCCGCTGGCGAAGCCGCCAAGAAGGCCATTCTCGGCATCGTCAAAGAACCCGAGGTGGGCGAGGTCTACATCGGCACCGTTGTCGGCATCAAAGACTTCGGCGCTTTCGTCAAGCTCACCCCGAGCAAGGACGGCTTGCTCCATATCAGCCGCATGGCCAACGGCCGCGTCGGCAAGGTGGAAGACGTCCTCAACATCGGTGACCGCGTAAAGGTGCAGGTCATCGAAGTGGGCGAGAACGGCAAGATCAGCCTCGACCGCATCGACAAGCCCGATGCGCCCGAAGGCTCCTTCCAGCCGCGCGAGCACCGCGAGCGTCGTGACGACCGCGGCCGCGAACGCCGCTTCGACCGCCCGCGCGGAGACCGCGGCGGCCATGGCCGCGACGACCGCGGCGACCGTAACCGCAACGACCGTGGCCCGGGCCGTCATCCCGGCGATCGCGGGGGACGCGGCGGCTCCGACCATCGCCGTCCGCGCAACCACCGCTACGACGACTAGTCGCAGATAAGAAGGGCGGGACGTAGGGTCCCGCCCTTTTCTCTTGGTTGCAGCCTCACCGAGGCGCAACCGTTTATCACAAGGAGGTACATATGATCAAGGTAGCAGTGAGCGGGTGCTGCGGGCGCATGGGGTCCGCTGTCGTCAACGCCGTCCAATCCGCCGACGATATGGAACTCGTGTGCGGCATCGACCCCTTCCGCAAAGAGGCCGATTTCCCCATCTACCCTTCGGTCGCCGAAGCGCTTGACGCCGCATCATTCGACGTCATGGTCGACTTCACCCAACCTGCGGTCGTAGAGGCCAACCTGCGTGCCGCCCTGCCCGCCGGCGTCGATTGCGTCGTAGGCACCACGGGTCTTTCCCAAGAAAAGCTCGAAGAGCTCGCCGGGCGCGCGCCCGCCGGCACCGCCATCTTCTACGCGCCCAACTTCACAACGGGCGCCGTCCTCATGATGCAGTTCGCCAAAGCTGCCGCCCCGTACTTCCCGGAAGCAGAGGTCATCGAATTCCATCATGCCCGCAAAAAGGATGCCCCGAGCGGTACGGCCGTCAATACCGCCCGCATGATTTCCGCCGCGCGTGGCTTCGAAAGCTCCGCTCCGGGCAAGGAAACCGAGCTTCCCGGTGCCGAAGGCGCACGCGGCGCCCTCGTCGACGGGGTCCCCGTACACTCGGTGCGCAGCATGGGTTTCGTCGCCAAGCAGGAGGTCATCTTCGGGTCGATGGGGCAGACCCTCACGATCACGCATGATTCCTGGGATCGCGAAAGCTATATGCCGGGCGTCCTCTTGGGCATCCGCAGCGTAGGCGAGCGCGAGGGGCTCATCGTGGGCCTCGAAAACTTCATGTAAGAAGGCCCCGCACCGCAACGCCCCTTGCCAGCCGGCAGGGGCGTTGCGCATCTGCGCTTCAAACAGGACCAGAGGGGCGATGCCCCGCGCCCTTGCGAAGGTTTCAAGAACTTCGTCTTTCGAGGGCAGCCTACGTGCGATACTAAGGACATATGTCTGACCAGGTGAACGCAACCAAAGGAGACAGCATGTCATCTACCAACCCGCGCTTCGGCCGCCTTATTCCCGCCATGGTCACCCCCATGGACGACAAGCTCGACGTCGACGTCGAGCGCTGCAAGAAGCTGGCGCGCAAGCTGGTAGATGACGGGTGCGATTCCGTTCTCGTGTTCGGCACGACCGGCGAGGGCCCTACGGTTCATTTCGACAAGAAGCTCGAGGTGTGGAAAGCCGTGGTCGAAGAGCTCGGCGGCGACGCGCCGGTAATCGCCAACGTGGGCACCAACTGCACCGCCGACACGATCGAAGCGGCGCGCGCGTCCAAGGAAACGGGCGTCGATGGCCTGCTCGTCGTGGTCCCCTTCTACAACAAACCCCCTCAAGAGGGCCTCTACGCGCATTTCAAAGCCGTTGCCGACGCCGTTGACCTGCCGATCCTCATCTACAACATTCCGGGTCGCACCGGGAAGAACATGGAAGCAGCGACCACCCTGCGCCTGGCGCACGACTGCCCCAACATCACGGGCATCAAAGAGGCTTCCGGCGACCTGAGTCAGATTCAAGCGGTCATCGAAGGCGCCCCTGCGGGCTTCGACGTCTATTCGGGCGACGACGCCCTTACCTACGACGTCATGAAGCTCGGCGGCGTAGGCGTCATCTCGACGACCGCCAACGTGGCCCCATCCGCCTTCAAGCGTATCGTCGACCTGTGCGCCGCAGGCAACTGGGACGAAGCCGCCAAGGCCAACGAAGAGCTGCTGCCCCTCATGCACCAGCTCTTCACCACCGCCAACCCCATTCTCATCAAAGAGGCGCTCAACCTCGCCGGCTTTCCCGTCGGCGGTCTGCGCCTGCCGCTCCTAGCGGCAACGGAAGAAGAATCCCGCGACTTGGCGCAGGTCATGCGCGCCGTGGGGATTCTACAGTAACGAAGGACGTATATGGAAAAACAGAATAGCGAGTCTTCGCAGGCTCCCCGCCGGCCCAAGCAATCTCAGTCGTTCAAGCACGTAGAACTCGATACCGAACGGCCCAAGCTCACGCCCGAAGACAATGCGCCCAAAAAGAAGTCCCGTCGCCGCGGGAGCCGTGGTCACGGCGGCCAAAAGGTTCTGCCCGCCGAAAAGGACGCCAAGGCGACGCTCAAGGTCATTCCCCTGGGCGGCCTTGACGCCATCGGAAAGAACATGACCGTTTTCGAATGCAACGGCGACCTCGTGCTCGACGACGCGGGCCTCATGTTCCCCGACGACGACCATCCGGGCATCGACTTGATCCTGCCCGACTACACCTATGTGCTCGAGAACTGCGACAAGCTGCGGGGCATCGTGATCACCCACGGCCACGAAGACCATACGGGCAGCTTGCCCTACCTTCTGAAGGACCTCGACATGCAAGTGCCCATCTACGGCACGAAGATGACCTTGGGCCTCATCGAGGGCAAGCTCGCCGAACATAAGATCAAGAATGCCAAGCTCGTCGAGATCCAGCCGGGCCAGCGCATCAAGATGGGGTGCTTCACCTGCGACTTCTTCGCGGTAAACCACTCGATTCCCGGCTCTGTGGGCGTCTTCTTCCAGACCCCTGCCGGCAACGTGCTCCATACGGGAGACTTCAAGCTCGACCAGACCCCGATCGACGGCGTCACGACCGACTTCGGCGCCCTCGCGCGCTTCAGCAAAGTCGGCGTCGACCTCATGATGAGCGATTCCACCAACGCCACGGTGCCCGCCTTCACGCCGAGCGAGGCGACGGTGGGTGTCACCCTGCGGGAAGTGATCGGCCAGGCCAAGGGGCGCGTCATCGTTGCGAGCTTTGCCAGCCACATCCACCGCATGCAGCAGATCTGCGATGCCGCCGTGGCCGCCGGCCGCAAGGTGGTCGTCACCGGCCGCTCCATGGTGCAGAACACCGACATCGCGCGCCGCTTGGGCTACCTGCACATCAGCGACAACGACATCGTCGACGCCTACGATCTCAAGGGGCTGCCACCCGAAAAGGTCGTCGTCATGTGCACCGGCTCCCAAGGCGAGCCCCTTTCGGCCTTGGCCCGCATCGCGGCAGGGGAGCACAAGACGATTTCCATCGACCCGGGCGACACGGTCATCATCTCGGCCACGCCCGTCCCCGGCAACGAGAAAGCCGTCACCCGCGTCATCAACCTGCTTGCCAAGGTAGGCGCCGACGTCTGGGACAAGCGTCGCGCGCGCGTGCACGTGTCGGGCCACGCCGGACAGGAAGAGCTCAAGATCATGCTCTCCATCGTCAAGCCCAAAGCCTTCATGCCCGTGCACGGCGAAGCCACGCACCTGCGCGCCCATGCCGAACTGGCCCAGCAGGTGGGCGTCGACCCGCGCAACATCTTCCTGCTCGAAAACGGCGAATGCCTGGAAGTGAGCCAGAAGGGCGTGCGCTACGGCGATCCGGTGCAGAGCGGGGTTGTCTACGTCGACGGCCTTTCGGTTGGCGACACGAGCGAAGACGTCCTGCAGGAACGCAGCGTCCTCGTCGAGCAGGGCATTGCGGCCGTCGCCTGCGCGGTTGATACCGCCACCCGCCATGTGGTTGGCGACGTCCAGGTCGAAATGCGCGGCATCACGGGCGGCGACGACGACTACCTGGCCCGCGACGCCCAGCGCACGGTGCAGCGCTCGCTCGAAAAGGCCCTCTCAGACCAGAAGAAAAAGCGCCGCGACTGGGAAAAGTCCGCGCGCCAATCCCTCCAGTCGCTTTTGTGGGACCGCATCAAGCAGCGCCCGATGGTCATCGTGAACCTTATCGAGATCTAAGCGCGTCCCCCATACCGACCAATCTTCAACGGCTGCCGCTCGTCGGCAGCCGTGCCCGTTTAGACGCAACGCGAAGGAGCTGATCGTGGCCCGGGCCACCAAAAAGACATCCACCGCAGGAAAACGCAAGGCCGCCCCCGCGCGGCAGCAGCGGGCGGCCTCTGCCCGCCCTCGTCAGGCTGCGCCCGCTCAAGGGCCCGCAGAGCCCCTGCTCGACGAACGGTCGCGTCGCGACATCGCCGGCGTCGTCTGCGCCGTCGCCGCCTTGGCCCTCTTTATCGTCGCCGCCATGCCCGAGGCGGGCATCGTCACCAAATGGCTCTCGGCCGCCCTCCATATCGGTTTCGGCATCGGAGCCTACATCCTTCCCGTGGTCTTGGCCCTCGTAGCCGTAAGCCTGTTCGCCTCCCGCATAGGCGAGCGGCTCTCGACCCGTGTGGCGGTAGGCCTCCTGCTGCTCTTCTTCTCGATTCTCGTCCTGCTCGCGCTCTTCTCTCCCAATGTGGAATCGGGCAACCTTTCGGCTCTCTTCATCGAGGAGAACCTCCGCTCGCAGGGAGGCTACATAGGCGCCTTGGTGGCCTGGGTCCTGCTCACCCTCTTCGGGCAGGTCGTGAGCGCGGTCATCATGGGCGGCGTCGTCATCATCGCGCTCATCGTCATCGGCTTTTCCGTCAACGGCCTCGTCGAAAAGATTCAATCCAAGCGCGCCGCATTCTCTACCGCCCGCGCCAAGGAAGAAACCGACCTCTCGGCCGCTCCTGCCGCACCCTATGCCGCCAAGCAGGCCACCAAACGTCGCCGTCCGGTGAAGACGACCCGCATGGGTTCCGCTCTCGACCCCCTGCCGACAAGCGAAGCCGCCACCCAGCAGATTCCTCTCGACGACCCGCACGCCAGCCAGGTGCTCGACCCGGCCCCCGCGCGCAGCCGCCGAACGGCTGCGGCCAGTGCCCCCGTGCCCGCAGCCACCCAATCGCTCACGCGCAAGCTGGGCTCCAAGCGGGCCCAGGAGCTCTCCCATCAGAAGGCCGCCCGCGCGAGCAAGCGCAAAGTCGTTCCCCAGGGCGCCGTGCCGCATCCTTCCGAAGGCTTCGTCTTGCCCGACCCGTCGATCCTCAGGCATTCAGACCAACAGGCCAACGATAAGGAAACCGAAGAGACCCTGCGTGAAACGGCGGCCCTCCTCCAAGACACCCTTTCAGATTTCGGCGTCGACGCCAAGGTCGTCGGCTGGGCGGCCGGCCCTACGGTCACCCTCTTCAAGGTGTCCCTGCCCAGCGGTGTGCGCGTAAGCCGCGTGACCAACCTCACCGACGACATCGCGCTTGCCATGGCCTCTCAGGGCGTGCGCATCTTCTCGCCGATTCCCGGCACCAACTACGTGGGCATCGAAGTGCCCAACGTGCACCGCCGCACCGTCCTCTTGGGCGACGTGCTGCCCGCAGCGGGGAAGGGTCCGCTCGAGGTGGCCATCGGCGAAGACGTCGAGGGCCATCCCATCGTTTCCGACCTTGCCCGCATGCCCCACCTGCTCATCGGCGGTACTACCGGTTCCGGTAAGTCGGTGTCGATCAACGGCATGATCATGTCGATCCTCATGCGCGCCACGCCCGCCGAGGTGCGCTTCATCATGATCGACCCCAAGCGCGTCGAATTCACCCCCTATAACGGCATTCCCCACCTCTACGTGCCCGTGGTCACCGAATGCAAGGAAGCTGCAAGCGCCCTTTCCTGGGCCGTCGCCGAAATGGAGCGCCGCCTCAAGGTGTTCGCCAAGGTCGGCGCCCGCAACATCGGCCAATACAACGCCAAAGCCCAGAAGGGGATGATGATCGGCGACGAGGAAGCCGCCGAGCTGCCCTACATCGTGATCGTGATCGACGAGCTCGCCGACCTCATGATGAACGTCGGCAAGGAAGTCGAGATGAGCATCAGCCGCTTGGCGCAGCTCGCCCGCGCGGCCGGCATCCATATGATCGTGGCCACGCAACGCCCGTCGACCAACGTCGTGACGGGCCTCATCAAGGCTAACATCACCAACCGCATCGCCCTTTCGGTGGCAAGCGGCATCGACTCCCGCGTTATCCTCGACACCACGGGCGCCGAAAACCTTATCGGCAACGGCGACATGCTCGTTTCGAAACCCGAGTACCCGCGCCCCCAGCGCTTCCAAGGCTGCTACGTGTCCGACGAGGAGATCAACTCTGTGGTCGAGCACCTCAAGGCGCAGGGCGAACCGGAATACCATCAGGAGATACTGAAAACCAACGTCATCAGCTTGGGCGACACCGAACCCGACGGGTCGGGCGGACGCGCGGGCGGGGGAGACGACCCCCTTTTGTGGGAAGCCGCAGAAATCGTGGTGAACACGGGACTCGGCTCCACCTCGAACATCCAGCGACGCCTGAAAGTTGGCTATTCGAGGGCCGGGCGTATAATGGACATGCTCGAAGAGAAGGGCGTCGTCGGCCCCCCGAACGGCAGCAAGCCGCGCGAGGTTTTGGTCAACGACACCGTAGAACTTGAAACGATCCGCGCCTTCGCGGAAAACGACGAAGACTAACCGGGAGAACCATACATGGGCGAAATCAGCTTCGGAGAGATACTGCGCCAAACGCGCGAGCGAAAGGGTCTCGACCTGAACGCGACGGCGCGCAGGCTGCGCATCCGCCCCGACATCCTCCGCGCCATCGAAGACAGCAACTTCGCCGCCATGCCGCCGCGCGGCTACACGCGCAACATGGTCAACGGCTACGCGCGCTACCTGGGCCTCAACCCCACCGAAATCACCGGCATGTACATCGAGGAACTCTACGCCTACCAGTCGGGCATCTCGCGCTCGCGCCGGCGCAGCTCGGGTATCGACATGTCGGCCGCCGATGAGGCGGGCCGCTCCCACCGGGCATCGCGCCATGATGCGCCCGCGCCGCGTCCTCGCGCCGAACGCTCGCGCGATGCGCACCGGTCCCGCGGGGGAGCGCCCGTCGACGAACTTTCGAGCATGAAGAGCTCCCGGGGCGTACGCGGCCACACTGGTCGCGTCTACCCTGACAGCAAGACCCAGCGCTCTTCGGGGTCGCTCTTGCCGCGGTTGAACGAAGGAACCGGCTACGCCAACCCCGGCGACGGCTGGCGCTCGAAGCTGCCCTTCATCATCGCAGCCGCCGTTGTGCTCGTGATCGTCATCATCGTCTGCTCCTTCATCTTTTCGGGGACGGGAAAATCCAACGAAGACCAGGTGGCCAACATGCCCGTCACCGGCCTCGACGACTCCTCGTCCAGCTCAGACGCTTCGGGCGACGACTCCTCGTCGTCCACCTCGTCATCGTCAAGCGACGTGGCCCCCACCGAAGCGACCTTCGAGTACGCCGTCGCAGACGGGGCAAAGCCGTATATCGAAATCTACGTCGACGGCACCACCGAAGTCGCCAAAGATCTGACCGGGCCTACGAGCGGCAGCTACACCTTCACCGACAAGGTGAAGTTCGTCTGCGCCGACGCCGACGGGGTCACCGTCAAGATCAACGGGGAAGAGCAGGAGCTCAAGACCAACAAGAAGGGCATCGTCAACAACACCTACACCTTCAGCGACGTCCTCAACGCCTGGAACGAAGCCCACGGCATCGCCACCTCCTCGTCGTCGAGCAGCGACAGCTCCGCAGCAAGCTCCGAGGCCAGCTCCTCATCCAGTTCCAAGAGCTCGTCCGCCTCGAGCTCCTCGTCTTCCAAGTCGAGCAAGTCGACTTCAAGTTCCTCGAGCTCAAAGTCGAGCACGTCGTCCTCTTCGAACGATTAATGCACACCCACATGACCCGCCCAGCGGCCTCGCCTGCACACACGGCAGGCGAGGCCCTTGCATGAGAAAGGACCACACATGGCCAAAGAATCAAGCTTCGACATCGTTTCGACCGTGGATATGCAGGAGGTCGACAACGCCTACGGACAGGCGAAGAAGGAGCTCGCCCAACGCTACGACCTCAAAGACTCCGGCTCGTCGATCCAACTCGACAAGCAAGCGAAAACCGTTACCGTCAACGCCCCGAGCGACTTCGTCGCCGGCCAGGTCTCCGATATCCTCACGAGTAAGCTCGCCAAACGCGGCATCGATCTGGCAGCCCTTTCTTGGGGCAAGCCCGAAGCGGCGTCGGGCGGGACGGTACGGCGTCTTGCCCGCATCGTCGAAGGCATCGACCGCGACACGGCCGGCAAGATCAACAAGGACATCAAAGCCCAGAAGTTCAAGGCGAAGGTGCAGATAGAGGGGGACAAGCTCCGCGTGTCGAGCGCCTCGCGCGACACCCTGCAGGAAGTCATCGCCTTCGTGAAATCAAAGGATTACGGCCAGCCCCTCCAATTCACCAACTACCGATAGGCGGCCCAGCGTGACCAACAAGCTTCAACCCCACGACTCCACAGCGCCCGTTTCCGTTTCCATCGTGACGATGGGCTGCGCCAAAAACGAGGTCGATTCGCTCCACATGGGCGAAGCCCTCGGGAGCGCCGGCTACGCCCTCATCGACGACGCCGCAAAGGCCGATTGCATCATCGTCAACACGTGCTCGTTCATTCAATCGGCCACCGAAGAAAGCCTGCAGGCCATCTTCGAGGCCTTCGATTTGCCCCAAGTGAAAGAAGGGGAGGGCAAGGTCGTCGTGGCCGGCTGCATGCCGGCGCGCTACGGCGACGACTTGACCGCCGCCCTCGACGAAGCCCAGACGTTCGTACCCTGCAGCAAGGAAGACGATATCGTCGCCGTCCTCGACGCCCTCTTCCCGCATCGCGGCCTTGCCGTGAGCGCCCCTGAGACGGCGCCGCTCTACAGTGCCTACGTCAAGATCTCGGACGGCTGCGACCGCTTCTGCAGCTACTGCACGATTCCCTACATCCGCGGGCGCTACCACAGCTTCACGCTCGACGAGATCGAAGGGGAGCTGCAAGCCTGCCTGGACCGCGGAGCACGCGAGATCGTCCTCATCGCCCAGGATACGGGTCGTTGGGGCACCGATTTCGATACCCCCTCGAGCCTTGCCGCCCTCATGGCCACCCTCGCAGAAGCCCATCCCGACACGTGGTTCCGCGTCATGTACCTGCAGCCCGAAGGCGTCACAGACGAGCTGCTTCGCACCATGGCCTCTCACGACAACATCTGCCCCTATCTCGACATCCCCTTCCAGCACGTCAACGAGCGCATCCTTGCCGCCATGAATCGAAAGGGCTCGCGCGCGGCCTACGAGACCCTTATCGGCCACGTACGCGCCCTCGTTCCCGGCATCACCCTGCGCACGACCTTCATCGCCGGCTTCCCCACCGAAACCGAAGACGAGTTCCAAGAGGTCTGCGACTTCATTGAAGAAGCCGACCTTGACTACATCGGCGTCTTCCCCTATTCGCAGGAAGAGGGGACGGTGGCCGGCCGCATGGACGGCCAGGTCGACGAGGACACCAAAGAGGAACGCGCCCGCGAACTGCGCGCCATCGCCGATTCTATTTCGCGCGTGCGGGTGGCCGACCGGATCGGAACGCGCCAGGACGTGCTCGTGCTGGGCAGGGAAGAGGACGGCCAGCTCTACGGCCGTGCCATGTGCCAGGCCCCCGATGTCGACGGCGTCACCTTCGTGCACGAGGGCGCGCCCGGCGACATCGTCACCGTCACTATCACCGATACCCTTCTCTATGAAATGGAAGGCGAATAGCCCATGCCCCAAGAGCAGAGTGCTCCTGCACAGCTGTGGACCCCGGCCAACAAGGTCACCCTGCTGCGCATCTTGCTCATTCCGGTCTTCGTCGTCGCCATCGTCTCCCCTTGGCCCGATTGGTTCCCCCAGTGGCCTGAAGCCGAGATTTGGAAGCCGTGGGTCGCGGCCTTGGTCTTCGTGGCTATTGCGGCAACCGACTTCATCGACGGCCATTTGGCCCGCAGCCGCAACGAAGTCACCGATCTGGGCAAGTTCATGGACCCGCTTGCCGACAAGATCCTCGTTGCGGCGGCCCTGCTCGCCCTCGTCGAGCTGGGTCCTCTGCCTTCATGGGTGGCGCTCGTCATCTTGGCGCGCGAGTTCATCGTGTCGGGCATTCGCATGGTGGCGGCCAGTAAGAACGTCGTCATCGCCGCCAGCTGGTACGGCAAGGTGAAAACGGTCTTGCAGATGTGCGCCATCGTCCTGTTCACCGTGAAGGACAGCTGGCTTGTGGCCAGTTGGGGACACGAAGCCTTCATCGCCTTCTACCTCTTCAGCTGGCTGGTCATGATCGCTGCCCTCGTGATGACGGTCATCTCGATGCTCGACTACTTCGCCAAAGCCAAGCACCTTCTCGGGTTCGGCGACGAAGACTCCGCCGGCAATGCCGCAAGCGCCTCCGCTCCCCACGATCCCGCGTCGCGCATCGAGGAGCTTGCCCGCCGCGTCGTGCGCGATGCAACCGCACACGACCTTACCGTGGGTACGGCAGAGAGCTGCACGGGCGGGATGATCGCCGCCGCCCTCACAGACGTTCCCGGCTCTTCGGCCGTGCTCAACGGCGGCATCGTGTCCTATACCAACCCCGTCAAGCACCGCCAACTCGGGGTCGCCAAGGAAACGCTTGACACCCATGGAGCCGTGAGCAGAGAGACGGCCTGCGAAATGGCCCGTGGCGCCCAAGCCGCCCTTCAGACGGACCTGGCCGTATCGGTTACCGGTATCGCGGGGCCGGGGGGAGCGGAGCCGGGCAAGCCCGTGGGCACCGTCTGGATTGGAATCGCCTCTGCTGATTCGGTCGACGCGCGCGTCTTCCATTTCAAAGGCAATCGGGCTGCCGTGCGCGCCCAGACCGTTGAAGAGGCTCTCACCGCCGTCGAGGCGGCGATAGAAGAGCGCGCTCGCTAGGATTTCGCGTCCTTCCTGCACCCTTTCCGCGAATGCGAAGCGGGCACTGCGGGTGCTTTCTTCAAGCAAAGGGAGGCATGCGCCCTCTACCCTGCAAAGGGAAGGGAGTTCGCTTGACAGGCAAACATCTGTTCGTATAATGGCTAGTGCTGTATTCAATTGAAGGAGACGCGATGTCGCAGGCGGCAGAAAAAGAAAAGACGCTCAAGCCCACACTCGACCAGATCGAAAAGAAGTTCGGACGCGGGTCGATTATGAAGCTCGGCGATAACGAGCACATGGAAATCGGGGTCATCCCCACCGGCGCCCTGTCGCTCGATGCGGCCTTGGGCATCGGCGGCGTGCCCCGGGGCCGCATCGTCGAGATCTACGGCCCCGAATCAAGTGGCAAAACGACGCTCGCCCTCCACATTCTCGCCGAGGCCCAGGCACTCGGCGGCATCGTGGCCTTTATCGACGCCGAACATGCGCTCGACCCGGTCTACGCCGCCAAACTCGGCGTCGACGTCGACGACCTGCTCATCAGCCAACCGGACACCGGGGAACAGGCACTCGAAATCTGCGACATGCTCGTCCGCAGCGGCGCCATCGACGCCGTCGTCATCGACTCGGTGGCAGCCCTCGTGCCCCGCGCTGAAATCGAAGGCGAGATCGGCGACACCACGGTCGGCCTTCAAGCCCGCCTCATGAGCCAAGCCCTCCGCAAACTGGCGGGCTCCCTGTCCCGATCCAACACCACCTGCATCTTCATCAACCAATTGCGCGAGAAAATCGGCGTGATGTTCGGCAATCCTGAAACCACGACGGGCGGCCGCGCGCTGAAGTTCTTCTCCTCGGTTCGCATCGACGTCCGTCGGTGCGACTACGTCAAACAGAACGGCGAGACGGTTGGCAACCGCGTACGTGCCAAGGTCGTGAAGAACAAGGTGGCCCCTCCATTCCGTCAAGCTGAATTCGACCTCATGTACGGAGAAGGCATTTCAAAAACTGGCTGTATATTGGATATGGCGGTTGAGTGCGGTATCGCCAAGAAGAGCGGTGCTTGGTACACGTATGGGGAAGAGCGCCTGGGCCAGGGAAGGGAAGCGGCAAAGCGCACGCTCGAAGACAACCCCGACTTGCGCGACGAACTCGAACGCAAGGTGCGCGAGGAATACGAGCTCGCCATCCCCGAACCGAGCGGTTCATCGGTCGCCACCGAAACCCATCCCGACCCCAAACCGGCTAAACGCAAGTAGGCGCTCGGTCGTCCCATGGCGTTCGCACCCGATTCGCACCGCGCGGTTTCCTCCTTCGACCCCGACCCAGTGCGCGCCCCGCGCAGGCGCAGGCGCCCGTCGACGGGGAAGGGGGAGCCACCGCGCATGAAGCCGTTCGACAAGCTCGTGCAGCTCTGCTCGGTGCGCGAGCGATCGAGCGCAGAACTCGCCAAACGCCTCACGACTTATGGGTACCCCGAAGATGAAGCCCGTGAAGCCATCGCCAAAGCCCAACGTCTCGGCATCGTAGACGACGCTCGATTCGCCGATCTGTTTATCCGATCGCGTCTAGCTGCAGGAAGGGGAGAGCGGTCGATAGAGCGCGACCTCCTCAAACACGGCATAGTCGCCCGCGACCTCGACGGCTGGCCCGAAGCCTACGGCATCGAAGATGCCTCCCAACTCGAGGCGGCTCTCGCTCTGCTCCAATCCCATCCACCGCGTTCCAAGCAGGTTTGGAACGCCGCGTATCGCAAACTCATCGGCAGGGGATACCAAGCCGGGGTCGCCTCTCGCGCTGTGCGCATCTGGTACGAAACGCGCTCAGACGGCAATCGTCCCTAGGCAACGTTCGCCGCTGCTCGTGTGCATCTCGCCCCTTCTCTAGAAAATCTCACGCATAACATCTATAGTTGATATGCGTGAGATTTTACGTGCCTGCAAAGGTGTTTTATATAGATGAACTGCATAGAGCGCCCCACAACCGTACGTCTATTCTCATGCCTGGTTTTCACCGGGCATTTTTGATGTCCAGAACCAATAGCCACACGCAAACGAAAGGGGGAGCGTATGCCGGAAATCCTTTGGCTCATCATCGGCCTTGCTGTCGGCGTTATCGCCGGCGTCATAGTCATTCGAGCCATCAACAACTCTCGCCAGCAGAACGCCCAGCGCGAAGCGGACGCGCTCATTCAGGAAGCACGCAAACAGGCCGACACCTTGAAAAAGGAAGCAGAGGTGGAGGCGAAGGACCAAGCCCTCAAGCTGCGTCAGTCGATCGAAGCCGAAAAGTCCGAGCGCCTGAAGGAGGCGCGTGCCGCCGAGGAACGTCTCAACAGCCGTGAAAACTCGCTTGACCACCGTAGTGATTCGCTCGACGCCCGCGAGCACCAGCTCTCGAGCATGCAGGGCCAGCTCGACCGTCGCAATCGCGACCTTCAGGACAGCGAGCGCAAACTCGACCAGCGTCGCCAATCCCTCGACGCCCGTTTCGAGGAAGTCAACCAGCGCTTGGAAGAAGTCGCCGGCATGACCTCTGACCAAGCCAAGACCGAGCTGCTCGACAACCTGCGCGACGAAGTCACCCATGAATCCGCCGCCATCATCCGCGACGCCGAGGCGCGCACCAAGGCCGAAGCCGATAAAACGGCTCGCGAGATCCTCTCGATCGCCATCCAGCGCGTCGCCGCCGACCATACGGCCGAAATGACCGTGTCGACCATCCACATCCCCTCGGACGACCTCAAGGGCCGCATCATCGGTCGCGAAGGCCGCAACATCCGCTCCTTCGAACAGCTCACCGGCACCAACCTGATCATCGACGACACCCCCGAATGCGTGACGATCAGCTGCTTCGACCCGGTGCGCCGCGAAATCGGACGGGTCACGATGGAAAACCTCATCGCCGACGGGCGCATCCATCCCGCGCGCATCGAGGAAATGTACAAAAAGGCCCAGCGCCTCGTGAACCAGAAGGTCCAAGAGGCCGGCGAGCAGGCTACCTTCGATACCGGCATGCACGACCTGCATCCCGAACTCGTGCGCACCCTCGGCCGCCTGCGCTACCGCACGAGCTACGGCCAGAACGTCTTGAACCACAGCCTCGAAGTCGCCTACCTGGCGGGCGTGATCGCCTCCGAACTCGGGCTCGACCCCACCACCGCGAAGCGCGCCGGCCTTCTGCACGACATCGGTAAAGCGGTCGACCACGAAGTCGACGGAAGCCACGCGGTCATCGGTGCCGATCTGGCCCGCCGCTTCGGCGAGAAGCCCGAAATCGTCCATGCGATCGAAGCCCACCACAACGACGTGGAACCCAACAGCGTGCTCGACGTCATCGTTCAAGCTTCAGACGCCGTTTCCGCCGCTCGCCCGGGAGCCCGCAAGGAAACCCTGGACGCGTATGTGAAACGCCTCGAAAAGCTCGAAGAGATCGCCAACGCCCATAAGGGAGTCGAGCGCACCTATGCCATCCAGGCCGGCAGGGAAGTGCGCGTCATGGTTCAGCCCGAAGTGGTCGACGAAGCGGCCACCAAGGTGCTCGCCCACGACATCGCCCAGCAGATCGAAAACGAGATGCAGTATCCCGGTCAGGTCAAGGTCGTCGTCATTCGCGAAAGCCGCGCCGTCGACATCGCTAAGTAAGCGCGTATGCCCGAAGACCTCACCGCATTCATCCAACACGTCACCGGCGAAAGCCATTCCCGCGTCGAAGAGGACCTTGGGAATGGCTTCGTCCGTTTACGGAGCGAAGAAGCCGAGCGCCGCCAGGCCAAGCACGACGTGCGGGGCACCGAAGACATCGTTATTGAAATGCTGCGTAACGCGCGCGACGCCCACGCTTCCCGCATTTTCGTCGCCACCACCAAAGAGGGCACCAAGCGGTCCTTAACGATGATTGACGATGGGGACGGCGTCCCCGCAGGCCTGCGCGAACGTATTTTCGAAGCGCGCGTTACGAGCAAGCTCGATACCGTGCATTTTGACACCTGGGGTATCCACGGGCGCGGCATGGCTCTCTATGCGATCAAGGTGAACGCGCAATCAGCCCGCGTCGTCGATACCGTCGAAGGAGGCGGCACCGCCATCTCCGTCGTCACCGATACGGAAAGCCTGCCGGAAAAGCGCGACCAAAGCACGGCCCCGATCTTCGTCCGCACCGATGCCGGCACCGTGACCGTAAGGGGTCCGCGCAACATTCGGCGCACCGTCTACGAGTTCGCCTACGTCGACCGATCTCAGGTGACCGTCTACCTGGGTTCGGCGACCGATGTCGCGGCCACGCTGTGGACGCTCGGCCGGCAGAAGACGTCGGCAACCGATCGCGCCTTCTGCACCGACCTATCAGCGCTGCCTGTCTGCGACCGCCTCGCCTTCGCCTCGACTCCCGAAGAGTTTTCCTCCCTTGCCCTCGGTATCGGCCTCGTGCTCTCGCCGCGAAGCGCCCGCCGCATCATGGACGGAGAAATTTCCCCTCTTTCGTCTGCCGCCGAAGAGGTGCGCATCACGGGCGCCGACGAACGCGCCGGGGGCGCCAAACGGCGCAAACCCGGGCGCCCGCGCTCCGAGGCCCCAGACGTCAAGGACACCCTCGACGCCGTCGACGCCCGCACGCTCAAGATCGCGCCCGAGGATAGAGACGCCTTCCTCGCCCAGGTGTTAGACGCCTACCGGGCCCTTGCGCGCGCCTATTATCTCGACGACACCGTGCAGCCTGCGCTCCGGGTAGGCAAAGGCGCCCTGACCCTCGAGATTCCCGTGCGACTTTTGCGGTAGCAATTGCCCCGTGGGTCTTGGACCTCTATCATGAGCCTACATATACGCAGACCACAAACGCAGCACTCGAAAAGGATACCCGTGTCCACCGTCAATCATCTCAAGCCCGAAAACGGGCTCTTGAAAGTCTCTTCGAAATCGTCGCCCGCGTCAGTGGCGGGCGCCATCGCCGGAATGGTCAAGGACGGGTCCCATGTCGAGCTGCAATCGGTCGGCGCCGGTGCCGTCAACCAAGCGGTCAAGGCGATAGCGATCGCCCGCGGCTTTCTCACGCCGGTAGGCATAGAGATCGCCTGTACCCCCAACTTCGCCGACATCGTCATCGATGGGGAATACCGCACGGCGATTCGCATGAAGATCGTCCCGCTCGGCACTGCTCCCACCGTGTTTTCCCCCACAGAAGAATAGGCTCGCTTTGCTTAACGACTCAACTTTCTGCATTACCACCTTCGGTTGCCAGATGAACAAACACGACACCGAACGGATCGCCGGCACGCTCGAATCCCTGGGGTCCGTACGCGTCGACGACAACGCCGATGCCGACTTCAGCATCTTCCTTACCTGCTGCGTCCGAGAAAAGGCCGATGAGCGCCTGCGCGGCCAAGTCGCTTCGATGAAGAACGACCCCGTCCGTCCCGGGAGCCCCTACGGCCACCGCTACGTATGCATCGGCGGATGCATCGGCCAGCGCGACGGCGAAAAGATCTTCAAGGACCTCTCCAACGTCGACGTCGTCTTCGGCACCCACAACATGCAGGCTCTTCCGCATCTTCTCGAAGAGGCCATCGATTCGGGCGAGCACCGCGTCGAAGTGGTGGACGGCCGCGCCGAATTCCACGACGAGTTGCCCGAAGACCGGGAGCACCCCTGGGCCGCCTGGCTGCCGATCACCGTCGGCTGCAACAACTTCTGCAGCTACTGCATCGTGCCCTACGTGCGCGGGCGCGAAATCAGCCGCCCGATCGAAGAGATCGCCGATGCCGCCAAAGCCTATGTCCAACAGGGCGTGCGCGAGATTTCGCTCCTCGGTCAAAACGTCAATTCCTACGGGCGCGACCTCTACGGCGAACCGCGGTTCGCTGCGGTGCTCGACGCCGTTGCCGCAAGCGGCGTCGACCGCATTCGGTTCTTCACCAGCCACCCCAAGGACCTCACCGACGAGGTCATCGACCGCTTTGCGACCCTGCCCAACCTTATGCCCGCCCTTCACCTTGCCGTGCAATCGGGATCCAACCGCGTCCTGTCCGCGATGAACCGCCGCTACACGGTCGAGCACTACCTTGAACTCGTCGACAAGGTACGGGCCGCGCGTCCGGACATCGCTCTTTCGACCGACCTCATCGTCGGCTTTCCCGGCGAGACCGAAGAGGATTTCCTCGCAACCAAGCGCCTCGTCGAAACGGTGGGGTACAGCCAGGTCTTCACCTTCATCTACAGCAAGCGCGCGGGCACGCCCGCCGCCGCCATCGAAGACGACGCGCCGCACGAGGTTATCCAAGACCGCTTCGATCGCCTCGTCGACGTCGTGCAGAAGGGTGCTTGGGCCTTCAACCAGCACGACCTAGGCGCCACGGTGCCCGTTCTCATCGAAGGCACGAGTAAACGGGATGCCGCCATGGTGGCAGGGAAGAGCCCGAAGAACCAAACCGTCCACGCGCGCCTTCCCCAGGGGTGTTCCCTCGACGACCTGATCGGGCGCATCGTCGACGTGCGCATTGACGAGGCGCGCACCTGGTATTTGAAGGGGACCCTGCTCTGATGCCGCAACGGCTTCGCATCCCGCTCGTCGTCGTCTGCGGGCCCACCGCTTCAGGAAAGACCGACCTATCCCAGCGCATAGCACAACGATTGGGCGGCTGTGTGCTCAGCGCCGACAGCATGCAGATTTACACCGGCATGGATATCGGCACGGGCAAGCTCGCGCCCGCCGACCGCATCGTGCCCCATTACGGCTTCGACCTCGTCGACCCAGGGGCGCCCTATTCGGCTTCCCTCTTCCAAGCCTACGGGAGGGGAGTAGTCGACCGCTGCGACCGCGACGCCACGCCCTGTGTGATCTGCGGGGGGACGGGCTTCTATATCCGCGCCGTCGTCGACGCCTACGAATTTCCCAAAGGCGACCAGGTGGGCAACCCCGTCCGCGAAGCCTACACAGCCAAAATCGCCGCCACCTCGGCCCAGGCGGTCTGGGAAGAGCTGACGGCCTGCGATCCCGCATCCGCAGCCCTTATCCATCCCCACGACACGAAACGTCTCGTTCGCGCGTTCGAGATGAGGGCGGATGGGACCACCTATGCCGCGCAACATGCTCAGCTTGCCCACATCCCGCCCTTCTACGAGCCGGTGACCTTCATCGGCCTGCGCGTCGATCCCGACATCCTGCGCTCCCGCATCGATGCTCGCGTCGACCAGATGATCGCCGCCGGACTTGTCGACGAAGTGCGCGGGCTGCTCGATTGCGGTTTCCGGGACGCTCTTACCGCCCAGCAGGCCATCGGCTACAAGGAAATCGTCGCCGCCCTCGAGGGACGGTGCACGATCGACGAAGCCGTCGACCAAATCAAGTTCGCCACCCACCGGTACGCCAAACGCCAGCGCACCTGGTTCCGCAAGGACGCCCGCATACAGTGGCTCACGGCCGATACACCCGATTTCGAATTGTTAACAGACCAAAGCCTCGCAGAAATCGAGCGTACAATGGACGAAAACAGATAGGAGATCCCATGCGCTACGCATTCACCAAAATGCACGGACTCGGAAACGATTTCGTGTTCTTCGACGTCTTTCAGCAAGACTACCATTTCACGACCGAGCAAATCGCCTTCATCTGCGATCGGCACTTCGGAATCGGGGGAGACGGCCTCATCGTAGCGGAACCCTCGCCCAAAGACTCGTGCGTCGCTTACATGCGCTACTACAACGCCGACGGCTCGGTCGCGCAGATGTGCGGCAACGGCATCCGCTGCCTGGCCAAATTCGTCGTCGACCGCGGCTACGTCGACCATCCGGAAGACGGCTTCGTCCTCGACACGCTCGCCGGCGAGAAGGGAATCACCTGCTCGCTTGACGAAGACGGCAAGCTCCTCGAAGCCACCGTCGACATGGGCGAACCCATCCTCGTCCCCGAAGAGGTCCCCACGGCCCTTGCGGCAACGAGCGACTACCAAGGCACGCCCTTCGTGCGCGCAGCCCTCATCGACAACCCCTGGAAGGGCATTGCGTTCACCTGCGTCTCGATGGGCAACCCCCATGCCGTGACCTTCATCGACGACTTCGCCGCCCTGCCCGACGCCTTCTTCACCGACCCCGCGCACAAGAGCCTCGCCACACTCGACGTGGCCACGGTGGGCCGCTATTACGAACGCCACGAAGCCTTCCCCGAAAAGGCCAATATCGAGTTCATCTCCGTCGCCTCCGACGGTCTTCATATGCGCGTCTACGAACGCGGCGACGGCGAAACGCTCGCCTGCGGCACCGGCGCCTGCGCATCCGCCGTTGCCGCCCACCTCAACGAGCTCTCCGAGCGCACGGTTGACGTGCACCTCCGCGGCGGCGTCCTCCACATCGACTGGAAGGCCGATTCCGACCACGTCTTCATGACGGGCACCGCGACCGAAGCGTTCGAAGGATCCATCGAACTTGTCTAAAAACCTCAACCGGTTTCCGCTGCAGGACACGGCGGAAGAGCCAGAACACGCACTGCTCGTCGGCGTAGAGTTTCCCCAATCCGAATGGCCCTTGCAGGAAACCCTCGCAGAACTGGGGCGCCTTGCCGACACGGCGGGCGCCCTCCCCGTTGGGCAGATCACCCAAAAACTCGCCACGCCCAATCCCGCCACCTTCATCGGCAGCGGCAAGGCGCACGAGCTTGCCGAGCTCTGCCGCTCACTCGACGTCGATGTCGTCATATTCGACGACGAACTGACGCCCTCGCAGCAATCCAACCTCGAGAAATGCGTTGACCGCAACGTCAAGATCATCGACCGAACGGCCCTCATCCTGGATATTTTCGCCCTCCATGCTCATACGCGCGAAGGGCGCCTGCAGGTGCGGCTCGCCCAAAATCAGTACCTGCTGCCGCGCCTGCGCGGCATGTGGGCTCACCTTGCCAGCAACCGCATGGGCGGTGGCGTCGGCAGCCGCTTCGGAGAAGGCGAGAGCCAGCTGGAAGTCGACCGAAGGCTTGTACGCAAACGTATCACGTCGATCAAACGCGAACTCGCCGAGCTCGACCGCAATCGCAGCCTGCAACGCCAAAGTCGGTCGGCAAGCGGCATGGTCCGCATCGCGCTTGCCGGTTACACCAACGCGGGCAAATCGAGCCTGCTCAACCGCCTTACCGACGCGGGCGTTCTCAGCTATGACAAGCTCTTCGCAACCCTCGATTCCACCACCCGCAAGCTCACGCTGCCCGAAGGACGAGAAGTCACCCTGACCGATACGGTCGGCTTCATCCAGAAGCTCCCCACAACCCTCGTTGAATCCTTCAAGAGCACGCTCGAAGAAATTCGCGAAGCCGATGCCATCCTTCATATCGTCGATGCCTCGGCAACCGAATACGAGCACCAAATCGCGGCCGTCGAAGAGGTCTTGGACCAAATCGACGCCGCCCACATCAATCGCGTGACGGTTTTCAACAAGATCGACGCGCTCACAGAGGACGAAGAAGCCGCGCTCAAGGCACGATACCCCCACGCCCTCTTTATTTCGGCACGCACCGGTCAAGGCGTCGACACGCTTATCGACCAACTCGTTCGGCTTTCCGCAGCCCAAGACACGCATCTTACCGTGCGCATCCCTTACGACCGGGGCGACCTCGTATCCCTGGCCCACCAACGGTGCTTCATCTCGCGCGAAGCATACGAACCCGACGGCACTGTCATTCAAATGCGGGTGCCCAGCGCATTCGCCCCGACTTTCAAGCCGTTCGTCGTCGAAGAGGACGACACCGACGAGTCATAAATCCCGCCGTTTGACCAGTGGGAAATTGAACGCCCCGTCCGCGCTCGAAACGCACGGACGGGGCGAAGCAAAAAGACAGCGCGTCGCGCTTACATCACACGGCGAAACAGGGCCACCACTTTGCCGACAATCGTGCAGTCGGGGACGATGATAGGGTCCATAGAAGAGTTCTCAGGCTGGAGGCGTATATGGTCGGCCTCCTTATAGAAGCGCTTCACCGTAGCGCCGTCGTCGACCAAAGCCACGACGATATCGCCGTTGGTGGCCGTGGGCTGCTCTTTCACGACAATGTAATCGCCATCGTTTATGCCCGCTTCGATCATCGATTCTCCGTGTACGGAAAGCAAGAAGGATGCCGCATCGCCGACGATTTCCGTAGGGAGCGCAATCGTTTCGGTGATGTTCTCCTCGGCGAGAAGGGGGGAGCCGGCGGCCACATTGCCTACAAGGGGCAGCGAAACGACAGAACCGAAGGCGGGGGAGAAGGCGCCCCCCGCATCTGCCGTCGCGTCGTCCTGGGCGTGGGCAAGCGTAATGGAACGCGACTTGAGGGGGTCGCGGTGAATGAGCCCCTTTTCTTCGAGCGCGTGCAGATGAACATGGACGGTGGAGGGAGACGATAGGTGCATGCGATCGCACAGCTCGCGCACCGTGGGTCCGTACCCCTTTTCGGAGATGAATTCCTCGATGCAATCGAGTACGGCTTGCTGACGTTTGGTAAGGGCTTTTGCCATAGGATCCTCCGCTCGAACATACGTTCGTTAATTTGTTGACAAGTACGTATGTTCGATTTAGAGTATACACGAACAAAGGTTCTATGCAAGAACTTCGAAAGGGTAGTCATGAGGTACGAAACCGCACGTTATCTCACAGAAGGCAGCGCCGCACTTGCGCCCACGCATTCTTGCACCACCGAATACGGCACCATCATTACGTTCGATAAGGCCCGCGCTTCCTGCGGGAGGCGGTTGGCAGAGAGCGCACGTCGACCGCACCTCAGAACACCGCAATGGTATCGGGACCTCACCAATGGAACGCTCGCAGGAACTCCTGCAGAACACTCGTCGAAACGACAGGTCATCGGCATCGGGGCAGGCTATACGCTCGCCGCCGCACTGGTTCTTGCACTCGGCGTGGTGCTCTAAAAGGAAACGGCAATCGCCAGAAGCCAAGTCGCATCCAGAGCGCACATTCATATGGTACCCTCGTCTCATCAAACGAGAGGAGCGGAATGCGTTGCCCTAATTGCGGAAACAAGGTTTCCAAAGTCGTCGATTCTCGACCTTCTGAAGACGGCACCGTAATCAGAAGAAGGCGCGAATGCCTGTCCTGCGGCCGTCGATTTACCACCTACGAGCGCTTGGGAGAAAGCCCTCTCATCGTGCTGAAATCCGACGGCACCTCCGAGGTCTACCATCGCGACAAGCTCATTCGCGGTATCTATATCGCGTGCGCAAAACGCCATATAACCCCTGAACAGATCAACAATCTCGTTGACGACCTCGAAGCAGAGTTGCGCAACAGAAACTTTACCGAAATCAAGTCGAAGGACCTGGGCGATATGGTACTCAAACGCCTCAAGGACCTCGACGAGGTCGCCTATATTCGCTTTGCCAGCGTCTATAAAGACTTCAAGAACGTCGAAGAATTCAGCAATGCCTTGAAAGGACTCTAAGTGCACCTTCCCGTAAAAAAGCTCACCGATAACGCCATCGTCCCGAAAACCGCCTACGCTGGCGACGCTGGCATCGATTTATCGTCGACCGAAGATCTCGTGCTCAAACCCTTCGAACGAAAACTCGTCCCAACGGGTCTCGCTATCGGGCTTCCTGAAGGCTATGCCGGTTTCGTCACGCCACGGAGCGGTTCGGCAATCAAGCAAGGGCTTTCTATAGTGAACGCGCCGGGGCTTATCGACAGCGGCTATCGGGGCGAGCTTAAGGTCATTCTCATCAACCTCGATCCGCAGAACGATATCGTCATCAAGGCCGGCGACCGCATTGCCCAACTGGTGGTTCTTAAGGTCGAACAGATTCAGGCGGTAGAGACGTCCCAGCTCGACAGCACCGAGCGCGGTACGGGCGGATTCGGGAGTAGCGGCGTCAAGTAGCTCCCCCACCTTACTCCCCTTAATATTGATAATATATGTTATGTAAATCTAAGCAGGTTAGATAAGAAGCCATGTTCCATCTCACACAAGCCGTACGGGGCAACGAGACATCGTCCCCCGTGCATCCTACGGCTCGTTACCCTTCCAAGAGCCGCCGCAGGCCCACGGACCCAACGGCCGTGGGCCTGCGGCGATTATCGCGTGTACGTGTAAGCGACCAGCGGGCACCGCTCATTGCCCGTCCTCACGCACGACGATACTCACTTCGCCGGTACGTAAGGTATCGAAAGTGTCGTCCGGCAAGGAAACCATAAGGCCGAGGTCGTCGCTCACCCCGCGCACCACTGCCCGTTCGCCGTCGTGGGCTCCCCCCTTGATTTCCACGCAACGCCCCGTGAGGAAGGAGCGCTCTTGGTACTCTGGAACGAATGCTTCGAAGGGGTCGTGTTCGTAGAGCTCGATAAAGGCAGAAATAATTCCTGCGGCAAGACGATTCCTGAAGTCTGTGCGCTTCTCGTGCAGGACGGCCCCCGCCCGCCTAGAGATAGCCTCGGGGAACCCGCCTTCGGGCTCGTACACGTTCACGCCGATGCCCACCACCGCATAGGAGAATCCGCCTGATTCTAAATCGACGGAGGCTTCGGTGAGAATGCCGGAGACTTTTCGTCCATCGATGTAGACGTCATTGACCCATTTTATCTGGGCGCCACAATCGGGTCTGAGGGATTCTATCGCACGACACACCGCAACAGCCGCCGCGCCCGTGATAAGCCCCGATTGAGCCACCGCGACAGTCGGTCGCAGCACAATGGAAAGATAGACCCCCGTATCTCCCAATGAATAGAAGGGGCGTCCGCGACGCCCCCTCCCCTCCACCTGTTCGGCAGCGATCACACAGGAATAGGGGCCCGCCCCATTCTCAGCCGCAGCTTTGGCGTCGGTGTTGGTGCTTCCCGTCGATCGCTTCACATCCAGATGGACGCGGTCTGCCAACGAAGGCGGAAGAAAGGAACGCACGCCGGCAGCGTCGAGCTCATCGTAGACGCCCGCAAGCCGATACCCCCTCGCCCGCTCAGACGCTATGCAGATACCGTCCTCTTGAAGTCCCTGAACAGCTTTCCAAACCGCCGCCCGAGAAACGCCCAATTCTTCCGCAACGCGCGCCCCCGAAACGAAGGGAGAGGCCCCCTGTGATGCCGCAACGAGCATGCGAAGGAGCCTCTCCTTTACCGACGATCCTTGATCCATGGTCATCGCTTACGCTTCGAGCAGGGCGCGGGCCGCGGCTTCGAGGGTATCGAGCAGAGCGTCGGCATCGGCCTGGTCCGCCGCCTTCGCGAACAGATAGGCCTTGATCTTCGGTTCGGTCCCGCTCGGACGGATGATGACCTTGTTGGTGTCCGGCAGTTGGAACTCGACCACGTTGGCCTTGGGCAGGCCCTGGAAGCCGTCGGCATAATCGACGACGGTTTCGACGGAGAAGCCGGCAAGCTCTACCGGTGGCTCGGCATGCAGCCGTTCCATGAGGGCGGCCATGCTGCGCGCCCCATCGGCGCCGGGATAGGAAATGCTGATGGTGCGATTGCGGTAGTAGCCGTAGCGACGGTAGAGGGCATCGATTGCATCGACCAAGTTCATGCCCTGCTTCTTATAGTGCTGGGCCATCTGGCAGATGATCATGCTCGCGCCGATGGAGTCCTTGTCGCGTACGTGCGTGCCCGGGCAATAGCCGTAACTTTCCTCGAAACCAAGCACGTAGCGATCGAGGGCGCCTTGGGCGGCAAGGTCGTTGAGCACGCTGCCGATGTATTTGAAGCCGGTAAGGGTGCGCACCACGGAAATGCCGTAGTGGGCGGCGATCGCGTCGATCATGACCGTGGACACGATCGTGCTCACCACAAGCGCGTCGGGACGAAGCGTACCCCGGGCGGCGCGCATCTTGCAGATGTAGTCGAGCATCAAAATGCCCATCTCGTTGCCGGTGATCAAGGTATAGTCGTCGCCGTCTTTGCAGGCCACGCCCACGCGGTCGGCGTCGGGATCGGTCGCCAACAAGAGA
Organism: Hugonella massiliensis; assembly: GCA_001486445.1. Lineage (GTDB taxonomy): Bacteria > Actinomycetota > Coriobacteriia > Coriobacteriales > Eggerthellaceae > Hugonella > Hugonella massiliensis. The sequence goes on from LN908986.1 coordinate 914,613, forward strand.
TCGGGGTGCACCTGCTCACACAGCTCGATGCCCTTTTGCATAGCTTCGCGAATCTCGGGGTTGGGATAGGGGCAGGTGGGGAAATTGCCATCGGGATCGCGCTGTTCGGGCACCACCGTCACATCGGTCACGCCGATGCGCTCGAACAGGCGTGAATTGAGTTCGAGGCCCGTCCCGTTAAGGGGCGTGTACACCAGTTTCAAGGGAACATCGGCCGCTTCCGGGTCGGAAAGGCTCGCTTTAAGCTCGGCATCGAGAAAACGGTCGAGAATCCCATCGTCGATCCAGGAAATGAGCCCTTGGTCGACAAGGTCTTCGAATGACCCGGTGCGTACGCCGTCAAAGGGGTCGACGGTTTCAATGGCCGCCGAAATCTCGTCGGCCGCATCGCTCGTGATCTGACAGCCGTCGGGGCCGTAGACCTTGTAGCCGTTGTAGGCGGCGGGATTATGGCTGGCCGTCATCACGATGCCGGCCGAAGCGCCGAGCTCGCGCACCGCAAAGCTCAAGGCGGGCACCGGCTCGATACGGGGGAAGAGGAGGGCCCGTACCCCATTGGCTGCGAGAATCGCCGCCGTCGTGCGCACGAAGAGCTCGCCGTTGTTGCGGCTATCGCGGGCGATGGCGACGGTCGGCGCGTCGAAGTGCGCCTTAAGGTAATTGGCAACGCCCTGGGTCGCCTTCCCCACCGTGTAGACGTTCATGCGGTTGGTGCCCGGCCCGAGCACGCCGCGCAAACCCGCCGTCCCGAAGGAAAGATCCTGGAAGAAGGCGTCTTCGAGCGCAGACGCGTCGCCCGAAGCGAGGAGGTCGGCAAGCTGAGAGGCGATTTCGGGGTCGGTCGCGCGCTCGGTCCAGCGATCGACGGTGCTTTGCAAACTCACGTATACCGGTCCTCTCCGCTTAATCCTCGTAGCCGTTGGGGTTCTTCATCTGCCAATTCCACGCGTCGCGGCACATGTCCTCGATATCGTATTGAGCTTCCCAACCCAGATCGCGCTTGGCCTTGTCGGCGCTCGCGTAGCAGGTGGCGATATCGCCGGCGCGACGCGGTTTGATTTGGTAGGGCACCTTCTTGCCGGTGGCCGCTTCGAAGGCCTTGACGACGTCGAGCACGCTGTAGCCCTTGCCGGTGCCCAGGTTCCACACATGGACGCCCGTCTGACCTTCGACCGCCTGAAGGGTCTTCACATGACCGCGCGCAAGGTCGACCACGTGAATGTAGTCGCGCACGCCCGTGCCGTCATGGGTGTCGTAGTCGTCGCCGAACACGCCCAGCTTGGGCAGCTTGCCCAGGGCAACCTGAGTGATGTAGGGCATGAGGTTGTTGGGGATGCCATTGGGGTCTTCACCCATAAGGCCGCTCGGATGAGCGCCGATCGGGTTGAAATAGCGCAGCAGCGACACGTTCCATTCATGATCGGCCACGTACAGGTCGGAGAGGATCTGCTCGAGCATCTTCTTGGTCTGACCGTAGGGGTTGGTGGGATTGCCCAAGGGGCACTCTTCGGTAATGGGAACGAAGGCCGGGTCGCCGTAGACCGTTGCAGAAGAGCTAAAGACGATGTTCTTTACGCCATGCGCGCGCATGACGTCGACCAGGATAAGGGTGCCCTCGATGTTGTTCTGGTAATACTCCCAGGGCTTTTCGACGCTCTCCCCCACCGCTTTCAAACCGGCGAAATGAATGACCGAGGAAATCGATTCCTTCTCGAAAATGTCCCACACGCCCGCTCGGTCGAGCATGTCGACTTTATAGAAACGAGGGCGCGTACCAGTGATCTCCTCGATGCGGTTGAGCGACTCCTCCTTGGAATTGACAAGATTGTCGAATACGACCACATCGTACCCAGCATTGATGAGCTCCACGCAGGTATGGCTTCCGATGAACCCCGTACCGCCGGTGACGAGAATGGTTTCCATGAAAAACTCCTTTTGCAAGCCGACGCAAGCGCCTACCGCTTGCCTCCCGAATAGTGTAGATGATATGTGCAATGAGAGGGTAAACCTTAGAAAAAGTCCAGATGGCAACCGCGCAGGACATCAATGTTGCACGTCGAACCACTCGATACAGTAGAATAGCGGCCATGGAACGATTCACGTATGCACGAGGCGCAGGTAGGTTCGTCCGCCAAGGCGCCCTTATCCGTCACACGTACACTCCCAGCCAACGCATTGGCGGGGCTCTCGCTTGCGCGGCCTTCTCGCTCGCCTTGTTGCCCGGCGTCGCCCAGGCCGACACCGTCGCCGACGCCCAAAGCCAGCTCTCGAGCGCGGAAGCCCAGATGAGCTCGATCGTGGACCAATACAACGCCACCAAGAGCCAAGCCGACCAGCTCCAGCAGCAGATCGACGAGACCACGCAGACGGCCGCCGACGCCCAGGCGGCGGTGCTCGAAGGCCGCGAAGAGCTTTCGAAAGACGCGGTCGCCCACTATCGCGGCAACGAATCGTCGCAACTGCTCACCCTGCTCTTGTCTGCCGACAATGTGAACGACCTGTTCGAGAACATGCACTACATCGAAATGATCATGCAGGACACCTCGGACAAGATCAACGAGCAGAAAGCCCGCGTCGACACCTACAACGACGCCCTGAGCGAGCTCAACGGCCAGCGCGACCAGCTGCAATCCCAGCTCGACACCCTCGATGGCCAGCGCAGCCAGGCCCAAGCCATCGTCGACGCGGCCAGCGCCAACCTGCAAAACGCCCAGGGCGAAGAAGCGGCCCGCCTCGCCGCCCTCCAGCAGCAGGCGGAACGCGTGAGTGAGGACGCGACTCAAAACGATTCCGACGTTTCCATCTCTCCGGAATGGAATACGGGCGATCATGAAGAAGCCGACGACCAGGCGAGCAGCGGCCAAAGCTCGTCGGGCGCCAACGCCAACTCGAACGCGAGCTCGAAGCAGAACGCCAGCTCGAATGCCAATTCCGGTTCGAGCACTTCCAACAGCGCCTCTTCCAACACCTCGAAGAACAACGGATCGTCTTCGGCCGACAGCTCGACCGGCTGGAAATCGGGCAGCGCATCGGCCTACGGCGGCTCGACCGACCCCTCGACCCCCAACCCCGGCTACACGGCCACGGGCGCCATCTGCAACGACAGCTCTATGGGCGTCGCCGTCCCCATGTCCATGCCCGGCTACCGCAGCCTGCTCGGCCGCTCGGTCGAAATCAAATACAACGGCAAAACCGTTATCGCCCGAATCAACGACTGCGGATCCATGGGCGGCGGGTCGCGCGTGCTCGACCTGCAGCCAGGCGTCTTCAAGGCGCTCGGCTTCTCTTCCTGCCAAGCATGGGGCGTGCGCACGGTCCAATACCGCATCCTCTAGCCTCGACAGCACCGAAACGCTCTGAACGCCCGCACCCGCGGGCGTTCTTTTGTTGCACGCCCGATCGAACGCCCGGCGGGCGCGCCGCGGGCGCGCAGCATCCGACAGCCATCCGCACCGCAGCCGCTCTGCGAGCGTTCGGCTATTATGAAGGTACCCGAATGAAAGGTGGAATCATGCTTTACAAGAACGTGCTCGTCGCCTACGACAAATCGGAACCCGCCAACCATGCGCTTGAAGCCGCTTTGGAGCTGGTGCAGGGAGATGCCGAAGCCAGGATCAACGTCGTTTCCGTGCTCACGAGCATGGAAGAGGCTTATTCGTTTACCGGCTTCGGATCCGGGCTTTCGAGCGAAACCGGATCCGCCGCCCTCGACTACGAGACGATCAACGCCATTGAGCAGACCGTGGCCGCCCGCCAGAAGGACGAGCTTGAAAAGGCAATAGACGTCGTAGTGCCGGCAAACGCCAAAGACCGGGTGCATATCGATATCGAATTCGCGCCGAGCCCGGCTGCGGGCCTGCTGTCCTATGCCGAGCGCGCGGGCAGCGACCTCATCGTGATGGGCAACCGAGGGCTGGGCGCCCTGCGCGGTCTGCTCGGAAGCGTAAGCTTCACCGTGCTGCGCTCCGCTCCCATCCCCGTACTCATCGTAAAATAGAATCGAGTTCCCTTCGTGTCTCCTACTTCTCCCCAGAGGGTCGACCGGCCCGCATACGACCGCTTAACGCCCACCTTCATGGTAGAGCTGGCAGCGCCCCATACCTGGCCGGCAGCGATTTTCCCCGTCTTCGTCGCCTGCGCCTTAGCCGTCGCCAACGGCGGATACAAGGGTACGGGATCCGTCAACGGCTTGATGGTGCTCGTCCTGCTTGCCATCTGCATCCTGCTCCAAAGCGCCGTCAACACGATCAACGACTACTTCGATTTCGTGAAGGGCACCGATAGCGTCGACAACCAGCCCGACCCCACTGATGCCGTCCTCGTGTACCACCACGTGAACCCAAAATCGGTGCGCACCTATTTCATCAGCCTCATCGCGGTCGCATTCGCTTTGGGCGTCTACGTGATAGCGCGCACCGGTTGGGTTCCCCTTGTCATCGCCCTGGTGGGCGTCGTCGTCATCTTTCTCTATTCCGGCGGCAAAACGCCCATCTCCTACCTTCCCTTGGGAGAAGCGGTAAGCGGCTTCGTGATGGGCGGCCTGATCCCGCTCGCCTGCTATCAAGCGCTTACCGGCAGCTTCAGCTGGATGGTCCTCCTCTGGTCGGTACCGCTGATACTGGGCATCGCGCTCATCATGCTCACCAACAACGGATGCGATATCGATAAGGACGCCCTCGCCCATCGCAAGACCCTGCCGGTCTTGCTCGGCCACGACCGCACACGCACGCTCTACCATGCGATCATCTACCTCTGGATAGGGGCGATCTGCCTGCTCGTTCTGGTCTTTTTCTTCGACGGATGGATCGCTCTCCCTTTTATGCTGCTCGCGGCCCATCCCTTTGGACGCAAATTGCTCGCCAACCCCCTCACCCCCCAATCTCGCGCGGGAGCCTTCGCCCTCTGCGCCACCATGAACATCACGCTGGGGGCTTTCTACGGCGCCGCCATCATCGCGAGCATCGTCCCCACCGTCTTCGTTATCTAGCCAGCGACAAGCGCATGCCAAGACCGAGCGCCCGTCCTCCCGCCGAGGACGGGCGCTCGTCGTTCGATGCGCTTTCGTCGAATTGAAGACCGCTAGGCCTTCCACACCTTTTGGATGCAGCCGGAAAGCGAGGAGAGGTCGGCATGGGCAACGAGCTCGTCGACGGTAGCGGGCCTATCCTCGGGCACCATACCCGCGACAAAGGCGATGTGGCCCAGAATCCCTGCAGCAGACCCGTAGGTAGCCCGCATCTGGTCTATCGACGCATCATGGTCGCGCTTGGACAAACGTCGGTCCGTGCGCGACACAAGCAAGGGAACGTGCCCGTACGACACGTGTTCGAAGCCCAAAAGATCCTGCAGGTAGGCCTGCTGGGGGCAACTCGAAAGGAGGTCGACCCCGCGCACCACCGACGTCACACCCTGTGCGGCATCGTCAACGACCACGGCAAGCTGGTAGGCGAAGGCCCCGTCGCTGCGACAGATAAGGAAGTCGCCGCAATCGACCGCCAAGTTCTGCGCGTAGCGGCCCTGAAAGAGGTCGTCGATCACATAGGTGCGATCGGGAACGATAAGCCGCATCGAGGGAGACCGCCCTTGGGCTTGGAGGTGCCGCATACGCGAAGCGCGCTCATCTTCGGTCAGATTTCGGCAGGTCCCCGCATACACGAACTTCTCGCCCCGATGGGGCGCCGACGCCGCATGCACATCGGCACGCGAGCAAAAGCACGGATAGACGAGTCCCCTGTCGACAAGGTTGTGAAAGGCCTGGCGGTAGGCCTCGGTCCGCATGCTCTGGTAAAGGGGGCCCACATCCCAACCGAGCCCCAGGTAGTCGAGGTCGCGCAGGCAGGCCTGAGCGAATTCCGGTTTGGAGCGCTGGGGATCGAGGTCTTCGATACGCAGAGCGATGGTGCCACCCGCCCGATGTGCCACGATATACGCCACCAGATAGGAAAAGACGTTGCCCGCATGAAGACGCCCCGTCGGAGACGGGGCGAATCGACCGCGTACGCTGGGAGAAACGCTAGCGTTGGCCATGGGGAACGCTCGCCACGCCCGATCGGAAGGCCGCGATGTTCATATCGATGGTTTTCGGCGGCACCTTCAGGCGAATCTGCTCTTCCCACGATTCCAGAGGGAAATCCATTCCAGCCGCAAGGGCGCCCAGCAGCACCACGTTGGCGCACTTCAGGCTGCCGGCTTGTTCGGCCAGCTGGGAAGCAGGAACCAAATGGGCTCCCATCGAGGTCAAGCGCTCGCGGGCTCGCGCGGGCATATGGGCGCGGCCGGTAAGGACCGGCTGCGACTTGATAGCCTCGTCGTTGACCAAGAGCATACCGCCCGTACGCAGATAGGAGATGTTGCGCAAAGCTTCGGTCGTCTCGAAGGCGAGCAAGTAGTCGGCACACCCCAAATCGCAGACCATGGAATTGACTTGGGCGCCCAGACGGACGATGGTCGACACCGAGCCGCCGCGTTGGGCCATTCCATGGATTTCGGAAAGCTTAACCTGCAAGCCGTTGGCGATAGCCGTTTTCGCGAGCACGTCGGCAGCGAGGATGGTGCCCTGACCACCTACACCCACCAAAAGGACCGTCGTTGCCTTATCGCTGTTCACCGTAACCTGGCCGCTCATTAGCGCACACCTCCCGGAAGCTGCTCGATCGCGTCGAAGGCGCAGTATTGGGCGCACTGGCCGCACCCCACGCACATATCGGGGTCGATGAGGGCATGCCCCGATTCCTCCTCGCGTGCAAGGGCGGGGCAGCCGATCGACACGCAGACCCCGCATGCCGTGCAGGACCCGTTCACGTAATAGGGAGCTCCCGGCGTGAAAGCGCCCTTGAGCAAAACGCAGGGGCTCCTGAAAACGATGACCGACACATCTTCGGTATTCTGCGTCGCACGCTTGATGGCCGCACGCGTGGCCTTCACATCGTTGGGGTCGACCTCGACGACGTCCTCGATGCCGATGGCGCGCACCATCGTCGCGATGTCCATCTCGCGTGAGGGTCGGTTCTGCAGGGTGACGCCATTGAAGGGGTTGCCCTGGTGGCCGGTCATGGCCGTCGTACGGTTGTCGAGCACGCAAATCGTCGCGACGCCCTTGTTGTAGGCGATGTCAAGCAAGCTCGAGAAGCCCGAATGGGCAAACGTGCTGTCGCCGATGATGCCGACGACCGGCCGATGGGTCTTGCCCTTCCAGGCGAGCTCGAAACCATGGGCCATAGAAACGGAAGCGCCCATATCGATGGTCGTGTCCATGCCGGAAAGCGGAGGCAAGGCACCCAAAGTGTAGCAGCCGATATCGCCCGTCACGATGCATTTGGCACGGGTCAATTCTTTGAAGACCGTCCGATGGGGGCAGCCGGGGCACAAGGCCGGCGGTCGGCCAGGGAGGTCGGTCGGGGTCTCGCTGGATGCGGGAACCTCCTTGCCGAAAGCGAGGGCGATGGCGCGCGGCGAAAGCTCCCCCGCTTCGGGGAGCGGATGGGGGAAGGCGGCCACCGGCACGCCCTCAGCCTTGACGTTGAGGGAAAGGTAATTGGACGCCTCGTCGACGACGTAGACCGCGTCGACCGAGTCGGCGAAGGTATGGAGGAGCTCTTCAGGCAGGGGCCATGAAAGGCCGATCTTCAAAATCGACGCTTCGGGCATGGCATCGCGCACGTACTGGTAGGCCGCCCCAGAACAGACGATGCCGATCTCTTTAGAACCGGGTTCGATGCGATTGAAGGGGCAGGTATTGGCCCAGGCGCTGATCTTGGCCTGACGCTCGTTGAGCGACAGGCGGCGAGGCTTGGCGAAGGCGGGCATCATAACCCACTTGGCCGGATCCTTCTGGTAGGCGGCGGGATCGACCTCATGCTCGACGCGCTCGGACACCTCGACTGGCGATTTGGCATGGCTCACGCGCACGGTGCTGCGAATGAAGAAGGGCATATCGAAACGCTCGGAAAGCTCGAAAGCCGCCTTCGTGAAGGCGAGGGCTTCGGCCGAATCCGACGGTTCGAGCAGAGGAATGTGCGCCGCCAGGGCGTAGAAGCGGGTGTCCTGCTCGTTCTGGCTCGAGTGCATGCCCGGGTCGTCGGCGGCAAGCACGACCAAGCCTCCGTTCACGCCCGTGTAGGCAACGGTGAACAGGGGGTCGGCGGCAACGTTGACGCCGACGTGCTTCATCGTCGCGAGCACGCGCGCACCTGCCGCGCTCGCACCCACGCCGACCTCGACGGCAACCTTTTCGTTAGGGCACCATTCGGCGTACACGCGGTCCTTCTTCGCGAAGTTCTCGAGCGTTTCGGTGCTCGGCGTGCCCGGGTAGCCGACGCCGATGTTGGCACCCGCTTCCCATGCGCCCTGCGCGATTGCCTCGTTGCCCGACAAGAGCTGCATACGGTCTCCTTCTCGCTCTGCGCAGGACGGCATCCTGCGCCCTCTGCTCGTCCTATTCGCTGTACAAAAGGCAGAATGCCCCGATCTGCACGATGTCGCCGTTGTGCAGGGTTCGTTGGGACACGTTTTCGTTGTTGATCCAGACCCCGTTGAAACTGCCCTCGTCCTTGATGGCGAACCCCTGCCCCACCGGCAGAATCACCGCATGGGAACGGGATACGGTCATGTCGTTCAAAAAGAGGTCGCACTGGGGGGACCGGCCTACCGTCATCTCGCGATGATCGAGATGATAGGTGGTATCCATGTTCTGCGGCCCGCGCACGATGCGCATGGTTGCCTCTTTGGGAGCGGCGGGCTTCGGCTGAGCCTGGGGGGTTTCAAGCGAGATGGGCTCGAACTCCTGGGTGGAGCCCACCAGTTTGAAGCCGCACGCCGGGCAGACGGTATCGGTTGCCTTCAGTTCTCCGTTGCATACGGGGCATCTGTTCATATCGGTCCTCCTGTATAGCTACAGCATAGCGTAGCATCCCTACGCTTGCGTCCTGTCGTTGATGAGCGGCGTCTCATTGTACAGCTGGGCATCCGCCTGAGTCTGCGCGCCCGTTATCCCCGCCGTAAGCCGCGTCCACCACACCCCCAGGGACTCCAGCACGTTGGGACCCGCAACGGTTTCCGTGGCGACGAGGTCCTGGGTGGCAATCGCTTCGTTGTGCTGGTAGTAGGTGATCGTGCCCACCACGTCGCCGGCTTCGACGGTGCCGGAAAGGTCGCGGTAGTCCACCGATTGGCTCACATTGCCGTGCAGGTCGAACACCTTGACGGAGGCGGTCGGGTCGGCCAAGGTGGCCTTCACCGTCTTGTCCGTCCAGGCCCCGTCGGGAACCGCAGCGACAAGGGGTACCTCATTGCCGTTCTGGTCTACAGTGGTCTGGCTGGTCTGCGCCAAGGCGTAATCGATGCGATGGTCAAAGACCCAATCCCACAGGGTGCTCGTGTCGGTAAACCGCGATTTCTCGGTGGCGCTGTGAAGGACCACCGAATAGAGGGTGACGCCGTTTTTCTTCACCGCGCCCGCGAAGCATTCGCCCGCGCTGTCGGTGAACCCGGTTTTGATGCCGAAGGCGCCCTCGTAGGACTTCAGCAACAAGTCGGTGCTCTCGAGCTTCAAGCCCACCTGCTGACCGCCGCGCGTAACGGTGCAGGTCCCGCCATCGATGCCGGTGATGCCGGTGATAGCCGACTTCTGCGCCGCATAGGAGACAAGGGTCGCCACATCGCGCGCCGTAGAATGCATCTCCCCCGGGTATTTGTCGCCATCGAGCCCATGGGGGTTGGCGTACACCGTGTTGGTCATCCCCAATTCGGCCGCCTTGTCGTTCATGGCCTGAACGAAGCGGGCCGCACAAGCCGTCGCGTCGGACGCGTCCTTGCCTTCCGACTGCAGCATCATCGCCCCCACCGTTTCCGCGATCGCCTCGGCCGCATCGTTGCCGCTCGGCCAAAGAAGGGCTTTCAGGGCTTCGGAAAGGGGCATGGTGTCCCCTTCCTTGAGCGAGGCGGTCGATTCGCCGATCGAGGCTGCATACTTACTGATGACGACCTGCGTATCGAGCGGTACCGAATCGAGGGCCACCACGGCCGTCATAACCTTGGTGACAGAAGCGATATGCACTTGAGCATCGGCGTCCCGCTCGAAATACACCATGCCGTCGGAATCCATGACGATCGCGTAATCGCCCGCTATGCTGGGGGCCTTGGACGAGGGGATGCCGGCGTCTTGAATCGTCTGGCCGGCGACGATGTCGCTCGTGCGCACGTCGGCCCACGCGGCGCCCGGAAGGCAGAGGGCCACAGCGCACACGACCGCAAGGAGGCGGGCGGGCACGCGATGGGAAGCCTTTGTTTCGCTATAGGAAGAAATCAACATCACAACCTCGGCTTTGACGACGCATATGCGACAACTATACCGTTGCCATGAGAAAAAGAGCCGGCCGCGCACGCATCTTCTCAGAGAACACGTCCTTGCGCCAACCAGTGCAGACAAGGGCGCATCCTGGGAAACGCCACCACCCGATCAACCAGGACAGGCGGCGCGTGCGCCGGGACCTAACGAGACGTCGAAAGAGTGTCGTCCTCGACGCTCGTATCACCCGCCTTGACCGCCCGTACCTTGCGCGCGCCCGTGCGGGCGTAATAGACGGTGGTGTAAATGCACAGCGCCAAGCCGGCATAGATGAACCAGATGCCCCACCCTGCCGGCTGGGCGTTGAAACCGGGGAGCCACGAGACATCGCAGAGGCCGAGCCCGGGAACGAGCGGATAATTGAGGATGAGGGCGGCAAAGCCGATAAAGAAGAACGTCGTGGCCACCTTGCCCGGGTAGATCACATCGACACGGACGTTCCAACGCTTGAGCAGGTAGGTGTACCCGGCGATCATGCCAAGGTCGCGCGCCACGACAAGGATGATGATCCACAAGGGGACACGACCTACGAGAAAGACCCCGAGAACCCCGCAGATCATGAGCAGCCGATCGACGGCGGGATCGAGAATACGGCCGAGCTTGCTTACCGTATGGGTACGGCGGGCGATCTGCCCGTCGAGGAAATCGGTTGCAGCGGCGAGCGCGAAGACGACGGTCGCCGCAAGGTCGTTGCCCATGAGCAAGAGCACGAGAAACGCCGGCACCATGCAGAGGCGGATGAAGCTGATGACGTTGGCAACGGTGAAGACGGCATCGATAGGGTCGCTTTGGTTGCCTTGAGGGCGCTTGCTTGCCTGTTCTACCACGATCTGCACGCTTCCTTTCACGAAAAACGGGTACGCACGTGTGCGTACCCGTCTGCATGATACCCTACCGCGTGCGAGAACTACTTCGCAGCTTCACGCGCCGCCTTTGCTTTCATAGCAGCTTCAATTTTCGCCTTCTTGGCCGCTTCCTTGGCGGCGAGCTCTTCGGCCGAGGGAGCCGGCTTCTCGAGCGTGTCCCGTGAAATCTGGCGTGACGGTTTCTGGTAGCCGGGAGCCATGGTCAAGCAGGGCACCGGGCAGTTGAGCACGCATGAGCCGCATTGCACGCACCGGAAGCGATCGATGCTCCAGGTGCCCTCCTTGCGGTCGACGGCAAGGGCGCCGGAAGGGCACACCCGGGAACAGGTGCCGCACAGGGTGCAGGCCGCGATGTCGTTTTCGATATGCCCCTTGATGCCCGCCGGCAGGGGCTTTTCCTCGAAGGGGTAAAGCACCGTGCTCGGTTTGCCGAACAGCGATTTAAGGGTCATTTTCCCCAATTTGAACGAACCCATGTCCCTACCTTTCGGTGCAGCTGATGCACGGGTCGATGGTGAGCACGATCATGTTCACGTCTGCAAGATCGCAGCCTTTCAGGGCGGCAGCCATGCCGGCGAGGTTCATGCTCGTAGGCGTGCGCATGCGCATGCGTTCCAAATACTTGGTCCCGTTGCCCTGAGCGAAGTAATAGCACTCACCGCGCGGCTGTTCCAGGGCGCCGCAGGCCATCGCGCCGTCGGAGGGGCTGCCTTTGGGCTTTTCGAACACGGGGCCTTCGGGAATGCGGGCTATCATCTCTTCGATGATGTCGATCGACTGGAGGATCTCCTTGGCACGCACTTCGACGCGCGCAAAGCAATCGCAGTCGGTGGAAGTGATCGGCGTGAAATCGGACAGCTCAGCGTAGGCGCCCGTCCCCTTGCAGCGCACGTCGTTGACCACGTTGGATGCGCGCGCGAACGGGCCGACCATGCCGAATTTGACGGCATCGTCGTGCTCGATCACGCCCACGCCCACCAAACGGCTGCGCACGCTCGCGTCGTTGAGGAAGGCGCGGCAGATCTCGTCGTATTCGCCCTTGATGCCTTCAAGCACCTCCTGCACGTGCTGCAAGGTGGCGGCGTCCTGGTCGCGCACCATGCCGCCCACGCGCACCGCCGAAAGGATGACGCGTCCGCCCGTCATGGCCTCGAAAAGGTCGAGCACGCGCTCGCGCAGACGCCAGCAGTGCATGAAGAGGCTCTCGAAACCAAAGGCGTCCGCGGCGAGGCCCATCCACAGCATATGCGAGTGGATGCGGCTCATCTCATGCAAGATCACGCGCAGGTAGGAAGCGCGTTTGGGGACCTCGAGCCCCATAAGCCCCTCGACCGTTTCGGCATAGCCCAGACTATGCCCCACGGCGCAGATGCCGCAGATGCGTTCTGCGATATAGATGAACTGGTTGTAATCGCGCGTTTCGGTGAGCTTTTCCAAGCCGCGATGGATGAATCCGATCTGAGGCACCGCTTCGATGACCGTTTCGTCTTCCACCACAAGGTCGAGATGAAGGGGTTCGGGCAGAACGGGATGCTGGGGACCGAAGGGAATGATCGTCGCTTTACCCATTTACTTGTCCTCCCCTTCTTCAGCCTGCGTCATTGTCGGCGCAGCGGATGCCGCGGCTTTCGCCTGCGCGTCCTTCGCCGCCTTGGCGGCCTTAGCCTTGGCGATTTTGGCGGCCTTTTCCATAGCCGCCTTCTTTTCAGGCGTGATGACGGTCATCGGCTCGCTCATATCGGTCGAATAGAAATTGAAATGGAAATCGAGCAGCATGCCGTCGACCGTGAGGCCGTAGAGATCCTGCGTTTCGTTCTCGAACGGAAACACGCCGGGGAAGGAACCCTGAATCGAGGGGATATGGCTCTTGTGAGGGACGTTTTTCACCCGGTAGTTCTCATAGACGTCGTCGCCGCCGTCTACCACGAAGGTGTAGATGATATCAACCCCATCGACTCCGTTGACGCAATGCGTGTTGACGCAGCGATAGCCGGCGGCCTGCTTTTCGGCAGCCAAGTCGACGAGCTCCGAGAGCTCGATATCGGTGAATGTTTGCTTGACGGTCATGGCGTCTTAGGCCCCCTTCTTCAATACGGGAGCATCGAGCGGGATGATCGGCGCGTGCTCGCCCTTCTTCATTGCCTCGTATTTCTCTTCGAGCACCTTTTCAGCTTCGACGATCGCGTCGATCAAGGCCTCGGGGCGCACCGCGCACCCGGGGGCGTAGACGTCGACGGGGATGGCTCGATCGACGCCGCCGATTACGTTGTAGCAATCATGGAAGACGCCGCCCTCGCACGCGCAGCAACCGCAGGCGATGACTGCCTTGGGTTCCGGCATCTGGTTGTAAATCTCCCTGATCACGTGGATGTTGCGGGAGTTTACGCTTCCCGTCACCAGGAAGATGTCGGCATGCTTGGGATTGCCCGTGTTGATGACGCCGAAGCGTTCGGCGTCAAAGCCGGGACAGAGAGTCGCGAGCACTTCGATGTCGCAGCCATTGCAGCTCGACGCATCGTAGTGGATGACCCAGGGGGATTTGCTCATAAAGGACATACGGCCCTCCTTCAATTACGCGAACGCCAAAACGGCGATGTTTAAGCCGCCGGCAACCAAGGCAACGATCCAAGCCCATTTGAGCATGACCTGCCATTTCACACGGGCAAAGTTGTTATCGATCCAGATTTCCAGGAAGTAGACCAAGGCGACGACGACAAGCGCTACGACAAGCGAAGCCGGCCCTGCGTAGAGGAAGAACATGCCCGTCCATCCAAGAAAGAGAACGTTCTCGCACCAATGCAGAATCTGCACCTTGGCGAGCGTGGGGCCGCTCATCTCGGTAGTGATGCCCTTGACCAGTTCCTGATGGGCGTGATGGCTGCTCGAGATGTCGAAGGGACTCTTGCGCAGCTTGATCGTGAGGATGAACAGCAGGCCGAGGAAGATGGGCCATCCGAAGCAGATCAGGGGTTGGCGCAGATCGAAAAGGCCCGCCACATCGAACGTGCCGGCAATCAGGTACATGCCCACGGCGGTGAAGAGCACCATGGGCTCGTAGGACATGACCTGCAAGGTCTCGCGCGCGGCGCCCACTTCTGCGAAGGGAGACCGCGTGGAATAGGCCGCCATGATGAAGAAGAGGCTCGACAGGGTAATCACCAGGGTGCACAGAAGGAAGTTGCCCCCCGAATAGAACATGCCGCCCGCAACGATCGCGAAGAAGAGGGCGCAGGCGATGTAGGTGCCTTCGACGGTGTTAACGCTCATCTTCTCCTTCTGAAGAAGCTTGCGCACGTCCCAGTAGGGCTGCATGATCTTGGGGCCCACGCGGCCCTGCATGCCGGCGCTGATCTTTCGATCAAGTCCGTCGAGGAAGCAGCCGACAATCGGGGCGAGTACGGCGAAGCAGACAGAACCGATAACGGTAGCAACGAACGTAGTCATGTCAACTCCCTCCTAAAACAGAACCGAAATCGAAAGGGACAGGGACACGGCGAAGGCCGCCACGATAAGCAAGGTGCAGGAAATCTCGCCGATGGGCTTGATCGTCTTTTCCCCGAAAATGTTTTCGAGGTACATGTTGCGCACGGTCGCTTGGGTCTCGCCGCTCATCGAGTTGATGAAGGTGCGGGCTTCGCTGCTGACGCCCACGCCCGACATATACACGCTGGCCTTGCGGACGTCCTTGGGTGCGCGGTTGAGACCCCCAAAGAGAACGATGGCGACCACGACGACGAGAATCGACATGATCCAAAGCAGGTCGTTGCCGATGGGCGCGGCCACCGAACCGTAGACGCTCTGCAGGTACGGGAGCACCGACCAATCGCTTACCACCGGCAGCAAGGCGCAGAGGACGACGATCAGGCCGGCCATAACGTAGAGGGCGATCCATTCGCTCGGATGCACCGACAGCTCGACGTCTTTCTGCTCTGCAGCGATTCCCGAAAGCTTGCCGAGCCATTTGGCCCAGAACATGAAGGTAGCGGCAGACCCGAAGGCCAGGAGGATGATGAGCGCCACCTGGTGGACGTCGATGATCGACACGAGGGTGGCCCATTTCGACACGAGCATGCCGAAGGGGGCGATGAACATCGTCATGATGCCAAGCATCATGAGGCGGGCCAACTTGGGCATGCGCTCGAATAGCAGGTCCATGTCCTCGATGTCGCGCGACCCGATATGGTGCTCGGCCGTGCCCACGCACAGGAAAAGCAGGGACTTGGCCACCGCGTGGAAGACGACCAGGAAGATGGCCGCCCAGACGGCTTCGGGCGTACCGACGCCAGCACATGCCACGATGAGACCGAGGTTGGCGATCGTCGAGTAGGCAAGGACGCGCTTGGCGTTACTCTGGCTGATGGCCATAAAGGAGGCCAGGCAGAAGGTGATGCCGCCCACGAGTATGGCGAGCATCGACGGAATGACCGAGAGCGCGTAGAGGGGTGCGAGCTTGATGAGCAGGAAGACGCCCGCCTTCACCATCGTAGAGCTATGAAGCAAGGCGCTCGTCGGCGTCGGTGCGACCATAGCTCCCAACAGCCAGGTGTGGAAGGGCATCTGAGCCGCTTTGGTAAGGCCGGCAAAGGTAAGGCAGGTGACCGGAAGCACCACGAGCGCTGGAGCGATGAGCCCCATCTGAAGGAACTGGCTGAAGTCGAGGGTCCCCATCACGCCGGCGCTGAAATAGAGGGCGGCAAGGAAGCCCAAGCCGCCGGCGATGTTCATGATGATCTGGCGGAAGGCGTTGCGGATGGCCTCGTCGGTCTTGGTGTAGCCGATGAGCAGGAAGGAGCAGAGGGTCGTGACCTCCCATCCAGTGAAGGCCCACGTCATGTTGTTGCTGAATACGATCACGTACATGGCCGAGAGGAAAAGGAACATGATGGCGAAGAACGTCGGACGACGGTCCTTCTCGCCTTCGTGCTCCTTCTGGAAGTCTTCCATATAGCCCACAGCGTACACGCAGATGCCCGTACCGATGATGCCGATGATGAAGGCCATGATCAACGAGAGGGAGTCGAAATAGAGCCCCTGCTCGACCTCGACGGCATGCGCGAACGAGAAGTCGAAGACGAGGGATCCGACGAGCTGGACGACGGCCAGGATACCGGCCCAGATATTCTTATAGCGCACTGCATAGGCGATGATGCAGGCGCCGATGGCCACGCTCGCGAGGGTGGCAACGGCATCGATGACCGACGACGAAAACGTGAAGTACACGCCCTGCGTGCCCATTTCGGAAAAGGACAGCCACAGCGAATCGGCGGCGATGAGAGCCGCCGAGGCATATACGATGGCGTTTCGTGCCTTGCTTGCGCGCACAACCATCAGCAAAAGGGCGGTTATGAGCGGAAGGCACACGAGGAATCCGATGTGGACCACGCGATCAACTCCTTGCACGATATAAAGCATGAACATGACGAAAAGCCATGTTCCTAAGATAGGGGTTTTGGCCGTCCGCCACCTGAAGCACCAGCCTACGGGAGAACCCCTTCGGTAGACGGAGCATCGAGAGTCTCCGTCACCATAAGGTTTTCACACAATAGCAGGAGCAACGACTAACTCCTCACCTCGGTCTACACGAACGGCCGGCAGAAATCGACCGGGAATTCCCTTTCCTTGAGAATGTTAGGCAGAAATAGAGTTTCTGTGCATCAGCCGCGCACATCAGGTCTCATGGTTAGCCCGCCAAAGCTCGAGGCGACAGATAAAACACCACGATTTGAAGGATATGGGGCAAGAAACCTGAAGAGCCGTGCACAAGGCCCGCGCGAGAGGCAGGCAGACGCACGTGAGAGTGCGTCCCGTCGAGCATGTCGATGAGCGCCCTCGTGTGCGTGGCGTCGGTGTACGAGTTGAGGTTCTTCTCCTCGGAGTGCCCGAAGACGAGCGACGTGGGCTCTCCGGTCCACTTCGCCTTCCAAACGCCTTCTGAGGGCCTTTGAGGCCCTCTTGTCGTCATGGGGACGGTCCTTGACTTGTGCGTCTTGGAGACCTCCTCGCGCACCGTGAGGCACGTCAGGCCGTCGAGCTTTCCGACATCGCTCCTCTCGAGCGACAGGCACTCGCCCAGGCGCAAGCCGCACGTCGCCTGAATCCATCAGCGCGAGCAGCGCGGACGCCGCAACGAACGTCGCCAGGAACCCCCCATGCGGCGCGGGCAAGGCCGGTGTTGCGCAGCACGGCACGTAGCAGCTTGTGGTTGAGCATCGAAGCCTCCGTCTCAAACGGGATGCCCCGCCTGCCCAACAGGACGGGCGGGGTGTGGGGCAGCAAGCCACCGTCTGCCGTGGCGAAGGGGTCGCGGGTGCAGACCCTTATCGCCTGCCACAGATCCCTACAGGTCGCTAGCCACGGTCCTTGGAACGGTGGCGGAGCGCCAGCGCAGCCACCAGGACCGAAGTGCCAGCCAAGCCGACAAGGGCCAGTGTCCCGATGCCCGGCACGGTGTCTCCCGTCTGAGGTGTGCCCGACGTGGAGTCCGCCTTTGCGGAGCCTGTGGCAGCGCTCGTGCCAGCGGATGCGCTGGTCCCGCCATCGGTCGTGGCGTCAATCGCGTTACCGTTGTCCGTGGTGCCACCGGTCGCGCTGCCGCTGTCCGTGGTGCCACCGGTCGCGCTGCCGCTGTCCGTGGTGCCACCGGTCGCGCTGCCGCTGTCCGTGGTCCCTCCCTCATCCGGCTTGAGGCCAGACTCGTTCTCGGCAGCAACCGGCCGGAAGAACCGGAGCAGGCCGGCGTTCAGATAGTTGACGCGCTTCCTGGTTGCCGAGTACGTGTTGGCAGAATCGGCGATCGAGTAGGTGTGCGTGACATCAAGGGTGACCGTCTGGGACGAGACCACGATGTTGTTGTAACTCACGTCACAGCGATACACCGTGCCATCGTCCTCCGCCGTCACCTCGTCAATGGCGTAGGTGGACGTGTAGGTCTTGTTGTCCTGGGTGCTGACGGTGGGCCCGGACGAGATCTCTTGCCAGGTGGGTTTTGAGGCCTCCTTGCGATACCAGCGGAAGAGCGGCTGCTTGTCCGGGTTGGCGGAGGTGGAGTCGTAGTAGCTGCCGCTCATGTCAAGCGTGAGGGACTCCCCCATCCTGCGCGTCGCCTTGCTGGTGGACGTGTCGCTCGCGTCGCCTGTGTTGGCCTGCCCCTGGATGTTGACGCCGCTCACGGCCATGGCGTCGCCGGTCGGCAGCGTGGTCACGCTCACGATGGGCGAGCGCAGGCTCGCCTGCCTACCCGTGCCGTCCACGACAAACACCGCAAAGCGGTAGTTGCTGCTGGTGGAGAGGCCGGCCCAGACGTAGCTTGTGGCGGAGCCGTCCAGCGTGTAGGCGTAGCTGTAGTGGTCATCATCGTTCGCGGGGTACATGGCGACCGCGTACTTGTAGCCATTCGCCTTCTGGTCGGAGGTCAGAATGTCGTTCCAGGACAGGGTGACCGCATCCTTGCCCGTGGTGGCATCGTAGCTGGCACCGGTCGTGGCAAAGCCGCTCACCATGGGGATTTCGGGCTGCTTCACGTTGGTGACGTCGTAGCCCACGATCCAGAACTGGTTGGTGGCGGGACGCGTGCCGTCGCTGGGCATGTCGGAGGAGCTCTGGTCCACCGCGAGCCTCCAGCTGAAGCCGTAGCCCTCGGCAGCCTCGGGCAGGTTGTCCACGGTACCCGTGAACGAGAAGCCCGTGGAGCTAGACTTCAGCGTCGTGTAGCCGCCCGACAGCTCAAACACCATGCCGGTAACGATCTCGTTTTCCCCAATGCCGAAACCGGCACCTACCTGCAGAGCAACGGCACCGCCCACGTCGACGGTCTTCTCGGTCTCGTTCTCGGCCGCGATGGTCTGCGCCGTGGCGACGCCCTCCTCGTTCGAGGCTATGGACCAGGCGTCCTTCCCGTCAAGCTGGTACGTGAAGGCACGCTTGGCGGTAGGCAGCAGGGTCGTCTTGGTCAGGGTGTCGACGCCGTAGCTGGCGGGGTCGCCCTGCCTGTTGTTGAGGACGTCGGAGACCTTGTAGGTGAGCGGCGTGGAGCTGTCACTGCTCACGCTGGCGTCGAGGTCGAAATTTTCGACCGCCTCGTCCCAGGTCTCCTGGCTCACGACTGAGGTGACCGGCGTGAGGAACACGGGCATGACGACGTCCGTCCACTCCGGGCTGCTGGAGTCGCTGACCTCGTACCAGTAGTACATGATGGGCACGGCGTACACCACGGCCTTGTTGCCTTCGGCCGCGTGCGCGTCGTAGTCCACACCGTACGAGAGCGTCGAGGAGCTCTGGTACTCGTAGCCCGCATGGCCCGTGAGCTCCCCCTCGAGCTCCACGCGCCCAAGGAAGCCGCCCGACGCCTCGCCGAAGACGCCGGCCTCTCCCTCGATGGACCAGCCGGAGCCAGAGGCGCTGCTGGACTCAGAGCCAAACGCGGTGCCGCCGTAGTTGAGGTAGTCATAGCTGTCCTGGAGGTCCTGAAAGTACGGGGACCCCTGGAGCACCGCGAGCAACTGCGGCGCAGTGTAGTACTCGGCCGCCGCCTTGAAGCGCACCTGCATGCCGTCGTGGTCCACGTTGGGCAGGCACAGGCTGATCCAGCATCCGTACTGCGTCGTGCCGTGGACACGGACGCTCTCGTTTATGACGCCCTCCTCACCGGTGGTGTAGCCCCGGAGCTTGCCGTCAGACCACTTGGCAGAGAAGTGCGAGACGTCCATCCAGTAGTAGTCGTCATCCTTGCCGAGGTCCTCGTCGCGGTGGACGCCCGTGACGGCGAGGAAGCTCTCCTCGTACTGGCTGGAGCCCGACACGGCGCCCACGCGCACGTCGCCGATCCAGACCTGCTCCTTGCCCTTTGTGTAACGGTTCGAGTTCACCTGGTCAGAGGTGAGGCTGATGCTGCCGAGAGTGTCGAGGCTCACCCCAGCGGAGAGACTGAACGAGTAGATGTCTCCGCCCATGAGAACGTCGTCGTTCTCGGCGGCACCCTGGTTGAGGCCGTTCAAGCGTGCGGCGCCCAGGGCGAAGGGCGCCAAGGTCGGACGGTATCGGCCGTCCTGGCTCGCGTCCTTGCAGGCGGTCTCGGTAATGTGCGCAGCGTCCTTGCCGAGGGCCTTGCGGATGTAGTCGGAGACGACGAAATCGTCCTGGGATGCGTCATAGTACACGTAGCGGTAGCCGAAGTTGGCATACTCCGCGTTTGAGCTGCCACCGCAGTCCCAGCCGGCAATGACGAGGGTCGTGGCCGTATCAGTGTCGCTCGTCCTGAAGGTTCCGAAGGCGCAGTTGGCAGAGACCATGGCGGAGGCTGCCCCGACGGTCGTGCTCAGGGGGATATAGTCGTCGCCCAAGCCGTCGTTTACGACGGCGGAGAGTCGCTTTGCGGTGTCATCCCAGGTGTAGATGTAGCAGCGGGCCGCGTCGGTCGGGTTGTCGTGGTTCGTGGGCGCGGAGACGGTGATGGCAAGCTCTTCTCCGCCGTGGCGGTCGAGGTCGCCGCCGGCAAGGGTGACCACCGGGGCCTTCATGAGCTGCATTCGAGCGGTGGGGTCATCCTTGCTGTTGCGGATCTGGTTAAGCTCATCATCTGTGACGTAGTAGGACGCCTGGCCGCAGTCCACCCACTCCTGGGTGTGGCTCCAGGAGCTGTCGGGCTGCAGGTCCCACATGTCGATGCAGGCCAGGCGCTCGCCGTTCTCGTCCTTGTAGCAGCCCGTGTAACAGAAGACCTCGTCCACGCCGTCTGCGTCCACATCCGCGGCGGCCACTTCGAAGTAGGCGTCGTACTCCTGCAGGTAGCCGGCCCGGAGGTATGCCAGCTCGTCAGTGTAATCATTCACCTGGATCTGACTGTCATTGACCGTGGGGCTGAAGCTCGCGACTTCCGTGCGGTTCCCCTTTGCGTCAAGCGAGAATACCTTTACCGCGAAGGCGCCGCTCAACTGCCGGTTGCCGACCATGGTGTAGTACTGGCTTCCATAGGCGCGCAGCTCGACGACGTGGTCCTTGTAGCCGCTGCCAAGGTCTGCCGAGACGCTGGTGGCATACTTGCCGCTGAATCCGTTGTTGGTAGACCCCTTGATGACGTCATTCTCGTTGTCGCTGAGCGGCGAGTAGTAACTAACGCCCTTTTCAACCATATCCACGGCTGTCCCTGAATCGCTGCTCGTACCGTAGAGCTCGTTAATGGGCCAGAACAGATAAGCTCCGCTCATCCCCCCGTAGTCGTCAGAGATCGTGGTGTAGCCAATCAAACCTTCCGCGTACGTGTTGGCATCGTAGAGCTGGTTGAGCTTCCCCCGCAGCGTGTATACGTTGTTTTTGGCGCCGTTGGCTGCCATGTAGACCTCGTCGTCGCTCAGCAGGGTGGTGCTCACGTTCTCGTCGTTGCCATAGGGGGCATAGGTGCCGGCGTCACCGGTGTCGTCCGAGACAGAGAGGCCAAGGGCTGAGTATGCATCGGTGCTCAGCTGGCTGCCCTCCGAGTAGGGGCCGGGGCTCAGCGCGTCGTCGGCCAGCGCCGTCGCAGTCAGGACGGTACATGCGAGTATCGCCGCGACGACGCCGGAGACTACGGGCAGCCACCGCATGCGTGTGGGGCGCGTTGTCATGGTCGCTCCAATCCTAGAAAGTCCACCTGCTCGGCTGATTCTGCCTGCAGGCTATAGGTGTTCAGCTTCTAGGTGATTTTCGACGGCATGAAAGCAACGCGCGTCATTCCAAAGTATGAAGGCGCAGCAACATGGGACGGCTGCAGCAGGCAGGCGGAGGGACCGGACACAACCGGAAGAGCGCCGTGGATACGCGCGGCACATCAGGGGTCCCGGACGATTCAAAGCGCGGGACGATTCGTACCAGGTTCGTTCCACCCGGACTATAGATACGAAAACAGGCCAGAGGAAATATCCTCTGGCCTGCGAATGAATGGTGGGCGTTAGAAGATTTGAACTTCTGACCTCTTCCGTGTCAGGGAAGCGCTCTCCCCCTGAGCTAAACGCCCGAATATGTAGTGCGCATCTGCAAGCGAGGGATGCTAGCCTGTCCAAGTAGTTGGAGGCGACGCCCGGATTCGAACCGGGGGTGAAGGCTTTGCAGGCCTCTGCCTTACCACTTGGCCACGTCGCCATTTTACAAAAGAGCCGATGCAAATCGCTTTCCATCGGCTCATCTTGAACAATGGAGCGGAGTACGGGATTCGAACCCGCGACCCCCACCTTGGCAAGGTGGTGCTCTACCAACTGAGCCAACTCCGCGTGCGCAAGGAAGTATTATACGGAAACGAGCGAAGCTGACAAGCCCCAAATTTCAACTTTTTTCAAAAAAGGGACCTTGTGTGGACAAACACCCAGGTCAAAGCCACATAAACAGGAGATTCAACATGTGTTGGCTCAATCCGGCAGCGTCCCCCCACCCTGCTCTCGGATGAGGGACGCTCGCGCGTAAACCTCCGAAGGCGGAGCCTAGTCGAACTTCTTCTTCAGATAGTCGGATAGAATTCCCAATCCCGTGCGCAGGGTCTCTTCCTTGGCGCAGTAACCCAGGCGCGCACCCTTGGGCAAATCGAAGCGGCTGCCGGGTACCAAGAGCACGCCTTCGTCCTCCAGGATATCCAAGCAGAACTTCTCGTCGTCTTCGGGGATGTCGAGGCGAATGTAGCTCACCGACACGCCCTTGGGGGGAATCCAAGACACGCGCGGCTCATGGTCGATCCATTCCTGCACAATGGCGCGGTTCTTCTGAATGATGGCGCGATTGCGGTCGAGGATGGCTTCACGGTTGCGCAAGACCAAGGTGGCGAGGGCATCGTTGAAGACGCCGGCGCAGATCATCGTGTAGTCGCGCAGATGGCGCATGTGGTCGGCAAGCTGGGCGTTCGACACGGTCCAGCCCACGCGGGCGGCCGGCACGGAATAGCGCTTGGAAATGGAGTTGGTGGCCACCGCCTTGTCGTAGAGGTCGGCCACGCTCAC
The DNA here is from genome assembly GCA_001486445.1 of Hugonella massiliensis. Lineage (GTDB taxonomy): Bacteria > Actinomycetota > Coriobacteriia > Coriobacteriales > Eggerthellaceae > Hugonella > Hugonella massiliensis. The sequence continues at coordinate 937,781 of LN908986.1, forward strand.
ATATTGATCCGTATCCTCAACCGGGAAGAACACCTCGTCGGCCAGAACCCAGGCGCCTACCGATTTGGCTACTTCCACGATTTCTTCCAGCAGATCGCGCGGGATGCAGGTGCCCAAGGGGTTGCTCGCGTTGTTGATGCAGATGAGCTTGGTATCCTTGCGAATGAGCTTCTTGAGCTCGTCGATACGGGGCTGCCATCCGTCTTCTTCGTGGATGACCCAGTGGTCCACCTCGGCGCCCAGAGCCTCAGGAAGGTCGTAGAGGGGTTGGTAGGTGGGGTATTCAGCAATCACGTGGTCACCGGGTTCCACAAGGGCCATGATGGCGTTGAGGTTGGCGCCCGTGCCGCCGTTCATCTGCAAGACGTTGGCGGGGTCGACGTGCTCGTAGAGCGCAGCCACTTCCTCGCGGAACTCCTGGGACCCGTCGATCCACCCGTAGTTCATCTTCTCCTTGTTGAGGCGGTCGTAGAAGTGGGCGCCCTCCTCATCGCTCAGCGCAAGGATTTCCTCCATCGTGAGGCTGTCGATGGTCGATTGGGCGATGTCCCATTTCGCGTCGTGCTCCCACACGTTCAGATAGTCTTCGACTCCGATGGTCTTGATTTTCATGAATCTCTCCTCCAATTAAAAAAGGGGAAGCAGCCCGCGCAAGCCGCCTCCCCTTTCGTTACCGAACAACGGATTAGAACACCGGGATGATGCCCACTGCGGTGAGCGGGATCGAGATGATGCCCAGGATAGTGATGACCACGCAGGCGACCTTTTCGCCCTGGGACAGACCCTTGGCGCCGCCTTCCTTGCGGCCCTTCAGATAGAAGAAGAAGCCGGGGACGTAGCCAAGGCAGGCCAGGAGCAGGAAGCCCCAGCCGGTGAACAGAACGCCGACAACTTGGAACACGAGGGCGATCACACCGAAGACCAGGTTCTTGACGTCGTGCTGCTCAGCCGAATACTTCACCTGATAGGCGGCAGCGAAGGCCCACGTGATAACGATCGTCACCGTGCACATGCTGATAGCGAAGGTGTAGGCATCGGCGGCAGTGAAGGCGATGATCAGGAAGACCTGAGTGCACGCGCCCACGATAATCAGAGCCATCTGAGGAGCGTTCTTGGCGTTCATCTTGTTCCAAGAAGCCGGCAGCAGATGGTCGTCGGACATGCCCGAAGACGTTTCGGCAGGCAGCATGGTGAAGGACAGCCAGGAACCGAGCACCGAGATGATGATCGCGATCGAGATGAAGGTGCCGCCCCAGCCGGGAGCCATGGCGTCGAACACCGTGATGGTAGCGGGCTTGGGAGCCGCGACAAGGTCAGCGTAATCCATCACGCCGTAGGGCAGGATCGAAGCGCCGATGTAGAGCACGAGCAGGACGACGAGGCCCAGAATGGTAGCGGTGCCCACTTCGGACTTCTTGGCAGCGCGCTTGGACATGACCGTTGCGCCCTCGATGCCGATGAAGACCCACATCATAATCAGGATGCAGTTGGTAACCTGCGTGGCCACATCGCCGAGCTCAACGCCGTTGGCCGCCATGACCACCGCGTTACGCTCCATAGTGCCCCAGAAGTCGGCCGTAAAGATGCCGGCGTTGAAGCTGATGATGCAGAACAGGATGAACAGCAGAATGGACACGACCTTAACGACCATGACCACCGCGTTGAGGAAGGCAGCAGATTCCACGCCGTTGATGACGAGGAAGGTGATCAGCCACAGGAACACCGACACGCACACGATGGCGGCAATGTTGGGGTCGCCCGTTTCGGTGGCGAAGACGCCCGGCATGAGGCTGCCGAACACCTGAGCCACCATCGTAGCGAAACCGACGTTGCCCAGCCATGCCGACAGCCAGTAGCCCCAACCGGAAAGGAAGCCGGCGAAGGGACCGAAGCCTTCGGACGCGTACTGGTAGATGCCTTCGACGTCGGGGCGCTTGGCACCCAGGTTCGCAAGCGAGAGCGCCAGGAACAGGAAGCCCAGACCGCACACGACCCATGCGATAAGCGCAGAGCCGGGGGCGGCAACGTTGGCCAGCTGGCCGGTCAAGGCGAAGACGCCGGAGCCGATGCAGGAGCTGACCACGAGGCCGATGAGGCCGAACAGGCCTACACCCTTAGCATTTTCTCCCATGAGAGAATCCTCCTTGTAAATAGGTGAAAACGCCGCCCGAGTTCCCATCTGACTGCGTCACGCAATGTTGAAACATATTCCGTCGCGCAGACAGCTCGGGCGGCCTACGAGGTCTCCCCCGCTTGCGCGAGCGAAGGAGACCGCATAGACGAAATGAAGGGACGTGAGAACGTCCAAGGGAAGAGACCCTAGAGGTCCTCGCGCCAGGCCGGCATGCTCATGCAGCGCGGGCCGCCGCGGCCGCGCGAGAGCTCGGCGGACGGGATGACCTTGAGGTCGAGGCCCTCCTTGTAGAGGTAGTCGTTGGTGACGTTGTTGCGCTGGTAGACCACGATGGTGCCGGGGCGCACGCACAGGGTGTTGGAGCCGTCGTTCCACTGCTCGCGCTCGGCGGCGATGCGGTCGCCGGCGCCGCACTGGAGCAGCTTGACCGGCTGGCCGACGTACTTGGTCAGGATCGACTCGAGGTCGGAGTCGAGGCGCTTGACGTTGACCTTGCCGTCGGCGCCCGGGGTGAGCTCGAAGACGGTCAGCGGCCCCAGGATGCCCGGGTGGATCGTGAACTTGTCGTAGTCGATCTGCGTGAAGACCGTGTCGAGGTGCATGAAGGCGCGGCTGTTGGGGATGTCGAAGGCCAGGATCGTGTCGATCGTCGAGGTCTCGTCGGCGAAGATGCCGCTGGCCAGGGTGTCGATGGCGTCGGGCTCGGTGCGCTGGGAGATGCCGATGGCGAGCACGTGGTCGTTGATGTTGAGCACGTCGCCGCCCTCGATGTGGAAGGCGTAGTCGCGGTGGTAGTACTGCGGGGTGCCCTTGAAGTCGGGGTGGTTGTCGAAGATGTACTGGCCGTAGATGGTCTCGCGGTTGCGGGTGACCGAGTACATGCGGTGGATGGTGACGCCGTTGCCCACCATGGCGAACGGGTCGCGGGTGAAGTAGAGGTTGGGCATGGGGTCGATGACCATCTTGGTCGGCGAGCTCACCAGGTCGATCAGGCTGTTGGAGCGGTCGACGTCGAGCTCGGAGAGGTTGATGCCCGTCATGGTCTTCTCGACGAGGGCCTTGGGGTCGGCGAACTCCGAGTCGAGGTAGTCGGCGATGATCTTGTGCCACTTGGCGGTGTGGACGCCGCCCTCCTCGATCCACTGCTCGACGAACTTGGCGCGCAGGGCCGGGTCCTTCACGACGTCGGCCATGAGGTCCTCGAGGTAGACGACCTCGACGCCCTCGTCGCGCAGGGTCTGCGCGAAGGCGTCGTGCTCCTGCTGGGCGACCTCGAGGAACGGGATGTCGTCGAACAGCAGGCGCTCGAGGGTGTCGGGCGTGAGGTTCAGAAGCTCGTTGCCGGGACGGTGGAGGATGACCTTCTTGAGCGGTCCGATCTCGCTCTTGACGTTGACTCCGGTCATGTAGGCTCCCCTTTCTTTGCAAGAATATGCAACTCACCAGGTAGTGGAAGTTGACCGTGTCTATTCGGTCGAACCTCCGATACCGCACACTTTACTCTGCGCACCGGTAAAAGCAATTATGAACATTCTGTTAAACACTATTGTCGGTATGCGGTATGTTTTTGCTTGCGGATGGTACTTGTTTTCGAAAATGCTTTCTGTTTATGAGGTCAATGACACGATATACAGATACCTTATGAAGCTCTGACCTGGGGTTTTTCTTTACAATGCATATCATATTCATTGTCAATATGCATTTTCTATCCAATTCATTGCATAATCCAACGCCCTTATCCTCTCGTATCGGCCCTTCTCTGTCAGTCGATACAAAACGACGCTACGATAGATGCGATAGGCTATTCATTATTTATGGCATTTTATGCAAGAATCTCATTACAGAGTCGAAAGGAACGCGTCCACCGCTGGCAGGCGCTCTCAGACCGCCTCTGCAAGGCGCACGGGGAATTCCTGCTGATCCTGCAGTGCCCTCGCACAGTTCTGCTCGATACGCACGTCTGTGGCAGCTTACACGTGCAATCCCCTTGCACAAAGAGCTTTCCAGGCGCTCGTTCCCGTTCGGCGTGCAAAGGCCCTGCACGTTGCGCAGGCGGACTGAGAGCGACACGGAGAATGGCGAGGAGGCCCGACGGGGATTCGAAAGCTCTCCCCGTCGCAACCGGGCCCTCTGCGCAGAGCGCCTCGATAGGCGAGGCTCCGCCTCTTCCCTGCGCACGCCACACTGCCCTCCTTCTGGTTCAACATGCACCAACCGCTCCCCTTACAGGCGATGCTCGCGTCGCGACCTCGTCGCACCTATCCGCACAGGCACCGTCGGACGTCGAGGGGGGGGCAAGGACCCTAGAGAGAAAAGAAAAAACGAAGAAGGATGCAGCGTCATAGATACGAAAAAAGGCCCTCCGAAGAGGACCTTTCTTTGGGCGATGGTGTCGGAGACGGGACTTGAACCCGTATGCCCGTTTAGTTAGGCACTAGCACCTCAAGCTAGCGCGTCTGCCAATTCCGCCACTCCGACGTGTTGAATGACAACGAAGATTACTTTAACAGAACGTTCCCCGTTTGCAAAGAGAAATTTTTATTTTATTGCCCCCTGCGGAAAAATAATCATGAGCACGATGAGCGAAACGAGGAACACGATCGCGAACACGATCGTGAAACGGTCGAGGTTCTTTTCAACGATGCTCGTGCCGTTGCTCGAATTGTAAAGAGAGCTTGCGATGGCATCCGAAATGCCCGTGCCCTTACCGGAATGCAGCATGATGAAAACGATCAGGCCAGCACCCGACACGACGAGCAGAATCAGGAAGATGATAAGCAAAGGGGTCACGATAGTTCTCTTTCTAGAATTGCCATTCTCGTGCGACCTACGCGCACGAAATAAAGATTATAGCCGAATGCCTGACAGCTGCAATCATTTGCGCAGAAGCGATGGAGCAGTCATCTCATCGGGGATGGAGAGCCCCGCCATGTCGAGCAAGGTCGGCGCGAGATTGCTGAGGGCCGGAACCTGCCCTTCCGGCACGGGCGCAAAGGCGCAATTCTGACCCGAATAGTCGATCATGACGAGCGGCACCGGATTGGTCGTATGCTGGGTGAAGGGTTCGCCGGATTCTGACACCATGACATCGGCATTACCGTGATCGGCCGTGAGCAGGGCCAAGCCATGCTTCCGCTCCAAAGCGGCAACGACCTTTCCCACGCCTTCGTCGACCGCCTCTACGGCTTTGATGGCAGCGGGGATCGACCCCGTATGGCCCACCATATCGCAGTTGGCGAAATTGACGATGTAGAAATCGGCTTCGTCGTTGTCGATCGCCTTCGCCAAGGCGTCGGCAACAGCAGGTTCGCTCATCTCGGGCTTGAGGTCGTAGGTAGCCACTTTGGGACTGGGAATCAGCGTGCGGGTCTCCCCCGTCTTCGGCTCTTCCTTACCGCCGTTGATAAAGAAGGTCACATGGGCGTACTTTTCGGTTTCGGCGATATGGTACTGGCGAAGGCCGGCCTGGGCGATCACATCGGCGAGCACGTTGTGCGGGAACTCCTTGGGGAAGGCAACCGCAGCTTCGATAGAGGGGTCGTATTCGGTACAGCAGACAAAATGCGGGAAGACAGCGGGATGCTCGAAGCCGGAGAAATCGCGATCGGTGAGGGCCCGCGCCATCTGGCGGGCGCGATCGGGACGGAAGTTGAAGAAAATGGCCGCATCGCGGCTTTCGATGCCACGGTCGACGAAGGAAGCCGGGACGACGAACTCGTCGGTGACGTCGCGGTCGTAGGACGCCTGCATGAACGCGACCGGGTCGCAGTTGGCGTGCGGCTCGCAGGTCACCATGGCGTCGTAGGCCTTCTTGACGCGGTCCCAGTTGGTGTCGCGGTCCATAGCATAGTAGCGACCCGAAATCGAGGCGATGCGAATCTGGCAGGCATCGTTGGAAAGCTCACCGATGCGCTCCTCGAGCTCCTTGATGAAGCCCGCACCGCTCGTAGGCGACACGTCGCGGCCGTCCATGAAACAGTGGACGAACACGCGGGGCACCTTGCGTTTGGCAGCCATGGCAAGAAGGGCATAGAGATGTTCGTTGCTCGAATGGACGCCGCCGTCGGACAAGAGCCCCATGATATGGAGGACGCTATCGGGAGCGGATGCCACCCGCATAGCCTCGACGAAGGCCTCGTTTTCTTCGATGCTCCCGTCACGGCAGGCCTTGTTGATACGGGTGAGCTCCTGAAAAACGACGCGGCCTGCGCCGATATTCAGATGGCCCACTTCCGAATTGCCCATTTGGCCGGCCGGCAAGCCGACGGACTCGCAGGAAGCCTGGATCTGCATATGCGGGAACCGCTTCCACAGGGCGTCGAGATGGGGCGTCTGCGCCTGGGAAATAGCATTGCCGGGACCGGCCGAAGCCAATCCGAACCCGTCCATGATGATGAGGGCCGCCGGCAGATAATAATGCTTGTCGCTCATCGGGAGAACAACTCGCTTTCTCTTGGGAATCGATCGGTGAAACGAAAAGCGGGCGCCGGGGCGCCCGCACGATGCATTATACGCATGCTTTGATGAGCTGGACAAAGGATTCGGCCTTGAGAGCCGCCCCTCCGATGAGGCCGCCGTCTATGTCGGGCTCGGCGATGAGGCCGTCGACGTTCTCCGGCTTCATCGAGCCACCGTAGAGGACGCGCACCGCCTCGGCCGCGTCAGCGCCGAAATCGGCCGCGACTTGCGAGCGAATGGCCTGACAGACTTCCTGGGCCTGTTCAGGCGTTGCGGTACGGCCGGTGCCGATGGCCCAAATGGGCTCGTAGGCCACCACGCATTTCGCCACCTGTTCGGAATCGAGCCCCGCGAGTGCAGCGTGCACCTGTTTGGTGACGAAATCGAGGTAGGTATCGGCATCGCGCACGGCAAGGCTCTCCCCCACGCAGACGATGGGAACCAGACCGCCGGCAACGAGCGCCAGAACCTTCTTGTTGACCATCTCGTCGGTTTCGGCGAAATAGGTGCGTCGCTCGGAATGGCCGACGATGCAGTGGGTAACGCCCACCTCGTCGAGCATGGCCACGCTCGTCTCGCCCGTGAAGGCACCCGAAGGCTCCCAGAAGACGTTCTGGGCACCCACGTGAATGGGGCTGCGGTCGAATTCGAGCACGGAGTGAACGGCCTTGAGGTCGACCGTGGGCGGGCAGAGCACCACGTCGACCGCATCCCATTGGCTCTTGTAGCGGTTGCTGATCCCCTGGGCGAGCACCACGGCTTCCGACCAGGTTTTATTCATCTTCCAGTTGCCGGCAATCATGGGTTTGCGCATGCTAATCCTCCTCGAGAGCGACCACACCCGGCAGAGGCAGCCCCTGCACGAGTTCCATCGAGGCGCCGCCGCCGGTGGAGATGAAGGTCATCTGGTCGGCCAGGCCGAACTTGTTGACCGCGGCCACCGAATCGCCGCCGCCGATGATCGTGGCGGCATCGGTGTTGGCGGCCACGGCTTCGGCCACCGCCTTGGTGCCGTGGGCGAAGGCATCCATTTCGAACACGCCCATAGGGCCGTTCCAAAAGACCGTCTTGCCCTGGGCGATTGCCGCAGCGTAGAGCTTTTCGGTTTCGGGCCCGATGTCGAGCCCCATCATATCAGCGGGAATGGCGTCGCACGAGACCGTTTCGGTGCGGGCATCGGGCGCGAATGCGTCGGCCACGACGGTATCGACGGGAAGCAGGATCTCGACGCCCTTGTCCTTGGCCTTGGCCAGCATCTGCGCGGCGCGCTCGACCCAGTCCTCTTCTTTCAGGCTCGTGCCAACCGTCTTGCCCTGGGCGAGCAGGAAGGTGTAGCACATGCCCCCGCCGATGATGATCGTGTCTGCCTTGTCGATGAGGGCGTCGATGACCCCCACCTTGTCGGACACCTTCGAGCCGCCCAAAATAGCCACGAAGGGACGGCGCGGGTTCTCGAGCATACCCGACAGGGTTTCGACTTCCTTCTGCATGAGAAAGCCGGCATAAGCGGGTAGCAGGGCCGCCACGCCCGCCGTGGAGGCATGAGCGCGATGCGCAGTGCCGAAGGCGTCGTTGACGTACAGGTCGCCAAGCTCGGCAAGTTTCTCGCAGAAGGCCACGTCGTTCTTCTTCTCGCCCTTGTCGAAACGAAGGTTTTCAAGCAAGACGATCTCGCCGTCGCCCAAGGCTTCGACGAGCTTGTGGGCTTCGGGGCCCACGGTGTCGGACGCGAAGGACACGGGCGCGTCGATGAGCTCGGCGAGGCGGGCAGCGGCGGGAGCAAGCGAGAACTTCGCCTCGAATCCCTCCCCTGCCGGGCGACCCAGATGGCTCATGAGCACGACCTTGGCCTTGTGGTCGACGAGATACTGAATGGTGGGCAAAGCCGCGCGGATGCGGGTGTCGTCGGTAACTACGTCGCCGTCGAGGGGGACGTTGAAATCGACGCGCACGAGCACGCGCTTGCCTTCTACGGGTGCATCCTGAAGTTTCTTCACGGAAGCCAAAAGAACTCCTTCCACGCAAAGCCGCCCGCATCGATCGATACGGGCGGCCGAGCGAACGAAATGCTAGAACAGGATCTTGGCAAGGTCGGCTACGCGGTTCGAGTAGCCCCATTCGTTGTCGTACCAGGCAAGCACCTTGCACAGGGTGCCCTCGCCGCCGAGAACCATCGTGGTGCCGGCGTCGAAGATCGACGAGTGCGCGTTGCCCACGATGTCGCAGGAAACGATCGGGTCGGTTTCATACTGGATGTAGCGGGCCATATCGCCTTCGGCTGCCGCCTTCATCGCTGCGTTGATTTCATCGGCGGTAACGGGGCGCTCGGTTTCGAAGGTGAGGTCGACCATGGAGCCGTCGGGGACGGGAACGCGGGTCGACATGCCGTCGAGCTTGCCCTTAAGTTCGGGAAGGACCAGGGCCACGGCCTTCGCGGCACCCGTGGTGGTGGGGATGATCGACGAGGTGGCCGTGCGGGCGCGGCGGTAGTCCTTGTGGGAGGCGTCGAGCACGCGCTGGTCGTTGGTGAAGGCGTGCACGGTGTTCATCATGCCGCGCACGATGCCGAAGTTGGCGAGCAGGACCTTGCAGACCGGGGCAAGGCAGTTGGTGGTGCAGGAAGCGTTGGAAACGATGTTGTCGGTCGCGGGGTCGTAGTCTTGCTCGTTGACGCCCATCACGATCGTCTTCACGTTGCCGCCCTTGGCGGGAGCGGTGATGATGACCTTCTTGGCGCCGGCTGCAAGATGTTTGGCCGCGCCCTCTTCGGTGCGGAAGACGCCGGTGGATTCGATGACGACGTCGACGCCGAGCTCGCCCCAGGGGAGCGCTTCGGGGTTGCGGTCGGAAAAGACCTTGACGTCATGCGTGCCGTCGACGACGAAGCCGTCGTCGCTCACCTCGACGGCATAGGGGAAGCGACCCTGCACCGAGTCGTACTTCAGAAGATGGGCGCTGATACCCTTGTCACCGGTGTCGTTGACGGCTACCACCTCCAATTCGGGATCGTCGTACATCGCGCGGAACACCAGACGGCCGATGCGCCCGAAACCGTTGATTGCCACCTTGGTAGCCATACTCTGTCCTTCCCTGAGAACGGAAAAAGAATTGTGCCGTATGCAGCGGCGTGCAAGACGCCGCTTACAGACAAAAGTCTATCGCATTCACTCGCTGCTTCGACCGTCAAGCTCTTCAATTCGCCGCACGCGATGGTAAACGGCGGATTTAGAGAGCGGAGGGTCGGCGTATTGGCCGAGCTCTTTGAGGGTGGCGTCGGGGTGGGCCACGCGCAGGCGGATGAATTCTTGCAGGGCAGGCGGAAGGTTGTCCATCCCCACCTTGTCGACCACCCGGCGAATGGCCATGATCTGCTCGATGCTCGCGTCGCTGGCCTTCTGCTGGTTGGCGAGCTCGGCGTTGACGCGCCGGTTGACATCGTTGCGCACGCTTTTGATCACGCGCACGTTTTCCATGGCCAGGGCGCTTTGATGGGCCCCTACCAGGGCGAGAAATTCGGAAATCGACGAACCGCTCTTCATGTAGACGATGTAGTTGCTGCGGCGCTGCATGATCTTGGCATGCACGCCCGCCTCGTCCATGAGCGCCGAAAGGTCCTGGGCCAGATGCTCGTTCTGCACGGTGATCTCGAAGTGGAAGTCTCCCTTGGGGCTCGCGATGAAACCGCTTGCCAGAAAGGCCCCACGCAGGTAAGCCGCTCGGCAACAGCGCTTGGCCACGAGAGCGGGATCGATACCCGCATCGAGGCCGGCGTCCGAAAGGACGCCCAAATCGCGCAGGGCATCGGGCAGGTCGCGCTGCATGGGAACCGAAATGAGGTAGTTGGGCGTTTTATGCAGGACGCTCCGTCGCACGGTAAGCTCCGTGCGCAGGCCGTAAATGGAGTGGAGGAGCTTCACCATAAGGCGGGCGACGCTCGGCGAATCGGTATCGACCTCGAGCGACATGCGCCCCTGGCCGGTAAGGCGCAGAGAGCCTTCCAAATGCACGAGCGCCGCAAGCGTGGCGCGCTCGCAATGGGAGCACACCGGCTCGACGCGCGAGAGCTCCTCTTTTACATCTGCGGTGAACGACACAGCTTGAGCACCCCCGTAAAGGCTTCGCGCAGGGCCACCGGGTCGTGCCAGGTGGGATGCTGCGAGTCTGCGAGGTTTTTGGTGATGACCATGGGGCCCGACCGCTGGATGCGCTGCACGGCATCGTAGCTGACCGAAACGGGCCGCACGCGCCCCGTTTCCTCGCCCCAGCCATGCGGAATGCCGGCCACGTCGGGGCCTTCGACGACCGAAGCGAAATTGCCCGCTTCGAAGCCGCCCGGCCGCAAGCGCATGGGCGTGCTGATAAGGACGTAGTCGAGCAGCCCCTGCATGCCGTGGGCCTGCAGGGCCTGGACGTGTTCTTCTGCCGAAAGCCCCCAGGTCTCCCCCTGCATGTCGGCCAGGCCGCAGACGAAGAGGGTCTTCGCTCGCGACGACCTGATGGCGTCGAGCACGCCCGGGACGAGGAGGTTGGGGATGATCGAGGTGAAGAGCGACCCCGGCCCCAGCACGATGAGATCGGCCTCGCAGATGGCTTTGATGGCTTCGGGATAGGGCGTGCCCAGATGGGGGCCCTTGAGCCACACGCGTCTGAGGGCCGTACGGGAATGCGAGAGCAGGGCCTGGCCTTCGATCGTACGTCCGTCGCGCGTTTCACCGCAGAGGACGATGTTGTCGAGCGTCGAGGGGTACACGTGTCCCTGGGCGTGCAGGAGACCCTCGCAAATGCGGACCGCTTCGGGGAAAGACCCCGTCGCGTCTTCGAGGGCCGAAAGCATGAGGTTGCCGAGCGTGTGGTTGTCGGCGAATTCGAAACGATACTTGAATGCCTGGGTAAGCGGATCGTCGGGATCGGCCGCGAACGCCACCAGGCACTTGCGCACGTCGCCCGGAGGGGTCACGTTCGCCTGAGCGCGCAGCTTGCCGGTCGAGCCTCCGTCGTCCGCCATGGCGACGACGGCCGACGTCTCGACCCCCAGCGAAACGAGGGTCTTGATGGACACGGGCGCCCCCGTGCCGCCGCCGATGACGACGGCGCGCAGCGGCTTGGAACGGCCCACGACCGGCAGGGCGTCTTTGATACGCGAGAAAGACGTGGTCGCGGAGGGATCCTGCTTGAATGCGGGGTTCATGCTAGCGGCCCCCTTCGGTGTGCTTGTCGATATCGGCGCGGGAAAGATCGCGATGGCTCACGTGGACCCGATAGCCCTGGTTTTTCAGGTAGGCGCCCGTGGCTTCGGCGATGGCCACGCTACGATGCTGGCCGCCTGTGCAGCCCACCGCGATGGCAAGCTGCTGCTTGCCTTCGGCAACGTAGCCGGGCATGACGCAGTCGAGCAGCGACTTCCACCGCTTCATGAACTCCTGCGTTTCAGGACGGCCCATGACGAAATCGCGCACGGGGGCATCGAGGCCGGTCAGGTGACGCAAGTCGGGATCGTAGTAGGGGTTGGGCAAGAAGCGGACGTCGATGACGATGTCGGCGTCGCGGGCGGCGCCGTGCTTGAAGCCGAAGGAGTAGACGATTACCCCGAGCCCCTCTTGGTCGCTGCCCCCCTCGAAGGCGCGGGCGATGGCGCGGCGCAGCTCGATGGGACGCAGGTCGGTCGTGTCGATGACCATGTTGGCGATTTCGCGCAGCTCGCTGAGCATGGCCCGTTCCTTTTGAATGCCCTGAGCGATGGTCATATGGTTGTCGGTACACATGGGATGGCGGCGACGGCTGGCCTTGTAACGGGCGAGCAGGGCGTCGTCGGCCGCGTCCATGAAGATGATGCGATAGGTGATCCCCTGAGCCTTGAGCTTGACCAGCTCGCGGGCGAGCTCGCGGAAGTAGGACCGGTTGCGCGCGTCGCAGACCACCGCGAGATGACGACGGCCGTCGGCGGTGCCGCCGGGGATACTGTCCGACGTGACGAGCGACACGAGCAGCGAGGGAGGAAGGTTGTCGATGCAGAAAAAGCCCAGGTCCTCGAAGGTATGCATGGCTTCGGTGCGACCGGCGCCGCTCATGCCCGTGATAATCACCAGGTCGGGTTGGGACGGGCGCGCCGCTTCCTGCGTAGCGCGCTCTTGCGATTCGACGTTATCGGCCATCGGAATCCCCCGTTGCATCATCTTCGCTGTTGGTTCGCAGCTCATTATACTGCGCAAGCACGGCGTACACGTCGCGTGCCACGGCTTCGGGCACCACATGGGCATCGACGATGTCCGCAAGCGACGCTTCGCGCAGGCGCTTGAAGCTCTTGAAATGCTTGATGAGCGCCTTCTTGCGCTTGGGGCCGATGCCTTCGACCTCGTCTAAGATGCTCGCCGTCATGCCCTTCTGGCGCAGCTCTCGGTGGAAGGTGATAGCAAACCGGTGGGATTCGTCGCGCACGTGCTTGACCAGGTAGAGCGAGGCCGAGCCGCTGGGCAGGACGACGGGGCCCGCCTCCTGCCAGGGGACAAACAGCTCTTCGTCGCGCTTGGCCAGGCCCGCCATGGGGATGTCGACGCCCATCTCGCCGAGCTGTTCCATGGCCGCCGAAAGCTGGGGCTTGCCGCCGTCGAGGATGAGCAGGTCGGGCTTGCGGCCGAACCGTTGGTCGGCCATGCGTTCGGGCGCATAGCGGCGGCCGAGCACTTCCTGCATGCTCACGAAGTCGTTGGCCTCGTCGAGGTCGGCCCGGATCTTGAAGCGCCGGTATTGGCTCTTGTCGGGCTTGCCGTCGGTGAAGACGACCATAGAGGCCACCGTGTAGGCGCCGTGCAGGGTCGATATGTCGAAACACTCGATGCGCAGCGGGGGCGCGTCGAGCGCAAGGGCGCTTTCCAGCTGGAGCAGGGCCTCGTTGATGCGCTTGTCTTCGTAGTTGGTGCGCACCTTGTAGCGCATGAGGGTATGGCGGGCGTTGACCTGGGCCATTTCGAGCAGATCGTGCTTTTCACCGCGCTCGGGCTCGACGATGCGAACGCGGGCGCCGTACTTGTTGTCGAGCTTCTTGGTGAGCCATTCCTCCATAGAGGCCGCGTCTTCGGGCAAGGTGGCGCAGATCACCTGACGCGGAATCGAGGTGGTGGCGTCGTAGTAGCGCAGCATGAAGTTATGCACGAGATCGGTGTCGGGCACGTCTTTGCCCTTGTTGAGCACGAACTCGTTGCCGTTGATCACGCGGCCTTCGCGCACCATGAGCACGTGGACGCCCGCAATCGTTTCCTCGCGGTAGAAACCGATCACGTCGGCGTTCATATCGCCCGACACCACCGCATGCTGCTTGTCGGCCAGCTTGCCGATCAGGTCGATGCGGCCCTTCAAACGGGCGGCGCGCTCGAATTCCAGATTGGCCGCCGCATCCTGCATGTCGGACGTGAGCTCGTCGACGAACTCCCGATGGTTGCCGCGCAGGAAGCGCTTGACCTTTTCGACGTTGTCCTTGTAGGCCTCAGGCGAGATCGCCCCCGAACAGGCGCCCGGTCCGATGCCCACATGGCAGTCGAAGCACTGCTTGTGCGGCTGTGCCGCGTAGGCGTCGTAGCCCTTCTTTACGATGGCGCGCGTCATCTGGCGCCAATCGGGGCAGCGCGCCGAACAGAGGGGCACCACCTTGCGGGTGATGTCGATGAGGTTGCGGGCGGCGCGGCTGTCGGTATAGGGCCCGAAATAGGAAGTGCCCTTCTTGTGCTTCTCGCGCGTGAACTTGATGGCCGGGAAGGTGTCGGATTCGGTCACCGCGATGAAGGGGTAGCTCTTGTCGTCCTTGAAGTCGGCGTTGAAGAAGGGCGCGTACTGGTTGATCAGGTTCTTTTCAAGCACGAGGCTTTCGTACTCGTTGTTGACGACGATGTACTCGAAGGTATCGATCTGGTCGACGAGCAGGGGGATTTTCGCCCGATCGTCCTGGAAGTTGACGTACTGGCGCATGCGGGCACGCAGCTGCTTGGCCTTGCCCACGTAGATGACCTGGCCCGTCTTGTCCTTCCACAGGTAGACGCCCGGTTCGGTGGGCACCTTGTCGAGCTCGCGCTTGATGCGGTCGATTTTGTCTTGATCAGCCATAACGCCTTTCGGGACCGGTTAGGAAGTGGATTTGTCGGACACCACGTTGGTCGGCGACACGAGGACCGATCCGATTTTGCCCACGGGAGGGGCCGAAACCTCATAGGTGCCGCTCGAAACCGACCCCTCGCGCGCAGGGTCGAGGTCGAGGTCGACCACAACGTCGATGTCGCGCGTGCCATGGGCGGCCACGAGCAAGGAGTCGTCCCAGGCAAGGCAGACCGTGTAGTCGACCCCCTGGTCCTTCAGGGCGGTCACGGTGTTCTGGTAGCGGCTCGCGTCCTCGAGCGTCGCGACCGAAAAGACGCCGACGCGCTTGTCCCCCGCCTTGAGGATGACCCCCTCGCGATAGAAGCCCAAATCGCCCGTATGCAAGGTGATGACGCTCGCATGCTTGGCTTCGTAGGCGGAAGCGAGCGACACCTTCGAAGTCACTTGGTGCGAGGTTTCGGCCTTGTCGTCGAAGGTGGGAGGCACCTTGAGCCCATCGTAGACGAGGACCGTGTAGCCATCGAGCGAGCCGGCGGCTTCGTCGATCGTCGTGGCGGCGGTGTTCCACTTGTGCCCCACGTTAATGTAGACCACGCCGGCGACGAGCACCGATACTACGAGGAGCAGGAAGACGACGAGGGCTATGCGTTCGCGCGATTGTTGGTTCATGCCTGTGCCTTCTTCGGCAGGCCGAGCATGTCGCGCAAGAAGCGGCCCGTATGGCTTTCTGGGCAGGCGGCGACTACTTCGGGCGTGCCCGCGCAGACGACGGTGCCCCCGCGCGCGCCGCCTTCAGGCCCCAAGTCGATGATGTAGTCGGCGCTCTTGATCACGTCGAGGTTGTGCTCGATCACGAGCACCGTGTTGCCCGCGTCGACCAGGCGCTGCAAGACGACGAGCAGCTGGCGCACGTCTTCGAAATGCAAGCCCGTCGTGGGCTCGTCGAGGATGTAGAAGGTCTTGCCCGTTTGCACGCGCTGAAGCTCGCTCGACAGCTTGACGCGCTGGGCTTCGCCGCCGGAAAGCGTGGTGGCCGGCTGGCCCAGACGCACGTAGCCGAGCCCTACGTCGTGGAGGGTCTGCAGCTTGCGCTTGATCGAGGGGATGTTGGAGAAGAATTCGAGGGCTTCGTCGACCGTCATCTCGAGCAGGTCGTACATGTTCTTGCCCCGATAGGTCACCTGAAGGGTTTCGCGATTGTAGCGTTTGCCTCCGCAGACCTCGCAGGGAACGTAGATGTCGGGAAGGAAGTGCATCTCGATCTTCACCTGGCCGTCGCCCTTGCAGGCCTCGCAGCGACCGCCCGACACGTTGAAGCTGAAGCGCCCCGGGTTGTATCCGCGTGCTTTGGCTTCCTGGGTGGAGGCCATGAGCTTGCGGATATCGTCCCAAAGGCCCACGTACGTAGCCGGGTTCGAACGCGGCGTGCGGCCGATGGGGCTCTGGTCGATGTTGACGACCTTGTCGATCTTGTCGACGCCGCGAATCTTCGCGTAGGCGCCGCACCGACGATGGGCATGGTTGACCTTGTTGGCGAGCAGCGGCGCGAGCGTATCGGTCACCAGGGAGCTTTTGCCCGAACCCGACACGCCGGTCACCAGGGTGAGCGTGCCGAGGGGAATGGAAATCGACACGTTCTTCAGGTTGTTCTCACGGGCGCCCGTAAGCGCAAGCGTGCCCTTGCGAGGATGGCGGCGCTTGGCGGGCACCTCGATCTTGCGGCGACCGGTGAGGTAGTCCGCCGTGAGCGAGCCGGTCGCCTGCATGATCTGTGCGGGCGTTCCGGCTGCGACGACCCTGCCGCCGTGCTCGCCAGCCCCGGGACCCATGTCGATCACGTAATCGGCATGGCGGATCGTGTCTTCGTCGTGCTCGACCACGAGCACCGTGTTGCCCAAATCGCGCAAGCGCTCCATCGTCTGGATGAGGCGCTCGTTGTCGCGCTGGTGCAGGCCGATCGACGGCTCGTCGAGGATGTAGAGCACGCCCATGAGGCCGGCGCCGATCTGCGTGGCCAAGCGGATGCGTTGGGCCTCGCCGCCCGACAGGGTGGCCGTGGCGCGCTCGAGCGTAAGATAGTCGAGGCCGACGTCGACAAGGAACTTGAGGCGCGCGCGAATCTCCTTGACGATGGGGTTGGCGATTTGGCCGGCGGCGCCGGTAAACGAGAGGTTCTGGAAGAAGGCGAGAGAATCGGCAGCGCTCATCTCGCAGACGTCGATGATGCTCTTGCCGTTGACGGTGACCGCCAGGATCTCGGGCTTCAGGCGCTTGCCCCCGCAGGTTTTACAGGGGATGACGGCGAAGTACTGGCCGAGCTTTTCCCGCTGACGATCGCTTTTGGCATCCGCCAGACGTGACTGGACCGCCTTGCAGATACCCTCCCATTCGATGTACCAATAGGTTTCGCGACCGTCGACGGTGACGTAGTCGACGCGGACCTTTTCCTTTTTGGGAAGCCCGTAGAGCATGGCCTTCTGCGCCTTGCGGGAGAACGCTTCCCAGGGCGTGTCGGCGTCGTAGCCCAGGTGCTCGGCAACCGCCCGCAAGACCTGCGGATAATAGTTGCCCGTGGTGAAGGGGGCCACGCAGCCCTCGTTCAAGCTGAGCGTTGGATCGGGGATGACCAGATCGGGGTCGACCTCTTCGCGGGCGCCCAAGCCGCCGCAGTCGGGACAGGCGCCGTACGGGGCGTTGAAGCTGAAGTCGCGGGGCTGCAGTTCGTCCATGGAATGGCCGTGTTCGGGACAGGCAAGGGCCAGGCTGAAGGAATGGTCGGTCGCCGCATCCCCCTCGATTGTCTGCACGGTCACCCGGCCCTCGGCAAGGCGCGTGGCGGTTTCGACCGCTTCAGCGATTCGGTCGACGGCGGCGCGCTTGATGACCACGCGGTCGACGACGACTTCGATGGTGTGCTTGAACTTTTTGTCGAGCTTGAGCTCTTGGTCGTCGAGGCGGATGACTTCGCCGTCGACGCGCACGCGGGCGAAGCCCTCGCGGCGAATGTCTTCGAAAAGCTTGACGAACTCGCCCTTGCGGCCCACGACCATAGGCGCGAGCACGAGGGCCTTCACGCCCTCGCCCAAGCCGAGAATCTCGTCGGTGACCTGGTCGGTGGTCTGCTTTTTGATCTCGCGCCCGCATTCGGGGCAATGCGGAACGCCCACGCGCGCATAGAGGAGGCGCAGATAATCGTAGATTTCGGTGGTCGTGCCCACCGTCGAACGCGGGTTGCGGCTCGTCGTCTTCTGGTCGATCGACACTGCCGGCGACAGGCCATCGATGCTGTCGAGGTCGGGCTTGCTCATCTGCCCCAGGAACATGCGGGCGTAGCTCGAAAGGCTTTCCACGTAGCGACGCTGCCCTTCGGCGTAGATCGTGTCGAAGGCAAGGGAGCTCTTGCCCGACCCGGACAGACCGGTGATCACGACGAGCTTGTCGCGAGGAATCGTGACGTCGACGTCTTTCAGGTTGTGCTCGCGCGCGCCCTTGATGATGATGGAATCCTGAGCCATGTGTGTCGCTTTCGAAATAACGCCCCCGTTAGGGAGCGGCATAGGTGCATTCGGTAGTTCATCATAGTCCCCCGCACCTGCAGCGTGCAGAGCAGCCCTGCAATTCGCAAAAATGCCGTTACCCCGCGCGCCCCTATCCGCGGGGGTGAGCTTGCCGGTGCACGCGGGTGAGCCGGTCGGCAGAGAGATGGGTGTAGATCTGCGTGGTCGACAGGCTGCTATGGCCGAGCATTTCCTGGACGCTGCGCAGGTCGGCACCGCCTTCGAGCAGGTCGCTCGCAAAGGTATGGCGCATGTCGTGGGGCGAATACGCCTGCGAGACCCCCGCCTTGGCGAGTGTGGCCTTGAACATTTTACGCATGGCGTCGGTCGACATCCGGTTGCCGCGGGTCGATACGAAGAACTCTGGAACGGGCGGCTTGCCCGCCAGGAAGGCGGGGCGGGCGATATCGGCGTAGGCGCGCATGGCTTCCACGGCGAGTTCGTGAATGGGGATGAGCCGCTGCTTGTCGCCTTTACCCACCACTTTGACCTGAAGGTGGGTAAAATCGACGTCGGCGAGTTTCAGGTTCGACGCTTCGGAAATACGAGCCCCGCACGCGTAGAGGAATTCGAGCAGGGCCTGGTCGCGCAACTGCTCGTTGGTCTGTGTGCGGAGGGAGCCGTCGGGGGCAAGGGGGCCGTTGACCGACAGGATACGGACCATTTCGTCGGGAGAGATGCGGCGCGGAAGGCGCTGGGGCTTCTTGAGCGACTGCATGACCTCGGCGGGGTTGACGGCCGCCTTGCCTTCGACGACGAGCCATCGGTAGCAGGCGCGCAGGGAGCTGAGCCTGCGGTTGACCGTCGCGGGCGCGTACTGGGCGGCCGCCAAGTCAGCAAGGTAGAGGCGCAGGTCGCGAT
The DNA here is from genome assembly GCA_001486445.1 of Hugonella massiliensis. GTDB lineage: Bacteria > Actinomycetota > Coriobacteriia > Coriobacteriales > Eggerthellaceae > Hugonella > Hugonella massiliensis. Next base: position 956,876 of record LN908986.1, read on the forward strand.
GGCCGGGCGCATAGGGGTCGACCTTCTTGCGGGCGCACCACCGCCCCCAGTCGCGCAGGTCGTTGCCGTAATTGCGCACGGTATGCGCCGAGAAGCGGCGCTGAGCCGTCAGGTCGTCGAGGAAGCGGTCGATATCGGCGGCAAATCGGGTATCGACGGAGCGCCTGCGCGGAGCGGATGGCACCGAGTTCACTCCCCCGCCGCGGCTGCACCGCCGAAGGCGAAGGGGACACCCGACGCTTTGAGCGCCTCGATATAGGCATCGAGCGCCCGCGCCCCGCGTTGGGCGTAGGCGGCGTAGCGCTCGCCCTTGTTCTTCACCCGCACCGGCAAAGGCGGCATGATTCCGAAATTCACATGCATCGGTTGATAGCCGGTAGTCTGCGGATCGGTTGCATACGACCAAAGGGCCCCGTAGGCGGTTTGGCGCGGAAGGGCCGGGGGCGTCGCGCCCGAAAGCTCGGCCGCAACGCCGATCGCCGCCTGCAGGCCCGAGCGGATGGCCTCGCAATAGCCTTCGGTGCCCGACACCTGACCGGCAGCGAAGAGCGGGACCGCATACCCGGATTCCCTGGAGCGGACGAAACGCCCACGGGCGTCGAGGGCACGGGGAGCGTCGACGAAGGTATTGCGGTGCATGACCCCATAGCGAGCGAATTCGGCATGCTCGAGGCCGGGGATCATACGGAAGACGCGCTTTTGTTCGGGGAAAGTCAGGTTGGTTTGGAACCCCACCAGGTTGTAGCTGGTAGCCTCGCGGTTTTCAGCTCTCAGCTGCAAGGCCGCCCAGGGACGATGTCCCGTGCGTGGGTCGACGAGACCCACGGGCTTCAAGGGGCCGAAGCGCGGCGCATCGACGCCTTTGCGGGCGATCTCTTCGATGGGCTGGCAGGCCTGGAAGAGGTCCTTGGTTTCGAAATCGCGGCGAATGACCCGGTCGGCGGCGACCAGCTCGCCGATGAAGCGTTCGTATTCGTCTTTGGAGAAGGGTGCGTTGAGGTAGTCGCCTAAGCCCTCTTCCTCGTAGCGGCTCTGGCGGAAGAGAATCGACTCGTCGAGCGAATCAGCCATCACGATCGGCGCCGCCGCGTCGAAGAAGGCAAGGCTCTGGGAGCCCACGAGTCGCGCCAGGCCTTCCGAAAGCGCAGAGGCGGTGAGGGGGCCGGTTGCGATGACAACGGCCTTGGCCGGCAGCCCGGCCGGCCGCGCCTTTCCCGCTCCGTCGGAGAAGAGGACGTCGCCGTCTTCGAGCACCCCGTCGACGCGACCGCGTACGAGCGCGATGCGCGGATGGGCCTCGACCAGACCGGTAACCCGTTCGGCGAAGGAGGTGCGGTCGACGGCGAGCGCGCCGCCGGCGGGCACCCGGCAGTCGAGCGCGCACCGATAGAGAACGGAGCCGAGCGCGGAGAGCTCATGCTTGAGCATGCCCGCGGCACTCGCTTCTTTGGTGCTCTTCAGAGAATTCGAGCAGACGAGCTCGGCGCAGCAGTCAGAATGATGCACTTCGGTCGAGCACACGGGCCGCATTTCGAAAAGGGTGACGCGAAAACCCGCATCCGCCAGCTGCAAGGCAGCTTCGGATCCCGCAAGGCCCGCGCCGATGATGTTCACATTCGTATCCATGGGCCCAGTCTAGCAGAACGCCCGCGGTCACACCGTGAGCGGGCCGAAGCGTCCATCGGGATAACGGCCGATGAGGCCGGCCTGTTCGAGCTTTGCCAAGCGAAGCTGGACACGAGCGGGCGTGCGGTCGGCCTTCCTCATGCGGGGAAGCACCACGTCCATGATGCGGTCAAGGCGCATGGGCTCGGCGCGCAAGGCCTCGAGCAAGACGTCGCGCGATGACTCGGTCCCACCTAACGCAACGCTTTCCTGCTTCAAAAGGCCAAAAAGGGCGTTCATGGCATCGTCGAAGGTCTCGTCGTCGACGACGGGCGTCGCGCCCTGGTAGAGCAGGCGGTTGGACCCGGCCGAGGTCGCCGACGAAATGGCGCCGGGCACCACGAGCACGTCCCTGTTGGCTTCAAGCGCCTCGTCCGCCGTGGAAAACGTGCCCGAGGGCAAACCCGCCTCGACGATGAGCACGGCCCGTGCGAGCCCCGCGATAAGCCGATTGCGTTGGCGAAAGGTGTAGGGCAGGGCCGGAAAATCCCATTCGTGTTCGGAGACGACCGCTCCCCCGCCTTCGACCACCCGCTGAAAGAGCCCGAAGTTCGACGCGGGATAGACCTGGTCGCAGCCGCCACCCAGAAAGACGACGGTAGGGGCGCCCGCTTCAAGGGCCGCCCGATGGGCCTGGCCGTCGCAGCCGCGCGCGCCACCGGAAATCACGACGATGCCGCGCGCGGCCGCACGGCCGGCAAAACGGCGCGCGCAGGCCAGCCCGTAGGGGGTCGCGTTGCGGGCCCCGATGACCGCAAGCCCCTCGCAGAGGGCGGCGGGATCTCCCACCACGTAGAGACGCTCGGGCGGATGCGGAATGGCGGCGAGCGCCGGGGGAAAGTCCTCAGCGGCAGCATCGATCACCGTGCGCGGACCCGAAAGCAGCGGTCCCTTGTAGGCGCGAAAGCCCATCGCCTTTTGGGCGCCCTGCGCCTCCTCTTTCGTGGGTTCGATCATCTACGCCTCGCTTCCCGTTTGACGCAGGCGCAAGTTGAGCGCCTCGGCCACATCCTCTTCGCCCACCCGGTCGCGCTGGCCCAGATCGGCCACCGTACGGGCCACCCCGAGCACCTTCATGATTCCGCGCCCGCTGAGGTTGAAGGTCTTCCCCATCGCGCGCAGGAGCGCTTCGGCTTCGGCGTTCATCCGGCAGGCTTCAATCATGTCGGGCACCGTGCGCACGGGACGGTGGTCGTAGCGGCGATACCGTTCGAAGGCGAAGGCCCGCGCCGCTTCAACGCCGCGCGCGAGCGTCGCCGAATCGGTGCCGCCCCGGCAATCGAGCACATCGTCGACATCGCTGCGGCCCACGTCGATGCACATATCGATGCGGTCGATAAGGGGCCCGCCGATGCGGTTCTGATACGCGTTGACCTGCGAGGCCGAGCAGGTGCAGGGAATCTTGGGGTCCCCGTGGTAGCCGCAGGGACAGGGATTGCTCGCCGCCACGAGCATGAAGCGGGCCGGCATGACGACGTTGCCCGCCGCCCGGGTGAGGGCGATCTTGCCCGATTCGAGGGGCTGGCGGATTCCCTGCAGCACATGAGGGGAAAACTCCGCCAACTCATCGAGGAAGAGCACCCCGTTGTGGGCAAGCGTGAGCTCGCCGGGACGCACCGGGTTGCCGCCGCCCAAAAGCCCCGCCATCGTAGCCGAATGGTGAGGGGCGCGAAAGGGCCGCATGCCGGCGAGCAGACCTTCCACATCGTCGTCGACGATCGAATGGATGCAGGCGGTCTCGAGCCGTTGGGCGTCGTCGAGCGGAGGCAGAATCGAAGGCAGACGCGACGCGAGCATGGTCTTGCCCGACCCCGGCGGCCCCATCATGAGGATGCCGTGGTTGCCCGCCGCGGCGATCTGCATGGCGCGCTTGGCCACTTCGTGGCCGCCCACATCCCCGTAATCGAGGCGCGCGGACGGCAGAGGGGGCACCGGTCGCGAAGCCATGCGCCCGAATGAGGGAGCGCGCAGGGCCGTCAAGCGGTCGAGGGGATGCACGTCGAGCTCGTCGGCCACATAGGCGCATTCCGCTACCGGGGCGCACACCAGGTCGAGACGGCGTTCGATCGCGCACCGACAATGGGCGAGCATGCCGTGCACGGGCTTGACCTCGCCCTCAAGCGAGAGCTCGCCCACCATGAAGGAGCCCTCGACAAGCTTGGGATCGATCTGACGGGAGGCCGCGAGCAGGGCCGCGGCGATAGGTAGGTCGAAACCCGACCCCGACTTGCGCAGGGACCCCGGGGCCAAGTTGACGACCACCTTGTCGGGCGGCATCTGAAAGCCGCAAAAGCGCAGGGCCGACCGCACGCGCTCACGTGCCTCCTGAATGGAGGCGTCAGGCATCCCCACGATGGAAAAGCCCGGCATACCGTTGGTGATGGCGACTTCCACGGAAACCGGCAGGGCGCGGACGCCGACGATCGTCGCGCTCTGCACGGTGCATTTGCCCGTCACGAGCAGTCCCCGCAATCGCCGGACAGCACGTTGCGATGGAAGCGCAGAAAGGCCCGGTGCTCGCCGGTCACAAGGATCGATATCACATCGAAGGTGACGCAGATGTCGTCGCCGCCCTCGAGAGAGCGCAGATAGAGCTCGGCGATACGCTCGTAGCGATCGCGCTTGGCCACGTCGACCGCTTCGGCGGGAAAGCCCCGCGCTTCGCTCATACGCGTCTTGACCTCGATGAAATGGAGAGTCTCGTCTTCGATGGCGATGATATCGGCCTCTCCTGCCGCACAGACCCAATTCCGCTCGACGATGTCGAAGCCCCGGCGTATGAGGAAGGCGCAGGCGGCTTCCTCCCCCCGCTCCCCCAGGTCCTTGTTGTGGCGCGAGTCGCACCCAGCCTCTTGCGCTTCCCCCGTCGAGGGGTCGTCGGCGCAGGCGGCCGATACCGTCGCGCCCGCCTGCGCGCCCGCACCTTCGGGCACGAGGGCAGCCTGCGCAGGGTGTTCCGTCTCGATGCATGCTGGTTCTTCCATGGCATCCCCTTTCTCGATGGGAGCCACGATACGCACCTCGTCTCGCAAAACGCTATGAGAACGAGCGCGAAAGGCCGCATGGAGGCAGCGCGCATCGGTCGCGCGCCGGTCGCAAAAGCCCCTCCGGCCTACCGCGCCACAGCGGGCCACACAGACGGCGGGCAAGGAAGAGCACGCGCGCCGCAAAAGAGCTAGAACAAGCGGTCCTGGGTAAAGGCCGTGCAGAAGCTCACGCGATGTACCGGGGACAGGCCGCGCTCCTTGATGGCGGCGATATGGTCGGCGGAACCGTAGCCCTTGTTATGGGCGAACCCGTACCCGGGATAGCGCGTGTCGAGCTCGGACATGAGGGCATCGCGCTCGACCTTGGCCACGATCGACGCAGCCGAAATACTCGCGCAGCGGGCATCGCCCTTCACGATGTTGACTTCACGCGGATCGAAATGCAGGGGATTGCCGTCGAGGAGGACGACTTCGGGCACCGTGCCCGCTGCCTCGATTGCGGCGACCGCCTGACCGAAAGCCGCCTTGAGGCAGGCGACGATGCCCTTCTCGTCGATACGGTGGGGTTCGACGTGCACCACCGTCCAGGCGATGGCCGTCTCTTTGATCTGAGCGGCAAGCTCTTCGCGCCGTTCGGGCGAAAGCTGCTTGGAGTCGTTGAGGCCCGCTATGCGCGGCTCGGGCGGCAAGACCACCGCACCCACCGACACGGGGCCCGCAAGGGGGCCGCGGCCCACTTCGTCGAGCCCCACGGCCAGCCTGCCTGCGGCCACTTCATCCTGGAAGGCGTAGAGGCGCGCAAGGCGTTCGGCCTCGGCAGATGCGGCTTCCAAGCGCCTGCGCGTCGACTCAACCGCGCGGCGGACCGTCTTGCGCGTATCGGCCGCAAGCGACCGTTCGAGCACGGCGAACTCTTCTGCGTCAGCCGTGCGCAGACGGTCGACGATTTCCTGGGCGGTATGGAAGTTCTGTTTCACGAGATACCCCTACATGAAAAGAGGCCCGATAGCGGGCCTCTTCTAACAAGCGGAAAACGAATCTTACTTGAAGGACTTTTCCTTGATCTTGGCGGCTTTGCCGACCTTGTCGCGCAGGTAGTAGAGCTTGGCGCGACGGACGTCACCACGGCGCACGACCTCGATATGGTCGATCTTCGGAGAGTGCACCGGGAAGGTACGCTCGACGCCGATGGAGAAGCTGATCTTGCGGACCGTGAAGGTTTCGCGGTTGGTGGAACCGGCACGACGGATGACGTCGCCCTGGAAGACCTGAATACGCTCGCGATTGCCCTCGGTGATGCGGTAGTGCACCTTCACCGTGTCGCCCACGCCAAATTCGGGGATGTCCTGCTTCATTTGCTGCTGTTCGATAGCGCGGATGTAATCCATTGTTCGAATTCCTTCTATATCTAACTCATAACCAAGTGGTCTGGTGAAAGACGCGATTGGACATTATAACGTCCGCACGCCATGGCTGCAAGAGCCCGAATCGAATGCGCAGACAGAGAGCCTGGACGTGGCGTGCTCTTCAGCTTCGACCGAAACGAACCTACAAGAAAAGCAGTATGGCATACACGACGACGCCTGTGACCGCACACCACACGAGCGAGCGGGTTTTCCATGCAACCACCACGACCACCGCCGCAGCCACGAGCGGCATGGCTGCAGGCCAGAATCCGGCGTCGAACATGCCGGGAGCGAAGAGGTCGTTGGCGACCAAGGCAGAAAAGGCCGCCACCGGGATGAGGTTGAGGGCGCGCTGGACGCCCGCCGGCAGCTCGCGCCCCTTGAGGACGAAGATGGGGACGCAGCGACAGACGAGCATGCAGACCAGGCAGATGCCGTAGATGAGGAAGAATTCCTGAAGGGTCATCATGCCCGCCCTCCCTTGGTCGGAGTCCCGCGATGGACGACCCGTCGGCTCGCACGGTCGAAGAGGAGCCCGCAGGCCATGCCGATCACGGCGCCCAGAAGGATGGCGGGGCCTGCAAGGCCTACGCTCTTGCAGGCGAAGACGCCGACCATCGTGGTAAGGACGACCACCACGGCCGTGCGGTCGAAGCGCTGCGACACGAGCAGGCAGATGAAGATCGAGGTCATCGCGAAGGAGGCGATGGCCGTGGGGATGTCGACCACATCGCCGATCAGGGCGCCCACCGCGTTGGCGGCGCCCCAGGTGAACATGCAGAACAGATTGACGAAGGTGGCTTGGGCGGCGGTCCATTCTCCCTGCTGGAACTTGGACAGGTTGACGCCGAAGCTTTCGTCGGTCACCGTTGCCGAAAATAGGAAGGTAAGCCACTTCTTGGTCTTGGCGAAATAGGGAGCGAAACCCGCCGAATAGAGCAGCTGGCGCGTGTTGACGAAGGACACGCTCGCGATGATCGAGGCGATGGGAGAACCCGCGAGCCACATGCCGTCGATCATGAACTGGCCGGCCCCCGAATAGAAGGTCACGCTCACGAGGAAGGCCATAAAGGCGTTGAGACCGATCTGGGACTCCATGATGCCGCAGGGCAGGCCGATAGCCACGTAGCCCGCCATAACGGGCGCCGCGGCGGCGAGCGCTAATTTAACCGAATCGAAACTAGACATGAGGCGCATTATAAGCGCCCGAGCCGAATCGCGCTCTCCTAATTTCCAGAAATTTCCGAACCCGCCTCGCCCACGAAAGAACGCGGAACGAAAAGGCTCTCGTAGAGGTGAATGGCATATCGGTCGGTCATGCCGGCGATGAAATCGGTCACGGCCCGTACGTCGTAGTCGTCGGACAGGGCGCGGTATTCGTCCGGCACCAGATCGACGCGGTCGAGGTAATAGCCGAAGAGGGCCCTGACGACATGATGGGCCTTGCGGACCTCGCCCGCCACCGAAGGGCTGTGGTAGACGCGATCGAAGAGGAAGGCGCGCAACTCCATCATGGCCTCCCACACCGCGGGGCTCATGCGCACGTCGCCCGCCTGTGCCGACACGTGAACGCAATCCTCGACCATGGTCTGAATGCGGGCGGAATGGGTGGACCCGAGCACCGCAAGGGGGCCTGCGGGCAGATCGTCGGCCTGCAGCATGCCCGCGCGGATCGCGTCGTCGATATCGTGGTTGACGTAGGCGATGCGGTCGGAAAGTGCGACGATGCGGCCTTCGAGCGTTTCGGCCTGCTGGTCGCCCGTATGGCAGGCGATGCCGTCGCGCACTTCGGCGGTGAGGTTGAGTCCGCGCCCTTCGTTTTCGATCCGCTCGACCACACGCAGGCTCTGCAGGTTGTGGCGGAAGAGGCGCGGCGGCAAGCCGGCGCCATGCCAGCCGGTCGCACGGGCCAGGCACTCGCACAGGGCGTCTTCGCCCGCATGGCCGAAGGGCGTGTGTCCCAAATCGTGGCCCAAGGCGATCGCTTCGGTGAGGTCTTCGTTGAGTGCAAGGGCGCGGGCGATCGTGCGGGAAATCTGCGCTACTTCCAAAGTGTGGGTGAGACGCGTGCGGTAGTGATCGCCCATCGGCGCGAGGAAGACCTGGGTCTTGTGCGAGAGGCGACGGAAGGCCTTGCAGTGAATGATCTTGTCGCGGTCGCGCTGGTATTCGGTGCGCAGGTCGTCGGGATCGCAGCTATGAGCGCGTCCTTCGGAATCTTCGGAGAGGGCCGCGTCGGGGGAAAGCGCCTCGCGTTCGCGCGCTTCGAGATCTTGCCGGTGTACCACGAACATGGAAACCCCTCCCCCACTCGCCGCTAACGAGCGCGATAGAGCATTTTGGCGCCGACCTCCGACGACCAGATGCCCACCTGCACGAGCCGCACCGTATCGGGCAGCATCCTGTCGAGTTCCCAATAGAGCACGCGGGCAAGATGCTCCATCGTGGGCTCGATACGGTTGAAGGGTGCGACGCGGGCGATTTCGCGCCCGTCGAAGAGCTGCACCGCGCATGAAAGGTCGTACTGCAAGTCCTCGAGCGAGATGATGCGACCCGCACCGTCGAGTTCGAAACCTTCGACCATGGCTTCGACGCTCCACTTCTGCGAAGCCCCGTCATTCACGATTTCAAGCCGGCTTTTCACGGTGAGCTCGTAGGCGCCGCCCTTATGCAGGTAGTCGCCCACCGAGCCTTCGGCCTCTTCGGCATCGGTCGGTACGTCGTCTTCGTTTTGGCGTACGCGGAAGAGGGAGACCTGCTGACCGTCCATGCCCACCAGGTAGTCGCCCACCGGCTCGCGGGCATAGAGGGCGTCGGTCACCAGCTTTTCGGCATCCCTGTTATCGGCCCGTCGCACCAAATCGATCGAAAAGCCCTTCAATCCGGCAATCATCTTTTCGGCCCGATGATAGAGGGGCTTCAAATCGGATGTGCGTACCTTGAGCGACCCGCGCAGTTGGGCAACGAGCAGCTGGGAGTCGGTGTAGACTTCCACCGCGCTCGCGTGGGCGGCCGAAGCGTTGCGCAGGCCCCAGATGAGAGCCGTGTATTCGGCGATGTTGTTGGTGGCATCGCCAAGGTACCATCCGCCGTTGGCGAGCACGTTGCCGGCATCGTCGCAGAGGATGAACCCGCAGCCGGCAGGCCCCGGGTTGCCGCGCGACGCGCCGCTGACGAGGAGAACGGTATCCATTATTCGACGATCAACATCCTATGGCAGTTGGGGCATTCGGAAAGGGGGGCCTCGGCCTTGATCTGCAGGAGCCGGTTGGCCTCGATCGCGTTGCGGCAGACGGCGCAATGGTCGTCTTCCAAGGTGGCCAGGGCCACACCGCCGCAACGGGCAAGCGTCTTCTCGTACATGCGCAGAAGGGCGGCCGGCACATGGGCGGCCATGTCCCCGCGCTTGGCTTCGGCGTCCTGCGCCGTCTTCACCAGGTCGTCGGCTTGGGCATGGTAATCACGGAGGAGCTGGGCCTCTTTGTCGGCGATGGCCGACAAGGCCTTTTCCGCCTCGTTGATGGCATGGGTGATTTCAGCGAGGCGCTTTTCGACCTTTTCAAGCTCGAAGGCGAGCGATTCGCGGCGCTTGGCCATGCCTTCGAGGTCGCGCGTGAGCGACGTTACCGAACGGTAGTCGTCTTTGAGCTCCTCGATGCGCTCCTGAGTCGTTGCCTGCTTGCGCACGAGCGTATCGTCTTCTTCGTGCAGGCGCATCTGCTGGGCTTCGGCGCGCCTGAGCAAGGTGGCGATCTGGTCGCGCTTTTCGGTGATGCCGTCTTTCTGAGCGTGGAGCTTTTCGATCAGCGCCGGCTGGGGAAGCTTCTTCAGCTCAAGCTGCGCGCGCAGTCGCGTTCGGTCGATGTCCTGCAGCGCGATGAGCGCTTGGATTTGTTCGGGTGTTGCCTGCATGTCTACCTCCGAATGGCCTCTGGTACCGTCCAGTTCGAACGCTGGTCGAGAATATGGATATCGCCGTCGCCGATGCCGATCGATTCGATTTCCTTGGCAAGTATCGCACATAACGGCAGCTCGCTCACGTCATGTCCGAGCTCGATGATGCATACCCCGGCTTGGGAAGCATCGAGGGCAGCATGATAGCGCACTTCGCCGCACACAAGGCAGGAGACGCCCCGTTGAGCGCAGAGCGGCAAAAGGTCGGATGCCGACCCCGTGGCCGTGACCACGCGGTCGAGCACGCGGTCCATGTCGCCCCAGACACGCGGCGGGCGGCCGAACAGGGAAAGGCAGCGAGCCGCAAGCTGGCGCAGGGTGAGCGCCTCTCCTGCCCCGAACGCGCACACCTGCCCGTAGCCCTTGCCGCTCGCGGGTCGCGCGACGTCGAGAATGGATTCAAACGACAAGCCCAACATGCCGGGGAGCATGCGGGCGGCCGGCGCGCTTACGTCGAGGGCGGTGTGGAAGTTCATGAGAGCCACCCCGCGGCGGACGGCTTCGAAGACCACGGCCCCGGGACCGGTTATCCCCGTTTCGATCGGCCCGAAGGCCACGGGCGCGTCGAGGAAGGCCGGATGGTGGGTAACGAGCACGTTTGCCCCCGCTCCGGCGGCAGCGCGCACGGCCGCAACCGTGGGGTCGAGGGCCACGGCCACGCCGCGCACCCCCGCACTCGCATCGCCCACGAGCAGACCCGTGCGGTCCCACGATTCGGCGTCGGCGGCGGGAAAGCGCTCGAGCAGGGCCCGCTCGAGCGCGCCCACCGTCCACACACGCCCGCCCTTGGTGCTCATCTCGCCCGCGGGGATGCGGGCTATGCCCTTCGCTGCGCCTTCCGCAACGCCTTCCTCTTCATCAGCCATATTCGATCGCCCCTTGCGCATAACCGTCTCTGCCGATACGAATGGGACCCTAGCCCCAGTTGACGACGCGGTCGAACGCAGCCAGAACGCCGCGCACGTCGTCTTCTGTGGTATACCGCCCAATCGAAATGCGCAAGCTGCACAGGGCCAGATCGCGCGGGATGCCGATGCGGGTGAGCACGCGACTGGGCTCGAGCGAATGCGAGCTGCAGGCCGACCCGCCCGAAAGGGCCACGCCCTCGCGGTCGAAGCGCAGGATCATCGTCTCGCTTTCGAGCCCGCGCACGCAGACGTTGGCGATGTTGGGCAAAAAGTCGACGGAGCCTTGAGCGCAGGGCACGCTCTGCACCACGCCCTCGTGCGCCAGAAGCCCGCGGTAGAGCTCGTCGCGCAGGGCGCGCTGGCGCGACGCTTCCGCCAGAATCGCTTCAGGCGTGCCGCACGCAGCCTTGGCTGCGGCCGCGAATCCCACCATACCGGGTACGTTCTGGGTCCCGCTGCGGAAGCCCGATTCCTGGCCGCCCCCGCGCAGGAAGGGCACGCAGGGGGTTCCCTTCTTCAGATAGAGGGCGCCGATGCCCTTGGGGCCGCAGATCTTATGACCCGAAACGCTCAAGGCGTCAACCCCCAGATCCCGCACGTTCACGGGAATCTTGCCGAAGGCCTGCACGGCGTCGGTGTGCATGAAGGCGCCCGCCTCGTGGGCTCCCTGCGCGATTTCGGCGACCGGTTCGATCGTGCCCACCTCGTTGTTGGCGAGCATAACCGACACGAGCACCGTGTTGGGCTGCAGGGCGTCTCGCACCTTCTGCGGGTCTATGTAGCCGTTGGCATCGGGGTCGATGAAGGTCACCTGGGCCCCGTAGGCAGGAAGGGCGTGAGCGGGCTGGATGATCGCGTCATGTTCGATTGACGTGGTGATCAGATGAGGCACGAAATCGGGGTTGCCCTTGCGGCGCTCGGCACCGACCGCCGACATGATGCCCCAAACGGCCGTGTTGTCGGATTCGGTCGCCCCGCTCGTGAAAAAGAGCTCGTCGGGACGGGCTCCAATCGTGCGAGCGACCTCGTCGCGCGCCGCTTCCATGGCGGCGAAGGCCGCACGGCCTTCGGAATGAAGGGAATTGGCGTTGGCGTTCACCGCGATGTTGCCGGCTCCCCCCTGTTGGAAGGGGGCCATAGCGGCCGCAGCCTCGGTGCAAAGCGGCGCGGTGGCCGCCCAGTCGGCGTATATCCTGTTATCCACGAATTGCCTCGTTTCGGATTGGTTGGTATCGGTTAGCGTTGGGCGGCCGTAGCGGACGCGCGGATGGCGGCAACAGCGGCGGCGCGGTCGGGCGCCTTGAAGACGCCGTTGCCGGCAACGAGCACGTCGGCGCCGGCGCGGGCGACCAGGCCGGCCGTGGTTTCGTTGATGCCCCCGTCGACCTGAATAAGGGGCGCGCACCCGGCCGCACGGGCCAAGGCGGCCACCTGCCCCACGCGCTCGACGCTTTCGGGAATGAAGGCCTGACCCGAAAAGCCCGGGAAGACGCTCATCACGAGCACCATGTCCCACGAAGCGATAAGAGGTTCGAGCACCGACGTGGGCGTATCGGGCTTCAGGGCGATACCGGCGAGCGCGCCGGCGCCGTGGATCAGCTCGAGGCAGCGGGCAGCGTCGTCGTAGGGGTGCGCCGGGTCGAAGGATTCCCAGTGGACGGTGACCATATGGGGTGCAGCTTCGAGGTACCAGGGCAGCTGGTCGATGGGATTGGAAATCATCAAATGCACGTCGAGGGGCGCCTTGGCCGCGCGCGCGAGCTGGGCTTCCACGGGCACGCCGATCGTGAGGTTGGGGACGAAATGGCCGTCCATAACGTCGACGTGCAGCCAGTCGGCGCCGGCCGCTTCGACATCGGCCACCTCGGAAGCAAGATTGAGAAAATCGGCGGACAAGATGGAAGGTGAAATCTTCACAGGTTCGAACACAGAGCGCCCTTTCGCTGAAACGTGTGCGTTTCACTCGATTGTAGCGCAGGCCCCGCCCCTATCGGCGCGCTCCCTCCAGTTCCAAAAGGAATTCCTTGCGCGCGGTCCCGAAGGCGTATCCGCCCAGGCGACCGTTGGCCCCCACCACCCGATGGCAGGGCACGAAGACAGCGAGCGGGTTAGCGTTGCAGGCCGACCCCACGGCCCGCGAAGCCCCCGGATGACCCGACGAAGCGGCCACTTCCCCGTAGGTGCGCGTCTGCCCGTAGGGGATGTTGGCGATAGCCGCCCACACGTCTTCCTGAAAGGGCGTGCCGTGGGCGGAAAGGGGCACGTCGAACACCTGGCGGCGGCCAGCCAGGTACTGCTGCACTTGGGTGGCGGCCCGGTTGGTGAGCGCGGTGGGCACGCAGGCCCCTTCGAACGCCACGCGCCCAAAGGCGAAGCCCGTGAGGGCGCGCCCGTCTGAGGCGAGCGTGAAGGGGCCCGCCGGGGAGGCATAGGAAAAGTAGGTATGCCCCGTCGCCTTAGTCAAGGCCGTAGAACTCGCTGGTAAGCGGCCTCTCGAGCAGAAGGCCGCGCGCGTCGTTCATGTCGAGGCCCTCCCACACGATGTCGCGCACCACGCGGGTGATGGGCATGTCGACCCCGGCGCGCTTGGCCAAGGGCAGGAGCGTTTGACAGGCAAGCGCGCCCTCGACGACCATGTGGGTCTGCTCGCGGAATTCGTCGAGCGTGCCCCCGCGGGCCACGAGCTCGCCGAAGCGACGGTTGCGGGAATGCTGGGACATGCAGGTGGCGATGAGGTCGCCCGTGCCGGCGAGCCCCATGCAGGTAAGGGCTTCCCCGCCAAGGGCGCTCACCAAGCGGCTGATTTCGGCCAAACCGCGCGTCATGAGCACGGCAGCCGTGTTCTCTTCGTAGCCCAACCCGTAGGAAATACCCACGGCGATGGCGACCACGTTCTTGGCGGCGGCGCACACCTCGACGCCCGTGACGTCGGTGGATGTGTAGGCGCGGAAGTTCTCGTTGGAAAAGATGCCCTGCAGGAAATCGGCGTTGTCCGCAGACGAGGAGGCGACGACCGTGGCGGAAGGCGCCCCCTTGATCACCTCTTCGGCGTGGTTGGGGCCCGAAAGCACGGCCAGACGGTCGGCATTGCCCATTTCCTGCTCGAAGACCTGCACGGGCAAGAGGCCGCTCGTAGGCTCGGCACCCTTGCTGCAGATCACGATGGGCAGATCGGCCGGGGCGTATTCGGCCAGAGCCCGCGCCACCCCGCGCAAGAGGTTGGACGGGGTCACCACGGCGACGGCGTCGGCATTGAGCAGGCAGTCTTCGTAGCCAACCGTGGCCACGATGTTGTGCGAGAGCTCGACATCGGAAAAGTAGCGCGGGTTCACGTGGTCGCAGTTGATCGAGCTCACCACTTCGGGCTTGCGGGCCCAGATGTTGACGTTGACCCCATGGGTGCCGAGCATGTGGGCAATCGCGGTGCCCCACGAGCCTGCCCCGATAATCCCTACTTTCATGAGACCCCTTTCGGCCCTAAGCCTGTGATTTCCCGTGCGACGATCCGATGCGGCGCTCGGTGCCCGCACGCAGGCGTCCGATGTTGGCGCGATGCGCCCAGATGACCACGCCCGCCATGAGCGAGCAGATGACCACGGCCACCCAGTCGCCCCAAAAGACCCAGAGGGCCATGAAGGGGCAGAGCACGGCCGCGGCGACGGACCCGGCCGACACGTACTTGGAAGCCGCAACGACCGCAGCGAAGAGGGCGAGTTCGATAAGGGCCGCGATGGGCCCGAAGGTCACGAACATGGCGCCTACGCACACCGCGATGCCTTTGCCGCCCTTGAAGCCCAGCCAAGGGCTGAAGATATGCCCCAGCCCCGCGCCCAAAAAGGCCAGGCAAAGGCCGTCCGCGCAGGTGAGAGCGCCGTCCGCCCTTGCGACGGCTGCCATGATCGCAAGCGCGATCAGGCCCGACAAGACGCCCTTGGCGAAGTCGAGTAGAAAGACCGCGTAGCCGCCCTTCTTGCCCAGGGCCCGAATGGCGTTGGTCGTTCCGATGTTGCCCGACCCCACCGACCGGATGTCGGTGTGGTAGAAGACCTTTCCGACGATGACCCCGTTGGGGATCGATCCAAGCAAAAAGGAGAGGACGAAGATGGCCGCCGCGATGGGAAGAGAAATCATGCCAGCCTATTCCTTACGCTTGAATTTGATGCGGATGGGCGTGCCCGTGAAGTCGAACGTCTTGCGCAAACGGTTTTCCAGGTAGCGTTCGTAGTTGTCGTTGACGAGGTCGGGATCGTTGGCGAAGAAGGTGAACTGGGGCGGGCAATCGCCGGTCTGGGTGGCGAACTTCAACTTGAGCACGCGCTTGCCGCTGGTGACCGTGTGGCCGAACTCGCGGATGTCGGCGAGCCAGGTGTTGAGCTTGCTCGTGGAAACGTGCTTGCCGTAGTTTTCGAAGGCCGTGTCAATCGCGCCCCAGATGCGCTGGGTGTTCTTGCCGGTGAGGGCCGACACCGCCACGACGGGGGCGAACTTGACGAATTGGAGTTTTTCGGCCACGCGATCGCGCACGCGCTCCTTGGCTTCGGCCCCTTCGACGATATCCCACTTGTTCAGGACGATCACCATGGCGCAGCCGCGCTCGAGAGCGAAGCCCGCCACGCGTTGGTCCTGGTCGGTGAGGCCCAAGGTGCCGTCAACCACGAGCAGGACGACGTCGGCGCGATCGATCGCGCGCATCGAGCGCACGAACCCGTAGTACTCGACGTCCTGGTCGATTTGACTCTTGCGGCGCAGACCCGCGGTGTCGACCAAGCGGTAGGCCTTGCCGTCGTGATAGGCCATCGTGTCGATCGCGTCGCGCGTGGTGCCGGCCACATCGCTCACGATGGACCGGTCGTTTTTGGACAGCATGTTGGTGAGCGAGGACTTGCCGGCGTTGGGGCGGCCGATGATGGCCACGTTGATGGCCTCTTCTTCCACTTCTTCGCGCGCCGGTATCGTGCGCAGCACATCGACGAGAGCGTCGAGCAAGTCGCCCGTCCCCGTACCGTGGATGGCCGACACCGGATAGGGGTCGCCCAAGCCGAGCTTGTAGAACTCCCAGACGTTTTCCTCGCGCTGGGGATTGTCGATCTTGTTGACCACCAAGATCACCGGCACATCGCTGCGGCGCAGGATGCGAGCGACCTCTTCGTCGTCGGCGTTGATGCCGGTTTGACCATCGACCAGGAAGAGGATCACGTCGCATTCGCGCGTGGCCGTGAAGGCCTGGTTGCGGATGGAGGTCTGGAAGGCGTCTTCGTCGCCCATTTCGATACCGCCCGTATCGATGAGGGTGAAATGCTCACCGTTCCAATCGGCTTCGTGATACGAACGGTCGCGCGTGACACCGCGCATCGCATGCACAATCGCCTCGTTGCTTTGGACGATACGGTTGACGAACGTGGATTTGCCCACGTTCGGACGGCCCACGACCGCTACTAAATGAGTGCCCATGTCTGTCCTTTCGGGTTGGGGCGCTACGCTGCGCCGGAACGCAGGTCGCGGCAGTGCGCGACGATCTGCGGAAGATAGCTTGATGCATCACAGGATACCACGTGCATCGGAAAGCCCGCGGAAGCCTCCATCTCGTCGAAGGTGGCCCCGTCGAGGGTGACCCCGTCGGCGTTGAAGACCACTTCGGGCACGGCGGCGAAGGCGTAGGGCGTTCCTGCAGCCGCTGCCCGCTGGGCTTCCTCATGCACGGCGGGCGCCATGTCGCAGGCGCACAAGAGCCCCGTGACATCGACGTTGCCCCCGAAGTAGTCGTTCTTCACATAGAGCGGCACCACCCGCCCGGCAAGCGGGCTCGCTTCGAGAAGCGGAGTGAGGAACTCCTTCTGGGCGCAACCGGCCACCAGCATAACGCGCGCGTCCATGGCCTCGAGCTGGCGGGCAAGGGCAGGCTGGTCGCCCACGCAGGACTGCCAGTCGTCGACGAAGGACCGGACGATGCCGATCCCGTCTTCGAAAAGCTCGAAATCGCCGTAGAAAGCGGTGGGCGGCAGGTGGTCGAGCAGGTCGTGGGGATGCGCGTTGCGGTAGAACTCGTCGGACGCGAAGACCCAGGCATTGCCCCGCTCTTCCATGGCCCGACGCTGGAAGGGCTCGATGCAGTCGATGACCGCCTGCGACTGTGCGGGCGCGTTGAAGCTGTGCTCGAAGGTGGTCTGGTGCTCGGTGTAACCCAAGGGCACGATGCCCACCGACAGAATCCCCGGGTGCCCCCAAGCCCATTGGAGCGTGCGCTGCAGCTCGTTGCCGTCGTTGATGCCCGGCATGAGGACGATCTGCGCATGAAGCTCGATGCCCTGCGCGAGCAGGTGCTTTGCCGCATCGATCCCGTGCTGAGCGTGCTTGCCGATCACGCGCCGCCGCAGTTCGGGCGTGACGCAGTGCATCGACCAGCGCAAGGGCGAGATATGCTGCTCGACGATACGGTCTTCGTCGTCTTTGGAAAGGTTGGTGAAGGTGACGAAGGTGCCCTGCAGGAAGCTCAAACGATAATCGTCGTCGCGCAGGGTGAGCGAGTCGCGCGCGTCGTCGGGCAGCTGGCGCATGAAGCAGAAGGTGCAGGCGTTACGGCACAGGATGAGGTCGTCGAAAATCGCCTTGGTGAAGTTGAAGCCCCACTGCTCCCCATCGTCGCGTTCGAGGGCGACCGCGCCCTCGTCGCCGTCGGTGTCGATATAGGTGACTTCGATCTCGTAGCCGTCGGTGTACCAGCGCCAGTCGATCACATCGCGCAGGGGATGGCCGTCAACCGCGATGACCTGGCACCCGGGCGTGAAGCCCGCGTCGTCGGCGGGCGATTCGGGATCGACCGATTCGATGACGGCGGCGCCGTAGGCCTGCATGGCTAAGACCGCTCCCCGTTGCGAATCGCGTCGACTACCGCGTCGATCTGCTCTTCGGGCGTGGAGGCGCCGGCCGTCACTCCCACTCTCTGCATGCCCGCGAAAGCATGTGCGGGCAGGTCGTCGAGGGTTTCGATATGATAGGCCACCGGCGCGATGCCGGCGCAGATCTCGTAGAGACGGGTCGTGTTCGACGAGTTCTTGCCGCCCACCACGACCATGGCGTCGACGCGGGCGGCCAGATCGGCCGCCGCCCCCTGGCGCGAGGTGGTGGCGTTGCAGATGGTGTCGGCGATTTCGGGCTCGATGCCGCGCGCACGCAGGGCGCTCACCACATCGTCGAGTTTTTCACGGCGCTGGGTGGTCTGCACGACGATCCCCACCGGCTCGTCGATCGTATCGGGAAGGTCGGCGGCGCAGGCGGCCACGATCACGCGCCCACCCGCCTCTTCGGCCCACGCGCGCAGGCCCTCGACTTCGGGATGACTCTCCTCCCCCACTACGATGACCGTGCGGCCTTCTAGGGCCAGGTCGCGCGCTGCCCGCTGGGCGCGCAGGACATGGGGGCAGGTGGCATCGACCACGTCGACGCCCAGGGCGTCGACCTCGCTGCGCACGTGGGGCGTCACGCCGTGGCTGCGGATGACCACGCTTTCGGCCGTGACGTCGGACGGCTCGTGCGCCACCGTGACGCCCGAGGATTCCAACTCCTGCACGACCTGGGGGTTATGGATGAGGGGGCCCAACGTCTGGGCGGTCTTGCCGCTTTCGGCTGCCTTGCGCGCCAAATCGAGCGCGCGCTGGACGCCGTAACAGGATCCGGCGCAATCGGCCTTCACTACCTCGAGCATGTGCTAGTCCTCTCGCGGGATAGGATGTTCCTTGAAGGTGGCACTATAGTCCTTGGCGTCGGGGAACAAGGTTGCCATATCAACTTGGTCGGCGGGAATACGCAGTTTCATCGCAAACGATTCGCGCATCACGTACCACATGCAGCCGTCGAGCCGCTCTTCCTTGGGAAGGAAGTCGAACGACGAGACAGAAATCGGCGCCCCGTAGTAGACGTTGACCTTGGGGAAATGGATGCGCCAATCGCCTTTCACCTTGACCTTGTTCGACCCGTCGATGGCCATGGGAATGATGGGCGCCTTGCCCATGCGGGCGATGAGAGCCGCCCCGCCGTGGATTTCGGGGGTGCGGTCGGTCTTGCCGCGACGGGTGCCTTCGGGAAAGATGCCCACCAGCTGGCCCGACTTGAGCATCCGCGCAGCGCGCTTGATCGAGGTGCGGTCGGCCGAATCGCGCGCCACGGGAAAGCCGCCGCACCGAGCGAGAATCTGCGAGGCGAGCTTGTTTTTGAACAGGGTGTCGCGAGCCATGATGCGGGCCCACTGCTGGGGCCGCACGCAGCAGTACATGAAGGGGATGTCCAAATAGGAACTGTGATTGCAGGCGATGACGGCCCCGCGCTTGTTGGCGAAGGCGCGCACGTGCTCGCGGCCGTGCACCGAATAGCGGGTGACCACCTTGCAGAGGAAGGCCACCAGAACCCACAGGATGTTGCCCAGCCAATGGGGTATCTGCGGAATCGAGCCATCCCCGCCCAGGGCGCGGTCGAACATCTGCTCGGGCGTGAGCATGTTAGCGTCCCGCCTTTCGCTCGCCGGCGAGGTCGCAGATGGCGGCCACGACCGCATCGAAGCTCATCGAGCTCGAATCGATGACGACCGCGTCGTCGGCCACCTTCAAGGGCGACGCTTCGCGCGAAGAATCGATGGCGTCGCGCCGTTCGATATCGGCAAGCACCGCTTTGAAATCGGTCGACCCCACCCCCCGGGCCTCGTTCTGGGCCACGCGGCGGCGGGCACGCTCTTCGTTGCTCGCCGTGAGGAAAACCTTCACTTGGGCATCGGGGAAGACCGCCGTACCGATATCACGGCCTTCGACCACGTAGTCGCCGGCCCGCCCGATACGGCGCTGCTGGTCGACGAGGGCGGCGCGCACCTGGGGATGGGCCGACACGGCGCTTACCGATCGATCGATCTGGGCCGTGCGGATGGCACGCGTCACCTCGTCGCCGCCGATGAAAACCCGTTGGGGGCCGCCGTCTTCGCCCGGGGCGAAGTCGATCGGTTCCGTGCGGGCCAAAGCGCCCAGAGCATCCCCGTCGTCGAGGGCGATGCCGTCACGCAGGGCACGCCAAGCGATCGATCGGTACATGGCGCCCGTATCGAGGCAGGCGAAACCCAGTTGGGCGGCAACCGCCTTGGAAGCGGACGATTTGCCGGCGCCCGAAGGCCCGTCGATAGCTACGATCATCGGCTCAGCCCCGCAATCTGCGCCAGGAACGCCGGGAAGCTTACCTTCACGGAATCGAAGTTCTTCACGCCCACGCGCTTCTTGCCGCAGAGACCGGCAAGCGCCCAGGTCATGGCCAGACGATGGTCCTTTTTGGAATCGAAGACGACGTCGTCGGGGATGACCAGGTCGGGCTGGCCCTCGATGAAGAGGTCGTCGCCGTCTTCCCAGGCGTCGACGCCGATCTGAGCAAGACCCTCTATGACGGCGGCCAGGCGGTTGGTTTCCTTCACCTTGAGCTCGCTCACCTGACGGAAGACCGTGATGCCCTTGGCGCGCGCGGCGACCAGGGACAGAACGGGAATCTCGTCGACTTCGGAAGCGATCTTGTCGGCCGGCACCTCGCACCCGTGCAGGTCGGCGGTGTAGAGGGCCGAAATGGTGCCGTAGGGTTCCTTGCCCGAAAGGCCCGTGGAAGACACCGACACCTCGGCGCCCATGCGCTCGAGGGTGCGCACGAAGCCCACGCGCGCGGTGTTCAGGGACACCTGCTCGATCTGGATTTCAGAACCGGGGATGAGCATGGCCGCGCACACCAGGAAGGCCGCGCTCGAGGGGTCGCCCGGGACAGTGACCTCGCTCGCCTGCAGGGTCGTGGGGCCTTCGACCGAAGCGGTGAGGTTGCCCGCGGTGGTGGTGGCGCCGTATTCCGGCAGCATGAGCTCGGTGTGGTTGCGCGAAGCCGAAGGCTCGTTAACGGTGGTGGTGCCCGCCGCACCCAGGCCGGCGAGCAAGATAGCCGTCTTGAGCTGGGCAGACGCCATAGGGGCGTCGTATTCGATCGCCTTAAGGTGACGGTTGCCCTCTTCGACCAAGGGCAGGGTCTCCTGGCCGGCCGGCTCGAAGTGGGCGCCCATCTTCATAAGGGGCGCGGTGATGCGGCGCATGGGGCGGCGGCAGAGCGAGGCGTCGCCGGTAATCGTGGCGCGAATGTCCCAGGGGGCGAGCACGCCCATGAGCAGGCGTGCCGTCGTGCCCGAATTACCGCAGTTGAGCTCTTGATCGGGCTGTTCGGGACCGCGGTCGCCCCAACCGGTGATGCCGCCCGAAAGGCTGCCATCGACCTGCTTTTCCAGGTTGACCTTGGCGCCCAGCAGCTGCACGCACTTGATCGTCGAACGCACGTCCTGCGAGTCGAGCACGCCCGACACGCGCGAGGTGCCTTCGGCCATGGCGGAAAAAAGCACGGCACGGTGCGAAATCGATTTGTCGCCCGGAACCCGGGTCGATCCATGCAGGGGAGCCCCTAAGGGCTCGATCCATGTGACATCTGTATCTTCCATTGGTTACTCCTTAGCGCTCAATGGGGCCAGCGAAACTTTGAATCCCTTGTCCAACAAATCGGTAGAAAGGCGCCCGAAGTCGCCCTCGTCGGTGAGGATCATGCTGAGCACCGCGGTATGGGCCGTGACATGGTCGATCTCGATCGAGTTGATATTGCAGCCCGCCTTGCTCGCGATGGCCGTGACCTCGGCCACGACGCCGGAACGGTTTTCCATGGGGATGCGCACTTCGAGCATGTTGTCGGTCGAAGGCAGCCACTTGGCGGGAATGGACCGGCGCGCTTGGGAAGACGAATCGAGCAGGGCGCGCAGGCGGTCGCGGTCGCCCTCTTCGAGGGCCGTCTGGAACTGGCCGATAATGCCGCGCAGCTCGGCCAAGCCGTCGACGATCGCCTCGCGGTTGTCGAAGGCGATGCCGCACCAGAGGGCCGGCGACCCTGCGGCGATGCGCGTGGAGTCCTTGAAGCCGCCCGCCGCCAAGCGGAAGAGGACGTCGCGCTTGTCGGCATGGCGCACGGCGAGCTCCACGAGCGAGGCGGCCGTGAAATGCGGCACGTGGCTGATAACGGCGACGGCGCGGTCGTGTTCCTCGCGCGGCAGGGACACCACACGGGCCGAAAGCGCCGTGAGGGTGTCGTGCAGGCGCGTGTACCATTCGCCCGGCGTGCGGGCATCGGGGCACAAGATCCAATGCATGCCTTCGAAAAGGTCGGACCGAGCGCCTTCGATGCCGTTCACTTCCGAACCGGCCATGGGATGGCCGGGTAAGAATTGCCCGGGGTTTTTCAAGGTTGCGTCGGCAATTGAGCAGATGCGACCCTTGGTCGAGCAGGTGTCGGTGATGAGGCCCGCATAGCCCCAGTCCTGGAGCTTGCGGAAATAATCGCCCGAAAACTGGGCCGGCACCGCCAGGACCACCAGATCGCAGCCCTCGCGCACGTAGGCTTCGAGCGATGCGTCGTCGGGCGCGCAGGCACAGGTGAGCCACCCGCGCGCAAGCGCCGTGTCGAGCGAAGCCGCGTCGGGGTCGACGCCCATAACCTGGGCGTTGGGGAAGGCCTCGCGGTAGGCGCCGGCCAGCGATCCGCCGATCAAGCCGATGCCTACGATGACGATGTTATGGAATGCCTTCACTGCTCTATCTTTCTTCCCGGTGCATCCGTAGCGCCCTGCGTTTCCCCCATTCTAGCATTCGAGCGGGCAGCGCCCGGCCCCGCTTGCGAAGCCTCGTCGGGCGTGGGTAGGCCCGCCGCATGGTAGAGCTCTTCAAGCTCGCGGCCTTCGAGCACCCGCCAGGACCCGCGCGGAAGACCGCCCAGCTCGACCGGTCCGAAGGCGATGCGCTCGAGCTGCTCGACCCGGTGGCCCACTTCCTCGCACATGCGCTTTACCTGGTGGTAGCGGCCTTCGTGGATGGCCAGTTCCAGGATGGTCTTGCCGCCCAAGCGCTTGACCACCTTGACCTTGGCGGGCGCGGTAAGGCGATCGTCGATGAGCACTCCTTCGGCCAGCCACGACAGGGCCACCTCCCCCACGTCGCCCCACACCGTGGCCCGATAGACCTTGGTCACGTGATGGCGCGGATGGAGCAGGTGGTTGCCCAGCTCGCCGTCGGTGGAAAAGAGCAAGAGGCCCGTGGTGTCGATGTCGAGCCGGCCGATGGGAAAGAGACCGGGGAATTCGTCGGTGGGCATGATATCGGCCACGCAGCGACGGCCGGAGTAATCCTTCATCGTGGTGATGATGCCCGCCGGTTTGTTCAGCGCGAGCACGACCGGCTTGCTCCCCCATTCCACCACACGGCCGTCGACCATGACCTCGTCGTTCAAGGGATCGACCTTGGTGCCCAGCTCGGTGACGGTGAGGCCGTTCACTTCGACGCGGCCCGCGCTGATGAGCGACTCGCTCCCCCGTCGGCTCGCCACGCCCGCCCGGGCGAGGAACTTCTGCAGGCGCATGGGATAGTCGCGCTGGTCGCGCAGGTCGGTTCGAGCGGCGGCTTGGGCAGCGCGGGCCCGCTCGGCGGCTTCGGCTTCCGCTTTCGCCAGCTCCTGGGCCCGTTTGATCTTTCCCATGTCTACTCCTCGAATTCCAAATCGTCGAAATCGATCTTGTCGACCACGCCGGCCTGTTCGGCAAGGGCGTCGGCCATGGCCTGGCCCATGAGGGCGTCAAGCGAAGGCTGAACGTCTTCGGACGCGCCCGCAGACGCAGCCGGGGCGCCCCCGTCTTCGAAGGTCGCCGGCTCTTGGGCCGCCGCCGGCGTCACCGCTCCCCGCGTCGCCGAAAGGCGTTCGCTGATGAAGGCGCGCGTGGCGTCATCGGGGGCGAAGTCGTCGAGGTCGGGCAGGTCGCGCAGGGACCGCAGACCGAATTTCTCCAGGAACTTCTTGGAGGTCCCGTAGAGGGCCGGGTTGCCGGGGGTATCGCTCGTGCCCGCCTCGCGCAGCAGGCCCTTCTCCAACAGGGAGTTGATCGAGCTGTCGGAGTTCACGCCGCGCACGTTGGCCACCGCCTGGCGGGTCACGGGCTGCGCGTAGGCCACGATCGCAAGCACTTCGAGCGCAGCCTGCGACAGCTTGCGCGTGTCCCACGACAGGACGTAGCTTTCCAGGAGCTCATGGTATTCAGGTGCCGTGCGCAGCTGCCAGGCGCCCGCGACCTCCTTCAAGCGCACGCCCGCGCGGCCTTCGGAAAGGCGGGCGGCGATCTCTACGCAGGCGGCCTCCACCTGGGCGGGCTCCACTTCCAAAGCGTCGGCCATCGTGAGCGTCGACACCGGATCGCCCGACACGAACAAAAGGGCCTCCACGGCCCCTTCAAGGTCCTTTTCCTCTAAATTGCCGAACACTTATGCCTCCTCCACGCTCGTGAGCGCGTCGTCGCCGGCGAGCACCAAGGCGCCCGCCCCTTCGATGTAGTCGACGTCGATGTCGCCGAACGGCGCGTCCTGACGCACCCGAACCATCCCGCGCTTGTAGAGCTCGAGGATAGCCAGGAAGGTGACCACCACCAAAGGCGTCGGCGCGTCGTCTGATACGAGCTCGCTGAACTTCAGATGCTTGCGCGTACGCAGGCGGCCGTAGATGCCCCGCACATGGGCCTCGACCGGAATGGGCTTCGAAGCGATATGGTCGGAATCGAGCAGGAAGGGGTCGCGCCGCCCCAAAGCCCGCGCGCAGAGGAAGGCGAGCCCGTCGAGGGTTACGCCTTCCAGGTAATCGGGCATCAGGGTGAGCAGGCTCCGGTCGGGACCGGCCGCACGATGGTGGGTGCGCGCCCATTGATCTTCGCGCACGCCCAAAGACGCGGCCGCGTTCTTGAATTGCTTGTAGACGAGCAAACGGTCGACGAGCAGATCGCGGGCCTCGTTGGGGGCGAGCTCTTCCACGTCTTCCAGGGCATCGTCTTCGGGTTTGGGCAGAAGCGATTGGGCCTTGATTTCCAGCAGCGTGGTGGCCACGAGCAAGAAGTCGCTCGCCACGTCGAGGTCGACTTCCTGCAGATGGGAGATCTCGTCGAGGTACTGGTCGGCGATTTCAGTGATCGAAATGCTGCCGATGTCGACCCGCTGCCGGCTCACCAGGTACAACAGCAGGTCGAAGGGGCCTTCGAAACTGCCTATGCGGACACGGTAGGACAAGGGCCCTTATGCCTGATAGTGTTGGGCCTGCTCGGCGATGAGGGCCGCGTCGTCGAAGTAGTTGATGCGCATGGCGTTCTTTACCTCGTGCAGGGTCTGGGCGGCCGTTTCGCGCGCGCGGTCGGTGCCGGCGCGCAGCACCTCGTAGACGCCGGGGATGTCCTGCTCGAGCTCGTGGCGACGGGCGCGGATGGGGGCAAGCGTCTCCTCCATGACCTTGTCGAGGAACCTCTTGCACTTCACGTCGCCCAGGCCGCCGCGGCGGTAGTGGTCCTTGAGCTCTTCGAGGTTGGCGTATTCAGGCCAGTATTCGGCGAAATGCTCGTCGGTCGCGAAGGCGTCGAGGTAGGTGAAGACGGCGTTGCCTTCCACCTTGCCCGGATCGGCCACGCGCAGGTGGTCGGGGTCGGTGTACATGCTCTTGATCTTCTTGGCCACATCTTCGGGCGTGTCAGCCAGGTAGATGCCGTTGCCCAGCGACTTGCTCATCTTGGCCTTGCCGTCGATGCCGGGCAGGCGCTTGGCCGCCTCGCCTTCGGGAATGCGGGCCTCCGGCTCGATGAGGACGGGGCCGTAGGTGCGGTTGAAGGAACGCACGATCTCGCGCGTCTGCTCGATCATGGGCAGCTGGTCTTCGCCCACGGGCACCGTGGTGGCCTTGAAGGCGGTGATGTCGGAGGCCTGCGAGATGGGGTACATGAAGAAGCCGCAGGGGATGTCGGCGTTGAAGCCGCGCATCTTGATCTCGCTCTTCACCGTAGGGTTGCGCTGGACGCGCGCCACCGTGACGAGGTTTTCGTAGTAGGCCGTGAGCTCGAAGAGCTCGGGCACCTGGGACTGAATGAAGACCGTCGATTTGGCCGGGTCGATGCCGCAGGACAGGTAGTCGAGGGCCACTTCCACGATGTTCTGACGCACCTTTTCGGGGTTGTCGGCGTTGTCGGTAAGGGCCTGAGCGTCGGCGATCATGATGAAGATCTTGTCGAACTCGCCCGAATTCTGCAGACGGACGCGCTCGCGCAGCGAGCCCACGTAGTGGCCCACATGCAGCCGGCCCGTGGGACGGTCGCCGGTGAGGATAACCTTCTCCTTGGGCTCGACGACGACGCGCGCCTCTTCTTCTTCGTGATGCTGCTGGTTCTCCGGCATCGTGCACTTCCTTCCCCTGGGCGCATGCGCGCCCGCTTAAACGATTACGAGATTCTTATCGGGAACATGAGGTTGGCCAGGTTCCCGGCGGTGGCATCCATATAGATGGAAATCGGGTCGATGGGACTCACGTAGGGTACCACGAGCAGCAAGATAAGCAGTACCGGCATCGCGTAGCGCTCGATTTCGTAGTAGACATGCAGGTGCCTTTCAGGAATGAGCACCGCATAGATGCTCGAGCCATCCAAAGGCGGCACGGGCAGAATGTTGAACATCATCAGGTAGAGGTTCACCAGCACGTAGAGGGGCAGGAACATCAGGTAGAAGTAGGCGAAAGGCTCGCTCGTTTGCACGAGCTGGGGTGCCATGGGATACAAGACCCAGGCTACCGCAGAGCCCAAGGCCGCCTGGGCCAGGTTGGCCGCCGGCCCCGCAAAGCCCACGATCACATCGCCCGTGCGGCGGTTCTTGAAGTAGGCGGGATTGTAGGGCACCGGTTTGGCGTAGCCGAAAATGGGCGCGTGGGCCACCATGAGCAGAAGCGGCAAGATTACCGTGCCGAAGGGGTCAACGTGCTTTAAGGGGTTGAGCGAAAGGCGCCCCGACTGCTTGGCCGTGGGGTCGCCCAGCTTGTAAGCCGCAAAGCCATGGGCCACTTCGTGCAGGACGATTGCCGGCACGAAGGCGAGGATGCTGCATATGTAATAGATGATCGTATCGTCCATAAAAAGCCAGTATACCCGCCCGTCTTAGGCGAGCGGCGCCGCAAACCCCTGTTCACGCAATACTTCATAGACCGCGATGGCCACAGAATTGGCCAGGTTGAGGCTGCGCATGCCCGGCATCATGGGAATGCGGACGCACCGGTCGCGGTGGGCTTCGAGAATATCGGCGTCGATGCCGCGGCTTTCGCGACCGAAGACCAGGTAGGTGTCCCCCGCGTCGTAGGCGGCCGTATCGTAACGAGCGGTTGCGTGCCCGGTGAAAAAGTGCAGGTCGCAGCCTTCGTGGGCTTCCAGGAACTCCCGCGTGCAGGTCCACCGCTTGATATCGACCGCATCCCAGTAATCCATGGCCGCCCGGCCCAGGTGCTTTTCGGTAAGGCGAAAGCCCATGGGCTCGACCAGGTGCAGGCGGGCGCCCGTGCAGGCGCAGGTGCGCGCGATGTTGCCCGTGTTCTGGGGAATCTCGGGCTCGAACAAAACGACGTTGACCATGGGCGCCCCTTAGGCCTGTTCCTGCTGGCGCTTCATTTCCTCTTCGAGCTCTTCGTTGAGCTCGAGCCACTCCTCTTCGGCCGCCTTGATGCGGGCCTTGAGCTTGGCATGCTCGGCGATGACGTCGCTGCTTTCGTCTTCGTGCGTGTAGAAGTCGGGATCGGCCAGAAGGGCCAGGATCTCGTCCATCCGCTTGTTGTCGGCCTCGAGCTGCTTGTCGAGCTGGGCGATGCGGCGGCGCTGCTTCTTCAAGGCGTTGTAGGCGCGGTTGCGGGCCTGGGCCTCGCGGCGCTTCTGTTCCTTGCTCTTGGGCGCGCTGCCGCGAGCTGCCGTGAGCTGCGCGCCGCCGGCCTTCCCCTGCGAGGTCTTGGCGTCGAAGGGGCGACCGGGGGCCTTGTGGGTCGAGTTGCGCTCGTCGCCCGTGATCGAAGCGTCGTCGGCCTGGCCGGTCTTGTCCAGGTAGTAGTCGTAGTCGCCGTCGAAGCGCGTGAGCTGCCCGGGCTTGATCTCGATGATCTTGTTGGCGACCCCGCGGATCAGGTGACGGTCGTGGGTGATGAGCAGAATTGTGCCCTCGAACTGGCGCAGGGCCTGTTCGAGCACGTCGGCGCTCTGGATGTCCAAGTGGTTGGTGGGCTCGTCGAGGCACAGAAGCGGCGCGGGCGCCACGAGCATCTTGGCCAGGGCCAGGCGGGCCTTTTCGCCGCCCGAAAGGACGCTCACCTTCTTTTCCACCGCATCGCCGTGAAAAAGGAAGGCGCCCAAAAGGGTGCGCACCTGCGAAATCGACCAGCCGGGTGCCGCGTGGTCGAGCTCTTCGAAGACCGTGTTGCCCGCGGAAAGCTCCTCGAGCTGGTGCTGGGCGTAATATGACACCGACACGTGGGTGCCGTAGGCGATGGTGCCCGCATCGGGCGCTTCGACCCCGGCCACCATCTTCAAGAGGGTCGACTTGCCCGCGCCGTTGGGCCCCACCAGGGCCACCTTGTCGCCGCGGTAGAGCGTGAGGTCCTGGTTGTCGTAGACGTGCTTGTCGCCGAAGTGCTTGGTCACGCCCGAAAGCTTCACGACCATGTCGCCCGTACGCGGCGGCTGCACGAAGTTGAAATGCACCGACTTGCGCTCTTCGGGGATCACGATGCGGTGTTCCAAGATCTTGTCGAGCTTCTTCTGACGGTCCTGGGCCTGCTTGGCCTTGGTGGCCTTGTAACGAAACTTTTCGATGAAATCTTCCAGATGGGCGATTTCGGCGTCCTGCTTCTTCTTCTCGTCCTTGAGCATCTCGATGCGCTCGGCGCGTTCGCGCAGGTAGGCCGAATAGTTGCCCGCGTAGAGGACCACCTGGCCGTTGTCGATTTCGGCCACGCGGTCGACCATGTTGTCCATGAAGGCGCGGTCGTGGCTCACCACGATCACCGTGCCGGCATACGAGCGCAGGAAGCCCTCAAGCCACTTCACGCTTTCCAAGTCGAGGTGGTTGGTGGGTTCGTCGAGCAGGAGGACATCAGGATTGCGCACCAAGAGCTTGGCAAGGGCGATGCGCATCTGCCAGCCGCCGGAAAAGTCGGTCGTCCGGCGCTTCATGTCGGCTTCCCCGAAGCCGAGGCCGAACAGGACGCTGCGTACCTTGGGCTCGATGACGTAGCCGCCCAAGGCCTCGTAGGCATCGCGCGCCTTGCCGTAGGCGGTCAGCTGCTCGTCGGTGGGGTTGGCCCCCAGGCCCTCTTCGAGGGCCCGCATGCGCCGTTCGGCCGCGAGCACTTCGGTCTGGCTGGAAAGCACCTCTTCGAAGATGGGGTTGTCGCCCATTTCGATGGCTTCCTGTTCCAGGTAGCCCAGGGTGGCCCCCTTGGCGAAGACCACGCGGCCTTCGTCGGGGTCTTCCCGGCCCGTGATGATCTTGAGCATCGTGGTCTTGCCCGCGCCGTTGGGGCCCACCAGCGCCAGATGGTCGTGCTCTTCGAGCTTGAAGGTCACGTCGCTGAAGAGGGTGCGCGCACCGAACGATTTCGAAATATGCTCAAGTTGAAGGATCATGGAAACCCATCCCGTCGTCATAGTCAAACGGTAGATAAGACTAGCAAAAAGAGCGCAGGGGGCGCCACTTTCCGCAAGGAGTGCAGATTAGGCCGGGCGCGCGAAACGGTCGAGCGCGTATTCGGCGGCGCCCACCAGGGCCGCGTCGTCGCCCAGGGCCGCGTCGACCAGGGGCACGTCGCGCAAGGGTTCGAGCGCCTGGCTGCGAAAGCCCCGCTCGAGGGCCTCGCGCCACACGGCGCCCGCCTTGCGCACCGACCCGCCGATCACGATGACCGCAGGGTCGACCAGGTTGGCCCACGACCCGATCTCGCTGCCCAGGGCGAACCCCGATCGCGCAAGGACCGCACGGGCGCGCGCATCGCCCCGGGCGGCACGGCGGGCGACCCAGGCCCCGTCGATCGCGGGGTCGAAATCGGCGGAAGCAACGTCGACCCCCTGATAGAGGGCGCCGATGCCCACGCCCGACGTCACGGCTTCGATATGCCCCAGCGTGCCGCACGAGCACCGCATCCCCTGGGCGTGCACGCTCTGCATGTGGCCCAGGTGCCCCGCAAGCCCATGGGCCCCGCGCACCAATCTGCCGTCTATCACCAGGCCGCCGCCCAGCCCCGTGCCGGGCGCCACGCACAGGCACGACGGCGCGCCGGCGGCCGCGCCCCAGCGGGCCTCTCCCAGCGCGTGGGCCTGCACGTCGCCTAAGAGCACGCACGGGACGCCCACCGCATGCGACAGGCGGGCCGCCACCGGCATACCCGTCCAACCTTCCATGAGGTTGGCGCCGAAGGCCACGCGCTCCCCCGCCGCATCGGGGCAGCCCAAAGCCGACGCCCCGCAGGCCTCCACGGGCACGGCGGATTCCGTTGCCCGGTAATCGGCGAGCGCGCGGGCGGCCGCGCGCTCCATGCGCTCCATCACATGGGCGGCGCCCCGGTCGGTTTCGGTGGGCACCTGAACCCGGCAGCGCACCTGCGGGCCGTCGCCGCCCACCACGACCACCGCAGCCGCGAGCTTAGTGCCTCCCACATCAAGCGCGAGAGCGGCCTGGGGCCGCACGTTGACCTGCCCCATGCTATTGGTCCTCGGGCACGACGGTCGCCGCGTCGAGCAGGTAGAGGCCGTCGCCGCCCATGGCACAGCCGCCGTCGATCGTGGCGCGGTTGAAGGCGGTGGCGCTCTGCAGGTGCAGCAAGGGGTAGATGACCGCCTGGTCGGCCAAAAGGTTCAGGCAATCGAGGATGGCGGTGTGACGGTCGTCGCCCTCCCCCGCTTCGACGGTGGCGAGCAGGTCGAGCAGCTGGGCGTATTCATCGGATCCCGACCACCCGGTGCGCTTGCCCATCCAGCGCTCGTCCTTGTACCACCATTCCATAAGGAAGCAGGCGTCGCTCGCATAGGCCAGCGGGTCCTGGCGGTCGAGGATGGCCACCACGTCGGACCCGCCCGCATCGACCTTGTTGTACAGGTCCCGAGCGGCACTCGTGCGCACGGTGACCTGGAAAACGCCCGTGTCTTCCAGGTTCGATTTGATCTGAGGCACGATTTGGGTGAGCACGGCGTCGTCGGTGCAGTCCAGGGTGAACGACACCTGCGAGACGCCCGCGTCGGAAAGCAGCTGCCGGGCGTAATCGGGGTCGTAAGCGAACAGGGTGTCCGCATGGTCGTTGTCGGGATGGTTCACCGGCAGAAAGCAGGTGGGCACGCTCGCACGGCCGGACAGCGCCCGGTCGACGAGCTCCTGGGTGTCGATGGCGTAGAACACGGCCTGGCGCACACGCGCATCGGCGAAAGGACCGCTATCGGCGCGGAAGGCGAAGAAGGGCGCGTTGAACCCCTGGGTGATGTCGACGTCCATGCCGGCGTTGTTCAGCTGCACGGCGGAATCGCCGGGGACGTCCTGCATGGCCATGGACCAGCCGTCCGACTGGGTGCGCACGCGGCTCACGTCGTCGGTGATCACCGACCAGTCCATTTCGTTGTCGAGCACGGTGTGGGGCCCGTTGTAGGAAACGTTGGGCAGAAAGACGAGCTTGTTCTTTTCGAAGGAGGCATAGCGCCAGGGGCCCGACCCGATAGGCGCGGCGCTGGCTTCCTGAAAGGACTGGGATTCAGGGAAGACCTTGACCATCTGCAGGCGCTCTTCCACGAACGAGAAGGGACGGGCGAGCGCAAGGGAAATCGTGGCGTCGTCTACCGCCTGCATATCGGAAATGAAATCGAGATGCTGGGCGAGCGCAGGGTTCAGGGTGCAAAAACGCTCGTAGGACGCCACCACATCGCCGGCCGTCACCGCGGCGCCGGTGGAGAAGCGCGCGTCGTCGCGGATTTTGATCGTGCAGGTGCCGTCGTCCTCGAAGCGCGGGAAGCCGTCGGCAAGAGCGGGCATGACCTCGTAGCTCGTGGGATTCGATTCGTAGAGGGGCTCCACCACGTGCAGGTTGCCCGAAAGGGCGAGCGGCGCCGTTGCGGTGCAGGGATGGAAGCTATCGGTCGTCGACGCAAACGAAGCGGTGATCGTGCCGCCGCCGAACGATCGCGTGTCCTGCGGTTCGCTGCTGCCGCACCCGGTAAGGCCCAGCGCGTAGGCAACGGAAAGGGCGGCCGATCCGGCAAGGAAGGCGCGGCGCGAAAGAAGCCTGTCACCCATCGAAAGTCCTTCCACCTAGGTAACAAAAAAGCCAACCCGAAGGCTGGCTCGCAATTCGATGGTGGGCGTAACAGGGTTCGAACCTGTGACCTCTTCCGTGTGAAGGAAGCGCGCTCCCGCTGCGCCATACGCCCAAATAAAAGCCGCCTGAGCGGCCGAGATAATAAAAATGGCTCCCCGGGTAGGATTCGAACCTACAACCCTCCGGTTAACAGCCGGATGCTCTGCCGTTGAGCTACCGAGGAATGTGCGCCTTGCAGCGCGCAAGACAGTATTATACGGAAGTCACTGAGATTGGCAAGAACTTTTTTCAAAAAGTTTGAATGAACGAAGTAGGACCAGGTCAAAGGCGAATTCGGCAGGCAGAAACGCCGAGGGCGTCTTGGGAGCCGTATCGAAGGCCGCAGCACATATCAGCCCGAAAGCAAAACAGCCCAGAAGCAAAGGCGCTTCTGGGCTGCAATTTCTTTGGTGGGCCCTGCCGGACTCGAACCGACAACCAAAGGATTATGAGTCCCCTGCTCCACCATTGAGCTAAGGGCCCGTGAGAAGGTAGTATACCGCAGGTTCACTCCAATTCGTTCAATCCCTTTCGCACGGCGACGCGAAGTACAACCGCACCAAGCAGAAGCGCACCTGGCACAAGGAGCTCATGACATGAAGAGACCCGCTACGGCGGGTCTCTTCATGTCATGAGACGCACAAGGCAGAATACGCAATCATCGGTAGACGTCACGACGATGCCCAACAGAGAGTGTCAGCACAATGAGTTCATCATCTCGAATCTCGCACAGCACTCGATAATCGCCAATGCGATAGCGCCATTCACCAGCACGATTCGCGGTCAATCCCTTTCCGTACACACGGGGATCATCGCAGCCATCAATATGTTTGAGAAGCCATGAGACAATTACGCGTCTCACGCCGGCATCGAGCTTCGAAAGCTGCTTGTCAGCTTTTTTCGAAAAAACGAGTCGCCACATGCTAGAGATACTTTCGAGCAATCTCAGAGGCGGGAATAGTAACTGGATCGGCCTCAAATTCAGCCTTAGCTTCCTTCCAGGCTTGCAGATCCAATTCGTCTTCAATACGTTCGAGCGCGCTCTTGCGTACGAATTCAGAAGCGGAGACCCCAAATGCTTTCGCGTAGTCGTTAATGAGTTCTTTTTCTGCTTCGTCCATACGAATCGTCATTGTTGCACTAGCCATAACGCCCTCCTAACGGTTGTAGCACATTGTAACACACCGCTAGTCGACGTTCCTTATGAAGCGGCAATGCGGGTATGAGCTGCAGCCGTAGAACTTTTTACCCGCCCGCGGGCCGCGTTTGGCGGTCCGCAGCACCAAGGGCGAACCGCAGCGGGGACACACGCCCGGCCCGGCCTGTGCTGCCGCAGACGCTGCAGCGGGCGGCTGAGCGACCTGCTCCCTGGCGTGCTCTTCGGCCATCTTGCGAAACTTTTCCACGTAATCGACCG
This sequence comes from Hugonella massiliensis, assembly GCA_001486445.1. Classification (GTDB taxonomy): domain Bacteria; phylum Actinomycetota; class Coriobacteriia; order Coriobacteriales; family Eggerthellaceae; genus Hugonella; species Hugonella massiliensis. Next base: position 990,459 of record LN908986.1, read on the forward strand.
GGTTTTCGGCATTCAGGGAAAGCAGGCCCTCCCCCGCCTTACGTATATCCGAAAGGGACATCTTGCTATGCCCCACGCCCGGCTGTTCGTTGATCGACTCGATGGTTGCGATAAGCTGGTCCGCGCGAATGATCTGCGCTTTCACATCCTCCGGCGCGTAGCGATCGTTGAGCACCGTCTTCGGATTGGCAAGCACCACGAGACTGCGAAACTGGTCGTCGAACGTGCGATCGGCAAGCAGATTGAACGCTACGCCGTGATTGTCGCGACGGATCGCGCGAATCAGCTCCAAATGGCGCCGGTTCTGCGTTATGGGAGAATACATGCCCTCTCGCCGGCCGCCGCCCAGATAGCGAATGAAATTCCCCTGCGCGTCGACTTGAATGTTGCCGTAGAGGTTCTTGCATTCGATCGCGAAATACCGCTGGCGCGTGAGCACCATGAAATCGATCTGCGCGGTGAGGCCGTTATGCTCCAAGAACAGGTCCTGCAGAACCACCATGTCCATGTGGGAGTTCTTCAGCTCGTAGAGGATGCGGTCCTCGCCGGCAACGCCCGCCTTCACTGAGCGCTCGTAGGCATCGAGCTCGGCCTGAGCCTTGGCGGGAAGCGAGCCGCGCAAAGATTCGATGGCCGCGAGTTCGTCGTGCGCCGAACTGCCTTCTTTCATGATGATCGGCTCATGATTGCTGAATAGCCCCATGCTGTTCCCCCAGTCGCAACAATAGACAGAGAACATACTAGCCGATATTTACATTAGCGCAGGTCAGAATGAGTTGATAACGTAAGGTTGATGAGGTGGAGACCGGTCGAACGCACTATATGTCCTCGAGAGCCGCAGTGGAGCCTTTGCAGCTCGTAGAGGTCCCCGTTACGCCGCCTGGCCTTCTCCTTGAGATCGCGCGCGAAGGCCGCGGAGAACTCCGCGGTCAGCCTAGTCATCAGGCCGTCGCCGCCGCGATAAGGTCAGCACCGTTCGTGAAGCGTCCCTCCTTGCCAGACGCAAGAAATGCTTCTCCTTCACGAATGGCCTCGAGACTTTCGGCGTTTGGCTCTTCGGGGGCGAACGTCAGCGGGATGCAGCGAGTGTTCACCATCTGCTTGTAGAATGCGCGCGTGACAGAGGAAAGATCGAGCCCGTAGTAATCGGCAACCTCCGATGCCTGACGCTTCAGATCTTCATCAATGCGAATGGTTAAAGTCGAACTCGCCATAACCGCTCCAATCAACATTTGTATGTACGTTGCTATTATATCGCACCGACATATTCATTTCCAATTCGCGAACAGAAGGTGCGCTCTAAGCTCTAAGGTTGCAGGACTGCCGCCCTCTCACACGGCGAGTGCGATCGGATCAGCTGCAAATAGGCTTCCAATCTTCTTGACTGCCTACTCAAGTATCGCCATCGGGTTGGTTTAGTCGGGCTTTTCGGGGGGGGGCAGCCAACTCGCACGAAACCGACTCTTCAGTGCTTTGAAGTAGTTGAGCTCGGTGTCCCCTTTCGCAAACGATGAGAACGTACGGCCGCTCCTTGCGACTTCCGGGTCCGAGATCGCCAGGCTCTGCGACTAGCCCCCGTCACTGCGCGCCTTGATTTGCCCCTCGCATCACCAGCGCTCGCCGAACGCAGTCGATCGTCTACCCTTTAAGCAGCGCAGAGGCAACGCCCTCGGCCAAAGACGAAACCACTGCAGACGATATCGTCTTAACGGTTTCGACAACGAGCGGAACGCCCTTCTCAGCTGCCAGATTCTTGGTCTTCTCCCAGACAGAGTCGTCCCTCACCTGGTCGAGGTAGTCGGCCCCCTCCCATGTGAGCCCGCCAACACTGAAGAAGTCGACGGAGTCCTCCGCATAGTGCACAATACAAGATGAGACCAGGCCAGCCTCCTCGAGCAGCTGGCAATGATACGCGATGATAGCACGGTCGTAGCCCTCGATTTCCAGATTCGCCAAGCCTACGCCAGCATGCTCCTCCTCTATTTTCAGCAAGATGACCCTCACGAGGTCCATATCTCTCCTCATGCAGTTACCCCTCTACTCAAAGACTGGTGTTTGATTCCGAGCGCCCACGGCGTCCCGCCCGCTGACAACAAAACGACCCGCCCGATTTCTTGTCTAGCCCGCCATCTGTTCCCGCTCGCGCTGGGTAACGGTTGACTCGCCTTCCTTCAGAGCAGCTGTGGCCTTCTCGACGGCAGCGATCCCAGTTTGAGGCGCCAGAGAGCAGGCGATGGAGTATTTTCCCCTCAGCATGTCATAGCAGGCCCTTGCGGATTCGGAGGAAACGCGCTCTCCCTTCAGCTCGGAAAGCAGGTCCTTGCCCTCTTCTCGCAGGGCGAGGAAGTTCTTTGCGGCATGTCTGTGGCTGGCCGCCTCTCCCGGGAAGTCGAAAGCCATGGTGAGCATATAGAGGAGCAGAGAGACGAACGCGAGCAAGGCGGTTGCCAGCTTCAGAACGAAGTCGTCTGAGGCGAAAAGACCCAGTGCACCCGACCCGGTCAGGGCCGTTGCCGCTATCGATGCGACGTTGAGCTTGGTTGCGTGAGAGGAGCAGATCTCGGCCTGCTTCTCGTGAATCTTATGGGTCCAGGTGATGGACACGAGAACGTCCTCCACGCGCGAGGTCAGCTCCTTGCGCTCGCCGGCCGGGAAACCCGTTTCCCCTTCCGCAAGCTGGCATGACGAAGACGGCTCGGATGCCGCGACGCAGTATTCTTTCACTCCGCCATCACCCTTAAGACCTTCCCAAGGCACTCCAGGCTCCTCGAGACGTCGATGGGTTGGTTGCTTCCGGGGCTCGAGAGGGAGAATGCGAACGAGCCGTTCGCCGACCGCGTGTTGTAGGCGTCGAGCAAGACGTTCTCGTACGCACCCGGAGAGGCGGCAGGTCCGTCGCCCTCCCCGATCCATCGCCAATCCCCCATGGCGTGGTAAACGAAGCTGTCGATCACTATGCCCGAGAGCTTGTAGCTCGAGAAGCGCTCGGCGTGAATCTTTCGCATGTGCTTGCAGGTGTCGAGCAGGAGGCCGTTCGAGGCGTCGTTCTTCTCTTTCATCGCGGCCTGCTCCGCTCTGGGATTCGTCGACAGCCATCGACCGCCCATGTTCGAGTCGGGGTAGTCGAAGCCCTCGCCGCTCCAACTCGAGCGCGCGAAGGCGGGAAGCAGCTCGAATTTCACCCCATCGGAGAAGTCGACCACGACCACCTGTCCATCCGCCCTTATGCTGGTCCTCGGATAGATAGCGGAGACCGCAGCCTTGACGGCTTGGAGAAGGCGCGATTGGCCGTTGCCCCTGTAGGCGTCGTAACGCTCGTACTCCGCCCTGGGAAGCGAGACGAGCACGTCGAGGTCGCTGGCCGAAGTCGCCGTCCCCCGTCCGTAGGACCCGACCTGCAGCGTGTGCTCGATTTCGCTTCGCGAGCCCCAAAACTCCCCGTTAACCGCCCTCGTAATCCTTTTGTATCGGCCGGAGACCTTACTTCTCGTTTCCGAATCGACTCCAGCAGTCGCGAATTCGACCCTGTTTATGCGAGTGCCCCTTTCGCTCTCGAAACTTATTTCACCCTAGGTAGGGCCCCAGCTCCTCGAATATGTCCCCAACCCTGGTCGCCGGGTTCCGGTCCGAGGGCATCACGTTGCCGAGGCTGTCGTGGTGGCCGCCCAGGCGCGCGGCCCTCGCTATCGCCTCCGCGCGATTCTCGTCGACGAGGTCGAAGAGCCCGCCGAGGTTCTTGCGGTACTCGACGCCCAGGTCCTTCGACATCGCCTGCGCGAGGGCGCGCTGGCACTCGGCGGCCGTCATGGGCGCGGTCGTGTAGCGCAGGTGCAGGAGCGGCCACAGCTCGAAGCAGGGGTTCGACCACAGCGCATGGAACGTCCTCGACCCGTCGGAGAGCTCGGCGCACTTGCGCTCCATCGCGTCGAAATCGGCCGCCGGGAAGTCGTCCTTGTCGAACACGAGTCACACGTGGTCGAACGTCTCTGGCGCGTAGCGGCAGTGCTCGACGGCGAAGTCGAGCAGGTCGAGCGTATGCTTGCCGGTTCCCTTGACGAGGATGGCGACCTTGCGGCCGTTCGCCGCACCCAGCGCCGCGCGCACGCCCTCGAAGTAGCGGGGCTCGGTTTCCTTGCCCTCGCTCACCACGAGGTGGCGCGTCATCTGGACCATGCGAGAGCGGCCCTCGCGCCTACCGCTGCGCCAGCCCTTGCCCTTTTTCGCCGCCATGCTAGTCCCACTCCTCGATGCGGGTGAGGTACGGATCGGCGCCGTAACGGCCCGACAGGTACTGCTTGTCGAAGGCCGCGTTCTTGCTGACCAAGTTGCCGTTGGCCTCGTGGATGTCGGCGAGCGACCACAGCTGGCTGGCTTCCCCCTCGCCGCGTGCCGCGAACCATATCTCGTCGCGGCGGAACACGTCGTTTCGCATGGTGGATACGTCCTGCGACGAGAAGATGAGCTGCGCGCCGTGCTTGTTGACCTCGGGGTCCTTGAACAGCAGGATCACGTAGCGCAAAAGCTTCGGGTGCAGCTTGGCGTCCAGCTCGTCGACGACCACGGTGCCGCCGCGCTCGAGCGCTGCCAGCAAAAACGTTGCCAGCCCCATGAGCTTCTGAGTGCCGGCCGACTCCTCGGACAGCCGCAGCTCGTAGCCCTTACCGTCCACTTCATGTTTCACGAAGACGCGCTGGCCGCGCCCCTCGGGGGCCTTCTCCACCCTGAAGCCGTCGATGCGCACGTCCACGGCGCGCAGGAAGCGCGTGACCTCGGGCGAGTCATCTTCGTCGAGCATCTGCTCAAGCGCGCGCTCCAGATAGGAGCTGTTGTAGTTCAGGAACACCCCGCCGAGGAACCAGCTGGCCGCCTCCTTGACCACCGGCGCGTCGAAGTTGATGCAGAGGAACGACAGGTACGGCAGGCTCGGGTTGAACGTCGCGGCCGTCGCGAGCTTGCGCAGCGTGGGCCCGAGCTTCACCTCTGCGCCCTCGCGTTCGAACAGCGTCGCCGTGCGCGACGCGCCCAATTTGCGCCGCCACAGCCCCTCGGACACGATCTCGTCGGCGTGCACGGAAAGGATGTAGCGGTACTCGTGCTCGCCCGCGCGGTAGTAGAGCTCGAACTCGGTGGGCTCGGCGGCCGACACGTCGTCGAACTCGAACGCCGAGCAGCGGGCCATCGAGGGGCGCTCCCCCTCGGGCGCGTCGGCGCGGGCGGACAGCAGCCAGACCGGCCTGGCCACCGCCGAGCGCACGTAGTCGAGGGCCTCGAGCAGGTTGGACTTGCCGCCGGCATTGGGGCCGTACACCGCGGCCACCGGCAGGAAGCTCTGCCCGTCGGGACACTCGATGAGGGAGCGCTCGAACTCCCTCATCGGCGTCGCCTGCATGGACAGCTCCGCCTCGTCGCGGTAGGACCTGTAGTTCTTGAAGGTGAACTGGCAAAGCATCGCCCTCAACATCCCTTTCATTATTTTTAAATAGGTTTTCAGATTTTTCTTCTGATAATAGGCTCTAAGACGTAGCCAATCAAGAGTTGCCGCAAACTTGAGCCGCATATCGGCATGCTATTTGCAGACTATGCGGCTCTCGAAGTTTGCGCGATACCTCCATTCCGGTTAAGTCGAGGGGCTCGACGCTCTGGCACGTACCCGCAAGCAACCCAGCCATACGTCCCATGCGCCCGCATCCCTAGCAGTATCGAAAACGATGCGAACCCCATAGCTGGCACGCATAGCCGCCCAGTCCAATATTCGCAAGATCACGCCTATGGGCAGGAGGCATCGACGCCTCCCATTCCTTCCTCGCCGAGGGGCCGAGGGCTAGTCGAGCCTTATCGGCCTCTCGGGTCTTTTCCTCCCCGAACAGTACGGGCAGTAGCCCGGCTTGGCCCTCACCCTGGATTGGCTACACTATCCTGGACAGTTTCGTGAGGTACGGGAGGCACCCGAGAATGGCGGGACGAAATGGCCGGTACGCCATTGTTCACCCCAACAGCCGCCTCCAAAAGCCTTTCTTGGCGCCCAGCTTCCGACCACAGATGTCCTCGGCCTGTCTAAGATCGAGCGAGAGCATGCCCGTAATCATCTTCGGCTCGCAGCGGGGCGGCAGAGACGTCGAGACTTCCTTGAGCAGCTTTTCCGCATTTCTGTCGCCGGCAGCATATCGCACGATCAACTTGCCCTCTTTAGCGTTGCGCTCGAACTCACCGGGATTCGCCTTGCAGTAGGCAACGAGCAGCGATACGGCGCGCTTGCTTTCGGCCTCTTCCCCGAAGTAGCCGTCATTCGACAACGGTACCGCCCAAGAGGGAACCTCCCCTGCCTCGGCGAACAATTCGATCAGCACGGCAGACGAGGCCTCGTACACGTCCAAAGCTTCAACGCCCTCTTCGAGCATAGCCCCAAGTTGGGCCGACATCCTCTTGGCGTATTCCGCGAACAATCCGGAGCTCACGCGTTTCGTAAGGCTGCTCGGCACATGCCCGTTGGCGATAGCGTCCATCTGCGAAAGCGAGGCGCTCGACTCGAAGAACAAGGCGCGCTTCCTGAACTCCCTGGGCATCGCAGGCGTGATATTGCTCGTCGCAACTATCGCCGGGTAATAGGGATAACGCTCGTCGTAGGCCGCATCTTGCGCGTCGATGAGCAGCTTCCGAAGAGCGGAATCGGTGAGCTCCGCGCCGGCGACATCGTCGTACAGCACGGGAAGACCGCACTGGTTGATCTGCATCAACCGCGGTTTGCGAATCGTGCTGGCGCTCACCTTCTTGACCGCCTTACCGGCCCTCAAGGCGTTTCCGGCAAGCTGAGCGACCTCTTCGCCGCACATGGCCTTACCCAGAAATCGCATGAGCGCAGTCTTCCCTGCATTCGAGCTCCCGAAAAGGAACAGATACATGGGCATCGACGAGACTCTGCCGTCCTGTCTGGCCTCCCGGCATTTCCGCCTGAGCCGAGGGAAGAACGGCGTAGCGAAATACCAGCAGATGATCTTCCAGGCGGTTTGCTTGTAGGACGCCGTATCGCCCGAGAAGATATCGAGGCTTTCGACGAACTCGATGACGGTAGCCGCATCCCGTTCGTAGCCCTGCGTTTCGAGGGCAACGCCGTTCATCGTCACCGACCCGTCGTCTGCCACGATGAGCTTCGGGCAGACCGCCATCTGTTCGGTTCTGGCATCTTGTATGCGCTGCCCCTCGAGCATCAGCGACTCAACGCCGTGCGTGTCGAGCACGACGTTGCCGCCGCTCAGCTTCAAGGCAGTCTCCAGCGTTTTAGCATCCTCCCGATCGAGGCCGCCGTACAGAGCGCAATCGGCCATGGAAATCCGCACGTCCGCGTCCGTCGACTCCTGAATGATCACCAGGCCACCCTCCGGCTTCACGAGGGGCAACTCGTCCAAGGTAACCATTCCCGCCTCGTCGGCCTTTTCGATGATGGCCTTAAGGCTTTTCACGTGAGTGGCGCACGTCTTCCTGAAGGGCTCGTAAATGTTGCGCAGAAACGCTTCGTAGCTGTCTTTGCCCTCGAAGCAAAGGATGACCTCCTTCTGCTTATCGCCCCGCCAGGCGCGGTCAGAGAAATTCGCCGACCCCGTAAGCACCCGGTAGCGCCCCTTCTCGCTATCGGACAGAAGGTAGAGCTTCTGATGCGACTGAACCGTGCTTTCGAAGAAAAGGCTACACGACCCTTCCTCAACGCGTCCCGAAATCTCCTTGCCCAGCTTGCTTTGAAGGTCTCTGATGACCTGCGCTTGCTGCACAAGCGGGCCCAGAGCCGAAAGCTTCACCTCGTCGTCCAGCATGGCGGAACAGCCGAAAACCAGTTCGACCTTTTCGAACTTGCGCATCTGCCGCACCAACATGCCCAACCCATAGGACCACGTGATCGCCTTCATTTCCCTGAAGCCATCGAAGAGGTTCTCGCCGGCGTCGACCGCCCTGAACGCGACATGGTCGCAAAAGCCCACCTTCAACCCCTCGAGAGGTTGCGGGCCTAACTGCTCGTCAGGGAACAAGGATGCCGTCATCCCCATATGCCGCCCACCTTCCCTCGGGCACCTCCCGGTGCCGTATCTATCGGTACCCGTTTACCCTACTTTCTCGGGTCATGAAAGCAGTGCGGTATATGATGATTAATACATTTGGATGAATTAATTAGCGATACGGAACGGCTATGAAGGAACAACCGAACGACTACGGGCTCAGGCTGCTATCGACGCTGAAGGTGCTCGAAGAGCAGACCGATGCGGAGCACGGCATCCAGGCGGGGCCGCTCAGGGAAAAGGTTGCCCGCAAGGTTGCCTCTCTCACCGACCGCGCAGCGAAAGTACCCGACCCCCGGACGACCAGAAGCGACGTGGCGACGCTCGTAAAAGCCGGCTACGACATCGACACTAGCGGAGGGACCCGATGCAGATACTCCTTCCAGCCGAACTTCGAGCAGTGGGAGCTTCGCTTTCTGGCCGACGCCGTGAGAACATCGCGATCCTTAACGCAGAACCAGGGAAGGCGAATCATAGCAAAGCTCAAGTCTCTCGCCACCATCGAAACGGGAAAGATACTCGATCGCCGCCTGATCGTGCAGCAGTTATACCACAGCGGCAGCTTCGAGCAAACGGCGTTCGCGCTCGACGAAATCGAGAAAGCAATCGATAACGGGTGGAAGCTGTCTTACGTGCAGACGAAACGCTCAGCAGACGGTTCGGAAACCACGCGCAGACAGAGCGCCACAGGGCAAGAAGTGAGAATCGTAGACCCCATAGAATACGTGTACTCACCGGAGGGGTATTACTACCTTATCTATCTTGATGAGAAATCGCGATCGGGAACGAAAACCCCGCGCATCGACAGAATGAAAGACGTGCGAGCGCTAGAGGGAACGAGAGCAACCCGGCTTTCAGGCGAGAAGAAAGCCGAGGTGCTCAACGTATTCAGGCAGTCTTTCGGAATGTTCGAAAGTAAGCCAGTAGACGTCACTTTGATCTTAAAGGCTAAACACGTGAAAAGCATCATGGACCGATTCGGGGAGAACACCCCCATCGAGCAGGTCTCCGCCGTAGAAAGCAAAGCATCGATCACGGTAGGCCTGAGCAAAGTGTTTTACAGTTGGATCGCCCAATTCGGTGGAGAGGTGCGCATCGAGGGGCCCGACGAAGCAGTGCGGGGCATGAAAAGCTTTCTTGAAGCGAATTTGAACGCCTACAAGGAATCGGCGCAGAGAGGCAGGGCTTAAGCATGGACATGCTAAGAGACACAAAATTACCTGGGCATCCCAAGTTTTCAAACACCAAACACGATGAAGCGGCTTACTACTCAGCTTGTCAAACACATAGATCAATCAGATTGTTCGACAGGGCTTGCGTAGGCGAAAACCCGGAAACCGCTTGGACGGTCTTCCTCTGCTACGACACCGACGAGTACAACAGCGACATCACGAAGTTCCACGAGGGCGGCTGGGGTATGCTGCGCGAGAGAATCTCGCCAGCAGCGCAGAAGGTCGTCGGCCTGGCGGCCGAGGCCGACATCGAGGACGTGATGCTGTGCGACCTGCCCGGCATCCTGTCCTTCCCAGGGCTGCCGCCTGAGACGGAGATGCCGCCGGGCAACAAGGGGAAGGCGAAGCTCAAGAAGCTCTACAGGAAGGCGGCACCGAACAAGGCGTACCACTCCGGCGAGCGCGCCAAGGGCCTGATCTCGCACCTCGACATGGCAGAGATCAGGCCCTTGGCGCCCGTCCCGCTCGGAGAGATAGACAGGGCGGTCGTAAGCGGCTGATGTAACTTTTGACACCCTAGAACTTACATCGAGCCCCGATTTTATGGCGAAATCGGGGCTTTTCTAACCCACATGTAAGTTTGATGACACATCTATCTGACAAGCAGAGCGCAGCGAGCATGTCCAGATCACTCTCCCTGGCTATCATGTCAGCCCTACTCCTCAATGCGGGCGAGGAGTAGGCCAGTGCCGCAGCTGCCTGGCAAGTACTATTTGTCAGTAGCCGCGATAACCGCCAACGCCGGGCGTTATCCGATATCAGCGAAGTGCGAGATCCTCGGCGTACCGAGGTCGACCTACTGCAGCATGCGCGGGCACAAAGAGAAGCCGAAGCGGCCGGACCCGCTCACGCCGGAGGTCATCCTGGCCCACGAGGCGAATCGCCGCGCTTACGGCGCCCGCAAGATGAAGGCCGCGCTGGAGCGACGAGGGTTCTGCGCCTCCAGGCGGCGCATCGGGCGCATCATGAGGGAGAACGGCCTCGTCGGCGCATACCCCAAGACCAAGTTCAAAGCCCATGCCGGCAGGCCCGACGAAGCCCAGCTCCCCAACATGGTCGCCCGCGAGTTCGACGGGCGCGCACCGCGGACGTGCATCGTCTCGGATCTCACCTACGTGCGGGTCGGCTCCAAGTGGAACTACGCCTGCCTTCTTGTCGACCTCCGCAACCGGGAGACCGTCGGGCACGCCGCGAGCGAGCGCAAAGACGCAAGGCCCGTGAAGCTGGCCTTCGCCACGGTTGCCTCCCCCCGACGGGCATCCATGCGTTTCATACCGACAGGGGCGGCGAATTCGGTAGCATCGCCATCGACGGCCTCCTGGGGGCCTTCGGAATCGAAAGGCCCTCTCAAGGAAGGGCTGCCCGTACGACAACGCGGTCGACGAGTCGACGGACAAGACGCCGAAGGCCGAGTTCGTCTACAGGGAGAGTTTCTCGACGCTGCACGGGCTGCAGGTCAAGCCGAACGACCACGTCCGCTGGTACACCCATTCCAGGCTGCACTCGAAGCTAGGCTGCGTGAGTCCGGTTGAGTTCAGGAATGCGGGTCTCAGTCTCTGAAAAAACTGTCGAAATAGGGGTTGCCAATCCATTCCGCAACTTTCTCCTTGAGGTGATGGAGCGCCGCTGCAAGGAGGGCTCAACCATGTTCGGGGCGCAGTACCAGCGCAAGGACCGGTACGCGCGCCTGGGAAGCGACGTCACGGCCGAGGCGATCATGGACCGCATCGTGCACAACGCGACTTTGATGGAGGTGGGCGACATCAACATACGCTAGCGCCCGAGCGGCCGCAAGGACGGCTAGACCGGTAGACAGGATGGTCAGGAGCCCGGCCACATCGACGCGGGTTCCTGCCCATCTCGAATATCGGCTCCTGCTCGTTCAGGATAAAACCCCTGTACAAAGTGAATGAGGGCCCTGCTGGTGGCCCCTAATACTCACAACTGTTCTCGACTACTGTAAACCCCTATAACACCGCTCGCGCTTCTCGTAAAACAATGTGTTCGCTGGTACGTCTTTTGCGACAACGCTGTTCGCGGCAATAACCGCGTTATCCCCGATTGTGACGCCCTTGAGCACAACAACGTTCGCGCCCAGCCATACATTGTCCCCGATGCGGACCGGCGAGGTCTTTGTCGGCTGGTCACGATACATCGTGCCGTCCTGCGTCATACCGTGGTCGAAGTCATATACATGCACGTTGGGCCCGAACAAGCACCCCTTGCCGATGTCGATGCGTTCGTGGGCAATCAAAACACACCCGTAGTTGAACGAGGTCCGCTCCGCCACGTCGATACGCCCCGTAGCCGACACGCGGCAATAAAAGGGCCGCCGAAACGCCTTCGTCATAGTTATCTGGCCGGGAAACCTGCCCTTCAGGAACGCAAGTTTGCCGCGAACGTAAACCCAACATGCGGCCCGCTCGATGAACTCCATAGGATTCAAAGGAAGTACACTCCCTTTCTATCTGTTTGTCAGTCTCTACCCATAAGGCGCTTAACCAGAGTTTTGGCAGTCTTGACGAACCCGTAGGCCCCCACATAGCGCGCCGCGCCTTCAAAGCCGCGTTTTTCGTACGCCCGCCAAAAACCCTCAACATCGCCCCGAGGCACCGAGGGCCTTTGCAGCATAGGGTTGCCGGGAATCACCTCGTCGATCGTTATTCCCACAACCCCTGGCTCGAAAACGCCCTGCCTCACAATGGTCTCCGCAAGCTCGCTATTGACCATGACAACAGAGAGCCCCCTCCGGTCATTCAGTTCTTTACGGCACCTGTCCACACCAAGAAAGTCAGCGATAGTGAAATCGGCAACCCTGCGAATATCAGTGTAAAGGCACTGGTAGCAACACGAGTTCAACCCATCATTACTGTAGAAAACATCCCGCCACGTATTGCTTTCAATCGTGTCATAGAGCGTGCTGCCGTCTTCCATGACCGCCTTCTCGACATGCACGCCCCAGCCCCGGTCCTTCGGGCGATGGCAGTAGCCGACCACCTTCTTACCGCTTTTCCGTTCGAGGAACGCGATGTAGTCGCGGAACATCCGGTTGCTCGGCGTCCCGTGGCATATCAGGTCACAGGTTACCAGCTGCCCGGAATAGCTCTTCTTGGAAAGGAAGCTCCGCAGACCCGCAATCTGGCAAGGGACACCTGTATACAGCACGCACCTTCCCTGCCTCAGGTCCTCATAAACCTCACCGTACGTCATCCCCGTGAGACCCTGGGAGTACTTCGACCCCCTACATGCCTGCGCCGCGCCCTCAGTGACGCAGCGTCTCTGCACAACCCGGAACTCATCGTTGAAACAGGCGCCGTACACCACGCCGCCCCTGCCAAGCACATAGTGCGCCAGCGCCCAAAAGGCGGCACCCGAGGAACTCTTTGCCCTCTCTTGGTCGGTGTTCTTGTACGCTAGCACTTCGAGCGGTCCCCTCTTCAGTTTCTCCGCCATCCCCCCGTTGGCAGGACACGTTGCCTCGCACAGACCGCATTGCACGCACTTTGCCTCGTCCACATTGGGGCGATAGAATCCCCGATTATCCTCGATCACAGTAATTGCCGAGCGTGGGCAAGCTGATTTGCACGCCGAGCACCCACTGCACAGCTGCGGATTATTACAGATTTCCATGAGCCTCCCCGTCCTTCGGTTTGGTGTCGATCCCGCATATAGCAAACACTCCGACGCATGACATGAAGTACGGTACGTAACACTGCGGATCATAAAGAGGGTTGCCTGAAAAGCAATAAATCAGGAAGAAGATCTGCGCGCCCACGCAGGCCCAAAGACAGAACGACTCCCCGTAGAATCCTCCTCCGCGATGTGCAGCCGAGCGTCGCATCGCCGCGATTAACGTAACCGCAGCGGGTACCAGGAACAGGGCCAACCCAACGATGCCCGTCTCGGCCAAAAGCTGCAGATAGACATTATGGGTACTCATCGACGTGAAGCCCAAATTGTCATACATTGCGCCAAGCGACGTCGTCGCAACGTACTTCGAATACGATCCCCACCCACTTCCAAACAGGGGATTCGAATAGAACATACTCCAGGCGTAGTCGTACAGCTCGCTCCTGCCGTTGCCCGTCTCGTCTTCCGACAGTTCGACGAATCTTTGAAGGGTTGCCTCGACGCCCGGCACGAACGTCGCCAGTACACTCACAACTAGAATAGCCAACAAAACGATAATTAGGGCTTTCAACGCCGTCCCCGTGAACTTATCTCTGTTGACGAAGAGGTAACATACCGAGACGGCAACGACGGATGCGACGAGCGGTCCACGCTTCGTCGTCAAGAACAAGGCGAACAGAAACGCCACGCCCAAGATTACGTCTTTCGCTCGCGGCTTGGATTTCTCCCCAATTAGCCCGCACGCCCAGCACACCAGGCCGAAGCTCAAATAAATAGAGTTGGTGCTGTAATGAGCGGTGAAGCCCGATCGGTAGTCGCTTGCCATGTAGCTCGAAGAGAAGAACGCCGCCTTCACAGGCGCATACAATGCGGGAAAGAGCCAGAAGGCTATCGTGCACGCGGCGTGGAATGCCGCAAACGCAACCAGCACCTTGAAGGAGGTCGAAATCCACTGCCTCTCCCCCGATGCGGCGTACATGCATACGAACAGGATGGTGTAAATCACCAGTAGCGTCAGGTTGCTCACCCCGAAAACGAAGCTATGCGCATAGAAAAGGATGAAGAACGGGACCCACACAATCTCCAGGCCGAACTTCTTGTTGGCAAACCTACCGTTAGCCAGAAAATGCATGACGAGCGACGCTAAGGAGACAGCGAGGCATGCGTAGAGCACCACGGAAGACGAGGCGAGGGATTGGCAGAAAAAGGCGTAAAAGAGCAGGGGGACGAAGACCATCGACCCATTCTTTAGGGAAAAACGCGCTCCGTGCTGATCGGGGAGAGCTGCATCGATTTGCGACGAGGATACAAGACGCATGACTATCTATTCCTTACGAAGCGTTTAAAGATGGAGCGGAAGCTGTCCTTGTCGAGCAGGGCGAGCGTCAGACTCACGACAACGACGCCCCACAGAACCAGGACGACAGCGACGGCTGACCAAAGGACCCAGGTGCAAGCAAAGCTCGAGAGAAGATACCCCGGCATCGCGACAAGAGCAGTCTGCAGGACATATAGCCCGAAAGCCAAAAGAGAGCCTGAAACTGTGTCTTTGGTAATCCTGGTGGGCTCGAACAAAAGCAAGTCGACCAAACGGTAGGCGTTCGACACGCAGGAAGCAGCAATGGTGCCCACGATGCCAAACCCCATCGTCAGGGGGATTCCCAGAAGAACAATAATAAGCGCCTGTATGCAGGTCTGCCACCTTGTCTCATGATACATCCCTGCAGCTATGACAAGAAGCCCCTGGGAAGACTTGCCATGGTAGAGGAATACATTCAGCACCACAAGAAAGCCGAGAAGCGCGTTGTGGTAGTCTGCATCGCGGAAATCCCCTGCATATAAATCAACAAAAGGCAGTATCAGTGAGAAAGCGCATCCACACGCAACAGCTGACACCGAATAGACTAACGCCCTGTAAGGCCTGTACGAAGCGCGAAGCGCCCCGTAATCTCCATTTGCAATCTGTCTTCCAAACGAAGCCTGCAGGCCCGTACCCAGCACATTGGGAATCATCTGCAGCCCGTTTGAAATCAGCAGATACACCGCCAAAACGCTGACTTCGCTCATGTTTCCGCACAGCACAGTAGCCAAGATAACGGGCGCACCCGACTGTACCGCACCCAGAATCTGTAGGAATAAAGCATCCCAACGCTGCGGCAACTTGAAGTTTCCGCAATCTACCTTACAATCAAACTTGGGATAGCACCGACGCGTGTACACGGCTAGGATGGCGCTTCGCGCGAACACGGCCGCGAGCGCCAGCGCGTAGACCGCCACGACAGGCGCGCGCAAATGCGAGAACACGATGATAATAGCGGTATTCAGCAACGTGTAGACAGTTGAGGCCAGCTGGATCAGCCAGTTCTTCTTGTCAGCAGTGAGGAACACCCTATACTTCGAGAGCGAGAAGAAGTCAACGACAACCTTCGCGCCCAAAAGGAACGTCAACGCCACGATCTCCCATGGCAGCAACGCGCCCGCCGAAACAAACACCGGGTAAATAACTGAGAGCCCCACCAGCAAGGCCAGGAATACAGCACCCGATTTCTGGTAAAAGGCCCGTGAAGCGGACGCGACAATGTTGACGCCTCTCCAGTCGTCCTGAGCGAGCGGCTTGTACAGGGCGAACGTCGCCGCACCCGATATTCCGGCCTCCACGAGCGCGAAATATCCGATGAACTGGGTAAGCGAGGTCACTAAGCCGTTGACCTCGGAGCCGTATACTCCGATGATGGCCCTCGGAACCAGAAAGCCGGCGACCACGGCGGTCAGCTGGTAGACAAGGTTCCAGAAAGTATTCTTGGCAAACATAGGATAGTACAGGCCCCTAAAGCCCTACGCAATCGGCGATGAACGAGAGAGCGTTAGCACGGTCGCGATCCAAGACCTGGTTAGCACGGCCGTAATCCATATTGCGCACCAACGGCTCGCCAGCGACGTATAGGCTGTCCTCAATGCCATATCGCGCTAGAAGGTCAGTAATCCTGACGTTGCTCTGAACTGCGGCTTCGGAGGTCTTTACAACAAATTGCTTATTGAAGTTCAAGGAAAAGCATGCGCCGTGGAAGGAATCGGTGCACACGAACGCAGCCCTACGCACCAGCTCCAGAAAAGCGCCGGGACCAACATCCCTCACATTAAGCACGCCAGGAAAATCCTTAGTGCTGTAATGCAAGCAGATGACGGGGATGCCTAACCGCCCTGCAACCTCCAAGGCCCTATCCAGAAGCTTTCGCTCGGAGTTTAGCGTATAGAGCAGCACGTATTCCTCAGGGATGGAGTCAAGGCCTTCCCCTGTAGCAAGCTCCGACCACTCGTCGCACGAGAGCAGAAGCGTCGGATCCGGCATGAAAACAGGCTCAAGACCCATGCTGCGCAACACTTCCATGGAGCTGGGCTCCCTCACCGAGAGGCCCGAAAACGCGGCAAGCCTCTCCGCAGCGCCCCCATCACACGCAGTGATTGCCTCGGCCGTCGCATCGCCCAGGCTGGCAGCATACGAGGCGACGCGAGCAACATCTGAGATACCCGCACCCAAGAAAACGGGATCGTGCCCGTTAACGCGAGGGTTGAAAACCTGATCACTGCCGATAAAAATACAGTCAAGCGTCTTGGCCTCATCAATGAGAGCCGCCCGGTCGAGTTTGCTCGTAAGATTCAAGTTGGTTTCGGCAAAGCGCGAAAACGCCGCTACCCTGCGGCGTTCGAACCCCCGCCTCAGAAAGTAGCGCACAGCACCCGATGGACTAAGAGAGAAATGCGTTCCCAGCTCGCGATCGTCAAGTTCCCTGTTGCTGTAATTAAGAATCTCGCAGTCGCAGCCCAAAGACTCCACGGCCCTACGAAGTGCGCACGCCTGAAGCGACGCCCCATAGTTCACGGTATTAGAGAATGTTAGTATGCCTACGTGTTTCAAAATGCGTTTCACCTATCCGAAAGGCTGAACTAAACCAGGTTAATGATGTAACCCTCGGTCGCATTTTGCCTTTCAATAACCTTGCAAGGGCTGCCAATGACGATCGAGTGGCTGGGGATGTCTTGATTGACAAACGTATTCGACGCAATGAAAACATCATTGCCGATGGTAACGTTACCCGCAATCGTGGAGTTAATACCTAGATAGACACGGTTGCCTATCGTGGGAACGCCCTTTCTTTTTCCACGGTTTTCCTGGCCGATGGTGCACCCCTTGTGAATATTGACGTTGCAGCCCAACTTAGCATCCACGTTGATCGTGATCCCATAGGGATGGCCGATGTAGAACCCCTCGCCAATCTGAGTTGATGGAGAGATTTCAAGCCCGCACTTCCTCGAAAGGTGCTTCCTAGGCAGTGTGAAAATAAGCTTTCGCAATCCCCCCGCCTGGCACATCCTCAAATAGAAAACGTAACGGTACCCAAAATCGCCAATCAGTCGCCCGAATTTCACACCCGGTGCACCGAAGTAGTGGATTGTGTCTTTAGAGAAAGTGCTCACGTTAGTCTTTCCGTCCTTTCGCAACCTTCTCTCGAGCAACACCGAGGATGCGCTTCGACCCTTCAATCAAACCCCCGTCGCTCACCTCCATGAGAACTCGACCGAGAATCTGTGCGGGCCGCCTACCAATAAAAGGCGAGCACTTGCGCACTACGCTCCTCTTTATACGGAACTTGGGCTCGACCCAACTGCCTGAAGAACGGTGGATGCTGTATGTACACGGCTTAATATGATACCCGCCAAAACCATACACGGGATTGAATGCCCTGGAGTCCATAACGCGCCAACCTCCGAAAGACTGTTCTTTGTCCTCGCGTCTGAATCCAATTTTCTCAAGCTCAGCCGTGAACACCTCGTTGACGGTAGTCTTATCGAGAAAAACGGGATCGGTGGAAAACCGCATCGACTCATATCTGGCAACGCATGCTCCGATTATAGGATCATGCGGTTCAACCGCAACGATCAGTCCAGTCGTGGCGGTCAACGAAGATTCTTCTATTGCGGTGAAGGGAACGCTACCTAATAGGGGCGTTATGTCGCGGATGAGCTCACTGCCCACGTCCATGTAGACTCCGCCGTATTCATGCAACACCTTAAACCTGGCGTAGTCCGCAACGAAAGCCCACATCTTTGCTGCGTAGGCGTCCCTAGACCACGCGCAGGTTTCGAAATCGAAGTTATCCTCATTCCATTGTCTCAACTCGAATCCGGGCGCAAACCTCTCCCATGAAGCCAAGGACTTCTCGGCTGTATGAGAAAGAGGCTTGCCCCCAAACCAACAGTAATGAATGACCTTCTCCATCATTACGCCCTTTTACTAGACGCGACCGCGCCACCAGTTTTCTCATCCATCCACTCGACAATCGAGGCAACACGCTTCTTCAAATCAAGGCTTGACGCCCTGTCAAGACTCCCCTTGGCCAAATGCGCGCGCAGTTCATCGTCGTCGCGCAAACGAGCAATGGCAGCTGTTATCGAGCTGATGTCGTTAGGGTCAACGAGGATCGAGTTACTTTCGTCGCAAATATCATAGTTAAAACTTCGATCAGCAGAGACAATAGGCAGCCCGCAGCTGATGGCCTCGACAGTAGCTGTGCAACATCC
Organism: Hugonella massiliensis; assembly: GCA_001486445.1. Classification (GTDB taxonomy): domain Bacteria; phylum Actinomycetota; class Coriobacteriia; order Coriobacteriales; family Eggerthellaceae; genus Hugonella; species Hugonella massiliensis. Next base: position 1,008,946 of record LN908986.1, read on the forward strand.
TTCATTCTGCGTAGGAAGAACGAAGGCGTCCAACGCAGAGAGAAACCAGGGGAGATCTGCATTGTCGATGGGCGAAGACAAAAGACATTTGGCTCCAGACGGATCAAGCGGACCCTTTCCAGCGCAGGCATAGTAAACACCGTCCATCGTCTCAACTGCACTCTTAAGCCGCATGACACCTTTTCGCTCATCGAAACTTCCGGTTAGACCTACTACGAATAGATCTTCGGGCCAGCCCATCTTAAGACGCGCCTTACGCCTGTCGCGAGGATAGAACCGATCTCCTCTACATCCATTCGGAAATACTCCAATCTTCTCAGCGGGCAGAATCCCAGCATCAAGAAGATAGCCCTTATTCTGGGTCGAGACTGCCACAGCGCCCGTGAGGTTAGCGAGTAAGCTTTCCCTGAGGGAATCGTTTCCGAAGTACCTGTCTCCATAATAAAGCGCCTCGCCATGCTGGAAGAACGAGGGAACCCCCATCACCTTTCCCAACTTTGCTGCGGCAACGCCACAGGGACAAAGAAACTCCCCGAAGAACAATGCAGGGTCGATGGAACAATTACGCAGGGCCTTTTCGGTAGCGCCAATGTAGTGCGCAACAGTGAACGCCACTCGCTGTTTGTTGAAAGGACCAGGTCTTTGGCCCATGCTCAGGTAGTGGGGACGCACGATACGCACGCTGTTGCCCTGCTCCGTCGCCTCAATGGTTTCAGGAGGCAGCATTCGGTTGATTTTATTCAGGTTGACCGCAGAGGGACACACCACAACGCACTCATAGCCCAAATCAGCAAAGGTCCACGCGGTCTGCTGGGTGAACACGTTAATGTTCGGATCGAACTCGTTGGGATATTTGTTGGCAAGAATTACAAGCTGTTTCTTCTTCATCGCCATACCTAGATGTAGGGGTTCTTCTTGAGGAGCTTGGGGAGAAGCTCTGCCTCCTCGTCACCCAGAATCGGCCCAATGAAAATCTGATGCCAATCGATGAGAGAATCGATAAGATTGTACTCAATGATCTTCGGGGTGCCCGACTCGTCGAGGGTGACGTCCCAACTGATTATTCCAAAGTGGGCAAGCCTCGGGTGCAAATCGCGCACGAGCTGCTTCGCGTCCTCCCAGAACGGGATGCGCTCGCCGCCCCTCTTCATCCCAGCCTCCTGGGCTGTGTAGACTTTCATGTCATGATCTACGAGTTTGTCGCCGATTGTGCCTGTGGCCACGTCAATACTCACTGCGTAGCCGCCAGAAACAAAATTGTCCACGACGCTTCCTGCCTTACCTATTCTCATAGACGCGCAAAGGATGTCCACCTTGCCGTCGAGAAACACGGACACCACACGAACTGACTGAACCGAGGTTGGATTGAAGGAATTCAAAAACTCGTGCTGCTTAAAAATCTTCTGAACGCAGAAGTTACCGCCAAAATCGGCTCGCGCCCGTTCAATCTGCTCGACGTCCATATCAGCGCCACTAACCTTGGAAACGTCGCGTCCGCCGCCCGATTCGATGGTCGGCTTAAGAATGTAGTCGGTGCCGTCTATGAGCAAATCGGCCGCCTGCTGCGCGGTTACGGGGCGATAGCCCCCGTCGAGCAAGCTGCCCGATATGCAGCGCACGACCGTGTCGAGGGTGTTCTCCCGACCCAGCACGAGGTCGAAGTAGTTCTTATCAGTAAAGGCCCCACAGTACTTGAGCGCGTTGTGGTTCGGCTCGATAACCCCCGTCCAGATCTCTGTCGAAATCAGACCCGGCTCAGGCTTGAGCCCGCGGTCCGCGTAGAGGCGGTAGTCGTCGAGCTTCGGCTTCAGCCCGTAGCGCTTCCAGTAGTCGTAGATGGCACGCTTGTCCTCGGGCCTAATCGCGGCGCAACCCTTGGCCCTGTCCCGATCGATACGAATGTAGACTTGCCGCATTACGAAGCGGTAAATCAACAGATACAGCGAGTAAAGGCGGGTAAAAAACTTATCTTTCATTTGACGCTCCAGAAGGTCGGGCCGCGGGAAGAGCAAGCTTGCTCCCCAGCTCAAAGTCGAACTCGTAGGGGTGGAACCTGTCGAAACCGGAGCCCGACGTGAACGTGATCTCACCGAAAATCAGCTTGCCGCCGGCGATATAGAAATCGACGCGAGCATGGTTGAAGGGCATCGCAAGAGACTCAGCCGCCGTGATCATCTGATCGAAGCACGCGGGTTTAGGGATAGTCCTGCCCGAGCGCTCTTCGCCCATATCGCAGCCCTCAATCAGGTTCCAATCCATGTCGTAGTAGTCCTCGTAGTGCGCGTTCGCGGTGCGCCCCGTGCACACAAGCGTGAGAACGGCCTTACCGTTCATCACGAACACCTTGTAGTCGTCCAAGCCGTTGTCGCCATCGGACTCTATAAACCTTTCCACAACAACGCTCGGCTCCACACCGCCACTGCGGCCGTAGAACCACTCGCCGTAGCACGGCAGGAACTTAGCCTTGAGCCACTTGCGACACTTGCGCACGACCTCGTCGCGATCGACAGGCTCGCTACCATCCACGATGATATTGAAGGTCGACCCGTGAGTCACCTTAACCACGTACTTCTCGGGCAGTTCGTCAAATGGAATCTGCGCAGGGTCGCTACCGTGCCACAGGAGCTCATTGAGGTACCGCCCGCAGCCGCACTCCTCCACGTAACCGCGCACCGTGTACTTGTCGGCGCAGCGCGGCATCAGGGGATTGTGGTCGTAGAGCTTGATCCACTGGATCTTCTCACTGAAGGTCTTGGGGTTCTTCAGGTCGAGCGCGTAACCCTGCTTGATGCGGAACAGCGCCTTCAGGCAAAGTTCGGGCGACACGGCGTAGAGCACGTTGAAGGGAGCAAGCACTGCGTTCTTCAGCATGGTGTTCATCGGTCATCCCTCAAGCCATCGATGTATTCCGCTAGGTCGGCGCAGAACCGAGCCGTATTACTCTTGTAGGGCAGATAGTCCTTGGAAAGCACCTGCACGTAGGCAGCGGGCAAATCGGCCGGATCCATGCATGGTTCGATGAGACCCATCTCTCCGAACTGCCTGACGATTTCGGTCTGGTGATCATCCACGTGCTCGCCGTACCGAGCCAGGCGCGGAACGGCGATTACCTTCTTGCCGTCCTTCACAGCCCCGATAATGGCGCCGGTGCCGCCGTGGGTCACCACAACGTCGCAAGCGTCCATGCGAGCGCGGAACGCCTCGCGGTCGAGGAAGGCCTCGTGGCGCATGTGCTCCGGCACGTAAGTGCATGCGCCCGTCTGCGCGAACGCGCCGCCCTCGGCAGCACCACTCGCTACGAGGGCGTCCACCGCCTTTATAAGCCTGTCGAACTGGAACTTCTGGGAACCAACGGTAACGAATATCATGAGGCCCCCTAGTACACGCCGCCGATGAAGCGGGCGCCCGGGTAGACATCCAGCATCGACTCCCACTGCACATAGAATCGGTCGGCGCACTTGCTCAGGAGCTTCCCCGTCATGGTCGGGGAGTCTGTCTTTGCGAAAGATTCGATGTAGACGAGCTTGGCGCCCATCACATGGCCAATAAGGCAGAACGGGACAGTGGCAAGCACTCCCGTGCATACAATCACGTCGGGGCGCTCGGCGAGCCAGTACTTAAACGAGATCGCGGCGTTGGCCGCCATGCGCGGCAGAAAGCTCGCCTCATGGCGGTTCACCTGGCGCACGTAGCACGCACGCGCGGGCAACTTGGCGTCATAGGCGGTCTTCTCAGTCAGGATGAAGCTGTCGTATCGCTCCATCAGGGACCTAAGCGCCAACAGCTGCTCTAGGTGTCCGCCAGAAGACGCCGCAAAGCATACCTTTATATCCTTTGGTGACTTAACCATACGCCTAGTCTCTCTTGAATAGGTCGCGGGTGTACACCTTGCCCGCTACGTCGGCCAAGTCGTCGCTCCAACGGTTCGCCACAATCAAGTCACAGTCCGCTTTAAACTTCTCGAGGTCGTGCGTCACCTCGGAACCGAAGAACTCAGGCGCGTCCAAAGTCGGCTCGAAGACCACCACGGGCACACCCTTGGCCTTCACTCGCTTCATTATTCCCTGGATAGAGCTCGCGCGGAAGTTGTCCGAGCCGCTCTTCATTGTAAGACGGTACACGCCCACTGTGGGTTTAGGCTTTCCTTCGTAGACAAGCTCCATCACTCGATCCACCACCTGTTCAGCCACCCAATCCTTGCGAGTGCGGTTGGCAGCCACGATGGCCTCGATGAGATTCTGAGGCACGTCGCGATAGTTGGCTAGCAACTGCTTGGTGTCCTTGGGCAGGCAGTATCCGCCGTAGCCGAAAGAAGGGTTGTTGTAGAAGTTGCCGATACGCGGCTCCAGGCACACGCCTTCGATGACGTCAGCCGAGGAAAGCCCGCGTGCCTCACAGTATGTGTCGAGCTCATTGAAGTACGCCACGCGAAGTGCCAGATATGTATTCGCGAACAGCTTCACCGCTTCTGCCTCGGTGGTACCCAGCACCAGCCGCGGAATACCGATTGTGCCGTCAGCATTGACACGTTCAAGCTCTGCAGGATCCGCCCCCTGAGCAAGCAACTCCGCGAAGGTCTTCGCCGCAGCAACGGCTTCAACATCGTCCTTTGGAGCGCCCACAACAATGCGGCTGGGGTGCAGGTTGTCGTAAAGAGCCTTACTCTCGCGCAGGAACTCAGGGCTGAAGATGATGCGCTCGTCGTCCAGCTTCTCGCGAAGCGATGCCGTGTATCCCACCGGGATGGTCGACTTGATGACAATCCAAGCGGTGGGGTTCACCGAGCGGATGGCCCCGATTGCAGCCTCAACGCTCGTTGTGTCAAAAAAATTGCGGTCCGAATCGTAGTTCGTCGGAGTAGCAACGATAGCATAATCGACGCCCGTATAAGCCTCAGCCGCATCAAGCGTCACGTGCAAGTTGAGCTCGCGCTCCCCCGCCTTTGCCTCGCCTAAGAACCGCTCAATTTCGTCGTCTTGGATAGGTGACTCGTAACGCTGCAGCTTTTCCACTTTCTCGGGAACGATATCCAGTGCGTGGACCTCGTTATGCTGCGAAAGCAAGATAGCGAGGGAGAGCCCTACGTAACCAGTACCAGCAACTGCGATTTTCATTCCAGCTTCCTCCACGAAAGACTTTCTAGTCATTTGTAATTACCTATTTAGTTCCCCTGAGCCGTAAGCACGACGCCCACCGTCTGAACAACAAGTTTGAAGTCCGCCCAGACACTGCACTGCTTTACGTACAACAAGTCCAAATCAACCCACTCATCGAAAGTGATCGAATCGCGGTTACGGCGGGTCTGCCAGTAGCAGGTGATACCCGGCTTCACCAGAAGGCGCTGTTTCTGATAATCGTTGTACGTCGCAACTTCGGCAGGAAGCGCAGGACGCGGACCAACGATGGAGATATCGCCCTTCAGCGCGTTCACGAATTGTGGAAGCTCGTCCAGGCTCAGCTTGCGCAGCCACTTCCCCACCCGCGTGACACGCGGGTCGTCGGCAATCTTGAACACTGGACCAGTTTTCTCGTTCAATTCGCGGAGTTCAGGCAGCTTAGATTCGGCATCGACGCACATACTGCGGAACTTGTACATGGTGAAGTACTTCGGATTGCCCTTGGCATCCAGCTTTCCCACACGCTTCTGCTTGAAGAACACCGGTCCCTTAGGGTCGTCGATCTTAATGAGAACCGCGATAAGAGCGAACAGCCAGCAGAAACCCACGATCATCAACGCACTGAAGGCGATATCGAACGTGCGTTTTGCGAACCGGTAACCATAGCGCTTTTCAATTCCAGCGAGGTCAACGCCCTCGAGCGCTTCCCTTACGCGAGCTGCGCGAACATCGGATTCGGTGGGTTCGGATGCCGCACTACTCAAATCGTAGCCGCACCCGCTATGTACGGTACGCCCTTCGTAGAGTGCGTCCTGATCCCCAGCGGGCATACCTTCCGAACCGGCAACTTCCCTCAAGCTCGCCTGACCATATGGAGCAGCCGCAACGGGCTGCGTTATCTGTGCTTCGGTCGCTTGCTCCCCCATGAGCGCGACCGCTTGCTGCGACGTCACAAGCACCACTTCATCGCAACGTTCGGGAGCACTGAATACCCCCGTCCCTCGAAATTCGAGGGAGTGCATTGTCTATAGATTCCATCGAAGCTGTTTAACCATTCCCCATTGATTGCGGCCACTTCAAACGCCGCGAAAGCTTAACCACACGCAAACCGGGCTCCGCGGCGATACGCGCGACCACACACCTGTGCGCGTACTGCGGAAAGGAGCCGACAACTCACTATACAACGTAAATTTGAGCGGGGCCTTCCTCTGGGTGAATCCACATAATCAAATGACCCGCCCGAATAATTCGGCCGGCACCGGCTTGCGGATTCCCTGCCCAGAAGATGTGCCGCCATGCGATTGCGCCCTTCCCCGCACCCGTTCGCATCGTTGCAGAACGCGCATGAGGAAAGCGAATCAACCGCCTACACACCATTGCACTGCAGTTTTTCATTATATGCAGAAAACGATAAGGTAACAAAGGACCGACGAAAGCTCTGTACGCTCTTTACATAAGATTGACGGCAATGACCTGCGCTTACACCGTTTAGCGCGCACCTGGCCGCAGGGGCCCCTCTTACGCAACCGAAAAGACATGATCCGCTCCCATCGGCCGGAGATGGCCGGCAAGGCGCGCCGCCGCCGCGCGCGCAAGCGTTGCACACGGGGCGCGCACCCACGATGACGGCCGATTCCGCGACCCCTTGCGAAAATTCCCTTCCCTGCGCGCGCCGACGTCCGCCCTACTCCCTATAATCAATTGCTATGAGCCAAGCAACAAAACAGACTACCCGCGCGCACCGCGCAGCACCGTGGGTCGCGCGCGCCTTGGTGGCTGCGGTCTTCGCGATCAACGTGCAATGCGCGCTGCAGTTCATAGTCGCTCCCGCCGCCTTCGCCCCCGCCTACCAGGTGGAAGGCCCCGGGGCGCTTGCCTTCGTACAAACAGTGGGCATCCTCTTCCTCATGTGGAACGCCGCCTACCTGCCCGTGATCGCCCAGCCTGGCCGCCATCGAGCCTGCTTCGCGGTGATCCTGGCGCAGCAGGCCCTCGGGCTCGCAGGGGAAACGGCCCTGCGCGCCGGCATGGGGCCCGACCTCGCTGCGCTTTCCGCTTCTATCGCGCGCTTCATCGCCTTCGACGCCGCAGGCCTCGTTTTGCTCGCCGTGGCGTTCTTCGTTTCCCTACCCCAACACCCCCAAATGAAAGGCCGATTATGACTGCCCCCGATTTCACCGACGCGCTCGAAGGCCTGCGTGCCCGTTTCGGATTCGATTTCGCCGCCTTCGGAAGCACCCCCGCAGAAGGCGGTGCCCTGCGCTGGGTGCAGGCATCGGGCGCCACCAGCAAGCGCTACCAGCGCATCATGCTCTCGCCCGGCCACGGCGTGGGCGGCGTCGTGCTTAAATCGGGCCGTGCGATGATCTCCACCGACATCGACCTGCAGCTCGACCCGCGCCAGTATTCCAGCTACCCCATCGTCTTCGCCGAAGACCTGCACAGCTTCTGCGCCCTGCCCCTGTTCGAAAACGGCACGGTGCGCGGGGTGCTGCTGTGCGCCTTCCGTTCGGTTTCGCCCGCCTACGCCGACGTCTTCGACGCGCTGATCGCCTCGCTCGCCGATGGCATCTGCGGCTTTTCGGTGGGAAGCGCCGAACCGCTGAACTTCGCGGCGCTCAACGCGTCCGGTTCGATGGAAGACGGCGGCGACGCCGTGGACGACATCACCCTCATGCAGATGCACCGAGCGCAGGAACAGGAGCGGCGCCGCATCTCGCGCCGTTTGCACGACGAGATCGGCCAAGAGCTGCTGAGCGTGTCGATGATGATCCGGCAGATTCCCTTCGCCAGCTCGCCCGACGCCGTGAAGGACCTGGCCGACCAGGCCACGGCCGAACTGACCGGCTGCATGCGCGACCTGAAGAATCTTTCGGTGGAACTGCGCCCGCTCGCCTTGGACGACCTGGGCCTGGGCCCCGCCCTGCGCACCCAGGCCAACCTCTACCGCGACACCTACGGCCCCCGCATCGAGGTGGACGACAACACGGGCGGCGCCCGCTTCCCCAAACTGGTGGAAACGCACGCCTACCGCATCGCCCAGGAAGCCATGCTCAACGCCTGCCGGTATTCGGGCAGCGACACGGTGAACGTGGCGATCGACCGCAACGCCGGCCAGCTGGAAGTGATCGTCTACGACCAGGGCTGCGGGTTCGACGCCCAGCAGCCTCAGATACAAGGCCACGGGAGCGGCTTGCAGGGCATGCGCGAACGTGCGAGCATCATCGGAGGAAGGCTCACGGTGCGTTCGAACGAAGACGGCACCACGGTGCTGTTGAAGGTGCCGCTGGCAAATGAAGAAGGGAGCCGCGCATGATCAGCGTGGTGATTGCAGACGACCACGAAGTCGTGAGGCAGGGCTTCGCGCTCATCATCAACGCCCAGAAGGACATGCAGGTGATGGGCACGGCCGCCGACGGCAACGAAGCCTACCGGGTGACGGGCAAGCTGAAACCCGACGTGCTCCTGCTGGACATTTCCATGCCGCCCGGGGAAAACGGGCTGGTGACCTGCGAGAAAATTGCGCGCGACTTCCCCGACACGCGCATCATCATGCTCACGATGTTCGAAGAGATCGACTACCTCTTCTACACCCTGCGCGGGGGCGCTTCGGGCTACATCTTGAAGAACGCGTCGACCGACGTGCTTTTAGCCGGCATCCGCAAGGTGGCCGCGGGCGGGGTCTACATCGAGCCCAGCATGGCCGCCGACCTCACCGAAAAGCTGCACGACGGCGCCATCGGCGAGAAGGACCCCTACCAGGTGCTTTCCAACCGCGAGCTGGAAGTCTTCTCGCTTCTGGCCCAGGGCTACACCAACAAGGAAATCGCCGGCAAGATCTTCATTTCGGTGAAGACCGTCGAAGCCCACCGGAGCAAGATCTATTCGAAATTGGGCATCACCACGCGCGCCGAGCTCGTGCACATTGCCCTCAAGCACCATTTGCTCGACTTGTAGCGCAAGAAAAGGCCCCCTCTGGCATGGAGCATGCCAGAGGGGGCCAATGAGTCAATCAAGCCTGAGCCTGTTGACTCAGTCCTTCTTGGTGCGGGTGGGGGCGGCGAAGCCGATCGACAGGGCCTTGGTGGGGCAGGTGTCGACGCACTTGCCACAGAGCATGCAGTCGCCCGCTTCGACGCGCTTGGTAGCGCCCGAAAGCACGCCATCGAGGATTTCGGGGTCGCACAGGCAGACCTGCTTGCATCGGTCGCAGTGGATGCAGGCGTCGTAGTCCATCTTCACGCTCACGGTACCCACGGTGCCCAAGGCTTCGTAGAAGCCGCCCAGAGGGCACAGGGCCCGGCACCACACGCGATGGCCCCATACCAGATCGACCACGATGATGCCCACGAAGGTGGCAAGGCCGGTGAGCGACCCGAAGAGCAGGCCCTTCGAGAAGAGGGAGATGGGGTTCACGGCTTCCCACACGAGCTGGCCCGTAACCGCGGCCACCACCAGGGCGCCCAGGGCCACCCACAGCTTCACGTGGCGCGGGCACCCGTGCTCGCGCACCTTGATGCCCAACTTAGCGCGCAGGGCGTCAAGGGGTTCGAGCACCAGGTTCACCGGGCAAGCCCAGCCGCAGAAGGCGCGGCCGCGCACGATGCCGTAGAGCAGGACAATGGGCAGCGCGCCCACCAGAGCCCCCACCACCACGTCTTTGCTCGCCATGATGGTCTCGAGCACGGCGAAGGGGTCGGCCAGTACCAGGCCCGCCAAGGTCGAAGACGAAAGGGACCCGAAGAAGGGCAGGGTCGAGGCAGTCTGGGCAAGCTCTTCGCTGCCGCTCGTGGCGCCCAAAAGCCCCTGCCCTACCGCCAGCGGCGGAATGCAGAACAAGGCCAGCACGAGCACCTGCACGACGTGACGGGCAAGCGAGATATGCCCTTTGCCTTTACGTTCGGTCGCCATTGCCTCTCTCCTCTTCTTTCCAAACACGGCCCTGCCAACGCGGGCCGCTGCTACTTCTGACTCTGCTGTTGACGGCGCTCCCACGCCGCCTGCAGTTCGGGGTCGTCTTCGAAATTCACGTAGATCAGGTTCACGTTCGAAACGCCCGGGATGCCGATGAACCCAGCCGCGACGTCGTGCGACTGGCGCGTGGTTTCGGTTTCGATGGTCACAACGATCTTGTAGCCTTCGTCGTTGTGTACTTCGACACCGGGAATCTTCGCCAGCTCTTCGGCCACCGCGTGCACCTTGCCCGGAGTCGTTTCGACCACAAGACTCGAAATAACCATTGAAATTGCTCCTTTACGGGGCCGGGCGGCTTGCGCGCCGCCCGGCCGGTTGGTTATGCGGGGTCCGAGCGCTGCGCTAGCGCGTCGACGGATCGTCGAGGGGATGGCACTGGATGCACTGCTCGCGTTCCGACGTCAGCTGGCCGTTGTGGTCGCCGTTCACGTAGTGGTCGTCGGGGATCTGGGTGGCATAGGCGTTCGTGGGATTGCCATCGGAATTGTAGCCGTGGCAGCCCAGGCAGCCCTTCACGCCCAGGGATTCCCAGCGACCCTGGTGGTCGTTGGCCGGCATAAGGGGCGGCTGGCCTTCCGCATAGGTGATGTCGTTGGTGGTGGCCAGCGACTTGGGCTGCGAAGAGCAGCCGGCAATCGCGAAGCCGAAGGCCATCGTGGCAACTATGACGCCCGCTACGAGCATCTTGGGCTTGTTCGTCGATTTCATGTTCGTACCCTCCTTAGGCCTTCTCGATCTTCACGCAGGTCTTCTTGAAGTCCGATTCCTTGGAAATGGGATCGTAGAGGTCTTCCACGATCTTGTTGATAAGGACGCGGTCGTCAAAGAAGGCGGCAAAGGTGTAGCCGGGCGAGCAGTCGAAGCGGTTGGCCGTGGTGGCCGTGATTTCGACCGACCCGTAGGGCGAGCTCACCTTGACGCGGTCGCCGTCGGCGATGCCGAGCTTGGAAGCGTCCTGGGCGTTCATGTAGATAAGTCCGTCGGGCACGGCGCGCTTGAGCTCGGGGATGCGCATGGTCATCGACCCGGTGTGCCAGTGCTCGAGCAGACGACCGGTGCAGAACCAGAAGGGATACTCGTCGCTGGGCTCCTGCGCCGGCGGCTCGTAGGGACGGAAGACGAAGCTGGGGCGCTGGTTGGGCGTCTTGTAGAAGGACAGGTCGCCGTACTTGCCCGGCGTGCCCATCTCTTCGACGCCGATCTTGTCGAAGCCGTCTTCCTGGCTGCCGCCGTCGTTGAAGCGCCACTTGGTGGGCACCCACTTGCCGTTGATCTCGCGCACGGGCCAGGTGAGGTCGTGCTGGTCGAAGTAGACGTCGTAGGGGGCGAGCTGCTTGGCCTTCATGTGCATGGGGCCGGCGAACTTACCGTCGGCGTTGGCGTCGATGGCCTTGGCCTTGTCGTTCATGTCGGGGTTCGAGAAGGTGCGGTACTCTTCCCACAGCAGGCGGTTGGTTTCGTGCATGTCGTTCTTGAAATCATGCGCGTTCTTGTCGTAGATCTGGCCGAACAGGGCGTCGAAGGCGTCGGCGTCGCCGATCTTCTCGCCGTCGAGCACGCGCAGGGCGACTTCCAGGAAGACCTTGTTGTCCCACCAGGCGTCGCCGGGGGCCTCGCAGGCCTTTTCGAAGACGGCGGTGTGACGTTCGCCGTTGCCGAACTGGCCTTCGCGTTCCATCCACATGGCCACGGGGAAGACCACGTCGGCGTACTGGGTGCTCTTGGTGGGATAGACTTCGTTGACTACCGTAAAGCAGCTGAAGATACCCTTGTACTCGTCCTTCAGACCCAGGAAGCGAGTGAGATTGGGCATCGACACGGCCCAGTTGTTGTGGGCGCTCCACAGGAAGTTGAGGTTGCCCTTAGACATCTCGCGGAACATCTTGACCGTGTGCATGCCCGGCGCCTTGATGGCGTCGAGATAGCCTTCGGGCAGGTTCCAGATGGCTTCGGTATAGCGGCGGTGCTGTTCGTTGGCCACCAAAAGGTCGGCCGGCAGGCGGTGGCAGAAGGAGCCCACCTCGCGGGCGGTGCCGCAGGCCGAGGGCTGGCCGGTCAGGCTGAAGGGGCCGTTGCCGGGCTTTGCGATCTTGCCTACCAGGAAGTGGATGTTGTAGATGCAGTGGTTCATCCACGTACCGCGGTTGTGCTGGTTCACGCCCATGGTCCACAGGGTCATGATCTTGCGGTTGGGGTCGGCGTATTCCTTGGCCAGCTCTTCGATGTCGGCCGCGGGCACGCCGGAAACCTGCGAGGCGTATTCCAGCGTGTAGGGCGCGAAACGCTCGACGATCTGGTCCCAGGTGGCAGGCGTGACGTCGTTGGCGGCAGCGCCGGCGGGCGTCTTGTCGTAGCCGTCGTCGAAGGCGTTGCCCAGGTTTTCGGTGCCCAGCTTGAACTGGATGTGGTCGTTTAGGAACTGCTGGTCGTAGAGGTTGTTCTGGATGATGTAGTTGCAGATGGCGTTGGCGATCGCGATGTCGCTGCCCGGGCTGAAGACCATCACCTTGTCGGCGTTGGCCGAGGTACGGGTCTTCACCGTGGTGAGGTCGTAGTGCTTCACGCTGTCGCTGCTCATCTTGTGGGCCATGAAGCGCGAGTAGAGCACCGGGTGGCATTCGGCCATATTGGCGCCCCAGGTGACGAAGGTGTCGGCCAGGTCGAGGTCTTCGTAGCAGCCGGCCGGTTCGTCGGTACCGAAGATGTTCATGAAGCCCATAACGGCGCTGGCCATGCACTGACGCGCGTTGCAGTCGACGTTGTTGGAAAGCAGGCCCGCCTTCCAGAACTTGTTGGTGAGGTAGCCTTCGGTGATGGGCTGCTGGCCGGAAAGCCATAGGCCGATCTTGCTCTTGTCGTCCTTCCACTGGGTGCGCAGCTTGTCTGCCACCAGGTCGAGGGCTTCGTCCCAGGTGGCTTCGCGCAGGCCGCCGTCGGTGCCCTTGGTGGAAGCGTCGTCGCGGATGAGGGGCTTGGTGAGGCGGTCCTCACCGGTGAGCAGTTCGCCCAGGTAGTAGCCCTTTACGCAGTTGAGGCCCTTGTTCGAGCAGTTGTCGGGGTCGCCGGCGACCGACACGATCTTGCCGTTCTTGGCCTGAACCGTGACGCCGCAGCCGGTGCCGCAGAAGCGGCAGACGCCCGTATAGGTGGTGGTGCCGTCTTTGCTGGCACCGGCCGAACTGCCCTTCTCGCTCGAGCAACCGGCAAGGGCGCCGGCACCCGCAGCGCCAGCAGCCGCCATGGCCAGCGACACCGCCGTTGCCTTGACGAAATTTCGCCTCGTGATCTCCATTTTCTTCCCTTTCTTCTTCCTGTTCTCTCCCTTTGCCCCGCCAGGGGCTTCCCTTTGCCGTCCCTAGCGGGAGGCAGCGTCAACGCGTGACCGATATTCGTCCATATCGGTCACGATGTGCACGGCTGGTACGTCGGTCACGCAACGTTCGACGCACAGGCCGCAGCCCGTGCAGGTGTCTTCGTGTATGACCGGCGCGAACACCATATGCTGAGCGTCGTGCGGGCGCTCGCGGAAATCGATGGTAATGGCCTCGTCGATGAGGGGGCAGGCGCGGTAGCACACCTCGCAGCGCATGCCGTCGAAGGCGATGCAGCTTTCCTCGTCGATGACCGCGGTGCCCATGCGGATGTCGCGGCGGTCGTCGAGGTGGTGCAGGGCTTCGGTGGGGCAGACGGCGATGCAGGGCAGGTCTTCGCACATGCGGCAGGCTTTCGCGCGCACGTCGAGGTAGGGCGTGGAGCTCTGCAGGCTGAAGACGTTGCGCACCGCGTGGATCGATTCGTAGGGGCACGCCTGGATGCACTTGCCGCAGCGGATGCAGCGGGCGTCGAAGTCTTCCGGGGTGCGCGCACCCGGCGGTCGCACGTAGCCCGTGTCGAAGACGTCGACATCGGCTTCGGCGGAACCAGCGCAGCCAGAGGCGCTTGCGCCCGCCGCCAATGCGGCCAGGGACACCACGCTGCCTCGTACGAAGTTTCGGCGGCTGAGGTTCACGTAATCCACCTCCCCTACGGGAAATCCCGTATATCAAGGGGGCGCCGCACCCTCTCTTTGCGGCGTCCCGTACTCCTGTAGATGTATTGTTGACTGTATCACGTAACCTACATATCGGGGTTTCCCCTATCGTCCACCAAGGGCAAACGGCCGCTCGCACGCCAAGATCGGGCAGCGGCAGCGTAGGAGGTGAAGCCACGCGTCCCAATCCGCTATAATCGAGGTAGCATTTTACGATAGGAAACACGCCGTCGTTGAGGAAGAAGCGCGCACGATGAAGCCTTCTTGCATTGATTCTGCCACCCGTCGATTCATCGAATCTTTGCCCGCCCCGCTTGTCGTATTCCGGCTTCAGCACGAGCACTCGCTTCCCCTTGTGATTTCACAGGGTATGCTCGACTTGCTCGGCGTGGACTCGCGCGAAATGGCGACGCGCATCATGGGGGTCGATTCCTGCCGCAACATCCACCCCGACGACGTCGCGCGTGTGGCCGAAAGCGTGCGCGAATTCATCGAAGGAGGGCGCCTGCTCGATCTCCTCTTCCGCAACAGGCGCGAGGGAGGCACCTCCTACCAGGTCATACACCTCACGGGGAGCCGCATCGGCGACCACGACGACCTAGCCGCCTTTTGGTGCACCGACGAGAGCGCCTCGCTCGCTTCCGCAAGCCCCGCCCAGGCTTCGCTCGCCACGCGCCTGGTGTCGCTGGCACCCATAGCGTCCGCCCAGCGGGCCTTCCGCTACGACGACCTCACGGGCCTGCCCAACTCACGGTATTTCAGCGAACGCATCGAAGAGGACGTCGGCCGCCTGATCGACGACGGTGCCCAACCCGTGATGCTCTACCTGGACTACAGCGACTTCAAAGAGTTCAACCGTCGCTACGGCTTCGACGAGGGCGATGCGCTCATCCGCGAAACGGGGCGGGTTCTACGCGCGCAGTTCGGCATCATCAATGCGTCGCGTCTGGAAAGCGACCACTACGCCTGCTTCACCGCGCGCGAAGGCCTTGAAGAGCGGCTCGACGCCCTTCTGAGCAATCTTGACCTCTGCAGCGTGGCGCATGGCCTGCCCGTGCGCATCGGCATCTACGAATACGCCTTCGAGCACGTCTCCCCCACCGAAGCGATCACCCGCGCCAAACTGGCCTGCGATTCCCTGAAAGGGCGCTCCGAAAGCGCCTACGCCTTCTTCAACCAGAAGATTCTCGATCGGGCCCAGCTGCGGTCGTTCGCCCTGGCCAACCTCGACCGCGCCTTCGAAGAGGGCTGGATCCGGGTCTACTACCAACCGGTGGTGCACACCCTTTCGCACACCGTGTGCGGCGCCGAGGCGCTCGCCCGCTGGGTCGACCCCGACCACGGCCTGCTCGCGCCCGCGGACTTCATACCTGCGCTCGAAGAGAGCGGGCAGATCTTCGACCTCGACCTCCATATGATCGAACTCGTCTGCCGCGACTATCGCAACGCCTTGGCCAATCATCGCGAGATTGCTTCTGTCTCCTTCAACCTGTCGCGCAAGGACCTGCAGCACGCCGACGTGGTCGAACGCATCACGCGGATCGTCGATTCCTACGAAGTGCCCCGGTCCATGCTCAACATCGAAATCACCGAAAGCGCCTTCGTCGAACGTTCCAAGGAAATAGAGCGCGTAATCGAGCGGTTCCACCGCGAGGGATTCCAGATTTGGATGGACGACTTCGGCACCGGCTACTCGTCGCTGGGCAACCTGAAGGATTACCGCTTCGACGAGCTGAAGATCGACATGAGCTTCCTGTCGAGCCAAACCGAAAAGGCGCGCGAGATCGTGCGGTCGACCGTGCGCATGGCCAAGCGCATCGGGATCGGCACCCTGGCCGAGGGTGTGGAAACCGAAGAGCAGTACCGTTTCCTCAAATCGATCGGCTGCGAAAAGGTGCAGGGCTACTATTTCGGCAAACCCCTGCCGGGCGCCGAACTGCGAGCCCACTGCGTCGCGCGGGGCTTTGCCCTGGAAACCACCCAAGACGAGCACTACTATCGAGCGCTTGCCCGCATCAACTACCAGACCGACGAGCCCATGTGCGTGACGGAAGACGACGGAGCGCGCTTTACCTTCCTTTTCACGAACGAAGGATACGACGAAGCGCTCGCCAAAGACGGCATTCCCAACTTGGCACGATGGGAGCAGGAGCTCAACGAGCACGGCGACCCCATGGCGATCTTCCACCGCTCCTTCGTCGACCAGAAGGTGCGGGCGCTCGGCGGCACGCAGACGATCACCTACCCTTCGGGCGACCACTACATGCAGCTGAAGGCGCGCCTTATCGCATCGACCGCCACCCACCGCGCCTACCAAGCGTGGCTGCGCTACGTGGAAATGGAATCCGATTCCGACGAAAGCCAGCGGATCGGGCAGCTTTCCGACCTCTACTACGTTTGCAACGACATCGTCGAATTCGACTTGGCCACCGATACGATCGACGTGTTGAAGTCGTCCCTTTCCAACCAGCCTATCGGGAAAAGCGACCACGTGAAGGGCATCGCCACAACGTTCGCTGCCTGGGAACGCGATTTCGTCTATCTGCCCGACCGAGCGCGGTTCCAGGATTTCTGCGACCCAGCCACGCTCGCCCAACGACTGGCAAAGGCGCCCAACAACCTGCTTGCGGCGCATTTCCGCAGCAAAAGCGCTCAGGGCGACTACCGCTGGCTCATCCACCTCGCCGTACCCGTGCCGAAAACCGACTTCACCCGCTTTCTTTACGTGACGCTCGAATCGGGCCTCACCCAGCAGGCCGTCACCCGCATCATGGCAAGCTTTTCGGAAGATGCCGACGCCGCCCGTGCTGCCGGGCCCCAGGCGGACGCCGACGCCATGACCTCGGCGATTCTCTGGGAAAACGAGCTTTCCTACAGCTACTGGAAATTCTTCTGGAAGGACCGCAACCGCCGGTTCGCGGGCGCGAGCCAAAGCTTTTTGGATTTCTACGGGATCGCGTCAATCGACGAGCTCTTGGGCAAGACCGATGAGGAAATGGGCTGGCACATCAACGATGAGCCCTACCGGAAACAGGAAGAGAGCGTCATCGCCCAGGGCCGCCCGGCGCACAACATCGTCGTGAATTGTATCGTACAGGGGTCCGTTCACACGCTCATCGTCGACAAGACGCCTATCTTCCGCGACGGGAAGATCGTGGGCCTCATGGGGGCTTTCTTCGATGCGGACGCGCTGACCGATGCCGCGGAGAGAGCCTTCTCTATGATGCACACCGACCCCGTGACGGGCCTATCCAACGCCATGAGCATCGCCGAGGGCATTACCCGCTACCTGGAAGAGCTCTGGGGCCATAAGAACCGCTACGCGATCATCCGCGTGTTCGTGAAGGAATACGGGGTCTTCAGCCAGCTGTACGGAAAGGAAGCGGGCGACGAACTGCTGCGTGCCATCGGGACCTGCCTGAAAGAGGTGTTCGGCAACAACGCGGTGATCGGGCGCCTGGTCGACAGCCAGTTCATCGTGCTGACGGCCTTCAAGGAAGCAGAGGCGATGAAGGAGAAAACCGACCAGGTGCATGAGCGCATCGGGGCCATTCGGTCGGTCGGCGAATGGCGCTGCACCTGCACGGCACAGATCACCATGTCCCTGTCGTCAGAGGGCAACGATACCGAAGGCCGGTACGCCAACTTCATCTACCAGGCCATTTCCGAGTATCTGGGCGGTATGGACGTATAGGGGCCGGCGCCGGCCTCGCGCAGGCGGGGCTGGCGCCTGAGCTTAACGCGTTTCCACCTCATCGGTTCGAGTCCCCGACTAACCGTTCGTGCGAACCGCCCCACAACGAAAAAGCTCCCTTGCGGGAGCCTTGATGCGAAATGGTGGACCGTCGGGGACTCGAACCCCGGACCTTGGGATTAAGAGTCCCCTGCTCTACCAACTAAGCTAACGGTCCATGAAAAGCTTCTTGCGAAGCGAAATGTCAAAGGCGCGCTGGGGTGGATAGTGAGACTTGAACTCACGACCTCCAGAGCCACAATCTGGCGTTCTAGCCAACTGAACTACATCCACCGTGGCGCGAATACATACTTTACGGTACCGCCACGATTGATGCAAGAAGAAAATGCGGCTTCGCGATTTCTCCAAAAGTTTCCAAGCAAACGGGCCGACGCATGCTTACCGCACGCATCGGCCCGCCCACCTGCGAGGTATCCGCGAGCGGGGCCCGGCCGCCCGCGCCTCGGGCACGCGACAATCCGGCCCCACGCCCGCAGAGCTTCCCCGCCTATTCCTTGTTCTCGCGTTCCACCAGGCGCTCGGCGCCGTAGCGCTTGCGCAGCAGGGGCTTTTCGATCTTGCCCGTGGGGTTGCGCGGCACGTCGGCGAAGATGTAGCGGCGCGGGCGCTTGTAGCGCGGCAGCGCCAGGCAGAATTGCTGCATCTCGTCTTCCGTAAGCTCCTCGCCGGGCTTGGCTTCCACCACCGCGCAGGCAATCTCGCCCAGGCGCTCGTTGGGGATGCCGATCACGGCCACGTCCTTCACCTTGGGATTGGTGCGGATGAAATCTTCGATCTGCACTGGATAGAGGTTTTCGCCGCCGGAGATGATGACGTCCTTCTTGCGGTCGACGAGCCAGATGAAGCCGTCGGCGTCGATTTCGGCCATGTCGCCGGTGTAGAGCCAGCCGTCGCGCAGGGTTTCGGCCGTGGCTTCGGGATTCTTGTAGTAGCCCACCATGACGCCGTCGCCCTTCAGGCAGAGCTCGCCCACCTCGCCCGATCCGGGTTCGACGCAGGTGCCGTCGTCCATGCGGACTTCGGCCTGCCAGCCGTAGCCGGGGACGCCGATTGCGCCCACGTGGTCGATGTTGCCCACGCCCAAGTGCACGCTGCCGGGCCCGATGCCTTCCGAAAGACCGTAGTTGGTGTCGTATTCGTGGTGCGGAAAGTAGCGGCGCCAGCGCTCGATGAGCGAATGCGGCACAGGCTGCGCGCCGATGTGCATGAGGCGCCACTGGTCGAGCCGGTAGTCGGACAGACTCAGGGTGCCGTCTTCGATCGCGTCGAGAATGTCCTGTGCCCAGGGAACGAGGAGCCATACGATGGTGCAGCCTTCTTCCGACACGGTGCGCAGAATCCATTCGGGACGCACGCCGCGCAGGATGACCGCACGCGAGCAGCTCACGAGCGAACCGAACCAGTGCATTTTGGCACCCGTGTGATAGAGCGGCGGAATGAGCAGGAAGCAGTCGTCACGCGTCTGGCTGTGGTGCTTCTGCTCGGTGATTGCCGCGCGCATGAGGGCGCGGTGCTTGTGCAGGATCGCCTTGGGGAAGCCGGTCGTGCCGCTCGAGAAATAAATGGCGGCCAGGTCGTCATCGTCGAGGTCGATGCCCGGGTCTTCCGTGGTGAAATGGCGGATGCGCATGGCGTAGCTGTCGGCGAAGGAAGGGCAGGTGTCTTCGTCACCCACGTAGTAGGCGCGGTCGACCCCGGGCAGCTGGCCCACGAGGGCTTCCATGCGGCCGATGAATTCGAAACCGAAGACGATCGTCGACACATCGGCGAGTTCGACGCAGTACTTGATCTCATCGGAGGAATACCGGTAGTTCAGGGGGACCACGATGGCGCCGGCCTTCAGCACGCCGAAGTAGATGGGCAGCCAGTCGAGGCAGTTCATGAGCAGGACGGCGACCTTGTCACCGCGCTTGACGCCCTGGTCGATGAGCAGGTGGGCGAAACGGTTGGCGCGATCGTTGAAGACCTTCCAGGTCATGGTGCGACGGTACTTCTTCGCCGGGTTCGTTTCGACGAGCTCGTATTCGCGCCAGGTGACGCCGCGCGCTTCGCGCAGGCCCGGGTTGACCTCGACGAGGGCGATTTCGTCGGGGTGCGTTTGGGCGTTCTTCATGAGGAAATCGGTGATGGGCATGGGACCCTGAACCTCCACGTTCGATTGCGTAATGAGTTTCAGTATAGCCAACTCGTCAGCGTGCAGCGGGCGCGTTGTGGATGCAACGGAAGAACGGATCCAAGGACGCTCGATACGCGACAATCGGGCACGAGGGCGAAAAACGGGCGATGCACTGCGGCTGTGCGTCCGCAGTCACGGGACCGGAGGAGCAAGGCTGGCAGAGATTGATCGAAGTGCAGCAAAAATCAGACGCCCGTGTCACAGATGTGCCGATGTGCAGCATGGGGTTTTCCGTTGGTGGCAGAGATGAGCCGATGTGCAGCATAGAAACTGCTGCACATCGGCTCATCTCTGCCATTGGATTAATTAGCCTGCTGCACATCGGTATATCTGTGCCATGCGAATGCGAAATATGCTGCATATCGATGCTTCTCTACCAGAGGGGCGAAACGCCAGCGAATATGCGAGCGTCCATGGGAGGAAGGGGGTTCGAGTCCCCGACTCAACGTTGCTGAAGACCTTCCGAAAATGAAAAAGCCCCTTTACAGGGGCATTCATGCAAAATGGTGGACCGTCGGGGACTCGAACCCCGGACCTTGGGATTAAGAGTCCCCTGCTCTACCAACTAAGCTAACGGTCCAAGAAAAAGTATGTCGTGCGCAAAGCGCTTTGCTATTGTAACGCGCGGGTTTCGGAATGCAAGGGGGAATTTCGAGCCTCCACGATTGACCGCGCCCGGGGGCCCACGGCCGAACATCGCAGGAAGACTGCGCAGCACATAGCGATAGCCTAGAGGGGCCCGAAGCAGAGCACCGTGGCCGGCACCTACAGCCGGCGCACGCCCTCCCAACCGGCGATCGTGATGCAGTGGGGCAAGAACTTCCCCACGATGCGCAGGAAGAAGGCGGGCACGCCGCAGCAGGCGATAGCGAAATGCATCCGGTTGGCGCGAAGCGCCCGCAGCACTACCGTTTCGGGCTTCTGCGCCAAGGGAAAATGACGGATATCCCCCGCCCCGGCACCCCTTGTGGCCACGCTCACGAATTCGGTACGTACCCAGGCCGGGCACACCGCCGTCGCGCAGATGCCCGTGCCGAAAAGCTCCCAGCGCAGCGAGCGCGTATAGCTCTGCACGAAGGCCTTCGAAGCCGCGTAGACGTTCAAGTGCGGGAGCGGCGTGAACGCCGAACACGACGCGAGCTCGATGACGTGCCCACCGCGCACCATGTGCGGCAGCACGAGCTGAGTCATACGCACGAGGGCCCGGCAGTTCACGTCAATCATCGCGTCGACGCTGGCCTGCGGCACGGTTTTCCAGGTGCCGATCTCCCCTAGCCCCGCCGCGTTCACCAGGTAGAGCACCTGGGGCGCCTCGCGGGCGAGCAGCGTGTTAAGTTCGTCGAAGGATTCATCGGCCGCCAGGTCGAGCGCAAGTGCACGCACGGGCACCACCGTTTCGGCGGCCAGCTGGGCAAGCCGGTCGGCCCGGCGCGCGATTGCCCACACCTCGTCGACCTCGCAGCGCTCGGCGATTGCGCGTACGAAGGCGCGCCCCATGCCCGACGAGGCCCCCGTCACGATTGCAACGACCATGTTTTGTTTCCTCCTTGAAAACGCCCCGCCCGAAGCGCCTGCTACTAATAGAATGAGTATACGGTCGCCTCTACCCACGAATTGGGAGTTCATGGAAACTTTCGAGCTCATCGTCCTTCTGCTCGCTGCGGTGCTCGCCTCCGCCGCGCTCGAACAGGTCATCCCCCGCGTGTCACTGCCGCTCATTCAGATCGCCATAGGCTTTCTGATGGCGCTCGCGCAGATCACGCCCGG
Organism: Hugonella massiliensis; assembly: GCA_001486445.1. Classification (GTDB taxonomy): domain Bacteria; phylum Actinomycetota; class Coriobacteriia; order Coriobacteriales; family Eggerthellaceae; genus Hugonella; species Hugonella massiliensis. The sequence goes on from LN908986.1 coordinate 1,030,764, forward strand.
GAACATCCAACTCGCCCCGGAATTCTTCCTCGTCGTCTTCATCGCACCCCTGCTCTTCCACGATGCGATGGAAGCCGATAAGCACGCCCTTTGGCGCAACCGCAACCTCATCCTTTCGCTCGCGATCGGCCTGGTCCTCGCGATCATGCTCACGGTAGGCTTCGCGATCAACCTACTCGAACCGTCGATTCCGCTCGCCGCGGCCTTCGCCCTGGGCGCGGCCTTGGGCCCCACCGACGCCGTGGCCGTGGCCAGCCTATCGAAAGTCGCCAAGCTCACGCGCACCGAAAGCGCCCTGCTGTCGGGCGAATCGCTCTTGAACGACGCATCGGGCGTCGTGGCCTTCCAGTTCGCGACCGCCGCCGCCGTGACCGGCGCCTTCTCGCTGGCCCAAGCCACCACCACCCTGGTGACCATGTTCGTAGGCGGAATCGCGCTGGGAGCTGTGCTTGGCTGGATCGGCCACACAATCCGCAACGGGGCGCGCAGCCTGGGCCTCGATTCCACGACCTTCCACGTGCTCTTCGAAATCGCCATGCCCTTCATCGTCTACCTCCTTTCGGAAAGAGTGGGCGTGAGCGGTATCCTTGCCGTCGTCGCCGCGGGCATCACGATGACCGTCTTCACCGACCGCAAAATTGGGCCGGCCCTGTCGGAGCTTTCGATCGTGTCGCAGAGCGTGTGGAACGTGCTTTCGTTCGCCCTGAACGGCCTGGTCTTCACCCTGCTCGGCATGCAGCTGCCCAACGCAATGCAGGACACCTGGGACGACGTGACCATCGGCAACAGCACGATCATCCTCTACATCGTGGCGATAACCGCGATCCTGTTCTTGGTGCGCTTCCTGTGGGTGCTCGCGATGAACTACCTGGCCAAAGACCCTGAAACGGGCGGCCGGTTCGCCACCGAGGAGGGCCACGTCCGTTCGGCCCTGGTGACCACGATCGGCGGCGCCAAAGGCGCGGTGACGCTTTCGGTGATCTTCTCGACCCCGCTGCTCTTGGCCGACGGCACCACCTTCCCCCAACGCGACCTGCTCATCTTCCTCGCGTCGGGCGTCATCTTGCTCACGCTGGCACTAGCCAATTTCCTCTTGCCCATTTTGGCCCCCAACAAACAGGCCACCTCCGAGGAGCTTGCCGAAGAGCAGGCGCAGGCGAAAATCGAAATTCTCCGCGCGGTCATCGACCGTTTAGCCGCCCTGCGCACGAGAGAGAATAGCCGGCCGGTCATGGCGGTCATCAGTTCCTACAACCACCGCATCGACCGCCTGCGCAGCGAGGCAGACCTCGAAGACGAGGACACCACCGCCCTGCGTATAGACGTGGTGAACCACCAGCTCAACTTCGTGGCGAGCAAGATGGAAGCCGGCGAGATCGGCGACTGGGAAGGCTTCAAGTACATCGAGCGCCTGAGTCAGGCCAAAAAATATCTGAAGAAGGCCGACGACAAGACCTTCGACCTGCAGCGGCTCCATCGATGGAAGAACCGTCTGCGCAGCCGCATCAGCCGCCTTCGCACCCACGCCACCGATTCGGAAGAGGCCCAGCTTTTACTCGAAGTGCAGATCTGCAGCCAGGAAGAGGCGATTCGCTACCTGTCGCACCTCTTCCAGTCGAACGACGACACCTACACGACCGACGCCCTCACGCGCGTGATGCTCACCTACCGCCAGGCCCTGCGCGCGGCGCAGGCCTCGCGCCCGAGCGTGACCGCGTACACGCACGTGACCGACAAGATGTACACCGTGGAGCGCACGGCCTATACGATCGAGCTCGACGAGATCCAGAAGGCGCTTGACGAAGGCAAGATCAGCCGCAAGTACGCCAAATCGCTGCGCGACAGCGTCTATCTGATGCTCGTCGACCTCGAAATGGATTTGTAGGGCGCAGCGCTAGGACAGGCCGAACCAGACGGCCACTTTGGGGGCATAGCCCATGACGAAGATGATCGCGATGAGCACGGGAATGCCGTAGGCAATCCAGCCGCGCGCCCAGGCGGGGAACTTCAGGCCCTGGCCCGTATCAGCTTCGGCGAGGAAGCCCTTCCAGCCCCAGCCCGCCTTCCGCGTGCAGAAGAGCACGTAGACCAAGCCGCCCAAAGGCAAGAGGTTGTTGGACATGATGAAGTCCTCGAGCGACTGGATGTCGCCGATTGCCGGCACCGTGAAGCCGCTCCACACGTTGAAACCGAGCGCGCAGGGGAAGCTGAGCACGGTCACCAAAAAGGCCGTGCGAATGACCGACGTGCGGCGGCTCCAACCCCACTTGTCCATCGAGAAGCTGATGAGGTTTTCGAAGACGGCGATGATCGTCGACAGGGCGGCGAAGCTCATGAAGACGAAGAAGAGGCCGCCCCACAGCTGGCCCAGGGGCATCTGGGCGAACACGTTGGGCAGGGTGACGAAGACGAGGCTGGGGCCGGCGCCCGGTTCGACCCCGAAGGCAAAGCAGGCCGGGAAGATGATGAGGCCGGCCATGAAGGCCACAAAGGTGTCGAGGGCCGTGACGCGCACCGCTTCACCGGTGAGCGATCGCTCCTTGCCGATGTAGCTGCCAAAGATTTCCATCGACGACATGCCGATCGAAAGCGTGAAGAAGGCCTGGCCAAGGGCCGCGTAGACGGCGTTCCCGAAGGTGCCCATCTGCTCGGCAGGCGTTGAGCCGGCGAAAAGGTGGCCGAAATCGGGCACCAGGTAGAACTCCAGGCCCCCTTCGGCCCCGGGCAAGGTAACCGATCGCACCACGAGCACGACGAGCACCGCGAGGAGGGCGACCATCATGACCTTGGTCACGCGTTCCACGCCCTTCTGCAGGCCCAAACTGCACACCAGGAAACCGATGACGGTCGCGGCAAGCATCCAGCCGATGAGCTGGGAGGGATCGGCGAGGACCCCGTCGAACACAGCGCTCGTTGCCTGCGCGTCGAGACCGTTCATTTCGCCCGAGAACATCTTCACGACGTAATTAAGCATCCAGCCGCAGACCGTGGTGTAGAACATCATGAGCAGCATGTTGCCCGCATAGGCAGCCCACGAATAGAAATGCCACTTTCGGCTGGGCTGCAGGACGTCCATGGCGAGCGCGGCAGACTTCTGGCTTGCGCGACCCACCGAAAACTCCATCACAAGGATGGGAATACCAAGCAGGATCAAAAAGACCAGGTAGATGAGGACGAAGGCAGCTCCGCCGTATTGGCCGGTGATATAGGGAAAGCGCCAGACGTTGCCCAGGCCGATGGCGCAGCCGGCCGAGATAAGGATGAAGCCGAGCCGAGACGCGAAACGCTCGCGCGGAGCCACGGCCCCTTCCACGAGCGTTTCGTTTGCCGGCGTAGTCGATTCTTTCGACACAAGCGCCCCTTTCGCTATGCGATAGGTATCAATTCACAAAGAGCGATTGTACCGCACCGATGACCGCTATCGGCTATCGAGACCGAGAAAGGGGGATTTGCACGACGAAGGGCCGATGCGTGCTTATTTTCCGAAGCCGAACAGACCCTTCTTTTCGTACTGCTTCGAATCGACCGCAAGGACCTCGTAGCCGGTGTCGGCGAGAGCGCCTTCGAGTTGCGCCTTGGTGATGGGCAGTTCGGACACGATGGTGGTGGTGTTCTTCTCGTGCGAAGACGTGACCTTCTTGACATCGAAATGCGCGCGCACGGCTTCGTTCACATGGGCCTCGCAGTGGCCGCACATCATGCCGTCGATCTTCGCGGTGGTTTCGTACATAGCGAACTTCCCTTCGATTGAGCGGTGGGCATATACCCCACCCCGGTATGTCATAGAAGAGCATGCACCTGTTCGATCTGAATGGCAAGCGAAAGTTAGGCGATGCGCGGCAGGGGCACATCGGTTTCGGGAGCACGGCCCACGATGCGGATGCGCTCGTCGGCGAGGGAGATGCGATGGTAGGCGCCGTCGGACTCCTGGACGAACGTACGGCCGCGCCAATCGCGGAAGACCATCTTGGTGATGAGCGCGCCCGATTCGTCGAAATAGCGCACGACCCGACGCATGTCGCGCTCCACTTCCACCGAGCGACCGTTGACGCGAATGATACCCGTGATGAATTCCATGGCGATCCCTTTCCTTTGCTTCAGATGATGGGTACATCCTAGGCGTGGTCGAGGGTCTACGTGTACGTATTTGAGTACAACTGAATATTCATCTTTCGAAAATAAAGGCTGTGGCCTGCACCAACGAGCGAAGTAAAAGTTTTTTCAAACTAGGGGCTTGCGCAGTTCGCTCAGCCCCCTATAATACTATCTTGCTGACGCGGAGTTGGCTCAGTTGGTAGAGCACCACCTTGCCAAGGTGGGGGTCGCGGGTTCGAATCCCGTACTCCGCTCCATGTGCGTACGAAATCCCCGGTTGTTCGTCAACCGGGGATTTTTTTGTGCGCGCCTGCATGTTGGGCCCTGCCCCACCTCACTGGAATTCACCGCTGTATGCAGCATGCGAAAGGGGGCATGAGAGGCCACTATCAAAGCGCGAGGGGCAGGTAGGCGCACACCGGCGCCAAGACGAGCGCGGGGAGCATGTTGAGCACGGCGATCCTGTCGCCCCACACCAGGTTCACGCCCACGCAGAAGATCACGACCGACCCCACCAGGCTCAGGTAGGCAAGAGCCGTATCGGTGAAGAAGGGCCCCGCGAGAAGGGCGATCGCGGTCACGCTCCCCTGCACCACCCCCACGGACAAGGCGGAAAACATGCAGCCCCGCCCCAGCGTGCAGGCCATCGAGAGCACAATCACGCAGTCGAGAATCGCCTTGGTACAGAGCACCGAAATATCGCCGAGCAGGGCGTCGTCCACGGCGCCCACCACGGCCATGGCGCCTACGGCGACCGTCATCGAGGCGGTCACGAAGCCGTCGACAAACGTCACGTCGCCGGCGTTGCCCGTCTTCGCCTTGAGCCATTCCCCGAACCGCGTCACCCATGCGTCGAAGCCGCAGGCCTCCCCTATCAGCGTTCCCAACACGATGCAGACGACGACGAGCATGGAATGCTGGGTGCCGAAGGTCCCGCCGCTCTGGGTGAGCATGCCGGCGACCGCACCCGAAATGCCAATGAAGAGGACCACGACGCCGTTGGCCTTGAGCAAGGCCTCCCTCATATGGGTCGACATGCGCTCTCCCACGAACATGCCGGCAAGGCCGCCCACGACGATGGCGGCCATGTTGATGAGCGTGCCCACACCAGGCATGCGCAACCTCCCTCTGCGAAGCGCTGCAACCGCTTGCCCGCAGCGCCCAGGCGGCAGGGGCTACGGCTAGCCGTCAGCCCCCTGCGGGCGAGCCTGCCGCTTTCCCGCACATACAAAACCAGCCCAGAAGCATTCCTGCCTCTGAGCTGGGATTTTGCTGGTGCGCCCAGTAGGATTCGAACCTACGACCGTCGGATTAGAAGTCCGATGCTCTATCCAGCTGAGCCATGGGCGCAAAGATGCGCATATCCGCGCGACAGTAGGGATTCTACCGCAAACTGTGCGGAAAGGGACGAGAAGCCTAAGCGACGATCGTCATTTCGGGGTCGTCCTTGGTCACGATCTGCTTTGCGGCAATCGTGGCACCCAGGTAACGCTCGATAAGGTTGGCGAACTCGTCGATCGCGGCGCGCAGGTCATCGACGCGCTCGGGGTCGACGCATTCGATGATGAGGAAGGCATTCTTGGAATCGTCGGTGAGGGCCGTGCGCACGCCGTCGCGCCAATTCCAGCAACGGCAGATCGCGCCCGCGTCGTCGCGATAGCAGAGCTCGCCGGGCAGGGTGGGCTCGTCTTCGTCTTCGCCCAGCGGGCGGAAGGCGTCACCGCCTTCGGTGATGCCCAGACGCACGTCGCCCTCGAAGGCGTCGATGTCCTCCCCGCCCACGGGCAGGGCGTATTTCAGGGAAATCGCGTTGTAGATGTCCACCGACGGCGTGATGCTGCCCACGGGGTTGCCCTTGAGCACGCGCTTGAGCAGGTTCTCGACCGAGCAGCGCGCCCCCTTTTTGGTCTTGAACTTCCGATAGGCCTCACGCCAGACGGCGACAACCTCGTTCTGCGAAATCGTGTTGCTTTCCAGATGCTGGTCGGCCGCGGCGTTGGCCTCGCGCAGAAGGCCGGCGATGGCCTGGGCGTCGGCTTCGGGCACCTGGTCGGTGCTCTTCATGCCCTTGGCCACGACGATGCCGATGGCGGCATCAGGGAAAAGGTCCCAGAAGGATTCTTCGGCGATGAATTTCTGCATATGATGCTCCTTTGCTTCAGCGACGATGGCGACCATCGTCGACAGATACCTATTGTACCAATGGCGAAAACAGCACGCGCACGCCCCAGGAACGGCGTGCGCGTGCCCGCTTCAGCTCGATGCGCTCACCTAGGCGAGACCCGTCCAGACGGCGATTTTGGGGATGTAGCCCATAACGAAAATGATGGCGATGAGCGCGGGAATGCCGAAGGTGACCCAGCCGCGAATGCGAGCGGGGAACTTCACGCCGTTGCCGGCATCGGCCTCTGCGATGAAGTTGTTCCATCCCCAACCCTTCTTGGTCACGCAGAAAAGCACGTAGATCAGGCTACCGAGCGGCAGGAGGTTGTTCGACACCACGAAGTCCTCGATCGACTGGATGTCGCCAATGCCCGGCAGGGTCACGCCGCTCCACACGTTGAAGCCGAGCGCGCAGGGCAAGCTGAGCACGACGACGAGAAGGGCCGTGCGGGCGACAGCCTGCTTGCGCGTGACGCCCCATTTGTCGATCGTGAAGGCGACGAGATTCTCGAACACCGCGATGATGGTCGACAGGGCGGCGAAGCTCATGAAGACGAAGAAGAGGGCGCCCCAGAGCTGGCCTAAGGGCATCTGGTCGAAGACGCTCGGCAGCGTGACGAAGACGAGCGCCGGCCCCTGCCCCGGGTTCACGCCGAAAGCGAAGCAAGCCGGGAAGATGATGAGGCCCGCCATGATGGCCACGAAGGTGTCGAGCCCCATGATGCGCAGGGCCTCGCCGGTGAGCGAGTGGTCCTTGCCGATGTAGCTGCCGAAGACCTCCATGGCTGAAATGCCCAGCGACAGGGTGAAGAAGGCCTGACCCATGGCCGCGTAGGCCGCGTCGGCGAAGTTGGCCCACTGCTCGGACGGGGTGTCGCCGGCGAAGAGATGGCCGAAATCGGGCACCAGGTAGAACTGCAGACCCGCTTCGGCCCCGGGGAGGGTGACGGAACGGACGACGAGCACCACGAGGATGCCCAAGAGGCAGACCATCATGACCTTGGTGATGCGCTCGACACCCTTCTGAAGGCCCAGGCTCACAACGAGGAATCCGAGCAGGCAGGCGACGAGCATCCAGCCCACCTGTTGGACGGGGTCGGCCAGAAAGCCGTTGAACTGAGCGCCGATGCCGGCAGCGTCGAGCCCGTTGAATTCGCCGACGCCGAGCTTGACGATGTAAGCGAGCATCCAGCCACAGACCGTGGTGTAGAACATCATGAGCACTATGCAGCCGATGTAGCCCCACCAGCCGAACCAGTGGAAGCGGCCGGATGGCTGCAGTTTGTCGAAGGCAAGCGCGGCGCTCTTCTGGCTCGCACGGCCCACCGAGAATTCCATGACCATCACGGGCAGGCCGAGCACCACGAGGAACACAAGGTACATGAGCACGAAAGCAGCGCCGCCGTACTCGCCCGTGATGTAGGGGAAACGCCACACGTTGCCCAGGCCGATGGCGCAGCCGGCGGAAATGAGGATGAAGCCCAGACGCGAGGCGAATTTCTCGCGCTGAGGACTGCCCGCAGCGGCGGGCGCTTGTTCGGTAGCTATGGCGATCACATTCCTTACCCGTAGATAACGATTCGTTGGCAATGATTGCGCAATGGTCGCAATTATAGCGAAGGCGAGGCCTCGGGGCGGCACCAGGGGACGAAGTTAGCGCTCGAAGAGCAGGGTTGCGCGGGCCATTTGCCGAATGATGGGAATGCCTTGAGGACAGCGGCCGTCGCACGCGTGGCAGCCCACGCAGGCCGACGCCGGCCCGCCAGCGGTGCGAGCCGCGTAGGTATGGCGCAAGAGATCGCCCGCACGCACATCGGCCGAGCCCGCCGCGACCGACAGGTTGATCATCGTCATCACTTCGGGAATGCGCACGCCCGCGGGGCATACCATGGTGCAGAAGCGGCAGTTGCGGCAGAAAACCGTCCCCGTGCCGGCGCAGGCGGCATCTTCGACTAGGCTAGCACGCATGACGCGCCTCCTTGGAGAGGGGGACGCGCAGGGCGCGCGTGGGGCAGGCCGCCACGCAGAGGGGGCCATGTGCCGCGGGCTCGACCGTGGCACAGGTATCGCAGGCAGATCGCGCCACGGCGACCATCGTAAGGCCCGGCGCTTTATCGGGCGATGACTCATGGGCGACGACGCGGATGCGAGCCTGGCAAGCCTGCACCTGGTGAGCATCAGCGCAGGCAACCACACAGGCCGCACAGCCCGTACAGCGCGCGGGATCGCAAACGACCGCATGCGACCCGTGCGCAGAAGCGGGCGATTGACCTAAGCGCGAAACCCCCGGAGTAGAGCACGCGGAAGCGGGAGCCACCAACTCGATGCGCGCTCGCACCGAATGTTGGGCGTTGCCGTGGGACAAAGACGCTTCGGTGAAACCAGTGAGATCGTTGATAGTGCCCGCGCCGCCCCGTTCGGCGAAAAGATCGGGCCATGCCCCTTCCTGCATCGCAAGGGACCCCGACCGGATGAGAGCCGTAGGATGCGCAGGCATGACTACGCTCCCCCGTTCGTTGGAGACACGTACCAGGTCGCCTTCGGTGACACCGAGCGCCCGAGCGTCCGAGGCGTTAATCCAGAGGGAATCGGGCGCAACGTCGCGCAGAATAGGCACGTTCCCGAAGGTGGAATGAGTACGGGCAGACGTATGGAAGGCGAAGACGTCGAAGACGGCGGAGGAGCCTACGGGGTCAACCGTGAATTCCTGTATGTAGATAGGTAACGGCGATACCGAAGCGGCGAGCGTGGGATTGCCCTCGATGCGGTCGGCAATTTCAGGGGCGTAGACCTGAATCTTCCCCGTACGCGTGGGCAGCGGATAGGCAGCCGGGTCGTCGAGGAACGCTTCGCCTGCGCCTTCGGGCGGAGTGGCCGTTTTCCAAAAACCGATACGCTCCCCCTCCTCGTAGCTGGGCATATGGTCGAATCCGGGCGTCGCTGCCATCTGCTCGCAAAATTTACTATACACGTATTTCAACCAATCGCGGCGCGTGCGACCCTCTGTGAATGCATCCCCGACGCCCAAGCGACCAGCCAGGTCGGCGCACACATCGTAGAGGTCGCGCCTCTCGAAGCGGGGTGCGCGAATTGGCGAGCCGAACACGAGCCCGCACGACCGGCAATTCTCCCCCGTCGCCGTGAGACTGAACGTCTCTTGAGGGGCAAGATCGGGCAGGATCAGATCGGCTATACGGGCCGACGGCGTCAGGGCCACCTCGTGGCAGACGACGAATTCGCAGAGGCTTTCATCTTCCAGGATTCGAGCCGTGCGATTGAGGTCGCCGTGCTGGGAGGCGGCAAGGTTGTTGCCGTAGGACACCATCATCTTGACGCTCGACGGCAATCGGTCTGCCCCGCGGACGCCATCGTGCACCGCGTCGAGCGCAGGACCGTCTTCAATCGCGCGAGCCCAAGAGAAGGCAGGGATAGATACATGTACAGGATTGTCACCGACCGGCAATCCGGGAAGCTCGATCGGCGAAGCGGCTTCGCGCGACCCGTTGTTGGTGCCCGGCAGGCCCACCTGGCCAACCATCTGTGCAAGCAAGAGGACCGCCCGAGCACCCGCTTCCCCGTTGACCCGCCGCTGCAATCCGTAGCCCTGACCGATGTAGCAAGGTTTGGCCGTGCCGATGCGACGCGCAAGGTCGACAATGGTCGCCGCAGGCACGCCCGTGACGCCTTCTGCCCAGGCAGGCGTCTTCTCGATGCCGTCGGGGCCTACGCCCGCGATATAGGACTCGTAGGAGGAACCGGCGGGGGCTCCTTGGGGCAGGGTTCCTTCGCTGAAGCCTCTGCAATACGCATCAAGGAAATGCTGGTCGACCAGACCTTGGGCGATAAGCTCGTGGGCTATGCCCGCCACGAGGGCGGCATCGGTCCCCGGCTTCACGGGAATCCATTCGGCGCGGCCGTTGGCGCACAAGCGACTCATACGGGGATCGATGCAGACCACCTTCACGTGGCGATCGGCGATGGCATCGATGAGGTCTTTGGCCGAACCGTCGCCTGCCATGCGGGTGTCGGCCACCGCGTTGCCGAAGAGGACGACGAGCTGGCCCTCTTGAAGGGTGCGGAAGGACCGCACGGCCCAATTGCCGCCGTAGGTGTAGCGCAGGGCGCCCTTGAAGAGCCCCATGTTGGAATAGTTGCCGTAGGAGACCAGGCAGCCACCCAAAAGATTGAACAGTCGGATGAGCGGGAAGTGGCGCAGGGCGTTTTGCGAGGGCGACGAGCACTGCTGCACGAAGATCGCCTCGTTGCCGTAGGCCGCGCGGATGCGGGAGAATTCGGACGCGTACCAATCGAGCGCCTCGTCCCAGGAAATGCGTTCGTAGACGCCCTCACCCCGCTTGGTGCCGGGCACGCGACGAAGGGGCCAATTCAGGCGTTCGGGAGCGTCGAGCCATTGGCCAATCGCCCGTCCGCGCAGGCAGGCGCGCGCCTGAAAGTCTCCGGGCGTCGCATCGGTTTCCACGCGGACGATGTCGTCGCCCCTCATCACGAATTCAAGGGCGCAGGCGCCCCCGCAGTCCACATGGCAGTGCGTGCGCACCCGCCGATACAAGCCTGGCATTGCGATCGCGCCCCTTCGCGTTACTCGAATTCGTCCATCGCCTTGTTCACGAGGAAGTCGGCCCGGTTGTTGCCTTCGTTGTTGGCATGGCCCCGCACCTTGTTGATGGTGAGGTCGGCGAACTTCTTCTTTTCTTCGAGCAGGGCCAGCCAGAGCTCCTTGTTGGCCACCGGCTCCTTCTTCGAGTTCACCCAGCCTCGTTTAAGCCACCCGTAGACCCACTGGTTGATCCCGTTGTAGACGTAGGCGCTGTCGGTGTAGAGGTCGACGCCCACGTTTTTGTTCTTCACCGAGCGCAGCCCCATGATGGCGCCCATGAGCTCCATCTTGTTGTTGGTGGTATTGCGTTCGGCCGCGTAGTGCTCGCGCGTATGCTGGCCGTATACAAGATAGCAGGCCCAGGCACCCACGTTGGTGCGCGCCTGGTTTCCTCGGCAGCCGCCGTCGGTGTAGACCTGAACCCTCATGCGCACCTACCGATCCGCGCGATAGGTCGCGCAGTTGTTGGGGGTTTCGTAGACGTCGATCTGAGACACCGGGAAGCCCTGGGCGGCAAGCCGGTCGAAGAAATACACGGCCAGGTTTTCGGCCGTGGTGCGGAAGGGCAACATGATGAGCTTGAAGTCCTCGCGACGCAGACAGTCGAGGGTTTCGGGCATGAGGGAGCCTTCTTCTACCAGGAAGGCATGGTCGAGCTCTTCGGTAAGGGCCCGCACCGCAGCCTTGAAGGGGCCGAAATCGACGACCATGTCTTTCATGTCGCCTTCGGTGCGAAGCTCTTCCTGTTCCAGGTAGGCAACGACGCGCCAGCGATGGCCGTGGAGGTTTTCGCACTTGCCGTTGTAGTTGGACAGGAAATGGGCGCTGTCGAAGCAGCTTTCGGTCTTCAAACCGTACATGAGCGTCCTTTCGTCGGGGGCGGCGCCGCTGCGACGGCCTAGCCCAGGGTTCGCATACCCATGATGATCTGTTCGGGAGTTACGGTTCCATACCATACGCCCAGCGCCACCGCCGCGACCCAGACGACGATCCAAATTACCAGAACAGCACACGGCACCATCCACAGGGGCACCGGCTTCTTGAAGAAGCGCAGCTCGAGGGCCCCTTGGGCAGGACAGGCCGCCACGCATTCCATGCAGCCCGTGCAGTCGCCCGTGCGAAGGGGGCTCGTGGACTCGTCGACGGCGATGTGGGCGCCGCACGCTCGCGAGCAGGCCTTGCAGGAAATGCAGGCTTTGGGATCGCGCACCACCACAAGGGGCGAGGCCTTCGAGGCGATGCCGTAGATGCCGCCCAGGGGGCAGAGCCCGTGGCACCAGTAGTTACGGCCCAGCAAAAGGCTCAGGCCCAGCACTACCAGGCCCACCACCGCAATGGGAACGCCCGGCTGAATGAAGAGCTTGAGCACCGCCATGTCGGACACGCGCCAGTAGGGAGCGTTCCAGGCGACGAGAATCGTCGAGGTGGGCACCAAAAAGAGGACGAAGCCGATCACGAACAGGCCCAACACGAACTTGGGCGCCTGGATGACGCGCTGCACCTTGGGACTCACGTGGACGCCGGGGAAAATGCGCCGGCCTACCACGCCCAAGGCGTCGAAAAGAGTGCCCACCGGGCACATCCAGCTGCAGAAGGACCGTTTGGCGAAGACCGACATGATGAGGCCCATAAGAACGATCACCATCGATGCGGGCAGGGCCGGGTCGACCTGGCCCGTTTTCACCCAGGTCCACAGGTCGAACAGGCCCGACAGGGGTGAAAGGCCGGCCGAAAGCTGGGGGCGACCGAAATTCACGTCAGCGGCGCCCTGCACCCAGAAATACAGGAGAGCCAGACGAACGCAATCCACCGTGAACAGGATCAAGACGATCGCGCGCACCGTCGTGCGCAGCGCGTGGAGCACGAAGCTCTTGTTCGCCCAGCGCGAGGCTTTCGATTCGGCAGGGGCGGCGGCTTCAGGGGAAGCGGTCGGAGCGGTCGATTCAGATGCAGTTGACATAGGGGTTCCTCCTCGGTACACAGCCTTTTACCATAGCGCGCTTCTGCTGCGGTTTTGAGGGGAAATGCAACGAATACGGAGGAGTCGTTGAGGAATGCTGCGTGGGGCAAGCGACACGGCCTACGCAGGAGGCGCGGGCGGAAGCTGCAGGCGTTCGATGGCAGCGCGGGCGTCTTCCGTGCAGGTGCGGTCCTCGGCTTGGGCGCGCGCGACGCCGGCGAGCGCCTGGGCGTCGCGGACCACCTGGACGCGAGCAAGCCCCAACGCAAGCGCCGTTTGGTTGCGCCACAGGGGAATCGTCGTCGAAAGCGTGTCCTGGATCTTGTCGACCAGAATCTGTTGGGAGCGCTGAAGGACGCGAATCTGCGAGCCCGTTTGCAAGGCGACCATACGGGAAAGATCGAGGTCGTGAAGTTTTCTTTCGAAACGCTCGCAGGCGGTGGCCGCTTGGGGGTTCGTCACACCATCACGGACCGGGGCCGCGTTAAGCGCCTGACGGCCCGCCGCCAGATAGAGCTCGAGGTCGCGCATGCACTCCTGGATCGCCGCATGCAGCTGGTCGAGCAGGGCCGCATCCTTCATGAGCGCCCGCTGGGCCGCGCGCAAGGCGCGGGCGCTCTCGTCGACGCGGGTTGCCACCTTCGTGCAGCGCCCTCGCAAGGCTGCGGGGCCTTCCATCCGCCCCCGCAGCCGGCCAAGAGGGCCGCGCCCGCCTGCGGAAAAGGCGCGCAGTTCGTCGGCCGTCTCGCTCACGAGGACGACCGCTTTATCGAGCGCGGGGTCTTGGGCGACCGCAAGCACGCGCGCGGCGCACTGGGCCACCGTCCGCTGAGGACCGGCGCCGAAACCGACGACAAGGTTCGTATCAGTCGGGTCTATCCGTTTCGCCAAGGCTTCGACTTTCCGGAACTCTTCCGCCGAAAGCGACGTGCCCACCTGCTGCGCCCCCGTTTCCACGGTTACCCCCGGGCCCGCTGCGCGGCTGCATCGTCGAGGGGGTCGTCGACCAAGCCTTCCTGGGCGAGCACCGCATGAAGGACCTGGGCATCGGCGCGCACGTCCCAGGCCACCGACTGGAAGGTCGCATCGAGCAGCTTTTCCATCGCAGCCGAAAGCGTCTGAAGGGTTTCTGCAATCTCGCGCTTTGACGAGGCGATCGTCTCGCCTTCGAAATCCTGAGCATCGAGGTCGCGGTAGGCCCCGAGCAGCTTGACGGCGAGCGGCAGATAATAATCGAGCAGGCTCCCCAGGTCGCGTGCCACTTCAGGATGCGCGCGAGCGCGCTGCAAGATCTGGCCGACCGCGTGCTCGATGCGGGCCGCCGTGGACGAAAGGTCGTCGTCGGCGATGGCCGCGTTGAGGTCGCGGATCTGCTGCAAATAGGTCTCGCCTTTCTCGACAAGAGCGCGCTCTTCGGGCGACAGGCCGCCTTTCGCGGCGCGTTCGGCCTCTTGGGCAACGCGGGCGCGCTCCGCCTCCCGTTCGGCACGATACGTCTTCCACGAATCGTCGGTCACCATGAGGACCGCGCCGTCGTCGCTCACGTGCCCCTGGCGGAAAAGCCCGGCATCGATGAGCTTTCCGACGTCTTTGCGCACCGCCGCATCCGGCCTGCCCACCGCTCCGGCAAGCTCGGCGATGGGAGCCGCGTCGCGCAGGTCGATCACGCGGCGATAGGTGCCGAACCGGCCCGCGAGCCCCGCACGCCTCACGCCCGAAGCGCACAGGACCGCGCCGGCCGCCGCAGCACCCGTGCAGGCCGCCACAAGAACGAGAGCGCCCGCTGCTGCCGTGGCGACTATGCCCGCAGCCACAGCGCCCGCCGCCGAAAGCAGGGCTATCGCCCCGCCGGCAACACCCGCCGCTAAGCCGCCTGCCTTCAGGCCCGAAGGGTTACCGAACCGCTCTTGCAGAAGCGACCGCCGCCTTTGGTCGGCCAGAGCCTGGGTCACGGCGCCCACGGCCGTTCCCGCCGCCTTCCCCGCAGCCGAAAGACCCGCGTCGACCGCATCGCGCAAGCCGTTGAAATCGAAGGATTTCACGGCGTCCTCAATGGCCTTGCGCACCTCGTCGGCGCCCGATCTCGAAGCAGCCATCGGTCTCCTTTCCGCATGCGGGGCCTGCACGCCTTCGGCAGCTCACTGTTCCCCATTCTATCCCAGGCCCCTTCGCGCGGGGGACGCCCGCGCAGGCCGATGCGCACCTGTCACCCAAGCCGCCGCCTGCGCCGCACGCGGGCCCGATGGCGCCCCGTGCCAGCTCGAGGGGCCGGTATACCCTATAATGCCCTCGTACGCCCCCGGCGCCTCACGCGCCCGGCGGCCAACTTAGCATCGAACCGAAAGGATTCCGCAATGCTGTATTCAGCTGAAGTGGAGCACATGTGCCCGGTCGCGCAGGGCGCATACCACGGCCCGGCGCCCATCCCCGAAGAGGGCAAATGGGTACAGGCCAAGGAAGTCAAGGACATCAGCGGCCTCACGCACGGCATCGGCTGGTGCGCACCCCAGCAGGGCTGCTGCAAGCTGTCCCTCAACGTGAAAGACGGCATCATCCAGGAATGCCTGGTCGAAACCGTGGGCTGCTCGGGCATGACCCATTCGGCGGCCATGGCGTCCGAAATCCTCCCCGGCAAGACCATCCTCGAAGCGCTCAACACCGACCTGGTGTGCGATGCGATCAACGTGGCCATGCGCGAGCTCTTCCTGCAGATCGTCTACGGCCGCACCCAGACGGCGTTTTCCGAAGGCGGCCTGCCCGTGGGCGCCGGCCTGGACGACCTGGGCAAGGGTGCGCGCTCGATGGTGGGCACCACCTACGGCACCAAGGCCAAGGGCCCGCGCTACTTGGAGCTCACCGAAGGCTACATCAAGCGCCTCGCGCTCGACGAGCACGACCAGATCATCGGCTACGAGTACGTCAACTTCGGCCGCATGATGGACGCCATTAAAAAGGGCGTCGACGCCAACCAGGCTCTGGAAGACGCTTCGGGCACGTACGGCCGCTTCGACGAAGCCGCCAAATACATCGACCCGCGCGAAGAATAGGAGGAGCCGGCAATGGCTTTGTTCGAAAGTTACGAGCGCCGCATCGACAAGATCAACGGCGTACTCGCTGAATACAGCATCGGCTCCGTGGAGGAATGCCTCGACATCTGCAAGCAGAAGGGCTTCAACCCCTACGAAATCGTGAAGGGCGTGCAGCCCATCTGCTTCGAGAACGCGGCCTGGGCCTACACGGTGGGCGCCGCGATCGCCATCAAGAAGGACGTGAAGACCGCTTCCGAAGCTGCTGAAGCGATCGGCATCGGCCTGCAGGCCTTCTGCGTGCCCGGCTCGGTGGCCGACAGCCGCAAGGTGGGCCAGGGCCACGGCAACCTAGGCGCCATGCTGCTGCGCGACGAAACCAAGTGCTTCGCCTTCCTGGCCGGCCACGAGTCCTTCGCCGCCGCCGAAGGCGCCATCGGCATCGCCAACAACGCCAACAAGGCCCGCAAGGAGCCCCTGCGCGTGATCCTCAACGGCCTGGGCAAGGACGCGGCCCAGATCATCAGCCGCATCAACGGCTTCACCTACGTGAAGACCAAATACGACTATTACACGGGCGAGCTCACCGAAGTCGAGCGCATCCCCTACTCCAAGGGCCCGCGCGCCAAGATCAACTGCTACGGCGCCGACGACGTCCGCGAAGGCGTGGCCATCATGTGGCACGAGAACGTGGACATCTCGATCACGGGCAATTCCACCAATCCCACCCGTTTCCAGCACCCGGTGGCGGGCACCTACAAGAAGGAGCGCCTGGAAGCCGGCAAGCCCTACTTCAGCGTGGCGTCGGGCGGCGGCACGGGCCGCACCCTGCACCCCGACAACATGGCCGCCGGCCCCGCGAGCTACGGCATGACCGACACGATGGGCCGCATGCATTCCGACGCCCAGTTCGCCGGGTCGTCGAGCGTGCCGGCGCACGTGGAGATGATGGGCCTTATCGGCATGGGCAACAACCCGATGGTGGGCGCCACGGTGGCCGTGGCCGTCGCCGTCGACGAAGCGCTCAACCACTAGGCAGCGCACATACGCACAAGCGAAGCGCCTCCGGCAACGGGGGCGCTTTTTTGCGCGATGGCCCAGGCCGCCGACGCTTGACGATCGCGGAATCCCGGCCGCCTTCCGCCGCGCAGGCGATGCTGCATAACGCAAGTGTTGAACGGGTTGCAGAGATCACTGGTACGACAGCTCATCGTTGTTGCAAAGTCGCAGGTCAGGAACCAGCACCGCAATCGTATGAAACCCGACTGCGGAATCGGTTCAACACTTGCGATACCCGTGAGCGCTATGGCGGCCCACGGGTCGGCGCCGCACTTGCGGCGAGTGCGGCGGCCAAAGAAAAGAAGCCGCACACAAAGGACAAGCTGCCGACTTATACGGTTTCACAGCCGAAAACTGCATAACGAGCGTGGTCCCGAATGGTCCAACTTTCGCTCGTTGGCCCTCGATTTTGCTCTATTTCGCTCGATTTGCAAAAATGAAGGCCAGGGGCTATAGGCCCCTGGCCTGGTGTTTCGTGGAGCCAGTGACAGGACTCGAACCTGCAACCGACTGATTACAAATCAGTTGCGCTACCATTGCGCCACACTGGCATATGCATGGTCTATGATTATGCCATACAGCAGACCGAAATTCACCTCACAGAGGAAGAAACCTGATGAGCAAGAGCAAGGGGTTCATCGCGGAATTCCGCACCTTCATTTCCCGTGGCAACGTCATGGACATGGCCGTCGGCGTTATCATCGGCGGCGCGTTCACCGCCATCGTGACGTCGCTCACCACCGACATCATCAACCCGCTGATCACCTTAATCAGCGGAGGCAACGGCGCCGACATGGGTGCGCTCAACATCAAGGTCACCGACACCGTGTCCATGAACTTCGGGTCCTTCATCGGAGCCGTGATCAACTTCCTTATCATCGCGCTGATCGTCTTCTGCCTGGTGAAAGCCTTCAACAAGGTCGAAGAGGCCGGCCGCAAGCTCACCGGCACCGAAGAGGAAGTTCCCGTGCCGGCACCCACCTGCCCCTACTGCCTCGAAGAGGTCAAAGCGGGCGCGACGCGCTGCTCCCACTGCGGCGGCGAATTCGCAGCCCCCGCGAAAGCCGGCAGCCCCGCCCAGGCGAAATAGGCGCCTCCCGCCAACCTGCCCTCGCGAGCCCGCCCCGAGCGGGCTCGCGTGCGTTACGGCGACAAAGGGCATGACGGCGTCCTGCGGCTGCGCAGCGCTCCTCGAATCGATGGCGGCACGGGCATTTATCGCGTTTTGCCGTTCTTAGCTGAAGGCCCTTGTGCGCCCGCTATAATAGGTCCGTTTACGTAACGAGAAAAGGAGGCCTTGGTGGCAACCTTCACGGTTAACGACATCGACGGCACGGTTGCCGTTCTCATTCCCTGCTACAACGAGTCCGTCACGATCGCCAAGGTCGTCGATGATTTCAAGCATGTCCTGCCCGACGCCGACATCTACGTATACGACAATAATTCGAGCGACGGCACCGCCGACATCGCCCGCGCCCACGGCGCCATCGTGCGCCATGAGGCCCGCCAGGGCAAGGGCAACGTGGTGCGCCAGATGATCCGCGACATCGACGCCGACTACTACCTCATGGTCGACGGCGACGACACCTACCCGGCCGAAGCGGCGCTCGACCTGCTCCGCCCGCTCGTCGAAGACGAGGCCGACATGACGGTGGGCGACCGCCTGTCCAACGGCTCCTACGGCGAAGAGAACGACCGCGCCTTCCACGGCTTCGGGAACAACCTGGTGCGCGGTCTCATCAAGCACATCTACGGCTTCGAGTTCACCGACGTGATGACGGGCTACCGCGGCTTCAACGAAGTCTTCGCCAAAACCATGCCGGTCATCTCCCCCGCCTTCGAAATCGAGACCGAGCTTTCAATCCACGCGGTCGACAAGCGCTGGCGCATCGCCCAGGTACCCATCGAGTACCGCGACCGTCCCGAGGGCAGCTATAGCAAGCTGTCGACCTTCGGCGACGGTTACAAGGTGCTCAAGTGCATCGGCCAGCTGTTCAAGGACTACCGCCCGCTGCGCCTCTTCGGCTGGCTGGCGCTCATCCTGATCGTGATCGGCCTGATCATCGGCATTTCGGTCATCGCCGAGTTCGCCCACACGGGCTTGGTTCCGCGCCTTCCCTCAGCGGTGCTCGCCGTGGCCTTCGTGGGCGCCGGCATGTTGAGCTTCACCTGCGGCCTCATTCTGGACACGAGCGTGTCGAACGCCCGCAAGACCTACGAGCTGCAGGTGGTGGACGCCTACCAGAAGTACGGCAAGCGCAACAAGTCCGACAAGTAAACGCCTTCAGCTTTCAACGCGACGCGCCCCTCGATGCCTGTGCACCGAGGGGCGTTTTTCTAGCCTTCGAGTTTCTCGCTGGCCTCGAGCCAGGCGTCTTCCAGCTCGGTCAGAGCGTCCTGCGCAGCCTGCACTTTGGCCTGGGCCTTCGCGAGCGCTTCGAAGTCGTAGGGGTCGGTGTCCTCAAGCGCCGCCTGGGCTTTCGCGATGCGCTCGCGCTGCGACTTCATCTTCCGCTCGAGACTGTGCACCTGCTTTTTGAGCTCGTGGCGCTCGGCGTTGGAAAGGCCCGCGGCCTCCCCCGATGGCTGCACGTCGGACCCCGCGGAGGCGGCCTGCGCCTGCGTCCGCCCGGCCTTTGCCTGCTGCAACGCCGTAAGCTTTTCCAGGTACTCGTCGACGCCGCCCGGCACGTGCTCGATGTGCGTGTCGAGGATCGCGTATTGGTTGTCGGTCACGCGCTCGATGAAGTAGCGGTCATGGCTCACCACGATGAGCGTGCCCGGCCAGGTGTCCAGGAGGTCTTCGGTCACGGCGAGCATGTCGGTGTCGAGGTCGTTGGTGGGCTCGTCCATGATGAGCACGTTGGGTTCGTCGAACAGGATGAGCAGCAGCTGCAAGCGACGGCGCTGACCGCCCGAAAGGTCCTTCACGCGGGCGTTGATTTCATCGCGCGTGAATCCCAGCCGCTCACACAGGGCGGTGGGCGAAAGCTTGCGACCTTCCACCATGTAGTAGGTTTTGTAGCGACCGAGGACGACGCGGATCACATCGTCCTCGATATCGGTGAGCTCACTGAGGTTCTGCGACAAGGTGGCGAACTTCACCGTCTTGCCGATTTTGATATGGCCCAGCGTGGGCTTCAGCGTCCCGTTGAGCACGGAGAGCAGAGTCGTTTTGCCCGTGCCGTTCTCGCCCAGGATGCCGATGCGATCGCCGGGCCCGATGTTCCAAGTCACGTCCGAGAGGATGCGACGGCCGCCGCGATCGACGCAGATGTCGTAGAGCTCCAGGCACTGCTTGCCCAGGCGGGCCGTGGCCATCTGCTTGAGCTCGATCGGGTCGCGCAGCGTGGGCACGTCGGCGATGAGCTCCTGAGCAGCCTCCACGTGGAATTTAGGCTTGCTGCGTCTCGCTTGCGCGCCGCGCGACAGCCAGGCGAGTTCGCGCCGCAGCTGGTTTTCGTGCTTCTGCTTGGCCAGCGCCGCCAGACGGTCGCGTTCCACGCGCTGCATGATGTAGGCCGAAAAGCCGCCTTCGAAGGGGTCGACCTGGCCGTCGTGCACTTCCCACATATGTTCGCAGACGGTGTCAAGGAACCAACGGTCGTGGGTCACCACGAGAAGAGCTCCCTCGTTTCGGCGCCAACGATGCTTCAGATGGTCGGCCAGCCAGCTGATCGCCCCCATGTCGAGATGGTTGGTGGGCTCGTCGAGCATGACGATGTCCCAGTCGCCGATGAGGATGCGCGCAAGGTCGACGCGGCGGCGTTGGCCGCCCGAAAGGGCACCTACCGTGGCGGTGGGGTCGACGTCTCCCAGCAGCTCATCGACGATATCGCGGGCCTTGCGGTCGGCCTGCCAAACGTAGGCGGACGTGCGCGCCGAGGCCAAGATGTCCTCGACCGTGTCGTCGTCGGCGAACGAATCGGTTTGGCCCAGAACGCCCACCGTGGCGTTGCCGGAAGGAATCACCTGGCCGCCATCGGGCTCGATGCGGCGTGAGAGCACTTTGAGCAGGGTCGACTTGCCGTCGCCGTTCTTGCCCACGATGCCGATGCGGTCGCCGGTGTTCACGCCGAGCGTCACATCGCGGAACAGCTCCTTCGAAGTGTATTCGAGCCGCACGTCTTTGCAGGTGAGCAGAACTGCCACGGAAATCTCCTTACTCGTGGGTAACCTGTATATCCTAGCGCATCGCGCTCGCGGGGCAAGGCGGGGCTGCGCGAGGAAGGAATTGCCCTGTTGGCGCACACCACGCCGCGCACGCGTTGTGCGGATTGGCCCAGCTGGCGCACGCCGGATCACATAAGTGTTGAACGGGCTAGCCCAACGCGCGCAACGCGTCATGCAAGTGTTGAACGGAATGGATGGTCAGTTCGAAAAGAATTGGAGAGCCCGTTTCTGAACTGCGGTTTTGCCAAGCAACACGTGCCGCCCTACCGACATGGTGCGCAAACGGTTCAACACTTACGTCATTCGGCCGCGCAAGAAGCAGGACAGAGGCCTTTGGGGGGCAGGCATGAGGCGGGAGCGGCTTCTCCGGAGGCGCGAAGGGGCTGCGAGAGGCGTAACGCGGGCCTTTCCGAGCACGAGGAGTCGGGGGCGGTGCTGCCTCGGCGCGCGAAGGAGCGGCCGCCAGCACGCTCGAGCCGAGACGCGGGTCGGCCTAGGCGAGACGCGGGTCGGCCTAGGCGAGGCGCAGGGACTCGGCCTCCTTCAGTAAGGGATCGATCGCGCGTATCGCCCGCGTTTGCGCCTCCTCGAGCGGGATAGTCCCCCGCTCGACGTCGACGCGCACCGCGCCCGCCATCCCTCCGATCTCTTCCCCGGTGAACACCACGCGGACCTTCGCGGGATCGACGTGCTGGGGAAAGGCGGCGCGCAACTTGGCGACCACCTGATCGCTGAACCGGGCGAAATCGGTCTGCACGGGCACAAGCACGGGAATCTCGAGCGTGTAGGTATCGCTCAGATGGATGAGCGAGTTCTTGTTCATAAGCGAATTGGGAATGATGTGCTCGCATCCGTTCGCGTCGACGATCACCGTGTGCCGCCAGGTGATGTCGCTCACGCGGCCGGCCTGGCCCAGAACCTCGACGTACTCACCCGGCTCCACCAATCGGCCCATGGAAACCTGCAGACCGCCAAAGAGGTTCAACAGGGTGTCCTGGAAGCCAAGGGAGACGGCGATACCGCCAACGCCCAAGGCCGTGACGAAGGCCGTGAGATCGTAGTTGAAGCAGGTTTTCGAGATAATCGCCGCGCCCGTCAGCCACACCGTCCAACGGACGATGTTGGCGAGGATCGAGCCCGCCGGCAGCGGCGTCGCATCGCTGTTGGAGATCGTGCGCACCAGACGGAACAGATAGTGCTGGACCACGTACGTGATGCCGAAGATGACGACTCCCGCGAGAATTTTGGGGACGATCGGGAAATCGTTGTTGATCGTGGCGATGAAATCGAACATGGGCTTCTTTCTCGTAGGATGCGCCCATCATAGCAGTATGACGGCCCCCTATCGGCGCGACGTGCGAAGACGCAGGCCAAGCACAAAGCAGCTGGGGCGCCACGTGGCGCCGGACGGCATTGGCCGACGCCGCACAGCAGCCCCTACCAGGAACCGCCTCCCCCACCGCCGCCTCCGCCGCCGGCACCACCGCCCGACGAGGTGCTGGCCACCTGAGCGGCGCTGATGCTCGAAGCCACGCTTTCGGTGATGCTGTCGACCATGTCGGACCCGATCGCTGAAGCAAGCCAGGCCGAACTCCATGCGGTCCCCGTGGGATCGCAATACCAAGCAGGGCTTGCAAGCTCGATGCCTTCGAAATCACGGGCCCATTTGTCTTCCAGACCGAGGGCGATCGCGTAGGGCAGCACGTCGTAGAAGTAGTCTTCGTTTTCGGCGAGGAGCATCTTCAGACGTGGAAGCTCGGCCGTGCGGATGAACTCCCGCAAGCCCCAGAGCTTGCCGAGCAAGGCCACACGGTAGGGCGTGTTCTCGATCAACTTGGGCTGGAAGAAAAGCAGCACCAGATAGGCCACGCCGCACGCGACCATAAGGGGCACCGGCACAAGGAAGTCTTCCGTGCCGAAGACGATAACCGCCACACAGACGAGCGCTGCAGCAACCACGATCGCAAGGGGCGCAAACGCGCGATCGGTACGATAGGCGCGGAAGCGGCAGATACCGGCCACGAGGGTGCCGACCGCCACCGTGCAGCCTTCGAAGAGGTTGTAGCTATAGGACACCGCCGACCCTACTGTCAGAGCCGCCGCAAGCAGGAGCATCGGCAGCACGCTCAACACCACCGCCTGACCAACGTGCCTGACGATCGCACGCTCGCCGGTGAAGCTCGCGCGCAGCTGGGTTTTGGCATCCTCGACGGCGCTCCCCAGCTCCTCGTCGGCCTCGCCCAGGTCGCACGGGCGCAGCGGCGCCCCGGGGCCCGAACGGAAGAGGGCGTTGAAGAAGGTGATCTCGCAGGACGAAGCGTCCGACGGAAGCGCTTGCAGGGGGTTCAGGACGATGCGGTCCTTGGCCGAGCCGATGAGGCGCTTCCTGCCCGCCTTCCGCTCGATTTCAAGGTAGCCGCTCTGGGCCCACCAGGGAATGAGGGCGATGAGGTCGCGCAGGTCGACCGAATCGTCGATGATCACGCCCACCTCGGCAGGAGAGAGGCCTTCGGGCGGGTAGAACTCGACGGTCTTCGTGGGCTTGAGCCGCGACCGTCGCACCATGAGCACCACGGCCACCAGGGCAGCCGGAACCGACAGCGCAAGCAGCACGAAGGCGGGCACCGGCGATGTGGGAGCCGGTTGGTCGAAATAGCCTTGGGGAAGGACGCCGAAGACGGTTACCGCCTCGTTGGCCGGCACGTAGTCAACCGCGCCCGACACGCCCGTCTCGCTCACCTGGGCATTCAGGCCCAGGCGATCGGATTCGCTCGCGGCAGAGCCGCTGTATACCCGCACGTCGGCGACCGCTTCCGCAGAAAGGGGCTCGTCGAAGGCCATGTCGAAACTGAAGGAGTTCACCGGTACGTCCCAGCTTGCGCCGAGCACTGAAAAGTAGATGAAATCGAGCGAATCGATACGGTCGTTGGGGAAATGGTAGACGTAGGAAATCGTATAGGTCTTCGGGCCAAAGACCGTTTCGTCTTCGGAACCCAGACGCAGGCGGACGTCCCCGTCCTCTTCGGAGACGTCCACCGGGTCGGCTCCCGCATCAATATCGGTGATCCACCCTTGATAGGCAAACGAACTACCCGCATCGCCCACAATGCCCGACCCCACATAAAAGAGGGTGGGAATATCGCGGTAGAGCCCGTGCTTGTCGAGGTAGAAATCGACCGCGATGGTTTCGGTCACCGAAACGGTATCGTCGTGGTGCACGGTAGCCGCTACGTCGTAGGACTCGACCGTGAAGCCCGGATCGTCATCGGAATCGGCAAAGGCAACGGGCACGCCGACAATGGCGAACGTCGCGCACAGACAGGCAAGGACGCACGCCCACCAACGGGCCGAACGCGCAACTGGGCACATGGCAACCCCTCTCCCCCACGCGGGCGGCGCGCATGCGCAGCCGCCCGTGCTATCGAAACGGCGACAGGCGCGGATCCTGCCACGCTCTAGCTAGAACGAGACCTGCACGTTCTCGCGCTCGGCGGCATTCGACACTTCGTACATGGGCTTGCGCTCGAAATGGAACATGCCGGCGATAATCGAAGAAGGGAACATCTGCACCTTGTTGTTGAATTCGCGCACGCTGCCGTTGTAGTACTTGCGGGCGTTGGCAATGTCCTCTTCGACCCGCTGCAGCTGGCTCTGCAGGTCGAGGAAGTTCTGGTTGGCCTTGAGGTCGGGGTAGCTTTCGGCCAAGGCGAAGAGCTGACGCAGCGCGCCCGAAAGCTCGTTTTCGCTCGCGAAGCGCTCGGCCAGGTCGCCCGCCGAAGCGGCGGCGCTGCGGGCCCTGACGATGGCATCGAGCGTCGACTTCTCGTGGGCGGCATAGCCCTTCACCGATTCGACCAGATTGGGAATGAGGTCGAAGCGCTTCTTCAGATAGACGTCCATCGTGGAAAAGGCTTCTTCGACTTGATTGCGCTGTCCCACGAGGCCGTTGTAGGTGGCGATTGCCCAGATAACGACAACGGCCACGATAACCGCTAAAACGATGCCTGCGATCATGGTTCCTCCTTGCATCGCGCCCGGCCGGGGGTCGGCGCGCCAAATCCGGGGCGTGGTACGATGCTTCCAATGTAGCAGGTCGAAGGGCCGTCTCGTCGCAATTCAAACAAGTTTGGCCAAGTGGCCCGGTAAAGCACGTACGGCAGACCATCGCGAGAAGAAGGGACGGGTTATGGCAAGGAGCGCAGACCGAAACAGCTTCGTGCCGCGCGAGGAATGGCTCAAGATCGACCTTTTCGAGCGTCTTTCGCGGTCGGCCTTCCGCAGCCGCTTCCACCTTTCCGCGGCCGACCGTGCCTACCTTCAAGCGCGCGGGCTCGCCACGGTGCGCACTCACGCCTACGACCTCGTACGCAAGCGGCTCGCCCCGGCGCGCATTCCCAACGACGGCAAACAGACGCCCATGCGTGGGGCGCCCAAAGGGCATCCGGTCTTCCTGGCTCAGCATGCGACGGCCACCTGCTGTCGCGGCTGCCTGTACACATGGCATGGGATTCCCGCCAAGCGCGCGCTTACCGATGCCGAAATCGATTACGTGGTCAATGTGATCATGACCTGGATCGGCCGCGAGCTGAAGTAGCACCTGCAGCGGCACGGTCCCGTGTGACGTGAGAGACCAACCTGCGGGAGGAGCCGCAAACGTTGCGCTTGCGTCTCGGCCGCGGCTTGCGCTTCTCATCGGCTGCGCTACGCACGATGGACAGGAAGTTTTGACGTAAAGATGCCTAATTCGCAAACATCGAAGGTGTGCGACAAGATTGTTACCCTGTTTCGACAAGGTTTCTGAACAGTATCTTGCAGTTTGTTCATTAGTTTACATACCACCACGCCGCCGACCGCGAATTAGAGATATTTGCGTCATTTCCCGGCGATGGGCGCAATTACGCGGAAGCAGGAGCGAATCCAATGAGTCAAAGAGATGTGGTCCCGTTGACTCACTGCGCGCAATGGCCTGAGGCTCGTGCCCCATCAATGAGTCAAAGAGGCGTGGCACCGTCGACTCATTGGCCTTCCTTCTGGGCGGCATAGGCCGCCGCCTGGGCGCGGATCTTAGGCTTCGACGCCTGCAGCAGGCACAGCGACAGCACCGAGAGCACGGCCTGGGTGGCCACCACGGTAAGCCACACGCCGTCGAGCCCCAAGAACTGCGGCAAGACGATTGCGAAAAAGACCATGAGCACGACTTCCCCCACGATCACGATGCCCGAATTGCGGTTGGATTCCACCGCGTAGAAAAACGAAGTTGTCGCGTGCGTGATGCCGTAGAAACCCAGCACGAGCGAAAAGAGGGTCACGCCCCGGTAGAAGACCTCGCTGGTTTCCGGCGAGCTTCCGAAGAGCTGGGCCAGCTGCACGCGGAAGGTGGTAAGAGCCCACATGCCCAAAAGACCGATTGCGACGGCGAAGACGTAGTTGGTGCGACGCAGGGCCCGCATGGCGCGCACGTCGCCCTCGCCGAACTTCACGCTGATGAGGGGCTGCGATCCGTCGTTGACGCCCTGGATGAGCCACTGCACGGCCACCGCCACGTACGAGATCACGGCGAAGGCCGCCTGGGCCGTCCCACCGCCATTGGCTTCCGAAGCGATGTTGATCACGAGCGTAGTGACTTCGGGCAGCAGGGTGAGGGCGAAGGGGGCGAAGCCGCCGCGCAGAGTGCGGGCGACGAACTTGCCGCTCGGGACGAAGTCGCCCCGGCGCAAGCGGTTCTCCTTCTTCAGGAAGAAAAGAACCCCGCTCGCGAAGACGAAGGACTGGGCGATGATCGTTGCCGCGGCCGCACCTTCGACGCCCCAGTAGAGGCGGCAGATGAAGACGTAGTCGAGAACGACGTTGATGAGGCCGCTCGCGACGAGCACGACCATGGCCAGCACGACCTTGCCCTTGTTGCGCATGAGAGGGATGAAGCCCGACGCCATCACCTGGAAGAGCGAGCCCCAGGCCATGACCGAAAGGTAGCCCTGGGCTTGCGCCAGAATTTCGTCGCGGCCGCCGATCAGATAGAGCAGTTGCTGACCGAAGACGAGCAGGACGACCATGATGACGGGCGTGGCCAGAAGCAGCATGGTGAGCGTGTGGGCCATCGCCCGGTTAGCCGACCGCATATCGCCCACGCCGGCGCAGATCGAGCTGATCACGGCGCCGCCCATGCCGATGCCCGTGCCCGCGGCCATCATGAAGGCAACCAAGGGCCAGGCGACGTTGATGCCCGCCAAACCGGCATCGCCCACCACCTGGCCCACGAAAAGGCCGTCGATGATGCTGTAGATGCCCGTGAGCAAAAACGACGCCATCGACGGCAGAATATAGTGCAGATAGACTTTGAACTCGGCGCGACTCAGCACGTCGGATCCTCCTTATGAGAGACTCTCGAGCTTGGCGAGCCTCCTCCAGGTTTCATCGCGACCTGCCTCGACCCGCTCGATTTCGCCGTCGGTGAGCGCGCGGAAGCGCCCCTGCCCCCGCAGGTAGTGCGCCACGCTCGAGAATTCCTTCGGCTTCTTGTTGATGCGGAACCGGCCGTCCTCGTATTCGGCCAGGTACCATAAGCCGCAGTCTACCACCTCGCGGGCCACCGAGATAGTCGCGTCCTCGGCGCAGCCCCACCCCGTTGGGCAGGGAGCGATCACGTGGATGAAGCGAGTCCCGTGGATATGCTTGGCATGGTCGACCTTGCGGATGAAGTCGTTCACGTAGCCGATGCTCGCCGTGGCCGCATAGGGGATGCCGTGTGCGGCGACGATTTCGAAGAGGCGCTTCTTTTCGGTGAGGCAGCCATGAGCGTGGGCGCCGGCCGGCGTCGTCGTCGTGCGGGCGCCGAAGGGCGTCAGCGAACTCTTCTGGATGCCCGTGTTCATGTAGGCTTCGTTGTCGTAGCAGATATAGAGGACGTCGTCGTTGCGGTCGATCGTACCCGAAAGGGCCTGCAGGCCGATATCGGCCGTACCGCCGTCGCCGGCAAAACCCACCACGATCGCGTCTTCGGGGGCATCGCCGCGGGCGCGCAAGCCCGCCTTGATGCCGGAGATGACGCTCGCGGTGGCCGCAAAGGGCGTGATCATCGCATTGTTGGCGAAGCTCATCTGGGGGAAGTTGAAGCCCACGGCGCTCATGCAGCCGGCCGGCAGGGCACACACGGTATTGGGGCCGAGCACCTTCAGGGCATGGCGCACCACGAGCGAGGCGCCGCAGCCCGCGCAGGCCTTATGGCCGAAGAAGTACTCGTCGTCGGGGAGGGTCTTGGCGTTCAGGGCCATTATCGGTCGCCTCCTTGGTCGCTGATGTTGAGGAAGGTGACGTCGGGTACCTGGGCGGCATCGCCCGCCGCCACCTCGTGCAGGGCGTCGAAGATCTGCAGAACCTGGTCTTCGGTAATGTCGTCGCCGCCCAGGCCGCCGATGAAGTTGCGGGTGGGCACCGCGCAACCGGCCCGATGGAGGGCCGAATTCACGTTGGTGAAGACCGTGCCTTCGGCGCCGAAGCTCACGTCCTTTTCGAGCACCGCCACGGCGCGGGCGCCGCCCACGGCCGCCACGATTTCGGGCCCCGGCAGGGGGCGCAGGTAGCGAATGCGCAGCACGCCCACCTTGCGGCCCTCCGCGCGCAGGCGGGCCGCCACGTCGCGCACCTCGCCGGCGATCGAGCCCAGAGTGACGACGATCTCGTCGGCATCGTCGCAGTGCCAGGCGTCGACGACGCCCGGGTAGGAGCGGCCGATCGTGCGGGCGAATTCGGCTTCGACCTCGTCGACCACACGTGCCGCGGCCAGCATGTCGAGATGCTCGCGCTGCTTGTAGTAGCGGCTGTAGGCGGGGCCCGCCGTGTAACCGATGTTGACGGGATGCTCGAAGTCGAAGCGGTTGGAAGTCTCGTAGGGCGGCAGGAAGGCGTCGGCCTCTTCAGGGCTCGGCACGCTCACCGTTTCATACGTATGGGTGAGGGCGAACCCGTCGAGGCAGACCATCACCGGGGTGCGCACGCGGTCGTCTTCGCCCAGGCGGAAGGCCATCAAGGCCAAATCGAGCGCCTCCTGGGCGCTTTCGGCGTAGACCTGGATCCAACCGTGGTCGAGAAGCGAGAGCGAGTCGCGCTGGTCGCCGTAGATGTTCCAGGGCAGGCAGGTCGACCGGTTGGCGTTCATCATAACGATAGGAAAGCGGCCGCCGGCGGCATAGGTCAGGCACTCGGCCATATAGAGCAGACCCTGGCTCGACGTGGCCGTGAAGGCGCGGGCGCCG
Source organism: Hugonella massiliensis (assembly GCA_001486445.1). Classification (GTDB taxonomy): domain Bacteria; phylum Actinomycetota; class Coriobacteriia; order Coriobacteriales; family Eggerthellaceae; genus Hugonella; species Hugonella massiliensis. The sequence goes on from LN908986.1 coordinate 1,060,110, forward strand.
GCCGCCGCCGCCCCGATGGCCGCCGACAGGGCCGAATGCTCGCTTTCGACATGGAGGTATTCGGCGTCGAGGTCGCCCCGCTCGACCATCTCGCTCAGGCGCTCGACCACCACGGTCTGCGGCGTGATCGGGTAGGCGCTGATCACCTGGGGGCGGGCCAGCCGCACGCCTTCGGCAAAGGCCTCGTCGCCCGAAAGGAACTTCTTCTCGCTCATGCGTGCTCCCCTTCCGTCGCCGCCGCGCGGGCGGCATCTTCCCTTTTGGCCGCGGCTTCGTCGACCATGGCGATGCTGTCGAAGGCGCACACCGTTTTACAGATGCCGCAGCCCTTGCAGAAGTCGGTGTCGACGAAAACGGCCACGCCCGGGGCGTGGGTCTTGCGAATGGCCCCATCGGGACAATAGAGGTAGCACTGCAGGCAGCCCGTGCAGGAATCCGCGTCGATCACCGGGCGCTTCAAGCGCCAGCCCGCATTGGTTTCGGCCAGCCAGCCGGCCGCGAAGCAAGTGTCGTCGGCATAATCGCCGGGCTCCAGGGTTTCAGCGTGCACACGCGGGATGCGCAGCACCGTGCCTTTGGAATAATCGCTCACAGCAGATCTCCTTCCGTTGCGGCGAGCACCGTGTCGATCACGGCGATGTTCTTTTCCTGCAGGCGCTCGGGCATGTTCGACCGCACGGCTGCCACCAGGCTCTCGCGGGTCAAACCCGGAACCAGGGGCACCAGGGCCGCGAGCAGGGCCGTGTTGGGAATGGCCCGGCCCAGCACCGCTTGTGAGATGCCGTTGGCGTCGATTGAGCAGACGCGGTCTTCGTCGAAGGCGTGCGCCGCGTTCACGAGCGCCACACCGCCCGGGGCAAGCTCGCGGGCGAACCCCGCATCGAAAAGGGTTTCGTCCAGGTAGACCACCACGTTGCCGCGTTTCGATGCGCTGCGGTCCCCCACCGGGGCGTCCGAAAGCTTGGTGAAGGCCCGCATGGGGGCGCCGCGCCGCTCGGGCCCGAAGGACGGGAAGGCCAGGGCGTAGCGGCCGTCTTCGGCGCACCAGGCCGCGCCGAGCAGACGGGCCGCCGTAAACGCGCCCTGGCCGCCGCGGCCGTGCCAGATAACCTCGATCATGTTCACTCCTCCTGCCATACACCAAGGCACCCGCCTCGACACAAGACGGGTGCCCACTGCTCGTTTCCTGCTCTAAATGCTAACTCCTAGAGCTGCACGTAGCGCGAAAGATTCTTGGTGAGGCTCTTCACGAAGACTTCGGCAAGGCCTTCCAAGTGCTCGTCCTTGCGGGCGATGTAGCCCAGCTTCAGGGTCACGTCGGTCTGCAGGGGAACGGTCTGCAGGGACGAGCCGTCGGTGATGCCCACCAGGATGCCGCTCGTCACCGTGTAGCCGTTGAGAGCGCTGATGAGCTCGGTGAGGCTGGCGCGGTCGGTCGTGGCCACGCGGCGGTCGCGCGGCACCGACGACAGGGCCTCTTCGTAGAAGTCAGCAGAATCGCCGGCCTCCTGTTCGAAGTAGACGTACGGGTAGTCGGACAGATCCTCGATCGACAGGCTGCTCGCGTTGCTCAGCGGATGGCTTGCCGGCAGGGCCACGTAGGGCTTCGAGGAAATGATCGGGTTGAATTCCAGCCCGGCTTCATCGAGGGCCTTTTCGATCGTCGCGGCATTCTGGGTCGTTTCGAAGATGACGCCCAGATTGCTGCGGCCGCTGTAGACGTCTTCGATCACGCTGCGGGTCGTGCCGTTGCGGAAGGCGTAGGCGTATTCGGTGCCGCCGCCAGCGAAGATCGTGTGGGCGAAGGCCTGAACGCTGAACAGATAGTGCTGGCCGGATACTGCGAATTTCGTTGCCATTGAAGGTACCTCTTCCTAGTTCTGCTTCACGCCGTCGGCTTTTTCGAACTTCTTTTCGACCGCCTTGGCCGCGTCGGTCGACGTGCGCTCGTCGATGAAGCGCTTGGCCTTGTGCTCGGCGGACACGCCCATCTGGTCGGTATCGTAGACGATGACCTTGGCCGGACGCACGCCGCAGTGGGCCTTCAGGGCGCCTTCCACGCGCTTGGCGATTTCGTCGAAGGGTTCGTCGGAACCGAAGACGCGCTCGACCGACACCTCGTACTTGGTCGTGTAGTTCTCGTCGTAGACGCGGATGCGGTACTCGCCGTCGAGGCCCTTGTCGTTGCGCACCACGTACTCGATGTCGCTCGGGAAGACGTTTACGGCGGACACGATGAACATCTCGTCCTTGCGGCCCAACACGTGGATGCGGGCCATGGTGCGGCCGCAGGCGCAGGGGGTCTTGTCAACCCAGCCGATGTCGCCGGTGCGGAAGCGGATCATGGGGCGGGCGTGCTTCAGAAGCGTCGTGTAGACGAGCTCGCCCTTCTCGCCGTCGGGCAGGACCGCGCCGGTGACCGGGTCGACCGTCTCGACGAGGATCTGGTCCTCGATGAGGTGGAGGCCGTCCTTCTCATCGCACATGCCGGCGCAGGCGCCGTAGATGTCGGACAGGCCGAAGAAGTCGTAGACGCTCGCGCCCCAGATTTCCTCGATGGCCTTGCGGGTCGTGTCGATCGAACCGCCGGGCTCGCCCGAGATGATGATGTGCTGCAGGTTGGGGAAGTCCTTGATGGGGTCGTAGCCCTGTTCGATGGCCTTCTGGCCCAAAAGCCAGGCGTAGGAGGGGCTCGACCACATGAAGGTGGGCTGGTAGTGCTTCATAGCCCACAGCAAACGGCTCGAGGGCACGGCGCCGACCCAGATGCCCAGAGCGCCCAGGTTCTGCGCGCCGATGACGCAGGGACCGCCCACGTAAAGGGCGAAATTCATGCCGTGAAGGTAGCGGTCGTTGGGGCGCATGCCCACCTGCCAGAAGAGGCGGGATTCGGCGTCCATGAAGTCGTCGAAGTCCTTCTGGGTGAAGGGGCTCATCGTGGGAACGCCCGTGGAGCCCGACGAGGTGGCCATGTAGACGACGTCGTCTTCGGGCACGCCGCAGAGCTCGCCGAAGAAGGAGCCCACGCCCTGGGTGGAACGTTCGGTCTGCTTGTTGATGAAGGGGAACTTTTCCAGGTCCTTAAGGGTGTCGACGTGCGGTTCGAGGCCAAGCTCGTCCCAGGTGCGCTTGTAGTAGGGGGCGTTTTCGTAGGCGAACTTGAGCTCTTCGTTCAGGCGCTCGAGCTGCAGCTTTTCGAGCTCTTCGCGCGGCATCGTCTCGATTTCGGGATCGTAGTACTTCTGGTCGTAGGGAAGGTTCTTTTTCGCCATGTAGGATGCTCCTCAAAACGGTTGGCGCCGGCGGGCACAAGGCGGGGCGCGGTTTCCATGGGGACGATTAAACAACTGGCCCTCGGGGGCTACAAGGGCAAACGTCATTCAGACTTTCGAAGCTCCGTTATCAACTTTGTCGATAACGGCCATAAATCCCCAGCTCAACAGCCGTTTCTCCCCGCCTTTCGTGCACGTGCCGGCTCTTCCGCACGTTGCGGGACCGGGCGGCGCTATGGTACTACTCAATGCGACATCCACGTTCGCGCAGAAAGCCGCCTATGACTCTCCAACAACTTCGCTACCTTATCGCTATCGCCGAATACGGTTCGATCAACGCCGCCGCCCACAACCTCTACGCCTCGCAATCGAACCTTTCGACGGCCATCAAAGATTTGGAACACGAGTTCGCCATCTCGATCTTCCGCCGGTCCAACCGGGGCGTGACCCTCACCAACGAGGGCGCTGAGCTCTTGGCCTACGCCCGTCAGGTGGTCGAGCAGGCCGACATGCTGGAATCCCGCTACGCCCACACCCGCGAAGCCCATGCCCGCCTGGCCGTGTCGACCCAGCACTACGCCTTCAGCGTCCAGGCCTTCATCGCCACGGCTGAAGCCTGCGCCAACGACCAGTACGACTTCATCCTGCGCGAAACGGCCACGAGCCAGATCATCCAGGACGTGAAGACCTTCCGCAGCGATTTGGGCATCCTCTTCCTGGACGACTTCAACTCGCGCGTGATGTGGAAGGCCTTCGACGAGGCGGGGCTCATGTTCTACCCCCTCTTCGAAGCCAACGCCCACGTCTTCATCGGCGCCAACCACCCGCTCGCGGGCAAGGACGTCATCACCCTCGACGACCTGGAGCCCTACCCCCGCTATTCGTTCGAGCAGGGCGTGGAAAACTCCTTCTACTTCGCCGAAGAGCCCTTCGGCCACCTGTCCCACAAAAAGAACTTCCGCATTTCCGACCGCGGCACCTTGACCAACCTGCTCGCCGACTTCAACGGCTACACGATCTCCACCGGCATCCTGTCCAACGAGATGTATGCGGGCATCGTGAGCAAGCCGCTCGCGGTGAAGGAGACCATGCGCGTGGGCTATGCGATGAACAAGGACCGCCGCCCGAGCGACCTGTTGGCCACCTACATCGAGAACCTCAAGAAGATCGCGCGCGAAAGCGATCAGGTAGAGTCGTATTTGGGCGACTAGCCTTTAGTGCCGTCTTCCAGGAGTTTGACGGCGTCGTCTGCGGGAACCGGCCGCGAGAACAGGTAACCCTGCAAGAGCTGGCAGCCCACCGAGTCGAGGAAGGCGGCCTGGCTTGCCTGCTCGACCCCTTCGGCAAGCGACACGGCCCCCACGCGGTCGGCCAGCCGCACCACTTCCTCAAGCACGACCGAGGTCTTCTCGTTTTCGTCCCGCAAGAAGGACAGATCGATCTTGATCACGTCGAACGAGAAGCGGTGGAGGGCGGCAAGCGAGCTGTAGCCGCTGCCGAAATCGTCCATGCAGACCAGGTAGCCGTCGGCGTGGAAGCGGTCTATATGCGCCCGCATCTGGTCGATGTCCGAAAGCAAGGCCGTTTCGGTGATTTCGATTCTCACGAGGTCATGGGGTATGTCGTAGCGCGCCAAGAGGGCGTCGATGTCGGCGTGCAGGGACGCATGGAGGAAGTCCGACTGCGACAGGTTCACCGCAACGGGCAAAACGACCCGCCCCGCCGACCGCCGCTGCGCGAGCAGGGCGCAGGCACGGTCGATCATATACATATCGAGCCGGTAGATCAGATGGGCGTCTTCGAGCACGGGTATGAATTCGGAAGGCGGCAGGAAGCCGTAGGTCGGGTCGTCCCAGCGAGCGAGCGCTTCGAATCCCGTGGGCGCGCCGGTGTCCGCCGACACGACCGGCTGCAGATAGAGCTTGACCCACCCGCGCTTGAGGGCCTCGTTCAGATGGGCGCTCAGGTAGTTGGCGCGCACCAGGCGCTCCTCCATCTCGGGCTGGAAACGACAGAAGTACTCGTCGAGGGTGGAACCGATAGCATCGACGGCCATTTTCGCCCGGTCGATGCCCCGATCGACCTGCGAGGGGTCGTCGCCCACCGCACAGGCCCCCGCCTGCACGAAGGCGCTGAACCCGCCCCTGTCGAGCATGCGGCAGTGGATGCAGTCAACCGCCTGCTCGGTGCGGTCGCGCGCCACGAGCGCGTAGAAGTGGTCGGAGAAGTAGCGGGCGACCCGGTCGGTCTGGGCTGCCTCAGAAATCACGGAGCCGAGCTCGCGCAAGAGGGCGTTGCCTTTGACGAAACCGTTGCGCTGGTTGTACACGGAGAAATGACGGATGTTGAAGCACACCAGATCCCAGCGAGCGGCTTCCGGCCCGCTCTTGGCCACGCGCGCGAGCTCGTCCTGCAGAGCGCCGATGCTCGCAAGCCCCGTGATAGGATCGTCGCGTCGCAGCACGCGCAAGCGGTCCCAGTAGTCCTTCGCCGTGGGGTCGCCGCCTTCCCCCACCTGGTCCACCAGGTCGGACCCCACGATGAGGAAGGCGCGTCGGCCGCCCCATGCCGACACGAGCTGGGCGGTCATGCGCACGCGCACCTGATCGGTTTCGGCGTTGTAGGTTGCCATGGCCCCCACCTCGCGCAGGGAGCCAAGCTTGGCCAGCAGCACGCTGCGGAGGAGCGAATGGGGATTGTTCATCTCGGCGTCGAGGTCGGCGAAGGTCGACCGACCAAACGCGCGCTCCTCATGGCGCACGTAGTCGTTTTCGTAGAGCGTGGTGAAGACGCCGTCTTCCAGGGAGATGAGGAAGACGGGCGTTTTGCGCTCGACAAGGCCGGTTTCTGCCATGGGGCCCCGCACTTCGCCCTGTTGGAGGTCGATCGCGGCATCGATGGGACCGAAGAATCGGCGGTCGTCGTCGGTGACGCAGGAAAAAGCGCCCGCACGCAGGCGGCGGGCGAGCTCGCCGGCCGAAAGAGGCTCGCAGAGGGCATTGCCCTGCACGAAGCCGTAGCCGCTCGTCTTCAGAAAGTCCACCGTATCGGGGTCTTGGGCCCCCACCGCACAGAGGTTGATTCCGGCGCTTTTGGCAGCCGAAAGCAGGCCGGCGTAGAGGCCGCGCGCACGCTCGGTCGCGCAGGCGTCGCGCGCCCACACCTTGGCCCACGACACCCGGCTGCTGCGTAAGGGCCCAAACGACGTACACGGCGCGCCCAAGTGGTCGAGGCACAGGGCAAAGCCCTGGTCGGCAAGGCGGGCAAGCTGATCGTCATCGTTGGTAAGCAGCCCGGACCCAACCTGCGCGTGGGCCTCGACCTCGAAAGCGAGCGCGCTCGCGTCGCATAAATGGGAGTCGAGCACCGCACGCATCCGCTGGGCGATGTCGGGCTGCAAAAGCGTTTCGGGAAAGAGGTTGACGGACAAGGGAACGTCGGCGAGGCCTGCGTCGCGCAGAAGCCCGACCTCTGCGCAGGCTCGGTCGACGACGGCCGCATCGAAGGGGTAGGCGAGGCCGGCCTGGCTGACGCGCGGCAGAAAATCCTTGGGCGCAAGCAAGCCGTTCGACCCCTGCCAGCGGGCAAGGACTTCGAGGGCCACGACCGAGCCGCCCAGGCTTCCGAACACCGGCTGGTAGCGCAGCACGAGGGACCCGGGTCCGAGCGCCCCCTGCAGCGCACGCTGCACGAGCTCTGGCGAATCGTCATGTTCGAGCGAAGGATGGATCATGGTCTTCCCCTAACGATGCCTTCTGCCCCACGGTGGTTGCGGCGCTCCCCTGGCCAGGGGTGCAATCGTCAAGTATGCCACAAGCCGGTCATGCTGCGCGAGACGTTCGCCGGAATGCGCCTATTCCGCGTCGAGGAAGCCGCCCGTCTGGCGATCCCACAAATCGGCGTACTCCCCGCCCGCAGCCAGGAGCTCTTCATGCGTGCCGTCTTCGACGATCGCCCCATGGGCAAGCACGACGATGCGGTCCAAACTGGCCACGGTCGACAGGCGATGGGCGATCACGATCGAGGTGCGCCCGCGCATGAGGTTTTCCAGAGCCTGCTGGATGAGCTGCTCGCTTTCGCTGTCGAGGGCGCTCGTAGCCTCGTCGAGCACGAGGATGGGGGCGTCGGCCAGAATGGCGCGGGCGATCGCGATGCGCTGGCGCTGCCCGCCCGAAAGCTTGACGCCCCGCTCGCCCGTGACCGTTTGGAAGCCTTCGGGGAAGGCCTCGATGAATTCGGTCGCGTTGGCTTGGTCGGCCGCGCGACGAATCTCATCCATCGTGGCTCCGGGCTTGCCGTAGGCGATGTTCTCGGCGATCGTGCGATGGAAGAGCAGGGGCTCCTGGGGCACGTAGGCGATCTGGCGACGCAGGCTCACCTGAGCCACGCTCGAGATGCCCTGCCCGTCGATGGCGATCTCGCCCTTCTGGATGTCGGTGAGGCGCAGGAGGAGCTTGGTGAGCGTCGTCTTGCCCGAACCCGACTTCCCCACCAGGCCCACGCGCTGGCCGGCCGGGATATGCAGGTCGAAATGGTCGAAGACGGGCGTTGCGGCCTCGCCGTCGGTATAGAAGAATTCCAGGTCGCGGAAATCGATCGCCCCGTGGCGCACCACCAGATCGGGCGCGTCGGGGGCGTCCTGCACGAGCACCGGCTCGTCGAGGATGACCGTCATGTCATGGGAGTCGCCCAGGGCGCGATTGACGTTTTGCAGGACCGAGTTCACGCGGTTGAACTGCATCGTGAGCGAATAGGTGTAGGTGAACATCATGACCACCGTGCCGGCGGAAATGCCGAACCAGGCGTTGCCGCCCGCGATAAATACGATGAGCACGATCATGATGACCAAAATGAGGGCCGCCGCCACCGACCCGCGCAGGACGCTCGCCCGCATGCGCAGGGAATCGGCCGCCACCACCTGGCGGTTAGCCGCGTCGAAGAGGGAATGCTCGTAGGACTCGCGCCCGTAGGTCTTCACGGCCAGGATGTTGGTGATCGCGTCGGAAAGCTCGCCCGAAAGGCTGTTCTGGGCTCCGGCGGCCTTGGTGTTCATGGGCAGCAGGCGCTTGAAGAGGGTGTAGACCACCGCAAGGTAGACGACGAGCAGGGCCGAAAGGATAGCCACGTAGAGCGGAACGAGCGGTGCGAGCAGGCAGATGGTGAAGACGGCCGCCGACGCGATGGGCAGAATCGCGTAGATGAGCTGCTCGAGCAAGGACGAATAGGCGTTCACGAACTTGGAGGTCTGGCTTACGAGCGAGCCGCCGAACCGGTTGGTGTGGAAGGTCATAGACTGGTTGCTCAGGCGGTCGAAAACGTTGGTATCGAGCTCGTAGTTCACCGCGATCTCGAGCTTCCAGACGCTGTAGTCCTGCAGCTTGCTGCACACCTGGCCCACGGCGTTCACGGCGATCATGAGGGCGATATAAGGGCCGAAGACCGCAAAGACCTGGTCGGGCCCTACCCCGCCGGCACCTACCAGGTCGACGATGCGGCCCACGATGAGCGGGTTGGCGTAAGAGAGCAAGAAGACGAACCCCAGCGTCGAGACGATCGACAAGGCGAAGATGCCCTTATGGTGCATGGTCGCCCGCCAATAGTAGGCAAGCGACCGCCGCGTGACCGAAGCGCGGTCCCCCGCACGTGAAGCCATAGAAACCCCCTGAATTCAAATGTATGGAATGCTATCAGTTTACTCTTGTATCGCTGGTGGGAGGACGTCCGTCCACAGAGACCGCGCTTGTCTTTGAGCCGTAACCCAAGGAAGCAGCGCAAGGGCGCGCAGAGGGCGGCCGCGCGAGCAAGAAGGGGGCGAGCCCGCACTCAAGGCGCAAGCGGCGGGCGCCCGACGAAGCGCCGAGCGCCGCACCCGCTAGAGCAGGCTTTGAGGATCGACGTCGACGGCGACGTTGACGTACGGGTTGGTCTTGCGGGAGCGGAAGACGGTCGCGAGCACGCCGCCGATATCGGCCTCGAGCGGTGCCTTGATCGTGATGTGGTAGCGGAAGTACCCCCGCAGGCGCGAAAGCACGCAGGGAACGGGCGGCAGCATGAGCCAACCTTGGCTGCCGGCTTCGGCCAAACGGGCGCGCAGGGCGGCATAGACGCTGCGGGCCTCTTCCTGCACCTGGTCTTCCCGCTTGCCCCACACGAGCACGTCGGCCAGACGCACGTAGGGCGGATAGCCCAGGGCCTTGCGCTTTTCCAATTCGTTGGCCAAGAAGGCTTCGCGGTCGTAGCGGGCGGCAGCGCGGATAGGCACGGCATCGGCGGAATAGGTCTGCACGATCACGCGGCCCGGCAAGTCGGCGCGGCCCGCGCGGCCGGCCACCTGCTCAATCAAATCGAAGGTGCGCTCGCCGCTGCGGAAGTCGGGCAGGCGCAGCTGGGTGTCGGCGTTGATCACGCCCACCAGGGTGACGTCATCGAAGTCGAGGCCTTTGGCGATCATCTGCGTGCCCAGAAGGACGGCGGTCTCCGCCGACCCGAACTTCTCGAGCAGGGCTTCGTGGGCGCCCTTGCGAGACGTCGTGTCGGCATCCATCCGCACGACTTCGGCCGCCACGTCCCCGAATTCGGCGATGAGGCCCACGAGCTCGGCTTCGACCCGCTGGGTGCCCGCGCCGAACTTCTTCAGATAGGGGCTGCCGCATTCGGGGCAGACGGGCGGCGTGTGCCTGCGGTAGCCGCAGTGGTGGCAGACGAGCCAATTGCCCTGCTCGTGGTAGGTAAGCGAGGTCGAGCAGTTGGGGCAGGTGGGCACGAAGCCGCAGGCACGGCAGAGCACGAAGGAGGCAAAACCCCGCTGGTTGAGCATGAGAACGGCCTTGTGGCGGGCGCGCAGGATTTCGTGCAGGGCCTCGCTTAAGGTGCGCGAGAACATGCGGCGGCTGCCGTTTGAGAACTCGCGAGCCATGTCGACTACCGTGATCTGGGGCATGGGCTTGCCGTTGGCGCGTTGGGGCAGGCGCACGAGGGTGCAGGAGGGGTCGTGGCGGGCCCGATAGAGGGTTTCGATCGAAGGTGTGGCCGACCCGAGCACGAGGGCCGCACCCCGGCGGGCCACCATCCAGGCGGCCACGTCGCGGGCCACGTAGCGGGGTGCCTGGTCCTGCTTGTAGCTCCCCTCGTGTTCCTCGTCGATCACCACCAGGCCCAGGTCGCGGACCGGTGCGAAGAGGGCGCTGCGGGCGCCTACCACGACGCGGGCCGTCCCGCTGCGGATGAGGTCCCACTGGTCGAAGCGCTCGCCGGCGCTCATACGCGAATGCAGGACGGCGACCATGTCGCCGAAACGGCCGCGGAAGCGGGCCACCGTCTGGGGCGTAAGGGAGATTTCGGGCACGAGAACGATGGCCGAGCGGCCCTCGCGCACGCAGGTTTCGATCGCGCGCAGGTAGACTTCGGTCTTGCCCGAGCCGGTGACGCCGTCGACGACGACGCAGCCGCCCGCATGGGCCCGATAGGCGGCGTCGATCGCCGCAACCGCCTCTTGCTGGCCGCAGGTGAGTTGAGGGCGGGCTGCCGGGGCAAGCGTGGTTGCCGCGTATTCGGCACCTTGGGGCGTCCCCCGCAGGCTGCGTCGCTCGAAGATTTCGATGGCCCCATGCTTGACAAGGGAGTTCAGCGTCGACGACACGGCCCCGTATTCGGCGGTGAGGTCGGACACGCGCAATTCGCCGGCGGCAAGGGCCTGCAAAATCGCAATCTGCTTCACGGCAGATTTGCGCGGCGTGAAGCTGGCGGCCCCCGACGCCAGACGGACCCAGCGCACGTCGACTTCCTTGGTGGCGGGCTCTTCCAAACGCCAGCCGTTCCTGCCCCTCACCATGCGCGGTACACCGCCCGGCGGGGTGAAGAGGCGCACGCAACTCGAGAGGGGCGCCAGGTAGCGTTCGGCAAGGAAGGCGGCGCAGGCGGCGCCGTCGGCGTCGAAGAAGGACTTGCTGACCACCCGCTCGACCGGCTTCATCTTCGAAGGGATACCCGACAAGGTAAGCTGGTCGCCCGCGAACAGGCGGGCCTCGCGTTCGTCGGGCTCGCGCACCTCCATCACGAAACCCACGGCCCGCCGCCCGCCGAAGGGCACGACGACGGCGCACCCCACGGCGAGGTCGTCCATGCCTTCGGGCACGGCGTAGGTGTAGGCCTCGTCGAGGGCCTGGGTGGGTATGTCCAAAACGATGCGCGCGATGTTCATAGAAGCCAGTGTAGCCGAAGAGTGCGCCACAACCGGTGGACAGACCTCAAAGAGCGCTTTCGCCACAGGGTGCGAAAGCGCCCCGACGGATACGCATCCGTCGGGGCGCTCGTTCAAGCGTAGGGGAGAAGGCTTACGCCAGGCCGCAGGCGGCGCGCAGGGCGTCAACCTTGTCGCGCTTCTCCCAGGTGAATTCGGGCAGCTCGCGGCCGAAATGACCGTAGGCGGCCGTCTTGCGGAAAATGGGGCGGCGCAGGTCGAGTTCGTCGATGATAGCAGCCGGACGCAGGTCGAAGACCTCGTCGACGGCCTTTTCGATCGTGGATTCGGGGACCGTGTTGGTGCCGAAGGTGTTCACGTAGATGGAAAGCGGGCGCGCCACGCCGATGGCGTAGGCCAGCTCGATTTCGCACTTGTCGGCCAGGCCGGCAGCCACGATGTTCTTGGCCACCCAGCGTGCGGCGTAGGCAGCGGAACGGTCGACCTTGGTGGCGTCCTTGCCGCTGAAGGCGCCGCCGCCGTGACGACCCATGCCGCCGTAGGTGTCGACGATGATCTTGCGGCCGGTGAGGCCCGTATCGCCCATGGGGCCGCCCACGACGAAGCGGCCGGTGGGGTTCACGTAGACCTCGGCCCCCTCCCATGCGACGCCTTCGGCTTCGAAGACGGGCGCGATCACGTGCTTGACCAGGTCGGCCTTGATGCGGCTCGCGTCGACTTCTTCGGAATGCTGGGTGGAAACAAGGACCTTTTCCACGCCGACAGGCTTGTCGTCGACGTAGCGCACGGTCACCTGGGTCTTGCCGTCGGGGCGCAGGTAGGGCAGCGTGCCGTCCTTGCGCACCTGGGTGAGGCGCTCGGCCAGGCGGTGGGCCAGGTAGATGGGCATGGGCATGAGGGTCGACGTCTCGTTGCAGGCGTAGCCGAACATGACGCCCTGGTCGCCGGCGCCGATCGTGTCGTAGACGTCGCCTTCGGCGGCCTCGCCGTTCTGCACTTCGTAGGATTCGTCGACGCCCTGGGCGATATCGGGCGACTGGGAATGGATGTAGTTGGCCACGGCGCAGGTGCGGGCGTTGAAGCCCATGTCGTCGTCGACGTAGCCGATGCTTTCGACCACGCCGCGCACGATGCTGTCGATGTCGACGTAGGCCTGGGTGCGGACCTCGCCCATCACCGTGATGATGCCGGTGGTGGTGAAGGTCTCGATGGCGGTGCGCAGGTTGCGCAGGTCGGCCGCATGCCCGCGCGGGGAGACGTAGCCCTGGGCGGCCAGCTCGCCCTCGCGCTCGATCATGGCGTCGAGGATCGCGTCGGAGACCTGGTCGCAGATCTTGTCCGGATGGCCTTCGGTAACCGATTCACTCGTGAACAGGTACGAAGAATGCTCTTCAGCCGTCATTCATTGCTCCTTTATCAGGGATGGCAGCAAGGCAGAAGCTGCCTTGAGTTTTCCGCACAATGATACACTTTCGACGGAAAAAGCCAACCTGGCCGTAAGCAATCCTCGGGCATTTGCCTGTTTTTCGTACCCACCCCTTGCCCCTTCGTCCCCGAAGAAAGAAGCCGCCATGAAGCGCCTCCTCGCCTGTCTCTGCAGCCTTGCGCTCGCCGTGACCTGCCTGGCCGCGGGCTTCGCCGCCTGCGCCGCCCCGGCAACCACCCGTGCCCTCACGACTGCCTACGGCGATTTCGCCACGACCCCCTACGGTCACGACCAGCTCGTCGACCTGGCCGTTCTCACCCGCGACTACACGGTCGACCACATCCCGCGCGCGACGCTCGAGGAAGCGATCGTCGACGCGGCCCGCGCCTCAGCCTTCGACGAGAGTCTGGGCAAAAGCCCCCAGTGGAAGCGGGTGGCCGCCGCCACGCGCCTTTCCGACGAGACCCAACCCGCAGACCAGGTGGCCGCCGCCCTGGGGGCCTGGCCCGCCTTCGGGCTCGATGACGAGGTCTATTCCCACTTGGACGACTGCTACGCGCTCATCAGCGGGGCCCTTCCCTGGCTATGGCTGGCAGCCGCAATCGCCGCCGCCAGCCTTGTCATCCTCGTGCGCGCGGGGCACGTGCGCACCGCCGGATCAGCCCTTATCGCGGGACCGGCCGCCCTGCTCGCCTTCATGGCCGTCTGCGGCATCGCCGCCGCCATCGACTTCGAAGGCTTCTTCGCCCTCTTCCACGGCGTGCTCTTTCCCCAGGGCAACTGGACCTTCCCCGCTGACAGCCTGCTCATCTGCATGCTGCCCGAGGGTTTTTGGATGGGCATGGGCGCCCTTTGGTTGGCGGTCACCCTTGCGGCTTGTATAGTATCGGTGGTTATAGGACGCCTGCTCATGAAGCGCGGCGCGACCGCGCCCGTGCGCGAGCGCCTCTCATCCAAGCAAGAAGGAACGAAATGACTGCACCCCAACAAGACGTACGCGTACGATTCGCCCCCTCGCCCACCGGCAAGCTGCACATCGGCGGCGCCCGCACGGCGATCGACAACTGGGCCTTCGCCCGCGCCAACGGCGGCAAATTCATCCTGCGCATCGAAGACACCGACCCCACGCGCTCGACCGAGGAAAACACCCAGATCATCCTGCGCGCCCTGCGCTGGCTGGGCCTCGACTGGGACGAGGGTCCCGAAGTAGGCGGGCCCTACGGTCCCTACAAGCAAACCGACCGCATGGACACCTACGCCGCCGCCCTTGAAAAGCTCAAATCCGAAGGCAAGGTCTACCCCTGCTTCTGCACCAAGGAAGAGCTCGACGCCAAGCGCGCCGCGGCCGAATCCAACGGCGGCTCCTACACCGGCTACGACCGCACCTGCCGTTCGATCGACCCGGCCGAAGCCCAGCGCCGCATCGACGCCGGCGAGCTCCATGTGTGGCGCCTAAAGGTGCCCGAAGACCACGCCGCAATCGAATTCGACGACGCGGTCTACGGCCACATGTCCTTCCCCGCCGACGTCATGGACGACATGATCTTGGTGCGTTCGGACGGCACGCCCACCTACAACTTCGCCGTGGTCTGCGACGACACCAACATGCGCATCACCCATGTGATCCGCGGCGACGACCACCTGTCCAACACCCCGCGCCAGATCCTGATCTACGAGGCTCTGGGCTATCCGGTGCCCACCTTCGCCCACCTGTCGATGATTCTGGGAGCAGACGGCAAGAAGCTTTCCAAGCGCCACGGAGCCACGTCGGTCGAAGAGTACCGAGACCAGGGCATCCTGCCCGACGCCCTGGTGAACTTCCTCGCCCTTCTGGGTTGGTCGCTCGACGGCGAGACCACGATCATCCCGCGCGACGTCCTCTGCCGCGAGTTCAGCTTGGACCGCATCACCCGCAAAGACGCCGTCTTCGACGAGAAGAAGCTCGATTGGATGAACGGCCACTACATCCAGGCCATGGGCGCGCCCGCCTGGGTCGAAGCCGCCACGCCCTGGCTCATCGAAGCCGGCGCCACGGCCGAAGACATCGCCGCCCGCCCCGACTGGTACGCACGCGTCTACCCGCTCGTGGCCGAGCGCTTGGCGCGCTTGAACGAAATCCCCGCCAAGCTGGCCTACCTCTTCTGGGGCCCCCGCGTGGAACTCGACGAGAAGAGCGTGAAGAAGGTCCTGAAAAAGGAAGGCTCCCGCGCCGACGAGGTCCTGCGCGCCGCCCGCGCCATCATCGCCGACGAGTCGATCGAATGGGCCTGCGACCCCCTGCAGGACACCGTGCACACCCTCTGCGACACCTTCGAGCTCAAGCCCAAGTTCGTCTTCCAGCCCATCCGCGTAGCCGTGTGCGGCAACATGGTGTCGCCGCCCCTTTTCGAGAGCATCGAGCTCATGGACCGCGCCGACGTCGTCGCCCGTATCGACCAAACCTTGAAGGACGTCTTCGGTGACTAGCGACCAGGAACAGAGCACGCGCAAAGCTGCAGAGCCCGCACCCAAACAGCGGGTGGTCGTCGAGGCCGCCTACTGCACGCGCGCGGCCGGATCGGGTTGCGCGCGGTGTGCCCACATCTGCCCGCACGGAGCCATCAACCTGCCCGAAGGCAGCCAGGCTCCCATGATCGACCACGCCGCCTGCAACGGCTGCGGTGTGTGCTTCGGCATCTGCGACGCCTTCGCGTCGACCCACCTCACGATGGCCGACCTGCATGCCCGCATCCGCCGTATAGCGACATCGGGACGACGGGCCTACCTCACCTGCCGCGAGAACGTCTTCCCCGGCCTTGCCGTCGACAGCAACGTGATCGTCCTCCCCTGCATCTCGATGGTGCCGCCCGAGCTGTGGACGCTCATGCTGGCTGAAAACATCCGCCTTTCGGTCGCCTGCGACTTCAAGTACTGCGAAGACTGCGATCGCGCGGGCGCCATCGGGGCGGCCCTCTTCCCGCGCGCCATCGAGCTGGCCCAAGAGCGTACGGGCGGCGAGGTGAAGTTTTCCTACCGCATCCCCGAAAAGAAAACGCTCGTCGACAAGTACGCGCGCGACAACGCGACCACCGACCGCCGCGCCGCCTTCGAGGACCTCTTCACCGACGTGACCGAAATCGCATCGGGCAAGCGCCGCCTGCGCAATTCCGAAGTGCTAGCCGACTACTACCAGAAGAAGGAGCGGATGAGGGCCATCTCCAAGCTCAACCTGGCAAGCGAGAACCCCCTGCCCCAGATTTCCCCCGAAGGCTTCGTGAGCACCTGCCTGTTCCCACGCCAGAAGTGGCTGCTGGAAGCCGTGGGCCGCAAGCCCGAAATCGCGTCGGCCGTGCCCATCGCCCTTTCGACGACCGATCCCGACCTCTGCTGCGGGGCACACGCCTGCATTGACGCCTGTCCCACCGGCGCGCGCCAGATCGACCATGGCGACGGGAAGGTCGCGTTCGACCCCACCCTCTGCGTAGGCTGTGGCATCTGCGTCGACGCCTGCCCCCAGGGGGCTGTTTCGGTCGAGGAAACCACCGCCGAAGCCTACCTGCCCACCCTTACCGCGCAGGGTGACGCCGGTACGCTCAAAGAGGGCCGCCAGCACCGACGCGCCTAAGGGAAGGACCACTCACCATGGCAGATCAAAGCTATCTGGAACGCGTGCGCGACTTCTTCGGCCGCGACACGTTCGCGATGGAAACCACCGGGATCGCGATCGAAGATGCCGCCCCCGGCGAAGCAACCGTGACGCTCGATTGGACCCAACGCCACTCCAACGCCAAGGGAGGCGTGATGGGCGGCGTCCTGTTCACGATGGCCGACCTGGCCGCCTCGATCGCCGACTGGAAGGAAGGCGAGGTCAATATGACCGTCGACGCCTCGATGCAGTACCTGCACGGGGCCCGCGACGCCCACCTGCGCGCGGTGGCGCGCGCCCAGCGCCGCGGACGCAGCATCGGTTTCTACCGGGTCGATATCACCGATTGGACGGGCGCGCTCGTGGCCCAGGGATCCTTCACCTATATGCACAAGCCCCTGGCCTAGCCGCACACCGCCCACCACAGGAACAAAAACGAGCGCCGCCGCCCCACCGGGGCCGCGGCGCTCGTTCATGTCGATCGCAGGTTGGCACGGTATGCGCCCCTGCGGCTAGCCCTTCAAATCACGCAAAAGCGCGTAGACCGCTTCGAGCAGGGAGTCGTCTTCGCCCAGGTCGAAGAACTTCAGGGGCACCTGGAGCTTGCGCGTCTGCTTCACGTAGCGGGCCTTGGCGCGGCGCAGGCGGGCGGCCACATCGCCTGTGGGCGCGGCCACCGGCTCGATGTTGAGCTTGCCAGCCACCACGCTCACCGTATGCACGTGCATCGCATGGGCCAGGGCGCGCACGCGGGCGCGCTCGAAGAAGTTGGCCGCCGCGGCCGGCATGCCCGGATGGGCGGCTTCGACTTCGCTTGCGAGCGCGTCGACGTCTTCCACCTCTTCGGCGAAGGCCACCTTGCGGTAGATAAGGACGCGCTCGTCGGCATCGGGGATGTACTCTTCGGGCAGGTAGGTGCTCGCCGGCACGTTGACCGTGATGTCGGACAGGGCGTCAGGCAGGAAATCGTTGCCTTCGGCCGTGCCCTCACGCGTGGCCGTCACCGCTTCCTGCAGCATCTGCGCGAACAGGTCGAAGCCCACCTGGCTCAGGTTGCCGCTCTGCTCGGCGCCCAGCATGCTGCCGGCCCCGCGAATCTCGAGGTCGCGCATGGCCACGCGCATGCCGCTGCCCAGATCCTGGTACTCGTTGATCGCCTCAAGGCGGCTTGTGGCCTCTTCGGTGAGGGGGACGTTTTCAGGGAACATAAAGTAGGCGTAGGCCTGGCGGTTCGACCGACCCACGCGGCCCTTCAGCTGGTACATCTGAGCCAGGCCGAGCCGATGGGCGTCCTCGATGATGAGCGTGTTGCTGTGGGGGTTGTCGATGCCGCTTTCGATGATCGTCGTGGCCACGAGCACGTCGACCGTGCCCGCCGCGAATTCCTCCATCACGCCTTCGAGCTCTTCTTTCGACATCTTTCCGTGGGCGATGCCGATGCGGGCTTCGGGCGCCGCCTCCTGCACGCGTTGCACGGCGTCGTCGATGTCGTGCACGCGGTTGCTCACATAGTAAACCTGGCCGTGACGGGCGAGCTCATGGCGAATCGCGTCGCTTACCACGTCGGGGTCCCACTCCCCCACGTGCACCTCCACCGGCAGGCGGTCGTCGGGCGGCGTGAGGATCAGGCTCATGTCGCGCACGCCCGAAAGCGACATCTGCATGGTGCGCGGGATGGGCGTGGCCGAAAGCGTGAGCACGTCGATCGATTCGCGCAGGTTCTTCATCTGTTCCTTGGCCTGCACGCCGAAGCGCTGTTCCTCGTCGATGATCACTAGGCCCAAATCGTGGGAGTTCACGTCGCGCGAAAGCAGGCGGTGAGTGCCCACGAGCACCTGCACGGTACCGTCGGCGAAACCGGCGAGCGCGTGCTTCTGCTGGGCGGGCGTGCGGAAGCGGCTGAGGACCTCGACCTCGACACCGTAGGGGTCGAACCGGTCCTTGAAATTAGCGTAATGCTGCTGGGCCAGAATGGTCGTAGGGCACAGAACCATGACCTGCTTTTTGTCCTGGGTGGCTTTGAAGGCCGCGCGCAGAGCGACTTCGGTCTTGCCGAAGCCCACGTCGCCGCAGATCAGGCGGTCCATAGGCCGGCTCGACTGCATGTCGGCCTTGACGTCGGCGATGGCAGCCAGCTGGTCGGGCGTTTCCTGGTAGGGGAAATCCTCTTCCATCTGCCGCATCCAGGGGGTATCGGGCGAATAGCGGAAGCCCTTGCTTGCCGCCCGGCGCGTGTAGACGTCGACCAGGTCGAAGGCCAGCTTCTTGCTCGCCTTGCGGGCCTTGTTCATCGCGCGCGACCAGTCGCTCGTGTTCAAACGCGTCAAGCGGGGGCTCGACCCTTCGGGACCCACGTAGCGGGTCACGCGGTCGAGCTGCTCGACGGGCACGAAGAGCTTGTCGTCATCGGCGTATTGCAGCAAGAGGTAGTCGCGCACCACCCCGTTGATCTCCTGCTGCACAAGCTCCTTGAAATAGGCGATGCCGTGGGAGGCGTGCACCACGTAATCGCCGGGTTTGAAGGGGAAGGTGACCTGGGTGATGTCGACGTGCTTGTGGCGGCGCAGAGCGCCCGCCCCCTGGGTGTCGGCGATGCTCACCAGGGCGAGTTTGGCTTTGGGGATAATAAGCCCCAAAGGAATGTCGACGTCGACGACGTTGACGATGCCGCGGTGCAGCTTCTTGGGGTCGTCGCCCCGCACGTCGAGCACCTCTTCGATCGGCAGGCCGTGCTCGACGAAAGCCAGCTTCATGTCCTCGCGGGCCCGATTGTTGGCCGCGCTGAAGACCACCGTGTAATTGGCCTGGGCCAGACTGGTGAGCTTGCCGAAGAGCTTGTCGCCGTTGCCGGCCACGTCGGTGCGCTTGACGGGGATTTCGGCATCGACGGCGGCGCCCACGCGCATGATCGACTGGTAGACGCAACGTTGGTTCTTCCCGAAATCGAGCTGGGCGGCCGGGCAGTAGAGCCCGTCGATGGTAATGCTCGACCCGCTCGCGCGGCCGGCGATATCGTCGTAGGCGTGGAGGGCGTCGTCGATGAGCGATCGCGGCTCAATCATGACGGTGAGACATTCGGGCCCCAGGTAGGCACCGAGGGTAACCGTGCGATCGAAGAGGAGGGGCAGGACGGCGTCGGTCTGCGTGTCAAAGACGCCGCCTTCCAACTTGTCCAAGATCTCGCGCATGACGGCATTGCTCTGGGCGGGCTTGTAGAGGGCCTTCTTTGCACGAGCGAGCCCCTTGGCGCTCGAGGCGAATTCCCGCACCGGGTAGATCGTCACCGCATCGAGGTTGGCGATCGTCTGCCCCGTCGACGGCACGATGCGGCGGATTTCGTCGACCTCGTCGCCGAAGCAGTCGATGCGCACCGGGTAGGACAGGTTGCCCGGATAGACGTCGACCGCCCCGCCCCGCACGCAGAAGGTGCCCGGCCCCTCGAGCTCGCCGGTGTTCTCGTAGCCCGCGTTCTGCAAGGCCCGCGCGATGCTGTCGAAATCGGTCAGGTCGGCCCGGGCGGAATCGCCCACCTCGCGGCCGGCCGCGAAATCGAGCGGCAGATAGGCCTTGGCGTCCGCGGGCGGCAGCATGCGCACAAGCGACCGGGCGCTGGCCACGACCACGCACTCCCGCCCGCTCGCAAGCGCATGCAGGGCTTCCATGCGGCAGGCCGCCGCGTGGGCGTCGGGCGCCGCGGCCGTAAAGGGGTAATCGGTGCGCTCGAAGAAACGGAGCACCTTGTCGTCGCCGATATAGGCGCCCACGTTGCGGGCGAAATCGTTGGCAGCCTCCTCCCCGGCGACCACCACTAACGTGGGCTGGGGGGTGCGGGCAAAGCGGGCGGCCGTGAAGAAGGGACGCGCCGAGGAAGCCAGGCCCATCGTGGCGTCGGCGCCCGCGTCGAGCTTGGCCCAGAAGGCCTTCACATCCTCGCAACGGTCCAGCGGATAGACCAAGGCGTCAATGAGCATGGGGCTCCCCTTTCGGTACACGCACGAAAAGCCGCCTTGGAACGGCGGCGCACAGCTTGTTTTGCGGTAGGATTGTAGCACGCAGGCCCGCCACATCACCGCGGGTGCCCCCGGCCGTAGAGCACGCCCAACCGCGCGCCTGCCGGCTCGGTTTATTCGTCCACGCGAAGGAGGGCCCATGCCCCGCGAGAAGATGGCAGATAAAAAGGAACGCGCCCAGGCCATCGAGGCCCGCATGCGGGAACGCTACGGCGAAGGGGAATGCTCGCTCGACTATATGACGCCCTTCCAACTGGTCTGCGCCGTCATGCTGTCGGCACAGACCACCGACGCCTCGGTCAACCGCGTCACGCCCGAACTCTTCGCCCGCTTTGGCACCCCGCGCGAAATGGCCTCCGCCCCGCTCGAAGAGGTCGAACGCATCATCCATTCCCTGGGCTTCTACCATTCGAAGGCGCGCCACCTCATCGAGCTGTCGCAGGTTCTTCTCGCCGAATTCGACGGGGTCGTCCCCCAAGACGTCGACGAGATGCAGAAGCTGCCCGGCGTGGGACGCAAGACCGCCAACGTGGTCATGTGCGAGGCCTTCAAGAAGGCGCAGGGCATCGCTGTGGACACCCACGTCTACCGGATCGCCCACCGGCTCAAGTTCGCCGGGCCTTCGGCTGACACGCCGGCGAAAACCGAAGCCTGCCTGCTCAAGGTCTATCCGCAAAGCGACTGGCTCTACATCAACCACCAGTGGGTCCACTTCGGCCGCGACTTCTGCCGAGCGCGCAACCCGCTGTGCGCCGACTGCTTCATCAAGGACCTCTGCCCTTCGTTCGGCAAGGTCAAGCCGTCGATGCCCTGCTCGCCGATCGGCACGTGCGCGTAGCCGGGCGTCACGACCTGGCCGGTGCGCCTGCTCACGATGCGCGCCCCGTGGCCCACGAGTTCGGCGAGCACGCAGTCGACCAGGTAGGGCAAGCGCTCGTTGACCTTCGGCGTGAGGCCGATCGTGAGCTCGGCGGGCGAGATGTTGTCCACCTGCATGCCCAAGCAGATGCCTTCCGCCTTGTAGCCCAGCAGAGCAGCGCTCTCGAAAAGGTCGGACAGGCGCAGATCGTGCAGGGATTGGCTGCCGAACGACCGGCCAGCCATATCTTCGGGCGCGTAGCGGAACACCGTACCCACTTCCTCGCCCGACCCATCGACCGCATCGACCGACACGATAAAGTCGTAGGCGCGCACGCAGTCAAGCAGGTCGAGGCTCATGCAGCCCACATCGAACAGGTCGACGTCCTCGTCGAAGTCGTAACCGCGCGACAGCTCGTCGTAGACGGCGCATCCCAGCCCATCATCGAGTTCGAGTTTGTTTCCCACGCAGAAGACGGCGATTTTCACAGCTTACCCCCTACCCGACCGTCGGTCTGACGGCCACGTTGTAATACGTGGCGAGCGCCAGCAGAGCCGCTCCCACAAGGGCCGATGCGACGGCCCAACGGCGTTCGATTTCAAGATAGCGTTCCTTGGTAACATGTTTTCTTTCGAGCGCGCGATGCAGGCCGAACGGCTGCGAGAGCCGCGCGTAGACCACTGTGAAACCCGCGAGCAGAAGGCCGCAGACCACCGCGAGGACGAGGGAGAGCGTGCTGGGCTGGGCATAGGCCCCGTAGAACAGGTTATCGGCGAGCAGCCACAGGGGGTACCAGAGAATCGTCCACCACTGGCCGTGGGCCGGGCCCCAGATGGGCGGGAGAAGCAGGGCGCCTACGTTCAGAAAAGGCACCCCTTCGAGCAAGGCCGCTTCGCGAGCGACTTCGTCATCGGTAAGGCCTTGGTGTTGGCTCATATGCTCATACCTTTCGCGCAAACGAAGAAGGAGCCCGCCGAAGCGAGCTCCTTCGTCCGGTGACCAGCTGTCCGGAACAGTCTAGTCCTTCACGGAATGATCTTCACCGGCAACGGCATGGGTGTTGATATCGTAGGTGATACCGCCATGCTCCTTGCGCGTGAACATCAGCTTGACGAGCGGCTTGCCGCCTTCCGCCACGGCCATGTAGATGTGGATGATCATGAAGATAATGAACACGAACATGCCGAAGTAGTGGATGATGCGCATGCTCATCGCACCGCCCACCGCAGCCACGCCGGCCGCGAAGAAGGGCATCTGAGCCGTGGGGCTCCAAAGGGCCAGGCCCGTGTAGCCCATGAGCAGAATGAGGATCGGGATGAGCAGGTAGGCAATCTTCTGCATGGGGTTGAACTTGCCCGACAGGGGCTCGTCCTTCTTGGCGAACAGGTAGAACTTGATCCATGCGCCGGCCTGATGCTGGTTGTCCTTCTGGGGCAGCCAGGTCTTGTATTCCTTCTGCATCTGACGGGTGCCGTTGGTGGGCGCCGCATCGATGACGAAGGCGAGGATGACGCGGACGATCACGTTGATGACCAGAACGAAGCCGCAGAAGATATGCACGCCGCGGCAGACGCCCATGCTCAGGAACGGAGCGAACGGATAGTGGATGATGAAGCCCGTGCAAATAAGCAGGATCATCGCGACCAAGTTGATGTAGTGCGTGACGACGAACGCGAGCGGGTGGGATTCCCGGTAATGTGCCATAGCCATGCTACTTCACCCCCCACGGGCTGGTTACCGTCTCGAACTTCTTGCCGGTCTTCGGCTCGGTGATGTGCACGGAGCACGCGGTGCACGGGTCGAAGCTGTGGACCGTGCGCAGGGCGTTGATCGGCTTTTCCATGTCGGTTACCGGCACGCCGATGAGGGCCTGTTCCAGCGGGCCGTGCTCGCCGTTGCCGTTGATCGGGGCCAGGTTCCAGGTGGACGGGATGATGATCTGGTAATCGGTGATCTTGCCGTCCTTGACCTTTTCGGTGTGATAGAGAGCGCCGCGCGGAGCTTCCCAGAAGCCCGTGCCTTCGCCCGTGGTGCGTTCCGGCGTGCGGAAGTACTCGGAGTCACCGCTCTTGACGGCCTCGATGAGCTCCTGCGTCCAGTCCTTCATGAGCTTGGCGACGTAGAGCGTCTCGATCTGGCGCAGGCCCGTACGGCCAAGCGTCGACTGGGCGATCGAAATCTTGCCCGGTGCGCCCACCTTTTCCAGGAAGTCGTCGACATGCTCGACGATAAAGGGCACGCCGCGCTTGTAGGCGACGAGGATACGCGAGAGCGAGTCGCATTCCATGGGCTTGCCGTCATAGGTCGGCGCCTTGACCCAGGTGTAACGATCGTTGACGTCGTAGTCGGTGAAGAGGGGCTTGGTCTCGCCTTCGCGCGGGTTGAGATCGGAGTCGCCTTCGTACCAGGAATGGCCCACGTATTCGGAGATCTTGTCCTCGTCGACTTCGGTGAGGTTGAGGTTCTCGTCGAGAATGCCGGAGGGCAGGTAGCGCTTGCTCATTTCGAAGCTGGGGTCGCTGAAAACGCCCCAGGCGCCGTAGCGGCCGCAGCCCTTGCCCCAGGTGAGGGCTTCCTGATAGTAGGGAACGAGCGCCAGGGTGTCGGGGATCATCGTTGCGGACACCCAGTTGTAGACCTCGTTGACGAGACCCCAGAGGTCGTCGAGCTTCTCTTCGGTCGGGACGAACATGGTGCCGCCCACCGTGGAGGTCATGATGTGGGGCATCTTGCCACCCAGAAGGCCGGCGATTTCCGACGACTTGGCCTGCATCGTGAGGGCTTCCAGGTAGTGGCCCGTGAGGATGAGGTCGACTTCGGGCGGCAGCTTGTAGCCCGTGCCGTTTTCGGAATCGAACCAGTTGCCGCTGAAGATGGACAGCTGCTTGTTGTCCGCGAAGGTCGTGAGGCGCTTGGCGAGCTGGTTGAGGTCGGTGTTCATGGCCAGACCCAGCTGCTTGCTCACGTCGATGGCGTCGCCGATGTTGGCCTTAAGGCCGTTGAGCGGGTTGACGTAGTCGAGCGCGCAGAGGTTGTAGAACCACAGGATGTGGCTGTGGAGGAACTGGGCGCCTTCCATCAGGTTGCGGATGATGCGCGCGTTGTTGGAAATGGTGATGCCGTAGGCCTTCTCGCCGGCGATCGAAGCCGCGTGGGCGTGGGAGACCGGGCACACGCCGCAGATGCGCTGCACGATCTGCGCGGCGTCTTCGGGCGTGCGGTCGCGCACGACGAGCTCCATGCCGCGGAAGCAGCCGCCCGACGACCACGCGTTGGTGATCACGCCGTCTTCGACTTCCATCTCTACGCGCAGATGGCCCTCGATACGGGTAATCGGGTCGATAACAGTACGTGCCATTTACTCGTTGCCCCCCTTCTTGCCCGTAAGCGCCTCATGGCGCTTTTCGTAGTCTGCCTGCATCTTCTTTTCGAAGTCTTCGGCCGACATGGTTTCCTTGGTGCCGTCTTCATGGATGATCGTCTTGGGCTGGCTGTAATCGCCGACCGACTTGTCGGGATGCTTGGCGTCCCAGGCGCGCTTGGGCTCGATGCGGACGTTGCCCTTCATGCGCTTGGAAGCCTTCCAGCAGAAGCCGTGCACCACGAACGCGGCAGCGACGATGCCGGTGAGCCCGAAGCAGATGGCTTCAGGCTGCACGACCCAATCGCCGATGCGCAGGTCGCGATGGCGCTTGTAGAAGGGCGTATTGACCTCGACCCAGTTGTGACCCGGGTCCATGGGCGCCGCTTCGCAGCAACCGATGCAGGGCGCGCCGGCTTCGACGCACCAGGAGCGCTGGTTGTTGTAGCGGACGATGCCGCAGTTGGCCTTGGTCTGGGGACCGCGGCAGCCCACCGCGTAGAGGCAGTAGTTCTTGGCTTCTTCTTCGGAGCCGAATTCGTAGACGAACTCGCCGTTCTCGAAGTGACCGCGACGCTCGCAGTTGTCGTGGATCGTCTCGTTGAAGATCTGCGAGGGCTTGTTGTCCTCGTTGAGGTCGGGCAGCTTGCTCATCATGACGACGTCGACGAGCACAGCCACGAGCCATTCGGGGTTGGCCGGACAGCCGGGGATGTTGACGACCGGGGTGGAAATGCCCGCTTCCTTGAGGTACTTCTGCACGCCCACGGCACCCGCGCTGTTGGGATGGGCGCCCATCCAGCCGCCGTTGACGGCGCAGGAGCCCAGGGCAACGACCGCATTGGCCTTGCCGGCGGCTTCGATCAGATGCTCGGTACCGGGTTTGCCGGCCACGCGCAGGGCGTTGCCGCCCCAGCCTTCGAGTACGGCGCCTTCGTAGACGAGCAGGTAGTTGCCCGCTTCGATCGTCTGTTCCTTGGCTTCTTCCATGGAATAGCCGGCAGCTGCGGAAAGGGTCTCGCTGTAGTTGAGCGAGATCATTTCGAGCACGACCGTCGCCGGATCAGGTTCGGTGCTCTGCGCAAACGCTTCGGTGCACCCCGTGCACGAAGCACCCTCGATCCAGATGACCGGATAGAGGTTGCCCTCCTTAGCGCCAATCACAGATTCTTCGAGAGCCTGGGCAACCTGGGGGACGGTGAGCTGGGACAAACCAGCAGCCGCCACCAGCGTACCGCAGAGCTTCATGAAGCTGCGGCGTGACACGCCACGCGCGTTCAGCATCTGCTCGAACTCTGTTCCGATGGCCTCTTTTTCCATGTGCACACCTCCTTGGTGTTCTCGACTGCAGTGCATGGAAAATAGCTGTTGCTCAGATACGCTCGTACGAAACGGTTGCCGTTGACACCGAGGAGGAATCTGATATCGTGTTACGTTACTGGAAGTGTGTAACACTCTCATGATTCTTCCGCGGATGGCCAGCAATAATCCCGTGCAAACGTCCTTAGCCGTTGCCTAAACGTAATAATTATACCCATTACGTTATGAAACAAGATTATATGTGAACTTCCTGCGTCAAACACCAACACAAATGCATTTTTGACTGCAAATCTGAAACGAGATTGAAATCTAGATGAGGAGTTTACAGCCTACTTCATTTTTGCACCCCACATCCTCATACATGTGGGTTTTTGAAAGGAATCGGCGATGACGGAACAGATCTCGATGGCCTTCTTGGGACCCTTCGGCACCAACTGCGACGAAGCCGCTCAGGTGTTCGCCGGCAAAATCGGGCAGGACGTCGACTTCCAGCCCTTCGACTCCTTCGCCGACGTCTTCGAGGCGGTCGAACGCGGCAAGGCCGATTACGGCGTCGTCGCGACGGAAAACTCGCTCGAGGGCGCCGTCACGAGCACGCTCGACAACTTCGCCTTCCACAACAGCACGACCGTGATCGGAGAGACGATCCTCGACATCCACCACTGCCTGGTCCTCCACCCCGGCTCGCACGTCGCCGATGTGAAAACCGTCGTGTCGCACCCGCAGGGGCTCGCCCAATGCCGCCGCTACATTCAGACCAACCTGCCCGGACGGCGCATCGTGACCGCGTCGAGCACGGCCGAAAGCGCCCGCATGGCCGCCAGCGACCCCACGGTCGCCGGCATCGCAGGCGAGTTCGCCGCCAACCTCTACGGGGCCGAAGTGCACGAGCGCGAGATCGGCGACCGCATTGGCAACCAGACCTCCTTCGCCCTCATCGGGCGCACCGGCGCCCGCCCCCTCTTCCAAGGAGACCGCTACATCACCTCGCTCGCCCTCTTCCCCAACGACAACCGCAAGGGCACGCTCAGCATGATTCTCTCGGAGTTCGTCTACGCCGACATCGACCTGTCGATGATCCAGTCGCGCCCCACCAAGCAGGGCCTGGGCAGCTATATGTTCTTCGTGAACCTGGAAGGCAAGCTCGAGCAACCCCAAGTCCAAACGGCCCTCAACTGCCTGCGCCTCAAGCTGCGCCAGGTCAAGGTGCTCGGCAGCTACCCCGTCGCCTAGGCGCCCCGCGCGCGGGCGAGATAGCCTGCCGCTAGACGCGATAGCCCTCTCCCTCGCGCACGAAGAATCCCTCCCCCTCCAGTTCAGCCAAAAGGGCCTGGAAGACCTCGTCGTCGACCGCTTCGCGGCCGCACGCCCGCTCGTGGGCGTCAAGGAGGCGGTGGAGCTCCGAGGCCGCAACACCCGGTTGGGCGAGCACCTCTCGCAAGAGGAAGGACCGCTTCTGGCGCTTCGACCCCTCGAAGCGGGACTGGCGATGGTAGGCCTTGGCTTTACGCGAAGGGTTGACCTGGTCTTTCTTCAGCTGGGCACCCCAATCGAGCAGGGCGTAGTACCAGCCGCGGGGGTCATCGCGCGAGCAGGTCGCTTCAACGAGGGGGCGCAATTGGGCGTCGGAAACCTTTTCGGCGGCCTGGGGGAAGAACTCGTGGATGAAGACGGCCCTCACGTTGGTTTCGATGTAGACCGCAGGCTTGCGGTAGGCGAAGGCCACGATGCCGGCCGCTGTGGCTGGGCCGATGCCGGGAAGGGCTTCGAGCTCTTCGACCGTGGCGGGCATGGTGCCCGCATAATCGCGCGCGCAGATCTGGGCCGCGCGCAGCAGGGCCAGGGCGCGGCGGTTGTAGCCGAGCCCCTGCCACATCTCGAGCACGTCAGACGTCGACGCGCTCGCCAGGGCGTCGATCGTGGGAAAGGTCTGCAGGAAGCGGGGCCAGTAGGAGAGCACGCGGGCTACCTGGGTCTGCTGCAGCATGGCTTCCGACACGTAGACCGCATAGGGGTCATCGAGGTAGCGCCAGGGCAGATCGGGGCGGGCGTAGCGCTCGCCCGCTTCCCAAACGCGCGCCTCGAAAGCAGCGAGGACGTCTGCGTCGGGCAGGGGCCTCGTGGCGCCGGCACGGGCAACCGCCGCCACTAGGCGCTCGCAATCTGCGAGGATGCCGAACAGGAGGCGGGGCCGCGCCCGCTTATGAGTTCCTGCATGCTTATATCGACCGCCTCGTCCGCCTTCTGGTCGACAGAGGCCTTGAAGCCCGCCAGGTCGCTGTCGGCCTCGAGGACCTCGTAGAGGGTGATCGACCCGAACAAGCCGGCGAGGGCGCGGTCGGCCGCCTGCCACATGCGGTTGAAGGCGCAGGCAGCGTTCTTGGGGCAGGTTTCGGGATCGGCCGCGCAGGAGGACACGGACACCGGCCCCTGCAGGGCGTGCAGCAAGTCGAGCACGGTCACCGTTTGGGGATCGATGGCCAGCTGCAGGCCCCCGCGCGACCCGCGCACGGTGCGCACGTAGCCGATCGTGGCCAAATCGTGCTGGATCGTGCGGGCGAAGGCATAGGGGATGTCCTCTTCCTCGGATATTTCCGCGATCGACACGTAGCGCTCGCGATGGCGGTAGGCGGACCGCAGGATACGGCAGGCGTAATCGCAGCGTCGGGTGAGCTCCATCAGCGGGCCCCTTCCTCTCCATCTTCGGCGGACGCATCCTGGGCGCCCCCGTCGATCTGGCGCATAAGCTCTACGACGGCCGCGTCCTCGAGCGCCCGGTACTCGGGCGTGTCGAATGGCTGGAAGGCCGCGATCTTGTCGATGATGTTGTCCTTTGACACGGGCACGAAGGCGCGGCGAGCAATGCTTTGGCGATAGGCCTCCTCGACCGCCACGCGCGCGGCCTCTGCGATTTCCGAACGCGAAAGGCCCTTGGTGTAGGCGACGAGCGAGGCGGCGTCGAGGTCGGCAAGCGAGGCGTGCTCTTCCTGCTGGCGCTCCCAAATCTGGGCGCGTTCGGCGGCATCGGGCAGGTCGATGTCGACCGCCGACACGGGCCCCAGCAGGGTGGCGAAAAAGCCTTCGGGGCGAGCGTCGGCATCCGCCGTGGCCAGAACGGTGACCTGGGGGTTTTCGACGGCCATCTGAATGAAGGCCACCGCTTCGCGGGCGCCGCGCGACAGCTGGGGCACCATGCCTTCGGGCACATCGTCGCCCACGGCGGGCACTTCCCACAAATCGATGTCTTCGAGCATGAGCACGCCCGGCCCCTCGAACCCGTTGCGCGGGGCGCGGGGGCGGTGCTTGAAGCCCGGGGAGGTCATCACGCAGAGGACTGGGAAGCCCTGGGGGGTTTCGTCCATGTACATGCGCACCGCGTCTTGACCGATCTCGCCGGCCGTAGCCAGCATGAACTCGTTGGCGTCCTCGCGCGATTCCGACCGCAGGAGAATCGTGTCGGTGCGCGGCAGGGCGTCGATGCCGTGGCGGGCCCGCATGTCGGCGACGAACCGTTCGAAGGCGGGATCGCGTTTGACGCCGACCCCATAGGGGCGCATGAGCTCGATCGCACGGCCGTAGCCCGTGAGGGAATCGTAGTCGACGCCGATTCCCGCATCGGCAGCGTCGGCGTTTTCGCCCGCGGCATCGCCGGCGTCGCCTGCACGCGCAGGGGACGCTGCGGCATCCGCCTGCGGAATGAAGGCGGCAACCGCCGCAGAGCCGGGCACGTCCATAAGGGCCTGCAAGCCCGACAGGTGGTTGGAAATGAGTTCGGCCAAATCGCCCGACTCGCGAGGCGCGGATGCCGGAGGCTCTTCAGGGGCGTGGCCGTCGAGCTCGTGAAGGCGCTTGGCGTTTTCGGCCGATTCCTCCTCGTCCTGAAAGGGTTCGAGCTTTTCGAACACGTAGGCCGCCAAGGCGCGCTCGTTCTGGTCGCAGGCCTCTTCCCAGGCCCGCTTGAGCCCCTCGACGAAACCGGGAGCCGGTTGGTCGCCCGCCTCCTGGGCCTTTTCGAAGGCGGCAAGATAGAGATGCATGGCCAGCGAACGGTCGCCGCCGGTCCAGGCGCGGTCGGCCCGCTCCAAATACACGCTGGGAGAGCAGGCCGGCGAGCGGTCGAGATCGTCGGAATCGTTGGCCCGGATGTTCCTACCGAACATGAGACCTCCCTCTTATGGACAAATGGAATGATAGTTTAGCAATGCTGTTTGTTTCATAGTACGTGCGCACGAGGCAGACGCGAGCGGGGAACGGCCAACGCCACGAAATCGTAACGGATGTGTGGAACAAGGCGTCCGGTCGCTAGGACCAGTCTTCGACGCGCCAGTCGCGGCGCTTGGACTCGCGACCGAGGGGATTATCGGGGCAGACGGCGCAGGGGCGCTCGGCGCACGCGAGTAAGGGCGCATCGGAATGGTGGTCGCCATAGGCGTGGTCCACGCACCAGGCGCCCTTCCCGAAGGCCTCGTCGGCCCAGCGCGTGAGCGCGCGCACCTTTTCCTCGCCTTCCACGGGCAGGCCGTCCACCTGCGTGGTGTAGCAACCCTTGTCATCGACCACCATACGGGTGGTGAGGGCGTGGTCGAAGGGGAAATCGCGCGCAGCCCGGGCCACAATGCCCGACCAACTGGCCGACACGATCACCACCAAACGGCCCGCGGCCTTGTCGCGCCGCATGGCTTCGATTGCGGCCGGCCGCACGCGCGAGGCGATCTTCTCGTCGTAGAAATCGGCAAGGTAGCGGTCGACGTCCGCTTTGGGCTTGCCTTCGAATGCGCTGAAGACCTTGCCGCGCACCCAACTCTCGTTTTGGGGCAGGCGCAGCTTGTAGGCAAGGGCCCAAAAGCCGATTTCTATCGCTCTGTGCAGGGGCAGCAGGCGATGCCCGAGAAGGTAGGGAACGAGCAGGGCGGGCGAGTTGCCGTTGATGCAGGTGCCGTCGAAATCGTATACGGCCAAATGCGTCGTTTGTCGCTGAGGAGGCGTATGCATACCGCTGCCCATGAAAGCTTGAATCCTTATCGTCGTAGATACTTGAACTCGGTATTATACCGCGCCCGTGAGACAAGGGGAGCGAAGGGGCCCGCCCGAGACGACCGGCAGGCGCCTGCGTCCTCCCCCGCCCTAGGCCTTGGCCGGCTTCTTCTTCAGCGGCGTCACGATGAGGAGGACGCAGGCCAGAACGAACAGGGTGAGCACCACCTGCATGGCGAAGCTCGCATGGAGGCCGGCAAGCGAGACGCCGGCCGCCGCCGTTGGCGCGTTGGGCTCAAGGGCCTGGGTAGCCGCCGCCATTGACGCCACGAGCACGCTCGACCCGAGCGAGCCTACGATCTGGCGCAGGGAGTTCACGATGGCCGTGCCATGCGCCACGTCGGGCCCCGAGAGCTTTTCAAGGGCATAGGCGGTCATGGGCATCATGAGGAAGGCCAGACCCACCATGCGCACGCAGTAGAGCAGGCCGATCACCCATTCGGGCGTGGACTGGTCGAAGAGGGCGAAGGACAGCGTCCCGGCCGCCAGGGCGAGCAAGCCCACCGTCGCCGACACGCGCATGCCGTGGCGGTCGTAGAAGGAGCCCACCACCGGCGAGGCGAAGGCCATGAGAATCGATCCGGGCAAGAGCACGAGGCCCGCTTCCAGAGCCGAAATCCCATGCAGTTCCTGCATGTAGAGGGGCAGCTGAACGGAACCGGCCACCATGGCGATCTGGGCCAAGGCGCACAGGGCCACGCCCAGGATCACGTGCTTGCCGCGAAAGAGCTGGACCTTCAACACCGGTTCGCCAAGATGGAGCTGCCGGTGGCAGAAAGCGATGAGCAGAAAGCCCGCCAGGCAGAGGATGGCGCAGCAGGATGCGTCGTAGAGCCCCCGCTGCTCGATGAGCGTGACGCCCACGAGCAAAAGGACGAGACCGGGAATGAAGAGCAGGCAGGACTTCAGGTCGAGGGCCACCTTGTAGTGGGCGCCTTCGCCGTGCACCGTGAAAAAGGACGCCGCCAGGGCGAGGGCCGCGAACCCCCCGAGCAGGACGAAGATCATGCGCCAGCTGGCCTCCTGCACGATGATGCCGGCGATCGAGGGGCCGACGGCGGGCGCGAACCCGATCACCATGCCCACGAGGCCCAGAGCAAAACCGTGACGCTCCTTGGGGTAGACGCTCACCGCCACCGTCTGCACGAGCGGGATGAGGACGCCGTTGCCGCCGGCCTGCAGGAAGCGGGCGGCCAAAAGGACGTAGTAGCTCGGTGCCACCCAGGCGAGCGCCGAACCAAGCACGAAGCAAGCCACGGCCGCGAGGAAGAGCTTGCGGATATCGAAGCGCTGAATGAGGAAGGCGGTGAGCACCGAAAGGATGCCGAGCACGTAGATGTAGCCCGTGGTGAGGAGGTTGCCCATCGAAGCGTCGACGGCGAATTCCTCCATAATAGCGGGCAGGGCCGTCGAAAGCATGGCCTGGGCCGCCGAGGTCACGAAGGTTGCCGCCAGCATGATGTAGAAGACCGCCTTGACCGGAACCTTGGCCACATAGGCCGGCACCGTTTCGGGAATCCGCTGGGGAGCCTCCCCGCGCTCGTGCGACTCTACGTGCGCTTCTGCGCTGCTCATGGCTGCGTTCCTTTCCTCATTGCATTTGTGCGTTCGAATCTTGACGGAAATCTCTCAAGACGAGCAAGGGGCCGCGCGCTCGCGCGCACAGCCCCTTCGCAACGCCCATTCGAAACCTAGCAGGTCTCGAAGCCTTCGGCGTCGTAGCGGTGGCTCGACTGGCGCACCTTGACTTCCTGGTTCTTCAAGGTGACCCGCGAGTTTTCGGGCACCGATTCGGTGACGAAGGTGCTGCCCGCAATCACCGTGCCCGACCCGATGACGGTCTCGCCGCCCAGCACGCTCGCATTCGCGTAGATGGTGACGTAGTCGCCGATGGTGGGATGGCGCTTGACCCCGCGCAGACCCTGTCCGGCGCGCGTGGACAGGGCCCCGAGGGTGACGCCCTGATAGACTTTCACGTGGCAGCCGATCTTGGTGGTTTCGCCGATCACGACGCCGGCCGCATGGTCGATGAAGAAGTAGGGGCCGATGTCGGCGCCCGAATTGATGTCGATGCCCGTATGGTCGTGGGCGTACTCGTTCATGATGCGCGGGATCAGGGGCACGTCCTGCAGGTAGAGCTGGTGGGCCAGGCGGTAGACGAAGATCGCGAACAAGCCCGGGTAGCTGAAGATGATCTCTTCCTTGCTCTGGGCGGCGGGGTCGCCGTCGAAGGCCGCCTGCACGTCGGTGAGCAGGACCTTCTGCACCTCGGGCAAGGCGCCGACGAAGGCGTCGACGATCTCGTCCGAGCGGCGGGCGATGACGGGACGTTCGGCGCGCGGGTCGCGGAAGAGCAGGGCCTCGCGCACCTCGCGGCGCAGATGCTTCCTGATGCGCATGAGCGTGTCGCCGATGAAATAGGCCGGATGACTTCCGCAGGAAGCCGCCTCATCGCCGAAGTACCCGGGGAACATGAGATGGCGGCAATCTTCGATCACGTCGATGATCCGGTTGCGGTTGGGAAAATGGCGGTCGGGTTCGGTGAAGAAAATCTCGGGCGCGCTCGCGTAGTTGTCGGCGATGCCGCGCACGACCGCATCGAGTTCTTGATTGTCCATGTGCTCTCCTTCAAATGGCCCAGCCTATGTGGACGCCGTGTGTTCCGCCCATCAGTATGGCACAAGGTCCCCCGCTGCCTTGCACGTCGTTACCGAATTGAGAGTAGAATTGTGACCGTTGCAAATTCGCGGGCGCCGCGGCGCCCCTCATACCGGGAGACTTCGTGCAAGAACAACCACTGCAGCAAGAGCCCGCGCGCGCTCCGGCGCGCATCGTCGTGCCGGTCACGATCGGCGTCACCGCCGTCGCCCTGCTCACCGCCTACACGGTAGCCCTGCCCTTCGCCCACGGCGTGTGGTCCAACCTGAAGGGGCAGGAGCCGGCCGATGCCACCCCGCTCGCCCTTGTGGAGCCCGCCGACCAAGGGGGCAGCGACGACCAGGACGCCTGGTCCCCCACCAGGCTCGTCGCCCAATGCAACGGCGTCGACGTCCATGCGCCCATCGACGCCGCGCACATCACCGCGGTCCTCTTCCACCAGGCCTCCTACGCCTACGCGCTTCCGCTGACCACCAACTTGCCCAAGGCCGATGCCGCAGCCGCCAAAGCCGCCCAGCAGGTGCGCGTCAACCACGACCAGACCGACGGCGACTGGCTCGACGCCGACGCCCTGCACCTGTGGCGGTCGCAGGATTCCACCGACATGGATACCGCCATCGATGTGGGCGCCACGGCGGGCACGACCGTAATCGCCCCCGTGTCGGGCACGGTCGTGCTCGTGCGCGACTACCAGCTCTACGATCGCGTGCCCGATATCGAGATTCACATCCAGCCTGACGGCCATCCCGAAATGGACTGCGTGGCCATCCATATCACCGATGCGCAGGTGCAGGCGGGCGACCATGTGGAAGGCGGGGTCACACCCATCGCGAGCGTGCGCGATATCGCCTGTTCGATCGACGGGATCCAGCTTTCGGACTACACGCCCGCCGACGACCCGGGCAACCACACCCACATTCAGGTGAACAACGCCGACTACCCCGGCTACCGCGAGAAGAAGCTCCAAGGAGCGATCGCCGTCCCATAGCCAAGGCCCCGCGCGTCGGGGCCTTTTTTACGCCGCGACGCACGCGGCCGTCGCACCGAGCGCATGGGCAGTCCCCGCGACGCGATAGCCCTTACACGAAAAAAGGAGCCCGAAGGCTCCTTTTACATTCGATGGCGGGAAGTACGAGACTCGAACTCGCGACCTCCGACGTGACAGGCCGGCGCTCTAACCAACTGAGCTAACTCCCCGTGCTTTTTGCAGCTCGTTCAATATACAGGAGCCCCACTCCGCACGCAAGCATTATTTTTTCCGATCTTGCCGCCCGGTTCGAAACGGGTGCATCACGCAAGATGCGCGAGGAACCGCTCCCAGGCCGCACGGCCGGAATCATCCCACTTGAAGACGCCGGCGCATTCCAAAACCTGGGCGAAAACCTGACCCACTTCGCGCTGAACCACCTCGCGGACCGTAGCCTCCTCGAAGGACCCGTACCGCCCGCGCAGGCCCTCCGCCCAGATTGCATGGGGCGCGCACAGGGGGTCGGCCGCGAGATCGGTCCCCCCTACCAGGGCGCGCTCAACCGCGGCGAGCTCGCGTTTGAGCCGCCCCGGCAGAATCGCCAGCCCCATGACCTCGATGAGCCCGATGTTCTCGCGCTTGATGTGGTGCAGGTCTTCCGTGGGATGGAAGACGCCCCAGGGCGCCTCTGGGCTCGTCACGTTGCAGCGGAGCACCAGGTCGAGCTCGAAGGCGCCGCCCACGCGCCGCGCGATGGGCGTGATCGTGTTGTGGGGCACGCCCTCGCTTTCCGCCACGATTCCCACCTCCGAATCGCTGTAGCCCCGCCATACGCGCAAGACATCGTCTGCCGCGACCACGAGCTCTTCGGGGTCGGTCGCGCGCAGCCGCAACACCGAAAGGGGCCAGGTGACCGTAGAGGCCTCCACATGGGGATAGCCCGCAAGCGTCACACCTTCCCCGTGGGGCGCGCGCTCCATGGGGAAGGTGTGGCGACCGCCTTGGAAATGATCGTGCGAGAGAATCGACCCTCCCACGATGGGCAAATCGGCATTCGACCCGAAAAAGTAGTGCGGAAGCGCCTCGGTCAAGGCAAGCAGGCGACGGAACGTGACCGCATCGATGTGCATGGGTCGATGAACGGGCGCCACCGCAATGCAGTGCTCGTTGAAATAGGCATAGGGGGAATACTGGAGGGCCCAGGTCTCGTCGCCCGCATCGATGGGCACGGAACGCAGGTTCTGCCGCGCGGGATGGGCGCCTTGGGGGCTTTGGGGCCCGCGGCCGCCATACCCCACGTTTTCGAGGCAGAGGGCGCAGGCCGGATAACCGCTGCGCCGCGCCCGTCCCGCCCGGGCGATGGCCCGCGGGTCCTTTTCGGGTTTGGAAAGGTTGATCGTGATTTCCAAATCACCCCAGCGGGTGGGGGCAAGCCACTTCTCGTCACGGGCGATGGCGGCCCGCCGCACGAAATGGGCGTCTCCCGAAAGGGCGTAGAACCACTCCGTGGCCGCCGATGGATCGGCCGCACGCAAGCGCTCGAAGCGGCGGGCCACCTCCGAAGGCCGCGGCATAAGGAGGCCCATGACGCGGCAGGCGAAGGCGTCGTCGCTCTCGTCTTGGGCAAGCGCCCCCGACGCGCGCGCGAAGGCGCACAGGTCCGAAAGGGCCCCATCGATCGCATCGACCGGAGCCGGGGCCACCGCCCGCGCAAATCCCGCCCCGTCGGCGCCCACCGCATCGAGCACCGTGTTACGGGTCCACAGCGCATCTTCGGCCTCGATGAGGCCGCGCTCGCGCGCGTAGGCCACCAGGCCCTCGACGGTTTCCTCTATTCCCATTGCGCACACGCTCCTTGCGTCGTCAGGTCGAGCACGGAAGATGCGCCGGCCCCCAGGTGGGCGTCCATATACGAAACGAAACCCCGCACCCCGTCGGCGGGCACGTAGGCCTGGATGCTGCCCCCGAAACCGCCGCCGTGGATGCGCACGGCGCCGCTCTCGCCCAGCCAGGCGTCCGCGAGCGCCAGGGCCACCATAGCCTCCTGGCCTTCCCCGCCCGGGACCGACACGTTCTGCAGATAATCCGCCGACGAGTGGGCCGACGCACGCGTGGCCCTCAAAAAAGCCCCGACGTCGCCCGATCGCAGGGCGAAGAGCCGCTCGTCGACCAAGCGCATCTCACGGTAGTAGTGGAAGGCCCGCAAGGCCACGCGGTCGCCCTCCTGCGCGCGCAGGCGGTCGAAACCCACGAAAAACCGGTCTTCGGGCACGTCGCAGAGGCGGCGGGCGCCGAAGAATTCCGCTGCCGCCCGCATGTCGAGGGGAATCTGCGCATAGAGGGGCGTAAGGCCCGCATGGTCGGCGCCCACGTCGACCAGGCAGACGGCCAGGCCTGCTTCGGCGAAGCTGAAGTCAACCGCCTCGACGCGGGCCTCGTCGGCGGAAAAGTCCATGGCCTCGACGCCGCCGAACGCGATGGCCGCCTGGTCCATGAGCCCGCAAGGCTTGCCGAAGTAGTCGCGTTCGGCCGCCTGCCCCATGAGCGCCAGCTGCAGGGGGTCGAGCGTCTCGTCGGCGAAGAGGCGCGCAAGGCCCGCTCCCACCGCAAGTTCGAAGGCCGCCGACGACGAAAGGCCCCCGCCCGACGGCACCGTGCTGCGCACGCGGCCCGAAAAGCCGCCCACGGGCACGCCGGCCGCCTTGCACTGGGCCACCACCCCGCGCACAAGGGCCCGCGAGCTGCCCTCCTCGCCTGGGCGCGGATCGACATCGCGCACGTCCAAGTCGACGGGACCGAAGCCCTCGCTGATCAGGTGGGCATGATGGCCGCCGGCCGGCTCTAACACCACCTCGACGCCCTGCCCCACCGTGGCGGCGATCACGCGTCCGCCCTGGTGGTCGACATGGTTGCCTGCGATCTCGGTTCGTCCCGGCGCGAAGGCGCGCACCCGCTTGCCCCCGCTCATCGCCGCTTCCTTTCCGCCAGCGTATCGACCGCCCGCTGGAAGACTGCGCGCTCTTCGGGCCCCCAGGCATCCATATCGTCGGACGTGAGCAGAAGGCTGCCGAAGAGGCTGTCGGCCTCGAGGAGCTCGCGCTTGCGGGCAGGCGAGATGCGCACGTCGTCGCGCAGGAAGAAGACGTCGGGATCGCAGCCGAAGGCCCGCCCGTCGAGCGGAGCGCGGTAGACCGTGTTGGCCAGACTGCGCGCCGTGCTCGTGCGCTCGCGATGAAAGAAGCGGGCAGGCGGGACGTTGTCCCAGGTGAGGCCCACGTCACAGCCGATTCGGCAATAGTCGAAGACCCCGAAGGCACTCGCCAGCGGCACGCCGCAGCCCAAGATGGTGCACGAGGGACCGGCTGCTTGCCGCAGGAGGTCGACCGCGTCGGCCATGAGCTCGCCGCGCGTCATCCCCGCATGGGGCAGCATGCAAGCGGCATAGAGGAAATCGAGTTTCAGAGCGCCGAACCCCCAGTCTGCCACCGCCGTGCGCACGCATTCCCCGACGTAGGCGCGTACCGCGGGATTCTGCGTATCGAGCGCCACGTGCCCGCTCCAGTGCGAGCCCGTGGTCACCGGCGCCCCGTTATCATCGCGCAAGAGCCAGTCGGGATGGCAGGCCGCCAAGAGGGAATCACGTTCGACCACGAAGGGCGCCATCCACAGACCCGGCAGCGCCCCCGTTCGCTCGATCTCTTGGGCGACGGCCGCCATCCCGTGTGGAAAGGATTCCGTGTCGGGTGCCAGCCAGTCGCCCTTGCGGCACCAGCCGTCGTCGACGAAGGCCACCCGGCCCATGCCGTGCGTATCGATCGCGTCGAGGCCGCGCGCGAGGGCGGCCACGTCATGGGCGACAGTTTCCTCGTCGATGTCCTCGTAGTGCCGGTACCAGCTCGTATAGCCCACGCGGGGACTGTCGCCCCCATAGGGGCGTGTGCCCATGGCGTCGAACCAAGCGTCGAAGACCGCGTCTTCGCTGCCCTCCTCGAGCACGAAGGAGGCGAGGAGGGCGTCTTCGCCCGCTTCGAGGTCGCGCGCCGGGACTTCGGGTTCGAAGGTCACGCGGCCCGCATCGGCATCGGTGCGCAGCAGCGTGAAACCCCGCCTCTCGCCGGTCGAGGCGAGCAGGGTCACGCGATCGCCCCTGCGCACCGTCGCGTAGGTGAAGCCGTGCCGGCAGCCGGGCCGGCCCTCGTAGGACGTGAACCGGTAGTCCCCCATGGCGTCGATCGCATAGTGCCGCACGCCCCATTCCGGCAGCCCGTCGAGCCCGCGCATCACCGCCCAGGGGGCCTCTTCGGTCGCGTCGGTCCACGACTGGTAGCCGTTGAGCAGGACGCGTTCGTCGGGCGCGAAGTCATGGGCGAAGGTCACCGTGCACGACGTCACCCGCAGGGGTACGCGCGCGGTAAGGCCCAGTGCGCCCGCCGTCCCGTCGAAGGCGAAGGAGAAGGCGGCCTCGTCGGTTGCGCAGGCGCCCGACCCCGACCGCTCGACGCTCACCGCGCCCGCCTGGGTCTCGAAGCGGACGCTCCATCCCGCAAGCCTCATGCCCGATCGCCCTCTTCCGCACGCGCGACCGCATCGCCGATCACCGCGAAGACGCGGTCCTCGTGGTAGCGCATGAAGACCAAGCCGCCCGCCAGGCAGAAGACGGCGGCCACCGCGGCGGTGAGCCGGTAGCCGACGCCGCCGGCGCCCACGAGCGCCAGACTCGTGAACAGAAGCATCGCGAGCGACTGGCCCAGTTTGAAGGCGAAGGTGCGCGCGGCGTAGAACATGCCCTGACGGGCCTCGCCGGTGGCCACCGCGTCGGCCTCGGCGATGTCGGCCACCACGGCCTGGGGCAGGATACCCAGAATCGCCATGGGGATGGCCGCCATCACGGCCACGATCACGCCCCAGACGACGCCCGGGATGCCGAAGAACCCCACGAAGACGGTAAGGGCGAAGGCGCAGGAGAAGAAGAGGAAGGCGAAGGTGACGAGCCGCTTTTTGCCCCAGCGCTTGGCGAGCAGGTTGACCGGGGCGTAGCAGATAAAGCTCACCAAGGTCATGAGCGCGAAGAGGGGGAAGGTCATCGTGGAGTCGAGTCCCATCAGCTCGGTGATGTAGAAGGGCAGGCCCGTCTGGAACAAGGTGAGCGCGATCCAGTAGAGCACGTCGGATTTGACGAAGGTGAGAAACTCAGGGTTCTTGAAGGTCTTCACGAGGCTCTTCACGGTGCCCGTCGCGCTCGGCTTGGTGACCGCGTACACGTGCTCGTCGATCGCGAAGGAGGGCACGAGCATGCAGACCACGGCGATTGCCGCAAGCAGGCCCACCGTGAAGCGAAAGCTCGCCACCATGCCCATGGCCGGTTCGAAGACCGCCTGGATCGTGGGCAGCAAGTAGGCCACGGCCGTGCCGAAGAAATAGGTGACCGAAATATAGGTCGACACGTTAATGCGCAGCTCCTGCGTGCGGCCCAGCTCGGGGATGAGGGCGTTGAAGGGCGTGCAGTAGCAGGTGAGCCCCAGATAGAAGCAGAGGACCATCGTGAAGAGGAAGACGTCGTTGACCCAGCTTGCCCCGTCGACCGGAGAGATGAAGACGAGCACCGTGGCGATGCCGAAGGGCACGGGCGCGTAACGCAAGAAGGGCATGCGGCGGCCCAGCCGATGGGTGCACCGGTCGGAAAGGGCGGCGATCCAGGGGTCGGTGAAAGCGTCGAAGATGCGGCCCGACGCGGTGATCAGGCCGATGACGGTGATTCCCAAAAAGACCGCGCCCTGGGTGATGAAGATCTGCTGCCCCTGCGCAAGGAGGCTCTCCCCCGGCTGATAGTAGTAGACGAGCCAGTTGGTGATGACGCCCGAAAGGGTCGACCATCCCAGCT
This sequence comes from Hugonella massiliensis, assembly GCA_001486445.1. Lineage (GTDB taxonomy): Bacteria > Actinomycetota > Coriobacteriia > Coriobacteriales > Eggerthellaceae > Hugonella > Hugonella massiliensis. Next base: position 1,100,723 of record LN908986.1, read on the forward strand.
GCCCGATGGCGAACAGCCAGAGAATGCGGTTGCTTGCCAGCTTCCGCTGGCCCGCTGAGGGCGCGCACGAGGAGGCGTCGAGAGCGTTCGACTTCATGTGACTTCCTATTCGTCCGATAACGCGAGGGCTAGAATAGCTTCGACCATCATACCTAACCCTCACCGCGAAGGAGACCGGACGGCCATGGCAGAGAATCGATCGGCGAGCGTTTTCGGCAACCCCATAGCCAAAAAGGACCAGGCGAAAGCACGCAGGGCAAAAGAGCGCTTCGTGCGAAAGTTCGGCGACGATTCGAAGCGCCCCTGCCACCTGACAGCCGCAGACGCCCCCGCCATCCATCGCGCTCTGGGCGTCCGCCTGCTGGCGCCCGCGCCCCAAGGCGCCGGCCCCCTCGACCTCGCCGCAGACGCCCGGGCCCAGCCCCTACCGCCCGCAACGCCCCGTACCGACCCCGCAGCGCACGGGGCGCCGGTGGTCGTGGGCACCATCCGCATGGGCTTCGGCCACTACCGCATTGGCATGGCCCTCGCGTCGGCCGCCCATGCGATGGGCTACACCCCCTACTGGATGGACCTCTGCGGCTTCCCTGACACGACCTGCACGAAGATCATCGCCCACCAGAACGACCTCTACTCCAAGGGGTCGCGCATAAGCCAGAAGTACGCGCCTTTCAACAAGCTCGTGTGGGAACCGCTCAATTCCGAAGGCTTTCGCAAGCTCGCCTACAACGCGAGCGATCAGGCGGTATCGGAGCTGATGTGTGCCCCCTTCGCCGACCTGCCGCAAGCGGCGCCCTTCGTGGGCGCCCACGCCTGGTGCGCCCAGGCGGCTCTGCATGCAGGCCTTTCGCACGTGGTCTGCGCCATCCCCGACAATTGGCCCATGGCCCTGCATTTGGCCGAAGGAGCCCGTCACACCGTGCAGACCCCGAGCGCCTACCTGGGATACAAGATGCTGCGCGGCATGGACCCTTCACGCGCCCTGGCTCCCATGCCCGACGGGTCGCTTTTCTACACCGGCCACTACGTCGACCACGAGCTCGTCGCCCACATCGACGACGATTGCACCCTGCGCGAAGAGCGGGCGGCCCGCCGGGCCCCCGTGCGCTACCTGCTCTCCGTGGGCGGGGCGGGCGCGCAAATCGACCTGTTCGAGCGCATCATCGCCCACCTCGTCCCCCGCATCGAGGCCGGCGAGGCGGTTCTTTTCGTGAACGTGGGCGACCACGACCGCGTCTGGCGGTCCCTTGTCGCCCGTATCCCCGCCCTCGATGCGGCCGTGGTCCACTCCGGCGACTTCGAGGCAACCGCGCGCTTCGCCGAAGGGGCGCTGACCGCCAGCGTCGAGGGCGTGCATGCCTTCTACGACAGCGACATCTTCAGCGCCGTCTATTCCACGAACCTGCTCATGCGCGCCTGCGACCTGCTCATCACCAAGCCGAGCGAGCTCTCCTTCTACCCGGTGCCCAAGCTCATGATCCAACGCGTGGGCGGGCACGAAGCCTGGGGTGCCGTGCGAGCGGCCGAAGTGGGCGACGGCACCTACGAGATGGACGACCCGCGCGAGATCTGCGCCTTCATCGACAGCGTGCAGGAAGATCCCTCGATTGTGGCGCGCATGTGCGCCCACATCCGCGCGGCACGGGACGCAGGCATCTACGACGGCGCCTACCGGGCCATCGAACTGGCCGTACGCTAGGCCGCTCACGGGAGGCCAGCCGCGAAACCTGACCGTGCGCCAGGTTTCGCGGACGCAATCGAGCGAAGCGATCCCGCCGATCGGCGAGGCACCGCAGTCGGCGACCCCTCGCAGACCCGCCCCGATATGCCCGCATACGCAAAAAGGGAGCCCGAAGGCTCCCTTTCATCATCAATGGCGGGAAGTACGAGACTCGAACTCGCGACCTCCGACGTGACAGGCCGGCGCTCTAACCAACTGAGCTAACTCCCCAGAGACGGCTGTGCGGGATAACCGCGCAACAGCAGGGAGTATATTACGCATAGTCGCTCGGGGACGCAAGCCCTTTTTTGAAAAATATTTTCACGCGCTCCCTCGCCGTCCCCCTTTCCCCATTTCCAATAAGTCTCGCGATGGAACGACGTTTTTGCAAATAGTCGCGCCCTGCAGTTCCGTACTACACTTTTACCAAGAGGCTGGAGCTGCAGGGAGAATCGCGTATCGACGCCCAGCGGCTCAGAACACCGAGGCTCGCGCCTATGCAATGGGGGGTTTGATGATCACCAACCTGAAGATCAACGAAGCTTGCAAGCGAACCTACTACGAACGCGGCTATTGGACCGCCTCCACCCTCTACGATGCCTGGGAGAAAAGCGCCCGTGATTTCGCGGGCCGCACCTACGTGAAAGACGGCACCACAAGCCTGACCTATGCCCAGGTCGACGACAAGGCGGGGCGCGTGGCGCGCTGGCTGGTCTCGATCGGCGTGGCCAACGGCGACGTGGTCACCATCCAGCTGCCCAAATGGGCCGAATTCGCCATCGCCTACGTGGCCTGCCTGAAGGTGGGCGCCGTCATCCATCCGGTCTCCATTCGCTACGGCATGCAGGACCTCGCCCAAAGCCTTGCCTTCGTGCATTCCGTTGCCTACATCGGCCCCACCTTCTTCCATCGCCGCGACTACGAAGCCGAGCTCAACCAGATCAAGGGCTCGGCACCCACGCTCAAAGGCGCCCTCTTCGTCGACAAAGAAAAGGACCCCGACGACGGGGACACCTCTCTTTCCGCCGTGCTCGCCGCCTTCGAGCCCCTCGTCGATGCGCCGGCTTCGCGCTCCGACGAAGTCGCCTGCATCCTGCCCACCTCGGGCTCGACCGGCACGCCCAAGCAGGTGCTTTTCACCCACAACAACATCCTCTTCAGCGAGCGATCCTACATTTCGGTCCTCGACCTGACGCCCGACGACGTCATGTGGATGCCCTCCCCGCTCAACCATGCGACGGGCTTCTTCCATGGGCTCGTCTCCGTCATGCTCTTCGGCGGCTCGACCGTGCTGCAGGAATCCTACAAGCCCGCCGACGCGGTCGCCCTCATCCGCCGCGAAGGCTGCACCTGGTCCCACGGGGCGACCCCCTTCGTCTACGACCTGCTCTCCTACCTCGACCAGTTCGGGGGGAGCCTGCCGAGCATGCGCTTCTACCTCTGCGGCGGCGCGCCGGTGCCCTCCCGCATGATCGAGCACGCCCATCGCTACGGCATCCTGCTTTCCGAATCCTACGGGTCGACCGAAAGCTGCCCCCACGTCTACGTCCCCCTCGACAAGGTGCTCGAATGGAACGGCGCCTGGTCGGGCATCCCCTACGAGGGCATCGAAGTCCGCGTCGTCGACAACCTCCACCGCGAGGTGCCCCGCGGCGCGCAGGGCGAAGAATGCTCGCGCGGACCCCACCAGTTCGTAGGCTATCTCAACGACCGGGAACGGACCGACCGCGCCCTCGACGACGACGGCTGGTTCTACAGCGGCGACCTGTGCTTCATGGACGACGAGGGGCGCATCCGCATCAACGGCCGCAAGAAGGAGATCATCATCCGCGGAGGCGAGAACATTTCCGCAGTAGAGGTCGACAACGCCCTTTCGGGCTGCCCGGGCGTGGGCGACCACGCGACGATCGGCATGCCCGATCTGCGCATGGGCGAGCGCATCTGCACCTTTATGGTGCCCCAAGGCACCGATCGCCCCACCATCGCCTCGGTCACCGCCTATCTTGCCGACGCCGGCATCCCCAAGCGCATCTGGCCCGAGCACCTGGAATTCATTAACGAGATACCCTATACGCCCACCGGAAAGGTTCAGCGCTACAAGCTCATGGAAGAGCTCCTGCGGCGCTTGAAGAAGGAGGCCTAACGCCCATGCCCCAGCAAGAATTCAGCCCCACCCGCACCCACGCCACCTGGAAGCCCCGCGTCTTCGACAACGACCTGGCCATCTACGAATGCCCTACCTGCCACCAGGTCCACATCGGGGTGACCGACGGAAGCGATGTCACCTGGACCGGCACGGGCCGCTCGCTTGTGGCGGAGCTGCCCTACGGGCGCAGCGAAGCCCCCTTCTGCGATCGGTGCGGCACCCGCATGGAACCCATGCCCCTGATCGATGTGGCCGACCTGCCGCCCGAATTCACGCTCGACTTCCAGTTCCGTGGCGGCTTCAACAGCAACTGCGTCAAGATCAAATGGTTCTCGAAGAACCGCGACCTGCGTCCCCAGTGGATCGCCGTGAAAACCTTCACGGGCTATCAGGTGAAATACGTGCCCGAAAAGAAGTTCTCCCCCGTCACCTTTGCCTTCGCCGACGAGGACGCCTACTGCTACTGCGATTCCGACCCCTGCGAAGAGTGCATGTTCCGCTGCAAATTCGGCATGTGCGCCTACGTCTACGTGAAGGGCATCGGGCTCGTGCGCATGTCCTTCGACCGTATGCTGGCCAGCGGGTCGGGGTCGGGAAACGACGGCTTACGCCGTACGCACACCGGCTACGTGGACAAATAGCGTCTGCATAAAAGCACTCGACCATTCATACCTCTGTGAAGCCCGCGCCCCAATCGCGGGCTTTTTTCGCATAGAGCTCCCTCTGTGCAAGCGGCTGAAACGCTCCATAAAACAACCATTGCGAATCGCAATGGTTCTCATTCGAATCAGACAATCGAACCAATTGGAAATACGGGAGCGCGGGATGCAGAATACGAATTGCAAGAGCTGATGAGGCTCGAAAGAACATCGCGTACTTCATAGAGGAGGACTTATATGAACCCTAACGCGAAAATCACCGACGAGCAGTTCGAGGCGTATCTGAAGCAGATCCGCGAACTGGTTGAAGGCCCCTTCGACGAAATGCAGAAGGAGATCGAGGTCACCAACAAATTCCCCCAGGAATTCTACGAGCTGGCCAAGCAGAACGACCTCTATCGTTTCTATCTTCCCTCTCAGTACGGCGGATGGGACCTCAACGAGCTTGAAATTCTCCGCGTGCAGGAAGAGTTCTCCCGTGGTCCTGGCGGCATGCGCATGCACCTGCATCACGCCGCTGACATGAACTGGCGCATCCTCGACGACTATGGCACGGACGAGGTCAAGGCCGAGCTCATGCCGAAGTTCCAGGACAAGTCCGTCTACTGCAACTTCGCCATCACCGAGCAGACCGGCGGCACCGGCGCCGACCTGCACACCACCGCTGAGAAGCAGCCCGACGGCTCTTGGATCCTCAACGGCGAGAAGTGGCTCATCTCTCACACCGACTGCTCCGATTACACCTACGTGATCGCCGTGTCCGACCCGACCAAGGAAAAGGACGACCGTCTGTCCGCCTTCCTGGTCCCCAACGATGCTCCCGGCTTCGAAATCATCGAAATGCCCCACATGATGGGCTGCCGCGGCGCCGGTCATGCTGGCCTGAAGTTCACCAACGTGCACATCCCGGCCAAGTACCTGCTCGGCAAGGAAGGCCAGGGCATGGACGTGGCTATCCACTCCCTGTCCGTCTCCCGCGTGCACATCGCCATGTCTAACCTGGGTATGGCTCAGCGCATGCTCGAGATCTCGCTCAAGCGCGCCAACGACCGCGTGACCTTCGGCAAGCCGATTGCCAAGCGTCAGATGATCAAGGCCAAGTTCGCCGAGATGCAGACCTACATCCACGTGCTGCGCACCGCCATCTACGACTTCGCTCGCGACTACGACATCGACCCGCACAACGAGTACGTCACCGAGAAGGCCGCTATCTGCAAGCTCTTCTCCATCGAGACGGTCAAGCTGGTCTCCGACCAGATGCTCGAGATCTTCGGCGGCGACGGCTACTTCGAGGACTCTCCGTACGGCCCGACCGAGCGTCTGTACCGCGACTGCCGCGCTATGTGGCTCGAGGAAGGCGCGCCGAACGTTCAGCGCATCACGATTGCTCGCGAATGCCAGAACCATGGCGGCGTCGTCAAGTACAACTTCTAAGAGTTGCTTGACACTCTGTTCAACATCAGTTGAATGATTTTGAAAAAGGGCTGGTGCTTTGTGTGCCGGCCCTTTTTCCATCAGGGAGATTTTGGAGGAATTTCATATGTCTTTGCCTCTTGAAGGTGTGAAGGTCATCGACCTCACGACGTTTCTTGCCACCCCTACCACGGGCCGCGTGCTCGGCGAATGGGGCGCCGATGTCATCAAGGTCGAAGCCGCCAAGGGCGACCCGACCCGCGTGAACCAGGCTCCCGTCTACGGCATGCCGATGACCGACGATGAGAACCTCGCCTACGACATGGCCAACATGCACAAGCGCATGATCAGCCTGAACCTGAAGAGCGAAACCGGCCTGGAAGCCATGAACAAGCTGCTCTCCACCGCCGACATCTTCATCACCAACAACCGCACCAAGTCGTTGCGCAAGATGGGCCTCGACTGGGAGAGCCTGCATGCCAAGTACCCCAAGCTGATCATGGGCCATGGCCTGGGCTACGGCAAGAAGGGCCCCGAAAAGGACGCGGCCGGCTTCGACGTGACCTGCTACATGGGTCGCGGCGGCGTCTTCGGCACCACGGTCGACGCGGACAGCTTCCCGATGATCCCGACCAACGGCTACGGCGATTTCCAGGCTTCCATGTTCCTGGCCGCCGGTATCCTGGCCGCCTACATCGGCCGTGAAAAGTCCGGCGAAGGCGACTACGTCACCTGCGCCCTGCAGCATGCCGGCATCTACGCCCTGTCGACGGGCATGGTGTCCGCCCAGTACGGCAACCAATACCCCAAGAGCCGTATGCGCGTGAACAACCCGCTCAACAACGTCTTCAAGTCCAAAGACGACAAGTGGGTCGTGCTCTGCCTGCCCGAATACGACCGCGACTGGCCGCGCGTCCTCAAGCTGATCGGCCGCGAAGACCTGCTCGACGGGACCCATGCCGACCTGGCGAGCATCAACGCCGTCAACGACAAGGACCTCTGCCCGCAGGTTATGCAGATTCTCGACGAAGGCTTCGGCAAGTTCACCCGCGACGAGCTCCTGAAGATGTTCAAGGAAAACGACATGCCCTGCGAGCCTGCCCAGACGCCTGTGGACATCTACGAGGACGAGAACGCCATCGTCAACGAGTACATCAAGAAGGTGCACTACGCTAACGGCAACGAGCGCTGGTGCCCCACCGCTCCCGTTCAGTTCGAGCTGGAAGGCACGGCCGAGTTCAAGCCGACCGGCAACCTGGGTGCCGACACCGAAGCCGTGATGAAGGACCTCGGCTACACCGACGAGCAGATCAAGGCCGCTGAAGCCGACGGCTCCATCAAGGGCGATACGCCCCTGCATGAGCTGATCTAATCGATTTCGTTTCATGAGCGCAAAAAAGGCTCCAACCTTGTGGTTGGAGCCTTTTTCATTGATGCTTCAGGACGTCTTGGGGCGTGCCGTCACACGAGCCATCGGAATCTTCTATAGGTTTCATATGCTAGAATTATTACCCGTGAGAGAGGCAAGCGCATTGCTCAATCGAATAACGGCACGGAGGTCTGCATGAATCTTTCTCAGCTCCAGTATTTCTGCAAATTAGCCGAACTGCAACACTATACGCGCGCAGCCGAGCAACTCTACATCACCCAACCGACCCTGTCGAACTCGATTTCCCGCCTTGAAGACGAATTGGGTATCCCCCTGTTCGTGCGCGATGGTCGCAACGTGCGCTTGACCAAATACGGGGCCGAATTCAACCGCTACGCCAAGCAGGCCCTCATGGCTATCAGCAAGGGCAAGGCGCTCGCGCAAGACGAAGCCGGCGAGTACACGGGAACCGTGTCCATCGGCACGGTCTACACGATCGAAGACATCTTCCTCCCCCGCCTCATCAAGGAGTTCCGCGCCGAATACGGGCGCGGTCCGGTCATCCACGTGGCCCAGGGCCTCACCAAGACACTGGCCAAGGGGCTTGAAGACGACACCTACGACTTGATCTTCTGCGCCCATTGCCCCGAATACAAGGACTTCCAGTTCGTGCCCGTGGCCCAGCAAAGCCTGGCCGTCATCGTGCACACAAGCCACCGGCTCGCCCGCAAAAAGCGCGTGAGCCTGGCCGACCTGCACGGCGAGCACCTCGTCGCCTACCATTTCGACACCCCGGTGGGCCGCGACGTAAAGAAGGTTCTCGACAGCGCCACGCTTACGCCCGCCGAAAAGTACGACGACGAAATCACCCTCGCCTCGATGGTCGACGCTGAGCCGAACGCCGTCGGCATCGGGCTCGACACCTTCGGCTTCAGCATCTTCCCCGACTTGGTGACCATTCCCATCGTCGAAGTGCCCGAAAACTTCCATACGATTTATCTTGCCTACAAGAAGAACAGCTACAAGACGCCGTCCGTCCAGCACTTCATCGACGTGGCTCAGACGCATAGGATCGAAGAGGAGCCAACCGATCCGACCGCGTAGCCCTCTCCCCCACCGGCTCTGCCCTACACGCCCTCGCACGTCTCGTGAGAGGGCGTTTTCATATAAAGGGGCTGGTTGTTCGAGGGCGGACACTACACCGTTATGACAGGGCGTAAGAATGCTCCTGAAGACTCGCTGCATCCTGCACGTGGCATTCACCACGTGCACGTAAAGCGGCTCATAGTGCGTGTATGACAGAGGACAGGAGCCCACGCGTCGCACACGCGTCAAGCGAAGAAGGGCCCATCCGGCAAGAGCCGGCAGCATCGCCCGCAGAATGCAGAAAAGGCGACAAGCTGAAAAATGGATAGCGCCAGAACACGTGGTGTGCGAAGGAGATACCGCACGACGGCCGAGCTGAGGGAGGTCCTCACGAGCCTCCTGGACAGCGCTTCGAGCCTGAGCGCATGATGAACGCGACGATTGCCGCCGTGCTTAACGAAATCATGTCCATCCACTCCGACAAGGCGTGCAGCTCGTGGTCTCCGACGCCCACGACGGCCTGCGCAGGTAACGCAGCCCGCGCCAGGGGCGCAAGCGGAGCGCACGCGCCCCGTCCCGCAGGACGAGCAACCCGGTACCAGGGGCGCGAGCGAAGCGCACGCGCCCCGTCCCGCAGGTTGAACCCACCCCAAAGCGGACCTATGCCGAGGCGGGCGGGCGCGGGGGCGCCGTCGAGCGCCCCGCCAAAGAAGCGCGCGTGTAGGGGCTGCCTCTCATACACCTCTTCAGAGACACGCGCCCACCCGCCCCGGCGTCCCGCAACACGCAAGAAGGGCGGCCGCTTTCGCGACCGCCCCACTGCATAAAGGCGCATACCGTTCGTCGGCTTCTCTCAAGCCGACCGGGTTCAGGAAGAACCCGTCACGCTCAGAACCTAGTCCTTGAGCTTGTCCATTGCGCTGTAGCCGAACATGCCCTTGAACTGCTTCGCCAGGTAGAGAGCCATGAGGATGGCCAGAACCGCAGCGAAGAGGAGCAGGAACATCATGATGTACACAGCGTTGGCTTCGCCGGTCTGAGCGGTCATCGCACCCACAATGCCGGGCAGGAAGACCGAAGCGGCGCCCATGAACGTGTAGTACATACCAACGTTACGACCACGCGGACCAGGAACCATGAGCTGACGCAGGGTAACGCCGGTCTGGAGCATACCGCCAGCAGCGCCGAAGCCGAGCAGAGCGATGCCGACGTACACGGCACCGGAACCGATGATCAGGCCCACAGCCAGGACGAAGAAGAGGCCCACGGCAGCGATGATAGCGTCAACGAGGATAACCTTCAGGGGGTTCCAGCGAAGCTTGCCCATCATGAACGCCCAGAAGAGCACGGCGATGATAGAGCCGGCGGTGTAGATGGACGTCAGGCCGGCAGCGGCAGTCGGGTCAAGGCCGAGGTTGTTGATACCGTAGGCCTTGGAGTACTGCTGAGCGCCGTACATGATGAACATGATTACGAAGCCGTAGAAGAGCGTGAGGAAGTTGGTCAGGCCGTTTGCCGGCTTGAGCAGCGCGTCCTTGGCAGCCTGAATCTCAGCTTCGGCGGCGTTCTTGGCCGCGGACTTGTCGTCGGCGCTATCGACCTTCTGCTTGCGCTCGTCGTCGTAGACGAAGGGCGTGAAGATGGCGAAGACGGTGGCGATGACGGACATGACGATAGCTACCCACACGTTGATGTGCCAATCGCCCGTGTTCGAGGTGGCGACGACCGTGTTGGTCGCCTTGTCGAGCACGTGGTTGGCGTTAGCGGCAGCGAAGAGCGGGTAGATGATGCCGGACACGGAAATAACGGCCTTGATGCCGATCGTGGTAGCGCCGGCCTGGCGCGGGTTGGCCTCGGCGATTGCCGGGTACAGAGCGCCGTCCCAGAAGCCGGACGTCGCGAGACCGGACAGGAAGCCGGCGACGGCGGCGATCGTGGCGTTGTCGGTCACGAGCATGATTGCGAACGAGATGACGTAGAGGATACCGCCGAGCACTGCGGGAAGCTTACGGCCGATACGGTCGGAAAGTTCACCGCCCGCCCACACGGAAACGAATTTGCCTACACCAGTCCAGACGATGGCCGTCGAAACGGCGGCAGCGCCCAGCTTGGGGTCGGTGAAGCCCCACTGCGTGTAGAAGTCAACCTGGTTTTGGCTGAAGATAATTGCCTGAATACCATGCGTCAGATAGCACATATAGACGGTGGCAATAGCAAACAAGTACTTCTTAGCCTGTTGTGCAGCACTCACTACATTCCTCCTAATCTTTTGGATTCCCTCATGTATGGCGCCTAGTTTGACATTCGCTGCTATATCGGACTAATCGCATCGAATACCAAACCTCCATCATGGTAAATCCGCAAAATTCCCAAAGCCAATTGAATACAGCGGGTCTGAATACTCAAATTCATTTCAAATGTGAATGCGAGGAACTCCGCCGTTGCAATGAAAAAGGGGCGCTCGAGAGCGCCCCTTGAAACAATCGGCTGTGACCGGCATATATGCCGCGATTCCCTGCTATCGGTCGCCTAAGATCATCGGCGCGGCGATGTAGGTCATGATCTCGTCGGTGCCTTCGGAAATCTGGTTGCCGCGGCAATCCTGCCAAATCCAGCTCACGCGTTCGTCGTCGGTGTAGCCGCGCCCGCCGAAAATCTGCAGGGCCGCATCGGCCACCTGGGTGGCCGCCTTGGGCACGTAGCGCTTCATGAGCGCCACGGTGAGCCGCTTGTCGGGTTCGTTGGCATCGAAGGACCAGGCGGCATGGTAGACCGCGTGGCGCATGTTGCGAAGGGTCACTTCCATATCGACGAGCTTTTCCTGAATCTGCTGGAAGGACCCAATGCTCTCGCCGAAGGCCGTACGCGATCGCGCATGGGCGACGGCGTCGTCCATGGCGGCCTGGGCCAAGCCCAGCGATTGGGCGCACACGAGCACCCTCCCCACTTCCAGCATGTGAAAGAGCTGGGGGAAACCCGCCTTGTCCGCGTTCGACAACCGGTAGGATTCTTCGACGACCACATGGTCGAAGACGACATCGGAAAAGGGCAGGATTTTCTGCCCTAGCTTGCCGATGGGATAGGTACGTACCCCTTCGAGGTTCAGGGGCACGAGCCAGAAGGACAGGGGCGGGTATTTGCCTTGAGGGGCATCGCCGTCGATGGCCGCTACCATGACGTAGGGGGCGTACTCTCCATTGACGACAAAGGTCTTGCGGCCGTTCAGGATCAGCTTGCCGCCTTCGGATTTCACCGTGGTCCGCATCCCCATGGTGTCGCTGCCCGCATTAGGCTCGGTCACGGCAAGCGAGAAAATGAGCTTGCCCGACTCGCGGTAGGTTTTGTAAACCGTGTCGAGCTGCGAAGAAGAGCCGGCGAACTCGCGCATAATCCGCAGGTTCTGGGTCTCGTTGGCGAAGGGAAGCGACGTGCCCGCAACGCGGGACATCTCTTCGTTGACGAGGGCCTGCGAGAGCAAGGAGCCGCCTTTGAGGTTGTCGCCCGAAAGGTCCTTGTGGCGGTAGTAGAGCTCTGCGTAGGCTTTCCCCACCTCATCGGGGAGGCCCTGGTCATGCTGCCACTGGCGGACGCTCTCGCGCGTGAAGTACCGAGCGGCGAAATCGTGGAACTCCCCCACCAGAGCGCGCTGGTCGGTCGTTAAGCTGAAATCCATAGCTCTCCCTCCTCATGAACGCGCAAAACGGCTCCCCCCACGTGAGCGAGGAGCCGCTGGGTGCGCCATGGCAATCTGTCGATGCATGGATACGCGCAAAGCGCGCCGCTCAACGAGAACGACGCGCTCGAGCATTTTATCCGAAACGGTATTCCACGCCCATCGTGGGCTGGGGCATCTCCCATTTCTTCACGATGGTGTCCTCGCAGCAGATGCGGCAGGTGCCGCATTCCAGGCAGCCGGCGTAGTCGAAGGACTTGTGGCCCTCCTCGTCGACCTTGTAGAGGGCGGCGGGGCAGACGCGCACGAGCTTCTGGAACTCGGTGTCGTCGACCTCGTCGAGGTTCTCGTGGTCGAGCTCGATGTGGGCGTTTTCCTCGTCGACATTGTAGTGGTTGAGCGAGATGAGCTCGTCGACGTTGACGGTGATGGGCTTGAGTTCCTTCATTAGAGTGCTTTCAGAGCTCCCTTCACTTCGCCGAGCAGCTTGAACAGGCCGCGCTGCTTGACGATCGGCATGATGCGCTTCTTGAGGTGCTGGGTCGGCTTGCCGTCGACGACGAACATCGAGTTGAAGATCTCGCCGACCATCTTGGGGTAGTCGGTGAACATGCGGTGCCAGTTCTCCATGGTCTCGGGCCACAGGGCGTAGGTCTTGAGGTCCTGCACGACGAAGGAGTTGTCCATCTTGGTGCGGTAGGAGGCCAGGCCCGCCTTGGAGACGTCCCCGGCGTCAATCGCGTCGCAGGCGGCCTCGGCGGCTAGGCGGCCGGATTCAACGGCCAGGTCCATGCCGCGGACCATGTAGCCCAGGTTCATGCAGAGGTTGGCGGCGTCGCCGGTGACCAGGCAGCCGTCGAAGACGAGCTCGGGGATCGAGTTGTAGCCGCCCTCGGAGACCATGTGGCCGGAGTGCTCGGAAAGCGTGGCGCCCTTGATGATGGGGGCGACGCTCGGGTGCTTCTTGAAGTCGTCGAGCATCTGGTAGATCGTCGTGTCGGACTGGGAGAGGTCCTCGATCGTGGCCACGAGGCCCAGGGAGATGGACTCCTTGTTGGTGTAGAGGAAGCCGCCGCCCGTGTAGCCGTGCGTCGCGTCGCCGGCCCACAGCATGGCCGCGCCCTCGCCCTCGTTGCAGAGGAAGCGGGACTCGATCTCGTCGGCGGGCAGCTCGAAGACCTCCTTGATGCCCACGGCCATGGCGTCGCGCTTGGGGCGGGGGTTGCCGAGCTCGCGCTCGCTGATCAGGGAGTTCTGGCCCTCGGCGTCGATGACGACCTGGGCGGTGATCTCGTCGCCGCCGGCCTCGATGCCGCAGACCTTGCCCGCGTCGTCCTTCAGCAGGTGCTCGACGGCGATGCCGTTGATGAACTCGGCGCCGGCGTCCTCGGCCTGCTCGGCCAGCCACTGGTCGAAGTCGGCGCGCAGGACCGAGTAGGAGTCGCGGCCCTCGACGCCGAGCTGGTCGCTCGTGAAGTCGATGGTCATGCTGCTCGCGGGGTCGAGCAGGCTGATGCGCTCGTGGGTGATCTTGCGCTCGTAGGGGATGTCCTCCGTGGTGATCTCGCCCTCGGAGTAGTCGTCGAAGACGCGCTTGAGCGAGTGGGCGTAGATGCGCCCGCCCGTCATGTTCTTGGCGCCGGCGTACTCACCGCGCTCGACGACGAGCACCGACTTGCCCTTCTTCGCCGCCACGTAGGCCGCGATTGCGCCGGCGCATCCGGCGCCGATCACGATGATGTCGAAATCGGTGTCTGCCATCCGATTCCTCCCTTTCTCAAACGAAGGGGGCCGGCCGCGTGGGCGCCGGCCCCCGTAGATACCGAGCTCGGCCGAAGCGGCCCCTTACAGGGCGGCGGTCAGGGCCGGCAGGACGGTCTTGAGGTCGCCCACGAAGCCGTAGTCGCAGGCCTTGAAGACCGGCGCGTTCTTGTCCTTGTTGACGGCCACGATGACGTCGGCGCCGTTGCAGCCGACCATGTGCTGCATCTGGCCGGAGATGCCCACGGCGACGTAGACCTTCGGGGAGACCACGGCGCCGGACACGCCGACGTAGGCCTCGCGGGGGAACCAGTCGACGCCCTCGGCCAGGGGGCGGGAGCAGGCGAGCTCGGCGCCCAGCTTGGCAGCCAGGTCGCGGGCCAGCTGCAGGTCCTCTTCGGAGCCGAAGCCGCGGCCGCAGGCCACAATCGCGTCGGCGCCGGCCAGGTTGACGTCGCTGGGGGGCAGGGCCTCGGAGCCGGTCTTGGCGACGGCGTTCTCGGGGGCCTCGAAGGCTGCCTCCTCGACGGCGTCGGTGCCGGTGGCCTCGGCGGCGTCGAAGACGCCCGCGCCGAAGGTGTAGACGGACACGTCGCCGGCGGCCTTGGCCTGGCGCACGCCCGTGCCGCCGAAGTACATGGAGGTGGCCACGCCGCCCTCGACCGCACTCACGCCGGTGATCGCCGCGGCGCCCAGCTTGGCGGCCAGGCGGCCCACCAGGGACAGGGCGCGCAGGGTCTGCTCGCCCAGGACCACGTCGCCACCCTCGGCGTCGTAGATCTTGTTGACGGTGACGTAGGCGTCGTCGGCGATGTTGCCGGCGGGCACGTCGATGTGGAAGGACTTGTCGGCGGCGCCCGCCACAGGGGCGCCCACGGTCACGAGGACGACCTCGTCGGCGAGCTTGCGCGCGCCGGCGCACAGCTCGCGCGCGCCGTTCTCGGTTTCAGCGATAACGAATGCCTTGGACATATCTGATCGTTCCTTTCCCTACAGGGCGGCCTTGACGGCAGCGGCGAACGCGTCGACGTCGTCGAAAATTTCCTTCTTGCGGTCAACCTCGGCCGGGGCCTTGACGGAGACCTCTTCCACGGCCGCGGCCGGGGCGCCCTCGGCGCCTTCGACGTTCATCGGCTTCTTGCCGGCGGCCAGGATGTCCTTCATGCCGGCGATGCGGGGCTCGGCGAACTCGGGGGCCACGGACACGACGGCGGGCAGGGGCACCTCGACGGTCTCCTCCTCGCTCTCGAGCAGGCGCTTGGCCACAAGCTTGCCGTCGGCGGCCTCGGCGGAGACCACGCCGGAGACGAAGGGCACACCAAGCTTGGCGGCCAGCTGGACGCCGGTCTGCTTGGCGTAGAGGTCGGCCGAGCCGTCGCCGGTGACGATGAGGTCCCAGTCGCCGGCCTTGGCGGCGAGCTTGGCCAGCTCGCCGGCCGTCGCGAAGGCGTCGAGGCCGTCGAGGGCATCGTCGGCGGCGAGGAAGAGCTCGTCGACGCCGCGGGCCAGGATGTTCTTCTTGGTCTTGGAGTCGTCGGCCTTCTTCGGGCCCACGGAGATGGCCTTGACGGTGGAGCCCTCGTTGGCGGCGGCGATCTGGGCCGCGGCCTCGATGGCGTTCAGGTCGTAGGTAGAAACGACCTTGTGGGCGCGGGAGAAGTCGAGGGAGCCGTCGCCGGCGACCTTGACGTCCTGATCGTCGGGGACGATCTTGCATGCCACGAGAATGTTCATGGAATGTCCTTTCTGCTGATTATCTTTCAAGCAATCTGCTCTTAAGCAAGGAGCGTGCCACCCAGCAATGTTGCGCACATTGTCCGAGGCGGACCATCCCGAAAACCTCAGTAATTCCCAGGACCTGCCCTATTCGGTAGGGTAATGCCCAACAAATTCGGGTAACAGTGTCAAAAACCACATTTGCCTAGACATATTAGAGGATTTGTCTTGGCTGGGATCGCACGGAAGGGCCAAGGCGCCTCCGCGCGCCCCGAAGCGGGAGCCGCGCCCGCAAGCTGGCGCATGCGCGGCTCCCCCGAAATTCACTAGGCGTCGGCGTACTTCTTGGCAACCTGACGGCCGCAGATGTAGGCCATGATTTCGTGCGTGCCGCCGCCGAACATGTTGCCGCGAGCGTCGGCCCACAGACGACCCACGCGCACCTCGGTGGTGTAGCCCAAGCCGGCGTAGATCTGCAGGGCCATATCGATGACGTTGAAGCATTCCTTGCAGCCGTAGCGCTTGAGCATGGCGCTCTCGAGCTGGACGGGCTGGTCGTTGTCCATCATCCACAGGGTCTTGTAGAGGAGCTGACGGGTAGTCTGCACCTTGATCTCCATGTCGGTGAGAAGCTCCTGGATCATTTCCTGCTTGTAGAGGGGCTTGCCGAAAGCGATGCGCTGGTTGGCGTACTTAGCGGCGTCTTCCAGGGCAGCCTGGGCAAGGCCCACCTGCTCGGCGACGATGTAGGCGCGCTCGACCTCGAAGTTCTTCATGAGCATCATGAAGCCCTTGCCCGGTTCGCCCATGCGCTGGTCTTCGGTGAGGACGACGTCGTCGAAGTAGACTTCGCAGAAGGGAATGCACTGCTGGCCGATCTTGTGGAGCGGCGCGGTGGACACGCCCGGGGTGTCCATCTTGATGAGCCACAGGGACATGTCGCCGTTGTCATGGCTGGGATCTTCGTCCTTGGCGATGACGATCGTGTAGGGAAGCACGGCGCCCATGGTCACCCAGGTCTTCTGGCCGGACAGGACGTAGGTGCCGTCGGCCTGCTTCTTGGTGACGCAGGTCATCGAACGGTTGTCGGAACCGGCACCCGGTTCGGAAATAGAGAGCGAGGAGATGGGCCATCCGGTTTCCATGTAGTGGTCCATGGCCTGCTGCTTCTGCTCGTCGGTGCCGAACTCCATGATGTCGAACATCGACAGGGAGTTCTGATAGAGGATATGCATGCAGCCGGACTTCTGGTAGAGGCGCTCGATCATGAGGCCGATGGTCAGGCGATCGGCAGGGATGCCGCCGAACTCTTCGGGGATGCCCATCAGGCCGAAACCGGCATCGCGGTAAGCTTCGGCGATTTCGTCAGGCATGCCGCCCTTTTCGTACATCTCGGCGATGACATCGTCGGTGAAGTAGCGCTCGCAGAACTCGTCAACGCTCTCCAGCAGAAGCTCCTGCTCGTCGGTCAGATTAAAGTCCATAGTTCCTCCTCGATCTATGGGCCAGGACCCCTTTGGCCCCGCACCCCTTTGTCGATGAGCTAAGGATAATCCCCATTCCTTCGCGTCGGATGGTCATAATTTTCGTTTTGTCCATGTCCTTGCATTTGCGCAGGTCGGAAGAGTACGAAGTATCTATCGATTCGCGCATTTGAATAAGTGGCCCCTATATCAATAAATTTATGCAATCTGCCGGTAGAACCCCTCCCCCATACCCTGATATATAGGTAGTGAATGAGCGTTCCTGCCTCATACATTCGCCACAGATAAGACTTTTTATCCGTATTGGCCTATACTACGTCCATACGCCACTACCAGGGGGTGACCTATCGCCATGCGATCGCTCGATACCAAGCTGCTCATTGCCCATTCGTTCATCGATTTGGTCGAAGCGGGCGATTTTAAAAAAGTGTCCGTATCCGACATCGTTCTCGCGTCCCATAAGAACCGCAAGACCTTTTACTACCACTTCCCCGACCGCAGCAAGCTGACCGTCTGGATCTTCCGCTACAACTTGGCCCGGAACCTGACGGAGGCCATCCCGCCCCAGTATCTCGTGTACAACAAGGCCGAAGACAAAGAGCTCGCGCCCTTCCCCTATTACACCTTCATCAAAGAAGGCGTCCGATCGATCAACGGTGCGCCCTTCTTCGAGCAGCTCGACCGGACCTTCAACGACCATAAGTCCTTCTACGCCCAGGCGCTTGCCGACAACGCGGCCGACGGGCTTACCGCCTACCTGCTGCGCCTCTACACGCCGGCCCTCAAACGCGACATCGAGTTCATCTTGAGCAACCGCTTCCTCAACGACCGCAACCAGGAATTCCTCGCCGAATTCTACACGGGGGCCTTCGTGAGCTATCTGACCAAGCGCGTCCAGGCCCGCGAAAGCCAACCCCTCGCCAGCGTCACCGGGGCTTTCGGCAACCTCATCCACGATTCGATCGCCGAAGAGATCGGCAAGCAGCAGCAGGAGCGGATGCTCTAGCCGCTCTGCGAACGCAGCCTTACACGACGAGGGCCGGGGTGCGCGGTTTGGCATCCCGGCCCTTGCGTATAGAGGTCCCGCCCGCTAGAGGCGGATGTACCAGAGGCCCTTCAAGACGAGGGCTCGGCCGAGGCGGTCGAGGACGGAGGCGGGCACTTCCCTATCGACGTTCATGTAGACGAGGGCGTTGGTGCTGTCCGCGCGCGTGCCGATCTGCATGGTCGTGATGCTGATGCCCGCGTCGCCCAGGATCGTGCCGATCGTGCCCATGCGGCCGGGGCCGTCGTGGTAGACGAAGATGAGCGAATGCTGCTGGGGCATGATGTCGATCTTGTAGCCCAGAAGGTTGATGATGCGCAGCTTCTGGCCCGCGCCCGCAAGGGTGCAGGCAGCCCGGCGGCCGTCGGCGGCGATCTCGACGAAGGAGGCGTACTCTTCGGCATCGATGCGGCTCGTGCGCTCGACCTTGATTCCATGGCGCTTGGCGACCTCGTCGACGTTGACGGCGGTCACGCGGTCCTCGTCGGCGGAAATGAAGCCCGAAAGCGCGCCCGCAACAAGGACGGTGAGGTCGGCGTTGGCGATCGTCCCGGCGGCGGTCACGGTGATCTTGCGGGGCACATCGGGGGAAATCTGGGCGAGCAGGTGCGCCAAGGCCTGGACGGCCGGCGTGTAGGGGCCCAAAAGGTCGAAGACTTCGGGCGGCACGGGGGCCATGTTGATCGACGTGGGCACGATCGACCCTTCCAAACCGGCGCTCACGTATTCGGCGATCTGCACGCCGGCGCGCGTCTGGGCCTCGATCGTCGCCGCTCCCAGATGCGGGGTGATCACGGCGTTGGGAAGCTCGTGGAGGGGGCTCGTGTAGCAGGGCTCTTCCTCCCACACGTCGATGCCGCAGGCAGCCACCTGGCCGTCGCGCAGGGCGTCTGCCAGGGCGTCGATATCGTAGATGCCGCCGCGCGAGGTGTTCACCACGATGGCGCCCGGCTTGAGCATTTGGAACTCGTCGCGACCGAACATCCCGAGCGTTTCGGCGGTGCGCGGTAGGTGGACGGTTACGAAATCGGCACGGGCGAGCACCTCGTCCATGTCGGCGACCAGGTCGACCCCCAGAGAATCGGCGCGGTCCTGGTGGCAGTAGGGGTCGTAGCCGATCAGGTGCATGCCGAAGGCAGCGGCCCGCTTGGCGACAAGACCGCCGATGCGGCCCAGACCGAAGATGGCCAAGGTTTTGTCGTAGAGCTCGCGGCCCACGAAGGGGGTGCGCTCCCATGCCCCTTCCTTCATGCGGGCAGAAGCCTGGGGGATCTTGCGGGCGGCAGCCATCATGAGGGCCATGGTATGCTCGGCAGCGGACACGAGGTTGGATTCGGGCGCGTTGCACACGAGCACCCCCGCTTCCGATGCCGCATCGATGTCGATGTTATCGACCCCTACCCCGGCGCGGCCCACGATCTTCAGGCGCGGCGCGGCGTCGATGAGCTGTTTGGTGACCTTGGTGGCGCTGCGCACGATCAGGGCATCGTAGCCGCCGATGACCTCGGCGAGTTCTTCGGGAGAGGCGCCCAGACGCACATCGACCCGCGAACCATGCTGTTCGAACACGTCGATACCCGCCTGTGCGATCGGTTCGGTGACGAGAATCTTGAAACCCATGGCACGCGTCTCCTCACAGGGCGAAGGGGCAAAACACAAAAAGCGTGCGCCGCGAGAGCAGCGCACGCTTCCGATTATATCCGCTCGATGGAGCCGATTACTTGCTCAGCCAGCTGAACATGCCGCGGACCTTTTCGCCCGTGGTCTCGATCAGGCTGTCGTTCATGGCCTCGCGCTGCTCGAGCAGCTTCTTGTGGCCGTTGGCGCAGTCGTCCATGAACTCCTTGGCGAACTCGCCGTTCTGGATGCGCTTGAGGATCTCCTGCATGGCCTGCTTGGACTCTTCGTTGATGACCTTGGGGCCCGCATAGTACTCGCCGTATTCGGCGGTGTTGGAGATGGAGTAGTTCATGAAGTGGATGCCCTTTTCGTACATGAGGTCCACGATCATCTTCATCTCGTGATAGCACTCGAAATAGGCGAGCTCGGCCGGGTAGCCGGCTTCTACCAGGGTGTCGAAACCGGTCTTGACCAGGGCAACGAGGCCGCCGCACAGGACCGCCTGCTCACCGAAGAGGTCCTCTTCGGTTTCCTGGGCGAAGGTGCCCTTCATGAGGCCGGCACGCGCGCCGCCCAGGCCCCAGCCGTAGGAGAGGGCGATGTCCCAGGCGTCGCCCGTGGCGTCCTGCTGGACGCAGCACAGGTCGGGCACGCCGGAGCCTTCGACGAACTGACGGCGCACGATGTGGCCCGGGCCCTTGGGGGCGACCATGATGACGTTCACGCCTTCGGGAGCCTTGATGTAGCCGTAGTGAATGTTGAAGCCATGGGCGAAGGCCAGGGTGTCGCCCGCATGCAGGTGATCCTTGATGTGCTCTTCGTAGACCTTGGCCTGGATCTCGTCGGGGATGAGGACCATGACGACGTCGGCTTCCTCGGCGGCCTGTTCCATGCTCACAACCTTGAGGCCGGCTTCCTTGGCCTTTTCGGCGGAAGAAGAGCCCTCGCGCAGACCGACGCGAACGTCGACGCCCGAGTCCTGCAGGTTCTGCGCATGCGCATGGCCCTGGGAGCCGTACCCGATGATTGCAACCTTCTTGCCCTGGATCACCGAGGGGTCGACGTCCTTTTCGTAGAGGATCTCAATAGCCATATCTGTTTACTTCCTTTCCTATGACTACATGGATGCCGTTCTATGGTCTCGCGCCGAAACGCGGGGTACCTGAAGTTAGTTGTGCACCGATCGCTTCATCGCGATCTTGCCGGTGCGGGTGATTTCCTTGATGCCGTAGGCACGCAGGAGGTTTTCCAACCCGGAAAGCTTGTGCTCGTCGCCGGTGGCCTCGATCGTGATGCTCGCGCGCCCCACGTCGACCACCTTGGCCCGGAATACGTTGGCGATCTCGATGACCTCGTTGCGCTTTTCGGCAGCAACGGCCACTTTGATAAGAACGAGCTCGCGAACGATCGCATCGCCCTTGTCCATCTCGACGACCTTGTAGACACACACGAGCTTGTTGAGCTGTTTGGTGAGCTGTTCGAAGGACGCGGATTCGGTGGGCACGATCATCGTGATGCGAGAGAGGTTCTCGTCTTCGGTGGGACCCACGGACAAGGATTCGATGTTGTAACCGCGACGGGACACAAGGCCAACGACGCGACTGAGCACGCCCGACTTGTTCTCGACGAGGATGGAGAGAATATGCCGTTCCATTAGCGATCCGCCTCCTCGGAGTTCTCGATCTGGTGGGAGATATCCCCCACCGACACCGCGCCGATGACGTCGTCGATGGGGGCGCCGGGGGCGACCATCGGGAAGACGCGCTCCTCGCGCGGAATGCGCAGGTCGAGCAGGGCCGGACCCTCGCTGGCCAGGAAGGCCCGCATGGTCTCTTCGAGCTCGCCCGGATCGGCGGCGCGGAAGCCCTTCCATCCGTAGGCGTCGGCCAATTTGAGGAAGTCGGGAACGTCGTCGAGCTCGGTCGCGGCGAAGCGCTTCCCGTAGAAGAGGTCTTGCCATTGGTGCACCATGCCAAGCGCCGAATTGTTCATGATGACGACTTTCACGGGCAGATGGTTGATCGCGATCGTGGCCATTTCCTGAAGGCACATCTGGAAGGACCCGTCGCCGGTGATGCAGACCACCTGCTTGTCGGGGTGGGCGACCTGGGCGCCCAGAGCCGCCGGCAAGCCGAAGCCCATCGTGCCCGCACCGCCGCTCGACAGGAAGGTGCGCGGCACCTCGCGGTCGATGTACTGGGCAGCCCACATCTGATGCTGGCCCACGTCGGTCACGACGATCGAATGGGCCGGGTCGATGAGGTCGGAGAGAAGCTGGGTCGCGCCTTCGGGGGCGATGCCGCCCTTCGAGGTGGCAAGGCCCGGCTGGGCGAAGGGATGGCGGGCACGCAAGTCGGCGATGTGGGCGAGCCATTCCTTGGAGCGCGGCGTCGCCTCGCGACGGTCGAGCTCGGCCTTAAGGGCGACAAGCGCGCGGCGGGCGTCGCCCACGATCGGCACGTCGGCCGGGCGGTTCTTGCTGATCTCCGTGGGGTCGATGTCGATGTGGATGACCTGGGCATGGGGTGCGAAATCTGAAAGCTTGCCGGTCACGCGGTCGCTGAAGCGGGCGCCCACGGCGATGAGAAGGTCGCATTCGGTCATGGCCAGATTGGCGTAGCGCGAACCGTGCATGCCCACCGGGCCCAGGTCGAGCGCGTGCGCGTTGGGCAGGGCGTCCTTGCCGAGCAGGGTGGTCACCGCAGGAATCTGCATGCCCTCCGCCAGATCGAGCAGGGCGTCGGACGCATCGGAGATCACGACGCCGCCGCCCACGTAGAGCAGGGGCTTTTCGGCCGCGGCGATCAGCGAGGCCGCCGTGCGAATCTGCTTGGCGTTGGGCTTGATCGTGGGCCTATAGGAGGCGATATCCGACGAATCGGGGTAATGGAATTCGAATTCGGCCGCCAAAAGGTTCGAAGGCACGTCGATGAGGACGGGGCCCGGTCGGCCCGTTTCGGCGATGTAAAAAGCATCGCGGATGATGCCGGGCAGATCTTCGGCCTTCTGGCACAGGTAGCTGTGCTTGACGATCGGCATCGTGATGCCCACGATGTCGGATTCCTGGAAGGCGTCGGAGCCTATGACGCTCGTGGGCACCTGGCCGGTGATCACGACCAGGGGCACGCTGTCCATGCTGGCAGTCATAATGCCCGTGACCGTGTTCGTGGCGCCCGGGCCGCTCGTGACGAGCACGACGCCGGCGCGGCCGGTCGAACGGGCGTAGCCATCGGCGGCGTGGGCGGCGCCCTGCTCGTGGCGGCAGAGCACGTGACGGATCTTCTTCGAGTCGTAGAGGGCATCGTAAATCTTGATGGCCTGGCCGCCAGGGTAGCCGAAGATCACGTCGACGCCTTCGGCTTCGAGCGAGGCCACGATGGCCTGGGCGCCCGTGAGGACGGCCCCCTCTTTTTCGGTATGGCTGCCGAAGCGGGGCAGGCCCTTTTCGGCGATCGGTGCGGTCGGATTGCTCACGAGAGATACGCCCCCTTGTCTGCGCTCGTGACGAGCTTCGCGTAACGGGCGAGCACGCCCTTGGTGTACTTGGGCGCCGGCTTGGTCCAACGGGCGCGACGGGCGGCCAGCTCTTCGTCGGACACTTCGAGCTCGATCGTGCCGGCGTCGATGTCAATTGAGATCATGTCGCCGTCTTCCACCAGGGCAATCGGGCCGCCCGCGGCCGCTTCGGGGCTCACATGGCCGATGCAGGGGCCCTTGGTGGCGCCGGAGAAGCGCCCGTCGGTGATGAGGGCGACGCTTTCGGCCAGCCCCATGCCGTAGATGGCGCTCGTGGGCGTGAGCATCTCGCGCATGCCGGGGCCGCCCGCAGGACCCTCGTAGCGAATGACCACCACTTCGCCCGGTTCGATCTTGCCGGCGAAGATGGCCTCGCAGGCTTCCTCCTCGCTTTCGAACACATGCGCGGGGCCGCGATGGGTGCGCATCTTGTCGCTTACCGCCGACTGCTTGACCACGGCGGCGTCGGGCGCGAGGTTGCCGCGCAGGACCGCCAGGCCGCCCTGCTGGCTGTAGGCGTTCTCGACCGTGCGGACCACCTTGCCGTCGACGGCCGGGCAGGACGCGACCCATTCAGCCATCGTGCCGTGGCAGGTAAGGGCCTCATCGTCGAGCAGGCCATGGCGGCCGAGCTCGCCCACGATAGCGGACACACCGCCCACATCGTTGAGGTCCTGGATGTGCAGGGGCCCCGCCGGCGCGATGCGCACGATGTTGGGCGTTTCCTTGCAGACATCGGCCCAGTCGGCCATGGTGATCGGGCAACCGGCCTCATGGGCGATCGCCGTGAGGTGGAGCATCGTGTTGGTGGAACCGCCAAAGGCCATGTCGACCATCATGCCGTTCTTGATCGAGTGCTCGTTGATCAGATCGAGGGCCGTGACGTTGTTCTCAAGCAGCTCCATGACCTTCATGCCGGCATGCTTGGCCAGACGGATGCGCTCGGAGTACACGGCCGGGATCGTGCCGTTGCCGGGCAGGGCGATGCCGAGCACTTCGGAAAGGCAGCCGATGGAGTTGGCGGTGAACATGCCCGAGCAGCTGCCGCACGTGGGGCAGGCGGTGTTCTCGTACCAGGCGCATTCCTCTTCGGTCATCTTGCCGGCGGTTACCGCACCCACGGCGTCGAAGAGGGTGTTGAGGTCGGTTTCCTCGCCGTGATGGCCGCGGCCGGCGAGCATGGGGCCGCCCGTGACAACAACGGTGGGGATGTTGAGGCGGCAGGCCGCCATGAGCATGCCGGGAACCACCTTGTCGCAGCTGGGGATCAGGACCATGGCGTCGAACTGATGGCCCTGCACCGCGCATTCCACGCTGTCGGCAATGACCTCGCGGCTCGTGAGACTGTAGCGCATGCCGGCATGGTTCATCGCGATGCCGTCGCAGACGCCGATCGTGGACACCTGGGCCGGCGTGCCGCCGCCCATGCGGATGCCCGCCTTGACGGCATCGGCGATGTTCTGCAGGTGCATGTGGCCGGGGATGATGTCGGTCTGCGAGCACACTACCGCGACAAGCGGCTGAGCGAGCTCCTCGTCGGTGAAGCCGTCGGCCTTGAGCAGGCTGCGGTGCGGGGCGCGTGCCAGTCCCTTCTTGATCGAATCGCTTCTCATGTGACTCCTCCCCGCGCGCTTTGGGCGCACATTAAAAAAGCCTGGAGCTCGTCGCCCCAGGCTTCGCATTTCAACAGCACGGAAAGGCATGCCTTTCTGCAACCGTATCGGTGGTCACCGGTTCGACTTACTCGCATCCCGCTTCGCGCGAAGATCGTCCGCGCTTACGGGGGATTTCATCAAACAGCTCCGAGGTGGCTTTCAGAACGTCCTTCCGCAGGCTCGCAGCGTCCGCCTGCTCTCTATTGGGAAGGATGGCCCTTACTTTCCTCTTCAACGCATTTGCTTTAACACGAACGAGTATAGGCCCGATACGCGTTTCCGCAATGCGATTTTCCCATCGTCACAAAGCATCCACTTTAGGGTGCGATAGTGGCGAAATCTGCGCGTTTTGCCAGCTCACAGTGCCGATAGACAAGCAAGCTCCCCTATCAGCGCGCATAGTGGAAGGGACGCGCGACCCGGGCGCAATGCCGCGGATGCGACACAATCCGCCGCATCCGCGGCACGCCTCCTGCGCACGCGCGCAGCCCTTTAAGCCGCCTGCTCGGCAGCTTCGCGCCCGACGAGCTCGGAGGCAGACGCGATGCCGCGTTTCTCGTCGCGATGGGCGAACCAACCGGCAAGCAGGGTGCCCGAAATGGAGTGCCACACACAAGACACGGCGCAGATGACCGCCGCCTGGGGCAGGGCCGCAAACTGGGCCGTGCTCGTGGCAAGGTTGGTGGCAAGGCCCGCGTTCTGCATGCCCACCTCGATGGAAAGGGTGCGGCGCTTGGGCACGTTCATATGGGTCGCGATGCCGGCAAGATAGCCGAGCAGGTAGCCCACGCCGTTATGGATGAGCACCGCCGCGAACACCACGAGGCCCGACGTGAAGAAGGTGGAACCCTGGGAAGAGGTCACGCCGCCCACGACGCAGGCCAGCCCCACCACGGCCACACCGGGCATGCAGGAGCGAATCTGCTCGTAGGTGGGGTTGCCGTCGAAGCGGTAGTTGATCGCAAAGCCCAAGGCCACCGGCAGGATGACCGTCTCGATGATCGAGAGGAACATGGGCAGGGGGCTGATCTCGATGCTCGCGCCGCTGGCCAAGAAGGACACGAGCAGCGGGGTCATGAAGGGGGCGAGCAGGGTGGACACCGTCGTCATGCCCACCGAAAAGGCCACATCGCCATGGCAGAGGTAGCTCATGATATTCGACGACACGCCGCCCGGGCAGCAGCCCACCAAGATCAGGCCGAGCGCCAGAGCGTCGGGAAGGTTGAGGAGCTTACAGACCAGGAACGCCGAAAAGGGCATGATGCCGTACTGGGCGATGGCGCCGATGCAGATATCGAAGGGGCGCTGGGCAAGCACTTGGAAGTCCTTTTTGGAAAGGGTGAGGCCCATCGTGAACATGATCGCGCCGATAATCAGCGACTGCCAGGAAAAGCCGTTGCCCAGCGGGTCGGTGAAGAGGCGGATGTTGACCCAGTGCATGAGCGCGGGGAAAGCAAGGGTCGCGAGGGCGATTGCGATCACGAAGAGCGACGAATGCTTGGAGAGGAACGTGCTTGCGTGCTGCAGCGCTTCCATGGTGGTCCTTTCTCGACGGAAGCCATAAAAAATCCCTTGCAGCCCGAACCGGCTGCAAGGGACGAAAATGCTTCCGCGGTACCACCCTTGTTCCGCCCTGTTGCCAAGGCGACCCTTCGCGCACCATCATGCGCTGTTCGCTTACGGGGAATCCCGTCGCACCCTACTGGTTTCAGATGCGCTTCTCAGAGAGGATAGCGGTTGCGACCCGTACGCGTCGGCTTTCACCTGGCCCGACTCTCTGTGGCGCGGTTTCACAATCGTCGTGTTCTCTTCAACGAATTTGTAACGGCTTGCGCCGTTGGTTGGGATTATAGGAGCACTTTTGCCCAGGACAAGCGCCTTCACAAAGGCTTCACTTTAGCCTGCGCTAGCGCTTGAGCGCCCTATTCCTTGGCCCCGTAGACGGCGTAGTAGGCGTCTATGGCCGCTTTCATATCGTCGTCGATGACCACGCGCCCCTGGCATTCGCGGTTGTAGAGGTAGTCCGTGACCTCGGCCATGGTCACGATGGAGGCCGTAGGGAACCCGTACTTGTCGGACACCTCGTCGATGGCGGCCTTCTGGCCGGAGGGCCCCACCTCCATGCGGTTGAGCGACACCATGAGCCCCTGCACCTGCACGTCGGCGATCGAGGTGATCAGCGGGTAGGTTTCGTCGATCGACTTGCCGCTCGTGGTGACGTCCTCGACCATGACGACCTTGGCCCCGTCGTAGAGCTCGGCGCCCAAGAGACTGCCGCCTTCGCCGTGGTCCTTCTTTTCCTTGCGGTTGCTGCAGTAGCGAACCTCTTTGCCGTAGAGCTCGCTGTAGGCGATCGCCGTGACCACCGACAGGGGGATGCCCTTGTAGGCCGGCCCGAAGACGATGTCGAAATCGTCACCGAAGTTCTGGTGGATGGCGCGGGCGTAGTAGCGACCCAGTCGATGGAGCTGGGACCCCGTGACGTAGGCGCCGGCGTTCATGAAGAAGGGAGACTGGCGTCCGCTCTTCAGCGTGAAGGAACCGAACTTCAGCACCTCGCTTTCGACCATGAACTCGATGAACTCTTGCTTGTAGTCTTCCATGCCGGACCTTCCTCGCGGGGCGTGCGTTTGCCCCATCATACTACGGAAAGGGCGCGCGTCTGCTTGGCCGCGCTCACCTGGGCCGCGCAGCCCTCCTGGTCGAGCATGGCCTGCATGGCCCGCACGGGTTTGCCGTAGGTGTTGTTGGTTTCGGAAATATGCATGCACACGATGCGCTCGAGGCCGGGATGCAAAAGAGAGGCGACTTCCTGCGTCCCCTGGTCGTTGGAAAGATGACCGCGCTCCCCCTCGATCCGCCGCTTGAGCGCGTAGGGATAGGGACCCTCGTGGAGCATGGCGAGGTCGTGGTTGGCCTCGATCGCCAGAATGCGCACGCCGCCTAAGGCCTCGTGAGCCGCGCCCGTAACCAGACCTGTGTCGGTCATGTAGCCCACCACGTCGCCGTCGAGCTCGAAGCGGAAGCCGAAGGATTCGACTGCATCGTGGCTCGTGGGAAAGATGTGCACCTGAACGCCGGCGATTGCCAGGGCATCCTGGGCCGTAAAGGAGCGCTGTTCGCACAGGTCGGCGATTTCGGCCAGGGGACGGCTCGCGGCCCGCACCTTGGCGCTCGCGTAGAGGGGCGGATGGCAGCCGAGCTTGGCAAGGCCCCGCATCACGACCCCGAAGCCCTTGGTGTGGTCGGTATGCTCGTGGGTGAGCAGGGTCCCCTCGATACGGGCGGGATCGAAGCCGGCTTGGGCGCACCCGTCCATAAACTGGCGCTTGCTGATGCCGCAATCGACGAGCACGCCGGCACCCGTCGCCCGATTCACGACGACCGCGGCGTTGCCCTTGGACCCGCTCCCGAGCACGATGAGGCCGAGGGCCCCTGCGCCGGCCACCTTAGAGCGCCCCGACGATGCCGCGCACGAAGGCCGAGAAGGCCCGCTCGCGCGTCTTGGCCACGTCCATGACCTCTGCGCCGGTGGGCGCCGCTCCCCCGGTCGCGCCCGTGGCGCCCACGCCGGCCGCCCGGTTGCTCACAAGCGAGATGCCCAAGACCCGCAAACCGGCATGGCGGGCGGCGATGACCTCTTCGACCACGCTCATGGCCACCGTGTCGGCGCCCCAGGCGCGAAACATCCGGATTTCAGCCGGCGTTTCGAAGCTGGGTCCCAAAAGGCCCAGGTAGACGCCCTCGTGAGCGACGATGCCGCGTTCGGAGGCCACGCGCAAGGCCACGGCGCGCAAGGCGGGATCGTAGGCGTCGGTCATCGAGAAGAAGCGTTCGGCCATGCAGGCTGCGTCCGCGCAGGCGATCGGGTTGCGCCCGGTAAAGTTGATGTGGTCGCGCATGACGCAGAAGTCGCCGGGGGCGTAGGATTCGTTGATCGCCCCGGCGGCATTGGTCGTGATCAGGGTACCGATGCCCAGACGCGCCATCACCCACACGGGGAAGGCGACCTGTTGGGCCGTGTAGCCTTCGTAGCCGTGCAGGCGACCTTGCATGGCAAGGACCTCGACGCCCTCGAGCCGGCCGAGCACGAAGCGGCCCACGTGGCCTTCGGCCGTGCTGACGCCCATGTGGGGCACGCTCGCAAAGGGCACGCAGAGGGCATCGTCGAGCTCGTCGGCAAGCGGGTTCAGGCCGCTACCCAAAATGATGCCGACCGCGGCGCTGCGACCCTGGAAGCGCTCTTGCAGAAAGGCGGCCGCCTCCCCGACGAAAGCGGAAAGTTCGTTCTGAGCGGTCATGGTTACTCCCCCGTTTCGGAAATCATCGGATGATCGGGATCGGCGGCCGGCATTCGAGCGATAAGCACGCGCGGTCGGCCCGCCAGATCGCAGGCGATGCGCACTCCCTCGAAGCCGGCGGCCGACGCCAGGCGAGCCGCTTCGTCCAAGCAGGTCTCGTGCAGCTCGACCGCAAGCACCCCTTCGGGCGCGAGCACCTCTGCGGCCTGGCCGAGCAGGCGGCGGTAAAGGTCGAGCCCGTCGACGCCGCCGTCGAGGGCCAAGCGCGGCTCATGGGCGCGTACCTCGCGGGGCAGGCCGTCGACCACAGAGGTGGGCACGTAGGGCGGATTGGAAATCACCAGTCGGGCAGCACCCCGCCAGGGCGCCCCCACCGGATCGAGCAGGTCCCCTTCGGCCACGGTGACGCGGTCGGCGACGCCCACCTTTTCGGCATTGTGGCGAGCCAAGCCGACCGCCTCCGCGCTGATGTCGGTGGCGCACACCTGGGCATCGGGAATCTCGTGGGCAAGAGAGCAGGCGATGCAGCCCGAACCCGTGCAGGCGTCGACGGCGAGAAAAGGATCACACGCGGGTGCGGCGGACCCTTGAGCGGCCTTTCCGTCCGCATCGGTAGCGTCGGCCGATCGACCGGCCGCGTCCCCGTCGCCTGCGCCCGCTTCGGCACTCCCCTCCAACGCCGGCACGGCAGCCGCCTTGCGCGCACGGTCGACGGCGCGGACCTCGGCCAAGGCCTCGCTCACGAGCACCTCGGTTTCGGGGCGCGGAATGAGCACGCCCGGACGCACGTCAACCGTGATGAACCGGAAATCGGTCGTGCCCGTGATGTACTGCAGAGGCTCGCCGGCGGCGCGCCGCTTGGTGTAGGCCCGAAGGACGTCGCGCTCCTCGAGCGTGAGGGGGCGGGCCAGGTCGGCATAGAGTTGAATCCGCGACACGCCGAGCGCGTCGGACACGAGCCATTGCGCCGACAGGCGGGGGTTCTCGTCGCCGTGCTCGCCTAAAAACCCTTCCATCCAGGAAAGAATGCGACCGACCGTCCAGGGTTGCGCCACCTTGTTGCCTCCTTCATGAAAAGGGCCGCCGTGCACAAGGGCACGACGGCCGCAGCCACCGGTGAGAACCGGTCTTATACAACCTGTTCGAGCTTCTTGGCGCGCTCGGCGGCCTGCAGGGCCGTGATGACCTCTTCGAGGCCCGAGCCCAGAAGCACGCTGTTGTAGGTGCTGTTGAAGCCGATGCGGTGGTCGGTCACGCGGTCCTGGGGCGCATTGTAGGTACGGATCTTCTCCGAACGGTCGCCCGTGCCGATCTGGGCGCGACGCTCGGCGCCTTCGGCCGCCTGCTGTTCGGCGAGCATCTTGTCGTAGAGACGGGCACGCAAGACGGCCATGGCTGCGATCTTGTTCTGCAGCTGGCTCTTCTGGTCCTGGGACTGCACGACCAAACCCGAGGGCAGGTGGGTGATGCGCACGGCCGAGTCGGTCGTGTTGACGCACTGGCCGCCCGGGCCGCCGGCGCGGTAAACGTCGATGCGGAGGTCTTCGGGTTTGATGTCGATTTCGACTTCGTCGGCTTCGGGCAGGACGGCCACCGTCGCCGTGGAGGTGTGGATGCGGCCCTGGCTTTCGGTCTTGGGCACGCGCTGGACGCGGTGGACGCCCGATTCGAACTTCATCTCCGAATAGACCTTGTCGCCCTTGACCTTGAACTGGACTTCCTTGTAGCCGCCCATCTCGGAAGGAGAGGCGTCGAGCGTTTCGATCTTCCAGCCGCGCGATTCGGCGAAGCGGACGTACATCTTGTAGAGGTCGCCTGCGAAGATCGCGGCCTCGTCGCCGCCCGCACCGGCGCGGATTTCAACGATGATGTCCTTGTCGTCGGCCGGGTCGGCCGGGATGAGCATGTACTTGATGTCCTCTTCGAGCGGGGGAAGCTCGCCTTCGATGCGGGAGATCTCCTCCTGGGCGAACTCCTTCATTTCGGGGTCGGCCAGCATCTCCTTGGCCTCAGCGAGGTCGTCGAGGTCCTGCACGTAGTGCTTGGCAGCGGCGGCCAAGGGGCCCTGATGGGCGTATTCCTTGGTGAGGCGAGCGTATTCGCGCTGGTCGGCAATGACCGCGGGGTCGCTCATCTTCTCCTGGAGCTCGTCGTAGGCAACGACGATCTTCTCCATCTTCTCTCGTTCGAGCATAATCGATCCTCGTGATAGCGTGTAAGACTGCAGTAAGCGGGGCGCCCTGGGCGCCCCTCATGCGTTAACCTTGCAAGTCTATCACGAAGCGAGCCACTCGGCGGCCACCTCCGCAGCATTCGCACCGTCGCCCACCGCGGTCGCCACCTGGCGCAGACGCTTGGCCCGCACGTCGCCGGCGACGAAGACGCCCGGCACGCTCGTGACCCCCGATTCGTCGGCAACCACGTAGCCGGCTTCGTCGAGGGGCAGCTGGCCTGCAAACACGTCGGTGTTGGGCACCTTGCCCACGGCGACGAAGACCGCCGAAGCGGGGATATCTTCGGTCGCGCCCGTCTGCACGTCCTCGATCACCAGGCCCGAAACGGCCCCGCCGTCGCCCTCGATCGTGCGCACCGTCTTGTTCAAGTGGAAGACGACGTTGTCGATTGCGGCGATGCGATGCTGCTCGGCCGCCGTGGCGCGCAGGCGGTCGCGCCTATGCACGAGATGCACGGTCTCGCAGATGCGGGCAAGGTAGATCGCGTCGGCGGCGGCGGTGTTGCCCCCGCCCACGACCACGACCGTCTTGCCTCGGAAGAAGTTGCCGTCGCAGGTGGCGCAGTAGGACACGCCGCGACCGGCGAATTCGGCTTCGCCGGGCACGCCCAGCTTGCGGCTATGCGTACCCGTGGCAACGATGACCGCCCGCGCCTCGAAGGTGCGCGACGCCGTTTCGAGGCGCTTGGGCGCGGCCGCAAGGTCGCTTGCCACCAGCCCCTCGTTGACGAAATCGACGCCGAAGCGGGTGCACTGCTCCTGCATCTGCATGGTGAGGTCGAAACCGGACACCCCTTCGGGGAAGCCGGGATAATTGTCGATACGGCCCGTTTCGCCCATCTGGCCGCCCGGCATGAGGGCCTCGAGCACGACGACCGAAAGGCCGGCGCGCGCAGCGTAGAGGGCGGCGGTGAGGCCAGCGGGGCCGGCGCCCACGACGGCAACGTCGTATGAAGTACGAGCTTCCTGCTCCATGTGAACCATCCTTTTCTCAAGCCGCCCGCGGGCGGCGCTTTAAAAAAATGCGCCCACGCAATGCGCAGGCGCTCCAAACAGAAATCCGAGGGACCCTAGTCGAACAGGGCCATGACGGCAGGCTTGGGCTGGGCGCCGACCGCCTGGTTCTTCACCTGACCCTTGTCGAAGACGATGAGGGTGGGGATGCTCATGACGCCGTAGCGCTGGGCGATTTCGGGCGCCTGGTCGACGTCGATCTTGTAGACGTCGGCCGTACCGGCGACCTCGGTGGCGATCTGGTCGATCGTGGGGGCCATCATCTTGCAGGGGCCGCACCAGGTTGCGAAGAAGTCGACGAGGACGGGCTTGTCTGCCTTGAGAACCTTTTCATCGAATTCAGCTGCGGTGATCTGAGTAGCCATCTTGTACCTTCCTTACTGCATATGCCCTCGGGCATGCTCTTTCGTTACTGCTACTATAGCGGCATCATTTGCGCCTGCAAGCGGCAATCCGGCCTTTGTCACCAATCGGTCATATTGGTTGTGCGCAATTCTTTTGCGTCGCATCCCCCGCTTCCCCGCCGCCCTTCGACGAACCGACGCGGGCGCCGCCCTCTCCCGCCTTACCAGCACGGCCCTACACGCTCCCCAAAACATCCGCACATGCGGGCGATGCGCTCACGTATACTAAGCGGGATACCCAAGGAGCACCGCTATGACCCAACCTCTACCCCCCACCCAACCGCGCGCCGCCTGGCGCGATGCCAGCCCCCTTCCCCTCAGCCTCGTTCTGGAAGGCGGGGGCATGCGCGGCCTGTTCACGGCCGGCGTCTGCGATTTCCTGCTCGAGCACGGCGTGTGCGCCGCGCAGGTGATCGGCACCTCGGCCGGCGCGCTGAACGGCTTCAACTACGTAGCCGGAGCCATTGGCCGCACGGCCTTCCTCAACGTGAAGTACTGCACCGACTGGCACTACCTGTCGATGCGCAACTTCGCCGTCACCGGCGACGCCTTCAACGCCCACATGCTCTTCCACGAGATTCCCGAGCGCCTCGACCCCTTCGACTTCGCCGATTTCGAAGAGTCGCCCCTGTCGCTCACCACCGTAGCGAGCGACCTCGAGCGCGGCGACGCCGATTACCACGAGCATACGGGCCCCGTCGACGAGCGGGCCATCGCCTACCTGACCGCCAGCGCCTCGATGCCCTTCGTGAGCCACATTGTCTCCGTCGACGGGAAAAAGCTCCTCGACGGCGGCACCTGCGACAGCGTGCCCTTCCTCTACCATCGACTCAAGGCGGTCGAGCCCAAGCAGGTCGTCGTGCTCACGCGCGATGCCACCTACGTGAAGAAGAAGCTCAAGCTTTCGGCCCTCGCGCAGCGCCTCTACGGCGATTACCCCCGCTATATCGACCGGCTCGAGCATCGCCACTTCGAATACAACCTCTGCTACCGCAGGCTTCACGAACTCGACGCCGCCGGCAAGCTCTTCCTGATCGAACCCGACGCCCCCGTCACCGTCCAGGCAATGGAACACGACCCCAACGCGCTTCTCGACCTTTACGGGCAAGGCTACGGGGCCGCCCTGTCGCGCTGGGAAGACCTGCAACGATATCTGGAGCTCTAACCATGGTTACGATAG
Organism: Hugonella massiliensis; assembly: GCA_001486445.1. Taxonomy (GTDB): domain Bacteria; phylum Actinomycetota; class Coriobacteriia; order Coriobacteriales; family Eggerthellaceae; genus Hugonella; species Hugonella massiliensis. Next base: position 1,134,718 of record LN908986.1, read on the forward strand.
GCGTCACCACCCACACGGAAGACTTCGACCAGCTCACCGAGGGCGAGCGGGCCTACGTCGACACGCTCGAGTCCTGCGGCATGCGGCCGCGGCTCATCTTGAACACCCAGGATTTCATGGAGGCGGCCGAAGAGCTCGACACGGTCGACGGCCTGCTCCTTTCCGGCGGGGGCGACGTGCACCCCTGCCACTACGGCCGCGTGCTCGAAGAGGGCATCGCGTACATGGACACCAACCGCGACCGCGACCTGTGCGAGCTGCAGCTGGCCCGCACCGCTTGGCAGCTCGACCTGCCTGTGCTCGGCATCTGCCGCGGCAACCAGGTGATGAACGTGAGCCTGGGTGGCACGCTGATCAGCGACCTGCACGTGCATCACAAGTCGCATTCGAATACCCACCAGCAGGAAAAGCCCTACAGCGTCCCCCATCAGACCGTCCATATCCAGCCGGGCACCCGCCTTTTCGAAATCCTCTTCGGCAGCGAAGCGGCCGACATCGACGACATCGACTGGATCATCCGCACCAATTCGATGCACCATCAGGCCATCGAGCACCCCGCCCCCGGCCTCTACGTGAACGCCATCGCTTCCGACGGGGTCTACGAAGGACTCGAAGACCCGGGCAAGACCTTCTTCATCGGCGTGCAATGGCACCCCGAATACCTGAAGAACTGCTTGCCCCTCTTCGACGCCCTGCGCGATGCCTGCGCCTAACCGCCCACCCACACGCACAAGGAGCCGCCCTTCCCTACCGGGAGGGGCGGCTCCTTCGTCTTTGGGGCGTGCAAACGACGAGCCGGCCTTATGAGCGGCCGTGGCATTCCCCGTATTTCTTGCCGCTCCCGCAGGGGCAGGGGTCCATGGGGCCGATCTTCATCTCGGCCCCCTCTTCGTCGAAGAAGAGGGTCCGGCCGGTAAGGCGTTCTTTGAGCTGGTTGGGCGACCAGCCGTTGTCTTCCCACGAGGGCAGGGCCCGGTAGACGTTGTCGAGCAGGGCCGCGAGCCTGCCCGTACCCCCATCGCTGCCTTCGAGGCCCGCGCTGCGGGCGATCGAGGCGCCCACACGCTTGTCGCCCACCTCGAGCACCGAGCGCACAACGCTATCGGTCACCTGGTCGGCAAAGGTGAAGTCGTTCTCGCCGTCGGGTACGTGCCCGTCGACGAAGCGGCGCAGGGCGGCCACGGCCGGAAGGGCGCGCAGGGCGCGCAGGGGGTCGTCGTCCAGGGCCTCTTCGCCCAGGGCGCGGGCAGGCGTACGGTAGTGTTCGGTTGCCAGGGACAGGCGGACGTCTTCCAAGTTGCCCAGCTCGCGCGAGAGGTCGTCGCGAACCCGGTCGTAGGTCGCGTCCAAGGCACCCTGCCCGGCGCCCGCGGAAGCGAGCCCGCTCATGATCTCGTCCTGGTGGCGCTGGACGACCTGGGAGGCCACGAAATCCTTGCAGAGGGTGTAGTGGGCCAGATAGGGGCGCTCTTCGAAATCCCAGCACTCGAAGAGGGCCTGACCCGTGTCCGACTCGCTTTCCATGAGCTCGGCGAATTCCCCGTAGGGCATGGCGTCGGAATAGAGAGCGCAATAGCGGTCGTAGACCTCTTCGAGCGGGCACACCCCGCAATAGGTCACCGACGCCGACGCGCAGTTGAGAGCGGCGCGCTCCCCCGCCCGCTTGTGGGCAAGCGCCTCGTAGTCGAAGCCCGACACAAGGGCGCGCAGCTCGCGCGGGACGACGACGGTCAAGACCCCGTCGTGCAGGAAGGGGGCCGCATAGGGAACGAGCGGGTAGGTCTCCAAGCAATCGGCGGGCCCGGCCGGGCGTTCGATGACCGGCGTCGCGGCGAGGAGTCGCATCGTGTCGAAGACCTCAGCCGGGCTGATGAGCAGGTAGCTCGCGTAGGTGCTCGCGTCGATGGGAAGAAGGCGGCACACGGTGGCGCGTGCCGCCGCGGGCGTGGACGACTGGGATTCCTTGGCGCCGAGCACGTCGGCCATCTCGACGAGGGTGTCGGCATCGAAGCGGTCGAGCACGTCGCCCAGGGCGTCGGTGGGAGCGCCTTCGAAGGAATTGGCGCGAATGTAGGCGTCGACCTGGAAGGGGGCCGAAAGGCGATGCTCGGTGCGGTAGGCCGACACGCGCTCGAAGCGGTCCTCGTCGGAAAGCCCCGCAAGAGGGCTTGCGTGGAAGCCTTCGGGGACGGCGTTGCCCTCCTGCCCATTGACGTCGGCAATCAGGTCGAGAAAGGAATCGAGTTCGCGCGAAGCGGCGCGGGCATGCTCGGCGCGGGCCGCTTCGATAAGGCCTTTGGGCGTGGACACGACGCCGGCAGACAAGCGGTCCTCGAATTCGTCCTGGATTCGCTTGGCTTCGAAGCCGTCGGGGTCGCTGATGTCCACGAAGCCGTCGTAGACGATCACGTCGTCGAAGGGCAGCAAGGTGGTTTCCACGATCGCCGGCGTGCGGCCCAGAGCCTCCTCGACGTCCATCGTGACCCCGCAGACGGCGAAGACATGAGACTCGTCCATGAAGAGCCCTACCCCGTTCTGGTAGCGCACGAGCGAAAAGGTCTTGTGCAGGCCGTCCTTCCAGGAGGCAACCGTCGCAAGGTCTTCCGGATCGATTTCATCGGGATTGCTGAGAAGATAGGCGTCGATGACGTCGGGGTTGTCCCAGAGGGTATGCGCGATGAGGGCCGCCTTGTCGTCGACAAGCGGGTCGTCCTGGTCGGGATCGAGGTCGCGCACCACATGGAAGCGGTCGTTGACGTAGAGGAGCAGGGAATCGACGAGGTCGAGAAAGCGGTCGCTTTGCTCGAGGGAAAGATGCATGGGGTCCTTTCGCTCTTACTGGGTGCGCGCGGCGTGAGGGTGGGCCTGCGCCGCGTGCTCCGGCGTGCCGCAGTAGGGGCACACGGACCATTCGGGATCGAGGGCATGATGGCACTGGGGGCAGAGGTTCTTCAGCCGCGCATGGCAATGGGGACAGAGAATGTAGTCGGCATGCACCGGGTAGCCGCAATTGGCGCATTCGCCGAAGTTGGCAAGTTCGCGACGCTTGAGGGCGATTTCGAGCTCCTGCTCTCGGCGGTCGATCTCGTAGAGAGGCGGACGCAGGAGCACATAGGCGATCACGCCCACCAGGGGCACGAGCGAAACGATGGCCCACACCTGCCAACGGGCCCCGCGCAGGTAGGCGTCGCGCGCGGTCCAGACCACGACGAGCACGTAGAGCACGACGAGCAGAAAGACCATGAAGGCAAGGGCGCCCTGGACTTCGGGGGTAAGGAACTGGGCAAGGAGCTCTTTCATGACCAACATCCTCTTCGGGTGGCGGAAAGCCGGGGACGCGCACCGCGCGCCCCCGACCCTATACTAGGCGATTTCGGCGATCTGCGCCTTGACGCGGGACAGCTCGTCGGTGAGGTCGGCGAACTTGGCGCGGTCCTTGGCCACCACGTCGGGCGCCGCCTTGGCGAGGAAGCCCGGGTTATGGAGCTTCTTGTCGAGCTTGGCCAAATCACCTTCGAGCTTCTTGCTCTGCTTGAGCAGGCGGGCGCGTTCGGCATCGAAATCGACGAGGCCGGAAAGGACCACGTAGACCTCGAGGCCGGGCACGAGCGTCGCCGCCGATTCCGCCGGCTTGGCGGTGTCGGTGGCAATGGCGAGACCGTCGAGACGGCCCATGCCCTCGATCAGGCCGCGCTGGCCCTCGAGCAGGGCGGCATCCTCGGCCTTTTCGGCCTTCACCGCAGCCTGCATGGGGGTCTTGGGCGAAATGCCGTACCGCGAACGGTTGGCGCGCACGGCACTCACCACGTCGCAGACCATCTGGATGGCGCGCTCGGAGTCGTCGTCGATGTAGCCCTGCAGGTCGGCTGCTTCGGGCCAGTGAGCGACGATCAGATAGTCGGCATCCTTTTCGATGGGCAGCTCCTGGTAGATCTCCTCGGTCACGAAGGGCATCATCGGGTGGAGCAGGCGCAGGGCCACATCGAGGACGAACACGAGGTTGCGCTGGCAAGCCAGGCGGTCGGCGGCGTCGTCGCCCTGCAGGCGGCTCTTGGAGAACTCGATGTACCAATCGCAGAACTCGTTCCAGAAGAAGGAGTAGAGCTCGCGGGTGACATCGGAGAACTCGTAGGCGTCGAAGGCCTCGTCGACGTGGGCGACAAGCTTGGCCAGGCGGCTGAAGATCCACTTGTCGACCGGGGTCGTGGGCTCGGGCGCACCGGGCGTGTAGCCGTCGAGGTTCATCATGACGAAGCGCGCCGCGTTGCGGATCTTGTTGGCGAAGTTGCGGCTGTTTTCCAGCTTGGCCTCGTTGAATTTCAGGTCCTGGGCGCCCGTCACCTGCATGAGCAGGCCGAAGCGCATACCGTCGGCCCCGTAGTCCTTCATGAGCTTCAGCGGGTCGACGCCGTTGCCGCGGCTCTTTGACATGGGCTTGCCGTCGGCTCCCATGACCGTGGGATAGATGATGACGTTCTGGAAGGGGATGTCATGCATGCAGTATTCGCTGGCCATGACCATGCGGGCCACCCACAGGCCCATGATGTCGCGGGCCGTGGCGAGCACCTGGGTCGGGTAGGCCTTCTTCAGCTCGGGAGCCTCGGTGCCGTGCTCGGTCCAGCCCATCGTGGCGAAGGGCCACAGCTGGCTGGAGAACCAGGTGTCGAGCACGTCTTCGTCGCGACGGACCGGGGCCCCGCATTGGGGGCAGGTTTCGACGTCTTCGACGCTTGCGTCCTCCCAGCCGCAGGCATCGCAGTAGAACATGGGAATGCGGTGGCCCCACCACAGCTGACGGGAGATGCACCAGTCCTTGAGGTTGTCGAGCCAGTCGAGGTAGACCTGCTTCCAGCGGGCCGGGTGGAACTGGATCTGGCCCGACTCCACCGCTTCGCGCGCCGGCCCCTTGAGACCGTCGACGGCCACGAACCACTGCTCGGATTCCCAGGGTTCGAGCTTGGTATGGCAACGGTAGCAGGTCATGACCGAATGATCGTGGTCTTCCACATGGTCGAGCAGGCCCAGCTTCTCGAATTCGGCGACGATCGCCTCGCGGGCCTCGTCGCGGTCGAGCCCCGAGAACTTCCCGTAGCCGTCGACCACATGGGCGGTCTCGTCGAAGATGTTGATCTTCTCGAGGTCGTGGCGCTCCCCCATGCCCCAGTCGTTGGGGTCGTGGGAAGGCGTGACCTTCACGAAACCGGTGCCGAAGCCCGCGTCGACGTAGTAGTCGCTGAAGATGGGGATCTCGCGGCCCACAATAGGCAGCTTGACCTTGGCGCCCACGAACTTCTGCTTGTCGGGGTCCTTGGGAGAGACCGCCACGCCCGTGTCGCCGAGCATGGTTTCGGGACGGGTAGTGGCCACGACGATGTAGTCCTGGCCGTCGACGGGCTCGACGAGGGGGTAGCGCAGGTACCAGAGATGGCCGTGCTCGTCGACGTATTCGGCTTCGTCGTCGGCGATGGCGGTCGTGCAGTGGGGGCACCAGTTCACGATGCGCTTGCCCTTGTAGATGAGGTCGTCGTGGTACCACTGGACGAAGAGCTTGCGCACGGCGGCGATGTAGTCGGGGTCGAGGGTGAAATGCTCGTCGGCGTAGTCGCAGGAGCAGCCCATGCCCTTGATCTGCTCGACGATCGTGGTGCCGTATTCGCGGCGCCATTCGTAGCAGGCCTCGATGAACTTCTCGCGGCCAATCTCAAGACGGCTGATGCCCTCTTCGGCCAGTTTCTTGTCGACCTTGGTCTGCGTGGCGATGCCGGCGTGGTCGGTGCCCAGGATCCAGCGGGTCTGATACCCCTGCATGCGGGCACGGCGGATGCAGGCGTCCTGGATGGTGTCGTCGAGCGCATGGCCCATATGGAGCATGCCGGTGATGTTGGGCGGCGGGATGACGATCGTGTAGCAATCGTTCTGATGCTTGCCGAAACCCGGCGTGCGCTGGAAACACCCGCGATCGTTCCACGCTTTGAACAACGGCGCCTCATGGGCGGCGAAGTCGTAGTCCACTTTCTTCTTATCGGCCATACGTGCGCACCTTTCCGCATTCATATACCATTGGGATTTCTCGCTACATACCGAGCGATTATACGCCAACGAAAAGCGCCCGCGACGCATGCCGCGGGCGCTTCACAGCGACTTGATGGGTCGAAGCCGCTAAGCCTCGCTGCCGGCCCCTTCGCCTAGGGCCTGGCTGCGGGGCGCGACGTCGACGATTTGGGGTGCCGTCGTGCCCTCGATGTCGCTCTCGCGGAGCTCGACGCGGGTTGCGCCCCTATGCTCCGGCAGGTCGTACATGACGTTCTGCAAGACCTTCTCGCAGATGGAGCGCAGACCGCGGGCGCCCGTGTTGTGCTCCATGGCCTTGCGGGCGATCGCGCGCAGGGCGTCCTCGCCCACTACCAGCTCGCTGTCCTCGAATTCGAACATGCGCTTGTACTGCTTGATCAGCGCGTTGCGCGGCTCGGTGAGGATGCGGACGAGGTCGTCTTCCGACAGTTCCTTCAGGCTCGTGACCACGGGGATGCGGCCGATGAATTCGGGAATCATCCCGAACTTGTTGAGGTCTTCGGGCAAGACCTGGGCGAGCAGCTCGTCCTCGTCGTTCTTCTTGCTGGTGGAAAGCTCGGCGTTGAAGCCGATCCCGCTCTTGCCCACGCGTTCGGCCACGATGTCGGACAGGCCAACGAAGGCGCCGCCCAAGATGAAGAGGATGTTGGTCGTATCGATGTGGATGAGCTCCTGCTGGGGATGCTTGCGGCCACCCTGCGGGGGCACGCTCGCCTCGCAGCCCTCGATGATCTTAAGGAGGGACTGCTGGACGCCCTCGCCCGACACGTCGCGGGTGATCGACAGGTTTTCGGCCTTGCGGGCGATCTTGTCGATCTCGTCGATGTAGACGATGCCGATTTCGGCCCGCGGGATGTCGAAGTCGGCCGCCGTGATGAGCTTGAGCAGAATGTTCTCGACGTCCTCGCCCACGTAGCCCGCTTCGGTGAGGGTGGTGGCGTCGGCGATGGCGAAGGGCACACGCAGGGTGCGCGCAAGGGTCTGGGCGAGCAGGGTCTTGCCGCTGCCCGTGGGGCCCAGCAGCAAGATGTTGCTCTTGGCGAGCTCGACGTCGTCGTCGCTCGTGCGGTCGGCACCCAGGCTGATGCGTTTGTAGTGGTTGTAGACGGCCACCGAAAGGGCTCGCTTGGCGTCTTCCTGGCCCACGACGAACTGGCTGAGCGCGTCGTAGATCCTGTGCGGGGTCGGCAGGTTACCCAGGACCTCGGTGGGATCGGGCGCATCAGAGGCCGCCTGGCCGGGCGCGCTGAAGGAATCGGCCGAAGGGGCCTGCGAGGGCGACATGCCCATATCGCGCATCATGGCTTCGGCGCACACCGACACGCATTCGTCGCAGATGCAGACGCCGTTGGGTCCGCTGATCATCGCATTCACCTGCTGGGGCGTCTTGCCGCAGAAGGCGCAATGGATGTCGGCGTCTTCGGGATCGTGGTTGAAGGTGTCGTGGGTACTCGCCATGTGTGTGCGCCTGGCCCTTTTCTCTCGAGATCGGATCGTTAGTGACTGGTCGCGCTAGTTCTGCGCGGCGCGGCTGGAAACCACCTGGTCGACCAAACCGTACGCGCAGGCTTCCTCGGCCGTCATGAAGTTGTCGCGCTCGGTGTCATGCTGGATGACTTCGAGCGGCTGACCGGTGTTGTCGGAGAGGATCTTGTTCAACTGCTTGCGGATCTTCAAGATCTCTTCGGCAACGATGGCGATTTCGGTCTGCTGACCCTGGGCCCCGCCGGAGGGCTGGTGGATCATGACGCTCGAAGACGGCAGGGCGTAGCGCTTGCCCTTGGCGCCGCTCGACAGGAGGACGGCCGCCATGGAGGCGCACTGGCCGATGCAGATCGTCGACACGTCGCAGCTGATGTAATTCATCGTGTCGAGGATGGCCAGACCCGCGGTGACGCTGCCGCCCGGGCTGTTGATGTAGAGGGAGATGTCCTTTTCGGGATCGGTTGATTCAAGGTGCAGAAGCTGGGCGACCACGGAGTTTGCCACGTTGTCGTCGATTGCTTCGCCCAAGAACACGATACGCTCGTTGAGCAGGCGGGAGTAGATGTCGAAGCTGCGCTCGCCGCGCGGGGACTGCTCGATCACATAGGGGATCAGGGCCGACTTAGGATGGATGAATTCGTTCATACAACGCCTCTGTTTCGAGATAGGTACGTTTATTCGAAGGCCATTATACGGAAAAGAAGGCGGGTGAACGGGCACTGGCCCATCCACCCGCGTTTCATTACTGCTTTGTTTGGCTTCCGTTACCCGGAAAAGGCCTATTCGGCAGCGAGGATAGCGTCGACCAGCTCGGCCTTCTTCAGGCCGTCGGTCGCAATGCCCATGCCCTCGGCCTTTTCGCGCAGCTCGGCAACCTTGAGCTTGTTGAGGGCGGTCTTGGTGAGCTTTTCGCCCTCCGCAGCTGCTTCGGCGGGAGCTTCGTCGGCCTTGGGGGCCTCGGCTTCGGCGGCCTTCTCTTCGGCTTCCTCGTCTTCGACGCTCTGGAGCTTCTCGCCCGGCTTGAGCTCTTCGACCGCCAGGTCGGCGACGATCGCGTCAATGGCCTTGGTGCGCTTCATGCCGGCGCGCAGAGAGGCGATCTGGCCGTTTTCGCGCCACTGCTTCTCGAGCTTGGCAGGGTCGTCGACGCCCGACTTCTTGAACTCTTCGGAAATCTCTTCGTCGGAAACCTGGATGTCGAAGTGACGGGCCCAGGCGTCGAGCGCGAGGTCCTGGAGGGTGACGTCCTTGGCCTGCTTCTTGACGTCGTCCTTGAAGTCGGCCGGGGTCATGCCCATCTGGGCCAGGTAGGCGTCGAAGGTGAGGCCGGACTGCTGGATCTGCTGGAAGAAGTTCTGCAGGAGGTTCTGCTCTTCAGAGGAGCAGAGCTCTTCGGGGGCTTCGCCCAACACGCGCTTCTGCAGGGCGTAGAGGGCCTCGTTCTCGCGCAGGCGGGGCATCATCTGCTCCTTCTGCTGCTTGATGGAATCGGCGATGCGGGTGCGGAGCTCTTCGACGCCGCCTTCGAAGCCGGCGGTTTCCTTGGCCCACTCGTCGTTGAGTTCAGGCAGGACCTTGGTCTTGACCTGCTTGACCTCGACGTCTATCGTAACGTCGCCTTCGATGCCGCGACCCATGAGGGAGTCGGAGACATCCATCTTGACCGTGGTGGTATCGCCCTTCTTCAGGCCTTCGAGCGCAGCGTCGAAGGCTTCGGGGAAGAGGCCCGAACCGAGCTCGTAGAGACGGGAGTCGGTGGAAATCGTCTCGATGTTCTCGCCCTTGTCGTCGGTGGCGGCCAGGGAGATCTCGGCGAAGCCGTTCTCTTCGATGGCGGCGTCGTCGGCGGCGTCTTCGAAGGTGTAGTAGTAGTTGCGGAGCTCGTCGATCTGCTCGTCGATTTCGGCATCGGTGGCCTCAACGGACGGGAGTTTGACGGCAACCTGGTCGTACGAGTCGAGCTCGAACTCGGGGCGGCACTTGACCGTCACCGTGAAGGTGAAGGGAGCGTGCTCTGTCACGAGCTCCTCGGAGAGGTCGAAGTCGGGCTGGGCGATGGAGATGAGGTCGTTATCGTCCATGGCGATCGGGTACAGGCCGTTCACCACGTCGTCGGTGACCTGAGCGCGCACCGCTTCCTTGCCGAGCATGCTGTCGATAACGGGACGCGGGGCCTTGCCCTTGCGGAATCCCGGGAAGTTGTAGCGCGAAGCGAAGTCCTTGTAGGTCTTCTTGATGCGCTTGTCGATTTCTTCAGCATCGACGGTAACCGTGAGCTTCTTCTGGCTACCTTCCAGTGCCTCTACCTTGGTGTCCACTATTTCCTCCATCTGGTTCGTACCAAGCTGCGCAATATGGTGCGGGTGAAAGGACTTGAACCTTCACGGGTTGCCCCACCAGGACCTAAACCTGGCGCGTCTGCCAATTCCGCCACACCCGCGCATAGTGCCGAGCTTCGTGCGCATGGGCGCGCTGCGCCGCATATGCGACGACCCATGATAGCAAAAAAGGTCTTGACGCGCACCAAAATGCGCAGGGCGCACACGAGCCGATCGTCCGACGCTCCCTGCGCGCGCCCGAGGGGGCCCGAGGGAGGGCGGTGGCCCCTAGACGGGCGAGTCGCCCACGCGCGCCCGCAGGGAGCCCCAAGACCGCGCGTACCGTCTCGCCTCCGCGGGCCGCCCTCGCATGACCACAGCCCCCGCCCCGCAACCGGGGCCTTCCCGGCTCCGCCCGCAGTCATTTCCTAGCAAAATACCGGGTTTTTCGGTCCGTTTGCGGATGCCCGTCCCCGGGCGCGGCCGGGGGTGCTAGCATGGCCGCATTCGCAACCGATGAGGAGGTTCACATGTCCCGTGTCTTCAATTTCTCTGCCGGCCCCGCCACGCTCCCGGTTCCTGTGCTCGAACAGGCCGCCGCGGAAATGCTCGACTACCGCGGCTGCGGCATGTCGGTCATGGAAATGAGTCATCGGTCCCCAGAATTCAAGGAGATCATCGAAACCGCCGAAGCCGACCTGCGCGAGCTCATGGCCATCCCCGACAACTATTCGGTGATCTTCCTGCAGGGCGGCGCCACCCTGCAGTTTTCGGGCATCCCGATGAACTTCATGAAGAAGGGCAAGGCCGACTACATCGTTTCGGGCAGCTGGTCGAAGAAGGCCGCCAAGGAAGCCGAAAAGTACGGGGAGGTCCACGTGGTCGCGTCGAGCGCCGACGATAACTTCGCCTCGATCCCCGACGTCGACGACATCGCCTTTGACGAAGACGCCGACTACGTCTACATCTGCCAGAACGAGACGATCACCGGCACCACCTACCACAAGCTTCCCGACACCCACGGGATTCCCCTGATCGCCGACGTGTCGTCGATGTTCCTCTCCGAGCCCATCGACGTCTCGCGCTACGGCGTCGTCTACGGCGGCGTCCAGAAGAACGTGGGACCCGCGGGCCTGTGCATCATGATCATCCGCAACGACCTGCTCGACGGCGACATCAAGCCCTACACCCCGGTCTACCTGGACTACAAGCTCCAGGCCGAGAAGGGCAGCCTCTACAACACGCCGGCCTGCTACACGATCTATATGTGCGGGCTCGTCTTCAAATGGCTCAAGGCCCAGGGCGGCTTGGAAGGCATCGCCCGCCGCAACCGCGAGAAGGCCGCCCTCCTCTACAACTACCTCGACAACAGCGCCCTGTTCAAACCGACCGCTGCCAAAGCCGACCGCTCGATCATGAACGTCCCCTTCGTCACCGGGGACGCCGACCTCGACGCCGCCTTCATCGCCGGCGCCAAGGCGCACGGCATCGCCAACATCAAGGGCCATCGCTCCGTCGGCGGCATGCGCGCCTCGATCTACAACGCGATGACTGTCGAAGGCGTCCAGGCCCTCGTCGATTACATGAAGGAGTTCGAAGCCGCCCAGGCCTAGGCGACGCCCGACACTCCCGAACGTAGACGAGCCCCGCAGCGGGGCTCGTCTTTTTTTGCTCTGAAGCAGGTCGCGCGCGGCACCGGGACCATGTCCGTGCACGCAGGCAGAACTGCGCTATTTGACGCGGCCGCGTTCGAACGTGTGGTGCTTGCGCACCTTCTTGGGCTCGCGAAAATCGATCTGGGCCTGGGCGAAGTCGCCCGGAGCCGGCTCTTTCACATGCTCGACTTCGTCGATGATCCACGACACGGCTTCGTTGCCGAACAGCTCGAGCATCTTGATGCGCGCGTCGGTCATGTTCTTCTTCGACCCCGCGTGCCCTTCGCTTTCGAACTCGAAGGTCCCGTTGACGGGGTGGGCGCCTCGAGGCGAAAGATAATGTGCGCGGTAGGTCTTCATGAACCGTCCTTCATACGTGCGTTCCATCGGTGCCCTAGCACCTTACTGCATGGCGTGCCCGCGGGCAAACGCCGCCTCCAAAGTTCCCGCAAGGTAACGCAAGCTGACGTGGCGGTGACGTTAGCACTCGAACGTTGACACTGCTAACGCGGAGGACTAGAACAAGAAGCGTCAAAAGGAACAGCACAAAGGACCGCCCGAAGGGGCGGGGAAAGAAAAACGGAGATGATAAGCATGCTGGTACCTGCAAAGCGCAATTTCTTCGATGATTTCATGATGAGTCCCTTCGATGCCTTCTTCGATGCGCCCCAAGCCCAGGGCAAATCGACCGCAGGCCTGATGAAGACCGATATCAAGGAAACCGACAAGGACTTCCAGCTGACCATCGACCTGCCCGGCGTTAAGAAAGGCGACGTCACGGTGCAGATTGCCGACGGCTACCTGGACATCGAAGCCGAGTCCAAACACGAAACCGAAGACAAGGACGAAAACGGGGCCTTCCTGCGCAAGGAGCGCTTCGAGGGCAAGTGCAGCCGCAAGTTCTACGTGGGCGACGAGATCGACGAGGATGCCATTACCGCCAAGTTCGAGAACGGCACTCTGAAGGTCACGGTTCCCAAGAAGACCCAGCCCGAAATCGAAGCCAAGAAGACCATCACCATCGAAGGCTAAGGAACCCCTCGACAAGGGCTATGAGAAAGCGGGAGTCGGCGCTGAGCCGGCCCCCGCTTTTTGCTGCGTGGATCGCGATCTCGTGCTAGCGGCGCTTACCCTCGGCGGCGACCAGGTCCGGGAAGGGTATAAGGGGCGCCGGATGGGCGGGCCGCTCCCCCAGCTCCTTTTCCATCCAGACCATGTCAAGCCACTCCCCCAGCTTGTAACCGCAGCGGTGGAAGTGGGCCACCGGGACGAATCCGCGCTTGGCATGGAACTTCTCGCTCGCCGGGTTGGGATGGGTGATGCAGGCCTCGACGTTGTAGACGCCCATGCGCTCGAGGTAGGCATCGAGCGCATCGTAGAGGGCGTGGGCCACGCCGGCGCCCCGCGCTTCGGGAGCCGTGTAGACCGTGCACTCGACCGTATGGTCGTAGCCGGCACGCCCTTTGAAGGTGCCCGCATAGGAGTAGCCGACCAGGCGGCCGTCTTCCCTTTCGGCCACCAAATAGGGATAGCGTGCGAGGGTGCGCTCGATGCGGCTGCGGAATTCGTCGACCGTGGGCACCTCGGTTTCGAAGGTGACGGTGGTCTCGGCGACGAAGGGGGCGTACAGGGCAAGCAGGCCCTTGGCGTCGTCGGGGGTGGCCACGCGCACGCGCCAGGGGCTATCGACCATGAGGGGCATCCTTGCGGTCGGCGGCGCGCGTAATGATATAGCAGTGGTGGATGCGGTCGTTGCGCTCGAAATCATGGGGGATCGAGGCTTTGGAAATGTCCTGGGCGACAAGGCCCGCGCGGGCCAGACCCTCGCCGTCGAGCTTGAACCCGCGTAGGTTGCAGGAGAAGACGATGGTCCCGTGCGGGGCAAGCAGCTTCTCTATGGCGGCAAGCAGCGTGGCGTGGTCGCGTTGGACGTCCCAGGTGCGCTGGCCCATGGCCTTCGAGTTGGAGAAGGTGGGCGGGTCGCAGAAGACGAGGTCGTAGACGTGGCCCGTCCGTCCCTCGCGCACGATCCAGTCGGTCACGTCGGCGCGAATGAAGGAATGCTTGGGCCCCGTGAATCCGTTCATGGCCATATTGCGGCGCGCGCGGTCGAGATAGGTTTGCGACAGGTCGACCGTGGTCGTCGTGCGGGCGCGGCCGCCGGCGGCATGCACGGTCGCCGAACCGGTATAGGCGAAGAGGTTGAGGAAGCGCGTGCCTTGGGCCATGCGGCCCACCAGCAGGCGCGCGAGACGATGGTCGAGGAAGAGCCCCGTGTCGAGATAGCCGCCGAAATCGAGTTCGAAGAGGTAGCCGCCCTCTTGGGTATAGGCGATCGCCCGACGGCGCCCTTCGGGAACGTATTGGCTCCCGCCCTTGTCGCGGCGGCGCTCGCGGGCGAAAAGATGCGCGGGCGGCACGCCGAGGACGACGCCCGCTATGGCGCATGCGTCTTCGAAGCGGTGGGCGGCCCGCACCGGATCGACCGATTTGGGCGGACGGTACTCGGCCACGACGGCGAAGCGCTCGCCCGCGGCCGGGCCGGCCCCTTCGTAGAGGTCGATTGCCACCGAGAAATCGAGCAGATCGGCATCGTAGACGCGATAGCAGTGGACGCCCTCGCGCTTGGCCCACTTGCGGCGTTCCTTGAAGACCTTGCGCAAACGGGCGGCGAATTGGTCGGCGCCCCTATCCCAGACGGCGACGCCGTGGTCGGCGCCGCCGAAGGAATCGGGCACGGTAAGGGTGTGTTTCTGCGTGGAATCCATAGCGATCGAGGGCGCGCCCGCCTACTCTTCCAGGTAGTCCTTGAGCTTCGAAGAGCGGCTGGGGTGGCGGAGCTTGGCCAGGGTCTTGCTCTCGATCTGGCGGATGCGCTCGCGCGTGACGCCGAATTCGCGACCCACCTCTTCGAGCGTGCGCGGATGACCGTCTTCCAGACCGAAGCGCAGGCTGATGACCTTGCGCTCGCGTTCGGCCAGGCCGTCGAGAACCTTGGAAAGCTGTTCCTGCAGCATGCTGAAGGACGCCGCGTCAGGCGGGACGACCGCTTCGTTGTCCTCGATGAAGTCGCCGAGCTGGCTGTCCTCTTCCTCGCCGATAGGCGTTTCGAGCGACACCGGCTCCTGGCTGATCTTCTGGATCTCGCGCACGCGTTCGGGCGTGAGATCCATTTCCTCGGCAATCTCTTCCGGGGTGGGTTCGCGCCCGAGCTCCTGGAGGAGCTGGCGCTGAATGCGCACGAGCTTGTTGATCGTTTCGACCATATGCACGGGAATGCGGATCGTGCGGGCCTGGTCGGCGATCGCGCGCGTGATAGCCTGGCGAATCCACCAGGTGGCGTAGGTCGAGAACTTGAAGCCCTTGGTGTAGTCGAACTTTTCCACCGCGCGGATCAGACCCAGGTTGCCTTCCTGGATGAGGTCGAGGAAGAGCATGCCGCGTCCCACGTAGCGTTTGGCGATCGAGACCACCAGGCGAAGGTTGGCTTCGATCAGCTGCTGCTTGGCGTCGAGGCCCACCTGCTCGATGCGGGACAGGCGGCGGCGTTCGCGGCGCTCGAGGGGCTCGGCGCCCTCCTCTTCGGCGGCTTCGAGCTTTTCGGTCGCAGCGACGCCGGCCTCGATCTTCATGGCCAGGTCGATCTCTTCGGCAGCGGTGAGCAGGGGGACCTTGCCGATTTCCTTCAGGTACATGCGCACCGGGTCGCCGGTGAGCATGGTGATGGAGGTGTCGGCACGGCGGCGCGACGTGCGGGAAGAGCGGCTCTTGGATGCGGACACCTTGGGCAGGTTCACGCTCTTGGGAGCCTTGAGCTCTTCTTCGGGGATTCCTTCGAGAATGGATTCGGTGGAATCGTCGTCGCTCGCGTTATCGTCTTCCGATTCGGCTTCCTCGCCCACGTTTTCGGGAGCTTCCATGTCCTCGAGCTCTACCGATTCGTCCTGTTCGTCTTCGTTCGCAGGCGCGGCGGCGGTGTTCTTTGCCGTGGACTTCGATTCCTTTGCGCTGGTCTTCGTCGTTTTCTTCGTTGTGCTCTTACGTGAAGTAGCTGCCACGTAACGTCCTTTCACAAGACCGTCGACCCCTGCATGCAGGCATACAGTGGCTAAAGATACAGCATCACAATATAGCATAAGGGTCGCAGAAACGTCGCAGCCGTTTCCGTACCGTCATACGCGCGGGTGACAGCACTGAGCGCACGCGGCAGCAGGCGAGGACGCTCGAAGCGGTGACCGCGTACTCGTCGAGCCCGAAGGCGATCCAGAGCGCGCCCAGAGCGCAGCGAGGCCCGCCCCGCGCGCCCCTTACGCCTCGTCTTTGGGCAAGACGCCCGTGCTGTCGAAGGCAGGGATGAAGCTCTCCTTGGCGGCTGCGCCTTCCTGCCAGAAGTAGTCGGTCATGCCCAGGTCATCGAGGGCGTCGAGCAGGCGCTCGTAGTCCTCGTTGGGGACCGGGGCATCGAGCTCGGGCGCTTCGGGGAAGGCGCGCAGGGGCGTGTACTGGTTCATCACGCTGTAGAGAACCGACGTCCCATAGCGGTGCCAGAGGAAGGACATGACCTTCTTCGACTCCTCCACGCGGCCGGGCAAGAGCAGATGGCGCACCACCACGCCCCCAACGATGCGCTCTTCGCCGCCGAAGCTATCGAAGCGAGGCGAGCCCGCCAAATCGACCATGGTATCGAGCGCCCGCGTTGCCACGTCGAAGTAGTCGGCAGCGTGGGAATAGCGGGCGGCCGCGTCGCTTGCCGGGGACATCCAGTACTTGAAGTCGGCCAGATAGACGTCGGCGCAGTCCCTATAGGTACGCAGGACCTCCGCCCTCTCGAAGCTCGAGGTGTTGAACACCAAGGGCAGATCAAAGCCGCGCTCGCGGGCCGCCGCCACCGCGACGGCGATCTGCGGCAGATAGTGGCCCGGCGTGACCAGGTTGATGTTGGCGGCTCCCTGGCCGGCGAGCTCGAAAAAGATATCGGTCAGGCGCTCTTCGGAGATAGCCGTCCCCTGGTGCCCGCAGGCGATCTGGGCGTTCTGGCAGTAGACGCAGCGCAGGGGGCAGTTGCTGAAAAAGACCGCCCCACTGCCCGCCCCCACGCTGATGGGCGGTTCCTCCCACTCGTGCAGGGCGGCGCGGGCGATGCGCAAATCGGCACCCGCGCCGCAGACGCCTCGCTCGCCCGCCGCGCGGTTGGCGCCGCAGGCGCGGGGGCACAGATTGCAGCTAGTTGGCAGAATAGCCACCGAAGGCTCCCCCGAACGGAGACGGATCGCGGTCGTCCCCGTCATCGAAATCGTACTCGTCGTCGTCATCGTGGTCGTGCGCGCCCAGGGCCTCGTAGGCCTCCTGGGCCCGATCCCAATCGAGGCCGAACTTCTTGGCGGTGTCCTCGTCGCGATAGGCCAGGGACACGGCCGCCGCCGACAGGTCGACCCCACCCAAGGTCGCAAGCAGGTTGAGCAGGTAGGAGACGGCCTCGATCTGCGGGACAACAAGGTCTGCGTCCTCTGCCGCCGCAAGGGCGCAGGCTACTTCGTTCATGATCATCTCGACCGTGTAGGTCGACGAGAAGGCGCCGCCCTCCATGGCGTGGTAGAGGTTATGGGCCCAGGCGGGGACGCACCCCAGGGCAAGCGCGCGTTCCAAGGCGGCATGGGCGTCGACCTCGCCTGCAGCCGCGCGTACGAGGGCGTCGGATTCGATGGCGCCCACCAAACCGATGGCCTGCTGGATCGTGAGGGCGCACTTGGCCAGCTGGGCCGTGCCCGCCTCGCCGGTGCGCTCGACGCGGCCGGCGATCGCATCGAGGGCCGCTTCGGCCGCCTGCACGTCGTCGAATTCGCCGGCGGCGAAGAGGGCCAGGTTGGCAGGGTCACCGAAGGCGTCGGGGACCGTAGGGTCGCGCACGAAAACGGGCGCTTCCACCGGGCGCAGGTCGCTTACCTGGGCCATGCCCGCCATTTCTTTGGCCGAAGCGGGCGTCGTCGCCGAAAGGTCGATGAGCAGGGCCCCCTTGCGGGCCGTCGCGATGATGCCCGACCCGTCGAAGTAGACGTTTTCCAGGTCTTCCTGGTTCTTGCAGTAGGTCACAACGATATCGGCGGCGACCAGGTCGCCGGCAGCGACGAACCCGGCCTTGACCAGATTGTCGGCCACGCACTGGCCGACGGCGGTGGCGCCGACGAATACGAACGATTGAGGCATAGGGCCATCCTTCCCCGGGTGCGCGCCCAAGGCGCGCCGCCCCGATTACGAATGCTTGATGCGGTTGGCGATGCGGTCGGACACCGAAAGCTCGCCGTGGCGGTCCTCGCCGAAGAAGCAGCAGGCCATCATGCCCGGACCCACATGGCAGCCGATGACCGGGCCGATGTTGGAGTAGACGAACGAGGTGCCCTCGTCCTTTTCGGCGATGGTTGCGGCGAGCTTTTCGACGTCCTTCAGGCAATCGGCGTTGCCCAGAAAGACCGGCATGGTGGGCGTCTCGCCGCGATGCTTGAAATAGAAGTCGCACATCTTCTTGATCGCCTTCTTGCGGCCGCGCGCGACGCCGATGATCTGCAGCGAGCCGTCGAGGGCGATCGTGAGCAGGGGCTTGACGTCGAGCTTGGCGCCGGCAACGGCGACGCTGGCGGGAATGCGGCCGCCGCGATGCAAGGCGTCCAAGTTGTCGACCATGAAGATGATGTGGCAGAAGTAGCGCACCTGTTCGGCCCACTTGACCATCTCTTCGGCCGAAAGCCCCTGGTCGCGCTGGCGAATGGCTTCGGCCGAAAGCACGGTGAGCCCCGTGCTCGCCGTTTTCGTGTCGACGCAGTAGATGGGAACGCCGTCGCCGCGCTCTTCCATGATCTGCTTAGCGGCGAGCACGCCGGCTTCGTAGGTACCCGAAATCGCACTCGAGAAGGCCAGGTAGACCACGGGCAGGCCGTCTTCGAGCGCCTCGGTGAAGACCCGATGGAACTCGCCCTGGGACACCTGAGAGGTCTTGGGCGTGGCGCCCGCCCGCATCTTCTCGTAGAAATCGTGGGGCGACACGTCTTCGAAGAGGTTGTCGTAGAAGTCTTCGCTGCCGTCGTAGGTGTAGGTAAGGCGCGCAATGCTGATGCCGGGGTGATCGTAGAAGTCGCGCGGGAGGTCGCAGCTCGAGTCGAGCACGAGGTTGAACTTTGCCGTCATGCGCTAGTTCCTTTCCTTGATGCGCTTGGCGATTTTATCGGACACGGTGAGCTCCGAGCGACGGTCGTCGCTCCAGAAGACCATGGCGAGCATGCCCGGGCCCACGTGGCTGCCGATGACCGGGCCGATGCTCGACTCCAAGATCATGGCTTGGGGCTCGGCCTCCTCCACCATCTCGTGCAGCTTGCGGGCGTCCTTCTCGCAGTCGGCGTTGCCGATGATGACGCGCCTGTCGAGCTCGTCGGGAAGGCGGTGCTTGTTGTAGAAGTCGACCATCTGCCGCATGGCCTTCTTGCGCCCGCGCACGACGCCGGTCAGGGCGAGCTTGCCCGACAGATCGAAGCCGAGCAGGGGCTTCACATCAAGCTTGGCGCCCGCCATGGCCACCGTCGAGGGAATGCGCCCGCCGCGGCGCAGGGATTCGAGGTCGTCGACCATGAAGATGGCGCCTACGAAGTTGGGAGCCTCCTTGGCCCAGGCCACCATCTCTTCGGCCGAAAGGCCCCGTTCGCGCTGCTCGATCGCGCCGAGGACGAGTAGGCCTTCGGCAATAGAGGCGAGCTTGGTATCGACCAGGTAGAGCTTGCCTTGAGGGTACTGGTCGGCAAGGGAATCGGCGATGAGGCAGGCCGTGTCGAAGGAGCCCGAAAGGCCGCTCGTGAAGGAAAGGTAGACGGTGGGGACGCCGGAAGCGAGCGCGCGGGCGAAGGTGTCGCGCAGAACGGTCGCCTGGATCTGGGCCGTCGTGGGCGGCTTTCGCTTCTTGTCGCGCATGGCGTCGTAAAACTCTTTGGGCGACACCGTTTGGTAGAAGTCGTCCTGGTGGGTTGCGCCGTCGAGCATGAAGGGGAACCGAATGAGGTCGATGCCCGGCTGGTTGACCGTCTCGAAGGGAAGGTCGCAGCAGGAATCGACGATGAGGTTGCATTGGGGAGCCATAGCGTCCGTTTCTACGAAGTGAACAGGTAGTCTTGGATGTTGCCGGTGATCTTGCCCGGGAGAGGGTCGCCACACTGGTAGGCGATGCCCAAGGCGGGTCCCACATGGCAGCCGATGACCGGGCTTACGGGCAGCACGGGAACCGAGACGCCGAATCGGGGCTCGACGCAGGTCTTCGCCCATGCGACGGCCGGTGCCTTGTCGCCGATATAGTGCACAATGAGCTGCTTGAGCCCGCCATGGTCGCGCACATCATCGGCGGCGAACGAAAGGATGCGGTCGAGGGCCTTCTTGTGGGACCGGACCTTTGCCCTGACGTTGACGGCCCCGTCTCCCACCGTAAGGACCGGGCAAATCTTCATAAGGCCGCCGACCAGGGCGGACGCCCGACCGATGCGGCCGCCGGCCTTCAGGAAGGCAAGCGAGTTGGGGGCGAACAGGAAGCGGGAGGACCGGACGCCGAAGAGGGCGCGCTGGGCGGAATGCGCCAGGCTATGGCCGGCCTCGACCGACTGGACCGCCTCGCGCACGGCGGGCCAGGCGTCGCCGCTGTTGCTCGTCGAATCGACGAAGGCGTAGCGGAAGCCGGCGTGGCGGGCCGCCACCGCGCGGGCGGCCCGCAAGGCCCCGTCCAAGGTGCCCGACATCTGAGATGAGATGAAGATCCCGAGCACGTCGTCGCCGGCGCAGGCGGCCTCTTCGAAGGCCTCTTCCACCGTGGCGGCCGACGGCTGGCTCGAGGTGGGAGGATTGCCCACCATCTCGCCGATCTTGGCATAGAAGGCGTCGACGTCCATCGTGGATTCCACGAATTCCTGCCCGCCGTAGCGAACGAAGAGGGGCAAAACGCTCACGGCACCCGATTCGGGCGCCGAAGGCGGCAGCGTGATGGTTGAGTCTGCGAACACGCGAATCATGGCTTACTCGATTCCCCTGAGCTTGCGGGCGAGCGCACGGCGCCGCGCGAAGAGGCCCGGCTCCAGCCCCACCGGATAGGAATGGGGGTTGAGGGTGCGCTTCTGCGACTCGTCGAGCTGGGCAAGCCCCGCCTGGGTGCGGGCGCGGGCCGCCATGGCATCGCGATATTCGGGCGCGAGCACCACTTCCCCGGCACGGGCGAGCGGTTTGAGCAGGGTCTCGCTGCGCAGGTTCCCCAGCTTTTTCTGGCGCAGTTCGTCGAAGGGGTCGATGATGCGACCCTCCTCGTCGATCGGATGGTTGACGTCGAAGACCATGTCGCCGGCGATCGCGCCGTTCGCCTGGTAGAAACGACGGATGTCGAGCACGCCCGGGAAGGTGAGCTTGGAGACGCTTTCGGTCACCTTCACGTGGTCGTGCCAGGGCGCGCCCGCAGCCGCGCGCGTGGCCGAAAGCTTGTAGACGCCGCCGAGCGTGGGCTGGTCGAAGGCGCTCGCCAACTTGGTGCCCACGCCCCAGCTGGCCACCTGGGCCCCCTGCTCGCGAATCGAGGCGATGGCGTATTCGTCGAGGTCGTTGGAAAGGACCACGCCCGTATCGGGCAGGCCCGCCTCGTCGAGACGGCGGCGGCAGTGCTTGGCAAGCCAGGCCAAGTCGCCCGAATCGATGCGCACCCCGAGCAGCTTCTCGCCGCGCTCCTTCATCTCGAGACCGACCGTGATCGCGTTCTCAAGCCCCTGTTCGACGTCGTAGGTGTCGATGAGCAGGACGCAGTTATTGGGAAAGAGGCGGGCGTAGGCGCGGAAGGCGTCGAGCTCGCTGTCGAAGGCCATGACCCAGGAATGGGCGTGCGTACCCGAAACGGGGATGCGGTAGCGCTTGCCGGCGAGCACGTTGCTCGTGCTCGCGCAACCGCCCACCACGGCGGCGCGGCTTGCCCACAAGCCGCCCAGGCCCTGGGCGCGGCGCAGGCCGAATTCGGCTACCGGGGTCTTTGCCGCCACGCAGACACGGGCCGCCTTGGTCGCGATGAGCGACTCGAAGTTGATGCAGTTGAGCAGAGCCGTCTCGACGAGCTGGCATTCCATGATCGGGCCGGTCACGCGCACGAGCGGGTCGTTGGGAAAGACGATCGTGCCCTCGTGCACGGCATCGATGTCAATCGACAGGCGCAGGCCCGAAAGCCAGGAGAGGAATTCGGGGCGGAAAAGGGGGCCGCCCGCCGGAGCCTCGAGCGTGGCCAGGTAGGCGCAATCCTCGTCGGTGAAGGAGAAGGTCTCGATCATCTCGGCCAGCTGATCCATGCCGCAGGCCACCGTGTACCCGCCGTGGAAGGGGTTCTCGCGGAAGTGCATGTGGAAGCACGCCTGCTCGTCGCCCTTGTCGGCCAGCCAGTAGCCCTGGGCCATGGTCAGCTGGTAGAGGTCGGTGTACATCGCGAAATCAAATGCCATTACTCCTTCGCCTCCGAATCATGGCTGCCGCCCTGGGTGGAGCGGCGGCGCCTTCTGCGCCTATGGTTGGTCCCCTGCGCGTTCGCGATGGCGGGACGCGCGTCGCCGGATGCCGCCTCGGAGCGCGACGCGCGCAGGGCGCTCGACTTCTGGCCCGGGCGCGGTCCTCCCTTGGCAGGCCTGTTGCCCTTGGACGGCGCCGGTCCGCGTACCGCCGACGCGTCAGCTGCGCTCGGGCGCGCGGAGCGCTTGCGGGTGCTCCGGCGGGCACCCTCACCCTTCTTGGCCTCGGACCGCTTGCCGCCGGTCGGGGCCGCAGAGGCCTTCGCGCTAGCGCCGTCGGCGGCAGGAGCCGCGCCGCCCTTGACCGACCCGCGACGATGGCGGGGCTTACGGTGGGTGTGCCCCTCCCCTTCGTGCACGCCGCGGCCCTGCGCGGGGCGCTTGCGCGTGCGCGTGGGGTTGTGGTGGGCTTCGGGCTTGGCCAGCTTGTCGTCGCCGGTGAAGCCCGCCGTGTCGAAGAGGCCCGTGGCCTGGCTGGTCGCGAAGGGATCGGGATCAGCGTACTCTTCGAAGGCCGCGCCGATCGAGGTGGGGCGCTTGGACGGGGCGTCTTCGGCCGGGGCGTCCATAGCCGAAAGCGGGAAGGTCACCTGCTTGGGCTTGCCGTCTTCCTCGATGCGCACGGTCACCTCTTCTTTGGGCACGTTGAGGTTGGTGACCTTGGCTTCGCCGCGCGGGGTCTCCACCTTGGCGTTGACCTTGGGGGCCCGGCTCTTGAAGTCCTTGTAGGCATCGTATTCGTAGCGCAGGCAGCACATGAGGCGGCCGCAGACGCCCGAGATCTTCTGGGGGTTGAGGGAGAGGTCCTGTTCTTTGGCCATGCGGATCGACACGGGGCAGAACTCCCCGCCGAGCCGGCGGCAGCAAAGCTCTTGGCCGCAGTGGCCGATGCCGCCCACCATGCGGGCTTCGTCGCGGACGCCGATCTGCCGCATGTCGACGCGCACGTGGAGCTCGCTGGCGAGCTTGCGCACCAGGTCGCGGAAATCCACCCGCTCTTCGGCCTCGAAGAAGAAGACCGCGCGGTCGCCGTCGAAGGCGTATTCGACCATGACGGGCCGCATGTTCTTGTTGGATTGGGCCGCAAGGCGCTTGAAGACCGGCAGGGCGTCTTTGCCTTTCTGCCGCAGGTCGTCGACGCGGGCGATATCCTCTTCGGTCGCCTTGCGCACGACGGGCTTGAGCTTGCTCTTGAGGCGCGCGAGCTCGCTTTCGTCGACATCGACGATGCCGCGCGCATGGCCGAACTCGAGGCCCTTCTCCATACGGACCACGACCGCGTCGCCGTCGGCAAGGTCGAGCTCGCCGGGGTCGAACCAGAGGGTCCGGGGGTTATATTGCAGCGCTACGGGCGCTATGCGAACCATAGAGTTCCTCTCTTACGGTAATTAGAAGCACATCGATGCACGTTTCCGGAGACACATTATAAGCAATGGCCCGATCGGTCTCATCGCAGGCGGCAAGGGCGCGCGCCACGCGGGGCGCGCTCGCCCAGGTGGCGGCTTCCTCGATCGTGTCGCGCACGTCGGTGTTGATGACGAGTTCGGGCGTACCCGCGCAGGTCACGAGCACGTCGCGCAACCAGGAGCGCACGATGGCCGTGAGCTGGTTGAGCATCTGCACGCTCTTTGCGGAAAGTGTGCGTTTGTTGCGCAGCTCGATCTGCTTGAGCGCGGCCTTGGCCATGAACTCGGCCGATGCAGCAAGCTCCTCCTTCTGGGCCGTGCGCACCAAATCAAGCGGGGCCTGGGCGGCTTCGAGCAGGCGGGCGGCGTACTGGAGCAGGTCGAGGTCGTCGGAGAGGCGCAGATGGGCGAGCATGTCGATTACGTCGGCACGGAAGGCGAAGCGCTCGGTGCCCCGGCAGAACTCGATGGCACCCGCGATCGAACCATCGCAGGCGGCAAGGGCCACCCGGGCCTGCACCGCGTCGACGGCCGCGTTCTGGCGCACGATGCCCACCGCTTCCGCGTCGGGGATGTGGCGGAAGGGCACCACCTGGCAGCGCGAGACGATCGTGGGCAGGACGGCGTCGACCGTGCGGCCGAGCAAGATGAGCACGACGTCGGCCGGAGGCTCCTCGAGCGTTTTGAGGAAGGCGTTGGCGGCCGAGGCGTTCATGCGATCGACACGGTCGAGGATATAGACCTTCTTGGTCGCCTGGATGGGAGCCAGGTGGACGTCTTGCACGATGTCGCGAATCTGCTCGACCAAATAGCCGGTAGCGCCTTCGGGGGCGCAGTAGCGCACATCGGGATGGCGACGGCGCATGACCCGCTTGCAGGTCGGGCACGTGCCGCACCCGCCCTGCGGGCAGAGCACGGCCTGGGCCAGCGCATAGGCGGCCGTCGTCTTGTTGGAGCCCGCCGAGCCGATGAAGAGGTATGACTGCCCCACCCGCCCCGACGAAACGGCGGCACGCAGGAAGGCGCGCACCTGGGGCTGGCCCAGAATGCGGTCGAAGGGATCGCTCACGAAGCCCCACCGCCCCTCTTCTTGCGCCCGCGCCCCTGCGCGGGCTTGGAGCTTGTCTCTTATACCCATCTAGATGTGTATAAGAGACAGGGCTTACGGTGGGTGTGCCCCTCCCCTTCGTGCACGCCGCCGCCCCGCGGTCCCACCCCACCACGTCGGCCACCGCCTCGAAGACCATCTTGGCCGTGCGGGCCTTGGTCTTCGAAGACACCACCGTGCGCACGCGTGCGGGCGCGGTCCGCTCCAGCTCGTCGAAGGCGGCGTTGACGCGCTCGTGGAAATCGAGCCCCGCCGCTTCCATCCGGTCGGCGCCCGAGGCGTGGGTGGCCCGGGCAAGGCCGCGCGCAGCGGAGGCCCCCGATTTCATGAGCACCGTGCGGTCGGGCACGAGCCCGCGGGCGGCGAAGAGGTTGGCCCGCTCGACGAAGGCGCGGTCGAGGCCGCGCCCGCAGGCCTGGTAGGCGACCGTGGAATCGTAGAAGCGGTCGCAGAGCACCACCGCCCCGCGCGCAAGCGCCGGCTCGATGACTTCGGCGACCACCTGGGCGCGGGCCGCTTCGTAGATGAAGAGCTCCGCCTCGTCGCAGAGCCCTTTGGTTTGCGGGTCGAGCACGATGCGGCGCAAGGCCTCGCCGGCTTTGGTGCCGCCCGGCTCGCGCACGCAGACCACCTCGACCCCCTGGGAGCGCAAGGCGTCGGCAAGGAAGCGGATATGGGTCGACTTGCCCGCCCCGTCGCCGCCTTCGAATGTGATGAATGCGCCGCGTGCGCGCGGCGCGCGGTCAACCTGTTCCATGCCTTCGCTGCTCTTTTCTCTCGCGTGCGTATCCTTTCAGTATAAAAGGATGCGGGCCGGCGCCGGCCGACCCGCAGGAAAACGTTGCGTGCTCGAAACCCGTCGGGCGCCTATTCGGCGGCGTCGGCCTTCTTGCGCGCCCCCTTCTTGGCGGGGGCCTTCTTCGCAGCGGGCTTCTTGGACGCCGCGGCACCGCCCCAGGTCTTCGCGCCGGCCGCCTTCTTCGCTTCCCGCTCCTTCTTCTGCTCTTCCTTGCCGGGGCAATCGTAGTTGGGACAGAGCTTCCAGGGGCCCCGGGCAGTCGTGACGATTACCAGGGGGGCGCCGCAGTGCGCGCAGACCTCTTCGGTCGCGGTGATCTGACCGCGCGGGGGCAGGGGGTAGCGTGTCTGGCACTCGTCGAAGTTCTCGCAGACGATCGACCGCTTGAGCGTGCGAGGATTCTTATGGGCGAAGAGCTTGCCCGTCTTGCCGGCCGCTTTGCAGGTGGGGCACTCCCCCACGTAAACGTCGGCCTCTTTGTTGGTGGCGCATTCCGGGTCGATGCAGTGCAGGTAGGGCTTCTGGCGGAAGGGCGACACCTTCACCTGGGGCATGCCGCACACCGGACAGGGGGTATCGGTGGCCTCCACGCGCCCCTTGGGCAGGGGGTAGGTCACGTCGCAGTCGGGCCAGCCGACGCACCCGATGAACATCGACCGGGTCTTCTGGGCCACGCGCAGCTGCAGGTCCTTGCCGCACTTGGGGCATTTTCCCACGTAGGCGTCGGCCGCCACGGCGTCGGCGAGGGCGTCTTTGACCTGCTCCGCCGCCGGCAGAAGGGCCGCAAGCTGCTCGGAGAGCAAATCGCGGGAGTGCTGGACGACCTCTTCGCGGGTATCGGTGCCCGTGGTGATGGCCGTCATCTCGTCCTCGAGTTCGGCGGTCATACCGGGCGTGGTGATATGCGGCGCGAACTGGCCCAGGGCGTCGATCACGGCGATACCGAGCTGGGAGGGCTCGCAGGGATCGTCGTTCTGCAGGTACTTCACCTGGCTCAGACGGTCGATGATCGCATGCCGGGTCGACTTGGTGCCCAGGCCCAGGCGCTCCATCTCCTGCACGAGCCGGCCTTGCGAGTAGCGGGCGGGCGGCTCGGTCTGCTTCTTTTCCATCTGGGCCCCGTCGAAGCCGATCTGCTGACCCGCCTCCAGGGGCGGCAGCTGCTCGTCTTTTTTCTGCCCGTAGGGGTAGATGGCGCGGAAGCCCGCCTCCACAAGGACGTCGCCCTTGGCCTGGAAGGGCTCGCCGGCCACGTCGAGTGAGACCTTGGTGCCTTCCACGACCGCCGCGTCAGACAGGGTGGCCAAGAAGCGGCGGGCGATAAGGTTGTAGAGCTTGAACTCGGCGGCCGGCAGGGTGTCGGGCGTCGCCACGTTGGTGGGATAGATCGGCGGGTGGTCGGTCTCTTCCTTCTTGCCGCGCGTGGCGTGCAGGGGGCCGGCGGCAAGGAGGCCCTCGCAGTAGGGGCGGTAGGCGGGGTTGCCCTTGAGCATGCCCACCACTTCGGCCAAATCGAGCGAGGAGGGGTACACCGTGTTGTCCACGCGGGGATAACTGATGAAGCCGTCCATGTAGAGGCTTTCGGCCATGCGCATGCACCGGCCCGGGCGGATGCCCTCGGCGGCGGCCGCCGCCATGAGCGAGGTGGTGTTGAAGGGCGCGGGCGGGGCCTGGCGGCGCGTGCGCTTGTCGACCGAGGCGACGGTGGCGGTCGCCGCATCCTGCACGTGGTCCATAACGGCCTGGGCGTCGGCCTCCTTCTTGAAGCGGGCCGTCGCGGTGGGGGCGGTGAAGGCGATGCCGTTGTCGTTGAAGTGGCCCTTGATCACCCAATAGTCTTCGGGCACGAAGGCCATGCGCTCGCGCTCCTTGGCGACGATCAGCGCCAGGGTGGGCGTCTGCACGCGGCCGGCGCTGCGCACGTTGCCGTAGCCGGCGAACTTCACCGTGGTGAGGTAGCGCGTGAGGACAGCGCCCCAGATGATGTCGATGTCGCGGCGGGAGGCGCCCGCTTCGGCTAGGTTGCGGTCGAGATCGACCAGGTTGTCGAAGGCGTGGACGATCTCCTGCTTGGTGTAGGCCGAATAGCGGGCGCGCGAGATGGGTGCCGTGGGATTGGCCTCGCGCACCTGGGCGAGGGCGTCGGAGCCGATCAGCTCGCCCTCGCGGTCGAAGTCGGTCGCGATCACGATGTTGTCGGCCTTCTTCGCCAGGTTCTTGAGAGACCGGATGATGTCCTTTTCCTTGGGATAGGTCTTCACCGGCGCATAGGCGAGGTAGGGCAGCGCCTCGAGCTTCCACGACTTCAAATCGACGCCGTCTTCGGAGAAGGGCTTCTTTTTCTTAAAGGGAGGCTTGGCGAGGCTTTGAGGCAGGTGGGCCGGCACGACCTCACCGTCTTCGTCGACGCCCATCCAGCCGCCGCGCTTCTTGTAGACGAGCTGGCGGGGGAAGTCGACTTCCAGGATATGCCCGCGCAAACCGATGGTCACGCAGTCTTCCCCGCGGTAGGCAAAGCGGTAGACCGGCGTGGAATACACCTTGTCCTGCTTGGGCTTGCCCGTGCCCAGAAGGCGGGCGATCTGCACCGCTGCGTCGTTTTTCTCTGTGACGATCAATCTCACACGTTGCCCCTTCTCTTGATTTTACGTGCGTGGGGATACGCTCGCCGGAACGAACAGTGGGTAGCATACCCGAAAAAAAGAAGATTCAATAGAGATGGTATCGAAAGGAATTGGAGCGGCCGCGCACATTTCGCGCACGAAGGTCACGGCCCGCCTCCTACGGATAAGCTAAAGGGACAGATCGTCCAAGGGAAAGGTCGTGAAATGAACAAGGCCCTCGCCGCCGGCGGCGCCGTCGCCGTAGCCGCCTGCATCGCCCTGGGAATCGGGTCCCAGAGCACTGCGCAAGCCAATTCCGACCCCTCCTCCCCGACTGCAGGCATCATCCAGAACGTGAAAACGGGCGCGGCCGATCTGCAGGCCGACGCCCTGAACCAGCTCATCGACGCCTCGGGTGCCAAGGGCAAGGTGCAGGCGGCCCTCAACGCCAACGTCTCGCAGATCGCCCACCGCACCGGCTTGCCCGAATCGACCGTGCGCACGGGGGTGGCCGCCCTCGACATAGAGGACTGGAAGGCTATGGCCCTGCCCCAAAACGCCCAGGCTTCATGCACCTACCCCGTCTCCTACGACGGCATCGACGCGAGCGTGACCCTCTACCGCGACCCCTCCTACCTGAGCCTGTCGACGATGGGCCAGCAGGTCACCCTGCAGGTGCCCGAAAGCGCCCAGCCCTACGTGGACTACCTGGGCTACCTGGCCTAAGAGCGCGGCGCACCCTCGCCGGCGGCCGCGCGCCCCTCGCGCTCAAGCACGAGCTTCATCGCTGCGATCGCGCATTCCAGCTGGCCGGCGTCGGGTTCGCGCGTCGTGAGGTACTGCATCTGCATACCCGGCCACAGGACCACCTTCACCAAGGGGTTCTCCGGATGGCTGCCCGCCCACTTGACCGTAATCTCATAGCTGATGCCGGCGATCAGGGGCATGAGCAGGATGCGCACGACGATGACGAGGGCCAGCTTGGCCGCGCCGTCGGGCACCCCCCAGGCGAGGATGAGCCGATCGAGCGGCACGAGCGTGTAGACGACGATCGCGATGATCATGACCATGATGAGGAAGGCCGTTCCGCACCGCACGTGCAAGCGCGGGAAGGCGGCCGCGTTCGCGGGCGTGAGCGGCAGGCCGTGCTCGTAGCAGTGAATGGTCTTGTGCTCGGCCCCGTGGTAGGCGAACATGCGGTCGATGTCCCGCATGCGGCCGATGAGCCAAATGTAGCCCACGAAGAGGGCCACGCGCACCACCCCGTCGACGAGGTTCCACGCGAAGGTGGCCCGGTCGTACTCGCCGACGATCAGGTTGGCCGCAAAGGCCGGCAGGACGACGAAGAGGACGACGCCGAGCGCAAGGCCCGCCACCATGCTCGCCGTCATCGCGCCGCCCGAAAGCCCCGCATCGCCCTCGTCGGCGCCCTCGTCGCCCGTGGCGTCGGCGGCCACGGGGCCGCCCGCCGCAAAGGCTTTGGCCTCTTCGGCGGCCGGGGCGGCTGTTGCGCGGTCGCCGGCGGGCTCTTCGTCGTCGAAGGCATGGGCGACGGCCACTTCGAGGGCCTTGTAGCCGATGGCAAGCGATTCCACGAAGGCGCGGCAGCCGCGCACGATCGGCCACGAAAGCCAGGCAGAGCGCCTGACCGCCTGGGGCAGGTCATGGTCTTCGGTGTAGATGCGGCCGTTGGGTTCGCGCACGGCCACCGACCAGTTGAGCTTGCCGCGCATCATGACGCCTTCCAAAAGCGCCTGACCGCCCACATGGGTCTTGAGCGCGCCGTCTTCGGCGAACGCACGCGAAAGGTCACTCTTCTTCTGCTGGGGCATAGGAGTTCTTTCCCTCGGGGACCAAAAAGCGAAGGGCCTGCCGTCGGTGACGAGCAGCAGGCCCCTCGTGCGGGTCGGTCGGTTGGCTAGCCGACCATGTCGGCGGGCTTGGGCCGCTTGGCAATCGGATAGGGATCGTGGCAGGTCATCTTGCCTTCGGGGCACCGACCGCGCACGCAGCCCGGCCCTGCCTCGGCGAACACGTAGGGGGCCGTGGGACGCACGAGCTCGAGCATCTTCCACGCCATCTCGCGGATCTCCCACTGGGCGCGATTGCAGCAGCGCACGTCGAAGAAATGGCGCAGCTCGCGCGCGTTCATCGTCATCACGAGCTTGGTCTCCGTCGCGTTGGGCAGGACGTAGCGGGCGTCTTCGGCCGGCACGCCCATCTCCAGGAAATCTTGGTAGGCATCCTGCACGGCCGCCACGAGCTCGGAGAAGCGGGCGCTCGCCGCCGGATTGGCGGCGATGGAGGGCGGCTCGATCGTCTCGATGCCGTTCTTGTACTTCACGTAGCGCTGGCTCTGCTGTTCGAAGCTGGCCAGACGATGGCGCACGAGCTGGTGGGTGAGGGTGCGCGAGACCCCTTCGATCGCGAAGGTGTAGCTCGCATGCTCGAGCGTGGAGAAATGGCCGCCCGAGAGCACAGTGTCGAGGACGCTGTACATGCGCTTGGCATCCATCGTTTCCATCAGCTCGGCGGCGCCCACCGGCGCATAGCACAAACGCGCCGCCGTGGCGATCGCGCGCTCGGGGTCGGGTGTATGGTAGAGGAGTTCGATATGCATTGACGCACCTTCCCTTCGTCGGATTGCTCTAGCATAGGGCAGACAGTCCGGCGAGAGGACGAGAAAGGCCCCTTCATGGAAACTACCGCGCGCTCCAGCGCTCCCCTGCCCGACGAGCCCATCTCCCTGCTCGCCGCCACCGACTGGAACGAGGAATGGAAGCGCCTCCAGCGCATTCGCCGCAAAGCCGACGACGCCCAATTCTGGAACAAGCGCTCGAAGAACTTCGATTCCAAGGACGCGCCGAGCCCCTACGTACGCGCCTTCCTCGACCTGATCGACGTGGCGCCGGGAAGCAGCGTGCTCGACATGGGCTGCGGCACGGGAAGCCTTGCCGTGCCCCTCGCGCGCGCCGGCAACCGTGTGATCGCCGCCGACTTCTCGCGCGGCATGCTGGAAGAGGCCGCCCGGCG
The DNA here is from genome assembly GCA_001486445.1 of Hugonella massiliensis. Classification (GTDB taxonomy): domain Bacteria; phylum Actinomycetota; class Coriobacteriia; order Coriobacteriales; family Eggerthellaceae; genus Hugonella; species Hugonella massiliensis. The sequence goes on from LN908986.1 coordinate 1,165,750, forward strand.
CATCGAGGCGACGGGCGCCAAAGGCATAGAAACCAAGCTCCTTGCCTGGGACGACGACTGGGATGCCGCCGGGCTCGGCGAGGACGCCGTCGACGTGGCCTTCGCCTCGCGTTCGATCGCGACGGCCGACCTGGCGGCTGCGCTCGCCAAGCTCACCCGCACCGCGCGCATGCGGTGCGCCGCTACGCTGACCCTGGGATCGAGCCCGCGCATGGACGCGCGCGTGCTCGCGGCCTGCGGGGTGCGCAACTTCCACGGCAGCGACTTCCAGTATGCCTGGAACATCCTCTTCAACGCCGGATTCTCTCCCACCGCCGCCTATATCGACAGCCAGCGCAAAGACACCTACGACAGCCGTGAGGAGGCGCGCGCCGACTTCGACCGAATGCTCACCGACGTGATCGACCCGCGCAGGACCGGTGAGCTCGCCCGCGCTCGCGCCAAGCTCGAAGACTGGCTCGACGCCGAGCTCGTGCCCAACCCAACCGCCGGGCGCCTCAACGAAAAGGGGCGCGCGGAAGGACGGCTTGCGATCGCCCATCCGCGCACGATTCGCTGGGGATTCCTCTCCTGGGACCCCCGCTCAACCCGCTAGGCGATGCGGGTGAATTGGTCGGGGCCGGCGCCGCATATGGGGCAGGTGAAATCGGCCGGCAGGCTATCGCCTTCCACTTCGACCACGTAGCCGCAGATCTGGCACTCCCACTTCGACGTGCCCGCCGATGCGGCTTCCGCATCGCCCGCAGGCGCCGCATCGGCTGCAGGCGCCGCTTCGGTCGCGTCATAGCTGCTCGCCTTGGGCGGGGTCTTACCGCCCTTGACCTGGCGGTAGAAGGCGTAGGTCATCGGAGGCTCCTTCGAGAGCACGCCCGCCTCTTCGGCTTCCCCCAAAAAGACCCAGTGCGACCCCATGTCAATCGTATGGTCGACGCGAACCGACGCCCATGCGGCCGCATGTTCGGTGACGTAGGGCTGGCCGGCGGCATCGGTGGCGAAGGCCGTGTCGGCGAACTTGTCGATGTCCGTGCTCGTCTTGAAGCCAAAGCGGCCGATGAGCTCCATCGTGGCCGTCTCGTCGAGGACGGCGGCGGTAAAGCGCCCTGCCGCACGGATGACGTCGGCCGTGGCGTTGTCCTTGTTGACCGCCACACTCACCTGGGCCGGCGTCGAGGTGACCTGCTGGAAGGTGTTGACGACGCAGCCCGCGCGAAGCTCGTCGGTTTGGGCGGCGACGATGTAGACGCCGTAGGAAAGGGTGTGGAAGGCTTTTCTATCTACCATGGGACCTCCTGTATCGGGAACGATAGCTGATACCATAGTAGGGCATAAAAAAGCTCCCGCATGCGTGCACATGCGGGAGCTTCGGAAAACCGTAGGTTGGCTGGCCTATTCGGCAGCTTCCTGGGCAGGAGCTTCCTCGGCGGCAGCTTCCGGCTCGGCCTCGGCAGGCTCGGCGGCAGCGGCAGCTTCGGCGGCAGCAGCAGCCTTGGCCTCGGCTTCAGCGGCCTTCTTGGCGTATTCGGCAGCGCGCTTGGCCTTGGCAGCGGCCTTGGCTTCGCGCTCGGCCTTCTTGGCGGCTTCGGCAGCAGCGACTTCTTCGGCGTGCTTGGCCTTCTTGGCAGCCTCGCGTGCGGCGACCTGCTCGCGAGCGGCACCAAACTTGTCGGTGAAGCGCTGGACGCGGCCACCCGTGTCGATGAGCTTCTGCTGGCCGGTGTAGAAGGGATGGCACTCGTTGCAGAGGTCGATCTTCAATTCCGGCTTGGTGGAACGCGTGTGGAAGGTGTTGCCGCAGGTGCAGGTAACAACGCAGTCAACGTATTCCGGATGAATTCCCTGTTTCATTTTGGACTCCTAAACTGCCCTGGTTTCCATACAGGACAAAGACGAACTTCTGCACTATACCACGAACGGCGGCCGTTCACAGAAAGAGCGCAGACCCACCCCCTGTGCAGCGCGCCCCCATCGAACGTGAGACCATGCGGTCGCACGGGGCGAGGCCCCTAGGAGCGCGAGGGGGCGGAGCCGCAAGACCCCGCCCCCTTTGGTGCTATTTCTTGAACTGGCTCGGATGGGCCGCGAAGAAGTCGAAGCGCGGCGGAAGCTCGCGCACCTGATGACGACGCGCCTCGAGCTCGGCGGCGCCGCAGAGCTCTTCCATGCTTTCGAAATCGTAGTTCCAGCTGAAGAAGTCGGAGAAATCGAAATTCATGTAATCGCAGATGGTCTCGCAGCCCCGCGGCACGACCGGATGCATGAGCAGGGTGCAGACGCGCAGGAGGTAGAAGCTGTCGACGAGCACCTGGCGGCGACGGGCCTCGTCGCCCGTGCGCTCGACGTCCCGGATGTTGTCGCTCCAGTACTTGTTGCCGTAGCGGATGAACTCGTCCATGAGCGACATGATCGAATGGAGCTCGACCCGATGCATGATCTCGTCGTAGCGGGCGATCGCGTCGAGCGCATGCTCTTTCACCGCAGGCGTCACCGCGCCCAGAGGCAGATAGCAGTCGAAGTTCTTCTTGGCTTCGTAGAAGCAGCTGCGGGCCAGGCGGTTGAAGACCTTGGTGAGCAAGGCCCCTTCCTTCAGGACCGGATCGGCCACGCGCGGGTCGGTGCGCTTGGCTTCGTCGGGATCGAAGGGCTTGGGCTTGAAGCCGCAGGGCTTCTGGTCGAGCCCTAAGGCGAGCCAATGGGCGCGCAGCTGCTCGGGGGTGTAGTAGTCGAGCAGCTCGTCGGCACTCGGCGGCTTGACGGCGCCCGACGAAGAGGCCTTCTTGTTGCCGAAGAGCATATGGTAGTTGGCGATGAGCTTGCTCTGGCGCAACTGGTTGCCCGTGGGATGGACCGCAGGCTCACCGGTGCCCTGCAGGGCCGCCCACATGGCCGGCTGGGCGATGCCGTAGAAGTAGATATTGTCCTGGCCGATGAACTGGTAGACCTGGGCATCGTCGCTGCACCAGAAGCGCTCCCAGTCCTCGCGGGGCAGGCCGCGAGCGTCGTTGGCCGCAATCGTGAACGAGATCGGGGCCCACAGGCTTTCGGGCCAGCACCAGACCGTCAGGTCGTTGGGGCCGTCGAGGTCGGGGGCTTTCACGCCCCAGGCGATGTTGCCCGTGATGCGGAAGGGCACGAGCGCCTTGCCCGTGCGGAAGCGGATGCCCGCCGCCGAAAGGACGCCGCGCGCCTGGTCGCGATCTTCGATCGAGGAGAACTCGAGCTCGAAGCTGTGCTTGCCCTTTTCCGCTGGACGGTAGGTGTGCTCGGGCAGGTCCTGCTGGACTTCGAGATAGGACTCGAGCGCTTCGTTTTTGACGAAGATGATAGGGGGAACGAGGAATTCCTTGACCGTATCGGTCACGACGCTGCGCACGTTGGGGTCGAGTTCCTCGTCTTCCACGAGCTTGCGCAGATAGTCGGCGAAATTGGGCAAATCGAAGTACCAGTTCTCGACCGGGCGCATCTCGGGCACCGTGCCGGTGATCGAGGATTTGGGCGCGATGAGGTCGGAGGGGTTGTACTGGTGGCCCAGATCGCATTCGTCGGCGTAGGCCTTCTCGCTCTTGCAGCCCTGCACGGGGCAGCGCCCCTGGACCTGGCGGCCGTTCAGGAAGGTATGGGCCTGAGCGTCGTAGAACTGCAGGGTCGACTCTTTGTGCAGGTGGCCGTTGCGGTAGAGCCGGGTGATCAGGTCGTCCGAAAGCTCCTGGTGCACCTCGGCCGCATGCCCGATGCCGCTGCCCTCGAAGATGTCGAGGCTGATGTCGTAGGATTCGAGCGTGTGCTTCTGCTTGTCGTGATTGGCCTGCACGTAGTCTTCGATTGTGCCGTCGAATTCCCCGGCTTCGACCAGCTTGCGATAGCCTTCGTTGATCGGCGAGCCGAAGCAGTCGGTACCCGACACGAAGCGCACGTTATCGGCGCCGATGCGGTCGCGCAGAAAGCGCGCGAAGCAGTCGGCCGGAACGAACACCCCGCCCACATGGCCGAAGTGAAGCGCCTTGTTGCCGTAGGGCATGCCCGCGGTCACCACCGCGCGCTTGGGCCACGAGGTGCTAGTCTGCGGTTCCGTCATTGCGTGTCAGCTCCTTTATCGCAGCGGCAAGGGCTAAGGCCCCGTCGCTTTGGTGGGTGGAAGAGGAAAGGCCCAGCATGTCCGCCAGCGAATCGTCGGGTAGGGCAAGGGTCGTCGTATGGTAATTGTCCCCCACCCCGGCCAGTTCAGCCGCTTTCTTCACGGCATCTTCGCGCGAGCCCACCGCATCGGCAAGGCCGTTTTCCACCGCCTCGTCGCCGGTGAAGGTGAGCCCGGTGGCGAGTGCGTCGACCGCGTCGATGGTCATGCCGCGCCCCTGGGCCACGTTCTGCACGAACACGCGATTCACCTGGTCGATCTGGTCTTGGTAGTAGGCCCGCTCCTCATCGGTGAGGGGACGCGACCCGTAGGTCGAATCCTTGCTTTCGGCGCTTGCGATGTTGTCGACCTTGATACCGAGCAAATCGAGCAGGCCCGAGTAGTCGATCGTCTGCATGACCGTGCCGATCGAGCCGATGTCGGTCGTGTGGGCCACGTAGATGTAGTCGGCCTGCGAAGAGATCTCGTAGGCCGCGCTCGCGTTGAGCGAAGCGCTCGACACGGTGATCGGCTTGCTGAAGTCCCGCACGTAGGCGGCCATTTCCTCGCCGGCCGTGGCCGTGCCCCCGCCCGAGTTCACGCGCAGGACGACCCCCTTGATGTTGTCGTCCGCCTCGGCCTGGTCGAGCAGCCGCTTGATACCCTCGGGGCTGCACGCGGACCCGTCGTAGGCGATCGAGCCGGAAAGGTTGATGACCGCGATCGAATTGGGCTCGTGAACCTCTCCCCCGTCGAATGCGAACGCCCGCACGCAGGAATTCGCTTGAAAGGCGAAGAGCGCGAGCAGGGCTGCCACGACGACCGCGCAGATCCAGCCGGCCGGCACGCGGCGCTTGGGGCCGCGCGTCGGGGGCTGCGCGATCGGGGGAAGGGGGACCTGGGGCTGGTTCTCTGCGGGCATCGAGGGCTCCTAGAGTTCGAAGTTCTCGTCCATGCGGCGGCTCTGCGCCTTCTTGGCCGTGCGCAAGAGGAACTCGCGGTTGGTTTCCGTCTGCTTGAGGGACTTGATGAGCATGTCCATGGCGCGCTCGGAATTGTTCATGTTGGCGAGAATGCGACGGACCGCCCAGATGAGCGGGGCCTCCTGGGGGTCGAGCAGAAGGTCTTCCTTGCGGGTGCTGCTGGCCACCGGGTCGATGGCCGGGTAGATGCGGCGATCGGCCAGGTTGCGGTCGAGCCGAAGCTCCATGTTGCCCGTGCCCTTGAACTCTTCGAAGATGACCTCGTCCATCTTCGAACCCGTGTCGATCAGGGCGGATGCGAGGATGGTCAGGCTGCCGCCGTGCTCGATGTTGCGGGCCGCGCCGAAGAACTTCTTGGGCGGATAGAGGGCCGTGGAATCGACGCCGCCGGAAAGGATGCGGCCGCTCGCGGGTTGGGCCAGGTTGTAGGCGCGGGCCAGGCGGGTGATCGAGTCGAGCAGGATCACGACGTCCTGCCCCATCTCGACGAGCCGCTTGGCGCGCTCGATGACCATTTCGGCCGCCGCGATGTGGTTTTCACTGGGCATGTCGAAGGTCGACGAGATGACCTCGCCCTTGATCGACCGCTGCATGTCGGTGACCTCTTCGGGTCGCTCGTCGACGAGCAGACACATGAGGTGGCATTCGGGGTTGTTTTCGGAAATGGAGGCGGCGATCTGCTTCAGGACCGTGGTCTTGCCCGCCTTGGGCGGGGACACGATCAGGCCGCGCTGGCCCTTGCCGATCGGGGCCGCCAGATCGATCACGCGCGAGGTGATCGACGATCGGCCGTGCTCCATGACGAGGCGCTCGTCGGGGTACACCGGGGTGAGCTCGCGGAAATGCGGGCGGAGCTTGGCGGCTTCGGGGTCGAGCCCGTTGACGGTGTAGACCTTCTGAAGGGCGGCGTACTTTTCGTTGCTGCGGGCCGGGCGCACCTGGCCGGCGACGACGTCGCCCTTGCGCATGCCATGGCGGCGAATCGTCGAAAGGCCCACGTAGACGTCGTTCTCGCTCGGGAGGTAGCCTTCGGTGCGCAGGAAGCCGTACCCGTCGGAGAGGATGTCGAGCACGCCCGACACGTCGATGAAGCCCTCTTTCTTCATCGTGCCCTCGTAGACGGCTTGCACCAGCTCGGCCTTCTTCAGGCCCTTGACGTCAAGCTCGAGTTCGGCTGCCTTCTCGCGCAGCTCGGCTACCTTGAGCTTGGAGAGCTCTTCGACCGACACATCGGGCGTGACCTCGCGGTTGCCGTGCTGCTTGTTGCGCCCGTGCCGCCGGTTGCCGTTGCCCGGGGCAGACCCCTGCTTGGGATTGTTCTTTCCGTTGCGGGATCGGTTCTGCTGGTCGCGGTCCTTCTGGCCGCCGTGGTCCTTCTGGGACGACCGCTCTTTCTGGGAGGCGTGTTCTTTGGAAGGCTCGCCGTTCTGAGAGCGCACGCTGCGGCGCTTGGCGCGCACGGCCGACGAACGACGGCCGGGACGCGCATCGTCTTCGGCACGAGACGCATCGACGGCCTCGGGAGCATCGCTCGTCTTCGCGCTGCGGCGCGGTTTCTTGGCCGTCCCCCCTTCGGATGCGGGCTCTGCCGCGGGGGCCGCGGGGGCCTCGGCGACTTCCTTGGCCGGCTCTGCCGCGTCTTCGACGGGAGTCGCCTTCTTGGTGGAGCGCCTGCGCGCAGGAGCCTTGGCCGGTTTCTCCCCCGCTTCGTCGGCGGCGGGCGCCTCTTGCGCGGCAGCCTTGGCGCGCGTGCGCGAAGCGCGGCGGACGGGTTTCTTGGGCGCAGATTCGGCCCCCGCCTCGGCGGCAGGTGCGGGTGCGGGCGTTACGGGTGCGTCGATGGTATCGGTGTCTGGCATTTAAGCGTTCTGCACTTTCTCCCAATCCTTCAGGAATGCGTCGAGGCCGCGGTCGGTGAGCGGATGCTGCACCATCTGCTTGAGCACCTTGAAAGGAACGGTGGCGATGTCGGCGCCCATGAGGGCGCACTGGGTCACGTGGTTGGCGCTACGGATGGACGCGGCGATAATCTCGACCTGCTCGCCGTTGACCGTATTGTCGGTGAAATCGTAGTTGTTGATGGCGGCGACGATGTTGCCCACCTGCTCGAGGCCGTCTTCCGAAATGTCGTCGAAACGCCCGATGAAGGGGGAGATGTAGCGAGCACCGGCGCGGGCGGCAAGAATGGCCTGCGGCACGCTGAAGCACAGGGTCATGTTGACGCGCACGCCCTGGCCGGCCAGTTCGTGGGTGGCGGCCAAGCCTTCGACCATCGTGGGGATCTTCACCACGATGTTGGGGGCGATGTCGGCGAGCTCGAGGCCGTCGCGGACAATCTCGTCGCGGGTCATGGCCACGCTTTCGGCGGAGACGGGGCAGTTGGGGCCGACGATCTCGCAAATGCGCTTCATGTGGTCATGGAAATCGGACAGCTTGCCGCCGATCTTGGCGTAGAGCGAGGGATTGGTGGTAACACCGGCAAGCGCACCCCAGCTCGCAGCTTCTTCGATTTCGTTCAGGTCGGCAGTATCCAGGAAGAACTTCACGTGGAACCCTCTCCTATCGGGAACATGACGCACATGACGAGCAGAGGCCAACAACGGGCGGTATGTGCGCAGGGAATGGAAGACGACTCGCGGCCTGGTGCGCGAATCATTCGTAATAGTACCAAATGCGCCCGCGGGCGCAAGGCGGAACTTGGCCGAATGCGCATGAAAACGCCCCGCTCGCGGACCCGAAGGCCGACGGCGGGGCGTGTGCGGAGCGTAAGGGAAGGATTTCCCGAAGACGCCGATCAGCGATACTGCCACATGTGGTCGATGGGGCCTGCGCCGCGCCCCATGCCCAAGTCGCACTCGAGCGCGCCCGTGACGTACTGTTTGGCCTTGGACACGCTCGCCTGGACGTCGAAGCCCGCAGCCAAGCCGCAGGCGATCGCGCTCGATAACGTGCAGCCCGTGCCATGGGTGTTGGGCGTGTCGATGAGCTTATGGGGCAGCCACACGCAGCGCCCGTGCTCGGTGAGCAGGAGGTCGTCTGCCGTATCGCTCGCATGCCCGCCCTTGACGAGCACCCAGGCGCCCGCCCGCATCTTGCCCTGAATGGCGCGGGCGGCCTCTTCGCGGTCCTCGCGCGTGGCGATCTCCCTACCGGCGAGCACTTGAGCTTCGGGAATGTTGGGCGTCACGATTTCCGCGAGCGGCAGAAGGTGGGCGACGATACCGGCCACGGCCGGGGAATCCGCGAGCGTCGCCCCGCTCGTGGCGACCATGACCGGGTCGAGCACCACATGCGCGGCATCGGCCGCGACGAGGCCGGCGGCGATGGCTTGGGCCGCATCGGAGGTGGGGACCATGCCGATTTTCACGGCGTCGGGACGGATGTCAGCGAAGACGCTGTCCATCTGGGCGCGGATGAAGGCGGGCTCGATGGGCAGCACGCCCGCAACGCCGGTCGTGTTCTGGGCGGTAAGGGCCGTGATCACGGTTTCGGCGTAGAGCTTGTGGCTTGCGATGGTCTTGATATCGGCTTGGATGCCGGCGCCGCCGCTCGCGTCTGATCCGGCGATGGAAAGAACTGCGGGAATCATGGGGGTTATGCTCCTCTCTCGCGCACATGCGCGGTTTCCTTAGGAAAAGTGTAACCCAACTTCCCCCTTCTCGCAGCCGTTCCCGCCCGCACGCAGGGCCTACGCCCCGAAGGTGCGCTCGCAGACGAGGCGCAGGTCGCGCGTGGCGCCCTCGCAGTCGTCGGAGGCGAAGATCGCCGACACGACCGCGGCCCCCGCCGCACCGGAGCCTTTCAAGCTGGGAATCGTCTCGAGGTTGCAGCCGCCGATTGCAACGACGGGGATGGACACCGCCTGGCAGATCGCGCGGAACTCTTCGGGCGACAGGGCCCAGCTTTCGGGCTTGGTGGGCGTTGCGACGACGGCGCCGACGCCCAAATAGTCGGCGCCTGCCCGTTCGGCTTCGATGGCCTCCTCGACCGTCTGGCACGACACGCCGACGATCTTGTCCGGGCCGAGGGCTGCGCGCGCGGCGGCGCACGAGGCGTCATCCTGGCCCACGTGCACGCCGTCGACGTCGGCTTCCTTGGCAGCCGCGACGTCGTCGTCGATCACGAAGGGCACGCCCGCCTGCGCGCAGAGGGGCTTGAGGGACTTGGCCATAGCGACGATCTCGTCATGGGAGGCGTCCTTGGCGCGCAGCTGCACGAAGGTCGCCCCGCCCGCGATCGCCTGCTCGATGCAGGAGGCAAGCGTTCGGTCGCCCAGCCACCGGTCGTCGGACACGGCGTAGAGGAGCAGGTCGCTCGGCTCGAAGGCGTCGCGCGGCGCCTTCTTATTGCCGCCGAACTTTTCAGGCAGGTTATCGAGGACCCGGTTGACCGTGCGCACCGAGCACATCTCGCCGCACATGGTGCAGGTGCCCTCGACCGAAGGAGGCGCGCTTTCGAAGACCGCGCGGGGCTTGACCGGGTCGATCGCCACGGCGAACATGTCATCCCAGTTCATGCGCCTGCGGGCATCAGCCATCTTGTCGTCGGCCTCGCGGGCGCCGGGCAGATGGTTGGCCAAATCGGCGGCGTGGGCGGCGATCTTGGCGGCGACGATGCCCTCGCGCACGTCGTCGGCGTCGGGCAGGCGCAGGTGCTCGGCAGGCGTCACGTAGCAGAGGAAGTCGGCCCCGTTGGCGGCCGCGATGGCCCCGCCGATCGCACTCGTGATGTGATCGTAGCCTGGCGCGACGTCGGTGACGAGCGGCCCGAGCACATAGAAGGGCGCGTTGTGGCACAAGCGCTTCTCGAGCTTCATGTTGGCGGCGATTTCGTCCATGGCCATATGGCCCGGACCTTCGACCATCACCTGAACGCCCGCATTCCACGCGCGCGTGGTCAGCTTCCCAATCTCGATGAGCTCGTCGATCTGGCCGGCGTCGGTCGAGTCGGCGATGCAGCCAGGGCGCATGGCGTCGCCTATGCTAATTGTCACGTCGTATTCGTGGAGGATGTCGAGAAGCTCGTCGTAGTGCTCGTAGAAGGGGTTCTCGTTGCCCGTCATCTGCATCCAGGCGAAGATGAGCGACCCGCCGCGCGACACGATGTTCATCGTGCGGCCGGTTTCGAGAAAGGAATCGACCGTGCGGCGGTTGATCCCCGCATGGATCGTCACGAAGTCGACGCCGTCTTGGGCATGGGCGCGCACCACCTGCAGGAAATCGTCAGCCGTGATGGTTTCGAGCGGCTTTTCCAGGTAGCCCAGCGCGTCGTACATGGGCACCGTGCCGATCATCGCCGGCGACTTTTCCACGAGCTTGCTGCGGAAGGGATGGGTCTTGCCGCAGTTGGAGAGGTCCATGATCGCTTCGGCGCCGTAGGCGATCGCGAGATCGACCTTCTTCCACTCCTCGGGCTCGTCGGCGCGGTCTCCCGACACGCCCAGGTTCACGTTGATCTTGGTGCGCAGACCCTCGCCCACGCCTTCGGGCGACAGGGCGGTATGGCGGACGTTGGCGGGAATCGCGATCGACCCGCGCGCCACCCGCTCGCGGACGACCTCGGGATCGAGGCCCTCCTTTTCGGCGACAATCTTCATCTGCTCGGTTACGCGCCCGGCGCGCGCAGCGTCTATCTGCGTCATGATGCTCCCTTCGTTGGCATTGTCCACATCAGGTTCATGGGGTCGAAGCGCGCTTCCGCTCCCTCTCAGCCCGATCTTCGAGCTCCCCCGTTCGCATATGCGCGAACCGCCCCATTATAGAGCCGAATCGGCGGCCCGCCGCAGACGCGCCACGCGAAGGGTACAGGACGCGCACGAATCGGCAGATGCTAGCCGCGCCGGCAGATGCGGAAGGCGGCGTCGGCGGCGGTCACGACGACGTTGCCCGCCGCAACCTCGAGGGCAGCCGCTTCTCCGGTGAACTCGTTGGAAAGCCCGCGGGACACGTCGTCGGGAAGGAGGGCCCGATCGAGTTCCCAACGCAGCCCGCGCTCGCTTACCTGGGCTGTGCCCCCGTAGGCAAAGACCGACAGGTAGCGGCCGTAGAGGCCCGCATCGAGGGTCGCGGGGTCGAAAGCGGGAAAGCCCAGACGGGCCGTCGCTGGAGATGCGGAATCGAGCACGCAGAGGCCGAAAGCGGGTCCCACGCCCAGGGCGACCACACCCCGACGCGCGAGGCCGGCGAGTAACTGGATGTTGGCGAGCGTGTGGTCGAGGCGGCGCGAGAGGCAGCCGTAGAGCACGAGCTCGTCGGCGCCGCGGGCAAGGGCGAGGGAGCAGGCCAGTTCCATATCGCTTTCGTCTTTGGCGGCCGGGAAGGTTTCCACGAAAGGAGCACGGGGCACGAAACCGAGGGAGTCGAAGTCGCCGAGGGCGATATCGGGGATGACGCCCCAGCTGTCGAGTTTGGCAAAGCCCCGGTCGACGGCGATCACGCCGTCGAAGGTTCGTTGGCTGAAATCCTCGTAGTTGAAATCGACCGCCCCTACCAAGGCATAGCGCTTCATAACCCTCCCCGCTCTCGCTTAACCCAGGAACCGCTGATACCGACGCCCTGCTAGCGGCACGTGACGATGCGTCGAAGACTGTGGGCAGCGTGTGGCCCGGAAGGCTGCGCGCTGCATGCGCCTTCGGCTTTTGCTAGAATACCCATTCGGAGCGGGCCGGACAACCGCGTGAAACAGTGAGGAAAGTCCGGGCTTCAAAGGACAGGATGCCAGCTAACAGCTGGGCGGGGCGACCCGACGGATCAGTGCCACAGAAAAGAAGACTCCCCTGCATGCAGGAGAAAAGCTGAAACGGTGCGGTAAGAGCGCACCAGCGCGCCAGCAATGGCGTGGCTTGGAAAACCCCATCCGAAGCAAACGCAAATAGGAACGCGATACGGCCGTCCTTCCGTGCGTTCGGGTTGCGCGCTAGAGGCGCACGGCGACGTGCGCAGTAGATAAATGGTTGTCTTCAACGACAGAACCCGGCTTACACGCCCGCTCCGCTTCTTTGTTTCCGGCCCTTCGGGCCCGCACGTCCTTGGACGCAGACGGCACAGCGTCCCTCCCCTGCCTCGTCCCAAATGAAAAACGCCCGCAGAAGCGGGCGTTTTCAAAACTCACGGGGAAAGGCTAGTCGACGTCGTCGAACTCGAAGCCGTCGTCGGTGTCACCGAAACCGCTGAAGTCCTTCTCGACCTTCGAGGGCTTGGGTGCGGCAGGGGCGACCACCGAAGAGGAGGTCACGTTCGGGGTCGTGTAGGTGGCCACGACTTCTTCGGGCGTGCTGGGGACGGCTTGCGCCGGTGCGGGCGCGGGCTTGGGCGCAGCTACCACCGTGCGGGGCGCGGCAAGCACATGGGAGGCGCGGTTGCCGCCCGCTTTGCCCGCCTGCAAATCGGACAGGATGTCCTGGGAGTTGCCGATGAAATCGGTCAGCATGTCGCTGAAACGGTCGCGCGCGGCTTCGCGGTCGTCCTCGAGCTTCTTGATTTGGTCGAGCACGCGCTGCTTTTCGGCATTGGCCTTGTCGAGGATGCGCTGAGCTTCATCGGTCGCATCCTGACGCGTGGTTTCCGCGGCGCCGTTGGCGTTGGCCAGGATCTCGTCGGCCGAACGCTGGGCGATGATGAGGGCCTGGGCGATCGCGTTGTCTTCGGCGTGATGCTCGGCAACCTGCTTTTCGAGCTGGGCGATGCGGGCGTCGCGTTCGTCGATGTCGCGCTGGCTGTATTCCCCACCCTGAGAGGAAGTCATCGCAACAGGCTGTGCCTGGGCGTCGGCGAGCTGACTTTCGAGCTGCGCGATGTTCGCATGGAGCTCGTCGAGATCGGAGGCAACGCGCTCGAGGAATGCATCGACCTCGTCGACGTTGTAGCCCTTACGCTCGATAGAGAAGCTCTGATTGTTCACATCGTCGGAAGTAAGTGCCATCTGACTACCTTTCGTTAGACACTTCGGTTAGCAAATTCAAAACGCCGCTATAACAGCCAGGCAAGAAAATCCACCGCCAATTGTAATACAACCAATGCGATGATGGGCGTGATATCGACCGTCCCGCCAATAGGGGGAATGAGCTTTTTGAACAGGCCCAAGTAGGGCTCGCAGATCTTCTCGAAGAAGAGCCTGATATCGGCGAGCACGCCGTCATGGGTGATCGGAATCCACGTGAGCACGCAGTAGATGACAATGATCAGCGAGTAGGCGTTGCCCAGCTCGACGATGATGCGACTGATCATGCGGGAACCTCTCCTTCTGCAGCCAAAAGGCTACATGACGCCTTTCGCACGCAGCGTCTTGATCTCGGTTTCGGTCAGGGCGTTGGGACGCGTGATCGCGAACACCTTGTCGGCGATGCAATCGACGCGGGCGTCGAGCGCACTGGCCACCCCGAACGAGAAGTCGAGGATGCGCTTGGCGAGCTGATTGGGGGTATCGTGCAAGCTCAGCACCACGGCATCGCCCGCCTTGAGCGTGCGCGCCACGTTCTCTACTTCAGCGTAGGCCTGAGGGGCGATCACGATCACCTCGCGCGTGGGCTTATGGGAGGCAGCTCCCGCGCCTTCGTAGGCCTGATAAGGGTCGTAGGCGGCATGTGCGCCTTTGGAAGCCCCGGTGGGCTGGAGGGCAGCGCGCGTGGGAGACGAATCGAAAAGGGAGTTGTAACCCGCATGGGAACGGCCGGAACGCGAAGCGGCCGTGGCGGCCTCTTCGTCTTCGCGCAAACGGTCCTTCTCTTCGGCGGGTACGCCGTCGATTTCTGCGCCCGAACGGGTGAAGTCGCTCGCACGGCCCACCGAGTTGCGCAGGGAGCCCGACCGATACGAGGACGAACGATAGGACCCGGACGAGGTTGAGGAAGACGAGCCTGCGGCCGGGGCCGCGTACTTGGTGGTGGCACGCACGTCATCCATGCTCACCAGGGCCGGATAACCCGAAGCGCTGCGGCGTTCGCCGAGGCTCTGGGAGGCACGCGAGGTGTAGGAGGATCGGCGGGGCCGGTTGGTCCCGGCGCTGCGCGTGGTCACCGAATCGTAGCGGGAGTCTATGTCGTTGGAGGATGCGGGACCGGCGGCGTCGTAGTCGTCGTAATCGTCGGCGTACTCGTCGTAATCGTCGAGGTAATCGTCGCCATAGCTACGCGAATCGCCAAACCCAAGGCGCTCCTTCAGGTTGCCCAGCATTCCGCCTCCGCGATTGAAACTTGGCATCTGCATCACTCCACTGTATCGAAAAGCCCCTTGTAAGGACTTTCTTACCTCGTACCGAACGTCACTTAGGCGAAATCTTCGCTAAAGATGGCGCGACCAATCCGTACCATGGTAGCCCCCTGCGCCACGGCGCGTTCCCAGTCCTCGCTCATCCCCATGGAAAGTTCAGACAAGAACGCGGCATCGGGACTGTCCCATTCCACGCGCATCCGGTCGCGTAGTTCGCGCAGGTCGGCGAAGCAGCGCTCGGCGACATCGAGGTCCCCTTGGGGCGCCATCGTCATAAGGCCGCGCACGCGCACATGGTCGAAGGCCTCGGTCGCGCGCAGGAGGCGGGGCACCTCCTGCGGCGCAGCACCGCCCTTCGACTCCTCCCCCGACACGTTGACTTCGATGAGGATGTCCTGCACCTTGCCGGCTTCCTGGGCCGCACGCTCGATGCGGGCCAGATGGTGCTCTTCGTAGACCGAATGGATGAGAGCGGCGCAGGGCACGATATCCTTGATGCGGCGCGACTGGACGTTACCGATGAAATGCCATTCTTCGTGCGGGTACCGGGCGTGACGGTCCATGATCTGGTCGGGACGGTTCTCGCCGAAGACGTGGGCGCCGGCATCGATGGCCTCCTGGATGCGCGGGGCCTCGACGGTTTTCGAAACCGCGATGAGCTTGACATCGTGCGGGTCGCGTCCGCAGCTGCGGCACACGTCGGCAAGGTGGGCGGCCACCTCTAGGTACTGAGCTCCAATAGGCATAGGGATCGCTTCCTTCGATGAAGAGAATGAGTTCAGGGCCAGTGTAGCCCATATACGGAGCCGTGCGCCGAAGAGACGGGCATCGCCACCGGATTGCGACGGCGCCCCTTAGCGCACACGGGCGGCGAAAGCCCCGTGCCTGCCGCAGACGCCGCCGCTCGCCCGGTAGGAATAGAAGCGGTCGGTGGTGCAAACGGTGCAGGCGTCGACGTCGGCGATGCGCTCGGGCACGACGCCCGCCGCGTGCAGGTCGCGGCGCAAACAGGCTCCCATATCGATATGGCGGGCATCGGGCGTGCAATCCGCCCCGAAGGTTGCGGCGAACTCGTCGCGCAGTTCAGGCGATACCTCGAAACAGTCCGCATGGATGTAGGGTCCGATATAGACGTTGCAGGCGCTTGCGTCGGCACCCTCGGCGCAGAGGGCCGAAAGAGCTTTGACGGCGATATGGGCGCGCACCCCGCGCCAGCCCGCATGGACCACGGCGACCGACCCGGTGGGAGCAACCAGGATAACCGGCGTGCAATCGGCAAAGCAGAGGAGGCCGCAAGCCTCGTCGGACGAGATGAGAAGGCCGTCGGCGCCGGTGGCGGCATCGGCACGGACATCTGCGAGACTGCGGGTCCCATCGATTGCGACAAGGCGGTCGCCGTGCACCTGCTTGGGCACGACCACCGGCACCCCGGCGAAGCCCAGGGCGCAGGCAAGCGCTTCCCGGTTGGCCTGCACGGCAGAAAGATCGTCACCCACATGCGACCCCAGGTTGAGGGAATCGAAGGCACCCTGGCTGGCCCCTCCCCCTCGTTCGGTGAAGGCCACGCGCACGCCCGTCTGGTCGAAGAGGGCCTCGTCGATATACGCGTAGAGGGGATGAGAAGATGCCGTAGACGCAAAACGACCGCGGGACAGGCGCGGCAGCGGCAGTCCGGCGGTCGTCGTCATGGTGAATCCTCGTTCTAGCGTTGACGCTTGAGGAAGTCGGGGATGTAGTCTTCGTCGGCAAAGCGCGAGCCGGTCGGGGCGTTGTAGGCGCTCTGCTGGACGGCGGGCGCAGGCTCCTTGGGGGCCGCCGTCGAAGCGAAGAGGTCGTTGTGATAGCCGATAGAGGACTGACCCTGGTCGGCCTTGAAACCGGTGGCGATCACCGTGATGCGCACCTGGTCGTCGAGGGATTCGTCGATGATCTGACCGTAGATGATGTTGGCGCTCTCGTCGGCGCAGGATTCCACCACGCCCGCCGCCTCGGCGACCTCGGACAGGGTGAGGTCGGGCGCGCCAGCGATAGAGAACAGGACGCGGGAAGCACCCGAAATGCCCGATTCGAGCAGACGCGAGTTGGTGGCCTGCTGGGCGGCGTCGAGCGCGCGGTTCTCGCCAGAGGCGATGCCGATACCCATCATAGCCGTGCCCGCATCCTTCATGACCGAACGGATGTCGGCGAAGTCGAGGTTGATGAGGCCGGGAATCGTGATGAGGTCGGTGACGCCCTGAATGCCCTGGCGAAGGGTGTCGTCGGCGATGCGGAAGGCATCGAGGATGCTCGTCTTCTTCTCGACGATTTCGAGCAGGCGGTCGTTGGGGATCACGATGAGGGTGTCGACCTTCTGGGAGAGCAGGTCGATGCCCTGCTCCGCCTGGTTGCGGCGCAAGCGGCCTTCGAAGCTGAAGGGCTTGGTCACAATGCCCACGGTAAGCGCGCCGATTTCCTCGCGCGCGATTTCCGCCACGACCGGAGCGGCGCCCGTGCCGGTGCCGCCGCCTTCGCCGGCGGTCACGAACACCATATCGGCTTCGGCGAGGGCATCGCGAATCTCGGAACGGCTCTCTTCGGCAGCCTGCGCACCCACCTCGGGGTTGGCGCCGGCACCGAGCCCACGAGTGAGCTCTTCGCCGATGTGGATGGTCTGATCCGCTTCAGACAGGAGCAACGCCTGGTGGTCGGTGTTGATCGCGATGAATTCGACGCCTTTGATACCGGCTTCCACCATACGGTTGACGGCGTTCGTACCGCCGCCGCCGACGCCCACTACCTTGATGACGGCGGGGCTATCGGTCCCAGTTTTAACGGTCATGTTCTTAATCCTCCACAGTGCCGCGTGTGCTCTGTCGTGCTCACGGAAATGAGTCTTGCATACAGCCGAATTGTACACGATGCCTTTTCCTTTGCAAACGAGAAGCCCGCGCCTGCGCAAGAGCCATACACCTGCGCAAACGACGGACGCACGCCTAAAGGGACCGCCAGGTGGGGCGGTCGGTCACGCGCACGTTGATGTAGGTGACGTCGGGGTGGGCGTTCATGAGTTCGAGGCAGACCTGCTCTTTCTGGCGCACCTCTTCGGCGGTTTCGGCCGAACCGAAGGCGATCTGCACGCCGTTGTCGAGCGTGATGATCGTGTTGGCCGCGTCGGTGGCCGACACGGTGGTCACGCGGTCGGACAGGTCGGTCGTGAGATGGGCGACGATGTCGAGCGCGTTGATCACGCTCTCGTCGCTGCAGTGGGCGCCGACGACCGGCTTGACGCCGTAGGGCACGTCGGTGATATGGAGCACATGGGACGCGTCCTCGTAGACCTGGTCGCTCACGCCCGCGCTGTCCGCGGACCCCTGATCGGGGATGGCGAGCAGCCAGGTTCCGTCGCTCGCGATGGCCCAGTGCTCGGTCTGCTGCCCTTCGGTGGAGGTCACGTCCACCACCGCCGCGATGGAGCGCTCGGTGATCGCGAGCTCGATCGTGTCGGGAAAGACGCGGTTGACCTGGGCATGGGATACCCAGGCGTTCGAGCTCAAGCGCGACTCGATGCCGGCGGTGTCTACGCGCAGCAAGGTAGTGCCTTGGGGGACCTGAGCGAGGTCGGTCAACTCGGTGGACGTGAGGTGCGAGGCCCCCGTCACCGTGACCTTGCTCACGGGGAACAGGTTCGAAAAGTAAAGGGCCACGTAGACGATCACGAGGGCGATCACAACGGCGAAGGCGATGCCCACACGGCGCACCCAGGGATTGGCAGCGACCGCACGGCGGGCCGTGGGCGCTGCGGGGGTCCGGGCGTCGCGGCGTAGGTCCCCCACGCGCACCGACGACATGTGCACCTGGTTGGGAGTACCCTTGCTGCCGCCCACGCTCACCTGGCGCACGCGCTGCTGGGCGCGCGCATCCTTCCGAGAGCGAGCGGCCCCGCGGCCCCGGGGCTCTCGGGTACGGGGAGCAGCCGACCGCGACGAACGGGCAGAGCGCGCACGCGCGCTGCGCTTACTGCGGGAATCCGAGGAAGCGGACCTCCGTTGTGAGTTCGATGCCATAGTGCTGCTTCACCTTTTGCTTCGCCTGGTCGATCAATGCTGCCACGTCGGCGGCGCAGGCGCCGCCCGTGTTAACGATAAAGTTCGCGTGCTTGGGAGAGATGCGCGCCCCTCCGATGCGCGCGCCCGAAAGCCCGGCGCCTTCGATGAGGGCACCGGCCGATTTCCCCTCGGGGTTGCGGAATACGCTCCCGCAGGACGGCTCGTCAAGCGGCTGTGTCCGTTTCCGACGCGTGAGCTTCTCTTCCATCTTGGCACGGATGAGGGCCTGCTCGGCCGGATTCACGGAGAGAACGCATTCCACGAGCACCTCGTCGGAGGGAAAGGACGTGTGCCGATAGCCCCATTCGACATCGCTCGCCCGGCGCGAGACGAGGCCCACGCCCGGTTGATAGGACGTCACGCGCACGACGCGGGCGCCGATCCACTCGGTGCGGGTGCCGGCGTTCATACGCAGGGCTCCCCCGACCGATCCGGGCGTGCCCACGGCGAATTCCAAGCCGCCCACCCCCTGGCGGAAGGCCTCCTGGACGATACGAGGCAAAGAAGCCGCGGCGCCCACCGTGAACTCGAGAGCGTCAGGGTCCCATATCCATTTCCTGAAGTCGCCGCCCAGAGTGACGACGACGCCGGGAAAGCCCGCGTCGGATACGAGCAGGTTGCTCCCCCGCCCCATGACGAACCAGTCAATCCCCTGTTCCCGGCAGGCGCCGAGCACCTCCGCAAGCGCCGAAAGAGAATCGGCGCGCACCCACACGCGGGCCGGACCCCCCACCCTGAGCGTCGTATGCCGGGAGAGGGGCTCATCGTAGCGAATCTCGCCGCAAAAGGAGTCGTCGGCGGCGAGGGCTCCGAGCAAGGCGTGCTTGGCCATGGCCTAGTTGGCCTCGCGCTGCTTGAGGGCGGCGATCAGCTCGGGGCCGACCTGGGTGACGTCGCCGGCCCCCATCGTGATCACGAGGTCGCCGGGACGGGCCACGTCGAGCATGGCGGGCACGGTGTCGAGTCGATGGGCCACGTAGTTCAGGGGCGGATGTTTGGCGGAATCGTTGAGCACGTCCATGAAGGTGCCGCCGTTGACGCCGGGCACGGGGGTCTCGCCCGCCGAATAGACGTTCATGAAGGTGACCGTGTCGGCCTCGTCGAAGGCATGGGCGAACCCGTCGCGCAAGACGTCGGTGAAGAGCTTGACGCGCGAGTAGCGATGGGGCTGGAAGAGCACGTGCACCCGTGCGAAGTCGAGCTTCTTGGCAGCGGCGATCGTCGCGGCGATTTCTGTGGGATGGTGGGCGTAGTCGTCGACGACCGTGACCCCGTCGGCCACGCCGACCAGGTCGAAGCGGCGACGAACGCCGGCGAATTCGGCCAAGGCGCGCGCCGCGGCCTCGACGTCTTCGCCCAGGGCCCACAGAAGGGTCAGGCAGCCGGCTGCGTTGAGCACGTTGTGACGGCCCGGATTCTGCTTGACCGAGCCCTCGACACGCGTGCCGTCGGGCAGCTCGAGGGCAAACAGGCTCCCCACCCCGTTGGCCTTCCACGAAAGGACGCGGCTGTCGGCGCCTTCGACCTCGCCATAGGTCACGACGCGCTTGCCCGTGGACCGGGCGAGCTCGACCAGGGTCGGATCGTCGTTGCAGACGACGACCACGCCCTCGTCGGGCACCTGGCCCATGAACTCCTTGAACTTGGCGCGAATCTCGTCGAGTCCGCTGTAGTGGTCGAGATGGTCGGCTTCGACGTTGGTGACGAGCACGCCGTAGGGATCGAGGTAGGTGAAGCTCTTATCGCTCTCGTCGGCTTCGACCACGTAGTAGGCCCCCGTGCCGGAATGGGCGTTGGAATGGTAAGCGCGCACGATGCCGCCGATGAGGAAGGTGGGATCCTCCCCCATCCCGTCGAGCGTCGAGGCCACCATCGACGACGTCGTGGTCTTGCCATGGGTACCGGCCACCGCCAGCGTCTTTTTGCCCACGCCGAGCGCGGCGAGCATCTGGGCGCGATGCCAAATGGTCAGATTGCGCTCTTTCGCGGCGATGAGCTCGGGGTTGTTGGGCAGGATCGCCGTGGACACCACGACGATGTCGGGGTCGGGGTCGCAGGGGATGTTGGCCGCATCCTGTCCGATGAAGACCTTGACGCCGGCCTCCTCGAGCTCGTGCGTGTAGCGGCTCTCGCGCAAGTCGGAGCCCGAAACGTCCATACCCTGGTCATGGGCGACGATGGCGATGCCGCTCATGCCCACACCGCCGACACCGATGAAATGAACCCGTTTGATCTGCTCTTCCGACATAGGACGCGCGCACCTTTCGCATGAAGGGGACGATTGATTCGAACCTGTATTGTAGCGCCTGTCAGCGCTTGGCGGCCTGGCTCACAACATCCGCCAATTTGGCCGCCGCATCACCCGTCTCGAACGAGGCCGCCGCGGCCCGCATGCGCTCGCGCACCGACGCATCGTCGACGAGCTGGCCGAGCAGGCGGGCGAATTCCGGCGTTTCGACCTTGTCGTCGTCGATCTCGAAGGCAGCGCCGGCGGCAACGTACTCCCGGGCGTTGGTCGCCTGATGATTGGCCGTCGCGTAGGGATAGGGCACGAGCAGGGCCGGAATCTGCAGGGCGGAAATCTCGGCGAGCGAGGTAGCGCCAGCGCGCGACACCACCATGTCGCAGGCAGCCAGCACCTGGCCCATCCGGTCTTCGTAGCCCACCACGGTCCACCGCTTGGCTTCCTCGTCGGTGAGGGCCAGCTGCGCCGTCACCGCATCGAGCTCCTTGGGGCCGGTGATATGACGGACGTAGAGGTTGGGGCGAGCGAGCAGGTCGGCCTTGCATGCGGCGAGAGCGGTATTGATGTGGCGGGCGCCCAAGCTGCCGCCGAAGACGACGAGCATGAGCTCGTCGTCGGGCACCCCGGCGTAGGCGCGGCCCGTCTCTCGCGTGGCATCGAAGACCGACCGGCGCACGGGGTTGCCCGTCACCACGGCCTTGGCGGGATCGACGGTCCCCCGACCAGCCACCTCATAGGTAAGGGCCACGCGTGCGGCCTTCTTCGCCAGATATTTGTTAGCCATGCCCATGATCGAGTTCTGCTCGTGCACGACCACGGGTACGCCCATCTGCTCGGCCGCGCGTCCCACCGGGATGCACACGTAGCCGCCGAAGCAGACCACGACGTCGGGCTTGATTTCAGCGAACCATTGCTTGGCCTTGCGCGTCGAGGCCGCGATCAATTTCACGGCATGGAAGATGCTCGCGGGATGGCTGCGGTTGAACCCCGCCGCCTCGAAGGCGGTGAAGGGGACCCCCGCTTGGGGAACCAAACGGGACTCGACGCCCTGGGGCGTGCCGGCGAAGTAGACGGTATGGCCACGACGCGCGAGCTCGTCGGCAAGGGCGAGGGCGGGGTTGATATGGCCGGCGGTGCCACCGCCGGAAACGACTACGTTCATCGCAGTCGGCTCCTTTCTCTCGAGCTGCGCGCGGGGTGCGGCGCAGGGGTCGGCGGCGGTCTCTTAAACACATCGAGAGGTGTAAAAGAGACAGAACCCCCACCCACCAACAGGAAAGACCCCAGCAAGGACGACCCACCGTTGGAAATGAAGGGCAAGGGCTTTCCCGTCGTGGGAAGAATGCCCACGACGCAGCCGATGTTCAAAAACGCCTGGAAAACGAGCATAACCGTACAGCCGCCTGCAATCATGGCCCCCATGCGGTCGGGCGCGTTGCGGGCGATCTGCAGGCCGCTGTAGCAGACGGCCATGAAGAGGACGACGACGACGATTCCGCCCACCATGCCGAGCTCGTTGCAGATAACGGCGAAGATGAAGTCGGTTTCGGCTTCGGGCAGGTAGAGGTACTTCTCGACGGAGTTGCCCAGCCCCACCCCGAACAGGCCGCCTTCGCCGATCGCATCGAAGGACCGGATGAGCTGGTAGCCCGTGCCGTAGGGGTCAGCATAGGGGTCGAGAAAGGCCATGCGATTCGAGCGATAGGGCGTCACGATGACCGAGAGGGCCGCAAAAGCCACGATGAGCCCCACCAGCGCGACAATAGGTTTCCACGACATACCGGAAAAGGCCGCCACGGCGATAATGCCCACCAGGCAGATTCCGGTCGTTCCCAGGTCGGATTGGGTCGCATAGAGCAGGCCCAAGGGCGCGACGACGACCCCGAGCATATACGCGGCAAGACGCACCTGGTCGATGGCGCCGTTTCGGTACTGATCGAACAGCTGGGCGGCGATGAGGACGAAGGCTACCTTGGCAAACTCCGAAGGCTGGAAGCTCACCGGGCCCAAGGTCAGCCACCGTTGGGCGCCCAGGCCCACGCTTCCGATTGCCGCCGTAAGCAGAAGCAAGATCACGCAGGCAACTCCATATCCGACGAGAAGCCCCCCGCGCCACTTGTAGTAGGGGATGAAGCGGGCAATGCCCGCGCAGACGGCCACGCTGAAAAGACAGATGGCAGCCTGCTTGACCAGATAGCTCGAAGTCGAAGAGCCTTCGTGCAGCGCTTCGACCGTCGATGACGAAAAGACCATGACCAAGCCTAAGAGAGTGAGCGCCGCGACGCACCCGATGAAGACAAGGCGCGGCATCACCGCGTCACGCGGGCCCGCGAAAAAGCCCGCAAACGCCCGGGGGCTGCGGCGCGCATGCACCGATGTCTGGGTACGGTTCTCCACCGACGAAAATCCTTACGCGCGCGTGCGCTCGGCCACGAGCTTTTTGAAGACGCGGCCGCGCTCTTCATAGCCGTTGAACTCGTCGAAAGAGGCGCAGGCAGGCGACAGAAGGACGATATCGCCTTCGGTCGCATGGGCGAGCGCCACATCGAGCGCGTCGGCCATATGGTCGGCCGTGTAGACGGGCAGGGTCGCAGCGGCGAAGGCCCCGGCGAAGCGGTCGCGGGAGGCGCCGTAGAGGACGACGGCGCGGCAGTGGGCTTGGGCCTGCGCCACCAATTCGCCCAAATCGGTCATCTTGTCGGTGCCGCCCAAGAGGACGATCGGCTTGCGCGGCTCGAATGCCGCAAGGGCCTTGAGGGTCGCATCGACGTTGGTGGCCTTCGAATCGTTGTAGAAGGCGATGCCACGGGCCGACCCGCAGGCCTCGATGCGGTGTTCGAGCGAGGTGAAGCTCACAAGACCGGCGGTTACGTCGTCGGCCGACTGACCCAGGGCCAGGGCGGCTGCCGCGGCATGCAGGGCGTTGCTCACGTTATGGGCGCCGGGAATCTGCAGGTCGGACACCGCGCAGAGGGCGGTGTCCTCGCCCCCGCGCGCCACGACGAGCATGCGATCGCTCGCGCGGACGAAGGCCGCGGAATCGCTGCCGCAGGCTGCGCGCATGTCGCCTTCGATACCCGCTGCCGTCCCCACCGGCACGTAGGCGAAGCCGCTGTCTCTTATAAGCATCTAGAGGTGTATAAGGGACAGGAGCGAGGCGTGCTTGGCAATGGCCTAGTTGGCCTCGCGCTGCTTGAGGGCGGCGATCAGCTCGGGGCCGACCTGGGTGACGTCGCCGGCCCCCATCGTGATCACGAGGTCGCCGGGACGGGCCACGTCGAGCATGGCGGGCACGGTGTCGAGTCGATGGGCCACGTAGTTCAGGGGCGGATGTTTGGCGGAATCGTTGAGCACGTCCATGAAGGTGCCGCCGTTGACGCCGGGCACGGGGGTCTCGCCCGCCGAATAGACGTTCATGAAGGTGACCGTGTCGGCCTCGTCGAAGGCATGGGCGAACCCGTCGCGCAAGACGTCGGTGAAGAGCTTGACGCGCGAGTAGCGATGGGGCTGGAAGAGCACGTGCACCCGTGCGAAGTCGAGCTTCTTGGCAGCGGCGATCGTCGCGGCGATTTCTGTGGGATGGTGGGCGTAGTCGTCGACGACCGTGACCCCGTCGGCCACGCCGACCAGGTCGAAGCGGCGACGAACGCCGGCGAATTCGGCCAAGGCGCGCGCCGCGGCCTCGACGTCTTCGCCCAGGGCCCACAGAAGGGTCAGGCAGCCGGCTGCGTTGAGCACGTTGTGACGGCCCGGATTCTGCTTGACCGAGCCCTCGACACGCGTGCCGTCGGGCAGCTCGAGGGCAAACAGGCTCCCCACCCCGTTGGCCTTCCACGAAAGGACGCGGCTGTCGGCGCCTTCGACCTCGCCATAGGTCACGACGCGCTTGCCCGTGGACCGGGCGAGCTCGACCAGGGTCGGATCGTCGTTGCAGACGACGACCACGCCCTCGTCGGGCACCTGGCCCATGAACTCCTTGAACTTGGCGCGAATCTCGTCGAGTCCGCTGTAGTGGTCGAGATGGTCGGCTTCGACGTTGGTGACGAGCACGCCGTAGGGATCGAGGTAGGTGAAGCTCTTATCGCTCTCGTCGGCTTCGACCACGTAGTAGGCCCCCGTGCCGGAATGGGCGTTGGAATGGTAAGCGCGCACGATGCCGCCGATGAGGAAGGTGGGATCCTCCCCCATCCCGTCGAGCGTCGAGGCCACCATCGACGACGTCGTGGTCTTGCCATGGGTACCGGCCACCGCCAGCGTCTTTTTGCCCACGCCGAGCGCGGCGAGCATCTGGGCGCGATGCCAAATGGTCAGATTGCGCTCTTTCGCGGCGATGAGCTCGGGGTTGTTGGGCAGGATCGCCGTGGACACCACGACGATGTCGGGGTCGGGGTCGCAGGGGATGTTGGCCGCATCCTGTCCGATGAAGACCTTGACGCCGGCCTCCTCGAGCTCGTGCGTGTAGCGGCTCTCGCGCAAGTCGGAGCCCGAAACGTCCATACCCTGGTCATGGGCGACGATGGCGATGCCGCTCATGCCCACACCGCCGACACCGATGAAATGAACCCGTTTGATCTGCTCTTCCGACATAGGACGCGCGCACCTTTCGCATGAAGGGGACGATTGATTCGAACCTGTATTGTAGCGCCTGTCAGCGCTTGGCGGCCTGGCTCACAACATCCGCCAATTTGGCCGCCGCATCACCCGTCTCGAACGAGGCCGCCGCGGCCCGCATGCGCTCGCGCACCGACGCATCGTCGACGAGCTGGCCGAGCAGGCGGGCGAATTCCGGCGTTTCGACCTTGTCGTCGTCGATCTCGAAGGCAGCGCCGGCGGCAACGTACTCCCGGGCGTTGGTCGCCTGATGATTGGCCGTCGCGTAGGGATAGGGCACGAGCAGGGCCGGAATCTGCAGGGCGGAAATCTCGGCGAGCGAGGTAGCGCCAGCGCGCGACACCACCATGTCGCAGGCAGCCAGCACCTGGCCCATCCGGTCTTCGTAGCCCACCACGGTCCACCGCTTGGCTTCCTCGTCGGTGAGGGCCAGCTGCGCCGTCACCGCATCGAGCTCCTTGGGGCCGGTGATATGACGGACGTAGAGGTTGGGGCGAGCGAGCAGGTCGGCCTTGCATGCGGCGAGAGCGGTATTGATGTGGCGGGCGCCCAAGCTGCCGCCGAAGACGACGAGCATGAGAGCGTCGTCGGGCACCCCGGCGTAGGCGCGGCCCGTCTCTCGCGTGGCATCGAAGACCGACCGGCGCACGGGGTTGCCCGTCACCACGGCCTTGGCGGGATCGACGGTCCCCCGACCAGCCACCTCATAGGTAAGGGCCACGCGTGCGGCCTTCTTCGCCAGATATTTGTTAGCCATGCCCATGATCGAGTTCTGCTCGTGCACGACCACGGGTACGCCCATCTGCTCGGCCGCGCGTCCCACCGGGATGCACACGTAGCCGCCGAAGCAGACCACGACGTCGGGCTTGATTTCAGCGAACCATTGCTTGGCCTTGCGCGTCGAGGCCGCGATCAATTTCACGGCATGGAAGATGCTCGCGGGATGGCTGCGGTTGAACCCCGCCGCCTCGAAGGCGGTGAAGGGGACCCCCGCTTGGGGAACCAAACGGGACTCGACGCCCTGGGGCGTGCCGGCGAAGTAGACGGTATGGCCACGACGCGCGAGCTCGTCGGCAAGGGCGAGGGCGGGGTTGATATGGCCGGCGGTGCCACCGCCGGAAACGACTACGTTCATCGCAGTCGGCTCCTTTCTCTCGAGCTGCGCGCGGGGTGCGGCGCAGGGGTTGGCGCTGTCTCTTATAAACCTCTAGCTGTGTATAAGAGCCAGAACCCGAACTAGAGGTGTAGAAGAGAGAGACCTATGCCAGGTGACATGGTCGGGCGTGATGTTGAGGAGCACGGCGACGTTGGGAGCGAAATCGACCGTGGACGCCAGCTGAAAGGACGAGACTTCGGCCACGTAGACGGCGGGAGCGTCGTGCGCCACCGCGCCGATGCAGGTGTCGCCGATGTTGCCGACGGCACGAGCGCGCAGGCCCGCGCCTGCGAGGATATGCTCGATGAGCGAAGTCGTCGTCGTTTTGCCATTGGTGCCCGTAACAGCCACCCAGCGGGCATCGGCGGCGCTCTCGCGCCAGGCGAATTCCACTTCGCTCACGATTTCTGCCGACACTGCCTTGGCGCTCTGGTAGAAATCGGAAAACTCCGAAATGCCCGGGGAGGCGATGCACAGGTCGAAGGACCCCTCAAGGGGTCCCTCGCCCCAGATGACGCGCGCCCCGCGCTCTTCCATTTCCGAAGCCGTCGCCTGGGAGCGGTCGTTGCCCGCGCCTGCCGCAATCGTCACGCTCGCCACGCGATCGCCCAAAAGGTCGAGACAGTAGGCAGCCGATGCCGCCCCGCTCTTGCCCAAGCCCAAGACGAGAACGTCGCCCAAGGTACGCAGGGCCTTCTTTCGGTCGGGAAGGTAGACGGATTCGCTTGCCATTTACATGACCCCCATAATCGATTCCGAGAAGTACCAGAGGAAGCCGATAGCCGCAAGCGTACCAGAGACGATCCAGAAACGGATGACCACTTTGACCTCGCTCCATCCCTTCTTCTCAAAGTGATGGTGGAGCGGAGCCATGAGGAAGAGGCGCTTCTTGGTGCGCTTGTAATGGACCACCTGCAGGATGACCGAAATAGCCTCGGCGACGAAGAGGCCACCGATCACCAGGGAGACGATCTCGGTCTTGGTGACGATCGCCAGACAGGCCAGGCCCGTGCCCAAGGCGAGCGAGCCCGTGTCACCCATGAAGACGTCGGCCGGGTAGGCGTTGAACCAGAGGAAGCCGATGCAAGCGCCGGCGATGGCGGCGGCGAAGATCGACGCGTCGAGCAGGTCGCTGCGGTAGGCGATGGCGCTCATGACGACCATGACCACCATGACGGTGCCGGCCGCCAAACCGTCGAGACCGTCGGTGAGGTTGGTCGCGTTAGACATGCCGGCAATGAGCAGGACGCAGAAGATCACGTAAAGCCAGGGAATCTGCACGCCGCCGACCGTCGTGGTGAGAACGCCCAGATCGATCGAGCAGACAAAGGGGATGGTCACCACCGGGGATATGCCGAGGACGTTGACGGCCAAAAGGCAGAAGGCGATCGCGATGAGGAACTGGAAGATGAGCTTCATGGGCGGGGTAAGGCCCAAGGATTGGTGCTTGAGCACCTTGGACGCATCGTCGACCAAACCCAGGGCGCCCGTCAGCAGGGTGGCCGCCAGAAGGAGCCATTGCTCGCAGGACCCCTGGCCCACGAGCACGACCGAAATGGCCACGCCGACCAACATGATGAGGCCGCCCATGGTCGGCGTGCCCTGCTTGACCAGGTGGGTGGCCGGCCCGTCGTCGCGCACCTCCTGGCCGATGTGGTCGCGCTTCAGGATGCGGATGAAGCCCGGCATGAAGGCCATGGTCGCCGCTGCGGCCACCACGATGGCCAAAAAGAGCAGAAACGAGGGATAGGGAGCGAAAATGCTAAGCATGCGTTGGTACCAAACCTTTCACCACGGCTTCGAGACCCACCGAATGGGAGCCCTTGACGAGCACGCAATCGCCCGGCCCCACGAGCGGCTCGACGGCGGCCAAAGCCGCCGAGGCATCGGCGACCGTGCGCACGTGGGCGCTCTCGATGCCCGCCTCGATCGCGGCGGCGGCGACGAAGGGCGCGAACTGGCCGACCGCAACGAGCTCGTCGACGCCGGCGGCCGCCGCCCAAGCGCCGGCCTGGGTGTGCGCCTCTTCGGAAAAGGACCCGAGTTCGCCCATGTCGCCGAGGACGGCGATGCGCTTGCCAGCGACCTTCATCGTCGCGAAGGTGGCAAGCGAGGCACGGAGGGAGTCGGGATTGGCGTTGTAGCAATCGTCGATGACCGTCGATGAGCGCAGGCCCGCCACCGCGTGTTGGCGGCCCGCAACGGGACGGGCGCCTTCGAGGGCGGAAACGATCACCTCGAGCGGCACGCCCCAAGCCGAGCCCACGGCCGCCGCGGCGCAGGCGTTCTGCACGTTATGGGCGCCTGCGAGCCTCATGCGGCAGGCAGCCTGCCCTGCCGGCGTATGGAGCACGAAGGAGGGCGCGCCCTCCTCGTCGAACGTGATGTCCGACGCGTAGACAAGCGGGCGCAGGTCTTCGGGGTAGGAAGCGGGATCGGCCCCCGACCCATCGAAAGGATAGAGGCGGGCGCCGTGGGCAGCGACTTCGCCGTATGCAACGAGCTCGCGCACGAAGTCGTCGCTCGCGTTGACGAAGGCAAAGCCAGCGGCCGGAACGGCGGCTAGAGCCTCCGCCTTGGCGTGGGCGATGGCGTCGCGGCTGCCCAAGAGCTCGATGTGGCTCTCGCCGACGTTGGTGACGAGCGCCGCATGGGGCTTGAGGAAGGCGCAGAGGGCATCGAGCTGATGGAGGCCCCGCATGCCCATCTCGACGACGACGAAGGCCGTCGTGCGGTCGGCGCGCAAGAGGGTGGCGGGCACGCCGAGCTCGTTGTTCTGGTTGCCTTCGGTGGCCACCGTCGTGCCGGCAGCCGAAAGGACGGCCCGCACAAGGTTCTTCGTGGTGGTCTTGCCGCTCGAACCGGTAACGGCGAGCACCTTGCCGGAAAGCTCCCCGCGCCAGGCGCGCGCCAGATCGGTGATAGCAGCGAAGGTGTCGGGCACGCGCACGATGCCCGCGCCCGCCGCACAAGCGGCATCGCGCACATCGCTGCCCGGATCCCGGCTCACCAAAAGGCAGGCAGCGCCTGCCGCAAGGGCGGCCCCGCAAAAGTCGTGGCCGTCGACGCGGGCGCCGGGTAAGGCCACGTAGACGTCTCCCGCACCGACCGTGCGGGAATCCCAGGCAATACCCATGCATCGGCGCTGGCCGGGCACAAGAAGGTCCCCACCCGCATGGCGGGCGAGCTCGTTGACGCTGTAGTCCATGGAATCGAAAGCCCCCTAGGCCTGGCCGAAGGCCCGCTCCAGCTCTTCACGCACCGTTTCCGCGTCGGAGAAGTGCGTTTTCTCGGTACCGATGATCTGATAGTCTTCGTGCCCCTTGCCGGCGACGAGGATGCTGTCCCCCGGCTCGGCATGGGCGATAGCCGCCGCAATCGCGCGACGGCGGTCGGGTTCGACCACGTAGCGGCCCTCCCCCTCCCGCATACCCGGCAGGATGTCGGCGATGATCGCATCGGGGTCTTCGGTGCGCGGGTTGTCGGAGGTGACGACGGCGAAGTCGGCCGACAGGGCGGCGCGGCCCATGATCGGGCGCTTGGCGGCATCGCGGTCACCGCCACAGCCGAACACGACGATCGTGCGGCCCTTGGTGAGATGCTCGACGGCCGAAAGGGCCTTCTCGAGCGCGTCGGGCGTGTGGGCGTAGTCGACGAAGACCGACACCCCGCCCTCATGGGCCGCATGCACGCGTTCCATACGGCCGGGCACCTGCGGGGCGCTTTCAAGGGCTTCGACGATCGAGGCCGGGTTGATGCCCAGCTCGAGCCCGATGCCGAAGGCCGTCATCACGTTCGACACGTTGAAGCGGCCGGCCAGCGGGTAGGTGAAGGCGTATTCCTGGTCGCGCACGCTTAAGACCACATCGGTATGGGTGGTCGCGTAGTTCACGGAAACGGGATGGATCTGCGCAGCGGGCTCGAAACCGGTGGTGACCACGTGGTCGCCGGCGGCCGAGCAGCGCTTGAGCAGTTCCTTGCCCCATTTGTCGTCGATGCAGATGACGCGACGGGCCGGATAATCTTTGGAGAAGAGCAGGGCCTTGGCCTCGAAATAGGCCTCGAAGGTCTTGTGGTAGTCGAGGTGGTCCTGAGTCAGGTTGGTGAAAGCGGTGACGGCGAAGCGGCTGCCCCAGGTGCGTTCCAAATCAAGCGCGTGGGACGACACTTCCATGGCCACCTTCTGGCAACCGGCGTCGCGCATACGGGCGAAGAGGGCCTGAAGGTCGCAGGATTCGGGCGTCGTGCGCTCGGCATGCTCCATGGCAGACCCGATGCGGTTGCCGATTGTGCCGATGACGCCGGTTTTGAAGCCCGCAACGGAGGCGATATGCTCGACCAGGTAGGTGGTCGTGGTCTTGCCGTTGGTGCCCGTCACGCCCACCAGATCGAAGTCGGCCGACGGGTTGCCGTGGAAGTTGGCCGCCGCCTGGGCCATCGCGCGACGCGAGTCGGACACGATGATCTCGGTCACGTCGGTCGCGTCGGCCAGATAGACCTTGCGCTCTGCGACGATGACCTTGGCGCCATGGTCGATGGCGTCCTGCGCGAAGGAATGGCCGTCCACCTTCGTGCCCACGATGCAGAAGAAGGCATCGCCGGGCACCACTTCGTCGCTACGGTATTTGATACCGGTCACGACCTCGTCGGGGTTGCCCAGAATCGTGGACGTAATCCCCTCGAACATATTCCTGCAAGTCATACCCATAGGTGCGTTCCTTTACTCAGGAGTTATCGAATAGTGGTTCACGGCAAACTGCATTATATCCTTAAAGGCTCCGGCGGTACTTCCGCTGTTGGGAACTTCAGATACGCTCACAAAACAGACCAGCTTGGAGGTCGTGTGGGGCAAAAAGCCACAGAAGCTGATGTTGTATTTGCCCTTCACGTAGCCCGAAGACCCGTCGGCGGTGTACTGGGCCGTGCCCGTCTTGCCGGCCGGTTCGAAGCCCTCCATCTGCCCGTCGGTGCCCGTGCCCGTTTTCACCACCTGCTGCATCATCCCCACGAGCGGCTCGATAGCGCTCGTGTTCTCGATGATCTGGTCGGACGCGTAGCTCTCCCCTTCCCCGCTTTGCGGCTTGGAAAGGAGGAAATGGGGCTGCCAGGCCACCCCGTTGTTGGCGAGCGCCCCATAGAAGCGCACCATCTGCAGGGGCGTCACCGTCACGCCTTGACCGAAGCTCACGTTGTAGGATTGGGCGGTCGACCAGGTCGACTGGTCGGTCAGGCGGCCGCTCGATTCCCCTGGGAAGTCGATGCCGGTCGCGCTGGTGAGCCCGTAGGCCTGGATCTTGTTGTAGAGGGGCGCGAATCCCAGCTTGCTCGCGGCGAGCGAGGTGCCGATATTGGACGATTCGGCCAGGATCTCGGTGAGGGTCATGGTCTTGCTCGACCGCTCATGGGCGTCGGTGATCGTGAACTGGTCGGCCGTCAGCCTGTTGGGACAGTAGATCTCGCTTTGGGGGCCGAGCACGTTGGCCTCGAGAATCGCAGCCATCGTCACGCATTTGAAGATCGAGCCCGGCTCGTAGGCGGTGCTGATCGGCCGCAGGGTGGTCGACCCGTCTTGAATCGAGCTGCGGTCGCCGGGATTCATATAGGGGGTCGAAGCGCACGCGACGACCTCGCCGGTGGCCCCGTCGTAGAGGACGGCCTGCCCCTGCTTGCCTTTAAGCTCGCCCACGGCCTGGGTCAGGCGCGATTCGAGATACTCCTGCATAGTCACGTCGATCGACACGACGATATCTTGGCCGTCGGTAGCCGCCTTGACCTCGCGCACGCCGCCCGTGACCGGGTAGCCGTTGCCGCCGCGCTCCACTTCGAGCTCGCCGTCCTCGCCGGAAAGCACGTCGTTGTAATAGAGCTCGAGCCCCGAGACGCCCTTGCCGTCGACGTCGGTGAGGCCCACGATCTGCCCGGCCGTCTGACCGCAGGGGTACACGCGCTTCACGTCGCCCAGGAAGTAGACGCCGTCGAACTTCCGGTCCTTGATCTTCTGGGCGGCGTCGGTGTCGGCCTTGCGGTAGAGGTAGGCAAACGACGCGTTTTCCTTGGTGAGCGAGGCCTTGTAGTCGTCGGCGCTGCCGCCGAAGACCTCGACAAGCGCCTGGGCCACCGCGTCGGGGTCAGTCACCTCGGAAGGGTTGCAGTAGATGGTCGTCGCGTCGACGCTCATTGCGAGCACGTTGCCGTTGCGGTCGTAGATGGTCCCGCGACGCGCGCTTTCGGTCACGGTCTGGGTACGGGCGCTGATGGCGCTGTCGGCATTCTGGGGGCCTACGATCAGGCTCAGATAGACGAGGCGGCCGCAGACGGCCAGGGCGATGATGCCGAAGACGAGCACGAAGAAAGCCAGGCGCGAGGCCGCGTCCTTGCCCGTTTCGTTCATCGCGGCCTGACGGTGGCGGCTCGCGTCGTAGACCGAAGGGCGCATGCGCGCATCCGTGCGCCTGGCGCCCGCACGGGATCTGCCCCGTGCGGGGCCGCCCCTGCGGGAAGACGCCGCGCGAGAAGGGCGGCTCCCCTCCTCGATGCGGCGGTTCCCCCTTCGATCATGTCCCTTTCGACCGTCCATGGGCTGGCCGCGCTCCCCTATTCGTGCGCTGCGCGCTCGAGCGTGCCCGAGAGGGACAGGGACCCATCGTCGTTATAAGCAACGACGTCGGCGGGTACGGTGATGGTTTCCACCGAAGCGGCTTCGTGCATGCCGAGTTGCGAAGCAGAATTCTTCAGGGACGCCGGAGCGAGCAAGGTGCTCTTCTGCAGTTCGAGGTTGGCGTTTTCCGACACAAGCTGCGATACCTGGGCGGAAAGCTTCTGCTGGTCGATGGTGGTTTCGGTGGCCATCGCCGTGAGCTGCACGCGTACGAGCGAAACGACCGCGACGGCTATGCAAACGGCGAGCGCCATCTTGAACAGGGCGACGGCGCGCGCCGACACGCCGGCGCGACGACGGCCGACGACCACGCGCACGCGGGCACGGCCCGCACGCTCGTGCAGCTGCGGTGCGGTGGCACCATGCTGATATGCTCGAGCGGCGCTGGCCATGTGTTCGTGCTCCTTTTATGCGGCGCGAAGGCCGCCTTGCTTCGTTTACCTATACGCCCTCGGTTCGACCGGGAGCTTTTCGGCGACGCGCAGCTTTGCGCTGCGCGCGCGTGGGTTGCGCTCGATTTCCTCTGCGGTGGGGACGACCGGGCGATGGGTGACAAGCTTGACAATCGGCACATGACCGCAGGTGCACACCGGAACCTCCGGCGGGCAGATGCATCCCGCAGCGAACGTGCGGAAGGTGTCCTTCACGATGCGGTCCTCGAGCGAGTGATAGCTGATCACCGCGACGCGGCCGCCGGGCGCCAGCCACCTGATCGCCGCCTCCAAACCGGACCGCAACACGTCGAGTTCCGCGTTCACCTCGATGCGCAGGGCCTGGAAGGTGCGCTTGGCGGGGTGTCCCCCGCGCCGGCGCGCCGAAGCGGGAATCGCCGCCTTGATGATCGCCACAAGCTGGTCGCTCGTGCGAATGGGTTCGCGCTCGCGCTCTTTGACGATGAATTCCGCGATGCGGTTGGCCCATCTCTCGTCGGAATAGGTGCGAATGATCCGGGTGAGATCAGCTGCGGTGTAGTGGTTCACGATCTCTTCTGCGGTTAAGGTCTGTGTCCCCGGGTCCATTCGCATATCCAGCGGTGCCGTCTCCTTGAAGGAGAAGCCGCGTGCCGGCGTGTCGATCTGCACGGAAGAGACGCCGATATCGAAGAGAATCGCATCGATGGAGGGCACCTCGGCCTGAAGGAGCAGATCGTCGAGAGAGCCGAAGTTGCCGCGCAATAGGTGCAGTTCGGGCCGCTGGTCATCGGGAAGGGCGCCCAAGCGCTCGCTGGCGGCGGCAAGCGCCACCTCGTCTTGGTCGATCCCGATCAGCGTTCCGCCCGCGCCTATCGCTTTGGCAACTTCGAGGGAATGTCCTGCCCCACCGAGCGTTGCGTCCACGAATGTGGTGGTGGGTTTGAGCTTCAGGTATTCGAGGCACTCGTCGAGCAGGACCGGAATATGCCGATATTCGCTTGTCATGGTTCACACGCCCCCGAACTACTCGCTGAACAGGTCGGACAAATCGACGCTGTCCACGAAGTCGGTCCATCGTTGCGCGTCCCAAATCTCAAGGTGGTCGTCGTTGCCCACGAGCACTACGTCCTTCTGCAACCCTGCGGCGTCGCGCAGTTCTGCAGAGATGCCGATGCGACCCGAACCGTCGACTTCCACGTCGCGAGCGCGCGAGTTCAGCACCGTGCGCAGCCGTGCCATCTTCGGGTTCGAAGCCCGATACCCGCCCTTTGCTTCGAAGAACGAGTTCACCCACGCGCTGAACGCAGTCGGTTCGAACACGTAGAGGCATTCGTCTTTGGGAGAACGGGTCACCTTGAGATTTTTCGGAAGAACCTTGCGGAAATCGGCGGGCAGGGACACGCGTCCCTTGGGGTCGAGCTTGTGGTGGTGTTCGCCAACCAGTTCGCTCACCCTGCTTCCTCTCTCTCCGGCGGTTCATCCGTGATGCAATACTATCCCACTTTATCCCACCCGACAACACCAGCAGGGGAATTCGCCCCCCACTTCTTCCCCACTGAGCGGGCAAAACACGGGGAGTAGAACAGACGGGCACCGGCCCTTTCCCAGATGTTGCGAACGGGGTATCGGTTAGATCTAGATGTTGTGGTGGAGGGTCCGGGGCAGAGGGTGGCATGAAGTGGGGCGAGTTTTGAAGAACAGATGGATGGCCCCGGATGGGCGCATCCGTACGACGGAGGGGAACCGTTCCCCTCCGAGCACGCGATCGCCTGCTCCGACGCGGGCGTCGGAGCGGGCGATAACCGCGAAACGCGGCAGGGGGCGCCCCGTGCGCGCAGGCTAGCGCAAACGGGCCCGGGGATGGGCGTGGACGTATTCTTCCTTGATATGGGATTGCTGCACGTGCGTGTAGATCTGGGTGGTGGCTATGTCGGCGTGGCCGAGCATGTCCTGGATGAGGCGCAGGTCGGCACCGCCTTCGAGCATATGGGTCGCGCAGGAATGGCGCAGGGTATGGGGGTGCAAATCGGCGATGCCCACCGCTCGTCCCGCTCGCGCCACGATCGCATGCACGCTCTGGCGCGAGATGCGGCCGCCGCGCGCGTTGAGGAAGACGGCGTTGGTGGGGCGAGCATAGGCTTTCACCAGATCCGGCCTGCCGTCCTCGAGGTAGCGGGACAGGGCCCGCGCTGCCGCGCCGGAAAAGGGAACGAGGCGCTCCTTGTCGCCCTTGCCCACCACCCGCAAAAACGAACGTTCGCCGTCGATGCGGTCGATGTCGAGCCCGCAAAGCTCGCTCACGCGCAGCCCGCACCCGTAGAGCACTTCGAGCATGGCCCGATCGCGCAAATCGCGCGGAGCGGAACCGTCGAGCGCGTCGAGCAGGGCCCCCACTTCCTCGATGCCGAGCACGTCGGGCAGGCGGGTGGGCTTTTTGGGAAGGACGAGATCGCTCGTGGGGTTGCGCGCGCAAGCCCCTTCGCGCACGAGGAACTTGTGGAAGCTCTTCAGCGTCGCCACGGCCCGAGCGACCGAAGAAGAAGAAAGGGACCGGGCCTGGGTGAGGTAGTCCTCGAAGGCCACCACGGCGCCGCGGTCGATATCGTCAAGCGAAGCGAGCGGCGCCCGGGAAAAGCCGAGCGCCGGATCGGTGAGAAAGGCGCGATAGAGCGACAGATCGTGGCGGTAGGCGCGCACGGTCTCGCGCGAGGATGCCCGCTCGACGGCGAGGTAGGACAGAAAGTCGTCGACGGCCTCGTCTATGGAAGGCGCCGCGCTTATCGTTGGTCCTTGGCCGCATGCACGAAGGCCGTAAACAGCGGATGCGGTTTGGTCGGACGGCTCTTGAACTCGGGATGGGCCTGGCTGGCCACGAACCAGGGGTGGTCGGCAAGCTCGACCATTTCCACCAAACGGCCGTCGGGAGACTGGCCGGACACGACGAGCCCCGCCTCTTCGAGCTTCTTGCGATAGACGTTGCTCACTTCGTAGCGATGGCGATGGCGCTCGTAGATGACCTCTTCCCCGTAGGCTTCAAAGGCCTTGGTCCCCGGCGCGAGCTTGCAGGGGTAGGCTCCCAGGCGCATCGTGCCGCCCTTGTTCTCGACGTCTTCCTGTTCGGGCATGAGGTCAACAACCGGGTATTCGGCCTGTTCGTCGAATTCGGTCGACGTGGCGCCGCGCATGCCCGCCACGTCGCGGGCGAACTCGCACACGGCCGCCTGCAGGCCCAGGCAGATGCCCAGATAGGGCACCTTGTGCTCGCGGGCGAAGCGCACCGCCTGAATCTTGCCTTCGAAGGCACGCTGTCCGAAGCCGCCCGGGACGAGGACGCCGTCCATGTCGCCGAGCACCTCGTCGACGTTGTCGGGCGTGACGGTTTCGCCGTCAACCAGATGGACGTCAACGTTGACGCCGTTGGCCACGCCGGCATGCCCCAGAGCCTCGATCACCGACAGGTAGGCGTCGGGAAGGCTCACGTACTTGCCCACCACCGCGATGTCGACAGAGCCCTCGCAGCGGTCCTTGGCGTCGAGGAAGGCCTGCAGGGGCGCCAGGTCGATCGGGGTGTTGTCGAGACCAAGGGCCTTGAGGACCTTCTCGTCGAAGCGCTGGGCGCGCAGGCGCATGGGGACCTCGTAGATGCTCGGGGCGTCGGAGCATTCAAGCACGTGGTCGGGCGCGACGTCGCAGAAGAGGGCGATCTTCTCACGGACCTTTTCCGTCACCTCGTGGTCGCTGCGGCACACGATGAAATCGGGTTGAACGCCCATCGAGCGCAGCTCCTTGACCGAATGCTGGGTGGGCTTCGTCTTCACTTCGTGGGCGGCCGAGATGTAGGGCACGAGGGTGCAATGGATGAAGACCGAATTGCCCAGCCCGAGCTCCTTGCGGAACTGGCGGGCCGCCTCGATGAAGGGCTGGCCTTCGATGTCGCCGATCGTGCCGCCGATTTCGGTGATGACGATGTCGGCCTGGGTCTGCTCGCCCACGCGGCGCAGGCGCTCCTTGATGGCTTCGGTCACGTGCGGGATCACCTGGACGGTGCCGCCCAGAAAGTCGCCGCGACGCTCGCGGGCGATAAGGGTCTTATAGATCGAGCCCTGGGTGAAGTTGGATTCGCGGGTGAGGCTCTCGTCGATGAATCGCTCGTAATGCCCCAGGTCGAGGTCGCCTTCATGGCCGTCATCGGTTACGAAGACCTCGCCGTGCTGGAAGGGGCTCATGGTGCCCGGGTCGACGTTGAGATAGGGATCCATCTTCTGCATGGTGACCTTGTAGCCATGCGCTTTCAGCAAGTGGCCCAACGATGCGGCCGTGATGCCTTTCCCGAGCGAAGAAACGACGCCGCCGGTAACGAAGATGTATTTGCTCATGATGCTCCTTGATAAGCCCGTACAACCCGCAATGGCAGGGCACGTCTTTCATGCGGAACATGTCGGCGTGCGCTGGCACTGCACACGCCTTTTGATTCTACTGCGTCAGCGAACGACAGAAGGGACGGGGCAAAATTTTTCCCATTCGCAACATAAGCGGGGCGCGGCCTAGAAAAAGACCTTGCTCGCATGGGCGTAGAAGCCTTCGCGCTTGTAGCGCAGAAGGACGGTGGGCGCCGCCCCGCGCGAGATGCGCAGCTTGGCGATCGGCGCCTCGAAGGAGGCCGCGAGCCCGTCGATGAACAGCTCGGCCTCGTTGCTCCCCACCGCGTCGTTGACCGCGACCTCGACCACGTCGTTGGGGTCGCAGACGATTGCGCGGGCGTTGAGCGAATGCGGAGCCACCGGCACGGTGATCAGACCGCGAAAGCCTGGGGCCACAAGAGGGCCGCCGGCGGACAGGGCGTAGGCCGTCGAACCCGTCGCCGTTGAGGTGACCAGGCCGTCGCCGCGCATGTTGGCGATATGCGAGCCGCCGATCGACAGGTCGAACTGGACGATGCGCCCCGAGGCCCCGCGGGTGAACGCCGCCTCGTTGAGACCGAAGAAGCAGCGCGTGCCGTCATAGCGGGCCGGAGCCATGCAGCGCGCGTCGAAGGCCGCCTCGTCGTCGCCTGCGCACATGACCTCGATGCGCATGTTGGCGCGCTCCTCACGGGTCGTGTCGCCCGCAAGGGCGGCCGCCACCGTCGCCACCACCCCCGCATCGTTTTCGTTGGCCAGAAAGCCCAAATGGCCGTAGTTGATGCCCAGGATGGGCGTACCCGAAATGCCCATGAGCTTGGCCGTGCGGAGGATCGTTCCGTCGCCTCCGAGGGCGACGCACATGTCGCAGGCGGGGGCGTCGTAGTCGTCGCAGTCGATCGTGTCGATCGTGTCAGACGCGATGCCTTGGCTCATCAGGTACGTCTGGAGCATCACCGAGGCGTCGAGGGCCTCGGGGTTCTCGGAATTCCGCACCACCAGCATGTACATGTTCAAGCCTCGCTTTTCTCTCTGCTTCGCGCTTCTCTCGGCTCAGTATAGCAATCCTCCGCCCCACCCCACCGCTTGCTCGGGGGCGCGCAAGGCGCCCGGGGGCAAGCGCATACGGGAGCCCCATGGTGTTCTTGCGCCTCGACGCCCCCGCACCCGCTTGCCCCGGGCGCCTTTGCTAGTATTGCCCCATCCCTGTTTTCCATTGAAAGGTCGGCTCTCGTGGCCCACGATTCTCACGATTCCTCGTCATCGGTCATTCGCAACACCGGGCTTATGACGCTCGGCACGCTCGGCTCGCGCCTCACCGGTCTGGTCCGCACCTGGGCCATGGCCTTCGCTCTCGGCAACTCCCTGCTCACGAGCGCCTACCAAGTGGCCAACAACCTCCCCAACGTCATGTACGAGCTCGTGGCAGGCGGCTTCCTTTCCGCGGCCTTCCTGCCCGTCCTCCTACTCGAACGCGAAAAGCACGGGCAAGAGGGCGGCAACCGCTACACCTCCAACATCCTCAACCTCACGCTTATCGTGCTCGGCCTGCTTTCGCTGGTCTGCTGTATCTTCGCCCCGCAGGTGGTGTCCACCCAGACCTTCACCGTGGGCAACGATGCCGAAGTAGCCGAGGCCACCACCGAGTTCTTCCGCATTTTCGCCTTCCAAATCGTCTTCTACGGCCTCGGGGGCGTCATCACCGGCGTGCTCAACGCCGGGCGGTCCTTCTTCCTTACCTCTATCGCGCCGGCGCTCAACAACGTGGTCGTCATCGCTTCCTTTATCGCCTACATTCCCCTGTCCCACATCGATTCCGAACTGGCCCTCAACGTGCTCGCCGTGGGCACCACCGCCGGCGTCGCCGTACAGTTCGTGATCCAGATACCCGCCCTCGTGAAAAGCGGGTACCATTGGGAGCCTTTCATCTCCCTCTCCGACCCCGCGATCAAGGAAACCCTCAAAATCGCCCTGCCCTCGATCATCTACATCGTCGCCAACCTCGTCGCCTTCACCTTCCGCAACGCCTTCAGCCTGTCGGCCACCCCGAGCGGCCCGTCGATTCTGGGATACGCCTGGATGTGGTACCAGCTGCCCTACGGCGTCGTAGCCGTGTCCCTGTCGAGCACCATGTTCACCGAAATGAGCGATTCGGTGGCCAAGGGAGACCGCGCGGGCCTCCTGCGCAACATCAACCAGGGCCTGCGGGGCACACTCTACCTGATCATCCCCCTTACCGGCATGCTCTTCGTGCTCTCCGAGCCCCTCATGGGCCTCTTCCACGCGGGCGCCTTCGGGTCTTCCGACGTCACCCAAGTCGCAAGCGTCCTGTCCATCTGGGTGCTCAGCCTGCCGATCTACTCTGCCGCCATGTATCTCTACAAGGCCTTTGCCGCCATTCGCAAGCTCATGGCCTTCTCGCTCATCAACATCGCCTGCGTAGGCGTGCAGGTCGGCCTGTACGCCGTGCTCAGCCAGCCGGACGTCTTGGGCATCTACGGCGTGCCGGTGGGCGATTTCGTCTACTATCTCGTGCGCGGCATCGCCTCCCTCGTCCTGCTGCGCCATTACGTGGGCGCGGCCGACATGCGCGGGCTCGTCGCGATGGGCGTCAAGACCGTGCTCGCCACCCTCTTTGGCGGCGTCATCGTCTGGGCCCTGCTCGCGGTGGTGCCCCTGACGTCGACGGCCGGCATCGGCGCCGCGCTCCTGCAGATCGTCATCGGCGGCATCGTGGGCCTTGTCACCATGTTCGGAGCCACCAAGGTCTTGCGCGTAGAGGAATTCCGCGTTATCGGCTCGCTTGCGGCCAAGCTCAAAGGCCGTGCGCGCCGTTAACGAAGAAGGCATCGCGGCAGGGGCCGCCTTCTAGGCGTCATCGGGCACCGGCCGCCTGTGGTCGGGTTCCACCGACACGAGGACCGGCCCGTCTTCGGTGATCGCGACGGTCTTTTCGAAATGCGCAGCAGCAAGCCCATCGCGGGTGTAGACGGTCCACCCGTTGTCCCCCACCCGCGTCTTGCGCGTACCGAGCGTGATCATCGGCTCGATCGCGATTACCATGCCCGGCTCGAGCTTGAGCCCCCAATGAGCATGCCCATAATTGGGCACCAGGGGGTCTTCGTGCATGTCGTGGCCGATGCCGTGCCCCACATACTCGCGCACGACGCCCATGCCGGCACGCTTGGCGATCGCCTGGCAGGCGTGCCCCACGTCTCCCAGGCGATTGCCCGGTTGCGCAGCCTCCACCGCTGCCCACAGGCACGCTTCCGTCACGTCGAGCAGGCGGCGCGCCTCAGGCGCGATCTTGCCCACTGCAAACGTCCAGGCATTGTCGCCCGCCCATCCATCGACGGTCGCCCCCGTATCGACCGAAAGGATGTCGCCCTCTTTCAGGACCACCTCGTCGGAGGGAATCCCGTGGACGATCTCATCGTTGACCGAGGTGCACAGGGATGCCGGAAAACCACCGTAGCCCTTGAAGGTGGGGATGCCGCCGTGAGAGCGGATGAAAGCTTCTGCGAACCGATCGAGCTCGAGCGTCGTCACCCCCGGCGCGACGCGGGCGCCCACCTCGCGCAGCACGGCTGCCGAAAGACGACCGGCGCGCTTCATCTGCTCGATTTCCTCTGGGGTCTTCAAATTGATCATGGTTCAGCTCCTTAGGGGGCTGCGCTCCTACTCGCAACCCGTATAGTTGTCGGAGCCCACCCTAGCACGAGGATCGCCCCTTGGGCTGTCCTATCTTCTATACTGCTCTCGGCAAGGAAAGGACTCGTCGTGAACTATCTCTTAATCGGGCTTTTCGGGGCAGTGGGAGCCCTTTTGCGCGCCCTGCTCGGCTTGGCAT
The DNA here is from genome assembly GCA_001486445.1 of Hugonella massiliensis. Classification (GTDB taxonomy): domain Bacteria; phylum Actinomycetota; class Coriobacteriia; order Coriobacteriales; family Eggerthellaceae; genus Hugonella; species Hugonella massiliensis. Next base: position 1,207,468 of record LN908986.1, read on the forward strand.
GCGACGGTGCGCCCTTCCCGGTCGACACCTTGCTCGTCAACGTCGTTGGCTGCTTTGCCCTCGAGCTCGTCTATAACTACCTGGGCAGGCGCGTGCACCTTTCAAAGGACCTGGTGAGCGCTATGGGGACCGGTTTGTTGGGAGCCTTCACGACCATGTCGGCCTTCTCCTACCAGACGGTAGCCTACCTTCAGGAAGGAGCCGCCCTCGCCGCCTTCACGTATGCTGCCCTCACGATCGCCCTCTGCCTGGCGGCCACGGCGGCGGGCCACCTGACGGCCCTTCGCATAGCCCGCAGGCGACTCGCGCGCCGCAAGGCGGCTATCGCCCGTCGCAGGACAAAAGCGCAGGCCGGTGATGCCCGATGATCGCCTCCCTCCTCGCCGCGACGGCAGGCGGAGCCGCCGGCGCCATTGCCCGCGGGTTCTGCACCGCGCATCTCAAGCAGGTGACACCCGCTTGGTTCCCCTTTCCCACGCTCATCATCAACGCCGTGGCCTGCTTCGCCTTGGGGGCGCTCATGGCCGCCGACCCCTCGCGCACCCTCATAGCCCTGATAGGGACCGGCTTTCTCGGCGGCTTTTCCACCATGAGCACCTTTTCCTTCGAAACCGTCGAAGCGATAGCCCACGGAGAGAGCCTGAAGGCAATTGCCTACGTAGGCGCTACCCTGCTCGTGTGCCTTAGCTGTTGCCTGGCCGGATGGACCCTCATTGGCGGTTGACGAAGAGGTGTCCTGCCGATACACTAACGTTTCGCGTACCACGCGTACGCCTGTGGGCCATCGTCCAATGGCAGGACCCTGGTTTTTGGTACCAGTTATGTAGGTTCGAATCCTGCTGGCCCAGCCAAAGAACTGAGCGCCACCCGTTCATCGAACGGGTGGCGCTTTTTCGTCGAGGGGAGTCATCGGGTGCTCCCGGGCCCCTCCTAACCCAGCAACACTCGTTGGGTCAACTCCCCGCCACCCCGCTACGTAGACGCTCACTTTCAATCGGCCGTGCAAACAAGTCCCGCCTAGGGGCGTCAGCTCGCAAACAACACGCCGGATTCCCACTGGCACAAAAAAAATGGGGCGACCGAAGTCGCCCCATTCAAAAGCTGAAAGGTGTGTAATTACGCTTCCTGCGTATAGTTGCGCTGAACGCTCGGATCGACGGAAATCGACGGGCTCATGGTAGACGCCACGTTGATGGACTTCACGTAACGGCCCTTGGCAGATGCCGGCTTCATACGGATGATCTCGTCGTAGATCGCGCCGTAGTTCTCGGCGAGCTGTTCGGGCGTGAAGCTCGTCTTGCCCAGAACGACGTGGCAGATGCCGTAACGGTCGGCACGATACTCGACGCGGCCGCCCTTGAGCTCCTTGATAGCCTTGGCCACATCGTTGGTCACGGTACCCAGCTTGGGGTTGGGCATCAAACCGCGGGGGCCGAGCACGCGGCCCAGACGACCGACCTTGGACATCTGGTCGGGCGTGGCAACGGTGGCGTCGAAGTTGATGATGCCCTTCTGGATGTCCTCGATGAGTTCGGCAGAACCCACGATGTCGGCACCGGCCTCTTCAGCGGCTCGCGCAGCTTCGCCTTCGGCGAAAACGGCGACGCGGACGGTCTTGCCGGAGCCGTTGGGCAGGCTCACCATGCCACGCAGCTGCTGGTCGGCCTGACGGGTGTCGATACCCAGACGGAAATGGCCTTCGACGGTCTCGTCGAAATTAGCAGAAGCGATCTCCTTGATGGTCTTGAAGGCGTCGATGGGAGCGTAGAGCTTGCCCTCTTCGATCTTTTCGGCAGCGATCTTCTGCTTCTTGGTCAACTTTGCCATGTTTCTTCCTTTCGTGGTACGGACGAGCATCGAGCTCTCCCACGTACGCGGTTGCCTTAAGGGCAACCGTTCCTAACCTATAGGGGGACGGCCTACTTTGCGGCGTCCATGAGCTGCTGGAGCTTGCGAGACGCGGTGTAGACCTTCTTCGGCGCACGACCCTCGATGGTCACGCCCATGGAACGGGCGGTGCCGGCAACGATTTCCATAGCGGCTTCGATGTCGTTGGCGTTGAGGTCGGGCAGCTTGATCTCGGCGATTTCGCGCAGCTGGTCCTCGGTAAGCTCGCCCACCTTCTTGAGCTGGGGAATGCCGGAACCGCTCTTGATGCCCAGCTTTTCCTTGATGAGCACGGCCGCCGGCGGCGTCTTGCACACGAAGGTGAAGGACTTGTCTTCGTAGACCGTGATCTCGACGGGGATGATGGTCCCCTTCTGGTCCTGCGTCTGGGCGTTGAAGGCCTGGCAGAACTGCATGATGTTGACGCCCTGGGCACCGAGAGCGGGGCCTACAGGGGGAGCCGGGTTAGCTGCGCCGGCAGGGATCTGCAGCTTTACAAACCCGGTGACTTTCTTGTCAGCCATTGTAAAAGCTTCCTTTCAGCTGAAGTCTTTACCAGTTATGAAACAAGCACCCGAACGAGAAGCCCCTGTCCACGAGGGCGATCGTGTGCATTGTTACCGAAAAAGCGTGCTCGAAGGACCTCGAGCAGGGGCGCTAGATGCGCGCCACTTGGTCGAAGGAGAGTTCGACCGGGGTTTCGCGCCCGAAAATCGAAACCATGACCTTGACCTTGTTGGTCTCGGGAGAGACCTCGGAAACGATACCGTCGAACTCGGCGAGGGGGCCGGAGACGACCTTGATCGTCTGACCCACTTCCAAGTCGGTAGACGTCTTGCGCGGCGCCTGACGATCGGTACGCTTCATGATTTTGTTGTATTCCTCTCGCGTGAGCGGCGCAGGACTCGCCTGGCTGCCCACGAAGCCGGTAACGCCCGGCGTGTTGCGGACGGCAGCCCAGCTGCGATCGTCAAGCTCCATACGCACGAGCACATAACCCGGGAATACTTTCTTGTCGGATTCGACACGACGACCGCCATCGCGGATTTCCGTGACCGTTTCCATGGGAATCTGGATATCGAACACGTTGTTTTCAAGGCCCATGGTCTCGATACGCGTTTCCAGATTCTGCTTTACCTTGTTTTCATACCCGGAATAGGTATGAAGGACATACCATTTTTTAGCCATCGGTTAAGCCCCCAGAGAAGAGATTGCAAGCAAGAGCGGGGTGACGATCCAGTTATCAAGGATGAATACGTACACACCAAAGAACACCAAAGCGCCAACCACAACGCCACTCCAGCGAATGACATCTTGACGATTCGGCCACGTGACGCGCTTCATCTCTGCGCGCACCTCAGAGAAAAAGCCCGGCTTCTTAGCCTTTTCCTGCTTCTTGGCCGGCTTCTTTTCAGAAGCCTTAGGCTGGGTTTCGGCAGGCTTTTCGGACTTTTTAAAGAGGCCCTTCTTTTCAGGTGCTTCGGTGGTGTTCGCGGAAGAAGAATCTTCGGCCGCGAGAACTTCCTGCTCCTGCAGTTCCTTGCGCTTCGCGCGCCTTGCAGAGGCACGAGCCCTTTGCGTCTTTGATTTCTTTGCCATCTTTACCCTTCAGAATCCCTTGGGGGGATTGAAAATTACACCGTCTAAACGCCAAACAAGCAGCCTGTTAAAGCTGCTCGTAAACAAGCTGGCAGGCCAGGAGGGACTCGAACCCCCAACATGCGGTTTTGGAGACCGCCGCTCTACCAATTGGAGCTACTGGCCTATGTTGCCTAATATCTTAGCGAGTTTCCCTGTGCAGGGTGTGATGTCCACACCACTTGCAGTATTTCTTCAACTCGATACGATCGGGATTGTTCTGCTTGTTCTTCTTGGTCGTGTAATTACGGCGCTTGCACTCGGTGCAGGCAAGCGTGACCAACGTACGCATACTAAACTCCTACTATTGAATAGATACATTCAACTTGAATTGCACAGGAAAGTTAAGCAGAAAGAATGGAGCCTCCGTGTGGAGGCTCCATTCAAAACCTCATTGAAGAATGACTACTTGAGGATTTCAGTCACTCGACCGGAGCCAACGGTGCGGCCGCCTTCGCGGATAGCGAAGCGCAGACCCTGCTCCATAGCGATAGGATGGATGAGGTCGCCTTCGATTTCGACGTTGTCGCCCGGCATAACCATTTCGGTGCCCTCAGGCAGCTTCACAACACCGGTAACGTCGGTGGTGCGGAAGTAGAACTGCGGACGATAGCCATCGAAGAACGGGGTGTGACGGCCACCTTCGTCCTTGGTAAGGACGTAGACCTGACCCTTGAAGTTCGTGTGGCAGGTAACGGAACCCGGCTTGCAGAGAACCTGGCCGCGGACCACGTCTTCACGCTTGATACCGCGCAGCAGGCAGCCGATGTTGTCGCCAGCTTCGGCTTCGTCGAGCAGCTTGCGGAACATTTCGACGCCGGTGCAGGTGGTCTTCTGGGTATCCTTGATGCCCACGATCTCGAGTTCGTCGCCGACCTTGAGTTCGCCACGTTCGACACGGCCGGTCACAACCGTACCACGGCCGGTGATGGTCATAACGTCTTCGATAGCCATCAGGAAGGGCTTATCGGTTTCGCGAGCCGGGGTCGGGATGTACTCATCAACAGCGTCCATGAGCTCCCAAATGCTGTCGACCCACTTCTGTTCGCCGTTGAGGGCGCCCAGAGCAGAACCCTTGATGACCGGGATGTCGTCGCCCGGGAAGTCGTAAGAGCTGAGCAGTTCGCGGGTCTCCATTTCGACGAGCTCGATGAGTTCGTCGTCGTCGACCATGTCGCACTTGTTCAGGAACACGACGATGTAGGGCACGCCCACCTGACGGGCGAGCAGGATGTGCTCGCGGGTCTGAGCCATGGGGCCGTCGGTAGCGGCGATAACCAGGATAGCGCCGTCCATCTGAGCAGCACCGGTGATCATGTTCTTGACGTAGTCAGCATGGCCGGGGCAGTCAACATGAGCGTAGTGACGCTTGTCGGTTTCGTACTCAACGTGAGCGATGGAAATGGTAATACCGCGTTCGCGCTCTTCGGGGGCCTTGTCGATGTCGGCAAATGCCTCGAACTTAGCCGTTGCGGTGCCGTGGGAACCGTCGTTTTCAGACAGAACCTTGGTAATCGCGGCAGTCAGCGTAGTTTTACCATGGTCAACGTGACCGATGGTGCCGATGTTTACATGCGGCTTAGTACGCTCGAACTTTTCCTTTGCCATTGAAATCCTCCTTCAATGAGAACGCCCCAAAGGACGCAGTTACTAAGCAATTTGTGAAAAGCCTCCGCTCTTTCGAGCGGAGGCTTGAACAATCAAAATTGGTAGCGGTGACTGGATTCGAACCAGTGACGCCACGGGTATGAACCGTGTGCTCTAACCAACTGAGCTACACCGCCAAAAAATGGAGCCCGTGACCGGACTTGAACCGGTGACCTCTTCGTTACCAACGAAGTGCTCTACCGACTGAGCTACGCGGGCAAGATGGTGGGCGCGCTAGGATTCGAACCTAGGTAGGCAGAGCCAACGGGTTTACAGCCCGTCCCCATTAACCACTCGGGCACACGCCCATCTTGGCTTAACTTGTGCAATTTTCAAGCTGCGCCCTCGTCTGTCGAAGTTGTTCCCCGAACAAACGAGCAAGAGGATAATACGCTAGGAACCAAACCCTGTCAACAGACGACACGCCCCCGGGCGTATCTTCACTATTCCTTCGTTTTCCCAGCTCATCGCTTACTAACGAGATAGAGGGCCCATATATCGCAAAACTTTTTTGTCCGGAGTTTTTCGCGTGCCACTCCCGTGCGAGCCGGCCCTCGGCGTTTCTTGCGCGGCCTTTACCTGGTGCTTCCCCCCTTCCGTCCATCCCTGGGCGCTTTCCCCTCTTTCCGGCGTCCTTTCACCCCTATAATGCTTTGAAACCACCACATCGATATGAGGAGTAAGTATGCAAAGTGGAGACGTCCTGGTTATCGTCGCCATCCTCTTGTACTTCATCGTCGTACTGACGATCGGCTTTATCTACGCTAAGCGATCGAACTCATCGACGAGTGAGTACTTTCTCGGCGGACGAAAAGTGGGGCCCTGGTTCACGGCTCTTTCGGCCGAAGCGTCCGACATGTCCGGCTACCTTCTTATGGGCCTTCCCGGACTCGCCTACTTCTCTGGAGCAGCCGATGCCGGCTGGACGGCCGTAGGGCTCGCCATCGGAACCTACCTCAACTGGAAGCTCGTCGCCAAGCGCCTGCGCCTCTACACCGAACGTGCCGGCGATGCGATCACCCTTCCCGCCTTCTACAGCAACCGCTTCCATGACACCAAGAACGCGATCGGCACGATTGCCGCAGTCATCATCCTTATCTTCTTCGCCGTCTACACCGGCAGCTGCTTCGTCACCTGCGGCAAGCTCTTCAACGCCCTGTTCGGCTGGGACTACTCGCTCATGATGGTCCTGGGCGCGCTCATCGTCTTCCTCTACACGATGGTGGGCGGCTACCTCTCCGTCGTGGCCACCGACTTCGTCCAGGGCTGCCTCATGTTCTTCGCCCTCGTGGTGGTGATCGTAGGCTCGATCGTAAGTGCGAGCGGCATCGACAACACGGTGGCCTTCCTTTCCGATATCCCCGGTTTTCTCTCGATGACCGCCTCCGCCGTCCCCGCCCTCGACGCATCGGGCTCTCAGATCGTCGACGGTGGCGCTCCGGTATTCGGCGACCCTGCATCATACGGAATCCTTACCATCATCTCGACCCTGTCCTGGGGCCTCGGCTACTTCGGCATGCCCCAGGTCCTCGTGCGCTTCATGGGCATCCGCGACGAAAACGAGGTGCGGACCTCCCGCCGCATCGCGATCGTCTGGGTCGTCATCTCGATGGCGAGCGCGCTCGCCATCGGTCTTATCGGCCGCTACCTGCTCCCCTCCCAGCTACTCACTCATTCAGCCGCCGAAAACATCTTCATCGTTCTTTCTCAGATGATGCTCCCCTCCTTCCTCTGCGGCCTCGTGGTGAGCGGCATCTTGGCCGCATCCATGTCGTCGGCTTCTTCCTACCTGCTCATCACCGGCTCTTCGGTCGCCGAAAACATCTATCGCAGCCTCTTCAAGAAAGACGCCACAGACGATGCGGTTCTCATCGTGTCCCGCATCACGCTCGCCGTGGTGCTGCTTTTCGGCATCGCCATCGCCTGGGACGAGAACTCGGTCATCTTCACCGTCGTGTCCTACTCATGGGCCGGCTTGGGCGCCTCCTTCGGCCCCCTCACCCTTTTCTCCCTCTATTGGCGCCGCACCACCAAACAGGGCGCCATCGCCGGCATGATTACCGGTGCCGCTACCGTGCTTGTCTGGCACAACTTCGTCAAGCCCCTCGGCGGCATTTTCGGCATCTACGAACTGCTGCCGGCCTTCCTGTTGGGGTGCCTGGCCATCTACGTGGTCTCAAAGCTCACGCCCGAACCGGATCAATCGGTGCTCGACACCTTCGACCACTACATGGACGAACCGAACGCCGGCGGGCGCAACATGGACGACCGTATTCTGGAAGGCGGGCTCGACCCGGAAGATTAAAGCATACGGTTTCCTGCGTTAGTCCTTCGTGAAGACGGCGTCCCCGACCTCGTGTCAGGGGCGCCGCGTTTTAGAATGGGGCCCATGGCACCATCGATAGAAGGGACACGTATGACTTCGTACGCCCAGACGTCCTCCGATGAGCTGCACGCACTGCGCGCAGCGCTCGAAGACGAGTACAACGGATTCAAAGCGAAGGGGCTTTCGCTCAACATGGCCCGCGGCAAACCGTCGGCCGCTCAGCTCGATTTGAGCCTTCCCCTGCTCGATATCCTGTCCTCGACAAGCGACCTGCGCGCCGCAGACGGTACCGACATCCGCAATTACGGCGTGGGTACCGGCTTGCCCGAAGCCCGCACGCTCATGGCCGTCCTGCTCGACGACGACCCGGCCAACGTGATCGTCTGCGGCAACTCCAGCCTCAACATCATGTACGACGAAATCGCTCGCTGCATGAACTTCGGCACGCTCGGCTGCGCCCCCTGGGCTACGCTCGACACCGTCAAGTGGCTCTGCCCCGTCCCCGGCTACGACCGCCATTTCGCCATCACCGAGCAATTCGGCATCGAGATGATCAACATCGCGATGGATGATAACGGCCCCTGCATGGACCAGGTAGAAGAGCTCGTGGCCAACGACCCGGCAATCAAGGGCATCTGGTGCGTGCCAACCTATTCCAACCCCGGTGGCGTGGAATACTCCGACGAGGTGGTGCGTCGCCTGGCGCGTATGACCTGCGCAGCCCCCGATTTCCGCATCTTCTGGGACAACGCCTACTGCGTCCACCATCTCGATCCCGACCCGGCCCACCACGCCCATGTGCTCGACATCGGCGCCGCCTGCCGGGAAGCGGGCCATCCCGACCGCTACCTCAAATTCGCCTCGACGAGCAAGATCACCTTCCCCGGCGCCGGCGTCGCCGCTCTGGCCGCAAGCCCTGCCAACATCGCCGAAATCGCGCGGATGATGAACGTGCAGACCATCGGGCACGACAAATTCAACCAGCTGCGCCATGTCCGCTTCCTCAAGGACGCGGACGGCATCGCCGCCCATATGGCCAAGCACGCCGCAATCATCCGTCCCAAATTCGACTTGGTAGAACAAAAGCTTTCGGAGGGCCTTGCCGACGTCGACTGCCATTGGAGCACTCCGCGCGGCGGCTACTTCGTCTGTTTCTACGGTCCGGCCGGCACCGCCAAACGCATCGTCGAGCTCGCGAAGGAGGCGGGCGTCACCATGACCGGAGCGGGCGCTCCCTTCCCCTACCACAAGGACCCCGAGGATTCCGTGATTCGCATCGCCCCTACCCTGCCCCCTATCGAGGAGCTGGACCTGGCCCTGGACGTCTTCGTCTGCTGCGTAAAGCTCGCGTCCGTCGAAGCCCTCCTCAACGACTAGCGCTCCCCTCAACCGTCGTGCGCGCAACGGGTCGAAACGCAGAAGCGTTTCGACCCGTTTTTTCGTCCTTTGAGCGCATGTTCCCGGCCGCACCTGACAGGGCCGCGCCAGGCGGGCATGAAGGCGTCGCCTGTCAGGTGCGACCCTACGAAAAGAGGGCCCGCAGGCCCTCTTTCGCACATGCCTTCCGGCGAGCTTATTCCTCGTCGTACAGGGCTTTGAGCTTTTCAAGGTGCTTGAACCGGCTCATCGCCGCTTCTTCGTTTTCTTCGAAGAGCTCTTCGGCGCGCTCGGGGAATTCGCGCGTCAGACGGCTGTAGCGTGCTTCGTTCATCAGGAAGTCGCGATAACCGCCGGCCGGCTCCTTGCAGTCGAGCACGAACTTCTTGCCCGGCTTCGCATCGGGGTTGAAGCGGTAGAGGTTCCAGTAGCCGCAATCGACCGCACGCTTCATCTCGACCATGCAGTTCTTCATACCGCCCTTGATCGAATGCATCTCGCAGGGCGAGTAGCCGATGATCAGCGAGGGTCCCGGATAGGCTTCCGCTTCGGCGATGGCCTTCATGGTCTGCGCCGGCTTGGCGCCGATGGCCACCTGAGCCACATAGACGTAGCCGTAGCTCATCGCCAGCTCGCCGAGGCTCTTCTTGGCGATCGACTTGCCATCGGCCGCGAACTGGGCCACCTGGCCGATGTTGGATGCCTTGGAAGCCTGACCGCCCGTGTTGGAATAGACTTCGGTGTCGAAGACGAAGACGTTGACGTCGTCGCCCGAAGCGAGCACATGGTCGAGGCCGCCGTAACCGATGTCGTAGGCCCAGCCGTCACCGCCGAAGATCCATACCGACTTCTTGGTGAGGAACTCGCGGTTTTCAAGAATGTCTTGAGCCTTGGCCACAACCGCTTCGTCGGCATCTGCTTCGACGGCGCGTTCGAGCTGGTCAATAAAGGCAGCCGACGCCTTGCGGCTTTCGGCGGCCTTGGTGCGGGAGGCGATCCATTCGGTCGCAGCCGAGCCGAGCTCGTCGGAGGTACCGGCCAGCTGCAACAGGGCTTCGGTGTCGGCGAGTACCTTGGCACGCACGGATTCGTGACCCACGAGCATGCCGTAGCCGAATTCGGCGTTGTCCTCGAACAGGGAGTTCGACCAGGCCGGGCCATGGCTGTTGGCGCGCACCGTATAGGGAGCGCTCGAGGCTGGGTTGCCCCAGATCGACGAGCAGCCCGTAGCGTTGGCGACGAGCATGCGGTCGCCGAAGAGCTGGGTAACGAGGCGCGCGTACACCGTTTCGGCGCAGCCCGCGCAGGCGCCCGAGAACTCGAGCAGAGGCTTGGCGAACTGGCTGTCCTTGACCGACGCGCCTTCGAGTTCGGGCTTTTCGGTCACCTTGGACACGCAGTAGTCGAAGACCTTCTGTTCGGGCAGCTGGCTTTCGGCATCGACCATCGTAAGCGAGTTGGTCGGGCATTCGCCGATGCAGACCGAGCAGCCCATACAGTCGAGGGGCGACACGGCAATCGTGTATTTCATGCCGGCAGCCTTCTTGCCCTTGGCGTCAAGCAGCTTAGTACCTTCGGGGGCAGCGGCCGCTTCCTCTTCGGTAAGGGCGAAGGGACGGATCGTCGCATGCGGGCAGACGAGCGAGCAGTTGTTGCACTGAATGCAGTCGGTCGGATCCCACACGGGCACGGTAACCGCCACGCCGCGCTTTTCGTAAGCGGCGGCACCGGGCAGCCATTGGCCGGCCGCATGCTCGGCGAAGGCGGACACGGGCAGCTTATCACCTTCCATGCGCCCTACCGGCTGAGAGATGGTCTCGACCATGCGGACAAGAGCGGGATCCCCTTCAAGTTCGGCTTGCACGGGCTCGTCGGTTGCGGTGGCCCACTCGGCGGGCACGTCGACCTTCTTGTAGGCCGTAGCGCCCACCTCGATCGCCCGGTGGTTCATATCGACCACATCCTGGCCCTTCTTAAGGTAGGACTTGGTGGCCGCCTCCTTCATGTAGGCGATGGCGTCCTCCTGCGGCAGGATCTTGGCGAGGGCGAAGAAGGCCGACTGGAGAATCGTGTTGGTACGCTTGCCCATACCGATCTCGATGGCCAAATCGATGGCGTCGATCGTGTAGAGGTTGATCTTGTTGGCGGCGATATAGCGCTTGGCCTTGGCACTCAGATGATGCGCAAGTTCCTCGTCGTCCCACTGGCAGTTAATCAAGAAGGTACCGCCCGGCTTGACGTCGTAGACGATCGGGAAGTCCTTGGTGATGTAGCTGGGGTTGTGGCAGGCGACGAAGTCGGCCTTGTTGACGTAGTAGGAGCTGCGGATGGGCGCGTCGCCGAAACGCAGATGGCTGACTGTGGTACCGCCGGTCTTCTTCGAATCGTACTGGAAGTAGGCCTGCACGAACTTGTCGGTGTGATTACCGATGATCTTGATCGAGTTCTTGTTGGCGCCCACCGTACCGTCGCCGCCGAGGCCCCAGAACTTGCATTCGATCGTGCGGGGATCGGCCGTGTTGGGCGTGTCGGGGTCTTCGGGAAGCGAGAGGTTGGTGACGTCGTCGACGATACCGATCGTGAACTCGCGCTTGGGGGCGTCCTTCTCGAGTTCCTTGTAGATGGCGAAGACACTCGAGGGGGGCGTGTCCTTGGAACCCAGGCCGTAGCGGCCACCCGTAACGACGATGCCCGTCTTGCCATGTTCTTCAAGCGCGGCGACCACGTCGAGATAGAGCGGCTCGCCGATAGAACCCGGCTCCTTGGTGCGGTCGAGCACGGCGATCTTCTTCACCGTGTCGGGCAGGGCCGCCACGAACTTTTCGGTAACGAAGGGGCGGTAGAGGCGCACCTTCACAAGGCCGACCTTCTCACCCTGGGCGGTGAGGTAGTCGATAACCTCTTCGCAGACGTCGCAGAAGGAGCCCATGGCCACGATCACGCGATCGGCATCGGGCGCGCCGTAGTAGTTGAAGAGCTCGTAGTTGGTGCCGATCATCTCGTTGATGCGGTGCATGTAGTCTTCGACGATCGCCGGCAGCTCGTCATAGACGGAGTTGCAGGCCTCACGGTTCTGGAAGAAGATGTCGCCGTTCTCATGCGAACCGCGCAGCGTAGGATGCTCTGGATTGAGGGCCTGCGCGCGGAAGTCACGGACGGCGTCGAAGTCGACAAGCGTGGCCAGGTCGTCGTAATCCCAGGCGGCCACCTTCTGAATCTCATGGGAGGTGCGGAAGCCGTCGAAGAAGTTGAGGAAGGGCACGCGACCCTTGATGGCGGCCAGATGGGCCACCGGCGCCAGGTCCATGATTTCCTGGGCATCGCTTTCGCAGAGCATGGCAAAGCCCGTCTGGCGGCAGGCCATGACGTCGGAGTGATCGCCGAAAATGTTGAGCGCCTGCGTCGCGACCGTACGAGCGCTCACATGGAAGACGGCCGGCAGCTGTTCGGCGGCAATCTTGTACATGTTGGGAATCATGAGCAACAGGCCCTGCGAAGCCGTATAGGTGGTGGTGAGGGCGCCCGCCGAAAGCGCGCCGTGCACCGTGCCCGAAGCGCCGCCTTCAGACTGCATCTCGCACACCTTGACCTTGGTGCCGAAGATGTTCTTCACACCTTTGGCCGCCCACTGATCAACGAAGTCGGCCATAGGGCTCGACGGGGTAATCGGGTAGATGCCCGCGACTTCGGTGAACGCGTACGACACATAGGCCGCGGCGTTGTTTCCGTCCATGGATTGGTATTGTCTGGTCATGTAAACCTCCTGATGAAGAGCGGTCGCTCTTGGGAATCGCGAGATCGGATCCCGACGGTCCCCCCTCTTCTGCGTTGCTATCGTAGCAGTACGGGAAAACCGCTATTGACACGCCTTGCCCGCGGGCAATCTCACTCGGCGAACGGAGGGAATTGTGGCGGGCGCATGGCGGGCTCGTTCACGACCGCGTCGGGGACGTTTCCTTTGCCGCACCCGCGCATCCGAGCGACTCCGGCCGACCGTCCGCACCGCCCACCGGATGGCCGGCGCAGGTAGCGCCGTCCTCATCTGCGGTTTCAATGACGAGCGGTTTGCCCAACTCGCGCGAGAGCACGGGAAACAACACCGATACCGTAGCGTCGATGCGCTTCTTCTTCAGTTGGCATTCCCACACAACGTGCACGTGCCAGCCCGCATCCTGCAATTTGAGGATGTTTGCAACGTCGCGTTCTTGGTTGCGGGCGAACTTGACCGTCCAATATTCCACATGACGCTTGGGCAGGGAGGGATGGCAATAGGGGCACCGGTGCCAGAAGCACCCGTTGACGAAGAGGGCCACCTTTTTGCCGGGCCAGGCGATATCGGGGCGACCCGGCACCTTCCACTGGAGGCGGTAGCCGCCCAAGCCGGCCGCCCGCAAACGTTGGCGCATGACCAGTTCGGGTTTCGTGTTCGCCCGCTTGTTGCCCTGCATCGAATGCCGCACCGCCTCGCTCGATGCACGCGGTGCCGCGATATTCTCGGTCATCAGCGGTGCCCTACGTCCAGAACTGGAACATATGGATGATGCCCTGGTAAGCCCAGGGGTAGGCATCGGAATACCATCCGGTCTCAGGAACGAGACACAAAAGAAGGCTATAGGCGACGCTGATCGCCACCGTCACCGGCAGGACCTTCATGATGACGTCGTAGCCCAGAGAGCCATGGTCGAAGTTTTCGTTCATGATGAAGAACAGGAGCACGGCAACCATGAGGAACATGATGCTGAAATCGGCATAGTAGCGCTGCAGGATGCCGGCCGCTTCGGCATCGAGCAGGGCGATAAGGATGCCGGCGGTCAGAAGGACGACGATAACGCCCGCAATGGTGTGGGTGCTGCGCGTGCGCACCCGCATTTTCACGCCCATGCCCGCGAAGGGAAGCACCCACAGGATGGGCAAGCAGGCGAAGATCCCGCCGAAGGTGACCTCTTTGATCGTTTGGCCCATATAGGTCGTATCGAAGGTGACCGGCTGCAGGAAGGGAAAGACGCCCGTTGTCGTCGGCGTTTGGAAGAAGAAGGCGAAGAGGGCCGGCGCCAGGCGCCCCGCATCCATCCCACGCTTGGTCATATCGTTGGTGGTGAGGTTGTAGTTACCCCCGAAATCGGTGAAGCTGCCGAAACGGGCATGGTTGTACCACATGATGCCCGCAGCTACCACGACGTAGGGAGCGATGAGACAGGCGAATTCAGCGGCGCCTCGCTTGGTCAGGATGCGCTTGTCGACGATATAGCGTTTCCAGAAAAGAGGCACGGCCACCAACGAGAGCAAGACGAGCTGAGGACGGCAACCAACGACCAACGCCATGCAGAGCGACCCAGCGAGATACCAGCCAAAGGGTCGTTTGGCGCTGCGGCCACGCATCCACAAGTAGAGGCCCCACATGGAAAAGGCAAGCCCCAGCATGATGGGCAGCGAATAGAAGGTGGGGAATTTCACCAAATAGAGAATGCCGCAGCAGAAGACCAAGGGGAGCTGCAAAAGCAGATAGAGGCCCAAGCTCACCCGTTTGAAATGATGGCGGGCGAAGCGGTCGAGCAATGCCGTGCACCCCAGAATGAAAGCGATGCAGGCGATCCATACACCGATGGCCGTGGGGAAATCCATTCCCGTAGTCAGGTAGTAGGGCAGATAGAACAAGACGACGGGAACGACGCCGAAGTAGACGTAATAGTGGCCGTCTCGGTAGGCCACGTCCCAGAGATAGGGTTGACCCGTTTCCTTCTGCAGTTCGTCGCGTGCGCCCTTGTCGTAGGGGTTGTCCATCTGCTTGAGCCAATCAGGCGGATCCTCTTCAAGATAGAGTTGCCCATGGGCCATGGCCCGTGCCAGATCGGCGTACTGCTGGGCGTTTTCGCCCCCCACTTCGAAGGTCGTGACGACGGTCGTATCGTCCCAGGAACCCGAATTGTAATTGGCGGTCGCGACGCCTACCAGGTTCGAGCCGGTAAACAGAACAACGGAAACGAGGTAAATCTCGAAGACGTTGGCCAGCACGATCCCCGCACGGGAGGCAAACTCATGGTCGCGAATGGAGATGCGGTAGACGGTAGAGCCCGGCCGAAACAGGTAGACGAGCACTAAGACGGCAAGAGCGATACCGAAACGGGTGGCGTTGAAGGAGAAAGGATAGGTGTTGTTGAGGTAGACGGCTTTCAGCTTGATGGGATAGACCACATCTTCACCGGTGATCTCGATGCGGAGGTTGTTGGTAACGCCCGTCGTATTGAGCTTGAGATACTCGGTCGCGTCGTTGTTGGTCGCAATCGTTCGGGTGGGAACGCCGGAAGAGTACTCAGTCGAATAGAAATAGGTCTCGTGACCGGCATCGGTAAAGGCGATGTTGACTTGGACGTTCTGGGCCGACTGCGCCCCATCGAAATCGAGACGGATGTTCTTCACCTCTTTGTTGAGGTTGCTAAACTCGATGACGTGGTTGTTTTCGGTCAGTCGGTAGGTCTTATCGGAATTCTCTTGCAGCGTAAGCTGATCGGACATGTTGACGCAATCGTAGCCGAGCGTCGCCCAATGGTTGAAGTTGAACACGAAGCATTCGAGAACAAGAGCGATTGCAAGGAGCGCGAGAGCGACGCGCACGTAATGACGGACCCGCCGTGCGTACATGCGCATGAACGACTGGAAGGTGTCGAGAAATCTGTGAAGCGTGGTTTGCATAGCTTGCATTATAAAGAACGGACCCCCCTGCGCAAACGCAGGGAGGTCCGAACGCAAAGGTTTCGCGATATGGCGCGCCCCTAGAGGTTGAGCTTCTTTTTCACATCTTCGAAGACCACTTCGGAATCGCGGTCGCCGTCGATGGTCACGAGAAGGTCCTTGCCTCGATAATAGTCGGTGAGCGGGGCCGTCGAAGTCGCGTACACGTCGAGGCGGTTGCGCACCGTCGTTTCGTTGTCGTCGTCGCGCTGGTACATCTCGCCGCCGCATTTGGGGCAAACGGCTCCATCCTCTGCAGTGCCGATGTAGCCGCAGGCCTTGCACATACGGCGCGAGGTCAGACGCTTGACGATCACTTCGGGATCGACGTCAATAAGGAGAGCGGCGTTGAGCGGGCGATCAAGCGAAGCGAGCATCGTGTCGAGTGCGACGGCCTGGGTCGTCGTACGCGGGAACCCGTCGAGAATGACGCCGGCTTCCGTGTCGGGCTGCTGAATGCGCTCTTTCATAAGGTCGATGATCAGATCGTCGGGGACAAGGTCGCCGGCATCCATATAGCCCTTGGCTTTCTTGCCCAGTTCGGTTTGGTCGCGCACGGCAGCGCGCAAGATGTCACCCGTGGAAATATGGCAGAGGCCGAAACGCTCAACGAGCTTTGCAGCTTGCGTGCCCTTGCCCGCACCGGGAGCCCCGAGCAAAACGATGTTCATATCGATTCCTTTCGCCTTAGACAATGGACCCACTATACCAAAGGTCGAGCACTTTGCGTGAGCCTGCACGGACATATCAAGAGGCGGGCTCTCCCCCATCGAAGACGCCCGCTGCCTGCCAAACAAAAAGGCCCGTACCATACGGCACGGGCCCATACAATGCACAAGGAAGGCTTATTTGAAGAAGCCGTCGTAGTTGTACATCTTCAGCTGCGATTCGACTTTGCTCATCGTGTCGAGGGCAACGCCAATCATGATGAGGATCGAGGTGCCACCGAAAGCCTGAATGAGTTGGTTGTTCGTAAAAGCGAACAGGATGGAGGGGACGACGGCAACAAGGCCGATGAACATGGCACCGGGAAGCGTGACGTGCTTGATCACGTTCTTGATGTAGTGCACCGTGGCCGAACCCGGGCGAATGCCGGGAATGAAGCCGCCCTGCTTGCGCAGGTTGTCGGAAAGCTCTTCCGGATTGAACACCATCGACGTATAGAAGTAGGCGAAGAAGATAATCAAACCGAAGGTAAGGAGCCAGTTGATCCAACCCGTCGAGATAGCGTTCGCAAAGGCATCGAGCCAACCCACGTTGAAGAGGGCGGCAATCTGCGCCGGGAAGTAAATCAGACAGCTCGCGAAGATGATGGGGATAACGCCCGCCGCATTCACCTTCAGGGGAATGTAGGTGGTCTGGCCGCCCATCATCTTCCTCCCCTGCACGCGCTTGGCGTAGGACACCGGGATGCGGCGCTGGGCACGCTCCATCCAGATGATGGCCGGAATCGCCAACAGGATGACGGCAATGATGAGCAAGGTGATGGCAAGACCCATCCCCGCATCGTCCTGGCTCGTCCCGCTCGAGAAGATAGCCGAGGGAACGCGCGAGACGATGCTCGTGAAGATGATCAGGGACATGCCGTTGCCCACACCGCGCTGGGTAATCAGCTCGCCCATCCACATGATGAAGGCCGTGCCTGCCACGAGGGTGAAGACGATGATGACACTCGTGAGCCAATAGGGCACCTGGTCGCTAAAGGTAACCCCGTAGCGATCAGACTGGAAGAGGAGCAGATAGCCCACGGCGTTGAGCAGGCCAAGGGCCAGCGTGAGCCAACGCGTGGTCTGAGTGATTTTCCTACGCCCAGGCTCGCCTTCCTTCGCCCAGCGCCCCACCGTGGGGATAACGCCCTGCATCAGCTGCATGATAATGGATGCCGTGATGTAGGGCATGATGCCCAAAGCGAACACGCTGAAGTGCGAAAGGGCGCCGCCGGAAAAGACGTCGATCATCGTCATGGCGGCGCCGCCCGCCTGCTCGTAGGCATTTGCGAACTGAGCAAACGGGATTCCCGGAACGGGAATGAACGAGCCCAAACGGTACAGAGCCAAAATACCAAGGGTGAACAGGATCTTCTTGCGAAGCTCCGGCACCTTGAAGGCTTCTACCAAGGACTTAAGCAAGGCTATTCAACCTTTCCGCCTGCAGCTTCGATCTTCTGAGCGGCGCTCGCCGACACCTTGTCGACCTTGACCGTAAGGGCCTTGGTGATGTCGCCGTCGCCGAGAACCTTCACGAGGTCGGTTTCGTGCTTGATGATGCCCTTGGCCTTCAGAGCGGCCTTGTCGACCGTTTCACCGGCTTCGAACTTCTCTTCGAGACGCGAAACGTTGACCGGGAGATACTCAACATGGTTGATGTTGCGGAAGCCCGGGAGCTTGGGGAGACGCATGTAGAGGGGCGTCTGACCACCCTCGAAGCCTGCGCGCTTCTGCTTGCCGGCGCGGGACTTGGCGCCGTTCATACCACGACCAGAGGTCTTACCGTAGCCGGAGCCGTTGCCGCGGCCCACGCGCTTGCGGTTCTTACGGGAGCCAGGCGCAGGGGTGAGGTCTTTGAGTTCCATGAATACAATCTCCTTGTATCGCTGTTACGGGGGAAGCCCTCCCCCGCTGCTGGCAGCTCGCAGCCAGCACAACTACTAAATACAGAACGGAAGATTACCGTTCTCTTCAAAACGGCCTTTGGGGAATCCCCAAAGGCCGTAAAAGAAGCATATATGTTTTACGCTTCGGTGACCTCGACAAGGTGCTTGACCTTGAAGATCTGACCACGAATGGCCGGGTTGTCGGGCAGGTCGTTGGAACTGCCGATGCGACCGAGGCCGAGGGCGCGCAGGGTCCTGCGCTGGGTCTCTGCGTAGCCGATGTAGGACTTCACCTGAACGACATGCAGGGTCTTCTTGGAATCTGCCATTGGTTAGTCACGTTCCTTCCAGCCGTAGATCTGGTTGACGGAAATGCCGCGACGCTCGCTGACGGCTTCGGGGCTTTCCATAGCCTGCAGGCCAGCAGCGGTAGCCTTGACCACGTTCATGATGTTGTCGGAACCCAGGGACTTGGCGAAGACGTCTTTAACGCCGGCAAGCTCCATGACGGCACGAGCAGCACCGCCGGCGATAACGCCGGTACCAGGGGTAGCGGGCTTGATGAGCACACGACCGGCGCCGAATTCGCCGATGATGTCATGCGGCAGGGTGCCTTCGGCGGTCAGAGGAACTTTGAACATGTTCTTCTTGGCATCCTCGACGCCCTTGCGGATGGCGACAGGCACTTCGAGCGACTTGCCCATGCCCACGCCGACGTTTCCGTTGCCATCGCCCACCACGACGAGCGCGGTGAGATTCATGCGACGACCGCCCTTGACGGTCTTGGAAACACGGTTGATGTACACGACGCGCTCCTGAAGTTCAGGGGCGCCCGACTGATGTTCTTGCTTACGAGCCATTCTTACCCTCTCTTAGAATTTCAGGCCGGCTTCACGGGCACCGTCGGCGAGCGCCTTGATGCGACCGTGATACAGGTTGCCACCGCGGTCGAACACGACTTCGGTGATACCGGCTTCGGTTGCCTTCTTGCCGATGAGTTCGCCGAGGACGGCAGCGCCTTCCACGTTGGCACCGCTCTTGCCGGATGCCTTGAACTCGGGGCCGAGGGTAGACACGGCGCAGAGGGTCTTGCCCGCCACGTCGTCGATAACCTGAGCATAGATGTTGGAGTTGCTGCGGGTAACGCACAGGCGCGGGCGCTCCGGGGTACCGGAAACCTTGCCACGAACGCGAGTGTGACGGCGACGCAGACCAGCTTGCTTCTTCTGAAGCTTCTTCATATCGTTTCCCTTCACTTTCGCTATTCGGACTTAGCGGCCTTGCCGAGCTTACGACGGACGTGTTCGCCCTCGTAGCGGATACCCTTGCCCTTGTAAGGTTCGGGCTTGCGCCAAGCGCGGACATCGGCGGCCACCTGGCCGACCTGTTCCTTGCTGGGGCCCTTCACGAGGATTTCGGTCGCGCTCGGGACTTCGAAGGTAATGCCCGCAGGAGGCTCGATGACCACGTCGTGGGAGAAACCGAGCTGCAGGTCGAGGTTCTTCCCCTTGAGGGCGGCACGGTAGCCGACGCCCACGAGCTCGAGCTTCTTGCTGTAGCCTTCGCTCACGCCGATCACCATGTTGTGGATAAGCGTGCGGGTCAGGCCGTGAAGGCTCTTGGCCTCACGGGAGTCATCGGGACGGGAGACGATAACCTCTTCGCCCTCCTGCTTGATCGTGAGGATGGGGCTGAAGCTGCGCGTCAGTTCGCCGAGCTTGCCCTTGACGGTGACGGTGGAACCGTCGATGGTGACGTCGACACCCTGGGGGATGGCGACAGGCTGCTTACCAATACGAGACATCTATCGGCTCCCTTCTACCAGATGTAGGCGATGACTTCGCCGCCGATGCCCTTCTTGCGGGCATCGCGATCGGCCATGACGCCGTTCGACGTGGAAATGATTGCGGTACCGAGACCACCCAGCACGCGGGGCAGCTCGTCCTTGCCGGCGTAGATGCGCAGGCCGGGCTTGCTGATGCGCTTGATGCCGCGAATGGTGCGGGCCTTCTTGGGGCCGTACTTCAGCGTGATGGTGAGGGTGTTGCGGGGTTCAGACTCTTCAATGTCGTACCCGGCGATATAGCCCTCTTCGCGCATAATGCGGGCGATTTCAACGAGCTTCTTGCTCGTCGGCATCGACACCGTCTGATGACCGGCAGAGTTAGCGTTACGCACGCGCGTAAGCATGTCTGCGATGGGGTCGTTCATGCTCATGTGTTTCTCCTTTGGTTCGTGATGAATCGAGAATGCGGTTCACGTGAGCCCGTAGCCCACGTGCCTTCATTAACGACACACCCAACGTGAATCGGTCGTGCCTGGAACTACCAGGAGGACTTGGTCACGCCGGGGAGTTCGCCCTTGTTCGCCAGCTCGCGCAGGCACACGCGGCACAGGCCGAACTTGCGGTAGTACGCACGCGGACGCCCGCAGCGGGTGCAGCGATTGTGCTGGCGCGTCGAGAACTTCGGCTCGCGCTTCGACTTGGCGATCATCGATTTCTTAGCCATTAAATCCTTCTTTCTTTACCTCACTCGAAAGAGTGCAGTTGCTTAATCCTTAAACGGGAAACCAAGGGCGTCGAAGAGAGCCTTGGCGCTCTCGTCATCTTCAGCAGTGGTGACGAAGGTGATATCCATACCACGGGTGCGATCGATCTTTTCGTAATCGATTTCGGGGAAGATGAGCTGTTCGGTAATGCCGAGGGTGTAGTTACCGCGGCCGTCGAACGAGGTGGCCGGGATACCGCGGAAGTCGCGCACGCGCGGCAGGGCGATAGCCAGCAGGCGATCCAGGAACTCCCACATGCGGTCGCCGCGCAGGGTCACCTTGCAGCCGATCGGCTGGCCCGCACGTACGTGGAAGCCGGCGATGGACTTCTTGGCACGGCAGATCATGGGCTGCTGGCCGGTGATCTGGCGCATGTCGGCCACGGCGGCATCGAGGAGCTTGGCGTCGCCGGAAGCAGCGCCCACGCCCATGTTCACCACGATTTTCTCCAGGCGCGGAACCTGGTTGATGTTCTTGATCGAAAGCTCTTTCTCGAGCTTGGGGACGATCTCGGTCTTGTACGTTTCCTTCAGACGAGGAGCAGTCATCTTGCCATTCCTTCCGATGATTTGAACGTAGGATTTCCGACCCTACGTCCCTTGCGTCTTGCAAGGGTCATGGCAAAACCTGCCCGTAGAGTACGGACAGGTTTTGCAAACTAGGATACTTTAATCGATATCGGCGCCGCACTTCTTGCAAACGCGAATCTTCTTACCATCTTCACGCTTGACGGCCACGCGGGTCGGCTTGCCGCATTTGGGGCACACGAGCATCACGTTGGACACGTGAATCGGTGCTTCCACATGGGTGAGGCCGCCCTGGGGATTGGCCTGCGTGGGATGCATGGCCTTGGTCACAACGTTGACCTTTTCGACCACCACGCGCTCTTTGCGGGGAAGCGCACGGATCACGGTGGATTCAACGCCCTTGTCTTTGCCGGCGAGGACCTTGACCTTATCGCCCTTCTTGATTTTCATCTTTGCCATTTGCTACCCCTCCTTTACAGCGTTTCAGGTGCCAGAGACACGATCTTCATGTACTTCTTGTCGCGCAGTTCACGAGCGACGGGCCCGAAGATACGGGTGCCGCGGGGCTCGCCGTTGGCATCGACCAGGACGCAGGCGTTCTGGTCGAACTTGATGTAGGAGCCGTCGGCGCGACGCACTTCCTTCTTCTCGCGAACGACCACGGCGCGGACGACTTCGCCCTTCTTCACCTGACCGCTGGGGATCGCTTCTTGCACGGCGCAGATGATAACGTCGCCGAGGCCCGCGTAACGGCGCTTGGAGCCGCCCAGGACCTTGATGCAACGCACCTTGCGCGCGCCGGAGTTATCGGCCACCGCGAGCATGGTTTGCATTTGAATCATTGCTTAAACCTTCCTTACGAATAGTCTTGCGAGAAGACTATTTGGCCTTTTCCACGATCTCGATGAGGCGCCAGCGCTTCATCTTCGACAGAGGACGGGTTTCCATGATGCGGACGGTGTCGCCGACGCCGGCTTCGTTGTTCTCGTCATGCGCATGGAACTTCTTCGTGGTGGTGATCATCTTGCCGTAGACGGGATGCGGCTTGCGCTCGCGCACCGTCACAACGATGGTCTTGTCGCCAGAATTGCTCGTCACGATGCCCTGGCGAACTTTGCGAGAGTTGCGTTCTTCGCTCATTCTTCTCTCAAATCCTTTCAGTTCGCGCTCTATGCGGAAAGCTCACGGGCACGCATCTCGGTCTGGATGCGGGCGATGTCCTTCTTGACCTGCTTCACACGGGCCGTGTTGTCGAGCTGGCTCGTCGCCATCTGGAAGCGAAGGTTGAACAGCTCGGCGCGTGCTTCCTTCAGCTTGGCCTGCAAATCGTCGCCGGAAAGTTCGCGGATTTCACTTGCCTTCATTATTCCTGGCCCTCCGTTTCCTTCGTGACGATCTTGCACTTGATGGGAAGCTTGTTGATAGCAAGGCGCAGAGCTTCCTTGGCGGTCGCTTCGTCGACGCCGCCGACCTCGAACATGATGCGGCCCGGCTTGACGACGGCGACCCATCCTTCGGGGTTGCCCTTACCGGAGCCCATGCGGGTTTCAGCGGGCTTGTTGGTGATCGGCTTGTCGGGGAAGATCGTAATCCACACCTTGCCGCCACGCTTGAGGTAACGGGTGATGGCCACACGAGCAGCCTCGATCTGGCGGTTGGTGATCCAATGGGCTTCGAGAGCCTGGATGCCGTACTCGCCGTAGTTCAGACGCGTACCGCCCTTTGCATGGCCCTTCATGGAGCCACGCTGCACCTTACGATGCTTAACACGCTTAGGTACGAGCATTTACTTATCCCTCCTGTCGTTGTTGCGACGACGGTTCGGACGGGAGCTGGTGCCTTCCAGAGCGGGCTGCGGAAGCTTCTGGCCCGGCAGCACTTCGCCGTGGTAAATCCAAACCTGCACGCCGATAGCGCCCATCTGGGTGTTAGCGGTTGCGAAGCCGTAGTCGATCTTGGCACGCAGGGTGTGCAGAGGCACGCGACCCTCGCGGTACCATTCGCGGCGGCTCATCTCGGCACCGCCGAGACGGCCGGAGCACTGAATGCGGATGCCCTTGGCGCCGCTCTTGCGCGCGGACTGGACGGCCTTGCGCATGGCGCGACGGAAGGCCACGCGGCCTTCGAGCTGTTCGGCCACGGACTGGGCGACCAGGTTGGCATCGAGCTCGGGACGCTTGACCTCCACGACTTCGATGTTCACGGGGCCGTTGGCGACCTTAGCGAGCTTCTTGCGAAGCGCGTCGATTTCGGCGCCCTTCTTACCGATGACAACACCCGGGCGAGCGGTGGTGATGATCACCTTGATTTTGTCGCCGGCGCGCTCGATTTCCACCTTGGAAACGGCGGCACGGGTGAGCTGCTTATCGAGGAACTCGCGGATCGCGATATCGTTCGCGAGCGTCTCCGCATAGCCCTTGTCCTGGTACCAGCGGCTGCGCCAGTTCTCGATGACGCCGATGCGGAAACCGGTAGGATTGACCTTCTGACCCATGTGTTATGCCTCCTCTCGGGTGGAAACGATGATGGTGATGTGGCTCGTGCGCTTGCGGATACGAGCCGCAGCGCCCTTGGCGCGCGGACGAATACGCTTGAGCGTGGGGCCCTCGTCGACAAAGGCGGCCTTGATGACCAGATTGTTGCCGTTGAGATGCTCGTTGTGCTCGGCGTTGGCAACCGCGGAGTTCAGCGTCTTTTCGACGGTTTCGGCAACGGCGCGGTTGGTGAACGCGAGGATCTCGCGGGCCTGCACGACGGACTTGCCGCGAATCTGATCGACTACGATACGGGCCTTGCGAGGAGAGACGCGTACGTAACGAGCAACAGCTTTAGCTTCTGCCATTGTGTTCAACTCTCCTTACTTATTTATCTTTGCGGGCATGGCCCTTGAAGGTGCGGGACGGGGCGAATTCTCCGAGCTTATGGCCGACCATGGATTCGGTGATGTAGACCGGCACATGCTTGCGACCATCGTGAACGGCGATCGTGTGACCGACCATTTCGGGGAAGATCGTGCTGGAACGGGACCAGGTCTTCACGACATCCTTGGTGCCTGCTTCATTCATTGCGTCGATGCGCTGAAGAAGGCGCGGTTCCACAAAGGGACCCTTTTTCAAACTTCTGCTCACATTTACTCCTTATGCGCTCAGGCTACTTCTTGCGACGACGAATGATCAGGCGACTCGAAGGCTTCTTCGGGTTGCGGGTGCGATGGCCCTTGGTAGGCACGCCCCACGGAGAAACGGGATGGCGACCGGAAGTCTTGTTCTTGCCTTCGCCACCGCCATGGGGATGGTCGACCGGGTTCATAACGGTACCGCGGACGGTCGGACGGACGCCCATCCAACGCTTGCGACCGGCCTTGCCAATCTTGATGTTGGCATGCTCGGCGTTGCCCACTTCACCGATCGTGGCGCGGCAGGTGACGAGCACGCGACGCATTTCGGAAGAGGGCATGCGGAGGATGGCGTACTTGCCTTCCTTGCCCATCAGCTGGATGCTCGTGCCGGCGGAGCGGGCGATCGCAGCGCCCTTGCCCGGCTGGAGCTCGACGGCATGGATGAGCGTACCGACGGGAATGGAGGACAGCGGCAGGGCGTTGCCCGGCTTGATATCGGCATCGGGACCGGAGACAACGGTGTCGCCGACCTTGAGGCCGCGAGGATACAGGATGTAACGCTTCTCGCCATCAGCGTAGTGCAGAAGCGCGATGCGCGCACTGCGGTTGGGGTCGTACTCGACCGTGGCAACCTTGGCGGGCACGCCGTCCTTGTTGCGCTTGAAGTCGATGATACGATAACGACGCTTGACGCCACCGCCCTGGTGACGCGTCGTGATGCGACCGTAGTTGTTGCGGCCTGCCTTCTTGGGCAGGGGCGTGAGCAACGACTTCTCCGGCTTGTCGCAGGTGATTTCCGCGAAATCGGAAACCGTCTGGAAGCGACGACCGGGGCTGGTCGGCTTGAATTGCTTGACTCCCATCAAAATTCCTTTCTGTCTCTGTGGCTTCCGATCGCCGCTTAACCGAGGTTGGGAGAACCGCGGTTTACGACTCCGGTTGAACCACGCGCCCGGGTGTATCCATAACCCATTTAGACGCAGAAACGAATTATATCGACTTGGGGGTAGACAAACAAGGAGATTTGAGCATTCGCCAATCGCTCATACAACACCCACAATTGAAGGGGCACCGCAGGGTATGATACCACCCATGGATACCACCTCCCCCGCACAGACCGACACGCGCACCCCCGAAAGCGCCCCACGCCTTGGCCCCGAAGCCCTGGGGGCGGAGGATTTGCGCATCTTCGGCGAGATCGAAGCCTGGCGCAAGGGCGACAGCGACGCCCAGGACCAGAGGATGCGGGCCACCTATCACGTGGACAAGGAACTTGCCTTCCGCGACTCCTATCAACCGCCCCACCCCACCATTTTGATTCTGCACGCCTCCGTGGGATCGGGCCATCGAAGCGCCGCCATCGCCATCGCCCAAGACCTCTGCGACCTGCGCGACCGCCAGCTCCCCGCCTTCCCCGACGGCAGCCCGCTCGACCCCGCTACGCGCGTGGTCGTGGCCGATATTCTGGCCTGGGGCGACCACGTCTTCGACGGCAACAAGACGGCGACGAGCTTTACCGGCTCGACGCGCCCGCTCTACGACCTCACTTGGCGCTACACCTTCACCGGGCGCGCCCTGTGGGGACAGGGCACCTTCCTCAATTACGTGATGTGGCGCAAATTCACCCGCTACATCGGGCATATCAAGCCCCTGGCGGTCATCGCTACCCACATCATGGGCGCCAACATGGCGGCGGGCGCGCGCACGATCTGCAAGCAGCACTATCCCCTGGTCTGCGTGCCCACCGACTACGAAACCGAGGGGCTCTGGCCCCATAAGGCGGCAGACGTCTTTTGCCTGGGCAACGAGTCGATGGCGGAAACCCTGCGCGCCCGGCACATCGCCGAAAATCGCATCGCGATCACCGGTATCCCCACCCGGATTGATTTCCGCCGCAGCTACGACACCGCCCAGGTGCGCGAGCGCTTCGGCTTGCCTGCCGACAAGAAGATCGTCCTCGCCCTGGCCGGCGCCACCCTCCCCCAGCCCTACGTGATTTTTCGTCAGACGCTCGAAAGCGTCATTCCCGCCTTCGCCGGGCATCCCGACCTTCACTTGGTCATGGTGTGCGGCAAGGACGCCGACTACGCAGCCCATGTGCGCCAGACGTGCGCGGAACACGGGCTCGACAACGTCACCGTGCTCGACTACGTCAACGGCATGGCCGCCCTCATGGCGGCAAGTGACGTGATCGTCACCAAGTCGGGCGGTCTCACCGTCACCGAATGCCTCGTATCGCGCACGCCCATGATCCTTGTGGGTCGGGCCTACGGCCAGGAAAAGGTCAACGTCAACATGCTCACCAACGCCGGCGCCGCCATCCACGTCACGACGGCCCGCGAGCTCGTGAGCCAAATCGACCTCATTGACCAACACCCCGAACGCCTCTCGTCGATGGTGGTCAACGCCAACCTCCTGCGGCGTCCCAACGCCGCCCACGATATCGCCCGGTGCACGCTCGCCCTTACCAAGCTGCCCGCAGACGACGTGCGCCACACGGTGGTCACCAAAAAGCTCGCCTGGACCCTCTTCAACTTCTACTGGGGAGACAAACCCGCCCATATTCGCTGAGGGGTGCGCTCGAACGTCTGCAGTCGCGAACGCAGTCGCAAACGCAGTCGCCCGCTAATACAAAAGGCCCGCTGCCACCGGCAGCGGGCCTTTTCAGACATCGATCGAACAATCGACTAGTTGGCGGCGAACAGCTCGATGGAGTCGCCTTCGGCCAGGGTGACCATGGCCTTCTTCCAGGTGCGGGTCTTGCCGACGCTCGTGCGTACGCGCTTGGGCTTCGGCTTGACGTTCAAGGTGTTCACCTTGACGACCTTCACGTCGAAGATAGCCTCGATGGCCTTGGCGATTTCGACCTTGTTGGAGTTCTTAGCCACCTCGAAGGTGTAGACGTTGTCGGCCATACGGTCGTAGCTATGCTCAGAGATGACCGGACGGATGATCACTTCGCGAGGATCCTTCATTTATGCGAGCACCTCCTCGATGCGGGCCAGAGCGTCGGCAGTGAAGACGAGCGCCTTGTTGTTGATCAAATCGTACGCGTTGGATTCCGCCACGGGGATGATTTCCACGCCCGGGATGTTGCGGAAGGACAGGTACGCGTTCACGTCGTCGTTGGCGACGACGACGGTGGTGCGGCCTTCGATGCCCAGAGCCTTGAGGACCGCCACGGCGTCCTTGGTCTTGGGGGCTTCGAAACCGAAGGTGTCGACCACGTAGAGCTCGCCGTCAGCCAGCTTGGCGGACAGGGCCGAGCGCATGGCCAGCTTCACAACCTTGTTGTTCACGCGGTAGGCGTAGTTGCGGTTGTGGGGGCCGAAGACGGTCGCGCCGCCGACCCAATGGGGTGCGCGGATAGAGCCCTGGCGCGCATGGCCGGTGCCCTTCTGACGCCACGGCTTCTTGCCGCCGCCGCGAACCTGGCTGCGGGTACGGGTCTCGTGAGAGCCCTGACGCCAGGACGCACGCTGGGCACGAACGACTTCGTGCATCACGTGGATGTTCGGCTCGATACCGAACACGTCGGCGTTGAGGTCGCGCGATTCGACCTTCTCGCCACTGGCGTTCTTCACTTCGATATTTGCCATAATCTATAAACTCCTCGGGGTTCTTACGCCATGCGGATGCGCACAGTGGCGTTCTTGCCGCCCGGCAGCGCACCCTTGATCAGGATGAGGTTCTGCTCTTCGTCAACACGCACCACTTCCAGGTTCTTCACCGTGACGGTGTCGACGCCCATGTGGCCCGGCAGACGCATGCCCTTGAACACGCGGGAAGGCGTGGCGCACATACCGACCGAACCCGGAGCGCGATGGAAGTGAGCGCCGTGTCCGCCAGGGCCACCCTGGAAGTTGTAGCGACGCATAACGCCCGCAAAGCCCTTGCCCTTGGACGTACCGGTAACGTCGACGAACTTGGTGTCGGCGAAGTTGGCGACGGTCACCGTGTCGCCGGACTTGTAGTCGGCGGCGTTGTCGACGCGCACCTCGCGCAGATGGCGCACCGGCTCTACGCCCTGCTTGGCGAAGTGGCCGGCCATGGGCTTGTTGACCTTCTTCGCCTTGATGGCGCCGAAGCCGAGCTGCACGGCTTCGTAGCCGTCGGTTTCAGCAGTCTTCACCTGGCAGATCGTGTTGGGCTCGGCCTGAACGACGGTCACGGGAACCATGTTGTCGTTCTCGTCGAACACCTGGGTCATGCCCAGTTTGGTGCCGTAGATAGCGTTAATCATTCAATACCCTCCCCTAGAGCTTGATTTCGATGTCGACGCCAGCGGGAAGGTCCAGACGCATCAGCGAATCGACCGTGTTGGGGGTCGGCTCGAGGATGTCGATCAGGCGCTTGTGCGTGCGCATTTCGAACTGTTCGCGAGAGTCCTTGTCCTTGTGCGGACCCTTCACAACGGTGAACATGTTGCGTTCGGTCGGCAGGGGGATAGGACCAGAAACCTTTGCACCGGTCTTCTGGGCGGTGTCGACGATGAGCTTGGTGGACTGATCCACGATCTCATGATCGTAGCCCTTCAGGCGGATGCGAATCTTTTGATTTGCCACTTTTGTTTTCCTCCGTATAGAAGCGTTGCGCTTAAACCCGTGGGCTTAGGCGTTGCCGCCAGCCTTGCTGATGATTTCGTCTGCCACGTTCTTGGGCACCTGTTCGTACTCGTCGAACTGCATCGTGTACGAAGCACGACCCTGGGTGCCGCTGCGAAGGTCGGTTGCGTAACCGAACATCTCGCTCAGAGGCACCTTGGCCTTGATGACCTTGGCGTTGCCGCGGTCGCCCATGCCCTGAATCTGGCCACGGCGGCTCGACAGGTTGCCCATGACGTCGCCCATGTACTCTTCAGGCGTTTCGACTTCAACGGCCATGACGGGCTCGAGGATGACCGGAGCGGCCTTCTTGAGCGCGTTCTTGACGGCCATGGAGCCGGCAACCTTGAAGGCGGCTTCAGAGGAGTCGACTTCGTGGTAAGAACCGTCGATGAGCTCGACGCGAACGTCGACGACCGGGTAGCCGGCCAGGACGCCGTTGTTGAGAGCTTCCTGGATGCCCTTGTCGACCGAGGGGATGTATTCCTTGGGGATAGCGCCGCCCACGATCTTGTTTTCGAACTCGTAGCCCTTGCCCGTTTCGTTGGGGTAGAGGTTGATGACGGCATCGCCGTACTGGCCGCGGCCGCCGGACTGACGCACGAACTTGCCCTGGACGTTCTCTGCCGGCTTCGTGGCGGTTTCGCGGTAGGCAACCTGGGGTTTGCCCACGTTGGCGTCTACCTTGAACTCGCGCAGCAGGCGGTCGACGATGATTTCCAGATGCAGCTCGCCCATGCCGGCGATGATGGTCTGGCCCGTTTCCTCGTTGGTGTGCACGCGGAAGGTCGGGTCCTCTTCGGCCAGCTTCTGCAGAGCCACGGACATCTTGTCTTGTTCGGCCTTGGTCTTGGGCTCGATGGCAACGTCGATAACCGGGTCGGGGAATTCCATCGATTCGAGCACGATCGGATGATCGGGGTCGCACAGCGTGTCACCGGTGGTGGTGTTCTTCAGGCCCACGACGGCGATGATGTCGCCGGCGGAGCACTTGTCGACGTCCTGGCGCTGGTTGGAGTTCATCTCGAGCAGACGGCCGATGCGCTCCTTCTTGTCCTTGGTGGCGTTCTGCACGTAGGAGCCCGCCTCGAGCGTGCCGGAGTAGACGCGCAGGTAGGTGAGTTTGCCGACGAAGGGGTCGGTCATGATCTTGAAGGCAAGAGCGGCGAAGGGGGCCTTGGGGTCGGAGGGACGGTTGTCCTCGTCGCCCGTTTCGGGGTTGGTGCCCTCGATAGGCGGCACGTCGACGGGGCTCGGCAGGTAGTCGACGACGGCGTCGAGGAGTTCCTGCACGCCCTTGTTCTTGTAGGCGGAGCCCACGAAGACCGGGTTGAGCTTGTTGTCGATGACACCCTTGCGGATGGCGGCCTTGAGTTCGTCGACGGAGACTTCCTCGTCCATGAGGACCTTTTCCATCAGGTCGTCGTCGCAGTCGGCGGCGGCTTCCACGAGCTCGGTGTGCAGACGCTCGGCTTCGTCCTTGAATTCAGCCGGGATCTCATCCATGGCTTCGGGATAGGTCATGCCCTTGTCGTCGGCCTTGAAGTCCCAGGCGGTCATGGTCACGAGGTCGATGTTGCCCCAGAAGTTGTCTTCAGCGCCCATGGGGAGCTGAGCGGCAACGGCCTTGGCGCCCAGACGGTCGCGCATGGTGTCGATGGCATGCATGAAGTCGGCGCCCACGCGGTCGTACTTGTTGATGAAGGCGATGCGGGGGACGTTGTAGCGCACGGCCTGGCGCCACACGGTTTCGGACTGCGGCTGCACGCCGGCGACGGCGTCGAACACGGCCACAGCGCCGTCGAGCACGCGCAGGGAACGCTCGACTTCAGCGGTGAAGTCGACGTGACCCGGGGTGTCGATGATCTGAATGCGGTACTGCTGACCGTCCTTGTCCCAGTAGCAGGTCGTGGCGGCGGAGGTGATCGTTACGCCGCGTTCCTGTTCCTGGACCATCCAGTCCATCGTGGCAGCGCCGTCGTGGACCTCGCCAATCTTGTGCGTCTTGCCCGTGTAGTACAGGATGCGCTCGGTCGTGGTGGTCTTACCGGCGTCGATGTGGGCCATAATGCCGATATTACGAGTGTGGTCGAGACCAGCTTTCTTCGTAGCCATTCTAGAGCCCCTTAGAATCGGTAGTGCGAGAACGCACGGTTGGATTCAGCCATCTTGTACAGGTCTTCGCGACGCTTCACGGACGCGCCCTGGTTTTCGGCGGCATCCATGATTTCGGCGGCGAGGCGCTGCTTCATCGTGTGCTCCTTGCGGGAGCGGGAGAAGTCGACGATCCAGCGGATGGCCAGCGTGGTGGCACGGCGGGAGTTGACTTCCATAGGCACCTGGTAGGTGGCGCCGCCGACACGCTTGGGCTTGACTTCGAGGGTCGGGCGCACGTTGTCCATGGCCTTCTTAAAGACGGCCAGGGGATCGTCGCCGGTCTTTTCGGCCACGATGTCGAACGCACCGTAGACGATGCCCTCGGCGGTGGACTTCTTACCGTCCAGGAGCACCTTGTTGATCAGCTGGGTGACCAGTCGGTTGTTATACACTGCATCCGCCTGTACTTCACGGCGGGTTGCTGCTGCACGACGCGGCATGTAACTTCCTTTCGTTAACTAATGACTAAACGGAGATGCTTATTTCTTCGGCTTCTTCGCGCCGTAGCGGCTGCGGGCCTGCATGCGGCCGTCGACGGCAGCGCAGTCGAGCGCCGCGCGGATGACCTTATAGCGGACACCGGGGAGGTCCCTCACACGGCCGCCGCGGATGAGCACCATCGAGTGCTCCTGCAGGTTGTGGCCTTCACCGGGGATGTAGCAGGTAACTTCCATACCGTTGACCAGACGGACACGAGCGACCTTGCGCAGTGCCGAGTTAGGCTTCTTGGGCGTCGTGGTGAAGACGCGCGTGCACACGCCGCGCTTCTGAGGATTGCCCTGCAGCGCAGGGGTCTTCTTCTTTGCTTCCTGGTCGTGGCGGCCCTTGCGGACCAGCTGGTTGATAGTAGGCAAATCTCACTCCTTTTGTTTCGAGACTCGCGCGCGAGGCTCGCGCGCGACGTCGTTGCCTTTCATGTTCGAGTGCGTTCAGCTGTTACGCACACGAAAAGACACCCCCAAGCGGGGGTGCGTTTGGGTACTTTATCAGCCACCTTGGGGCCTGTCAAACGCCACGCATCCGGGCGTATCCATGCCTTCAAGAGAGCATATCCCCAGGTCGCATATGGCTCCTTGTCCGTGCGTCTCCCCTTTAGAGGGACCCTGCACAGAATCTTCATGGACAAACATCTTCGAATGTGTTTACCGTAGGCGCCCCACGCGCGGCGCCGCCGTGCGCTAGCATGGAACCACCACCGCGTAAGAGGAGCTGCATATGAAACAACAGCGCATCGCCGATATCATCGGCCCGATCATGGTAGGCCCGTCGAGCAGCCATACCGCCGGGGCCCTGCGCATCGCCTCGATGGCCCGCAGGCTTTCGGCCGGCACCCCTGCCCGCGTCGAATTCAAACTCTACGGCTCCTTCGCCCACACCTACCACGGGCACGGCACCGACCGGGCGCTCGTGGGCGGCATCTTGGGCATGGAAGCCGACGACCTGCGCATCCGCACCTCCTTCGAGCTCGCCCGCGAGGCAGGCGTCGAAGTGGCCATCACCCCCCTGCCCGATGCTCCCTACGACCATCCCAACACGGTCGACGTCATCATGACCGACGCCACCGGCGCAACGGTAACCGTGCGGGGGATCAGCATCGGCGGCGGCGCGGCCGTCCTCACCCAGATCAACGGAGTCGACGTCTCCATCACCGGCGAGTGCGCGAGCGTCATCGTGCGCCATCGCGACACCGTGGGCGTGCTCGCCCACATCACCCAAAGCGTGAGCCTGTTTGGCGGCAACATCGCCACCTTGAAGTCCTATCGCGAGAAGCGCGGGGAAACCGCCTACACGGTACTCGAACTCGACAGCATGCTCTCCGATGTGGCCCGCGAGGCCATCCTTGTGCACCCCCACATCCTCGACGTGCGCGCCATCCCCGCTGACGGTCCCACGGAAGCGGCCGCCGAGCCCGACGACCGGGCCGCCCAAGAGCTTGAAACGCTCGATTTCCCCACCGGCGAGGCCCTTCTCGCCTACTGCAACGACCGCCAGACGACGATCGCCCAGGCCTTCCGCGCCCGCGAAGACGCCATCGGCCGGGCGCAGGGAAAGCCCTTCGACCTCGACGCCTACCTGGCGCGCGTCTTCTCCGTTATGAAGGCATCCGCCACCGAACCGATCGAGGCCCCTGCCAAGACGATGGGCGGCCTGATCGGCGGCGAGGCCCATGCGGTCGCCCAGCTCGAGAAAAGCGGCAAGGGCATTGCGACCGGGCAGATGGCCAAGGTCACCCGCTACGCGATGGCCGTCCTGGAAACCAACGCCGCCATGGGCCGCATCGTCGCCGCCCCCACAGCCGGCTCGTCGGGCGTCCTTCCCGCCGCCCTTCTCGCATTGAGCGAAGAAGGGTCCTATACCGACGAGCAGATTGCCGACGCGCTGGTAACCGCGGCCGCCGTCGGCTGCCTGATCACCCGCAACGCGACGGTTGCGGGTGCCGAGGGCGGCTGCCAGGCCGAAATCGGCGCCGCCGCCGCCATGGCCGCCGCCGCTGCCGTCGAACTCGGCGGCGGTTCCCCCGCCCAATGTCTGGCGGCCGCGAGCAACGCGATCGCCAACATGCTCGGCTTGGTCTGCGACCCGATCGCCGGCCTGGTGGAAGTGCCCTGTCAGAAGCGCAACGCCTCGGGCGCGGCCTGCGCCCTCGTGTCGGCGCAGATCGCGCTCGCAGGCGTCGAGAATCTCGTGAGCTTCGACGAGTCGGTCGACGCCCTCTACCGCGTCGGCCGCGCTCTCCCCTTCGAGCTGCGCGAGAGCGCGCTCGGCGGGCTGGCGGCCGAACCGTCGGCCTGCAAATGGTGCGAGAGCTTCATGTGCGCCAGCCATGCCGACCGCATCGAGTCGGCACTCGCCTCGGAATAGGAGCGTACCCGCCCATGTCCCAGAAGAAGGCACCAGCCGCACACGCCCCATCGGCACAGCCCGTCCGCATCCCCTCGGCACGTCGAGGCGCCCTGCTCGACGTCGGCTTCAGCATTTCGATCGCCGTCACCGTGGCCACCCTCGTGCTCTTCAGCATCTACTTTGCGTGGGATTTCGAAAAGGAAAGCCTGCTCACCCATGCGCTCGGCATCTTTTACCTTGTGCTCCTGGCCGCCGACGCCACCGGCTGCATGACGATGGTGGTCTTCGACTTCACAACGCATATGCGGCAGGCGCGGCAGGTAGCGCGCGCCACGATGGTCGCCCTGCTCGCCACCGTCGTGGTCGGGCTCATGGTGCAGGGCGTCAACCTGGTCAACCTCGTCTTCCTCTTCCAGTTCGTCTGCCTCATCGCCTTCCAAACCACCACCGACGCTTCAATCGCCCGCAACCGTACCTTTACGGCCCCCTGGCACGTGAGCAGCGATCCGGCGCGCACCGACTACATCCCCCTCAACTTCTTCAACCTCTTCTGGGTCTTCTTCATCGCCTCGGTGCTCGGACTCATCGTCGAAGAGGTCTATTTCGCCCTCGTCTTCGACGCCTACCCCGACCGCGCCGGCCTGCTTTGGGGGCCCTTCTCCCCCATCTACGGGTTCGGCGCCGTGCTCATGACCGTCGCGCTCAACCGCTACTGGAACCGCAACATCTTCTTGATTTTCGGGGTGTCGGGCGCAATCGGCGCGGCCTTCGAATTCGCCGTGAGCTGGTTCATGGAAACCGCCTTCGGCATCATCGCCTGGGACTATTCGGGGACCTTCCTCAACATCCAGGGGCGCACCAACTTCGCCTTCTTCTGCGCCTGGGGCTTTTTGGGCCTCATGTGGGTGAAGGTGTTCTTGCCGAGCGTCCTGCGCCTGGTCGACGCGATTCCCATCCGCTGGCGCATCGCGCTCACCTCGATCTTCGCGGTTTTCATGATCGCCGACGGTCTCATGACGCTGATCACCGTCGATTGCTGGTACGAACGTGAAGCCGGGCATGCGCCGGTCACCACCATCGAGCAGTTCTGCGCCGAAAGGTTCGACGACAACTTCATGGCGCACCGGTTCGCGTCGATGGACCTCGACCCCTCCCGCGCTCAGCGCGTAGAGGACCCGCGTGCCTGATAACCTGCATTTCTGCAGTTCAGACAGGGCAAACAGTACTACAATGGCCCTTAAGAACAGAACCCGTAAGAGAGGTGGATCATGTCTGCTGAATACCATCGCATCTTCGTCGCGCTCGACGGAACGGAAGCCCAGAAGGACGTCGCGCGCAAGGCGGTCGCCATCGCCTCCGACAACCATGCGGCGCTCCGATTCGGCCACGTCGTCGACGCCGTTCCCGCCGAGGCCAGCGCCGTCGACTTCGAAGAGCTCTGCAACACGGCCAAGGAAGACGTCTCGTCTCAAATCGCCGACCTGCTGAAAGCCGCCGAAGAAGACCCCCAGATCCCCAGCGTCGACGTCGCCGTCGAAGCCGGTTCGATCAACGACACGCTCGACAACCTCCTCATCGCCCCCTTCGATCCGGACCTGATCGTTTGCGGCGCACGCGGGCTTTCCAACATCAAGTACGCCTTCGTGGGGAGCGTGAGCACCCATCTCATCCGCACCCAGGAATGCGATGTCCTCGTCGTGAAATAGGCGATCGCCTCATCGAAGGCGAAGAGCCCGGCCCCTTAGGAGGCCGGGCTCTTTTCACATGGGCGTGACAACGGGGACGGAGGGTGTCGTCACACAGTGACGACACCCTCCGTCCCCGTTGTCACGGTCTACTTGCCCCAGTTCTTGAAGTCGAACATGCCCTGAAGGTCGTCGACGACACCCTTGAGCTCGCGAGCCGTCTGAATCCCCTCTTTGGCGATCGCGTTGAGGTCTTCGGTCGTGCGCTGCACGCGATCGTAGGTTTTCTTGCCCTCGCTCGGCTCTTCCACCTCGACGAGGTCGAAGGCAGCCCGTTCCTCTTCCGAAAGCGACTCCCAATCGACGGGATTGCCCTCTTCGTCGACGTAGACGACCTCGTCTTCGGCAGGCAGCGGGTTGCCATCAGCGTCAACCGGGTTACCGTCCTCGTCGACGTAGACGACTTCGACATCCTCGTCGTCGGCCGTCCCAGCTTCCTCTCCTTCAACCTGGGAGGCCGCGGCCGCCGCAGCTTCTAAGGGAGCCGACTCTTCCTCGATCAGGGGATTGCCCTCCTCGTCGAGCGGGTTGCCTTCCGCATCGACGGGGTTCCCCTCTTCGTCGACGTAGACGACTTCGACGTCCTCGTCGTCGGCGGAATCGAAGACAACGACTTCTTCCTCCCGCCGGCGCTCGGCGCAAGACGCTTCCGATGCCTTTTTCTTGAACAGACGCATGCCGTCCCTTCCTATCTCATACGGTCTTTGAGCGAACGCTCGATCTCCCGTTTCGCATCGCGGGCCCGCATGTCCTGCCGCTTGTCGTAGAGCTTTTTGCCCTTGCAGACGGCGAGCTCGACTTTTACCAGGTTGTTCTTGGCGAAGTATATCTTCAGGGGGACGAGGGACATGCCCCGCTCCCGCGTCTGCTCGGCCAGCATGCGAATCTCTTTACGGTGCAAGAGGAGCTTGCGATTGCGGTCGGGGTCGGGGTTGCTCAGATTGCCGTGGCTGTAGGGATGGATGTGAAGGTTGACCAGCCACACCTCGCCCTTCTTGATGATTGCGAAGCAATCGGTGAGCTGACAGTTGCTCTCGCGCAAACTGCAGACTTCCGTGCCGGTAAGCGCAATACCCGCTTCGAGCGTGCGCAGGACCTCGTAATCATGGAAGGCCTTCCGGTTCTTCGCAATGAGTTTTTCCTCTCGATGGGCCATACCCGTAGCCTCAACCTTTCGTTCGATTATGCGTTGGCCATTATACCCAATCGAGAAAACCAGTGCGCTCAGGCCAGGCGAAGCAGGAGCTTGCGGGCATGGGCCGGAGCCGCCTTGATTACCACGCGGACCTTTTGGCCCATGCGAATCCTGAAACCCGACTGGTCGCCCGTGAGGGCATAGCGGGCCGCGTCATAGGAGAAATACTCGCGACCAAGGTCGCGTACGGGGATGGTCCCCTCCACGGTGTTGGGCAAACGGACGAACACGCAGGAAGGCGTCACGTAGGAAACGATTCCCTCGCACGTCTGGCCGACGAAACGACCCATATACTCCACAAGCTTGATCTCCTGGGATTCGCGCGCGGCGGCATCGGCGATCCGCTCCATTTCCGACGCGTGGTCGGCGATCCAGGTCGCCGCATCCCGCTCTCGGAAAAGGGCTGCCGGGGAATGTCCCTGCAGGTGCGCTTTGAGCACGCGGTGAACGAAAAGATCGGGGTAGCGGCGAATCGGGCTGGTGAAGTGACAGTAGGCCGCGCTTGCCAGGCCGAAATGGGGCTCGCAGACGGGTTTGTAGACCGCACGCTGCATGCTTCGCAGGACAAGGGACGAGACGAGCTCCTCTTCCGCCGTGCCGCGCGCCAGGTCGAGAACCGCCTGAAGGGCCACCGGGTCGCCCGACACGAAGGAATCGACGCTCACCGCGCGCGCGAAGCCGAACTCCTCGAGCAAGGGCACAAGGGCGGCGAGCGATGCGGAAGCGGGCGCCCCATGCACGCGAAAGATGCCCGGAAGACCGTTCTCGATGAGAAGGCGAGCCGTGCATTCGTTGGCGAGGATCATGGCCTCTTCGATGCAGCTAGTGGCTTCGGTGCGCGTGCGCAGGCGCACCCCCTGGGCCTGCCCCTCCCCGTTGAGCACAACCTTGGCCTCGCGGGAGGCGAAGTCGATGCCCCCGCGCGCCCTGCGTTGCGCCCGCCGGCCGCGGGCGAAGGCCAAAAGCTCGCCCAGAGCCTGCGCCGCGTCCGCCACCGCGTGCGCGTCGAGCGGCAGGGACCCGTGCGGCGTGTCTTCGGCAGACAGAGCGCGCATAAGGCCTTCCGCCGAATCACCCCTCTTCACGCCGTCAAGCAGAGCCTGCGCCTGGTCGTAGGACAGGCGCGCCGCCGAGGAAACGATTGATTCGTAGCATTCAAAGGAAGACACGCCCCAGGCGGCATCGAGCACGACGTCGATCGTCAGGGCCCGCCGCGCCGTGCCGGGCACAAGAGAGCAGAGGTCGTTCGAGAGGCGTTCGGGCAGCATGGGCAGCACGCGATCGGCCAAGTAGACGCTCGTCGCCCGCGTCCGGGCATCGCAGTCGATCGGCGATTCCCAGCTGACGAAGGCACCGACATCGGCAATATGGACGCCCAAGCGCAGCGCGCGCGGCGAGAGCCTCTCGACGGAAACGGCGTCGTCGAAATCGCGGGCGTCGACGGGGTCGACGGTGAAGACGAACCGGTCGCGCAGGTCGCGATAGCCCGAAGCGAGCGCTTCCTCGATGTCCACACGGCACCCTTCTGCCTGGGCGAGGGCCTCCGCAGAAAAGCTCGTCGCCAGCCTATGACGGGTGACGATGGTGTCGATGTCGCCGCGTGGATCGTCGCTCCGACCGATGACGTCTTCGATTACCCCGGTCGCGGCGCTGTTCCTATCGGGAAAGGTCTTCATGCGCACGCGCACAAGCGCCCCGTCGGGCACCGTGGGATTGTCGGCGCGGATCGTGAAGATGTCGTAAGGGATGCGCGGATCGTTCGGAACGACCACGCCGAAGGGGTCGGCCACTTCGTAGCGGCCGACAATGAGCTCGTGCGCTCGCTGAAGGACGGTAACCACGCGGCCGGTTGGAAGCGCGCCCACCTTGTTGTGGGCCTTGCCCTCTTGGGGCCGTGAAGGGTTCACGTGAACGGGAGCCACCTCGACCAGATCGCCGTAGAAAGCGCCGCCCATCTTGGAAGCGGGTATGAACAGCGAGCCTTCGGCCGTACGGACGAACCCGTAGCCGTCCGAGGCAACGCTCAGCACGCCGTGGGGATTACTCCGAGGCCGACGGCGGGTGCGGGGGCGTTTCGCCACGAGACCTCCTTAGGAACGGACGAGCGATTGGGCGGTTTCCAAAGCGAGATTCTTCTGGTTGTCGACGGCAGCATCGGTCGAGCGGGCAACCTGCACGTCGGGGGTGATGCCGTTGCCGTCGATGGCGTACCCCAGAGGCGTCTTGTAGTAGGCCGACGTATAGCGCAGAGCCCCGCCGAAGGAAAGCTCCTGGATCGACTGGACCGAGCCCTTCCCCATCGTCTTGTCGCCGCAGATGGTGGCACGATGGTTGTCCTGCAGGGCGGCAGCGATCGTCTCAGCCGTGGCCGCGGTATTACCGTTGACCAAGACCACAAGGGGCGCATCGGTAATCGAGGAACCCGTGGCCTGGCGCGAGGACGTGGCTTCTTTCGTTTGAATCTGCACCACGACCCCGCTCTTCAAGAAGAGCGAGGACACGTTGACCGCCTGCGTGAGGTAGCCGCCGGGGTTGTCGCGCAGGTCGAGCACGAAGGACTGGGCGCCTTGGGCGGCAAGCGAGGTCACCGCAGACGACACGAGGGAATCGGCGTTCTGCGAGATCTGGGCGAGCTTGACGTAGCCCACCGAACCGTCGAGTTCGGACGTGACGTTGGGCTCGCTGTAATCAGTGCAGGTGAGCGTCACCGTATACTCGTCCCCACCCTGGGCATCGATGGTCGACGGCCGACGGAAGGTGATCACCGCCGACGACCCCTCGTCGCGAGCGAGGGCCTTGATGGCTTCAGATGCCGACCACCCGCCGTTGCCGCCCCGGTCGCCGTCGATAGACACGACGAAATCACCCACCTCGACGCCGGCCGATTCCGCTTCCGACCCGCTGAAGACGTCGACCACGTAAGCCTGCCCGTTGTTTTCGGCAAACAAGAGGCCCACGCCCGCATAGGAGGCGGATACGTCCTTCAGATACGTGGCGTAATGGGAGGCGTCGTAGTAATGCACCGACGTGTCGTTGGTGGTGGCGGCCAGGGCGCCGATGACGTTGCCCGTTGCCGTGTCGAGGTCGTAGCCGTCGAGGCTGCTCGTATCGAGGATGCCCTGCACTTCGGCAAGACGGGCGGACACCGAGTTGTAGGTGTTGCCCGAAACGGTCATCCCTGGGTTCTGGATTTTGGGCGCGGCGTCATCGCTCATGCCCAAACGGTCGAGCACGGCCGAATTGCCCCGCAGGGTAAAGCCGAGGACGAAAGCGCCAACGATGAACAACAGGCTGACCATGAACTTGATCAGCCTGAAGTTCCGCTCGCTGCGCTTTTGCAACGTGATATGAGATCCACGCGACATGGGATTCGCTCGCGCGCCTTTCCTACACCTTCAGGTAGCGGCGCATCGCAAGCGCCGAACCGAGCAAGCCGATAACGAGGCCGCTCACGAGCAGCATGAGGTAGATGAGACCGAAATCGGATCCGGGGATGTTGATGGGCAGCCAGGGAAGCGAGTTCTGAATCTGCGGCAAGGCGACGCGACGAAGCACTTCCATGAGGACGATCGCGAGACCGGCGCCGATGATGGCGTGCAAGGCGCCCTCCATCAGGAAGGGCCCGCGAATGAAGTTGTTCGAGGCGCCCACCAAGCGCATGATGGCGATTTCCTTGCGACGGGCCAGGATCGACAGGCGAATCGTGTTGTTGATGAAGACGAAGGCGATGAAGATGAGCAAGACCACAAGGGCAACGCCGATCGTGCGAATGTAGTTGGTCACCGTGAAGAGACGGTCGACCGTCTTCTGCCCGTACTTCAAGGAGTCGGACGGATCGTTGGCGTTGTCGGCGATCTTCTGGAAGGTCTCGTTCGATTCGATTTGGCTCGCCACCGATTCCACCATCTGGGCGTCGGAAAGCTGAACGTCGATCGAAGCGGGCAGCGGGTTCTGACCGTCGAGCTGA
Source organism: Hugonella massiliensis (assembly GCA_001486445.1). Classification (GTDB taxonomy): domain Bacteria; phylum Actinomycetota; class Coriobacteriia; order Coriobacteriales; family Eggerthellaceae; genus Hugonella; species Hugonella massiliensis. Next base: position 1,248,372 of record LN908986.1, read on the forward strand.
TCGACGATCTCCGGGTTGCTCGTCATCGAGTTCTTGAACTTTTCGAGAGCCTGGTCCTTGGTCGTGAAGTCGATCGAAGCGACGCCGTCGAGACCGGTGATGTAGTTCTCGACCGCATCGATATCGTCCTGGCTCGCGTCGTCAGACACATAGGCCGTGATGGAAACCTTGTCTTCAACCGAGTTCACGATGTTGTCGACAACGAGGCCGCCGATGAGGAAGACGCCAATGATGAGCAGGGACAGGAAAATCGTGACGATCGAGCCGAGCGCCGTGGAGAGGTTGCGCGCGAAGCCCTTGAGGGACTCGCTGAAGAAATACGCGAAACTAGACATCGAAACCGTACACACCCCTGTCCTGGTCACGGGTCAAGCGACCCTTGTCGAGCGCGATGACGCGCCGACGCATGTTGTCGACCATTTCTCGGTCGTGCGTTGCCACGAGCACCGTGGTGCCCGTGCGGTTGATGCGCTCGAGCAGGTCCATAATGCCGCGCGAGGTCTGCGGGTCGAGGTTGCCGGTGGGCTCGTCGCACACGAGCAGCGGCGGGCGGTTGACGATCGCGCGGGCGATCGACACGCGCTGCTGCTCGCCGCCGGAGAGCTGGTCGGGATACTTGTCGAGCTTGTCCTGCAGGCCGACGAGACGCAGCACTTCGGGCACCTGGGTGCGAATGACGTGCCGGGACTTGCCGATGACCTCCAGGGCGAAGGCGACGTTTTCGAACACCGTCTTGTTGGGCAGGAGCTTGAAGTCCTGGAAGACCGTGCCGATATTGCGGCGCAGATAGGGAACGCGCCAGTTGCGCATCGTGGAAAGGTCTTCGTCGGCGATGTAGATATGGCCTTCAGTCGGCTTGATCTCGCGGATGATCATACGCGTGAGGGTGGTCTTGCCCGAGCCGGAATGGCCTACAAGGAAGACGAATTCGCCGGCAAACACCTGCAGCGAGATATCGTAGAGCGCAGGCTTGCTCGGCTGGGCCGGGTACACCTTGGTCACATGGTCGAACGTGATGACGGGCGTACCGGAAGGCTGAGCGACGGTGTCCAGATCGAGGTCCGGCAACTGGGCGGACAGCTGGGCCGTGAGATTGGGCCGCGCCGGTGCTTTCGCCCCCGCGGAATGGCCAGCGTGAGCAGGCATTCCTTGGTTGTTAGCGTTAGTCACAAATAGCTCCGATCACATAGTTGAAACGGATAAATACGAAGTCTAGCAGACCTATTTCTCGGCTATCGCCCTCTTCACAGCATCGACAATGGCAGCCGAATCGAGGTTGAAGAAGTTCATAAGCTCTTCGAACGACCCCGATTTGCCGAAACGGTCCTGCATGCCCACGTACTCCATGCGCACCGGATGACGCTGGGAGAGCGCCTGGGCAACGGCGCTGCCCAGGCCGCCGATCACCGAATGCTCTTCGGCGACGACGACGGCGCCCGTTTTCGCGGCGCTCGCCGCAATCGTGTCGGCATCGAGGGGCTTGACGCTGAAGGCGTCGATGACCTCGACCGACACGCCCTCGCGCGCCAGCTCGTCGGCCGCGAGCAGGGCTTCGCGGATTTCAACACCCATGGCCACGACCGTGACGTCGGTGCCCTCGCGCAGGACGTAGGCGTGCCCCACCTCGAGTTCGACCCCGGGCGCGTAGACCGCCGGCAGGGCGGCGCGGCCCATGCGCACGTAGACCGGGCCGGGCGTGGCGGCTGCCAGCTTGAGGGCACTGCGCGCCGCTTCGTAGTCGGCCGGCACGAGCACGCGCATGCCCGGCAGGGCCCGCATGAGGGCCACGTCTTCGAGCATCTGGTGGCTGCCGCCGTCGGGGCCCACCGATACGCCGGCGTGGGTCGGGCAGATCTTCACGTTGAGGCCCGCGTAGCAGACCGTGTTGCGAATCTGGTCGTAGGCGCGGCCGGTGCCGAACACGGCGAAGCTGCCGGTGAAAGCCGTCTTGCCCGTGAGCGAGAGGCCGGCGGCGACGTCGATCATGTTCTGCTCGGCGATACCGACGTTGAAGAAGGAGTCGGGATGGGCGGCTGCGAACTTGTTGAGGGTGGTCGACCCCGAAAGGTCGGCGTCGACGGCGACGATCGGCTCGCCGGCCTCGGCGAGTTCGTTGAGCGTAACGCCGAATGCGGCGCGCGTGGCCTTCTTTTCAGCCTTCTGTTCTTCGCTTGCGAAGCGCACCATGCTATGCCCCCTGCTTCTCGAGTTCGGAAAGTGCTTCCTTGAGCTGGTCGCCGTTAGGCGCCTTGCCGTGCCAACCCACCTGGTTTTCCATGAAGGAGACGCCCTTGCCCTTCACGGTGCGGGCGATCACCGCATGGGGGACGTCGCCGCCCTGCCCCTTCAAGCGCGACAGGAGGTCGACCAGCGCGTCGATGTCGTGGCCGTCGACGTGGCTGACGTCCCAGCCAAAGGCCTCGAACTTGCTGGCGAGCGTGCCGGTCTGGACGACGTCGGTCACCGGGCCGTCGATCTGCAGACCGTTGGCGTCGACGATCGCCACGAGGTTGCCGAGCTTTTCATGGGCGGCGAACATGGCCGCTTCCCACACCTGGCCCTCTTCGCATTCGCCGTCGCCCAGCAGGGCGAACACGTGCGACGGATTGCCGTCGATACGCAGGCCGCAGGCGATGCCGCTCGCAATGGAGAGGCCCTGGCCCAGCGAACCGGTCGAGGCCTCGACGCCGGGGACGAGATGCATATCGGGATGGCCCTGCAGCTTGCTGCCGAGCTTGCGCAGGGTCGCGAGCTCTTCACGCGGGAAATAGCCGGCCTGGGCGAGCGCGGCGTAGAGGGCCGGCGCCGCATGCCCCTTGCAGAGGATGAACCGGTCGCGGGCCGGATCGTCGGGTCGGGCCGGATCGTGGTTGAGCACGCCGCCGAAATAGAGCGCCGTCAGGATGTCGGCGCACGAGAGAGACCCGCCCGGATGGCCGCTGCCGGCCTCGGCGATCATCTTCACGATGTCGATTCTCATCTCGTTCGCGGCATGCCGCAATGCATCTGAGTTCATACAAGAACCTTCCCTGGGTGGACGAGCCCGCTCTGCGGGCACGGAATCGACCCTATTGTGGCACGCTTGCCGCCATGCGCCACACCGGGGAGGGGAATAGACGAAAAAACCGAAAGGAGGCTACTGCTGGGACGCTTCCGCACGCCAACGGTGGTAGCCGATGACGAATTCGTCGATGTCGCCGTCGAGCACCGCGTCGACGTTGCTCGTCTCCACCCCGCTGCGCAGGTCCTTGACGAGCTGATAGGGATAGAGGACGTAGTTGCGTATCTGGCTGCCGAAGGAGTTCTCGAGCTTCTCGCCGCGCAGGGCGGCGATCTCCTCCTGGCGCTTGCGCTCCTCGAGATCGTAGAGGCGCGAGCGCAGGACCTGGAAGGCCACTTCCCTGTTCTGAATCTGAGACTTCTGGTCCTGGCAGGTGACGACGATGCCGGTGGGGATATGCGTGAGGCGAACCGCCGAGTCGGTCGTGTTGACGCACTGGCCGCCGGGACCGCTCGAACGGTACACGTCGACGCGCACGTCGTTGGGGTCGAGGTTGACTTCGATGTCGGTCGGCAGAAGAGGCATGACCTCGACGCTCGCGAAGGTGGTATGGCGGCGCTTCTTCTCGTCGGTGGGCGAGATGCGCACCAAGCGGTGCACGCCGATCTCGCTGCGCAGCATACCGTAGGCGAACCGGCCGTCGACGCGGAAGCTCGCGCGCTCGAGCCCGATTTCGGTGCCGGGGACGACGTCGAGAAGCTCGATCTTCCACCCCTTCGACTCGCAGTAGCGCACGTACATGCGGTAGAGCATATCGACCCAGTCTTGGGCTTCGAGCCCGCCCGCACCGGGATTGATCGTCACGATCGCCGTGCCTTCGTCGAACTTGCCGGTGAACCAGGATTCGATCTCGAAACGCTCGAGCAGATCGTCGAGCGCGCGCGACGCCGCTTCGGCATCGGCGGCGAACTCGGGGTCCTCTTGCGCCAGCTCGAGGGCGGCGCGGCAATCGTCGGCCAGGGACCGCGCCCGCTTGTAGGCCGCGAGCAAATCGCGCAGGTCGCTCGCCCTCTTCGAGACCTGCTGGGCATGGTCAGGGTCGTTCCAAAAATCGGCCGCCGCGCTCTCGTCGTCGAGCTTTTTGAGCTCGGTCTGCTTCTCTTCGATGTGAAGGAAGGCATGCGCCTGGTCGAGGCGCGTTTCCTGGTCGTGTATTGTCTTTTCGTCTACCATTCGATCTCCGCCTGTGCTCCCCTGCGCAGGGCAGGGGATTAATCTTCCCGTAACTTGAATCGGCCATGGGCCGAAAAGCGAGGAAGCACGTCAGAAGCGGTTGCGGCCGTGGCACTTCTTGAATTTTTTGCCGCTGCCGCAAGGACAAGGATCGTTGCGCCCGACGTTTGCATAGGGGTCGTTCTTGTCCTTGACGTACGTCGCGGGCTTTTTGGGCTGCGCGGGCGCAGGGGCCGGCTGGGCGACGGGGGCTCCTTGGGCCTGACGGGCGGCGCTCTGCATGCGTTCGGCCGTGGACAGCGACGAATCGTCGAGGGTCTTTTCGGGCGAGCTGTAGTTCATACGGTGCTCGGTGGGATCGCGCTCTTCGGGCATGGCGGGCTCGGCCTTCTTGGCGATCTGCAGGCGAAGCATCGTCTGCAGGAAGGACTCGTACATGCCGGCGGTCATCTCGCCGAAGGCCCGGTGCGCTTCGGTCTTGTATTCCACGAGCGGGTCGCGCTGGCCGAAGGCGCGCAGGCCGATGCCCGTGCGCAGGTAGTCCATGTTGGAAAGGTGCTCCATCCAGCGGGTGTCGATGATGCGGAGCATAACCTGGGCTTCGAGGTTGCGCATGAGGTCGTCGCCCAAAAGGGCGCGCTTCTCTTCATACACCGAAAGGAGCCGATCGGTCGTTTCCTCGATGACCACCTCGGGGTCGTCTTCGTGGTCGATGTCCTCGATCTTGAAGTCGGTGCGGCCGTCCATCTGGGCGATCCACCGGTCGACGGCAGCCATATCCCAGTCGTCGCTCGGCACGCGCTCGGGGCAGTTCTCCTCAACGACGGCCTCGACGCAATCGTGGGCGATTTCGGGTACGCGCTCGCTCATGTCCTTGCCGTCGAGGAGGGCGTTGCGCTCGCCGTAGATGGCGGCGCGCTGCAGGTTCATGACGTCGTCGTATTCCAAGACGTTCTTTCGGGCGGCGAAGTTCATCTGCTCGACCTGCCGTTGGGCGCCCTCGATGGCCTTGGTGACGATCGAGGCCTGAATGGGCATGTCGTCGGGCAGGTTGGTGCGCTCCATGGCGGCGCTCACCTTGTCCATGCGGTCGCCCGCGAACAGGCGCATGAGGTCGTCTTCCAGGCTCAGGTAGAACTGGGTGGCGCCCGGGTCGCCCTGACGGCCGGAACGACCGCGCAGCTGGTTGTCGATGCGGCGGCTTTCGTGGCGCTCGGTGCCGATGACGCACAGGCCGCCGGCAGCGACGACCTTGTCGTGCTCGTCGCTCGTAATCGCGCGCGTTTTGGCAAGCGCGGCGGCACGATCGTTGTCGGAGGGCGCAGGCAGACCGCCTTCGGGAACCTCGGCACCGGCGGGCAGGTCGGGGTCGAAGCCCTCGTCGCGCAGGACGTCTTCGGCGAGGACCTCGGGGTTGCCGCCGAGCAGGATGTCGGTACCGCGGCCGGCCATGTTGGTCGCGATGGTGACGGCGCCCAAGCGGCCTGCCTGGGCGACGATATGGGCCTCGCGCTCGTGGTTCTTGGCGTTCAGGGTCTCGTGTTCGATGCCCCGTTTGTCGAGCAGGCGGGAGAGGCGTTCGGAGCTCTCGATCGACACCGTGCCGATCAGGCACGGCTGGCCTGCGGCGTGGCGGGCGGCCACTTCGTCTGCCACGGCGTTGAACTTGGCGTCGATCGTGCGGTAGACCAGGTCGTCTTCGTCCTTGCGGATGACCGGCTTGTTGGGCGGGATGGCCACGACGGGCAGCTTGTAGATCTCGCGGAACTCGGCATCCTCGGTCATGGCGGTACCCGTCATGCCCGAGAGCTTGTCGTAGAGACGGAAGTAGTTCTGCAGGGTGATCGTGGCGAGCGTCTGGTTCTCCTCTTTGACGAGCACGCCTTCCTTGGCCTCGATGGCCTGGTGCAGGCCTTCCGACCAGCGACGGCCTTCCATGATGCGGCCGGTGAACTCGTCGACGATCTTCACTTCCCCGTTGGCGACCACGTAATCCTTGTCGCGGTGGAAGAGGTACTCGGCCTTCAAAGCCTGCTGGAGATGGTTGGGCATCTGGCCGGTGGGGTCGTTGAAGAGGTCTTCGACGCCCAGACGGTTCTCGATCTTCACCAGGCCCGATTCGGTCGCCATGATCGTGCGCTTGGCCTCGTCCATCTCAAAGTCGACGTCGCGCACGAGCCCCCGGCAGGCGCGGGCGAAGCTCTTGTAGGTATCCGCCGCGCGCGAACCCGGGCCCGAGATGATGAGCGGGGTGCGGGCCTCGTCGATGAGGATCGAGTCGACCTCGTCGACCACGGCGAAATGGTGGCCGCGCTGCACGCGACGGTCGGCGCGCGTGACCATGTTGTCGCGCAGGTAGTCGAAGCCGAATTCGGAATTGGTGCCGTAGGTGACGTCGGCCCGGTAGGCGGGCACCTTGTCCTCGAGGCGCATGCCATTTTGAATCAGGCCCACGTTCATGCCCAAGAACCGGTAGACGTTGGCCATCCACTCGCTGTCGCGCTTGGCCAGGTAGTCGTTGACGGTCACGATGTGGACGTTGTCTCCGCCGAGGGCGTTGAGGTAGCCGGCAAGGGTGGACACGAGGGTCTTGCCTTCGCCGGTCTTCATTTCGGCGATCTGACCGTCATGCAGGGTCATGCCGCCGATCAGCTGGACGTCGAAGTGGCGCAGCCCGATGGAGCGGCGCGAAGCCTCGCGCACGGTGGCGAAGGCTTCGGGGAGGAGCTTGTCGAGCTTTTCGCCATTGTCTATACGGGTACGGTATGCGCCGGTCAGAGCCCGCAGCTCCGCGTCCGAGCGTTCCTTCATCTGCGGTTCGATATCGTTGATACGGTCGACGACGGCACGGTACTTTTTTACCTGCTTGCCCTCGCCCGCCGTGAGGATCTTCGAAAAGAAACCCATTGCCGCCTAACTTTCTTCTTGGTGGGGCGTGCGCCGGCACCGGCCCGTCCACGCCCCTGAACAGTCATTCGTACTCTAGCATAGCCCCCTGTCCTGCAGCGGAAATACACACCGCCGCGCCCGAGGCGTCACGCTCGCGTTACGCAAGCACGGCCACGTCGCAGGACCCGTCGACGATGCTGTCGTAGAGCGAGCGGATGGAGGGCGAGGCGTCGAGCCCGGCAGCATCGACTTGCGCCAGATAGGCCTGCCAGGTTTCGACGACGTTCATTCGCAGGCCGCAGGCCGCCTGCGCCCGCATGAGCTCGGCGTAGGCGATCTCGCAGTTGGCGTCCCATTCGATGACGGCGCGGGCCATGGGAAGGACCTCGCCATAGGCGCCTTCGGAGGAAAGGGCGCGCATCGCGCTCGCCACCGACGCCACCACCTGCCGCCGCACCGATGCGCGCACCGCCTCGGTGAAGGCATCGGTCCCGCTGGCGGGCATGAAGGTGCCCCGGCAAATCTCCTCGATGCGCTCGAAGGAGCGGGCGCGGGCCTCCGGCTCGATCACCTTCGACGATGCCACCCGACACAGCTCGCTCAGCTCGTGGTAGTCGCTCTTCAGCAGATCGCTGCGCAGGCACACCACCCCCTGGGAGCGCGCCACGTAGGGCTCGGCCCCCGACGGCAGAGTGAGCGCCGTGCGCACATGGGAAAGCGAGTTGTAGAAGTTGTGCAGCGCCTTGGAGGGCACGCTGCGCGGCCAGAGCTTTTCGGCGACCGCCCGGCAGCTGACCTCTTTACCTGCGTTGACCACGAGAAGGGCGAGAAGGGTGCGGTCCTTGCGGCGCGAAAGGGCCGAGAGGTCTGCCTCTACCCCGTCGAAGGCAATCGACAGACGGCCGAACAGCTGCACCGAGAGCACGGGGAAGGAACCGCGCGGCTCCTGGGACGGCGCCTGTCCTGTCGCCTTGGCCCGCGGCCCCTGCCCGACGAGCATACGCGTATAGGAGACGCTCTGGTCCTTGAGAGCCCTTTCGAGACGGTCGTCTTCGAGCGGTTTGGGGAGCAGGGCCGGGTGGGAAGACAGGCCCGCCGGGCCGAGCGCGGCGAGGGCAGCCCGCAGAAGGTGCTGCTCCATCGTGATGCCCGACCCCGCCTCGAGCGCCGCGAGGGCCCGGCGCTCGAAATCCGCGGGCACGGGGACGCCCTGCGCAAGAGCGGCCCGCGCGGCACAGGCACAGGCGAGGGAGAAGGTCGTGGCGGCCCTCTCCGCCCCCTCGAGGGCCGCCACGCGCGAGAAAGCCGTCGGGAGGTCATGGGCATGGGCCCAGAAAGCGAGCAGCACGCGCGCCTCGGGCGCCAATCGCTCGGCGGGCACCCAACGCCCGACGGCGGCGATGCCCTCGGTCGTGCCGGCCTCGGGCTGGGCGCGGTCGACATGCGAGCCGAGCAGATAGGCCCAACTTGCCGCGGCAAGTCTTACGCAAAGGGGCGCTTCCCCCTTGTGCGCCAAACGCGCAAGGGATTCGACGGCGTGCCGGTCGCCCAGAAGGGAACGGCGCACGAGCGACGCCGCCCGCACGTCGGTCGCCTGCGCATGGCGCTCGGGCTGCAGGCTGCGGTAGAGGGATTCGCCCGCCAAAAGCGCCGGGGCCGAAAGCAGGTCGGCCTCGTGCGCTTCAAGCCATGACGTCCGCGCGTCAGAGGAGGCAAGGGCGACGAGCAGCCGGGCGGCGCGGTCGAAGGCGCCCGACGCGACGAGCGCGTCGGCAAGCCCCACCACGAACCCCGTGCTCACGCCCTCGGGGGACACATAGGGCACGCACGACCGCAGGACGGCCTCGAAGGGGATGCCGCGCGCGGTGATCGTGCCATCGACGGGATGCACCTCGACAAAGGGGAAGAAATCTCCGGTCAGATCTTCTCGAGCGATGCCGCAAAGCTCATGGACCGCATCGACCGTCGTTTCCTCGAGGACGAGCAAAGCGCAGGTCGCGCGACGCCGAACGGGGTCCTGGTCGAAAAGGAGCTCGGCCAAGAACTCGTCGTAGGAGCGCACGCCATGCAGGGCAAGGCCCGGAACCCAATCCGCGGGCTTGGCATGGTCGAGAGGAGGGACGAAGGAGGGCTCGCATTCGCGCAGGGCCTGCATATCCGCACGACCATAGACGAGGTCGTGCGCCCTGAGTACGAGACAGCGCTCCGCAAAGGGGGCAAGCGGGTCGGCGCCGGGCGTGGTGGTCACGATCACTTCGGCGCCATGGGAAAGAAAGCTGCCGCAGGCCTCCCACAACAAGCGCGCAGTCGCTTCGTCGAGCTCCGGCACGTCTTCGATCACCACCAGGCCCCCATCGACGTGGGCCAGCCCCTCTTCGACGAGGAGGCCCGACACCAGGTCGCGCTGGAAGCAGGCGCTCTTTCCGTTGAACCAGAGGGTATGGGCGTACTGGAAGACGACCTCGGCATAGGTTGCCGCAAGAGCGGTCTTGCCGCAAAGGGAAGGCGCAACGAGGTAGCGCACGGAGCCCCTGTTGCGCATCATCGCCGACAACAGCGCATTCCGATAGAAGAAGTGCTTCGCCGCAAGGGCGCGCGGGCGCGCGCCGTCACACACGGAGTGCATGATGAAGTTATTCATAGGTCCTCATTCCTGAGAACCGGTTGCGTGGGGGCGCCCTCACCATACGATGCCCCGCGACTCCCTGTCCACGACTTTTCGGCGGGATGGGGGAATTTCGGATGGATTGGCGGGAGTATGCAGGAACAGGCATGCGCACGGCTCGCACCTGCGATACGCACGAAAAAGGCCGCCGGTGAAACCGACGGCCTTGACATGTGTGGTAGCCCGTACCAGATTCGAACTGGTGATCTCCGCCTTGAGAGGGCGGCGTCCTGAACCGCTAGACGAACGGGCCAAATGGCTGGGGTAGCAGGAGTCGAACCCACACATACGGTACCAGAAACCGCTGTACTACCATTATACGATACCCCAATGGCATGTGTTACACAACGAGGAACGCTCCGTAACGCGAGTGATAATATTACGCAGGGTATACCGCTCTGTCAACACCTTTTTTCGATTCGGCGAAAATCGCCCGCGGACCGACGGCGCTCCCCTAGTCGTAATCGGGCGTGACGCGCACCGATCCGCCCTTCGACGTGACGATGACCCCATCGACGTCGTGCTTGACGTACTTTGATAGCTTGGCGAACCCATAGTCCTTCATGCTGAACGTCGGGAATGATTCGCCGATGGCCTGCCCCAGTTTGCCGAGCGCTACGCCCTCGGTGCCGTGGGCGCGCACTTCCTGGCGGATGAAGGCGTTGACCTCGTCGCGCAAATCGTCGTTGCCCCGCAGGCTCACGAGCACCGCCGTGTCGCGCTTTTCGAGCTTGAGGTTGTCGAAGCTTTCCAAAAAGCGCGACAGCTGGCTGTAGCCGAAGGCGCGCACGTCGAAATCGGGGTAAATGTTGGGCAGCCGGTTGCCCACCGCCCCGAGCGCGACCTGGCCTTGGGCATTGCCCTCTTCGTTGACCATGTCGACAATCGCGCCGAGGATCTCGCGCTTGGTCACCGTGGTCGCCCCGTCGCCCGCAGCGTCGTCGCGAACGTCTTCGGAGGGCGCCTCGTCTTCGTCGGCCAGGAGCAGTTCAAGGCCGGTAAAGACCGTGCAGGCGTTGCGGAAAGACCGCGGGGTCTTCTTCTCGCCCATCCCCACGACCACCATGCCCGCATCGCGCAGGCGGCTCGCCAAACGCGTGAAGTCGCTGTCGCTCGACACGATGCAGAAGCCCTGCACCTTGCCCTCGTAGAGGATGTCCATGGCGTCGATGATCAGAAAGCTGTCGGTGGCGTTCTTTCCCTTGGTGTTGGGGAACTGCTGCATGGGCGTCAGGGAGAACTCGGCGAGCACGTCTTTCCACTTTGCCATCTGGGGGCTCGTCCAGTCGCCGTAGATGCGACGGTAGGTCACCTGGCCATGCCGGCTCGTGAGCTCGTTCATGATGCCCTGAATGTACTTTGCCGACACGTTGTCCGAGTCGATGAGCAGCGCAAACGATTTGCGCTCTTCGGTTTCCGTCACCTTGCACTCTCCTTTCGCGCCGCCGGCGCTCGCTTTTTCCACCGATTCTAGCGCACCGCACCCCGAGCGCTTGCAAAACCGTTGCCGCATGCCCACAATCGAAGGACAGTTACTCCGCGCGCACGCGCGCTGCCCGCGGAGCGTCGAGGCGGCCCTGCCGCAGCGCGCGAGGTCCCCGTGCCCGAACAGATTCCAAACCCCACGCATACCCCCGCCGTCCCCGCGTCGGCCCGACGGGTCATCGACGCCCTCGAGGACGCCGGCTTCGAAACGTGGATGGTAGGCGGCTGCGTGCGCGACGCGCTCTTGGGCCGTCCCGTCAACGACATAGACCTGGCCTGCGCCGCCCGCTGGCAAGACACCCAGCGGGTCTGCGAAGCGGCGGGCATGAGGACCTTCGAGACGGGCGTTGCGCACGGAACGCTCACCGTGGAAGCCGACGGCACCACCTTCGAAGTGACCACCTTCCGCACCGACGGTGCCTACACCGACGCGCGCCACCCCGACGCGGTTCGCTTCGTCGCCGACGTCCGCGAGGACCTGGCCCGCCGAGATTTCACGATGAACGCGATCGCCTTCCATCCCGACCGGGGCCTGCTCGACCCCTTCGGGGGGCGCAACGACATCGAAGCGGGGACGATCCGCGCCGTGGGCGACCCCTCCCTGCGCTTTCGCGAAGACGCCCTGCGCATCCTGCGCGGCGTCCGCTTCGCCAGCCAGCTGGGCTTCGCGATCGAGCCGGCCACCGAAGCGGGCATGCTCGACGCGCGCAACCTCCTGCGCAAGGTATCCGCCGAACGGGTGGCGCACGAGCTCGACGCCATGCTCTTGGGCGACCACATCCATGATGCGATCATGGGCTATCCCGGCGTTCTTGAAGCGGTCGTCCCCGAACTCGGGCCCATGCGCGGCCTCGACCAGCTCACCAAATACCACATCTACGATGTGCTCGAGCATTCCGCCTGGGCCTGCCAGCTCATTCCCGCCACCCCCCTGCTGCGCTGGACCGCCCTTCTGCACGACGTGGGCAAGCCGAGCACCTTCTTCACCGACGACAACGGGATCGGCCATTTCTACGGGCACGCCGAAGCGGGCGTCGACATCGCCGCGGGCGCGCTCAAGCGCCTCAAGAAGAGCCCCCGCTTCATCCACGACGTGCGCCTCTTGGTGCGCTACCACGACACGCCCGTGCCCGCGCAGCCCAAATACGTCAAGCACATGCTGCGCATGTTCGACGGCCGCATCGATCTGGTGCGCGCCCTGTGCGACGTGAAGCGGGCCGATTCGGCCGCCCATGCCCCCCGTTACCAGAGCGGCATCCGCCTGGCCAACGATATCGACGCCTGTCTGGACGAAATCGTCGCCAAGGACGAGGCCTTCACCTTGAACCAGCTCGCCTTGAACGGCACCGACATCATGGCCCTGGGCGTGACCGCCGGCCCCTCGGTGGGCCGCATCCTTCGCGCCGCCCTCGCCGCGGTCATCGACGGCAAGGTGGCCAACGTCCACGACGACGTGGTGGCCTACGTGCGCGACCGCCTGATCTAGGCCGCCCGACCCACGGGCGAAGCGGTTGCAAGGGGCACGCTAGTCCCTGCGCGCCTCGAGCATCTGCCGGGCATGCGACAGGGACGCCTGGCTTTCGTCGCCCGAAAGCATCCGGGCGATTTCGCGCACGCGTTCTTCGCTCGACAGGCGCACGAGCTGCGTTTCGGGTGCATCGTCTCCTTCCTTGCGCACCAGGTAGTGCACCGAGCCCGCCACGGCGACCTGTGCCAGGTGGGTGACGACGATGACCTGGTGCGTGCGCGCCAAATCGACGAGGACATCGGCGAGCGCGCGCGCCACGGCACCGCCTACCCCGGCGTCGACTTCGTCGAACACGAGCGTGTCGACCGCGTCGGCCTCGCCGAGCACCACCTTGATTGCGAGCATGACGCGGCTCACTTCGCCGCCCGAGGCTATTTTCGCAAGCGGGCGCGCCGTCATCCCCGAGGCGGGCTGGAAGAGAAACTCGACGTCGTCGGGGCCGTGCGCCGTCCACTTGGCGCGCGGAAGCTCTTCGACCGCGCAGACGAGCCGCGCGTGGCCGAGCTCGAGCCGGGCCATCTGGGCCGTTACCGCTTCGGAGAAGCCGGGGGTCGTAGGCTTCCCGCACTTCCTTCATCGTGGGGCCCCATTTGCGCATGAGCAGCTGAAGCTCGCCCATGCGGTTCTGCATGGCTTCGAGGTCGGCCTCGTCGAAGTCGACCGCATCGCCCCATGCGCGCACGTCGCGCGCCACGTCTTCGACGATATAGCCCGCTTCGCGCAGGCTCTGGGCGAGCGCGCCCAGATCGGCGTCGACCGACGCCACCCCCTCGAGCAGGGCCGCTGCGCTCCCGATCGTCTCGATCGCGCCCCCGTCGCCGGAAAGCGCCTCGCGGGCGCCCTCGACAGCGCGGGACAGGTCGGCCGCATTTTCGACCTTGACCACCTGTTGGGAAAGCTCGTCGTACTCGCCTTCGAGCGGGTGCACCTCGTCGATGCGGGCGAGGACGAACCGGGCCGCTTCCACCGACTGGGCGTCGAGGCGCCCCGCCTCGCGCACCGCTTCAACCGCGCGCGCGGCCTCCTGCGCCCTCTTGAAGGCGTCCCGATAGGCGTCTTGGGCGGCGCCCACGTCCCCTTGCGCCCATTCGTCGAGCACGGCCCGATGGTGGGCCGATTTCATAAGGCGCTGGTGTTCGTGCTGACCGCAGAGGTCGATCGTGGCGCCCACCGTCTGGGCGAGTTGCTTGACGCTGGCGATCGACCCATCGATGCGCACGCGGCTGCGGCCGTCGGCGCTCACCGTGCGCTCGGCCACGCAGCCCTCCGCCTGCTCCGCTTCCCCGCCGCCGTGAAGGGGAAAGAGGCGGCCTTCGACCCGCAAGCCCTCTTCGCCCTCGCGCACCATGGCGGCGTCGGCGCGATCGCCGCCGAGCAGTTTGAGCGACCCGAGCAGGGCCGTCTTACCGGCGCCCGTTTCGCCCGTGATCACCGTAAGCCCGCGGGCGGGTGCGAGCGTGGCGTCGCGTATGAGCGCAACATTCTGGACATGCAGTTCGTCGATCATGGGCGCTCCTTTTTGCCTCAGGGTGGTAACGCGAACAAGTGTACCATTTCACGAGCCAGGGAAAAGCTTAGTGCACTTCGCGCGCAAACCTAGCGAAAAGCTATCGCCGCCTGCGGTATGCTGTGCCCACACGCGATTTGAGGGAGGCACCCATGAGGGCTTTGCTGCAGTGCGCGACGTACGCATCGGTCAAGGTAAACGACGATACCGAAGGAACCTTCGAGGGCCTCATCGACGGCGCTCCGGCCCGGTCGATCGACCGGGGACTCGTTATCTTCCTGGGCGTGGGCACTTCCGACGGCAAGGCCGAGGCCGAAAAGCTCTGGCGCAAGATCTCGAAGCTGCGCATCTTTCCCGACGAGAACGGGAAAACCAACCGCTCTCTTTCCGACGTGGGCGGGGGCGTCCTCATCGTGTCGCAATTCACCCTCTACGCCGACTGCAGGCACGGCAACCGGCCGAGCTTCACGGCGGCAGGCGACCCCGCACGCGCCCGCGACCTCTACCGCTCCTTCGTGGCCCTGGCCCAAAGGGAGGTCGAGAACGTTGCTGTAGGGGAATTCGGCGCCGACATGAGCGTCTCCCTCACCAACGAGGGCCCCTTCACGATCTGGCTCGACACCGACGCCCTCTAGCCAGCACGCCTACCCGCGCACGGCCCGCCGCCCTGCGTCCTGCGCAAAGGAACCACCGATGATCTTCTACTTCACGGGAACGGGAAACTCGTTCGCCGCCGCCCATACCATGGCCGAAATCACCCATGACGAGCTCGTCGACATCGGCGAGTCCTATCGCATGGGCCGTTTCGGCTTCCGCGTCGAGCAGGGCGAGACCCTGGGCTTCGTCTTCCCCGTCTACGACCGCGCCGTCCCCCGCATCGTAAGCGCCTTCATCGACTGGCTCGCCTTCATCACACCCAACGGCAACCCCTTCGTGCCCGGCTACTGTTTCTGCGCAATCACCTGCGGGGAGTCGGTGGGCACGGCGGCCAAGGCGTTCGCCAAGGAGCTCAAGGCCGCCTTGAACATCCGCCTGGATGCCTCGTATTCGATCGAAGACGTCGACAACTGCATTATCAAGCACTCGCCCGGGTCGCCCGAGGAGCGCCGCATGCGCAACCACGCCGCCCACCGGCAGGCCCGCGCGGTTGCCTTTTCAGTCAACGCCAAGCGCATGGGAAGCATGGAGAAGAAGGGTGCCTGGAGCGCAGCCGTAGGGGCGCTTTCGGCCTTGGGCTCGCATGCGATCGACATCGAGCCCTTCACCGTCGATCGGTCCGTCTGCGTGGGCTGCGGGACCTGCGCCCGCCTCTGCCCCACGCATACGGTGACGATCGAGAACGGCGCGCCGCGCTGGGACGGAGACCAGTGCACCCTGTGCCTGGCCTGCCTGCAGCGCTGCCCGGTGTTCGCCATCGATTACGGAACGCGCACGCACGACCGCGACCGCTACGTGAACCCCGTCTTCAAGCGCACGCCCACCCGCCTGACGGCGCTCGCCGCGAGCGTGGACATGACCGTCCCCGACCCCGACGACGTCGTGCGCCAAGGCGAATACGAGGAACCAGACGTCGACGAGCCGAGCGCGGCGGCCCTTTCGCCCTATGCCGCGCCTGACGCCGGCGCGACCCCGGACGATCGCGCTTGCGCACACGAAAACGGAGCGGCCGAAACCGACCGCCCCGCTCGCTAGCCCGCTTGGGGAACGCGCACCTGCTTGCGCACCATATCGTCGACCGAAACGCTGTCGACGTAGCTTTCGATGGTTCGGTCGAGCCCGGTCCAAAAGTCGACCGTCTCGCATTCGCCGCGCATGGGGCAGATGCCCGCGCCTTCTTCCAGGCAGGCGACGGTCGCCATGCTACCTTCGCTCGCCCGCAGGATATCGCCGGCCGTGACCTCGGTCGCCGGACGCGAGAGGCTGTAGCCCCCATGGGCCCCGCGCGTGCTGCGCAGCACCCCGTAGCGGGTGAGCTGGCCGGCGAGCTGTTCCATATACTTGACGGAAATGCCCGTGCGTTGGGCGGATTCACGCAGCGCCACCGGCCCCTCGCCGGCATGTTCGGCGATATCGATGACCATGCGCAGGGCGTAGCGGCCTTTCGTGGAAATCTTCATGCGTCGTCCTTTCAGAGCTTTTGATGAGAGTATGGCACAGCTTCGACGTCTGCTGGCAGTAATTCCCAGTAAATGATTAGGAATTGTGAGGTTCCCGCGACCTCGCCCGCGGGCGCCCGGGGCACGGACGGCTATGGGAGCCCGCAAGCTTTCGCAGGAGCCCTGCCCCCGCACGGTCCGCGGCCTGAGCGCAAGCCGCGACATTCGCGCGCCCACGCCGCGCCCTTCCCGTGCGCCTACGAAGGTCGCTATTTCGTGGATGTTCCGTCGAAGAGATGTGGCGGCGGCGCGAGCGGGTACCATACGCCTATGGCTTCCAATCGACACCCCCTGCTCTCCTCCCGCTGGTTCCACCTCCTCGTGCTGGCGGTCGGCGCCGCCTACCTGCTTTCGGGCGCCTTCCACGACAACATCTGGTTCGACGAGAGCTACTCGGTCGCAATCGCCAACTACTCCTTCCCGGAAATCTGGCACATCACGTCGGGCGACGTGCACCCGCCCCTCTACTACTGGGCCCTGCACGTCATCCACCTTTTGGGCGGCGACATCACCGCCTACCGCGTCTTCACCGCGCTGGGTTCGGTGGCCATGGCCGCCATCGGCTTCACCCACCTGCGCCGCGATTTCAGCTGGCGGGCCGGCCTGCTCTTCACCATCTTCGCCCTGTTCACGCCTTACGTGTCCTTCATTGCCATCGAAGTGCGCATGTACGCCTGGGCCTCCTGCCTGGTCATGCTCACCTTCGTCTACGGCCTGCGCATCATCCGCTGCAAACCGACGCCCGACGGGGCGCGCCGGACCCCCCGCTCGACCTGGGTCCTCTTCGCCGTCTGCTCGCTTGCAGCGGCCTACCTGCACTACTTCGCCGTCATGTCGGTCTTCCTCGTCAACCTCGAGGTGCTCGTCTGCCTCTTGGTCAAGCGCCGCGAGCGCGCAGCCGACCTTAGGGCCTTCGTTATCCAGGCCGTTGCCCAAGTTGCCCTCTACACGCCCTGGCTCGTGTCCTTCGTCTCCCAGCTCGGCGTCGTGTCGAACACCTACTGGCTCAACTTCGAATTCCCCGGCACCCTCATCTCGCTCGCGCGCTACCCCTTCATCACGATGCAGATCGACTTCGCCTGGAAGGGCGACTACGGCATCGTCGCCCGCATCGCCGTCTGGGTGCTCATCGTGTGCGCAAGCATCCTGCTCATCGCCCTTGTCTACCAGGTCGTCAGGGCCGTGCGCGCCCACCGGCACCGCTCGGCGCAGCCCCGAACCCGCAACCCCTTGGCCCGTTTCGGCGACTGGCTCGCGTCGCCAGCGGTCCTGCCTGCCTTCCTGGGCATCGCGGTCTACGTGGGCCTGTTCGCCCTGTCGGGCGCGGCCTCGGCGCTCATGCATTCCTTCATGGTGTACTTCCGCTACGTGTTCATCGGCATCGGGCCCTTCCTCTTCGGCCTCGTCATCATTCTGCGCCGCGTCGACTCGAACGCCCTCACCGCTTCCGCCTGCGCGGTGCTCATCAGCATGGCGCTCGTGGGCCAATCCCTCATCCTGCGCGACGACTACTCCAACCAGAACCGCGAGCTCTTCCAGTACATGCAGGCCAACATCGGCGCCGACGACCTCGTGATCTCGAGCGACATCGGCATCGAGGGCGTCACCGCGGTCGAGCTGCCCGACATTCCCCAGTACTACATGGAATGGCAGAAGGGTAACTGGGATTTGGCCTATTCCTGCTACGAACCCACGCTGCGTATCGTGCACAGCTGGGAAGAAGTCCTCAACGACTACCACGGCTATTTCTGGGTGCTCGGCCAGTCGACCGATGCGGTTCCCCCGCGCGACGTCGACGACCTAAAAGCCAAGGACGGCATCTCCCTGATCGACACCCAGCTCTTCTACCGCCCCTACGAGCGCGGCTACTACACGATTGCCCTCATGTACAAGGAATAGGCTGCGCGCTCTCGGACCCCTCCTTAAGCGAAAGCCCACGCTCTCAGAGCCGTATCGCACGGGCGGTCGCTCCTTCGGGCGAGCGTATGGCCGGGATGCGCTCCATCACCGACTGGATGACGTATCCCCGTCCACACCTTGGGGGGCAGGCGCATCCTGAGTATCTTAACTAATGGTAAAGGCTCTTATTATGACAGGAAAATTCTGTCGTCACCAGTATGGTATCCCTCTTCTTATTAATATAGATTATCAATATCGACAGTGAGAGAGCTATCGTAACGCAGACGGCGTGCGAACTCTGCAGCATCGCACGCCGCATACACATGAGGAGGAGTCATGTCCGAACTGTCACGCCGCGACTTTATGAAAGGTGCCGTCATCGGCACCGCCGCCCTTTCCGCTGGCGGCCTCTTTGTTGGTTGCGCACCGAAGTCGTCCGCATCATCAAGCGCGAGCTCTCAGACGAGCAGCTCGAGCAGCGCAACGACGGACACCGCTTCCTACGTGCTCGACCCGAAGACCGCACCCGATGCCAGCACCGGACACAACTTCGACGTCGCGCCCGACAGCAAGACGACGGTCGGCACCACGCTTGAAAACCTGAAGTCGGCCATCGCCGGCGAAACGGCCGCCACGACCAAGTACGCTACGTGGGCCCAGGCCGCCGAAAAGGAGGGCTTCCCCGAGCTCAAGCGCCTGTTCACCTGCACGTCCGACGCCGAGAAGATCCATATCGAGCTGGAATACGCCCTGGCCAGCAAGCTGGATCCCAGCTACCAGAAGCCGGCGGTCCCCGACGTGCCCACCTACACGAGCGGCATCAACCTGATTGAAGCGGCCAACGGCGAGATTTACGAGACGTCGGACATGTACCCTTCCTTCATCAAGGCCGCTCAAGCCGAAGGCAACACCGAAGCCGTGCAGATCTTCACGCGCGCCAAGCTGGCTGAAGCCTATCATGCCGAACGCTATCTGAACGCCTACTCCATGATCGATACCCCAAGCGATGAGAAATACTATCTCTGCCCCGTGTGCGGCTACATCCACAAGGGCGAAAACTTCACGGCCTGCCCCATCTGCCTGACCCCCAAGGCTTCCTTCAAAGCCTACTAGGTTCCCTTTTCTCCTGTATTCCTTCCCTTCCTTCCCAGAACCGGCCGCGCACGCACCTGCGAGCACGGCCGGTCTCTTTGCCTCGCCCTACCAGGGGAAGGCCCTTCCGTTCGGTTACCCCAGCCGGAAAACGCGCGCGCTCACTTCCGCTTGCGCCTGCCGAAGTCGCTGCCCTTGCGGGCGCTCTTGCGCAGATCGGCCAAGGCGCTCTCCTCAGTCGAGCCTTCCACCTGGGCGCGCAGCTTGACGACCTGGTCGCGCAGGGCGGCGGCGCGCTCGAAGTCCATATCGGCCGACGCCTGCCGCATCTCCTCTTCCATCGACGCCACCACGCGGTTCACCTCCGACCGCGACAGGTTGGCCAGCTCGCGGTTGACCTCTTCGGCCGTGCGGTTGCCCGCATCCTGCTGGACGTAGTCGAGAATGTCGTTGACGTCCTTTTTAATCGTCTTCGGCACGATCCCGTGCTCCTGGTTGTAGGCCATCTGGATACTGCGGCGTCGCTCGGTTTCGGTGATGGCCAGATCCATCGAATCGGTGCGCTTGTCGGCGTACATGATCACCTGACCATGGGCGTTGCGGGCCGCGCGGCCGATCGTCTGGATGAGCGAGCGATAGTTGCGCAGGAACCCTTCTTTGTCAGCGTCGAGAATCGCCACCAGGCTCACTTCCGGCAGGTCGAGCCCCTCGCGCAAGAGGTTGATGCCCACGAGCACGTCGAACTTGCCCAGGCGCAGGTCGCGCAGGATGTCGACGCGGTCGAGCGTGGCGATGTCGGAGTGCATGTAGTTGGCCCGGATGCCCTCGTCGAGCAGGTGGTCGGTGAGGTCTTCGGCCATCTTCTTCGTGAGCGTGGTGATGAGCGTGCGCTCGTGGCGCTCGGCTCGGATCCGCGCCTCGTCGATGATGTCGTCGATCTGGCTGGCGGTGGGCCGCACGATAATCTCTGGGTCGAGCAGTCCCGTGGGGCGGATGATCTGCTCGACGCGGTTCTCGCTCACGCGCTTCTCATAGTCGCCCGGAGTGGCGCTCACGTAGACGAACTGGGGAATGCGCTCCTCGAACTCGTCGAAACGCAAGGGGCGATTATCCAGGCAGCTCGGGAGGCGGAACCCGTGCTCGGCGAGCGTGACCTTGCGGCTGCGGTCGCCTTCGTGCATGCCGCGGACCTGGGGCACCGTCACATGGCTTTCGTCGATCATGCAAACGAAGTCTTTGGGGAAATAATCAAGCAGGGTGTAGGGAGGCTCGCCGGGCGCGCGACCGTCCAGATGGCGGCTGTAGTTTTCGATGCCACTGCAGAAGCCCATGGTCTCCATCATTTCCAGGTCGTAGGACACGCGCATCTCCAAGCGCTCGGCTTCGAGCAGCTTTCCCTCCTCTTTGAACTGGGCCAGACGCTCGCGCAGCTCCTCGCGAATCGTCTTGATCGCATGGTCCATCTTGGGTTTCGCCGTCACGTAGTGCGACGCGGGCCAGATGGGAAGGGCCTCGTACTCGTTGACCACATGCCCGGTGACGTTGTCGACTTCGGTGATCGACTCGATTTCGTCGCCGAAGAACTCCACGCGCACCGGGTTGTCGGCGTAGGGCGGGAAGACGTCGAGCGCATCGCCGCGCACCCGGAAGGTACCGCGCGTCATCTCGTAATCGTTGCGGTCGTATTGGATGTCAATGAGGTCGCGGATCACGTCGTCGCGCTCCGCAGGCTTGCTCTTGTCGAGAAAGACCGCCATGCCCGCATAATCCATGGGGCTGCCGATGCCGTAGATGCAGCTCACCGAAGCGACCACGATCACGTCGCGGCGCGACAGCAGGGCGCTCGTGGCGGCATGGCGCAGCTTCTCGACCTCTTCGTTGATCGAGGCGTCCTTCTCGATGAAGGTGTCGGTCTGCGGGACGTAAGCCTCGGGCTGATAGTAATCGTAGTAGGACACGAAGTAGACCACGGCATTGTCGGGAAAGAACTCGCGCAGCTCGGCCGCGACCTGGGCCGCCAGGGTCTTGTTGGGCTCGAGTATGAGCGTGGGCCGCTGGGTGGCCTCGATCGTCTTGGCCATCGTGAAGGTCTTGCCCGAACCGGTCACGCCCAGAAGCGTCTGGTAGCGCAGGCCGTCTTCGATGCCGCGCGCCAAGCTCGCGATCGCCTGGGGCTGGTCGCCCGTGGGCTCGAAGGGGGCCACCACCTTGAAGGGCTGGGATGAAAGGCGCACTTCGGGCAGTTTGCCTTCCATTTCCGCCCCGTCAATATTTGAAAGATGCGGCATCGCTGCCTCCTTGAGTTCGCATCGCAGAAGCGGTCCCCACGGACGCCGCCTTCCGGCACCCGTGGGGACCGCACCCCAAGCCGTTATACCACGCTGGCTAGCGCTTCAAAATCTGTTCCCACACTTCGTCGACGCGAGCGCGCAAATCGTCGAGCGACCCCTTGTTGGAAATGACGTAGTCGCTCCAGAGGGCGCGCTGCTCGTCGGACACCTGACGCTTGATGCGGTTGCGCACGTCCTTTTCGGAAAAGCCCTTGGCTACGGCACGCTCGATGCGCAGGCGCGTGGGCGCCGTAACGCAGACGATGCCGTCGTCGCCGCGGAAGAGGGGGGCGAAGGTGCCGTCGGGGCCGTCGTAGGCCGAAATCTCGACGAAGGAAATCGCGCAGCCCTCTTCCTCGAGCTTTTCGAGGCGGTCTTCGGCCACCTTGAGCAAGCGCGGCTGCGTGATCTGGTTGAGCTTGACCGTCGCGCTCGGGGTGGCGAACGCCTTGGCCGCGAGCTTCTTGTGGTCGATTTCCCCGTTCGCGTCGAGGATGTCGCTCCCGAAGGTTTCGGCCAGCATGCTGATGACTTCGGGCTTCAGGAGCACTTCATGACCGCAGTCGTCGAGATCGACGCACTGGGCCCCATGCTCTTGCAGCATCCGCGAGACGGTTGATTTTCCCGAACCGATTCCGCCGATGAGCACGCATCTTTTCATAAAGTACCCCCCTTGCAGGCACCGTGCCGACCTGCGTGCACGGGCCAACTCGAACCCTCCGTATGGAACTCCTTCATCCTATCACGCGTACACCCGCCCGCACGCGATGGCCGAAATCGGTTCGGTAACCGTGCACCGTCAGGGGCCGCTTCGGCCCCCTAGCGACGATCGGCGGATTTTGCCCAATCTTTTCGCTTGCGGGGAATGTCACGGATGGGTCATGAACGGGCAAAGGCAATTCGTCGGCCGAAAGCAAATGGGCGCCCGAATTCAAAATCAGGGCAATATCTGCCCGCCGTCTTTCCCCACGCGTCCACGATGTCCCTATGATGCCGACCTGATGGGCCCTGAAGAGGCACCACGTAGATCGAGAGGATTAAGGTATGTCATATCGCATCGAAGGCACGCAGTTCTCACGCCGTTCGTTCTTGGGTCTGATGGGCGTCGCGGGCGTCACCGCGCTCAGCATGGGCCTGACCGGCTGCGGTTCCAGCTCGTCCAGCTCCGCCGGCTCGAGCTCGTCCACCTCTTCGAGCGCCAGCTCGAAGGCGCTTTCGGGCAGCATCACCGCCGTGGGCTCCACCGCCCTGCAACCACTTGTCGAAGCTGCGGCCGAACAGTTCATGCAGCAGAACCCCGGCGTGCAGATCACCGTTCAGGGCGGCGGCTCCGGCCAGGGCATCACGCAGATCTCCCAAGGCGCCGTGCAGATCGGCGATTCCGACGTCTTCGCCGAAACCAAGCTCTCCAGCGCCGACGACCTGGCCAAGATCAAGGACAACCAGGTCTGCATCGTGGGCATGGGCCCGGTCGCCCACAAGGACTGCGGCGTGACCAACCTGAGCATGGAACAGCTCCAGGGCATCTTCACCGGCAAGATCGCCAACTGGAAGGAAGTGGGCGGCGCCGACCAGGCCATCGTCGTCCTCAACCGCGCTTCGGGCTCCGGCACCCGCGCCACCTTCGAAGACGCCGTCCTGAAGGGCGTCGACGTTCCCGAAAGCTTCAAGCCGCAGGAGCAGGATTCCTCGGGCACCGTGGCCAAGATGGTCAAAGAGACCCCGGGCACCATTTCCTACCTGGCCTTCTCCTATTTCGACAAGGACATGGTGGCCCTTTCGGTAGACGGCGTCGAGCCCAAGGAAGACAAGGTGGAAACCAACGACTGGAAGATCTGGGCCTACGAGCATATGTACACCGCCGCCGACCCCGACGAGACCACCCAGGCCTTCATCGACTACATGATGGGCGACGACGTTCAGGGCAGCCTGGTCGAGCAAACCGGCTACATCCCCGTGACCGGCATGAAGATCACCCGTGACAAAGACGGCAACGTGAGCAGCAAATAACCCTGCACGATCGTTCGGAGGACAACGATGGCCGAAGCAGCACAGACGGCACGGGCGTCCCACCCCTCGCCCGAAACGTCGAAAGCGCGCGTTAAGCGCATGATGCCCAAAAGGCGCGTCGAGCTTTTGGGAAGGGGGATCAGCGGGGCATGCGCGGGCTTGGCGACCCTGCTCGTCGTTACGCTGATCTTCATGGTCGCCCAGCACGGCTTGGCGACCTTCACCGCCGACGGCATCTCTTTGGCCTCCTTCTTCGGGGGGACCACCTGGAACCCCCATGCCACCGACGACGCCGGCGCGCCCCTCGTGGGCGCGCTGCCCATGATCGTCGGCTCCTTCGGGGTGACGATCATGTCCACCCTGTTCGTCTTCCCCTTCGCCATCGGCGCCGCGATCTTCGTAGTGGAGATCCAACCCGCCTTCGGGCGCACGGTCCTGCAGCCCGTGACCGAGCTGCTCGTCGGCATCCCCTCGGTCGCGTTCGGCCTCATCGGCCTGACCGTGGTCGTGCCCTTTATCCGCGGCATCGCGGGCGGCACCGGCTACGGCCTGCTCGCCGGCTCCATCGTGCTCGCCGTCATGGTGCTGCCCACGGTCACCTCCCTGTCGATCGACGCCATCGCCGCCGTTCCCAACAGCTACCGGGAAGGCTCCTACGGTCTGGGCTGCTCTCGCTGGCAGACCATTTGGAAGGTCGTCCTGAAAAGCGCCCTGCCCGGCATCATGACCGCCCTCATCCTGGGGATGACGCGGGCGTTCGGCGAAGCGCTCGCCGTGCAGATGGTCATCGGCAACGCCGCCGTGATCCCCACCTCGCTCGTGACGCCGGCGGCGACCCTTACCTCCGTGCTCACGATGGGCATGGGCAACGAAGCCATGGGCACCCTGTACAACGACGTCCTCTGGTCGCTCGCCCTCGTGCTGCTCGCCATGTCGCTCGTCTTCATCCTCATCGTCCACCTGATCGGCCGCAAGGGAGCGAAGATCAATGGCTAACCCCGCAACGCCCGCACCCACCCCTCATGGCCTCATCGACCCCGATGCCGTCGTCGCCCACGTGACCCGGGCACGCCGGCAGAGCGCCGCGGCCACCGCCGTACTCACGGCGATCGCCGGCGCGATCTGCGTCCTGCTCGCGGCCATCCTGATCTACATCATCTCCGCCGGCGCGTCCAAAGCCTTCGACCCCGCCTTCCTGACCGGCCCGCCCCAGCAGTTCAAAGAGGGCGGCGGCATCGGCCCCGAACTGTTCAACTCCTTCTACCTGCTCGTGCTCACCTTGGCTATCTCGATCCCCCTGTCGCTGGGCGCCGCCATCTTCCTGGTGGAATACGCCCCCGACAATGCGATCACCCGCGCAGTGAAAACGGCAATTGAGGTGCTCTCCAGCCTGCCCTCGATCGTTGTGGGCCTGTTCGGCTTCCTGTTTTTCGTCCTGCAGATGGGCTGGGGCTTCTCGATCATCTCCGGCGCACTCGCGCTCACGATGTTCAACATCCCCATCCTGCTGCGCGTGATCCAGCAGGCGCTCGAAGCGGTCCCCACCGACCAGCGCGACGCCGGCTTGGCGCTCGGAATGACCCGATGGGAGACGACGGTACATATCCTGCTCCCCTGCGCCATGCCCGCGATCATCACCGGCGTGATCCTGTCAGCCGGCCGCGTGTTCGGCGAGGCGGCCGCCCTCATCTACACAGCCGGCCAATCGGCGCCCGCCCTCGACTTCACGAGCTTCGACCTCGCCAACCCCGCCTGCCCGTGGAACATCTGGCGCCCCGCCGAAACCCTGGCCGTGCACATCTGGAAGATCAACTCCGAAGGCGTGGTCCCCGACCTCACGGCCGTATCCGACGGCACGGCGGCCGTGCTCGTGATCTGCATCCTCGCCTTCAACCTTATCGCCCGTTTCGCCGGCCGCCGCATTTCCAAGAAGCTCACGGCCGAATAGAGAAAGCTGATCAGCGCACATGGAACAAATCAAGATGAACGCTCCGGCCGCGCCGGCTGCCCCCGTGTCGTCGCACACGCAGGTGGCGCAGGCCCGTGCCGTATCCAAGGAGGTTGCACTCCGCTCCCGGGACACGGGCGTGTTCTACAACGACGACCGGCAGGCCCTGCATGAGGTGAGCCTCACCTTCCACAAGGGCGAGGTCGCCGCCCTCATCGGGCCCTCGGGGTGCGGAAAATCGACCTTCCTGCGGTGCCTGAACCTGATGAGCCGCGAAATCCCCCACTGCCGGATCGTCGGCTCGATCGAATACCATGGCGTCGACATCGTCAACGAGAAAATCAACCTCTTCGATCTGCGGACCCAGATCGGCATGGTCTTCCAGCAGCCCAATCCCTTCCGCAAGTCGATTTACGACAACGTCGCCCTCGCCCTGACCCGTCACGGAAGGGCCGCCAACGCTGCCGACCTCGACGACCAGGTGGAGGCCGCGCTGCGGGAAGCCGTCCTCTGGGACGAAGTGAAGGACGACCTGAAGAAATCGGCCTGGGCCCTCTCCGGCGGCCAGCAGCAGCGCCTTTGCATCGCCCGCGCCCTGGCTCTTCGGCCGGACGTCCTGCTCATGGACGAGCCCTGCTCGGCCCTCGACCCCATCGCCACGCGCGCGATCGAGGACACGGCGCGCCGCATCGCCGAGGCGGGCATCTGCGTGATCATCGTGACCCACAACATGCAGCAGGCGGCCCGCGTCTCCGACACCACGTCCTTCTTCTATCTGGGCGAGATGGTCGAAACAGGACCTACCCGGCAGATGTTCACCGCCCCGAAAGACCCGCGCCTTGCAGCCTACATCTCCGGTCAGTTCGGCTAACCCACCCCGTTCCACCGCATCCTGATTCGAGGGAGTTTATCATGCAGCAACAATCCAAGAAAGCACGCAAGTCCGATACGGTCCCCGAAGGGGCCGCACGTTCAACGGCGGGCGCCGCCCCCCGCGTATCGCTGATCGACCGCGCCGCCGTGCTCGAGGAGGCAGACGCCATCTCGCATTACGCGGCTCCAGTCGACGCCAACGCGGACGTGAAGATGCGCACGCGCAACGTGAACCTGCACTACGGCGATTTCCATGCCCTCAAGCACGTCAACCTCGACATTCCCGAACACGAGGTGACGGCGCTCATCGGGCCTTCGGGCTGCGGTAAATCGACCTTCCTGCGGTGCCTGAACCGCATGAACGACCTCATCGAAGGTTGCCGGGTGGAAGGCGAGATCCTGCTCGACGGGATTGACGTCTACCGAGACCTCGACCCTGCGCTCTTGCGCTGCCGGGTGGGCATGGTCTTCCAGCACCCCAACCCCTTCCCCATGAGCGTCTACGACAACGTGGCCTACGGACCCCGCGCCCACGGCATAAGGAAACGCGCCGACCTCGATAGAATCGTCGAGCAGAGCCTGCGCGACGCCGCCGTCTGGGACGAGCTGAAAGACCGCTTGGATGCCAACGGCCTGGGTCTATCCGGCGGCCAAGCCCAACGCCTCTGCATCGCCCGCGCCTTGGCCATCACCCCCGACGTCTTGCTCATGGACGAGGCGACGAGCGCCCTCGATCCCCTTTCAACGGCCAAGGTCGAGCAACTCGTCGCCGAGCTCAAAGACCGCTACACGATCGTCATGGTCACCCACAACATGCTGCAGGCGACCCGCGTGGCCCAAAAGACCGCCTTCTTCCTCATGGGCGAGATGGTGGAGGCGGGCCCGACCCTGCAGATCTTCGAAGACCCCAAGGACACGCGGACGAAAGACTACGTGTCGGGGCGCTTCGGATAGGGCGAGGCATTCCTTCCGACACGTCAGCACAACAAGCACGGCAGCTCGATACGCGATCCCCCCAAAACGAAAAGGGCGCCCTCCCGAAGGAAGGCGCCCTTTGCATGCGATCTATGCGCGCGAGCTATTCGGCTTCGCGGGCGGCGCGCTCGGCGGCGCGCTTGGCCTGGCGAGCTTCCTTGGCGGCAAGCTCTTCCGGCGTGGGGTCGGCAACGGCGATCTCGATGCCCAGCTCGTCGGCAGCGGCCTTCATGGACAGGCTGATGCGACGACGCTCGGTGTTGACGTCCATGACCTTGACCTTCACTTCGTCACCGGCATGCACGACCTGGGTCGGGGTGTCGATGTGCTTGTTGGCCATTTCGGAGATGTGCACGAGGCCTTCGACGTTGGGGCCGAGCTCGACAAAAGCGCCAAACGGAACGGTCTTGGTGACCTTGCCGTCCTGGATGGAGCCCACGGGGTAGTTCTCGACGAGCTTGATCCAGGGGTCGGGCGTGGTCTGCTTGAGGCCGAGCGAGATGCGCTCGCGCTGCAGGTCGACGTCGAGCACCTGAACCTCGACTTCCTGACCGACCTTGACGACCTCGGAAGGATGGTTGACATGGGACCAGGACAGCTCGGAGATGTGCACGAGGCCGTCGATGCCGCCGAGGTCGACGAAAGCGCCGAAGTCGACGATCGAGGACACGGTGCCCTTCAGGCGCATGCCCTTGGACAGGCGGGAAAGAATTTCCGCACGCTCGTTCTTGCGGCCCTCTTCGAGGAGGACGCGACGGGACAGGACCACGTTGTTGCGGTTGCGGTCCATTTCGATGACGCGCGCTTCGAGTTCGGTGCCCAGGTAGGCGTCGAGATCCTTGACGCGGCGCAGGTCAACGAGGGAGGCAGGCAGGAAGCCACGCAGGCCGATGTCGAGGATGAGGCCGCCCTTGACGACTTCGATGACCTCGCCGGTAACGGTTTCCCCGGCCTTGAACTTCTCTTCCACGGAAATCCAAGCGCGTTCGTACTCGGCGCGCTTCTTGGAAAGAATCAGACGACCGTCCTTGTCTTCCTTCTGCAGAACGAGGGCTTCGATCTTGTCGCCCAGGTTCACGATTTCAGAAGGATCGGCATCCTTGCGGATGGACAGCTCGCGAACGGGGATGACGCCCTCGCTCTTGAAGCCGATGTCGACGAGCACTTCATCGTGCTCGATCTTCACTACCGTGCCGTCAACCAGGTCGCCTTCGTCGAACTCGGTCAGCGTGCCATCGATCATCTGGTTCATCTGCTCGTCGGAGATGTCCTCGAAGTCGATGACGGACGGATTTTGAATTTCGGTCAAAATGGACCCCTTTCGAAAATAGAGGGACCCTTCGTCATGATTGCGTGTACATATGCCATGTTCACGGTGCCGCTTGCACAGCGGCAAGCCAAACATGTCTCGGGGGCCAACAGTTCCTGCTTGCATTCCGTTTTTGCAAGCTCGCCCAGTGTACCACAGGCAAGGCCCCGCCCCCGCCAGAATCGGCGAGCGCGGGGCCTTGCGCACAAGCCCTTCACGTTGTGATCAGCTGCGACGTTTCTGCAGCTAAAGGGCGATATTTTCGCTAAGCGAACAGGGCAGGCGCATAGCGTACGATGCAGTAGACCGTGGCCACCGCAACGGTGAGCAGCATGATCGGCATGCCCTCTTTGGTGAAGTCCATGAAAGTGATCGGATAGCCTTCCTTGGTGGAAATCGAAGAGAGCACGACGTTGGCGCTCGCGCCGATGAGGGTGCCGTTGCCGCCCAGGCAGGCGCCCAGGGACAGGGCCCACCACAGGCTCGACACGTCGACGCCCGTGGCGCCGATAGCGGTGATGATCGGGATCATGGTCGCCACGAAGGGGATGTTGTCGAGGATGGAGCTGATGATCGCGCTCGCCCACAGGATGACGAGCATGAGAGCCAGCGGATTGTCGTTGGTGATCGACATGAGCCACTGGGCGAGCATGGTGATCACGCCCGTTTCAGACAGGGCGCCCACCACCATGAAAAGGCCGCAGAAGAAGCCGATCGTCGTCCATTCGACGCTGAAGACCGACAGTTCCAAGTCGGCCTTGCCGATGAGGAGCATGATGCAGGCGGCGGACAGGGCGATGACCGACGAGTCGAGCCCCAGCTGGCCGTGGAGCATGAAGCCCACCACCACGAGGGCGATCATCGCCAGGCTCTTCTTGAAGAGGGCCAAGTCGCGAATGTGGTCTTTGGGCTCGAGCGCCATGACCTTCTTGCGGTCTTCCTCGGACGAGTCGAGCTTGCGCCCGTAGACGAACTTGAAGACGACGATGACCACGACAAGGATGATGACGACCGCCGGCGCGTCGTTTGCGATGAAGTCGAAGAAGGTAAGACCCGCATTCGAGCCGATCATGATGTTGGGCGGGTCGCCGATCAACGTCGCGGTGCCGCCGATGTTGCTTGCCATGATTTCCGTGACGAAGTAGGGCACCGGGTTGGTTTCGAGCAGCTTGCATACCACAAGCGTCATGGGGCCGACGAGGAGCACCGTCGTGACGTTGTCGAGAAAGGCGGAGAGAACGGCCGTGATCAAGATGAAGGCCACCATGATCCGCCAGGGGTCGCCTTTGGCCTTCTTCGCCGCGGCGATAGCCGCGAACTCGAAGAGACCCGATTCCTTGACCACCGACACGAAGAGCATCATGCCGAGCAGGACGCCGATCGTGTTGAAGTCGATATGGCTGATGCCCGTGTCGAAGGAGATGACGCCGGTGATGATGAGGATAAGCGCGCCCGCCAGAGCCGCAACGCACCGATGAACCTTTTCGGAGGCCACGAGCGCCATGACGCCGACGAACACGATGATAGAGATGATTTGCGCTGAGGTTAACATGCCATCCCGTCTCGTTGAACTGTCTGTAACGTCACCCGATTGTAGGAGATAGTCCACAAAACGGCAAAGCGGCATGCTCCAGGCCGAAACGGGCCCGAAACATGCCGCCTGGAAAACGGATGCGTTTCCACGTACGCGGTGGCTTAAATGGCCGCCTCCCCGCGCTCGCCGGTACGGATGCGCACGACTTCCTCTACGCCCGAAACGAAGATCTTGCCGTCGCCCACCTTGCCGGTGCGCGCCGCCTGGCAGACGACGTCGAGCACCTTGTCAACCTCTTCGTCGGCAACGATCAATTCGAACTTGACCTTGGGGACCATGTTGAGCAGCACTTCGGTTCCGCGGACGTATTCGCTCCATCCGTGCTGGTTGCCGCAGCCCTGCACCTGGCTGATGGTCATGCCGTTAACGTCGACTTCGAACAGGGCGTCCTTGAGCTTTTCCATCTTTTCGGGACGTACGATAGCGGTAATCCTCTTCATGCGGGAACTCCTTTCCTCTCCCAGATCTTTAGTCGAGGCCCATGAAGGCCGGGTAGGCCGACTCGCCGTGGACCGTCACATCGAGGCCGAGGGCTTCATCCTCTTCGCTCACGCGCAGGCCGCCGAAGGCCGCCTTCACGACGAGGCCGATGACCAGGCTGCCGACGGCAACGAAGACGATCGTGACGAGGATACCGAGAATCTGGCTGCCCAGAAGGCTGGGGTCGCCCGTGTAAAAGAGGCCGCCATAGTCGGTCCAGGACAGGTCGGGCACGCAGAACAGGCCGGTGAGGATGCCGCCCGTGATGCCGCCCACGCAGTGGCAGCCGAAGGCGTCGAGGGCGTCGTCGTAGCCGAACTTTGCCTTGGCCTTGGAAATCGCCAGGTAGCAGATCGGGGACACGATGATGCCCATCACGACAGCCGCCCAGGGCTCGACGAAACCGGCAGCGGGCGTGATGACGACCAGGCCGGCAACGAGGCCGGTGGCGCCGCCGGTGAGCGTGCAGTGCTTGGTCTCGAGCTTTTCGACGACCAGCCAGGACAGGCAGGCAGCGCCGCTGGCCGCCACCGTGTTCACCAGCGCCAGGCCCGCCGTGCCGTCGGCCGCGAATTCAGAGCCGGCGTTAAAGCCGAACCAGCCGAACCACAGAAGGGTGGCGCCCAGAAGAACGAAGGGCACGTTGTGCGGACGGTTGCGCATGACGCCGAAACCCTTGCGCTTGCCGAGCAAGATGCACAAGATGAGGCCGGTGAGGCCCGAAGAGATGTGGACCACGTCGCCGCCGGCGAAGTCGAGAGCGCCGATCATGCTGCCGATCAGGCTGCCCTCGCCGCCCCAGACCATGTGGGCCAAGGGGGCGTAGACGAGCACGACCCAGGCCACGCAGAAGGCGATGACCGCACCGAACTTCATGCGGCCGGCCACGGCGCCGGTGATGATGGCCGTGGTGATCATGGCGAAGGCCATCTGGAAGACGACGTTGATGATGGCCGGGTAGGTTGCCTTGACCGCCGTCGGATCGATGGCGCCCGCCCCGGTGAGCACCGCGAAGACATCGGGCGTGTTGGCCGCTTCGTCGAGCATGTCCTGGACGGTTCCGATCAGTCCGATTTGGTCGAATCCGCCGAAGAAAGGAATCGATCCGTCGCCGCCGTATGCGAACGACCACCCGCATACCACCCATGCGACAGCGACGACACCGATTACCGCAACCGACATGATCATCGTGTTGACCACGTTCTTACGGCGCGACAAACCGCCGTAGAAGAACGCGAGCCCGGGCGTCATGAGCAGCACGAGCATCGTGCAGACCAGCATGAAGGCCGTTGATCCCGTATCGATCATGATGTTTCCTCCTTGCATCCCATGGCCCCGCCGGCGCGCCCGGCCGGGCCTCATTTCGCGTACAAGAAGGATTGTTGCGCCCCGCGGCGCCCGATGACGCGAGGCAGTCGGGAGTTAACGGAACCGAACGCGCGTGTTAACGGACGCGAATCGATTTGTTCACAGATGCGAAACACGAGCCCCCGCCCGCGCCTGCGGACGCGGGCATAGCTTGCGAGCAAACGAGGAGAGGCCAGCGGCTCGCTTGCCGCACGCCCCCCCTTAGAGGGAGGCGAGCTTTTCCTCGATGCGGGCCAGCACGCCGCGGGCGTCGAGCCCCAGACGGGCGCGCACCTGGTCGGGCTTGCCCTGCATCACGAATTCGTCGGGAAGGCCGATCAGAAGCGTGGGGACCGCAGCGCCCAGCGAGGACAGCACGTCGAGCACGCCTTCGCCGGCGCCGCCGTCGAGGGCCCCCTCTTCGAGCGTGACGACGAGCTTGCAGGAGGCCGCTTGGGCCACGGCGTCCGCATCGATCGGCTTGGCCCAGCGCATATCGACCACGCGGGCGGAGATGCCCGCTTCTGAAAGGGAATCGGCCACGTCGAGGGCCGTGTTGACCATGTTGCCGAAACCGAGCAGGGCGATATCGTCGCCCTCGCGCACCGTGTGCGCCCTGCCCTCTTCCCAGCATTCGGGCTCGGCGGGAACGGGCACGCCCACGGCAGCGCCGCGCGGATAGCGCAGGGCCACCGGTCCCGGCAGGGCAAGCGCCGTATGCAGAGCGCTCGCGAGTTCGGCCTCGTTGGAAGGCGTGAGTACCCGCATATGGGGAATCGTGCGCATGTAGACGATATCGAAGGCGCCCGTGTGGGTGGCTCCGTCGTCGCCGACGATGCCCGCACGGTCGATAGCGAACACCGTATCCCGTTCGGCAAGCGCGTTGTCGATGACGATCTGGTCGAAGGCGCGCTGCAGGAAGGTGGAGTACACGGCCACGACCGGCTTCATGCCGCCGGCGGCAAGGCCGCTCGCAAGGGCGACCGCGTGCTCTTCGGTAATGCCCGTGTCGATGAAGCGCGAAGGGAACTCCTTGGAAAAGGCGTCGAGGCCCGCCCCGTCTTTCATCGCCGCGGTGATCGCGACGATCTTCTTGTCGGCACGCGCTTCGCGCACGAGGGCATCCCCGAAAACGCTCGTGTAGGTCGGGGCCGAAGGAGCCTTTTTCTTCACCTGGCCCGTAGCGATGTCGAAGGGGCTGACGCCGTGGAAGGTTTCGGGGTTGGCCTCGGAGGGCCCATAGCCATGGCCCTTCTGCGTGATCACATGCACGAGCACGGGGCCGTCGCTTTCGAGAGCGATGCGGAACATCTGGCGCAGGGCGGCCACGTCATGCCCGTCGACGGGCGCCGTGCAGGTGATGCCCAGCTGCTCGAAGATCATCGCATGGGGAATCACGAACTGTTTCATCGACTCTTTCATGTTGCGGCCCAAATCGACGAGCCCGCGCGAAAGAACGCCGCCGGCTTCCATGGCCTGCTGCAGGGCATCGCGCGTCTGCCGGTATTCCGAGCGTGTGCGCAGATAGCCCAGATGACGCACGAGGGCCCCCACGGGCTTGGAAATCGACATGCCGTTGTCGTTGAGGACGATGACCATACGGGTCTGGTCTTGCCCGATGTGGTTGAGGGCTTCGAAGGCCATGCCGCCGGCCAGCGACGCGTCGCCGATCACCGCCACGACCTTGTTGGCACCGCCCGCGATGTCGCGCGCTTTGGCCAAGCCCATGGCCACCGAAAGGCTGTCGGAGGCATGGCCCGAGGGGTGAGCATCGTAGGGGCTTTCTGCGGGATTGGGAAAGCCGGTGAGGCCGTCGATCTGGCGCAGCGTCGGAAACGCGTCGCGGCGGCCGGTGAGAAGCTTGTGGGCGTAGGCCTGGTGTCCCACGTCGAAGACGAGCTTGTCGTCGGGGCAGTTCAGCAGCGAGTGGAGAGCGACGATGATTTCAACGGCACCCAAGCTCGAAGCAAGATGACCGCCCGTACGCGAGGTGACCTCGACCATTTCCTCGCGCAATTCTCGGCAGAGAATAGCGAGTTCTTCGTCGGTGAGGCACTTCACGTCGGCCGGGCTCTTGACCATATCGAGTATTCGCTTGGATTCGGTCATCCGCACACTCCTTCTGCCTGTGCACACATCACAGGATATAGCAATACGGGGGCATGGTCAGGGGTAAATGGAGCCCCTGATGCGCGAGCGGCCCCGCTGGGCGCGGGACCGCTCTCATGCGGCACTGTCTCTAAGCGCGGGACGAGGCGTCCGCGTCTTGCGGGGCACCCGGCGCTGCCTCGAGGTTGTCCTCGAGCAGCGAGGAAGCGCGCATCCCCAACCCCACCGCTTCTTCGAAGAGGTCCAAGGCGTCGTCGAGCGGCATCTGCTCGTCGGCCACCGCGTCGGCGATTTCCTTCAAGCGGTCGTTGACCTCGGAAAACGACCGGTGCTGCACGCTGTCGTCGGCCACTAGAGCTCCGCCTTCGCAGGCGCGCCCTCTGCGGCGGGCGTTTCGCCGTCGGCGGGCGTTTCGCCGTTGACGTCAGCTCCGTCCGGCGCGGGAGCGGAGGTGTCCGCCGCGGGCGTCTCCGCTGCCGAAGGAGCCGATCCCGTGCCCAAAACGCCCTGAGCCACAAGCTCGTCGACGGAAAGCTCGGAGGGAAGGATGTAATCGGGGTCGTCGAGTTTGCGGGCGATGCCGCCCAGCACGCCGTTGACGAAGCTTCCCGACTCGTCGTCCCCGCCGAATTGCTTGGCGAGCTCCACGCATTCGTTGATGGTCACCGATACGGGAACATCGTTGCGATAGACCATCTCGAAGACGGCGATGCGCATGATGGCGCGGTCGACGAGGGGCATGCGGTCGACCGCCCAGTTCTGCGAGGACTGGGCGAGCAGGTCGTCGATGAGCCGCGCATGATCCTCGACGCCGTCGACCAGGGTCAGAGCGTAGGCAGGCAGTGCGCCCACGTCGGGAATCGCATCCTCGCGCTGGCAAATCGCACGGGGCGATTGGCCGGTAATTTCGCTTTGATAGAGAATCTGCGTGGCGCATCGACGCGCCACGGAGCGTTCTTCATGTCGTTTGGGCATGGTTACCTTTCGATTATTCGAAGCGCAGGCCGTCGATGAACACGTTCACCGCTGCGACCTTCACGCCGACCTGAGTGAGGACGGCATCGCTGACAGACTCGCGGACGCGAGCCGCCACTTCGGGCAGGACCTGGCCGAAGAACACTTCGATACGCACCGAAACGGTGACGGTGTCGTCGTCGTTGACCTCGACGTCGATCCCCTGGGTAGAGGGCTTGGCCTTCATCTGGGACAGGAGGCTCGCAGAGGCGGGCGTCCCCACGCTCGCTACGCCTTCGACGTCTTTCACGGCGATGGCGATGATGGTTTCGATGACGCCGTCTGCCAGCGCCATTCCGCCGATATTGAGATCAGACATTACTTATCCCCCATCTCGGTCTCGATGAAATCGGTATAGGCTTGACCCTTCTGGAAGGCCGGCACGTCGAGCACCGCCTGATGGAAGGGAATGGTCGTGCGGATGCCGTCGCCTTCGATGACGAACTCCGAAAGCGCGCGTTTGCCGCGGGCGATGGCCTCGTCGCGATCGGCGCCCCACACGATGAGCTTGGCGATCAGCGAATCGTAGTAGGGGCTGATTTTGCTGCCCTCTTCCAGGTAGCTTTCGACACGCACGCCCGGACCCGCCGGGAACCGCAGCTTGGTGATCGTGCCCGGACAGGGACGGAAGCCGTGGTCGGGGTCTTCGGCGTTGATGCGGAATTCGATCGCATGGCCGTTGGGAGAGAAACGCGGGATGTCGGCCGAGCGCATGCGCTCGCCTGCGGCGATGCGCAGCTGTTCCTTGATGATGTCGACCCCGGTGATCATCTCGGTCACCGGATGCTCGACCTGCACGCGCGTGTTCATTTCCATGAAATAGAATTTTCCGTCCTGATCGAGCAGGAACTCGATCGTGCCGGCCGAACGGTAGGACACCGCCTCGACCGCCTTGCGGGCGGCTTCGCACATAGCCGTGCGCGTCGCCTCGTCGAGCGCCGGGCTCGGGGCCTCTTCGAGCAGCTTCTGATGACGGCGCTGAATCGAGCAGTCACGCTCGCACAGGGCGGCAAAGTTGCCGAAGTTGTCGGCGAGCACCTGGATCTCGACGTGGCGCGGACGCAGGACGAGCTTTTCCAGGTACATGTCGTCGTTGGCGAAGGAGGCCTTGGCCTCGGCCTTGGCGGCGAGGAATTCCTTTTCGAGGTCGGCCGGATCGTGCACTTCGCGCATGCCCTTGCCGCCGCCGCCCGCCGACGCCTTGATGAGCACGGGGTAACCCACCGATTCGGCGAAGGCGCGCGCCTCTTCCACGGAATCGACGGTGCCATCGGAACCGGGAACGGTGGGCACGCCGCAGCCCTTCATGGTGTCGCGGGCCTGGCTCTTGTCGCCCATCCGCTCGATGCATTCGGGAGCGGGCCCGATCCACACGAGGTCGTTGTCGGCGCAGGCGCGCGCGAAATCGGCGTTTTCCGAAAGAAAGCCGTAGCCTGGGTGCACGGCCTGGGCGCCGGTGATCTTGGCCGCCGCGATGACGTTGGCCATCACCAGGTAGCTCTTGTTGGCGGGCGCCGGCCCGATGCAGACGGCTTCGTCGGCGTAGCGCACGGGAAGGGTGTCGGCGTCTTCGGTCGAGTGGACGATGACCGTCTTCACGCCGAGCTCGCGACAGGCGCGCTCGATGCGCAGGGCGACTTCCCCGCGGTTGGCGATAAGGATTTTGTCGAACATTAGTTGTTCTCCGGATCGTGCGGTTCGAGGTAGAAGAGGACGGTGCCGAACTCAACCGGGTCGGCGTCCTTCACGCACACCTCGCGAATCGTGCCCATCTGGTCGGCCGTGATCTCGTTCATGAGCTTCATGGCCTCGATGATGCAGAGGGTCTGGTTGGCCGTCACCTCGTCACCGACCTTGACGAAGGGCGGCTGGTCGGGCGCGGGTGCCTGGTAGAAGGTGCCCACCATGGGAGCCTTGACGGGAATCCAGTTGGCCGGGCGGTCGGACGCGGGCGCGGCCGGAGCCTGTTCGGGCGCAGGTGCCGGAGCGGCAGCCACGGCAGGGGCGGCGGGCTGGGCCGCAGCAGTGGCCGCGACGGCGCTCGGCATGCGCACGGCGATGCGGGCGCCTTCTTCTTCAACTACGATCTCGCCGACGCCGCTTTCCTCGGCTACGCGCACAAGCTCGCGAATCTGATTGATATCCACGTAATCGTCCTCCTTGGTGCCGCTCGATTCCTCAGCCATGAGGAAATCGACTTTTTCGGATGTGCGGTGCTTGCTCAGATAGGTGCGCGCTTCGTTGGGGAACAGCGCATACATGAGCACGTCTTCTTCGCTGTGGGCCAAATCGCCGATCTCTTCGACGAGCTCGTCGTAGGTGGTGGTGACCAGGGTGCTCGGGGCGATCGACGGGTCGAGAATCTCGCTCGGGTCGCGCACGACCTTCTTCACGATTTCCTGGTCCATGGGGCCGGGAGCCTTGCCGTAGTAACCGCAGATGTAGTCTTTCATTTCTTTGGACACGACGCCCCACCGCTTGCCGGTGAGCACGTTGAAAACGGCCTGGGTGCCCACGATCTGGCTCATAGGGGTCACGAGCGGCGGATAGCCCACTTCGGCGCGGACCTTGGGGATTTCCTTCATCACATCGTCGAGGCGGTCGCTGGCGTTCTGCACCTCGAGCTGGGCCATAAGGTTGCTCATCATGCCGCCGGGGACCTGATGGCTGTAGACCTTCATATGCACCAGGCTCGACACGCCGCGCTTGTGGTGGGTGCGCTTGCGAACCTCTTCCCAGTATTCGGCGATCTCGAAGAGCAGGTCGAGGTCGTAGTCGGTGTCGAAACGGCTTTCCTTGAGCGCGGCCACGATCATCTCCACCGCCGGGTGGCTGTTGCCGAAGGCCAAAGGAGCGCTCGCCGTGTCGGCGATGGCAGCGCCCGCTTCCGCGCCCTTGATGATGTTGGCCGGCGCCATGCCGCCCACGTAGTGGCAATGCAGGTGCACGGGAAGGCCGATTTCCTCGTTCAGGGCCTTGACCATGCGCTCGGTGCGGTAGGGGGTGAGCATGCCCGCCATGTCCTTGATGGCGATGGAATCGGCACCGAGGTCCTTGAGCTGCTGGGCGTATTCCAGATAGCTGTCGAGCGTGTGCACCGGGCTGATCGTGTAGCTGATCGCGCCTTCGAACCAGCCGCCGCATTCCTTGATCGCCTCGGCGCTGTCGCGCACGTTGCGAATGTCGTTCAAGGCATCGAAGATGCGGAAGATATCGACGCCGTTGCGCTTGGACGCTTTGATGAAGCGGTTGACGATTTCCCTGCTGTAGTGCTTGTAGCCCACAAGGTTCTGACCGCGCGAGAGCATGGCCAGGCGGGTGTTGGGCGTCTTGGCCTTGATCTGGCGCAGGCGCTCCCAGGGGTTTTCGTCGAGGAAGCGCAGGCACGTGTCGAACGTCGCGCCGCCCCATGCCTCGAGCGCCCAGTATCCGACCTTGTCCATTTTAGGCAGGATGGGGAGCATATCGCCGATGGGCATACGCGTGGCCCATAAGCTTTGCTGGCCATCGCGAATCGTGGTGTCCATAAGTTGAAGTTTTGGCATGCTGGTCGAGCACCTCCTAATGTTCGAGTTCCTTATTATAGGGAAGGTCCGCAGCCTCGCGCGCGGGCACCAGTAATTTCACCTACAAGGTACACGAAGCAGGGCGCCCCGCCCGGCAACCGTTCGGCTACGCGCCGCGAGCGGTGCCCACGGGCCCGCATCCGCCCCACGACCCGCGCACAGCCTCGAACGGCGGTGCGCGCGGGCGCCCTATCGCGCAGCCGCAGGCACAATCGGTGGCGACTGAGGCGCGCCCCTCTCGAATTGCCTACGGCCGACCCTCAGACGCCGCTGCGGGGGAATCCCCCTCTTTTGGCTCGGAATTGCTTTGATGCTTTAGTCGAATAGAGTATAACTAGACTATTACTTTCACGCAGACGGAAGGAACCGTATGAAAAAAGCATGGGAAACGTGGAACAGCTGGAGCCTGATCGGGCGTATCGCCTGCGGTCTGGCCATCGGCGTCCTCCTCGCCCTGGTGATTCCAGGGCTTGACGGCATCGTGCTTCTGGGCACCCTGTTCGTATCCGCCTTGAAGGCCGTGGCCCCCATCTTGGTCTTCTTCCTCATCATTTCCGCCCTCTGCAATGCCAAGCAGTCCGGCGCCATGAAGCGGATCATCCTGCTCTACCTTCTGAGCACCTTTCTCGCCGGCGTCGTGGCCGTGCTCGCCTGCTACCTGGTGCCCCTGCACCTCACCCTGGCCGACGCGGTCGACAAATCCGCCCCGAGCGGCATCGGCGAGGTCATGACCAACCTGCTCACGAGCGTCGTCGCCAACCCGGTCGAAGCCCTTGCCAAGGCCAACTTCCTCGGCATCCTCACCTGGGCTATCCTGATCGGCATCGCCCTGCGCGCCGCGAGCGAAACCACCAAAGAGGTCATGGGCAACATCGCCGACGCCGTGCAGACCGTCGTCCGCGTCGTGATCGCCTTCGCCCCCTTCGGCGTGTTGGGTCTGGTCTACAACGCCGTGTCCACGAGCGGTCTGGGCATCTTCACCGAATACGGCATGCTCCTGCTCGTCTTGGTGGGCTGCATGGTCATCATGGCCTTCGTGGTCAACCCCGCGATTGTCTACGCGCAGATCCACCGCAACCCCTACCCGCTCGTCATGCGCTGCCTGAAGGATTCGGCCATCACCGCCTTCTTCACCCGCAGCTCTGCCGCCAACATCCCCATCAACCTTGAACTCTGCAAGAAGCTCGGACTGAACAAGGACAACTATTCGGTGTCGATCCCCCTGGGCGCCACGATCAACATGGGCGGCGCCACGGTGACCATTTCTGTCATGGCCATGGCCGCCGCGCAGACGCTCGGCATCCAGGTCGACTTCGTCACCGGCGTCATCCTCTGCGTGCTCGCCGCGGTGTCGGCCTGTGGCGCCTCGGGTGTGGCAGGCGGATCCCTCCTCCTCATCCCCGTGGCCTGCTCGCTTCTGGGCATCCCCAACGACATCGCCATGCAGGTGGTGGGCATCGGCTTCATCATCGGCGTGATCCAGGACTCCTGCGAGACCGCCCTCAACTCCTCTTCCGACGCCCTCTTCACCGCGACCGCCGAATACGTGCAGTGGAACAAGGCCGGCCGCGACTACGTCCCCGGCCACGACAACGCTCCGCTTGCCCAGGCCTAGCGCCCATCGCGCATACCGCGCCGCTACGGGGCCCCGAGCATTCGGGGCCCCTTTTCGTAGGTCCCCACCCTTGCAGCGGGCACGCAAAAGCGCCCCGGCCGTTCGAACGAAACGGCCGGGGCGCTTTGCAAGATCTAATAAACGCCGAGCTAGACGCGCTTGATGAAGCGGCCGTCGCGCGTGTCGATCTGGAGGACGTCGCCCACGTTGATGTACATGGGGATATTGACCACGGCGCCCGTTTCGAGCGTCGCCGGCTTGGTGCCGCCCTGGACGGTGTCGCCCTTGAAGCCCGGGTCGGTTTCGGTGACCGCGAGCTCAACGAACATCTGCGGGGTGATGCTGATCAGTTCGTCGCCGGCGTACTGAAGGGTGACCTCGTCGTTTTCCTTGAGCCACTTGGCCGTGTCGCCCACCACGTCGGCAGGAATGGACATCTGCTCGTAGGAGTTGGGATCCATGAAGTAGAAGTCTTCGCCGTCGTTGTAGAGGTAGGTCATCTTGCGCTCTTCAAGACGGACCGTGTCGAACTTGGTGCCGCTGTTGAAGGTGTACTCGACCACGCGACCGCTGCGGACGTCACGCAGCTTGGTGCGGACGAAAGCGCCGCCCTTGCCCGGCTTGACATGCTGGAACTCGTTGATGGTCCACAGCTTGTTGTTGTAAACGATGCACATGCCGTTCTTGAAATCGGCGGTCGAAATTGCCATTGATCCTCCTGGTGAAATGAACAAACGGTTTTACAGTATAACCATTTCGTGCGTAGACCTGGTGAAGACCTCGTAGCCGTCATCGGTGATCACGCCGAAATCTTCGAGCCGCATGCCGAACTCCCCGTCGAAGTAGACGCCCGGCTCGACGGTGACCACGTTGCCCGCAACGAGCGCGTCTGTATTGCGCGGCGCGAGCACGGGCGCCTCGTGGATGTCGATGCCCACCCCGTGGCCCAGGGCGTGGCCCATCTTGCCGGCGAAGCCGTGCTGGGCGAGGACCTCTTCTGCGCGGTTGTGCGCCTGGGCTCCCGTCACTCCGGGTGCGAGCAGGGCCTCGACCGTTTCGTTGGCCGCCCGTACGGCGGCATAGGCGTCGCGCAGGCGAGCGCTCGGCTCGCCGATGAAGACGGTGCGCGTCATGTCTGAGCAATAGCCCTGGGAACGGGCCCCGAAATCCATGACCACACACTGCCCCGCCTCGAGCGCAACCGGACCCGGAATCGCATGCGCCATGGCCGCGTCGGGGCCGCACGCGACGATCGAGGAAAACGCCAGCCCCACCGAACCGTGCCGATACATGAAGTCCTCGAGTTCCACCTGCACCTCGCGTTCGGTCATGCCGGGGCGGATGAAGGAGGTGATGTGGGCGAACGCAGCATCGGTGATTCGCTGGGTCGCCCGCATCCGCTCGATTTCCATCGCGTCCTTGACCGCGCGCAGGCCGGGGACGAAGTCGGCGGTTTCGACCAAGGTGGCCGAAACGCCTTCCGCTTCGAGAGCGGCCGTAAGGGCGCGGTATTCGCGCAGGGGCAGGTCGTCTTCGATGCCCACGGTTACCGGAGCGCCCGCTTGGCCCAACCGGCGGGCCGCCCAGACGGCATGCGCGGCCCGCTCGTCTTCGACGACGATGGGGCCGCCCTGCGCGGACAGACGGCAGGCAAGGGCGTAGCGCGAATCGGTATGCAGAGCCGTGCGCGCCCCCTCTACGAGCACGGCATGGGCCGGCTCATCGTCGAAGACGTCGTCGAAGGCCGTGAGCCAGGCGATGCTCGAGGTGCCGCGCACATAGAGGGCGTCGAGCCCCTGTGCCGCCATGCGGGCGCGCGTCCGCTCGAGACGACGCTCGCTGTAGTCGCTGTTGTTCATAGTCAACTCCTAGCAGAGAAGCCCGCGCACCATAGGGAGCGCGGGCGATGGGTTGGTTCGCGTTCAGGGGAGGCGCTAACTGCGAGCGCGCGCCCAGGCGCGCACGTGCTCGCGCAGGACGCTCTCGTCGACGCGGTCGACGCTCCACTCCCCCACGTCGTGCGGGAGCAGAAAGGCGGGCACGGCGCTGCCGCGCACGAGCTCCTCTATAAGCTCGTCGGGGTCGGGGGCTTCGGCCACCACCGGCAGGCCCAGGTCGGCGAGCAGGGCATCGAGGGCATGGACGGCCTCGACCGACAAGCCTTCCACCTCGACGCCCAGGCGTGCGGAAAACCGCATGCCCTCAGCGCGATAGGCGGGCGGAATCGCGTCGAGCCCCTGGGCACGGGCGAGCGCCCAGCCGAACTCTTCGCCGAAGGCCCCCGCTTCGAGCACAGCGGACGTGCGGACGAGCGCATCGGCCTGGGCCACCGCGCACCGGGCCACCGCTTCAGAAGCGACGGCGGTATCGCGGTCGTCGAGGGCTTCGGCGTGATCGCCCAGCCAGAAGAAGAAGTCGTCGGAATCGAGAAAGGCCCAGCCCGCGATATCGGCAAGGCCCTCTTGCCACGAGACATCCGACGTGGTCGCGAGCGTGCGCACGTCGGCGCAGACGTAGGCCGGGTGGATGCGCACCGAAAGCACGTCGCGCTCGTCGCCCACGTCGACGAAGGAGCGGGCGCCCACACAGCGGCGCACCATGGCATGGACGGTCGTCGGCACGAGCACCGCGTCGAGGCCGCCTTCGTAGGCATGGGCCGCGAAACCGGCGATATCGAGCACGTTGGCCCCGCCCACAGCCACGAGGACCGCATCGGAAGCGACTCCCCGCGAAGCGAGCGCCGACC
Organism: Hugonella massiliensis; assembly: GCA_001486445.1. Lineage (GTDB taxonomy): Bacteria > Actinomycetota > Coriobacteriia > Coriobacteriales > Eggerthellaceae > Hugonella > Hugonella massiliensis. The sequence goes on from LN908986.1 coordinate 1,291,743, forward strand.
AAATCTCAAGCGCGCAGTCGGCGCTTTTCGATTCCCGGCCCGACGGCAGGGTGATGTCGGTCACCTTGAGCCCCACCTGCGCAAGCTGGTCGCGCACGAAAGGTCCGAAGGCCTCGGCCACGTGCGCGTCGCTTACAAGGACGGCGCGAGCGGCCCTGGGGGCGCAGGCGGCGCAGCGGGCGCCCAAGGTGTCGGCCGCCGTATCGCCGATGCGCATATCGTAGCTTGCGCCCTCCGGCAGGTTGACCACTACTTTGATGTTTGACATAGCACACCCCGTTTCAGAAGAATGCAGCGGATGTCCCACGCAAGCTTGCCCACCGAAGCCCCCTTGGTGTCGACCGTCACATCGGCAAGCTGGGCGTAGTAGGGCAAGCGGGCGCTCGACGCCGCGCGGAAGGACTCCATCGATTCGAGATAAGGCCGTGTCGAGTGGTCGCTGATGCGGGAGGCGCTCTCCTCAGGCGTGACTTTCAGGTAGACGGCAAACCCGCGCTCGCGGATGATCGCCCGGCTCCGCGCGCCCATGACGATGCCTCCCCCGCACGAGATGAGCAGCGGGTCGCCCGCAACGAGCTCTTCAAGCTGATCGGCCTCCAAGTCGCGGAAGCGCTCTTCCCCGCAACGGAGGAAGAGCTCTTTGGCCCGCATATCGAAGGCGCGCTCGAGGCAGCGGTCAACATCGACCGACGCGAGGCCGCACATGCGGGCGAGTCGGCGCGTGACGGTGGTTTTCCCCGCCCCCATGAACCCAATGAAGAAGACGGGGCGGGTGAGCTGATAGGTTTTCTTCGACCCCACGGCACTCGCCCGCTTACTTCGAGAGCGTCTTGATGCGGTCGAGGTAGTTGCGCAGGTTGGCCTTGATGTCGTCCATGTTGTCGCACCCGAATTTCTGCAGGTAGGCGTTGGCGAGCACCATGGCCACCTCGGCTTCGGCCACCACGGCGGCAGCGGGCACGGCACAGACGTCAGAACGTTCCTTAGAGGCCTTCACGACTTCCATCGTGTCCATGTTGACCGTGTTGAGCGGGGTGCGCAAGGTGGGAATGGGCTTCATGCCCACCGTGAGGATGAGCGGCATGCCTGTGGTCATACCGCCCTCGAGGCCGCCCGCATTGTTGGATGCCCGCGAGAAACCCGTTTCGGGAGACTGGATGATCGGGTCGTGGACCTGGGAGCCGGGACGACGGGTCGCTTCGAAGCCCAGCCCGAACTCGAGCCCCTTTTGGGCGGGTATCGAGAAGATGGCCGCTGCGAGCTGGCTTGTGAGGCGATGGGGGCCGGCGTCGAAATCGCCCAGTCCGGGGATGAGCCCCGTGACGACGATACGGTAGACGCCGCCCAGGCTCTCGCCCTGGACCTTGGCCACATCGATCATCTTCTTCATGCAATCGGACGCTTCGGGGTCGGGGCAGCGCACTTCGCTCGTCTCGATCTGGCCGGTGGTGTACGCAGTCGCCTGAGAGGGGTCGTCGTCCATCGCGGCAGACCCGATACGCACCACGTAGCTGCGCACGTCGACGCCCAGAGCCGCCAGAAAGTCCTTGGCGATGCCGCCGGCGGCGACGCGGGCGGCCGTCTCACGGGCGCTCGCGCGCTCGAGGATGTCGCGGCAGTCGTCGGTGTTGTTCTTCAGAGCACCCACCAAATCGGCATGCCCCGGACGGGGCCACACCTCGCGGCGCATGCCTTCGGGACGGTCTCCGAACTGGGCCATTATGCGGGTCCAGTGAGCCCAGTCGCGGTTGACGACCTGCAGGCAGATAGGCGTGCCGAGCGTCTTTCCGAAACGGATACCCGACTGAACGACCACCTGGTCCGATTCGATCTTCTGCCGTCCACCGCGTCCATAGCCCGACTGGCGGCGCTTGAGGTCGGCGTTGATTTGCTCGATGGAGATGGGAAGCCCGGCCGGAACCTCGCTCACGATGGCCGTGAGCGCAGGGCCATGGCTTTCCCCGGCTGTTACGTAGCGCATGGTAGAACCCTTTTCTTCTCGCGTGTTACAGCGATTCTACCAAAGGCCGCCTGACGCCACGCGATGCGAGGCCCACATTTAGCCAAAGCGCAAACTCCGGCAATCGGGTCGAACGCGCGGTCCCGCCGCACGATCTGCCTACCAGACAGGGGCAAAGGCCTCTTCGAGGCAGCGATAGAGGTCGTCCCAGGAAGGCAGGCCCTCGACGCTTTTCAAGCTCGCGTGCGCCAAGGTCGTCGAGCAAGCGAGCGCGGCCGTGGCATGGACGACGCTGCCGCTGGCCATCCGGGCGTTGGGAACACCCATCTCGATCACCGTGCAGGCGGGAGCAAAGAGGTCGCGGGGCATGGGCGCGCCGAAGGGGTGCAGGACGAAATCGGCCTTGGAAAGGGCCGTTTTCGACGTGGTCGCCGAAGCGAAGAGGAATTCCGTTTCCTCGTAAGCCTCCCGCTCGCTTTTGGGAAAAGGCTCGTGAGGACCCAGGTCGACGCCCCCGAAGGCAACCGACCGCAGACGGTCGAGGTAATCGTCGAGGGCGACGCGGGCCCGTTCCTTGTCGTCATCGGCCACGATGACGCGGCGGGCGCCCGAAAGGGCCGCCGCGTGCACGCCCGAAAGCGACAAAGGGGCCGCACCGAGCACCGCCACGCAGGAGCCGGCGAAGTCGACGCCCTCGTGTTTCATCCGCCAGGCCAGTCCCGCGCTCGCCACGTCGCTACCGAACACCGTCCCCTTCAGGTTGATGAGGAAATCGGCGCGGCCGGAGACGAGGGCGGAAGCCGCATGGCGGTCGCAGAGCGAAAAGACGCGGTGGGCCCAGTCGGCAGCCACCACCGCCGTGTCCCAGGCATGCGCCGACACCGCTCCCCCCACGGAAGCGAGGTCGTCTCCGGGGTGCGGGGCGATTTTCATATCGAAGTCGAAAGCGTCCACGAGCACACGCAGCATGCGGGCGAGCAGGGTCGACTCATCGCAGGCGATGAGCGCACAGGTACTCACAAGGGATCACCCTTTCTACAGGCGTTGGCAGGGTCGCGCCCCTCGGGCGAGCCGATAAGCGCGCGTTCGAGGGCCCGCACGAAACGGGTGTGCCCCGGCTCCCCTTCTTCGACCAGGGGCGCCACCAAATAGGCGCGCATCCCGGCCAGGTGGGCGCCGAGCACGTCGGTACTCGGCTGATCGCCTACCACCACCGTATCGGCGCGTGTGCCGCCAATCTTGCGAGTTGCCGCCGCAAAGCCGGACGGCAGGGGTTTCATCGCCTTGGCGACCACCGGCAGGGCGAGCGCCTCTCCGGTGGCATAGGGAGTGCGATGCCAGTTGTTTGACAAGAGGCAGAGACGGATACCCGCCCGTTTGGCATCGCCGATCCACTTCATGACGTCGAGCGGGACACTGTGCGTCGCGCGCGAGAGAATCGTGTTGTCCATATCGAGCAGGACATGCGTCAAGCCCAAGGCGAGCAGGTCGTCATCGAGGGAGACCGCCGACACGCGGGAGAAGTACCGATCGGGTTCGAGCAGGGACACTAGTTGCCCGCCCCTGTCTGCTGGCCGTCGCCGGAGCCGTTCGACGACTGCGTGCCGTTCGAACCCGCATCGCCACCGTCGCCGGCAGCGCTCGCGTTCGACGAGGCTCCCTTGATGGCCTGCAGGTGCTCATCGTAGGTCTTGCTGAAATAGTAGTTGAGCGTGCCGTCGTCGTTTTTGGTGAAGTAGAAGTAGAGGTAGTCGGTCTGGTTGGGTTGGCAGGTCGCCTGCAGGGACTCGAGCCCCGGCGAGCAGATGGGGCCGGCCGGCAACCCCTTGTGCTGGTAGGTATTGTAGGGGCTGTCGACCGAAAGGTCGCTGTGGGTAGGATCGTGTCCCACGACGTAGGCAATCGTCGCATCGCTCTGAAGGGCCGTATTGCCTGCCAGGCGGTTGTAGAAGACGCTCGCAACGTCGGCGCGCGTGTTGGAGTCGGATTCGCGTTCGACCACCGAAGCAAGCTTGAGCACGTCATAGGCGGAAAGGCCCTTCGATGCGGCGTAAGAGTAGTCGAGCGTCGCCACCTCCTGCGCGTACTGGTCGAGCATCATGCGGACGATCGAGTCGGCGGTCGCGTCCTTGGGCAAGGTGTAGGTCTTGGGGAAGAGGAAGCCTTCGAGCGAATTGTTATAGGCGTCCGCCACGAAGGGATACGCGTCCGCATAGGCGCTCGCGTTTCCGGCGGCCGCTTTGAAGTCGTCGGCGGTCACCGCGCCATCGGTGGCCTTTTCCACGGCGTCGGCGGTGCGGGAGACCGTGTAGCCTTCGGGAATGACGAGGGAATTGCTCGAGGGGCCCGCCACGAGCATGCTCACGATATCGGCAGCGCTCGTGCCGCCCTCGATCTGGTAATCTCCGGGCTTGAGCTGCGAAGCGGCGTCGGAGGCTTTCACCGCATCGGTGAAGGAGCCGGCGTTCGCGATGAGCTTGGCGTCTACCAGGGACTGGCCGATCTGCTGGGCGCTCGCGCCGTCGGGCACGGTCACCTCGACCGTGGTGCCCGGCTGAACCAAATCGGTGGAGGAACACCCGCGGCTGCACGAAGGAACGGCGATGAGGAGGACGATGGCGGCAACCACGGCCACCACGATCGCGATCAGGGTCGGGCCCTGGGGCACCTTCGAACGCGGGTTGATATACGACGTGTCATAGGTGCGGAAGGCACGGCCCCCCCGTGCGTGAGCCGAGCGCGCCGCATGGGTCGAATGCTTGGAATAGGTAACCTGGCGTCGCCTTACCATGGGCGTACCCCCTCTGTGTGCGATTCGTTGGATTGCCGCCTGTCGAGCCACGATTGCAGAAAGAGGCTGGCAGCCACGCCGTCGACCTTGCCGCGCATATCGCGCTCGGTGAGACCCTGCGCGCGCAGAATGCGTTTGGCCTCGCGCGAGCTCAAACGCTCGTCGGCAAACTCAAGGGGAAGGCCGGCGCGCGCGGCGATTTTCTGGGCGGCGGCGCGGATACGGGCCGCCTGCTTGCCCTCTGCGCCGGCCATCGTTTTGGGAAGGCCCGACAGCAGAAGGTCGGGCTCCCAATCTTCCAAGACGCGGCGAAACTCGGGAGCATTCTCGAGCACCGCACGCGTGGGAAGCACCGTCACGGGACTCGCAACCGATCCGCGCGGGTCGCTCACCGCGATGCCGCAGCGCACTTCGCCGATATCGATCGCAAGCACCCGCATCGGCTCTCCTACAAAAGAATCTCGCGCGCCTTGGCGAGCGCGTCGTCGATGCCGGCGGCGTTCTTGCCGCCTGCCTGGGCCATGGTCGGCTTGCCGCCACCACCACCCTGAATGGCCGGGGCGATCGCCTTGATGATCGCGCCCGCATTGAAGCCCGCCGCTACGGCAGCGTCGGTACCGGCGGCCAAAAGGAGCGGCTTATCGGCATTGCGGCCCGCGAGCACGCAGGCGCACGCATCGCCGCACTGGGAACGCACGACGTCCCAGGCGTTGCGCAGGGCGCTGGCCGACACGTTGTCGACGCGGGCGATAACCACCGGATAGCCTGCCGCAGACGTCGTCACGGCTTCGGCAGCAATCTTCTTGAAGTCGCCGGCAGCGGCGGCTTCCTTGGCGCGCTTGGCTTCGGATTCCATCTGCTTGAGCTTTTCAGCATCGGAAATCGCGCGGCCCGCCGCTTCGAGCGGCCTCACGCCGAGCGCTGCGGCAAGCGTGCGCAGCTCGGCCTCTTCGGCGTTCAAATACGCGAGGGCGTCGAAGCTCGTCACCGCTTCGATGCGGCGCAGGTTCGAGCCCACCGACTGTTCGGATTCGATTTTCACGAGACCGATTTCGGCGGTGTTGCGCACATGGGTGCCGCCGCAGAGCTCGCGGGAGAAGCCGTCCATATCGACCACTCGCACCACGTCGCCGTACTTTTCGCCGAAGAGCGCCGTCACGCCCTGCTCGCGGGCCTCTTCGAGACTCGTCTCGTAGGTGGCGACCGGATGCGCTTCCATGATCTTCTCGTTGGCGATGCGCTCGACCTCGTCGAGCTGGGCGCGCGTCACGGCTTCGAAGTGAGCGAAGTCGAAGCGCAGGCGGTCGGGGGCCACGTAGGAGCCGGCCTGCTTCACGTGGTCGCCGAGCACGGTGCGCAGAGCCCAATGCAAGATGTGGGTGGCGCTGTGGTTGCGGCGAATGCGCTCGCGGCGCAGGACCTCGATCGCGGCATGGGCGGCCACGCCCACCGTCACAGAGCCCTCTTCCACCGTCACGTAGTGGACGGTGAGGCCCTTTTCGGGGGATTTGGTATCGGTCACGCGGGCGCGGAAACCTTCGCCTTCGATTGTGCCCGTATCGCCGATCTGACCGCCCATCTCGGCGTAGAAGGGCGTGCGGTCGAGCACGATCGCGCCTTCCTCGCCGGCCGCGAGCGCATCGACGCGGGCGCCGTCCTTGAGCAGGGCCACCACGGTGGCCGCGCATTCGTTCTTGTCGTAGCCTTCGAAGACGGTCGCGCCCACCTCTTCCAAGATGCCCGACATGGTGCCGTCGTAGGTCGACCAAGCGGCTTCCGCGTCGTCCTGGGTGGCGGCGCGAGCGCGCTCTTTCTGCTGCTCCATGCAGCGGGCGAACTCGTCGGTATCGACCGCGATGCCCTCATCGGCGCAGATCTCCTGCGTGACCTCGAGGGGGAAGCCGTAGGTGTCGTGCAGGGTGAAGGCCACGTCGCCGGAAAGGACGTCGCCTTCCTTCATGCCCGCCAGCGCCTGTTCCAGATACACGCGACCCTGGCGCAGGGTGGCGCCGAAACGTTCCTCCTCGTTGCCCACGACGCCCAGGATGAGCTCGCGGTTCTCGACGATTTCAGGATATTCGTCGCCCATAACCTCGACGATCTTGTCGACGTAATGGTGCATGAAGGGGCCTTCGATGCCGAGCAGCTGGCCCTTCATGATGGCGCGGCGCAGCAAGCGGCGCAGCACGTAACCGCGGCCTTCGTTGGAAGGCAGGATGCCGTCCGCGATCATGAAGGTGGCGGAACGGGAGTGGTCGGCGATCACGCGCAGGGCGGCGTCGTCTTGTTCGGTGCCCGATTCGTACGTCTTGCCCGACAGGGACTCGCCCACGCCCACCAGGCCGCGCAGGATATCGGTGTCGAAGTTGCTCGTCACGCCCTGCATGATGGCCGCGATGCGCTCGAGGCCCATGCCGGTATCGATGTTCTTATGCGGAAGGGGCTTCAAGCTACCGTCTTCCTGGCCGTCGTACTGAGTGAACACGCAGTTCCAGTACTCGAGGAAGCGGTCGCAGTCGCAGCCGGGATGGCAATCGGGACGGCCGCAGCCCACTTCGGGGCCCTGATCGTAGTAGATTTCAGAGCAGGGGCCGCAGGGGCCGGTCGGGCCGGCGCGCCAGAAGTTGTCGTCTTCGCCCAGACGGGACAGGTGGCTCTCTTCGACGCCCAGGTTGCGCCAAATCTCCCAGGTCTCGTCGTCGTCTTCGAAGACGGTCATGTAGAGCTTGTCCTTGGGCAGGCCGAGCACGTTGACCGAGAAGTCGAGCGCCCACGCGCACATCTCCTTCTTGAAGTACCGGCCGAAGCTGAAGTTGCCGAGCATCTCGAAGAAGGACAGGTGGCGACCGTCGGTGCCGATGAGGTCGATGTCGTTGGTGCGCACGCACTTCTGCGAGGTGGTGGTGCCGATGTAGGCGTCGTCAAGATGCTTCTGCTGCAAGAAATAGGGCTTGAACTGCACCATGCCCGCGCTCGTGAGCAGCAGGCTGGGATCGTCGGGAATGAGCGAGGAGGACGGCATGCGCTTGCATCCCTTCCCCTCGAAGTAGCTCAGGTAGGCTTCGCGGATTTCCGCTGTGGTCATGTACTGCATGAATGTCTGTCTTTCTTGCCGATTGCCTCGCATGCGGCCGGGCGCGCGCGCCGGCCCGTGCATCGAACGAACTAAATTATTCTATCTCGCCCTCCTGCGCCCCCATCGGCGCGGCGGGAACTCTTCAGAATTCCTCTTCAGTGGCCTGCGGGCGCATTGGGAGGAGAGGCGGGCGCGGCTGCATCGCGCGCCTTCGCAGCGTCGCCGGCTCCTTCGGAAGCCGGCCCTCCCCCACGGTCTTCGGGCTCGGGGCGCTGCGTTGCGGCCCCGCCCGCGCGAAAGCGCTCGGCCGTCCCCATCACGCGGGCCGACTGCTCGATGGCCGTCACGGCCTGATGGGCACGCGCCCTGATGCGGGCGCGCATCGTGGCCGTGGCGTCTTCGGCCGGGTCGATGGTATCGCCTTCGGAGGGAACGCCCTTGAAGAAGACTCCGTCGGGAGCGACGATCTGCCGGCCCGTGCGGTTTTCGAAATAGTAGACGAAGACCGCCTTGAGGATCGCGGCGAAGGGGATCGAGATGAGCATGCCCGTAAGGCTGCCCACAAGCCCGCTCATCTGCCAGCCGATCGCGTAGCCGCACATCATCGACATGATGACGAGGATGGGATGCACGTCGACCGAGTCGCTCATGATCTTGGGCGAAACGAAGGTGTAGACCACCTGCTGGATCGCGATCGTCACGACAAGCGACACGATAGCCGATACGGGGCCAAGGGACAGGGCCGCCACGGCCGCCGCCACGCCGCCGAGCCAGGGCCCCACCACGGGAATGATGTTGAGAATGCCGCAGATCACGCCGAAGGCCACCGCGTTGGGCACGCCGATGGCCATGAAGGCGATGACGCAGCCTACGCCGATGATCGCGCACTGCAGAAGGGTGCCGCGTATGTAACCGCCCACCACCCGGGAGAAGGTGAGACGGAAGAAGCGCACGCCGTCGGCATGGGCGTCGCCGACAAGACGGTCGAACTCATGACCGATGTCGGGAGCCGAAAGGAGCAGCCAGAAGGCCACGACGAGGGCGAAGCCCACGCAGACGAGCGTGTTGGCAAGGGCCGACCCGATATCGACCAGGCTGTCGAGACCGGTGTTGACGATCGTCCGGCCGAAATCGGCGAGCGCGGTCTGCAGGTCGTTTGCCCAGGCAGCCACCTGAGGGTTCTGCGTGAGCGCCGGATGCGCTTCCGAAAAGGCATCGTAGGCGTCGGAAAGGCCGGCGAAATAAGAGGGGGCGTTTTCGACGATACCGGTGAACTGGGACCCCACGCCCAGAAGGGGCGACGACACCACGTAGAAGACGAGCGCGAGCACCGCGCCCATGATGACGTAGGCAATGGTGACCGCGGCGGTGCGCGACAGGCCGCGGGCGGCGAGGGCGGCCACCACGCCCCTCAGGCAGAAGACGATGATGGCCGTCCAGATCACGATGCCCACGGGTACCGAGAGCACCGAGAGCACGAAGCCCAGGCAATAGGTGATGATTGCGGCCCCCACCAGGGTCCACGCGACGAGCGCCGCGCGGCGCCACGCCGCCATCGATCGCTCGCGCGCGTTCGACGGGGACGGTTCGCTACTCATCATGCTCATGGGAATAGGTGTAGTAGCGCGGAGTCTCGTCCTCCCCCGCCGTGCCCGCATCCGCCGCAGGGACGGGCGTCGCAGGGGCGGGAGCGTGATCAAAGCGCTGGTCGGCTTCGCGGACGGAAAGCTCGGCAACGCGAGCGTCGGCCTTGGCCTTGGCGGCAGCCAGGCGCGCCGATTCTTCGGACGCCTTACGGCCCGAGAAAGCGCCGTGGAGCTTATCGGTCACGTCGTTGATCATATCGGCCGGTTTCTTCGCGACGGCGTCGAGCGCCTTGGAAGCGTCGGAGACCGTCGAGGTCACGTCGGTTGCATCTTCCAGGATCTCGTCGACGCGCATGAGTTCGAGGTTGACGGCGTCGAGCGTGAGCTGAGCCCGCTCGACCAAGGGGTCGGCCTTCTTGATGACGGGCTGCAAATCGTCGGTAATCTGCTGCAGGTGGTCGAGGGTGGGTTGCAGGCGCTCGGAGGTGGCGTCGACCATCGCGCGCACCGACTTCATCGTCTTCGCCAAATGGACGACAAAGACGATGAGGGCAACGAGCAGGGCGGCGACGAGCAGAGGAAGCACGATGCCGGTGAGGATATCGGAAGCTTGCATGAACGTCCCTTTCGAGAGGAAATACGCACGTATACGGATGGGATTCTAGCACGCTGACCGGCTACGGTCGCGGGGGCCGGTCGCGCTTCACGGCATCGGTGCGATAGCCCTCCCAACCGCGCTCGGTCGGCTCGAAGAAGCAGCCGCGATCGAGTCCTTCGGGCAGGTAGCGCTGGTCGACCCAGCCGCTGGGGTAGTCGTGCGGATAGAGGTAGGCGCCGTAGCGCTCGCTGCCCGGGCGATGGCGGTCGCGCAGGTAGTTGGGGACGGCGCGCAAGGGCCCGCGCCGCACGTCGGCGAGGGCCGCGTCGATACCGGCTTCGACGGCGTGGCTTTTGGGCGCGAGCGCCACATAGAGGGCCGCTTCGGCCAGGTTGATGCGGCATTCCGGATAGCCGATGACCTCGGCCGCCTTGAAGGCGGCTTGGGCCACGAGCAGGGCTTGCGGGTCGGCGAGCCCTACGTCCTCGCTCGCATGCACCATGATGCGGCGCGCGATGTACTTGGGGTCTTCCCCGCCGTCGATCATGCGAGCGAGCCAGTAGAGGGTGGCGTCGGGGTCGCTCCCGCGCATCGACTTGATAAAGGCGGACACGATGTCGTAGTGCAGGTCCTTATTCTTGTCGTAGGGAAGCCCCCGATGAGGGACGGCCGCCTCGACGCATGCCTGGGTAATCACGCGCGAGCCCTGTTCGAGCGCCACATTCGAGGCGAGCTCGAGGGTCGTGAGGCTAGCCCGGCCGTCGCCTGCCGAAGCGGCCACGATGGCGTCGAGGGCATCCGCCTCGAGAGTGAAGGCAGCCGCAAGGCCGCGCTCGTCGGTCACGGCGCGGCCCACGATGGTGCGGATGTCGTCGTCGGTCAGGCTCGTGAGCTCGACGACGCGCGAACGTGAGAGCAGGGCCCCGTTGACCTCGAAATAGGGGTTTTCGGTCGTGGCGCCTACCAAGATGACGGTACGGTTTTCCACCGCATGGAGCAGGGCGTCCTGCTGGCTGCGATTGAAGCGGTGGATTTCGTCGACGAAGAGGATCGTGCGCATGCCGTGCGCGCCCAGGCGCGATTCGGCCGCCTTGATCTCGCGACGCAGGTCGGCCACCGTGCCGCCGATGGCCGACACCTCGACGAAGGCGGCTTTCGTGCTTTCGGCAATGATGTGGGCGATACTCGTCTTGCCCGTACCGGCTGGTCCGTAGAGGATGGCCGACGACAGGCGGTCGTGGGCGATTGCCGAAGCGAGCCAACTGCCCGGCCCCACGGCCTCTTCTTGGCCCACGAGCTCGTCGAGGGTGCGCGGGCGCATGCGCACGGCGAGCGGGGCGTTGGCGTTGACCGCCTCCTGTTCCATTGCGGTAAAAAGGTTGTCCATGCGGCTCCTTCGAATGTGGTTCGAAGGACGATTATACGATGGCAGCATCCCAAGCGCCCAACAGTCACGTACGCACATGTCAAGACTTTTCTTTACGCAAGGCCCTTCCTATACTTGCTGATGCTCCGTTCTTGATTCCCGCATTTTGCGATGGACCGATGCATTTTCCGAGGGAGCTCTACATTGCGCGTGTAATGGGGATTCGTGCCCGTCGGCACGAAAGCCAGGCAGCGCACTGCGAGCACCCACCTGTACGAGGTGGGTTCATCCTCCGGGCAAGGACGGAGTTTTTCTTGGGCGCCTCCGGGCGCCCTTTTCTCTTCCAAGAGCCCCCTACAATGCCGCACGCACCCGCCCGCCTCGCCAGCCGGCCGTAAGGCACGCGCGGATGCCGCGAGCAACCCGCTCCGTCAGCCCCAGGCTCGCCCATACGAAAAGCGGGACGCCTCGCTCGAGGCATCCCGCACAGTCAATCTTCGTTTTGCACGCCCTATTCGACGGTGCCGTAGACCTGGCCCCAGGAATGGCCGTTGATCGCCGAGTTCAACTGGTCGCACATGGTCTGGCGGGCGTAGAGGCCCGGGGGCAAGAGCGACACGATCTCGATGAGGTCTTCCGGCAGGTCGACCGATTCGGCCCGCACGACCGCATCGAGCCGAGACACGAATTCCGCTTCCCGATAGAGGTCGTTGACCAGGCGCTGAAGGGCGCCGTAATCGTCGCTGCGGTTGATGTTGGACAGAGGTTGCCGCATGACTCCCCCTGCGCCTACCGCACCGGGACGAGGCCCGCGCACGCTGCCGCAAGCACGCCCGTATGGGCCGGTAGAGCGTTTCCCGCCGCACGCAGGAACTGGGCGCCGGCCGCCACCAGAGCGGGCACCGCCTCCCCCATGCGGGCCGCGTCTCCATAGGGGTTGCCTTCAAGTGTCCGCTCGAAGGCGCGGGGCACATGACCGCGTATCGCTTCCTTGACGTCGAGCTGCACGAGCAGGGGCACCGCGCAGGCCGCGGCCGCGCGGCGCGTGAGGGCGACCGAGATGTCGGGAGCGGCGCTCGTGCAGAAGCCCGCCACATCCGCTTCGAGGTCCTGCATGATCGCCACGATTTCCTCAATCGGCTCGCGGCCGGCAAGGCGGCCGTCGCTGTCGATGTCGACCGACGCGATGACGGGCGTGGCGCAGACCTTGCGCACCCCCATAAGGGCGCAGCGCACATCGGCGGCGCTTGCCAGGCCGTTCAGAAAGAAGGCGTCGACGCCTTCGGGGCCGATCGCCTCGACTGCGCGCGCGTACTGGTCGCGATTGGCCGAAAGCGAGGTCTTGCTCGTCGGGTCCAAAGGCAGGCCCGTGGACCCGATTTCGGCGATGAGGTGCTGGGGGCGGAACTGGGCCGCCGCACTCTTGGCCGCCGCCGCGACTTCGGCATCGCGGTCGGCCGCACGCTGGTGCGCGAGGCGAGCCCGCGTGATACCTGCCGTCGGCGCAACCAAGCAGGGAGCGCCGGCAACGTAGTGCAACTTCAACGCCTCATGCACGGCTTCGGGGTCGAGAACGGCCTCCATCGTCGCGCCGAAGGACAGATCGACCCCCTGCGAGGCCAACGTCGCATCGATCGGCGACGAAAGCGCGAGTACGTCGCGATGGAAACGCAGCTGAATATCGGCCAAGGATGGACCTCCTAGTTCGCCTGGGCGCGGGCGTACAGGCGGTTGTTGGTATCGAGCCAGGTAGCCACCGTGCCCGTGTCGAAGCCTTCGTCGGGGTCGATGGCCATGGCGTACATCTCCTCTTCGGCGAGCACGGCATCGAGGGCGTCGGTGAGCTGGATCTCCCCGCCGGCACCCGGGGCCACGTCGCCCAAAAGCTCCATCACGCGGGGCGAGAGCAGGTAGCGGCCAAAGACGGTGAGGTTGGACGGAGCCTCTTCAACCGGCGGCTTTTCGACCAGACCGTCGACCTTCCACACGCCTTCAGAGACCTCGGAGCCGCTGATGACGCCGAAACGGGAGACCTGGTCCATGGGAACGGGCAGGACGGCGATCACGCTTGCGCCCTCGTGTTCGTCAGAGATCTTCTTCATACGGTTGAGCATGTCGTTGCCCGGCACGATCACGTCGCCAAGCAGAACGAAGAAGGGCTCGTCGCCCGTCTTTTCGGCGGCGCAGCGTACGGCATGGCCCAAACCGAGGGGCTCGTCCTGATAGACGAAGCTCACCGGCAGGTGGCCCGCATGGTGCACGGCTTCGGCACGATCGTCCTTGCCGCGCTCGTGCAGGGTGGCTTCAAGCGCGGGGTCGGGCGTGAAATGGTCTTCGATGGCCTTCTTCTCGCGGCTGTTGATGATGACGACCTCGTCGGCGCCGCTGGCCAGGCCCTCCTCGACCACGTACTGGATGACGGGGCGGTCGACCACGAGCAGCATTTCCTTGGGTACGGCCTTCGTCGCCGGCAGGAAACGGGTTCCCATGCCCGCAGCGGGAATAAGTGCCTTCATGTTAGTCCTTCTTCAAAACGGATGCGGTTTCGTCGGCCTGGCGATGCGCCAGCGCCTCTTCCAGCGCGGTCACCTGAGCTTCGGTGCGCTTCAGGCGAACCGTGACAAATACAACGTACACCAGAAGGGCCAGCCAGACGAGGGCATACGCCGCAATAACAAAGGGGGCCGACGGCAGAATCGTCGCGTAGATCTGTTCCAAAATGGGATTCATTGGTTCTCCTTAGCGTTGAACGCAGGCCTTAGGCCTCGTCGAGTTGTTCCTTGATATGCTCAACCCTCTCGTCGAGCTCCTGCGCGCGCAGACGCAGGCGGAAAAGCCCGTAGGCGATGCAGAGCATGCCGAACAGGGACAGCAGAAGCGGGATCAGCATGTCGGGCGACAGGCCCGAATCGGTGCGGAAGATCGTGGGATGCACGCTCGAGGGGACGATGCGGGTGATCGCGAAGGTGATCGGCACGTCGATGAACATGATGATGCTGTAGACGCTCGCGAAGGTCGCGCGACGTTCGGGCTCGTCGAAGGAGGCACGGAGCACGAAGTAGGCGATCACGAGCAGCATGAGGATGAAGTAGGTGGTGAGGCGCGGCTCCCAGGTCCACCACACGCCCCACTCGAAGCGCTCCCACATCTCGCCGGTGAGCATGGTGGCCAGCACGAAGAGCAGGGCGATGCCCGCGGCGATGCGGCCGCGCACATCCCAAGCGGCGTCGTGCGTCTGCAGGAATCGGATGCCGAAGTAGGCCGCGAAGCCGAGCAGCACCATGCTCGTCACGGCGACGGGCATATGGAAGTAGAAGATCTTCTGGCTGAAGAGCAGCTGGTTGGACACCATCTGCCCACCGATGACTTCGACGCCGTTGACCGTGGCACCGTTGACCGGCCCCGCCAGCGTGAAGGCCAGCACGAAGCCTGCTGTGGAAAGCAGAGCCCCGATCAAGGTGACGAGAGGCGCGATTCGATCGAGCGTACCGCCCGTTCGAGGCGACCGATATCCGTCTTTTCGCATTGTTCCCCTTTCTTAGCGCGCCTATGCGCTGATCACAAAATCGTAGAGCACCCAGCTCAAGAGCACCATGACGACGTCGTAGCCCCCGGCGAGCAAAAGCGCGTTGCCGAACACGCCTTCGACATCGCCGCCCGCAAGCACCACCGTCGACGCCGCCACGCAAGCGTAGAGGAGCGGGAAGACGAGCGGGATGAAAAGGACGGCGAGCAGGACGTCCTTGCCCCGCGAGTTCACGGTGATCGTGGCGAGCAGGGTGCCGATGCCGGCGATGCCCACCGTCCCCACGAGCAAAGGCACGGCGATGAGCGGCCAGGTGTCGGCCGGCTGGGTCGTCGTGAGGAAGAAGAAGTAAAAGAGCGGCAGGACCACGACCTCGACCACCACGAGAAAGATAAAGTTGCTCGTGGCCTTGGCCAAAAACACAACGCTGCGGTCGAGCGGGACGAGCAGGATCCCCTCGAGGCAGGCGTTCTCCTGCTCATGGGCGAAGGAGCGGTTCAAGCCCAAGAGCGAGGTAAACACCACGAGAGCCCACAATAGGCCCGCCGCCATCTGCAGGATGTCGAACTGATGGGAGGTCTGTGAGAGCGCCGCCCCGTAGACCACCAGGACGAGCAGGGCGTAGATGCCCATCGCGGTGAGCATTTCCTTGGTGCGGAACTCGCGGCGCAGATCCTTGCCGAGCAGTGTGCGGTATTGGGCGAAGGTGCCCGGCTTCCTGATGTGAGCGCGCGCCATCCTAGGCCACCCCCATTCCCACCGTGCGTCGATAGAGCGCCTCGAAGGCGTCGTAGTCGATCTCGTCCTTGGCGGCGAAGGCGACCACCCGCCCGCGCGCGAGCACGAGGGCGTGCGAGCAGGTCGCGAAGCCCTTCTGCAGGTCGTGGCTCACCATGACGAAGGTGCGGTCTGCGCGCACCGCGGCGATGAGGGCGTCGAAGATCTCGACGGCGTGCGGGTCGAGGCCCGAATAGGGTTCGTCGAGGAAGACGACGTCGGGGTCGTGCAGCAAGGCGCGGGCGATGCAGAGGCGCTGGGTCATGCCCCGCGAGAAGGTGCGCACCACGTCCATGCGGCGATGCGAGAGCTCGACGGCGTCGAGCATCTCGTCGACGCGCTCACGGGCGTTGACGATGCCGTAGAGCTTGGCCGACAGCATGAGGTTCTCTTCGGCCGTGAGGTCGCCGTAGAGCATTGAGTTATGCGAGATGAGCCCGATATGGGCGCGGACCGCGTCGGGGTCTTCCTTCAAGTCGATACCCATGATCTTGGCCGACCCCGACGTGGGACGCGAAAGCGTGGCGAGCATACGCAGCAGGGTCGACTTGCCCGCCCCGTTGGGACCGAAGATGGAAAGGAAGGCCCCCGCTGGCAGGTCGAAGGACACGTTGTCGACCGCGCGACGACGCCCGAAGACCTTGCTCACGTGTTCGAGGGAAAGGGCGGGAGCGCCCCCAGCGGGCGCCCCCTCCTTCGTTTGGCTTTTGCCGATCACGCGCACATCCCCTTTACGCCTGGGCTGGATCCGGGCTCTTGGCAGCAGCACCGCCCGGTGCCGACACCCGGGTATCCTTGGGCTCGCGACGGCCAAGCGCAGCGATTGCGCCGCCCGCCATCAGCATGAAGAAGCCGACCCACACAAGGGAAATCTGCGGGTTCACGCGGACGTCCATACTGAAGTCGCCGTCGTTGTTCACGCCACGGTAAACCACGAAGAGGTCCTCTTCGGCGAAATGGATGACAGCCGCGTTGCTCTTGGACTGCTGGGTCGTCGCCACGAGCTGCACGTTGGGGGTCACATGGCCCACGTACTGGTCGCCGCGATAGACGTCGAAGTCGACGTAATAGAAGACGTTGTTGCTGTCCTGGTCGACCGAATTGCCCGTGTACTTGAGCGTAAAGTCCTGAATCGTGAGGTCGGGAGCCGAATCGTTGACCTCGTCGTAGGCCAGATAGCTGGCGTTTTCAGTCACATACATGGACGAGCAGATGAGGCCGACGAGAATGACCGACATGGCCAGGTGGGCGATGTAGCCGCCGATCTTGGACGCCGCCCCGTTCCACATGCCGAAGAAGGCGCGCACCGGGTTCGTGTCTGCAGCCTTGGCGCGCTTGGACACCGTGCGGCCAATCAGGAAGAGCGTGTTGAAGAAGAGCAGGCTCGCCACAAGGAAGCCCACGGCTGCCAGGCCGTTGTAGTACCAGGCCGGACCCTCGTTGGCCAAGCCCTCGCCGATCGTGCCGCCGGCGGCGATCGTCGCGTTGTAGCTGGGGACGAGGTAGGTGGCCCAATAGACCATGAGCACCACGAAGAGCACCACCGCGCAGATGGCGGGCACCTTGGCGCGCTTGACGAAGTCGGCCTTGTCGGTCTTCATCCAGCCAAGCAGGGGGCAGACCGCGATGACCGCGCAGTAGACGATGCCCAGGGGGCGCGCCACGGCGTTGTAGGCACCCGCCGTGATCGACTGCCCGCCGAAGGGCAGCCAGGAAGGCAGAGCCTGGGCGATCGTGAGGTAGCAGATGACGCAGGCGAAGGCGACCATGATCACGTTGTTGAAGTAGTAGGCAGCCTCGCGCGAAACGAGCGATTCGACCGCCTCATCGGCGCTGTTCTTGGGAGCGAAGCGCTTCCAGCGCAGGGCAAGCCCCACGATGCCGGCGAGCAGGGACACGACGATCATACCGCCGAACAGGCCCAGGGACACGGGGTCGCCCTCGAAGGCGTGCACCGACTGCACCAGGCCCGAACGGGAGATGAAGGTGCCCGAGATCACGAAGGCGAAGGTGACGCAGGTGCACATAATCGCCCAGCGCTTGAAGGCGCCGCGCTTACGGTAGACGGTGAGGCTGTGGATGAGGGCCACGCCCACCAGCCACGGGAAGAAGCTGGCGTTTTCCACGGCGTCCCAGCCCCAGTAGCCGCCCCAGCCGAGAACGACGTAGGCCCACAGGGACCCCAGTCCGATGCCCACGCCCAGCATTACCCAAGCGACCATCAGGTAGCGCTGGCACTTGCGCACCCAGACGTCGCTCGAATCGCCCAGGATGAGCGTGGCGATCGCGTAGGCGAAGGGCACGGTGAGGCCGGCGTAGCCGATGAAGAGCGCCGGCGGATGCACGGCCATGGCCCAGTGCTCGAGCAGGGGGTTCATGCCGAAGACCGACGCAGCGGCCGTAAGGGACCCGTCGGGATTCAGGTAGGAGGCCTTGGTGGCGATGAAGGGGCTGTTGGCTTCGGAGAAGAGCATGAGACCCACGAAGACGGCGCAGACGATCTGCATGACCATGATGGCCATCGAGTCGAGCTTTTCGGTCTTGCGGACGTTGCGCAGGGTCATGATCAGGGTGAACAGGGAGATGAGCCAGGCCCAGAAGAGAAGCGACCCTTCGCGGCCTTCCCACAAGCCGGAAATGCGGAAGAAAACGCCCCACATGCCCTCTTGATGGCTGCGGCCCTGCACGACGTATTCGATCGTGTTGTCCCCCGAAAGGAAGGCCACCACGATGATCACGCAGCAGAAGGTCAGGCAGGCAAAGGTGAGGATGGCGGCGATATGACCGGCCCAGGTAAGGGTGTCGGCATTATCGGATTTCTTGCGTCCCAAGAAGCCGCCCACCGCCAGGCAGACGATGGAGACCGCGAGCGACGCGAAGCCGATGAGCAGTCCGAACAGACCAATTTGCGACATGGATCAAACCTTTCGTATGTCGTTAAC
Source organism: Hugonella massiliensis (assembly GCA_001486445.1). Lineage (GTDB taxonomy): Bacteria > Actinomycetota > Coriobacteriia > Coriobacteriales > Eggerthellaceae > Hugonella > Hugonella massiliensis. The sequence continues at coordinate 1,310,365 of LN908986.1, forward strand.
CTTGCAGGGCGATATCGGTCGCCGAGAACTTGCCGTCCAACGTCAGGTCGCCCGTGAGGACCACGTTGGCCCCGTCGGCAAGCGTCTCTTCGGAAGCGGCGCCGTCGAACTTCACCGACATGACTTGGCTGGGGTCGTCAGCATCGGCCACCATGAGGCGGTCACCGGTACCCGCGGCGTTCTGGCTCCCGGCCACCACGGTGCCCACCACGCGCACGGTCTTACCCGCGATCTCGTTGCCGTAGGAAAGGGTGCGAGACACGGAAAGGGCCTCGGTGCCGCTTTCGTACTTGGAGGGGCACTTGGTCACAAGCTCGCCGGCATGCATCACGCCGTCGTCTGCGATCTTGCCCGTGCAGATAGCCGTCACGTCGTTGCCGAACGTCGAGGCCGCGGCACCGTCGTAGAGGACGTGCAGGGTGGGCGTGTCGGCGTTGTCGGGATCGTAGATGTCGAAGGCAAGGACGTTGCCGTCTACGGAATACGAGTCCTTCACCACATTGCCGGTGACCTGAATGCGCTCGTTGTTCACCTCGCCGCTCGTGGCCTGGGCGAGGCTGACGGTCTTAGCCGAGCTGTTCCCGCCGACCACGGCGAGGATGATGGCCATGACGATCACGATCACGCCCGTCACTATGATGAGACGCTTCTTCGTCCGTGCGTTCACAATGTCCTCCTTCTTTTCTTTCGCGCGCATGCCCTGCGCACATGAGTAGCCATACTACCCGAGGTGCCCTCTATCACCCACGGGGAAAGCCCTAAAACAAAAAACGAGGGACCTACCGATTGCTCGGTACGTCCCTCGTCTGTGTGCAACCGCTTCGCTGAACCCCTCCGGCTCGGCGGCTGCTCTACCCTCGAAAGGCGGCTAGTTGGACATAGCCTGCTTCTCGAGTTGGTCGCCCGTCTTGGCGTCGACCCAGCCGTCAGGCAGCTCGGCTTCCGCGTCGGAATGGCATTCGGTGCAGATCAGCACCGAAGCGCGATGCGACTTGTGGCAATCGGAGCATTCCTGCTCGCCATGCTGCCAAGAGTGCGGGTTACGAGGCATATCGCTCGTAAGCTGCGTGAGGTCTGCACGCGTCATGTCGTGGCAGCCGCTCTTCAGGCAGAACTGATCGCCGGTGCCTTCTTCATGGCCCGAGTTGACCATCAGCTCTTCGGTGCCGACCTCGGCCAGCGGCACATAGTAGTCGCCGGTAATGGTCTCGCTCACCTCGGAAAGCTGCTGGCTCAGCGTAGGCACATGGCACTGCAGGCAGTTAACACCTGCCTGCTTGTGGGCCACGACCAACATCGCGTTGGTGTTGGACACTTCGTTGCCCCACTTGTCGGTGCCGGTGGTGTTGGCATCCTGGTCCCAGGTTGCTACGTAGGAGTCCATGGATTCATGGCAGAACGCGTTGCAGAAGCTCGGCTGCTCATGCCAGTTCCAGAAACCGATGCCGGCAACAACGATGACGGCAACGATGACACCTACGACGATCGGCCACTTCTTCTTCTTTGCAGCAGGCTCTGCAGCTGCCTGCTTCGATTCCGTGGCGGTCGTCTCCTCCTTCTTTTCTTCGCTCATATTGTTTCACCTCTCTCTTCTCTTCTCGCACCAATATGAGTGTGGTCGGCGCGAAACGGATGCTGCAAGATCCGAACTTGAGCGCCCCTCCACGACGACCAAGCTATCGAAAAGCCCACTTCAGAGCATCACCCATAAAGGGGGAATTTCGACTGAAGGCATTCTATCACGCTCCCTACCCCTTCTGGACCAGAAGATTTCTCTTCCTACAACGTTTGACGTATGCCGGATGCGCCCTTCGGTGGAGCTCGCAGGAACGAAACGGGGACCGACACTCCGAAGGGGCTTTGCAAAGGGTTTGCAAAGGAAACCGGTCTGCATGCTCTCGTCGGCGTACCCGAGCCCGAAAGGAGCGGCATGGCACGCATCGTTTCCAGCAAGCGCCTCGCCAATCGCCCATGGTTTCGCGCGCTCACCCTTTGCGCTCGCCCTCTGCGCGCGCAGGGCATCGCGACAAGCCGCTAGCCCCGCCAGCGCAGCTCCCAGAAGGCCACGGCGCTCGCGGCAGCCACGTTCAGGGAGTCGACCCCATGGGACATGGGGATCTTCACCGTCCAGTCGCAGGAGGCGATCGTGGAAGCGGAAAGGCCGTCCCCTTCGGTCCCGAGCACCAAGGCAAGCCGGTCGATCGCCCTAAGGCGCGCGTCGTCGACGGACACCGAATCGTCGGAAAGGGCGAGCGCCGCCGTCTGAAAACCGAGCTCGTGCAACAGGGGGACGCCTTCGGCCGCCCAATCCCGCACGCTTCCTATGCGGGCCCAGGGCACCTGAAACACGGTGCCCATGCTCACGCGTGCCGCGCGACGGAAGAGGGGGTCGTGGCAGGACGGGGTCACCAGGACGGCGTCGACGCCCAAGGCGGCCGCGCTGCGGAAGGCCGCGCCGATGTTGGTGTAGTTGGTGATGTCTTCCAAAACGGCGATGCGGTGGGCTCCGCGCGTGACCGCAGCCACCGTACGCTCGGCCGGCCGCTCCAAGGCGCCCAGGGCCCCACGGGTCACCTCGTAGCCGGTGACCGCGCGAAAGGTCGCATGGTCGACCACGAAGGCGTCAACGTCTGCATTGCTCGCCGCAAGACGGTCGATGATCGGCTGGGTCTTCCTGACCCATTTGCGTTCCATGAAGAGGGCCCGGCAGGTCACGCCCGCATCGAGCGCCCGGTTGATGACTTTGTCAGATTCCCCGATGAAGAGGCCGTGGGGCGCATCGGGCCAGGCGCGCAGGTCGGCGTCGGGCACGCGGCGAAAGACGTCGAGACGGGCGTCGCTTGGGTCGGCGATTTCAATGAGGGCCATGGCACTCCTTCGGGCATGAAAAAAGCAGGTGCGCGATGCGCACCTGCTTTCGGTTCAAATGGTGGAGATGAAGGGGTTCGAACCCTCGGCCTCAGCGTTGCGAACGCTGCGCTCTCCCAACTGAGCTACATCCCCATTGGCTTAGCAAGCGATATTGTATTCTGCTGGTTCCGCAGTCGCTTGTCAAGGATAAAGGAGGATTTTACTTAACCGCTTCCTTGTCGTCGCTGTTCTCGAGCTCGTCGATAAGAGGCTGGAAGAGGGACTCGCCGTTCTGGCTGAGTTCCACCGTGCCGGTGAGGACGTCGACGTACTGGTAGGACTGACGGGTCTTGCGGCCGCGCTTGCGGTCGACCTCCATGATGAAGAGCTGCGGGTGCACCTGCACGAGCACGCCTTCGGATTCGACGATCTTGGAGCGACCCATGTTGGCGCGCACCGAAAGGCGCTGGCCCACGTACTGGTCGAGACGGTCATGGATGGCACCGACGATATTGGCTTGTTTTTCGAGTTCCATGCATCCTTCTTTGAAGCGATTGGACAGATAGAGATGTGACAAACGAGCATTTTACCATGCCTGTCAATCTGCGCAAGGCGTATCGCACAAGCTCCAAAAGGGCTCGGTCGTCTCTACTCAGCGGGCGCCTCGCGTGCGCCCGGCGATGCCGCGCGCACAGGCGCAGCGGCCGAGCTCTTTGAACTCGTCGATCGTAAGCGACTCCCCCCGGCGGCGCGGGTCGATACCCGCCGCAGCGAGCAGGGCCGCGATGTCGCCGGCGGACAGGACCTTGCCGAAGTAGGTGTGCATGGAGTTTTTGATCGTCTTGCGCCGCGTGGCGAAGGCCGCGTCGGCTATGGTCGCGCAGGCGGCACGCTCGGCGGCGGTAAGGTCGGGGTGGACGTAGCGGTCGAGCCGGATGACAGCTGAGTCGACATGGGGCGGCGGGAAGAAGTTGCCGGGCGCCACCATGAAGCGCGAGACCGCCCGAGCGTACAGGGCCAGTTTGACCGTATAGGCCCCGTAGTTCTTGGTGCCGGGCGACGCCATCATGCGGTCGGCCACCTCGGCTTGCACCATCACCGTCGCCCGTTCGATCGATGCGAAGCGCTCGAAGTAGTCGAGCACCAGGGTCGCCGCCACCGCATAGGGCAAGTTGGCGATGAAGGCAGTGGGCGCGAAGGGCAGGTCGGCGGGTGACACCGCCAGGGCGTCGTTGGAAATCAAGGTAAAGCGGTCGGCCCAGGGAGCGCAGGTCTCGGCAAGGACCGCCGGCAGGTCGGGGTCGCGCTCGATCGAGCAGACCCGGCGCGCATGCGCGAGCAAGGCCACGGTGAGCGTGCCGATGCCCGGCCCCACTTCCACCACGTCATCTTCAGGCCCCACGGCCGAAAGGTCACAGATACGGCGGATCACCTCGTCGTTCACCAGGAAGTTCTGGCCGAGCGACTTCTTGGTGGCCAAGCCATGGGCTTCGAGAATTGCCCGCGTCGCCGACACGCTCGCAAGCGCGGAATACCTATCTCCCATCGTGGGGACTCCCTTCTCCTTCGCGATCGTTGCCAAGGCCAATCCAACGGGGCACGGCGGCACGCGCGCCTGCGGCCCCCGTGCCGATGCAGGACGCGACCGACGCGAGTCGAAAGCCCGCCACCGCCAGGGCAGAGCGCGTGCACACCACAAGCGGATCGAAGCCGTGCGGGTCGCCTCCCGCGCCCGAAACAAGCAGGTGGGCGGGCCGGCGGGCGCCTCCCCGCTCGAAGGTCCAGAAATAGGGCTGCAGACGGTCGAGCAGAGCCTTGTAGCCGGCGGGCGGACCTGCGAAGTACACGGGGCTCGCGATGCAGAGAACGTCGGTCTCGTCGAGCGCCGCGATGACCCGGCCCATGTCGTCGCGCATGAAACAGCGGCCCAGCTGCTTGCAGCGGTCGCACCCGATGCAGGGGGCCACATCGAGTTCATGCAGAAAGAACGTGCGTGGCGCAGGCTCCCCCGCCACCGCCAGCAAACGACGTGCTTCGCGCGTTGCCGTCGCACAGGCCCCGTGCGGGCGCGGCGAGGCGCAGATTATCGTGCGCTCAGCTGCCATGCGGTGGGCTTTCGGTCGAGCAGGCCGAGGGCGTTGTCGTGCAGCTGGGCGAGGAAGGCCCGGCGGTCCTCCCCCGGTTCGATGCCGCGCACCGAAGCGAGCAGGGCGGCCGTAAAGACCATATACTCCGACCCGTTTTCGATTCCGCGCAGGGGCTCGGGCGTCATGTAGGGACAGTCGGTTTCGGTGAGGAGACGGTCCGTCGGCACGAGCATGGCGCCTCGGCGGGCGTCGTCGAGTTTCTTGAAGGTCACCGCGCCCCCGTAGGCGATAAAGCAGCCGCGGTCGATCCAGGGTTCGAGCTCCGCCGGAGGCAAGCTGCAGCAATGCAGGATCGCGCCCGCTTCCGGGAACCCTTCCTCGTCGAGAATCGCAAGCGCCTCGTCGTGGGCGTCGCGGATGTGCAGGGCCAGGGGCAGGCCCGTTTCGTGGGCAAGGCGAATCTGGGCGCGGAAGACGCGGCGCTGATCGTCGCGCGGCGACAGGTCGTAGTAATAGTCGAGCCCCACTTCGCCCAGGGCTGCCGTGCGCGGGTCGGCCAAATAGCGTTTGAGCTCGGAAGCGGCGTCTTCGTTCCAGTAGGTGGCGTTGTGCGGGTGGACGCCCACCGCCAAACGGTAGCGCACGGGGGCAGCGGACGTAGCGGGCGCGTCGTCGGCGGCCGCGGCCCACGAGCGGGCCTGAGCTTCCCAATCGGACAGGCAGGCGAAGGTCTCGGCGGCGTCTTCGGCCGGGTCGCACACGTCGCAGGCGAAGTCGACGCCCCAGGCGGCCGCGCGCGCCATGCTCGCCGCGCGGTCGGCCAAGGGAGCCAGATGGCAGTGGGTATCGGCCAGGGGGCCTTCGAGAGCCGGGTCGGGACCGCCGATCACCCGATACTTCCCGTGCTTGCGCCGCTGATGGAAGAGAAAGTCGGTCAAGCGAGGCTCGGCGGGCCTGCGCCCCTCGTGCGCGGAAGCGCCTACGGAGACATCCGCCAGCGCTTCCGGGGCTGCGGTCGATGCGATCGGGTCGGCCACGGCTAGTCCATGTTCAGGTCGATGTCGTCGAGGTTGAGGCGCGGGAAGAGGGGGTCGCCCTTCTCGACCGGGTTGCCGGCGGGAAGCTTGCCCCAGGCCGCTTCGCCCTCGATGTCGGTGACCGCGTTCACGTCGCCCAAGCCCAAACGGCGCCAGGTTTCTGCCGAGGTGTTGGGCATGAAGGGCGCGAAGAAGAGGGCGATGATGCGGCAGGCCTCGAGAGCGTTGTAGATGACGGCGGCAAGCTCGTCGGCGCGGGCCGGGTCCTTGGCCAGGTTCCACGGCGCCGCATCCTCGATGTAGTGGTTGGCGGCGCTCGCCAGCTTCTGCACGGCGGCGGCCGCAGCCGTGAAGTCGACCGCGTTCATAGCCTCGTTGTAGGTGCGGTAGAGGTCGGCCGCGATTTTGGCCAGCGGGTTTTCGGCAGCCGAAGCCGGCGCGGCGGGCACGACCCCGTCGAAGTACTTGCCCGTCATGTTGAAAACGCGCGACACCAGGTTGCCCCAGGTGTTGGCCAGATCGGCGTTGTAGACCTGGACCATGCGCTCCATCGAGATGTTACCGTCATGGCCGAACTGAACGTCGCTCATGAAGTAGTAGCGGTACGCGTCGACGCCGAAGACGCGCACGAGGTCTTTGGGCATCACGCCGTTGCCCTTGGACTTGCTCATCTTCTCGCCCTTGGTGAGCAAAAAGCCGTGGCCGAACACCTTCTGGGTGATGGGATAGCCGGCGGCCATGAGCATGGCCGGCCAGATCACGCAGTGGAAGCGGACGATGTCCTTGCCCACGAAGTGGTAGTTCATGGGCCAACGCGCTTCGAACTCGCCTTCGCGGGCGGGGTCGGCATAGCCGCAGCCGGTGAAGTAGCAGAGCAGGGCGTCCGCCCACACGTAGGCCACGTGGCCCTCGTCGAAGGGCAGGGGCACGCCCCAGTCGAAGGTCGAACGGGAAATCGAAAGGTCCTTCAACCCGCTCTTCACGAAGTTGACGACCTCGTTGCGGCGGGTGACCGGCTGGATGTAGTCGGGATGCTCGTCGTAGAAGGCGAGCAGCTGGTCCTGGAAGGCGCTCATCTTGAAGAACCAGTTTTCTTCGCCCGAGGACTGCTGCACGGGACGGTGGCACTCGGGGCAGACGAAGACGCCGTCCTCGTTCTTTTCCAGGTCGGATTCCGCGTAGTAGGTCTCCTCGTGCACGCAGTACCAACCCTCGTAGCGGCCCTTGTAGAGCCAGCCCTTTTCGTAGAGGTCGTTCCAGAACTTCTGGACGGTGCGCGCGTGGCGCGGCTGGGTGGTGCGGATGAACTCGTCGTAGTTGATATCGAGCAGGTCCCACACCTCGCGGAAGGCCGGCTCCATCGAGTCGCACCATTCCTGCGGGGACATGCCCTTGGCCTCAGCCGTGTCAGCCACCTTCTGGCCGTGCTCGTCCATACCCGTCATGAGCAGGGTGTCGTAGCCGTCCATGCGCTTGAAGCGGGCGATGGTGTCGGCGCCGACCGTCGTGTAGGCCGTGCCCAAATGCGGCGCGGCGTTCACGTAGTAGATGGGCGTGGAGATGGTGAAGGGACCCTTGGACATGTGTGCTCTCTTTCCAGCGCGGCGCGAATGGTGCGCCGGCGCCCTGTGCCCGCAGCGCGGATGGTGCCCTGCCGGCGATTGCCTATGGTGCGCGGATGCGCGACTGGCTATTTTAGCAAACCCACGGGTGCGGGTCCGCCGCTCCAGGGAAAGAGCATGAGGGAGCCCCGCCCCCCTACGCGAAGGGGACGGCCGCAGCCGTCCCCTTTTCGCTAGATCGTCGCCATCTGGGCGCTCACGTTGGCGTACCAGCCCGACGGGTTGCTCGTGCAGTACTTCTGCGCGGCCCCCTTCGTGAGCTCGCCGCCATAGCTGCGGGCCAAGCCGGCAACATGGGCGCGAATGGCCTCTTCCCAGCTGCCCCAGCTCGAGCGGCCCCAGCCCCAGGCGTTGTGGGCCTTGAAGCACTTGGCGCCCTTGCTGCTTTCGACGGCGGAGATCGCCGGAGAGAAGCGCGGGTCGACGCCGTAGTCGTAAGCGGCACAGGCGAAGGCCTCGCCGGTGCCCGCAAGCGCCGAGCCGGCCAGGTAGGCGTCGATGCGCGGGGCCCATTCGGCCACGTAGGCGGCGCGAGCGCTTTCGGCGGCTGCCTGGGCCTGGGCTTCGGCTTGAGCGGCCGATTCGGCTTGGGCTTGGGCCGCTTCTGCTTCGGCGAGCGATTGGGCGGCGCGGTCGATGGCATCCTGCGTTTGGGCCTTGGTCGACTGCAGGTTGGCCTGCGTAGCTTCCAAGCTCGTCTTTTCGCTGATCAGGCGGTGAAGGTCTTCTCCGGCAAGGCCGGTCGCATCGGATTCGGCGGCCGGAGCCGAGAAGGCGGTGGAGGTTGCGTCGTCCTGCATGCGAAGGTTGACGCTCACGCGGTCGGAGGGGCCAAGTCCCAGCTGCCGCGTTTGGAGGAGTTCCTCGAGTCGGTCGATGCTGCGGTCGTTCTCCTCGATTTGGGAATCGATGGCAACCGCACGGTCCTTGGCCGCTTGCAGTGCCGACGCCGTGGCGTCCACTTGGCCTTGAAGGCGGGATACCTCATCGGCCATCGCCGTCGCAGGCGCGCCAAGCGCCGCAACCAAGCCTACAAGCGCGACAGCCGCCAGGGGCCGCCGCAGGGCCTTGCTCGAAAACGTCCGATCCATGCATTCCTTTCGTCGTGGTCTGCACGCAGCGTAGTCAACATGGCCCGTGTGGCGCATGCCCGTACGCGCGGAGGCTGGGCGAAGCCGTGGGCCCCCGCACGCCTGCCCGCGGCCGGCGCATGATGCCGGCGCCTGCGGGATACGCGGCGCGTCGCAAATTGGGGAGAAAGTATACAGGGGCGACGATTATGTTGCCGAACGCCTCCACGGTTCCTCCCTAGCCCCACGTCACAGAAGTGATGCATAACGCGGATAGGTTGTCAAATGAGATGAATGAGCCAGAAAGGCAGGGGGCGTACGGACCATTTCCGATGCACCCTTCCGCGCTCTTGTTCATTGTGCAGAGCCGGTGCAATCGCCTGCTCGTTTCGCAGGGCCGGTGCACGGGATTGCGAGCTGCAGCTCCGCATGCGGGGCCCTCTGCTCGGAACGCAGGGGGATGTCGCGCCGAACGGGCAAATCCCGCTCATCCCGCAGGGCCCTTGCACGGTTCCGCTCAAGATGCAGGGCCGTGACGGGTTTCGCGTGCCTTTCCCTTGCGAAACGAGCTTTGGAAGCGGCATTTCCCGTTCGGCGTGCAAGGGCCCTGCATGTTGAGCAGGCGGGCGGAAAAAGCGGGGCGGCGAGGGGCAGGCAAAAGGGCGAACGCACGAGTCCCCGCCAGGCGCGCATCCCTCCTTTTCCTGCGGACCCCAGACTTCCCCATTCGGAGTCCGCGCATCCGTGGCTCCTTTGGCTCAGAGAGGTGACAAGCTGCAGCCCTTTTGGACTCACGCGCGCAGCTTGCGCTCGGCGGCGCGCCAGTTGGGCAGGGCCGCATCGAGCAGAGCGTGGAAGCGCGGGCCGTGGTTGGGCTCGCGTAAGTGCGCCAGTTCGTGGACCACCACGTACTCTAGGCATTCGGGCGGGTAGAGGGCCAGGCGCACGTTGATACAGATCCGTCCCGTCTTCGGCTGGCAGCTCCCCCATCGACTGGTCATGTTGCGATAGGCAAGACAACCCGCGCGCACGCCGAGCACGGGCTCCCATTTGGCGACCAGGTCGGGCACGAGCGCCTCGACGATCGTGCGCCAGGCGGCCACCTCTTCTTTGGAAGCGCGAGCCGCCGTCCCTTGGGGCGACGCAGCAAGGCGCTCCTGCTGAGCCCGGATCCAGGGCATTTTGGCGCGCACGAAATCGATAACGTGTGCGGCCGGCATACCCAGAGGCACGCTCGCCTCCACCTGGCCGTCGGCGGCGGCCACGCGAATCCGCAGGGTCTTCACCTGCTTGCGGCGGATGCGCACCCGAACGCCGTCGACGACGATGCCGGAAACGGCACCGGTCATCGGTTGCCCTCGCCCGCGCCGTAGACCAAATCGTAGGCATCGTTGCGCTTCAAGCCGAACTCCTCGCGCAGGGTGCGCACGACGTCCTTCTTGCTCAGGTCTCCCTGGGCCAGAAGCTCGGCCGCCCGCGCTTGGGCGGCGCTTTCGACTTCCTGCTGCGCCGCCTGGGCCTCGCCGGCGCTCGGAGCATCGATGACGATCGCGCATTCGCCCCGCATCTGGCCCGCTTCGGTGCGCGAGGCGATCATGCGGGCCAGATCGGGTGCCGCTTCGACGACGACCTCTTCATGCACCTTGGTAAGCTCGCGGCAGAGGGCCACGCGACGTGTGGGAAAAGCCGCGGCAATCGCTGCGAGGGCCGCGGCTGCCCGCCTTGGGCTTTCGTAGAAGACGAGCACGGCGTCGATGGAGGCCAGCCCCGCAAGGGTGCGCTTTTGCTCGCCTTCCTTGCGCGGGAAGAAGCCGCCGAAATAGAAGCGCGGACAGGTGAAACCGCTCGCCACGTAGGCCGTGGCCGTAGCCGTAGGACCGGGCAGAACCACCACGGGCACGCCCGCCTCGCGCGCCGCCGCGATGAGCCGCTGGCCAGGGTCGGACACGCCCGGCATGCCGGCGTCGCTGCAGTAGGCCACCGTTTCGCCTGCGGCGACGCGGGCGATCACGCCCGATGCCTTCGCGGTGATGCTCGCCTCGTCGAGACGCTCGAGATGGGCGCGGATGCCGAAGGCCGCGAGCAGCTTGCCGGTCACCCGCGTGTCTTCGGCGCAGACCGCATCGGCCGCCGCCAGGGCATCGAGCGCACGCGGGGTCATATCGCGCAGGTTGCCCAGGGGCGTGGGACAGATATAGAGGGTGCCGGGGCAGACGGGCGCACGGTCGCCGGACGCGGTAACGTCTGCCATCCTATTCGGCACCCGTTTCACCGAAGTCGCCTGCGCGCACCGCTTCGACCCCTGCCGCCACCTGGGCGCGCAGCTCGTCGAGGTAGGCGTCGTCGCCCGCCCAGGCATGGGCGAAGGTACCCAGGGCGTTGGTGTAGCCGATGCGCGCGAGCTCGTCGGCCACCTCGCTGGGGCCCGCCGGCGCCCACCCGTAGGAGCCGAAGGGAATGCCGATGCGCTCGCCGGGCTTCATGCCGCGCGGGGTGAGCCCGCGCAGGTAGCAGAGGAAGGCGGCCACGGTGGCCATCATGGTCGAATTCAAGGTGGGCGAGCCCACGGCCAGGTACTTGGCCGTCAGGGCCTCGCTCACGATGTCACTCATCGCGTTGTTCTTGAGGTCCATAAGGCGCACGGGCACGCCGGCGTCGGTGAAGCCCTCGACGATCGCGTCGGCCATGCCTTCGGTCGCGTGCCACATGCTGTCGTAGACCACCAGGGCGCTCTCGTCGGTTTCCTCCGAGCTCCACGACGTGTAGAGGTCGACAATCCGCCCGATGCTTTCGGCATCGCGCCAAATCACTCCGTGCGAAGGGCAGATGGTTGCGATATCGAGCGCGCCAAGGACGCCGAGGGCCTTGCGCACCTGCTTGGCGTAGGGAGCCACGATGTTGGCGTAGTAGGTACGTGCCTGGGCGAAGACGACCTCCCCCACCTGGTCGGCGAAACGCTGGCTCGTAGCCAGGTGCTGGCCGAAGGCGTCGTTGCTGAAGAGGATCTTGTCGTGGGCGTCGTAGGTGACCATGCTGTCGGGCCAATGGACCATCGTGACCTGCGCAAAGTGCAGGGTGCGCGCGCCGATCGACACCTCTTCGCCGTTGGCGACCGGCGTCACGTTCAAATCGCCGTAAAGGGCGTTGAGAAAGCGGGCCCCCTGGGGCTTGCTCGTGTAGATGGTCGCCTGGGGGCAAAGGGCGCGCAGGCGCGGCAGGGCGCCGGAATGGTCGCGCTCGCTATGGTTGCTCACGATCACGTCGATCTTGGAGGGATCGACCACGCAGGAAATGCGTTCGAGCATCTCGTCGGTGAAAGCGGCCTTCACCGTGTCAATCAGGGCGACCTTCTCGTCGACGATCAGGTAGGCGTTGTAGGTGGACCCGCGGTCGGTGGTGTAGCCATGGAAGTTGCGCTCGTTCCAGTCGATGGCGCCCACCCAGTAGATGTTGGGAGCGATTTCCAACGGACGATACATGCAGACCCCTTTCGTCGGCAGATGTAGACTGTGCAAGAAGTATAAAAGCTTTGCGAAGTGAAATAGTCAGGGAAACCCATGCAACACCAACTTGTAGAAACCACCGTGGAAGGCGGCCATCTGCACGGCTGCCTCGACGCGCCTGACAAGGCGCGCGGGCTCGTGCTCATCGTGCACGGCTGCTGCGACCATTACGGACGCTAAGACAAGCTGACGACCGCCCTGGTGACGGCCGGCTTCGGCGTCCTGCGCTTCGACCAGCGCGGTTACGGACGCAACCACGGGCCGCGCGGGGCCATGCGCGACTTCCAGCAGATGCTCGACGACATCGATTCGCAGGTGGGCATGGCCATCGTCCAGTGCGGGGATGCGCCCCTCTTCATCGTGGGCCATTCGATGGGCGGTTTGGAAACGGCCGTGTTCGCGAGCAAGTTCCCCACGGTGATTTCGGGCTACGTGTTCGCGAGCCCCTTTTTGACCGACCCCCACGGCCATTGCCACATGGGGCTGGGACTGCCCGCCGACCGCGAGCTTCCCATGGGCCAGTTCAGCACGACGGGCAACACGTCCGAAGCCTCGCGCGCCCGCGAGGCCGACCCCCTTATGGCCAACGTGGTCACGGCCGGCCTGCTGCAGGCGGGCGTGGCCGCCCAGGACTGGATCGGCGCCCATGCCGAAGATGTGACCGACCCCGTGCTCATGATCACGGGCGCCGCCGACGGGCTCGTGCCGCCCGCAGCGACCAAGCCCGTCTTCGACCGCTTCGGTTCAACCGACAAGACCTACCGCTGCTACGAGGGCCTGGGGCACAACCTCTATACCGACTCCCGCAACGACGAGCCCATCAAGGACACGGTCGCCTGGATCCAGCAGCGCGCCTTCCGCGTCATGCGCGACCTACTGCAGCAGAAGGCGGGCCGGGTGGCCCCCGTGCCCGGCAGCGCCCGCGCAAGGCGGCCCCTGCCTTAAATCCGCAGCCGAGCACCGTGCGCGATCGCGCGTATGCCGAACCGTGGGGTGTGAAACGCGCGCGCCCCGCCGCTCCATAAGAAGAGGCCCTGCAGACCACCTGGTCTGCAGGGCCTCGAACATCAGGCCTTATGCCTGTGCGCTATTTGCTCGACGTGAGCACGGGCTCGTCGTGGACGGCCCCCTGCTCGTCGACCTTCTCGCCATCGAGATCGAAGAATCCCACCGCGCAGGCGGACGGCACGGGCTCCGGCTTGGCGTAGCTGGCCGTGCGGGCGGCGCGCGCCTCTTCAATCTTGTCTTCCATATTGCTCTTGGCCACCGCAATCATGAGCTTGATGCGGTTGAGCTGGTTGACCTCCGACGCGCCCGGGTCGTAGTCGACGGCCACGATATTGCTTTCGGGGTACTGGCGGCGGAGCTCCTTGATGACCGCCTTGCCCACCACGTGGTTCGGCAAGCAGGCGAAGGGCTGGGTGCACACGATGTTGGGCGCCCCGTGCTTGATGAGCTCGATCATCTCGGCGGTGAGCAGCCAGCCCTCGCCCATCGAGTTGCAGAGGGACACGATTTCCTGAGCCCAGTCGGCTAGCGTGAAGATGTCGGTGGGCGCTTCGAGGCGGTTGCTGCGTTCCATGGCCTCGAGCATGGGCTTGCGGGCGGTCTCGATGTACTTCAAGACGCCGCGCGCGCCGATCGCGCCCTTGGCCGAACGGCCCAGCGGGTCCTTCTGGAAGATGCGTCCCGCGATGCCGAAGAGGAAGAACTCGATGAGCCCGGGCACGACGGCCTCGCAGCCTTCGGCCTCGATCTGCTCGACAATCTGGTTGTTGGCCGTGGGATGGAACTTCACCAGAATCTCGCCGACCACGCCCACGCGGGGCTTGGTGCCCTCGCCAGCCAGCGGCAGGGCGTCGAAGTCGTCGACGATCGCATCGCAGGTCTTCTTGAACCGGCGGCGGGTCTCGCCTTCCCTCATCTGCTTCTTGCAGGTGTCCATCCAATGGCGGAAGAGGGCGTGGGCGCTGCCGGGCTCGACCTCGTAGGGGCGGGTGCGGTAGAGCGCGGCCATGAGCATGTCGCCGTAGGACAGAGCGTAGATGGCCTGCTGCAGCATGGGCAGGGTGATCTTGAAGCCCGAATTGCTCTCGTCGAGGTTGTTCTGCAGGGCGAGCGAGATCACGGGGATATGGGAGAGCCCCGCGGCCTTGAGGGCCTTGCGGATCAGGCTGATGTAGTTGGTCGCGCGGCAGCCGCCACCCGTCTGCGTGATGAGCACGGCCAGGTGGTCGGTGTCGTAGCGGCCCGAAAGCACCGCTTCCATGATCTGGCCCGTGACGAGGATCGACGGGTAGCAGATGTCGTTGTTCACGAAGCGCAGGCCCGTGTCGACGGCCTCATGGTCGACCGACGGCAGCAGCTCGAGGTTGTAGCCGTTGGCCAAGAAGATGGGCTGGAGCAGCTCGAAGTGGATCGGGGCCATCTGCGGGGCGAGGATCGTGTAGCCGGCGTCCTTCATCTCCTGGGTGAATTCCACGCGCTCGAATTCGGTCGTGCTGCCTTCGCGCTGCACGAGCTCGTCGCGGTCGACCATGGCGGCGTCGGCGCTGCGCAGGTCGGCGGCGTTGTCGATGCGGTCGGCAGCGATCTTCTCGGCCACGGCAGCCGCAGCCTTGGCCTCGGTTTCGCCCGTCTTGGCCGCGCGACGGGCCTCGAAATCCTCCACGAGCTTGTTGGCGGCCAAATCGCCCACCGGGCAGCCCCGTTCGGCGGCCGCCTTCTCGGCTTCCTCGTCCTGCTGTTCTTTGAGGGCGGCGAGCAGGCTGCGCACGCGGATGCGGGCCGAACCCAGGTTCGAGACCTCGTCGATCTTCAACACCGTGTAGATCTTGCCCGCGGATTCCAAGATCTCCTGCACCTGGTCGGTCGTGAGGGCGTCGAGGCCGCAGCCGAAGCTGTTGAGCTGGATGAGGTCGAGGTCGCGGCGCTCGGTGACGACCTTGGCGGCGTTGTAGAGGCGGGTGTGGTACATCCACTGGTCGACCAAGCGGATGGGGCGCTCGAGTTCGCCCAGGTGGGCAATCGAGTCTTCGGTGAGCACGGCCAGGCCGAAGCTCGTGAGCAGCTCGGGGATCGCGTGGTTGATTTCGGGGTCGTTGTGGTAGGGACGGCCGGCGAGCACGATGCCATGGGTGCCCGTCTCTTCCATCCAGGCGAGGGTTTCCTCGCCCTTCACGTGGATGTCGTGCTTGAAGCGCAGGTCCTCTTCCCAGGCCGCGTCAACGGCCTCGTCGATCTCGCGGCGGCTGGGCGCCTGGGCGTAGCGGCCCATAAGTTCGCCGTGCGCCTCCACGAGCTCGACATAGAGGCGCTTCTTCAGCTTGTCCTTCTGGTCGTAGGGCAGGTAGGGGTTGAGGAATTCGACGTCGGTGCTGTTGAGCTCGTCGATGTTGAGGCGCAGGGTTTCCGAATAGCTCATGACGATCGGGCAGTTGTAGTGGTTGCCCGCGCCCTCGTCTTCGCCGCGCTCCCACTTGGCGCAGGGCATCCAGATGAAGTCGGGGTGCTTGGCGAGCAGGTTCATGATGTGGCCATGGCTCATCTTGGCGGGATAGCACACGTTTTCAGACGGGATCGACTCGATGCCCGCTTCGAAGGTCTTCTTGGTCGACGGGTCGGACAGCTCGACGCGGAAGCCGAGCTTGGTGAAGAAGGTGAACCAGAAGGGGTAGTTTTCGTACATGTTGAGCGCACGGGGCATGCCCACGGTGCCTCGGGTCGCCTGGTCCTTGGAGAGCGGCTCGTAGTCGAACAGGCGGTGGCTCTTCCACTCGAAGAGGTTGGGCACCTTCTTCTCGTTCTTGGCCATGGCGCCCAGGCCCTTTTCGCAGCGATTGCCCGTGATGAAGCGGCGGTGCTTGCCGGTGGCCTCGTCCTTGCCGAAGTCGTTGATGGTGAGCAGGCAATGGTTGTTGCAGGCCTTGCAGCGCAGGGTCTTGTGGGTGGGATTCAGGGCGTCGAGCTGGTCGGGTGTGAAGAGGGTCGAGACGACCGCGGCCTCGTTGCCGCCCGCGCGGGAGACGGCCTGCTCGTAGCGATCGCGCGCCAGAAGGCCGGCGCCGTAGGCGCCCATGTTGCCCGCGATGTCGGGGCGCACCGCATGCACGCCGGAAAGCTGTTCGAAGGCGCGCAGGACGGCGTCGTTTAAGAAGGTGCCGCCCTGGACGATCACGTGGTCGCCCATTTCGCGGGGGTCGCGCATCTTGATGACTTTGAAGAGGGCGTTCTTCACAACGGAAATAGCCAGGCCGGCAGCGATGTCGCCCACCGTGGCGCCTTCCTTCTGCGCCTGCTTGACGCGGGAGTTCATGAACACCGTGCAGCGGCTGCCCAAATCGACGGGGTGCGCGGCCTTGTTGGCGGTGGCGGCGAATTCGCGCACGGGCAGGTTCAAGCCGGTGGCGAAGCTTTCGATGAAGGAGCCGCAGCCGGCCGAGCAGGCTTCGTTGAGCATGATCGAGTCGAGCACGCCGTCGCGCACCTTCATGCACTTCATGTCCTGGCCGCCGATATCCAAGATGAACTGGACGTTGGGCAAGAGTTCCTTGGAACCGCGCAGGTGGGCGACCGTTTCGATCTCGCCCGAATCGACGCGCAGGGCTTCGAGCAAGAGGCCCTCGCCGTAGCCGGTCACCGTGGCGTGGCCGATCTTCACGGCCGGCGTGCCGTCTTCGTTGGCCGGCAGGTCGGCGTAGAGCTTGCGAATGCCCTCCTTGGCGGTTTCGAGCACGTCGCCGCGGTTGTTGGTGTAGTAGGTCCACAAGAGCTCGGAGTTTTCGGAGATGAGGGCCATCTTGAAGGTGGTCGAGCCGGCGTCGATGCCCAAGAAGGCCACTCCCCGGTAGGTGGCCAGGTCGGCCCGCTTCACGCGCTGCTTGTCGTGGCGCTCTTCGAACTCGCGATAGTCATCGTCGCTGGCGAACAGGGGCGGCATGCGCACGACTTCGCTGCCCTGCAAGTCGCCCAGACCCTCGAGGCGCTCCACGATGCCGTTCAAGAGCGCGGGTTCACCTTCCTTGGCGCCCGCGAGCGCGCAGCCGGCGGCCACGAAGAGGTGGGCGTTTTCGGGCACGATGATGTGCTCTTCGTCCAAGCCGAGCGTGACGTAGAAGCGCTTGCGCAGCTCGGGCAGGTACTGCAGGGGGCCGCCCAAAAAGGCCACGTGCCCGCGAATGGGGCGGCCGCAGGCCAGGCCCGAGATGGTCTGCGTGACGACGGCCTGGAAGATCGAAGCGGCGATGTCCTCCTTGGCGGCGCCTTCGTTCAAGAGGGGCTGCACGTCGGTCTTGGCGAACACGCCGCAGCGGCTCGCGATCGGGTAGATGATCTTGTGGTGGCTGGCGAGCTCGTTGAGGCCCGAAGCATCGGTGTTGAGCAGGGCAGCCATCTGGTCGATGAAGGCGCCCGTGCCGCCGGCGCACTGGCCGTTCATGCGCTGTTCGATGTTGCCGTCGAAGTAGATGATCTTGGCGTCCTCGCCGCCGAGCTCGATGGCGACGTCGGTCTGGGGGATGAGGGTCTCGATCGCCGCCTTGTTGGCGATGACCTCCTGGATGAAGGGAATGCCGAGCCACTGGCCGAGCAATAGGCCACCCGAGCCGGTGATGGCGCAGGTCATCTCGTAGCCGCCGAATTCCTTGGCCGCCCCGCGCAGGACCTCGACGATCGTGGCGCGCACGTCGGAATGGTGGCGCTGGTAGACGGAGTAGTGCACCGTGTGCGCTTCGTCGACGATGGCCAGCTTGACCGTGGTCGAGCCCACGTCGATGCCCAGATGGAGACCGCCTTCGATTGCGGGAGCCGATGCGGCGGCGTCGCCGCGCTTCGTTTCTTCGTTCATGTTCATGATGCCTTTCTTGCGAGCGCGTTAGAGCTCGATGGATTCGCCGGGTTTGATGAAGAGGAGTCGCTGGGCGATGAGCGCCATCTCCTCGGAGGATTCCTGCATGCCCGTTTCGACCCAGCGGTTGATGATGCCCAGGTAGGCGTTGGCGAAGAAGGCCACGTAGTACTCGACGAAGGGCGTGGGGTCGGTACGGTACTTTTCGTGCAGGATCGACTGGATGAGGCAGGTGCACACCGAATCGCGCAGGCGCGGGGCGAAGCGGACGTCGCCGCCGTCGCCCATCACCGCGTGCAGGAAGCTGCTCTGGCTGCGCAGGTAGTCGAAGAGCTCGACCAGGATGGGAAGCGGCCGGCGCCGCGAGACGCACCAGGCGAGCTCGACCAAGGACAGCTGGGCCATGCGGCCCTGGATATCCTCGAGGTCGGCGATGAGATCGTCTTCGAAGGTGGCGAGCAGGTTGTCTTTATCGGTGAAGTGGTTGTAGAAGGTCCCGCGGTTCAAGCCGGCGCGGGCGCAGAGCTCGTTGACCGTGATGGAGTCGAAGCCCTCTTCTTCCATCAGCTCGATGAGCGCGTTGCGCAGGGCCCGCTTCGAACGCACGATGCGCCGGTCCTCGCCGGCGCGCGCCGCCTTGCGCACATTGCGGGGGGCGGCTTCCTTTGCGGTCGGCGCTTTCGCGAGCGGCCGTTTTTCGATTGTGTCGACGGTCATGGACGCATCCTTCCATCGGTCCGTTCCACAGAAAATAGACAGTTTGACCTTTTTTGAACAGACTGTACATTTGCGATTGTACTGAGGGCGCGCGGTCATTTCAACCAAAGGGACCCGGCCCCACACAGGCCTTGCAGAATCGTCACGAACGCCCCGCTTGCGCTGCGTCCCGAACCGTCGGAGGCGCGCTTCTCCATCCCCGTCACACATCTGCCTTTCGCCCTGAACGCGCGCGCTATAATGGGCGAAATTTCATCTGACGCGAAGGAACGCTCATGCAAATCACCCCTGCCGAAGTCGCCGAAACCCTTGCGATGGTCAGCCAGCAGCACCTCGACGTGCGCACGATCACGTTGGGCCTGAACCTGCGCTCCTGCATCGACGCCGACATCGACGCGATGGCCCGCAAGGTCTACGACCGCATGACGACCGCCGCCGAAAACCTGGTCCCCGTGGCCGAACAGCTCGAGCGCGAGTACGGCGTGCCCGTAGTCAACAAGCGCATCTCGGTCACCCCCGTGTCCGAAATCTGCGACGCCACCGACGCAGACGACCTCACCCCCATCGCCCTTGCCATGGACAAGGCGGCCAAGGAAGTGGGCGTCAACTTCGTGGGCGGCTTTTCGGCACTCGTGCAGAAGGGCGCCACGCGCACCGACGAAAAGCTCATGAACTCGATTCCCCGCGCCCTGGCCGAAACCGACCTCGTGTGCAGCTCGGTGAACGTGGGCTCGACGCGCGCCGGCATCAACATGGACGCCCTGTGGAAGATGGCCAACATCGTGCTCGAAACCGCGCACGCCACCGAAGACCGCGACTGCATCGGCGCGGCCAAGCTCGTCGTCTTCTGCAACGCCGTGCAGGACAACCCCTTCATGGCCGGCGCCTTCCATGGATCGGGCGAAGCCGACGAGGTCATCAACGTGGGCGTGTCGGGCCCGGGCGTCGTGCGCAACGTCCTGGCGAGCATGCCCGAAGACGCGAGCTTCACCGAAATCTCCGAAGCCATCAAATCGACCGCCTTCAAGATCACCCGCGTGGGCGAGCTCATGGCCCGCGCCGCAGCCGACCGCCTGGGCTATCAGAAGGGCATCCTCGACCTGTCGCTGGCGCCCACCCCGGCCGAAGGCGACAGCGTGGCTGAAATCCTCGAAGCCATCGGCGTGGGACAGTGCGGCGCCCCCGGCACCACGGCAGCCCTGGCCCTGCTCAACGACGCAGTGAAGAAGGGCGGCGTCATGGCGTCGAGCAGCGTCGGCGGCCTTTCGGGCGCCTTCATCCCCGTGTCGGAAGACGCCGGCATGATCCGCGCCGCCGAATCGGGCTGCCTGCGCATCGAGAAGCTCGAGGCCATGACGAGCGTCTGCAGCGTGGGCCTCGACATGATCGCGATTCCGGGCGACACCACGGCCGAGCAGATCGCCGGTATCATCGCCGACGAAGCCGCCATCGGCATGATCAACAACAAGACGACCGCCGTCCGCGTGATTCCCGCCTTCGGGAAGAAAGCCGGCGAGACCCTCGAATTCGGCGGGCTTTTGGGCAGCGCGCCGATCATGGCCGTCAACGAGCAGGCCGGCACCGTGTTCGCCCATCGCGGCGGCCGTATCCCCGCCCCGATTAACTCGCTTAAGAATTAAGCGTTTATCTGCGCAAACGAAGCAAGGCGCACGCCGATTTGGCGTGCGCCTTTTTTCATGCGGGCAAACCCCGTCTCCCCTGCCGTCATTCGTGTTAGTACCATGCATTCCGCCCCCACCGGCAGGCGAGGTGCGTATACTTCGGTATCTGTTCGAGCAATGCCGTAAGCAGGGCTCGTGAATGAGAGGATGAACCGCATGAACGCAAACAAGGGGAAGCACGAGCAGGGGCGCATCGTTCCGAACGCGTCCCCCGCTGCGCCGGGAGCGCCCGCGCAGAAACCCGCTCCCACCGGGAACAAAACCGTCACCTACCGTCAGGCACACGCCGGCCAACAGCCTTCCGGCCCCGCCGCGCAAAAGGGCACGGCACACCAGATGCCGCAGGGCCAGGCCCCGGCGCGCCCCCAGCAGCAGGCGCGCCCCTCGCAGGCGCCCGCCCCGGGAAGCCGTCCCGCCCAGCAGGCGCGCCCCCAGGGAGCCCCGCAGGGCCAGCAGGCCGCTCAGCCACAGCCCCGCCCCCAGGGCGTCCCCCAGCAGATGCCGCCTCAAGCCGGCCGGCCCCAGCCGCACGCCGGGCAGCCCCGCCAGCGGCCTTCTGCGCATGCCCGCACCCAGGCCCAGCCCCTTCCCCACCAGTATCAGCCGGCGCGTTACGCCGCCGCGCCGGGAAGCCGGCAGAACTATGTGAGCGAAGCCCAGCGCATCGACGCCTATAACCGAGAGCAGGCGCAGACCAAGCGCAAGCGCAAGCGCAACGCCAAGATCTTCGCCGGCGCAGCGGCCGCCGTGGCGGTCGTCGCCGTGATCTACGCCAACTTCTTCTCGCCGATCAACGTCACCGTCGACGGGACGGACTATTCGGTGGGCCGTTCCGACACGATCGCCCAGGTGGTGGCGAACAACAACATCGCCACCACCCCCGGCCGGCTGCTCGCCGTAGACGGATCAGTGATTTCCGCCGACGGCGGCGACGCCTTCAGCGCCACGGTCAACGGGTCCGACGCCTCCGCCGACGCCACCCTGAACGCCGGCGATACCGTGCAGATCGGCACGGGCGCCGACAAGACCGAAGACTACACCGAAACCACCGAGCCCATCGCCGCCCAGTGGGTCGACAGCACCGAGCGCGGCGCCTTCCACGAGGTCACCGGCACGGGCACCGACGGCGTAAAGGCCACCCGCACGGGCAGCGTGTCCGGCATCACCGCCGACGTAGTCGAGCAGGAGCCCTCCAACCTCACGATCGAGCGCTACAGCGTGCGCGGCGAAACCGGCGACGACAAGGTGATAGCCCTCACCTTCGACGACGGCCCTTGGCACAACAACCAGACCTCCGACATCCTCGACATCCTGCAGGAAAACGGAGCTAAAGCCACCTTCTTCGTCATCGGCGAGAACATCAGCAAGATTTCCGGCGGGTCCGACCTGGTCCAGCGCGAGAAGGACGCGGGTATGCAAGTCTGCACGCATACCTACGACCATGCCGCCGGCAGCGGCAAGGGCGTCAACCTGTCCTACATGAGCCCCGACGAGCAACGCGACGAAATCACCAAGGGCTACGAGGCCATCCGCAACGTGATCGGCGAAGAGCCGAGTCACGTGGTGCGCACTCCCGGCGGCAACTACCCGCTTTCGGTGGCCCAGAACCTCTACGGGCTTATCGATTACGAAGTCGACTGGAACGTCGACACCGAAGACTGGCGGCGTCCGGGCGCCGATGCGATCAAGCAGAGGATCCTGAGCGTCAAACCGGGCGATGTGGTCCTCATGCATGACGGCGGCGGCGACCGCAGCCAGACGGTCGAAGCCCTGCGCGCGGCCCTCCCCCAGCTGAAGGCCCAGGGCTACTCCTTCGTCACGATCGACGAGCTCCACGACTACCACGAGCGCGCCAAGCAGGCCCAGGACGATTCGTCCAACAGCTAGAGCGCCTCTTCCGCAGAGCGCCGCTTCACGCCTCCCCCACGCACCGCTTCGGCCGCGCAGGGGAGGCGTTTTCATGTCCGGCAATCAGCGAGGCAATCCAAGCCGTCTCCTGCGCTACGATGGCACATGAAAGAAGGACGCCCCGCCAAGGGGCAATCGACGAAAGGATTCCCATGACCCTGTCATTCGACGAAAAGCTCGCCCGCTACGCGCGCCTTGCCGTGGAGACCGGCTGCGCACTCAGGCAGGGCCAGGAACTCTTCGTGGCCGCCGACGTAAGCCAGGTGGCACTCGTGCGCCATATCGTGAAATGCGCCTACGAAGCCGGAGCCGCCCGCGTGACCACCCGCTTCACCGACGAGAAAATCGTCCGCTACGACTACGACTACCAGCCCGCCGAAGCCTTCAAAACCTTCCCCGACTGGCTCGCCCTTCTGCAGAACGGCGTCGCCGAACGCGGCGCGGCCCTTCTGTTCGTGACGAGCGAAGACCCCCTTGCCATGGCCGGCGTCGATCCCGCCAAGCGCACAAACCGCCAGATCGCCGCGCATGAAGCATGTCGCGCCTGGCGCGACGGCATGGATTTCGGCCGTAACGTCTGGTGCATCATCGGCGGCGCGAGCCCGGCCTGGGCCGCCCGCGTCTTCCCCAACCTTCCCGCAGACCAAGCCACCGCCCGGCTCTGGGAGGCCATCTTCACGACAGCCCGCTGCACGGGCGACGACCCGGCCGCCAACTGGGCCGCCCATCAGAAGAGCTTCGAAGAGAAGAAGGCCTGGCTCAACGCCCAGCGCTTCGACGCCCTCCACTACACCAACGGCCTGGGCACCGACCTTACGATCGGCCTCAACCCCGGCCACGTCTGGGAAGGCGGCGGCGAAACGACCCAAGACGGGACCCTGTTCTTCCCCAACATGCCCACTGAAGAGGTCTTCACGACCCCCGACCGCACCCGAGCCGACGGTGTCGTCTACGCGAGCCTCCCCTTGAACCACGGCGGGAGCTTGGTCGACGGCTTCCATGTGGAATTCAAGGACGGCCGCGTGGCGGGCTGTGCGGCCGAAGTGGGCCAAGACGTGCTCGAGCAGATCATTGGCACCGACGAGGGCGCGCATCACCTGGGAGAATGCGCCCTGGTACCTAAAACGAGCCCCATCAAGCAGGAGGGCATCCTCTTCCTCAACACCCTCTTCGACGAAAACGCCGCCTGCCACCTGGCCCTGGGGATGGGCTTCCCCGAATGCCTGGAGGGTGGGCGAAACCTCACGAGCGACGAGCTGGTCGCCCGCGGCGTGAACCAAAGCGCCACCCACGTCGACTTCATGATCGGCACCGACGACCTCGCAATCGACGGCATCACGGCAGACGGCACCGTCGTGCCCGTCTTCCGCGACGGGACCTGGGCCAACTAGCCCTCGTCGGTTCCGCGAAAGACCGCACGCACCAGGTACTCTACGTTACCCGACCGCTTGCCGCGGATCGAGGATTCCACAACGCCCGACACCGAAAAGCCCGCCTGCGCGAGAGCGTCTTCCACCTCGCGCACCGTGCGGGCGCGCACGGCCGGGTCGCGCACGAGGCCATGGTCGTCGGTCTCGCCCTGGCGGCTTTCGAACTGGGGCTTGACCAGGCCGATGAAGACGCTGCCCGGCGCACACAGACCCGCGAACACGGGCGCCAGGCTCGCCAGGCCGATAAAGGAGAGGTCGGCCACAAGCACATCGAAAGGGGCGCCCAAATCGGCCGGGGCCACCGTGCGGATGTTGGTGCGTTCGAAGACCCGCGTGCGCGGATCGCTGCGGACCTTCCAAGCCAGCTGCCCGTAGTTCACGTCGACGCAGGCTACCTCCGCCGCGCCGCGCTGCAGAAGGCAATCGGAAAAGCCGCCGGTCGACGACCCGATGTCGATGCAGCGCTTGCCTTCCACGCGTTCCCCGAAGCAATCGAGCGCCCCTTCGAGCTTGTAGCCTCCGCGCGACACGTAGCGGTCGCGGCCCTTCACCGACAGTTCGGCGTCGGGCGCCACTTTGGCCGCCGCACTCGTCGCGAAGGCCTCGCCCACCTTCACCTCGTGGGCGATGACGGCCCGTTTGGCCGCCTCGCAGTCGGCAGCGAGTCCCCGCGCCACGAGGAGGTCGTCAAGCCGGACTTTCTTGGGCGCACCCATGCCCTACTCCGCCGAAAGGCCGGCGGGCGGCTCGCCCGTATCCAGAATCGCGAGGAAGGCGTCTTCGTCGATGACAGGCACGCCCAGGGCCACGGCCTTGTCGTATTTGCTGCCGGCCGCCTCGCCGGCCACCACACAGCTCGTCTTCTTCGACACGCTGCCCGTAACCTTGGCGCCCATCGCCTTCAGGGCATCGCCCGCTTCGCCGCGAGTCATCCCGCTCTTCACCAAGCTGCCGGTGAGCACGAAGGTAAGGCCCGAAAGCGTCTGCGGGCGGGCGTCGGCCGCAGTGGCTTCCGCCATCGACACGCCCAAGTGGGCCAGGCGGTCGATGACCTCGATGTTCTGGGGGGTCCGCATAAAGACGTGGATGCTTTCGGCGATCACCTGGCCCACGCCGTCGACGGCGGCCAGGTCGTCAACGCTCGCCTTCTGCAACGCTTCCATCGTGGGAAAGGCTTTGGCGAGAGCTGCCGCCGTGGTCTTGCCCACATGGCGGATGCCCAGGCCGAAGAGGACGCGGGCGAGCCCGCGGGTCTTGCTCTCTTCCAGCTGGGCCATGATTTTCTTGGCCACAACGCCGCCCAGATGGATGGCCTCGCCGTCCTTGGTCACGCGTCCCATATCGAGCGTGGCCAGGTCGTATTCGGTGAGGTTGTAGTAGTCGGCCACGTCGACGACGCGCTCGGCTGCAAGCAGTCGGCCGATGACCTCGTCGCCCAAGCCCTCGATGTCCATCGCGTCGCGACTCGCCCAATGCACCAGGCGCTCGCGCGCCTGGGCCGGGCAGTCGATCGACACGCACCGAGCCACGGCTTCGCCCTCCTCGTGCACCACGGGACTCCCGCAGCTCGGACAGGTGGCAGGCATATGCCACACCTCGGCCTGGGGCGGACGCAGCTCGCGCACGGGGCCCAGGATTTCGGGAATCACGTCGCCGGCCTTGCGCACGATGACGGTGTCGCCCACGCGCACGTCCTTGCGATGGACCTCGTCTTCGTTGTGCAAGGTCGCGCGGGCTACGACCGACCCACTCACGCGCACGGGCACGAGTTCGGCCACCGGCGTGAGAGCACCTGTGCGGCCCACCTGCACGGTGATGTCGCGCAAGAGCGTCGTTTTCTCTTCGGGCGGGAACTTGTAGGCAATCGCCCAGCGCGGAGCACGGGCGGTGAATCCCATGGCGTCCTGGGTGGCGAAGTCGTTGACCTTCACGACCACGCCGTCGATGTCGTAGGGCAGCGATCCGCGCTTCTCACCCACCGCGCGACAGAAGTCGAGCACCTCGTCCTTGCTGTGACAGAGGGCGACGTCGGGGTTCACGTGGAAGCCGGCCCGGCGCAGCCATTCAAGAAGCTCCCACTGACCCGTCAGCTTGAACTGGTCGTTGCGAGCCGTGGCGTAGATGAAGGTCGACAGATTGCGGTGGGCCGTGATCGACGCGTCCTTCTGGCGCAGGCTGCCGGCCGCGGCGTTGCGGGCGTTGGCGAAACCCTGCTTGCCCTGGGCCTCGGCGGCCGCGTTTAGGGTCTCGAAGCTCTTTTTCGGCATGTAGACCTCGCCGCGCAGCTCGAAGGCCTCGTCGCCTTCGGTCAGGTCGGCGGCCGCCCCCTCGCGCAGGCGCAGGGGCACGTCTTTTATCGTGCGGATGTTAACCGTCACGTCTTCGCCGGTCGTGCCGTCGCCACGGGTCGCCGCGCGCACCAAGCGGCCGTCCTCGTAGGTGAGGGCGATGCCACTGCCGTCGATCTTCAGCTCGCAGCACAAATCGACCGTGCGCCCCAGGGTGTCGAAGGTGCGGTCGATCCAGACGGAAAGCTCCTCGAGCCCCATGGCGTCGTCGATCGAGTACATGCGCGCCGCATGGGTCACGGGCGCGAACTGGTCGCCCACGTAGCCGCCCACGCGCTGGGTGGGCGAATTGGGGTCGTAGAATTCCGGATGCGCGGCTTCGAGGGTGCGCAGCTCGCGCATGAGCGAGTCGAAGGCGGCGTCCGAAATAGCCGGGTTGTCTTCGGCGTAATAGAGGTACGAGTTGTGCTCGATCTCGCGACGGAGCGCCTCGATGCGTGCACCCGTATCGCCTGCTGTTTCCGCCAGCGTATCCGTATCGAAAAGCGTTGGTTCCGTATCCTGTGCCACGAATGCCTGGTCCTTTCAGAAGGGCGCGCGCCCTAGAGGTCGATGATGTCAGATTCGCGCGAGGAAACCGTGCCGTAGACGATCAGCGAAATGCCCTGCATGACCGCCGCGAGCCCGAGCAGAATCGCGAAAATCTCGGGGACGTTGAAGAATAGGATGCCGATCAAAATCGACACGATGCCGCTCGCCAGCGGCCAGCCCCACATCCGAAAGCCCAGCGAGCGCACGTTGAAGCTCGCCACCGCTTCGAAGACGCCCAGCACGAGAACGAGCGCGCCCGCCACCCAGGGGAGCACGACCGAGGTGAGCGCCGGATGGATGACGAAGACAAGGCCGACGATCGCGTCGATGATGCCGTAGGCAAGCGTCCAGCCCGCGAAACCGATCAGGTCGCGCGTGCGCACCCACAGGGCGATGTGGGCGACGCCGGCGGCCAGAAAGCCCGCCCCGCAGAGGATGGCGAGCACCACGAGCGTGGGGTTGGGAAAGAACAAGCAGACCAAACCAATGGCCAGCAGGGCCACCCCTCCAAGGATCAGTTCCCAGTCATGGCTCCACCGTGTGCGTTCCATACTATCGTCCCCTTTCCATCGATGGTGAACGTTACTCCTGAGAAAACGTGCCCCACGCAGCCGGAAGCGCGTCGACCACGTCTTCAGCGATAACCGAAACGGCACCGACCGCGTCTGCGGCGGCCCTGCCTGCGCGCGCATGGACCGTCGTACCGAGCATGCAGGCATCGACCGCCCGCACGCCCTGGGCGAGCAGGGCGCCTATGATACCCGCAAGCACGTCGCCCGTGCCCGCTTTGGCGAGCGCCGCCGTGCCTTCTCTCATCGCGAAGGTGCGGACGCCTTCCGACACGAAGGTATCGGGGCCCTTGAGCACCACGACCGCCCCGTAGGCCCCGGCCAAACGGGCGGCCAGACGCTCGGGGTCGCCTGTGGAAATGCGCAGGGGGGCGGCGAGCCGGGCCGCTTCCCCGCCGTGAGGTGTGAGCACCGTGACGAGGCCGGCGCGGTAGCGCTCGACGCAGGCCCGGCGCATCTTCTCGCAGGCGAGCAGGGACAGGGCCCCACCGTCGACGAGCACGGGAGCCTGGGTCCCCCGCAGGACCGCCCGCAAGACGCCCGCCTCTTCAGACCCCTGGGCGTCGAACCCGCTCCCCACGGCCACGGCCCGCGGATGGCGGTCATCGAGGGGACGCTCGCCCTTGAAGGAAAGCGCGCTCCACGGGCGCACGACCAAACTGGCCTGAGCCTGGCGCACGTAGGGCAGAGCTTCCGGGCTCGCGAACACCTCGGTGTAGCCGGCGCCGGCGCGCTGGGCGGCGCGGGCGGCGAGCACGGCGGCACCCGGATAGGCCGGGGAACCCGCGACGAGCTCGAGTTTGCCCCGGGCGTATTTGTTGGCATCGGGCGCCGGATAGGGCACCAAACGAGCGAGCCGATCGGTAGCGTAGGTTTCCGCCATCGCTCTTACGCCTCCTCTTTAGGGCCGCGCGCGGGAATCTCGTCGAGCAGCGACCGCGTTTCCTTGAACTGGCGAGCGAGCTCTTCCATGGGGTCGGTGCGCGCCTCGGTCGCGCGCACGGAATCGTCAGTGATCGCCATCGCGCAGGCCACCGCATCGGTATGCGTATAGGAAAGCGAGATGGGCAGATCGCGCACACCCAGGTCGTGGGCAACCTGTGCCGCGCGACGATGGAGCTTTGCGGTGGGCCGCCCGTTCTTGGGACGCACCACTTCCACGTCGGCCGGGGCGATGCCGCGCGAAAAGCCCGTTCCCAGGGCCTTGAGCACGGCCTCCTTGGCCGCGAACCGGGTGGCGTAGTGCACGTGGGGTTGGGCGGTCGCCTCGCAGTAGGCCCGTTCGCCTTCGGTGAAGACGCGCAGGGCGAAACGGGGCGACCGATCGAGCACCCGCTTCATGCGGGCGATGTCGACGATGTCGACGCCGAGCCCTACCCCGTCTTCGATGGGCGCAGGCCGCCCCTCTCCGGACGAATCCGGAGTTTCCGCGGCGGCGGCAACCGTTGCCTTGGCCGCCGAAGAGGGGTTCTGTGCGCCCGCCTTACTCAACGGTGACCGACTTCGCCAGATTGCGGGGCTTGTCGACGTCGCACCCGCGCGCAATCGCCATCGAGCGCGCGAAAAGCTGCAGGGGCACGCTCGCCACGATCGGCATGAAGGCGTCGCGCACCTTGGGAATGTAGATCACGTAGTCGGCGTTGGCTTTGATCTCCTCGTCGCCTTCGGTGGCGACGGCCACGATCATCGCGCCGCGCGAACGGCTTTCCTGCAGGTTGGAAACCACCTTGTCGTAGACGGGCGACTGGGTGGCCACCGCGATCACGGGGAAGCCGGGCTCGAGCAGGGCGATCGGACCATGCTTCATCTCGCCGGCCGGGTAGGCTTCGGCGTGCACGTAACTGATCTCCTTGAGCTTCAGGGCGCCTTCGAAGCTGGTAGCCGATCCCATCCCTCGCCCGATGAAGAAGGCGTCGGTAGCGTCTTTGCAGGCGCGGGCGGCTTCGTCGATGGCCTCCGTGTCGGACAGAACGAGCTCGACCTTTTCGGCCGTGTCGGCCAGGTCCTTGAACAACAAGCGCACCTGGTCGTTGGTCAGCTTGCCCTTGGCCTGGGCGAGCACCATCGACAGCAGGGTGAGGCTGACCACCTGGCCCAGGAAGGACTTGGTGGAGGCCACGGCGATTTCCTTGTTGGCCTTCGTGTAGATCACGCCGTCGCTTTCGCGCGCCACCGGGCTGCCGATGACGTTGGTGATGCCGAAGACCTTGCCACCCTTGATACGGGCTTCGCGAATGGCCGCCAGGGTGTCGGCCGTTTCGCCGGACTGGGAGACAGCCACTACGAGCGTCGAGGGGGTGATGATCGGGTTGCGGTAGCGGAACTCGCTCGCGACCTCGACCTCGGTGGGGATGCGGGCCCAGCCTTCGATGAGCTGGCGGGCGATGAGCCCGGCGTGGTAGCTCGTACCGCAGGCCACGATGTAGACGCGGTCGATGAGGCGAAGTTCTTCAAGCGACATGCCCAACTCGTCGATCGACAGCACGCCGTTGGTCATGCGGCCCGCCAGCGTATCGCGGATGACGCGGGGCTGTTCGTGGATCTCCTTCAGCATGAAGTCGGGATAGCCGCCCTTTTCGGCCACGTCGACATCCCAGTCGACGTGCATGATCGAGGGCTCGATTTCCTTGAGGTCGGCGTTGTAGTAGGTGATGCCGTCGGGGCGCATGTCGGCAAGCTGACCGTCGCCCAAGACCGCGACGTCGCGCGAAGCTTCGATGACGGCGATGATGTCGCTCGCCACGTAGCTGCCCGCTTCGCCATGGGCGAGCACGATCGGGCTGTCTTTGCGGGTCGCGACGATGCGACCGGGTTCGGCGGCGCAGGTGATGGCCAGGCCATAGGCGCCGATGATGTCGCGGGTGGCGCGGGACACAGCGGCGAGCAGGTCGCCTTCGTAGTAGTCTTCCACCAGGTGGGCGACGACTTCGGTGTCGGTGTCGCTCCTGAAGGTGTGGCCCTTGGCCGCAAGCGCATCGCGCAGCTCCTGGAAGTTTTCGATGATGCCGTTGTGGACCACGGCGATCGACCCGTCGCAGGACACGTGCGGATGGGCGTTGCGCTCGCTCGGGGCGCCATGGGTGGCCCAACGCGTATGGCCGATGCCGCACGTGCTCGAAGTGGGCAGGTCGGCCACAGCTTCGGCCAAACCCTCCACCTTGCCCACACGGCGCGTGACCGAAAGGGAACCGCCCTCCTGCAGGGCGATGCCCGCAGAGTCGTACCCGCGGTACTCAAGACGGCGAAGGCCCTCGATGAGGACGTCCTTTGCGAGCTTGGTCCCCGTGTAGCCTACGATTCCGCACATAGATAAGCTCCTTCCGAGCGGTTCCGGCGCGCGGGGCGCCGGCGATGAGAGCCTTGCGGCTCGACGAAGCAAAAACACACAGGCCTGATTATCCCGCAAAACCACGGTCCGCGCGCGGCGGGGACCCGTTTGCCATACACGCATCACAGGCGCACCGCGTGACAACGTGACAACGGGGACGGAGGATGTCGTCCCACCGCGACAACGGGTGACAACGGGGACGGAGGGTGTCGTCCCACGGGACGACACCCTCCGTCCCCGTCGTCCCAGGCGAAAACGCTAGCGAATCGTGACGTTGGCCTGGGCGAGCACCCAACCGCCGGCCTTCAGGCGCTCGGCCGATTCCTCTATCGCGAACAGGTAGCCGGTCTCGCGCATCTGGGCTTCGGCCTCGTCTTCATGGCCGGGGGCGATGGCCGCAAGGGCCGCCCGCCGGTCGTCGTCGGTGACCGCGAGCTTTTCATGGCGGAAGACCGCATCGAGCGCCACCGACTGGCGCAGGGTCTCGCGGGCTTGGTTCTGCGCGCCCACTTCGAGCGCGTCGCGCGTCATCTGCTGGGCGGCGAGAAAATCGTCGAGAGTAGTGTGCTGGGCCGCAAGCGTATCGCGCAGCTCGTCGAGCATCGACTGGCGCAGGGCGTCGACCAGATCGGCCGCCACGTCCTCTTCCAAGCGCTTGGCGATTTCGGCGGTCGCCCTGCTCATCTGGTACTGGACGAACTGCTGGCGCTTGTACTGGCGGCCGGCGGCAGCAAGCTGGCCGCGCAGGGCGGCCACCGTGTTGCATCCCTCGTCGGGGATGTGGGCGGCCACCCAGGCGTCGTCGATCGCATCGGGCGTGCCGTCGAGGTTATGGGCGAGCGTGCCGTTGCGCACCGCTTCGGCGGTGATTTCGGCCACGCGCTCGTCGATTTCCGCTTCGGTCACCGTGGGCGCCTCGACCTCGATCGACACGGGGTCGTAGCTCGTGAGGTCGATTTGGGGGCGTGGGTACATCGACACCTCGAAAACGAGCGGCTCGCCTTGTGCGGGCGGGGCGGGAAAGGTGCCGCGCGGGTCGCAGATGGGGTGAAGGCCCGACTGCTCGATGGCGCGTGGCAGAAGCCAGTTGACCGCCGCATCGAGCTTGGCCGCCGCCACGTCGCCGTCGGCGCCGACCACGTTTTTCAGGATGGGATCGACCTCGCCGGGGGCGGGCAGCGCGTCGGTGGGCTTCAAGAAGAACGCGCGCACGCCGGCGCAGACCGCGTCGCGGTATTCGGCGGGGCTTGCCTCAACCCGGACGGTGACCTTGCTCCCCGAGCGACCGATTTCTTCCACCTTCATTCTAAAACTCCCCTTTCACAGGCACGTAGGGCCTCTCTGCATCTTGGTCTCGCCTACGAGTATAGGCAGGCATTTCCCCGATGGCTTCCCACCTATGTCCTTGTTTGAGAACAGTAACCCGTGTGATACGATGCAGCCCAGACGAGATGCGCCCGAGCGCGCATGCGATTTCACGCACCATTCCGAAAGAAGGTTTATATGGCAGCGAACACCGCTCCCCTCTCCGACGAGGAGAAGGCAGCCCTGCAAGGTTGCGGCGAAGACAAGGGACCCAAGGTTCTCGAACCCAACGGGCGCTCGACGATTCATCACGTGATCGGCGTCGTGTCCGGCAAAGGCGGCGTGGGCAAGAGCCTGGTCACCAGCCTGCTCGCCAGCGAGGCGAACAAGCGCGGCAAAAAGGTCGGCATCCTCGACGCCGACGTCACCGGCCCTTCCATCCCCAAAACCTTCGGCATCACCAACCCGCTGACCGCCGACAACGACGGCATCCTGCCCGCCC
Organism: Hugonella massiliensis; assembly: GCA_001486445.1. Classification (GTDB taxonomy): domain Bacteria; phylum Actinomycetota; class Coriobacteriia; order Coriobacteriales; family Eggerthellaceae; genus Hugonella; species Hugonella massiliensis. The sequence continues at coordinate 1,342,699 of LN908986.1, forward strand.
AGACCCAGAGCGGCATCAAGGTCGTGTCGACCAACCTCATGCTCCCTGAAGACGACATGCCCATCGCCTGGCGCGGCCCGGTCGTGAGCAACGCGATTCGCCAGTTCTTCAACGAAACCAACTGGGGCGAGATCGACTACCTCTTCGTCGACATGCCTCCGGGAACCTCCGACGTCCTGCTCACCGTCTTCCAGAGCCTGCCGGTCGACGGCATCGTGACCGTGTCGGCCCCGCAGGAGCTCGTGGCCATGATCGTGGGCAAGGCCGTGAACCTGGCAACCGAGATGAATGTCAAGACGCTCGGCCTGGTCGAGAACATGGCCTACTTCGAATGCCCCGATTGCGGCAAGAAGCACCACATCTTCGGCGAGCCCCAGGGCAAGGAAGTGGCCGAAAAGTACCACATTCCCGCCTACGCAACCCTGCCGATCGACCCCAAGTTCGCCGCCCTCTGCGACGAAGGCAAGGTCGAAGCCTACGATGTTGCCGGCCGTCTGGACCCGGTTATCGCCGAAATCGAAAAGGTACCCGAGCGCGCCTAAGCGTCACACGACTGCCACGCCTGCGAGCGGCCTTCGGGCCGCTCGTTTCGTATAGGGTGCAGGCGACTGGCCATGAGACGATGGGGCGGCGGATGTGCTTCCGCGTTGCCGCGGGTGCCGGCGTGCCGCCCGCTCGTTTTGAGGAAAGGACTGTTATGACGAACAAGGACCCCAACCCGAGCGTGGTCGGCACCCCTTCCGACCCCCATGCCCACGTGGTGCGCACCCTGCTGCCCAGCCAAATCGCCAAGCTGAAGGCTGAGGCGCTGGCCGCCGGGCGCGAGGCGCGCATCGAAACAGATGCGCAGGGAGCGGCGCCGATTCGCGCGATCAACGAGGACGACGACGGCTACGACCCGTATTCCGATCTTCACGACGCACCCACCCGAGAGCCCCTCTTCGAGAAGGATCCCTGGGACTAGGGCGGCACGCCTGGTTCGCTGCGCATCCCCTGCGCTACCGGCCGACCGGCACGAGCGTCCGTCGCACGCGGGCTGCTCGTGCCGTGCGCCCCTGCTGCAATCGCTTGATTCGCACGCCTAGTGCGCACCCTTGCTCGAAATGCGGGTTTCGGGCAGTCCCCTGCACAGTTCGCAGGGGAGCCGCACGCGGGACGCTCATCCTGCAGGGTCAATGCGATCGGCCGCACAGTTCGCAGGGACGCCGCACTCCACCTGCTCAACCTGCAGACCTGCTGCAACCTCCCGCTCATTTTGCAGCGCCGTTACAGCAGATCGTGCGTTCAAACCTCATATACGGTCGTCGTTGCTCGTTTCGCAGGGGGATATCACGACAACCGGGAAAAGCTGCTCAGAACGCAAAGAGATTTCACGAATCTGCTCAACATGCACGGGTCTGCCAGTTTCTGCGTGCAATAACCCTGCGAAACGAGTTTCCCATCTGCTTGAACCCGTTCGAGCTGCACTAGACCTGCGATTTGAGCCCGGTTCCTTTGCGAGCCAGGCCGCAGCGCACAGGCGAGCGCCGAAGATTCGCTTGCGACACGCGCGCAACGAATGCGCGAGCCTTCCGCGTGACGGCCGTGACCGCCACGCGACGAATCTCGATGCAATCCGCGCAATGAGGCCGTCATCCTCGATCTATGAGCGAAATCGTACTGAACAACCGCACGGCCTGGCGCTTCTGGACGGACGCGCCCTCCCCGCGCGCACAGCTTCTTTTGCAGAACGCCCATCCTTCCGACCGTACCATCTTGCCGAAGAACCCACCTGTTTGCGAGCTCTTCGACGCTCTATGCACAGCGGGGCTGGTGCGGCCAGGCGAACCCATCCATTATCTTGTGTCAAACCAAGCACCGCGCGCCGGACGACGCAACGCCGTGCGTCACTCTTCCTCGCTGGCGCTTCCTCGCGGCTCGCTCGTTCGCATCGCCGAAGGCATCTACGTGCTTTCTCCGGAAGCCCTCTACGCCGAAGCGACGCGCGGGCTTGGTTGGGCAACATGCGCGCGACTCGCCAACCGCTTGGCAAGCGCATACGCCATCGAGCCCGACAGCAAGGCACTCCTCGAGTGCACCCCGCACACCAGCGTTGCGGCAATCGAATCCTACCTGCACAGACTCGCACGAGGCGAGCGGAACCCGGCGTTGCGTGCGCTCGCATGGGCGGTCGACGGCTGCGCCTCGCCCATGGAGTCGCACGTCGAGCTGCTCGCCTGCCTTCCCCAACGCTTCGGTGGATGGGGCCTTCCGATTCCCCAGATGAACTACCCCGTCGCCCTTTCCGCGCAGTCGCGCGTCACCCTGGGCTGCGCCACCTGCCGCATAGATCTCGCGTGGCCCAACGCACAGGTGGGCCTGGAATACAACAGCCGCTCCTTCCACGACGAACAGCGCGCTTGGGAGCATGATGCGCACAGGCAAAACGTCCTCGAGGCGCAGGGATTCCGCATCGTGCCCCTTACCTGGCCCCAGCTTGCCGGACCGTTGGAATTCGAAGCGGTGGTGCGGCACCTCGCCCGATTGATCGGCCATCGTGTGCAGGTGCGCAACGATTCCGCCCGAAGGGCAGCCGAGTGCGCCCTGCGCGATGAGCTCTTCGGGGAGCGAGGAGAAGGGATCAGAGGCGATGGCACAACCGGGCTTGCATACGATTCGGCCCTCAAAACGCCGGGATAGACAAATGCGCACGGGCAGCCGAGTGCGCCCTGTTAACGAGAAACTCGACGTGGGAAACAGGCGAGAACGTCGAGCCCTTACAATCCGTACTTCACCTTCACGCGGGCGATCTTACGCCGCCAAGGAGCATAGAGAATGAGCAGGAAGGCCACCGTCGCCACGCCATGGGCGATATCGAAAGGCAGCGCTGCTGCGTACACGGCAAGAGCCTCGGCCACCGTCTGCGGGTGGAAAAAGCCCAGAATGCTCCACAGGTTCAAGATGAAGCCGTAGCCCAAGCAGGCAACGAACCCGTAGGCGCACACCCCGGCCGTGCGGGAGAACAGGCGACTGCGCGCGAGCAAACCGGCCCCGTAGCCCACCAGGCCCCAGGCGTACATCTGCCAAGGCGTCCAGGGTCCCTGCCCGAAGAAGAAGTTGGACACGAGCGCGGCGAGGGCCCCCACCATGAATCCGCTCTGCCTCCCGAACGAAGCCCCCGCCACGATCGCGATCGCCGACACGGGCTTCACATCAGGGAAGGGAGCGAAAAGAATGCGGCCGGCCGCGGCAAGAGCGGCGAGGACGGCAACGGGCATGGTCTCGCGCAGACGCGGACGCCGGCGTTCGTAGACGGAGAAGAAGAGGGCAAGCGCGGCGAGGACGACCACCAAGGTGAGCAGGGCCGTCTGCTCGATGCCCGCGACCGCGCACGCCACCATGGCCACGGCGGGCGTCGTAAGAGCCACGGCTTCGAGCACGGCAAAAAGAACCCTGCGACGAGCGAATGCATCGCCGCGCCCGTCAGGGGCGATTCGACCGTCCCCGGTCATCGCAGGGCTCCGAAGAGGCGGGCGCGCTCATGCGGGCGATAGATAAGGTTGCCCTCGAAAAAGCGGGCCGCCGGCTCACAACAAGCTGCCTGGCCGTCGAAGAGCATCGTAACCGTGTCGGCCACGACATAGGCGAAATCGAGGTCGTGCGTGGCCATGACGATCGCCGCGCCTTCGCGTGCCGCACGGCGAATCGCGCGGGCGACGCAGGCCTGAGCCTGAGGGTCGAGCCCCTTCGACGGCTCGTCGAGCAGGTAGACGCTTGGATGCAAAAGGGAGAGCTTGGCGAGAGCGAGCAGCTGTTGCTGGCCGCCCGACAAATCATAAGGATGGCGATCGAGCATGCCGTCCAAGCCGAAGCGCGCAAGCTGTTCCTGCTCGTCTTCGGCAGCGTACCCAGCTCGGTCGCGCCATTCGGCCAGCTCTTCGGCCACCGAATCGCAGACGAAGAGGGTCTTGGGATCCTGCGGCAGATAGGCGCAGGTCGCGCGCGCGAACGTGCGCACGCTGCCCCGCTGGGTGCGCATGGCACCCGCCGCAACCTTGAGCAGGGTGGATTTGCCGCAGCCGTTGCCGCCCACCACGGCGTGCACGGCGCCGGCGCGCGCGGTCAGGTCGGCCCCGCGCAGGACCCAGGCGCCGCCCCGGTCGTAGCGCGCCCATACGTCGCGCGCCCGCACGATGTCCTCCCCCGGCTCGGCCGAACCGCGCAGCAAGCCTTCGGCAACCGTCTGGGGACGGGGCGCTTGCGGTTCGAGAGGCGACAGGGACACCGTCTGCGTGGCAAACCGTTCGCCCTCTTCGGGCATGTGCGTCGCCATGATCACCGTGGTGCCCAACTCGCGGTTGACGCGGCCGAGCATATGCAGAAAGATTCCGCGCGCATAGGGGTCGAGCTGGGCCGTGGGCTCGTCGAGAAGGATGAGGCGCGGCCGAAGAGCGAGCACGCCCGCCAGGTTAACGAGCTGCTGCTGACCGCCCGAGATGTCTTCAGTGCGCATGCGCACCCAAGGCTCGATGCCCAGGAAATGAGCCGCTTCAGCCACGCGCCGCCGCATCTCGTCGGGCGCCACGCCCAGGTTCTCCAGACCGAAGGCGATTTCGTGCCAGACGGTATCGCAGACGATCTGGGCGCCGGGGTCCTGGGAGACGAAGGCGATCTGCCGTGCCGAATCGGCGGGGAGCAGGCCCGTCACGCGCTCCCCCTCGCGCACAAGAGGCGCACCGAGCACCGACAAGCTGCCGCCGAAGGCCCCCACCGGGGCCAGTTCGGGTTTCATCGCGCGCAAAAGGGTGGTTTTACCCGAGCCCGTCGACCCCACGAGCAGGCAGAAAGCACCTTCTTCAACCGAAAAGGACACGGGGGCAAGGGCCTCGCAGGAAGGGCACCCCACTTCCGCCGCGTAGGCAAACGACAGATGATCTACTTCGACAATTGCCATTGGGCGCTCTCCTTGAAAGATAGGACCGCCGGCACCGCCATGAGCGCGACGTAGGGCGCATAGCCCCACCAGGCCACCAGGCGACTCGCGGTGGGATAGAAGGCGTACTGGCTGCAGGCAACGCCAGCGAGCAGGCCGCTTAACGCCACAAGCAAGCAGACGACGGCGAGCGCCGCCCCGTCGCGCCCGCGAAAACGCACGCGGCGGTAGAGGGTGCGCGGGATTCCGCATTCGTAGCCTCGCGCCCGCATAGCATCGCTGCGCACGATACCGTCTTCCATCCCCCAGCCCATGAGCACCGATGCGATGCGGGCGTTCAAGCGCAGGCGATCGCGCTTTGAGAGGGACGCCGGCGGAAAAGCCGCGTCTTGGGCGGCCCGCACGCTGCGTCCGCGACGGACGAACTGGCGGGTAAGACGCATGACCTGGGTCACGATGAGGGCCACCGTGGGAGCGCGGCGGCCGAACACGGCAAGCAGGGCCTCGCCGTCGAGCACGGCCGACCAGACCGAAAACCACATGAGCATGGCGGCGAACATACCGCCCATCACGAGGCCAAAACCCAAGGCCTCCGCATAGAAGGCGCGCTCGCCGATGCGGAAGAGCTCGGTCGACCCCTGCGCAACGAAGACGAGGTTGCCCGCAGCGACCACGGCCGCGAATACGAGCGAGAAGCCCAGCGTGCCGAACGCGCGGGCGGGACCGCGCACAAGGCAGGCCGCCGCCACAGCCCCCGCAAGCGACAGGGCCACGTAGACCGGGTGCACGGCCGCCATCGCAAAGACGATGACGGCCGAAAGGTAGACGACGGGCACCACCGGATGGAAGGCCTCGAAGGGATTGGCACGAGCGGAATCCACCTAGGAAACGTCTCCCTTGGTGACCGTGTAGGCCCACACGATCGACTCGCCGCCCTGCAGCTTGTACTTTCCGCAGGCATAGTTGGGATAGACGCCGTTGACCTTGTACATCCAGCCGCTGCCGGACCCGCAGGCCTTTTCGGCGAGGCCGTTGATCGAACTCACGTAGGTCGAGCTGCCGCCAATCGAGGCGCCCGTGGCTTTCAGGGCGTCGTAGACCGAAGCGCCGGCGGGCACCGTCACTTGCTTGGAGCCCATCGACGAGGGGTAGGAGGCGTTGACCTTGTGAGCGTTGGAAGCATCGATGGTCACCGTGACCGTGATCGTCGCGGGAGCGGGAGCCGCTTGCTGCTGCTGGGTCGAGCCGGATGCGAAAGGCGCCTGAGCGCTCTTCGACCCGCCGCCCGCAGCAGACGCGGAGCCGGTCGATGCCGACGAAGCGGCACCGCCGCCGCCCGACGAGGCGGAGGAAGCGCCCGACTGTCCGTCCGAAGAGGCCCCCGCTTGGCCCGTGCCTGCACCAGTTGCGGAAGAGGCCACGGCAGAGGCGTCGCCCTCGGCGGCCGCCTGGTCGCTCGAAGCCGCTGCGTCATCGGCAGAAGCCGCATCGTCGGCGGGCGCTTCGGCGTTATCTTCCCCGTCGCCAGTCACTTCGGCGGTATCGGTGGCAGAGTCCTCGTCCGAAGCGACCGTCTGCAAGGCGTTGCTGTCCCACGGCATGGTAACGCCTGCGGCAGGCAGGACGAAGAGCAGCACGGCAAGAAGGGCGGCGAGAACCGCCGCCCCTGCATAGAGTCGTTTGCGTGTCGTATCGCGTTCAGGTAGCTTCATAAGCCCGTCGCCCCGTTAGGCCCGACGCGCCTTCGCGCGCGCCACGCCGCCCGCGACGCCGGCTGCCAGCAGCACGGCGACAAGCGCCGCCGGGAAGGCATCGCCGGTCTGCGGCATCGTGGAAGCGGAGGAGCCGGTAAGGGCCAGATCGCCCCATTGAGCATAGAGAACCGTATCATCTTCGGGTACCGTATACGTTTCTCCCGCTTTGTAGAGCGCGCCCGTGTGGTTTTCCGCCGTGTTCCATCCCTCGAACGAGGCGTCCGAACGATATACCAAGCGATCGGGCAGCGCAATCGTCGATCCTGGCGCCGCCTTCACCGTCATCGATTGGTTATCGTCGGCGCTGCGGGGGTCACCCGTATCGACGAAGGTGATCGTCACCTCGCCGCTCTGCGGGTCCACCGACGCCCCCGTCGGACCGAAAACGAGCACGTTGGCCGCTTTGCCGTCCTTGTACGCGGCAAGGGCGAGCATCGCATCGGAGTCGAGCATCTGCGAGTCCCAATTCGACTCGTATCCCGTCAAATCCGATTTCGCCTGGTTGAGCAAGTAGTACATCGGCGTCTTCCCTGACGCGGCACTCGCCGTGTCGGAACCGTTCACGTTGTAGCCCAGCGCATCGAGCGCTGCGCACACCTCGGCGGTCGCATCCGCATTGCTCGTGGTATCCCCATAGCTGTAGCTGAAACCGCCATCATCGTTCTGCATGCTCAGAATCGTAGTCTTCGCCTTATCGATGAAATCCGAGGCGTTTTTGTTGGTGTCTTTGTAGGGAAGCAAAGCCAGAATGGCCTGAGCGGTCGTCTGCGTATCGGGGTAACCGTCGTAGCCGACCAAGCCCGTGTTCGCGTCCGCCGCATCGACGATGGCATCGATAAGCTCTTCGGGCGTCATCCCCGTCTCCGTCTGCATCTCATAGCCCTGGGCACTGTAGATGGGAAGCATGCACACGTAATCGGTGACGGACAGCGCAGCCCCCTCTTCGGATTCTTCCATTTCCTTGACCAGATTGCGCGTGGTGCCGTCGATATCGACGTGCGTGCAGTCGACGCCCGCAGCGGTGAGCATGGTGATGTACTTGGCCATGGTACCCGCGGGGACGGTGTCGCTCTGGGCAATCGAGGCAATGACCTCGTCCTTCGCGACATCGGAGGCGCGGTCCATGGCGCGCAAGGCGATGGCGGCATTGTAGCGGTTGTTAGCTGTGCTGCCGTCTTCAAGTGCGGCACCGCTGCCGCCCTCGCGATAGGTGTTCGCCAGGTTGTCGAGAAGCGTTGAGAGTTTGCCCTCATCGGCCGCCATCAACGTAGGGGTCGAAGACCCGTCGGTGCTCGAGGGCTCCGACGACACCCCAGAATCCTTTTCCGTCTCGGAAGACGCCGGTGCGGCGGGAGTATAGCCGGCAAGCGGATCGCTCACCTGCGGAACGACCGAGGTCACCTTGTCGGGAATGCTTTCCGAATACGAGAACAGGTAGGGATTCGCCTTCGAATTCGTATACACGTATTGGTAGTGACCGCCCTTGACGAGCTGAGAAGCAAGCATCGCCGAGGCGTAATTCGCGCTCGAGCCATTGAAGACCGTCATCCAATAGGCGCCGGTGGTCGAATCGTATCCCTTCCCCTCGAAGTAGGGAGAGCCGTAACTCTCAACGTAATCGAGCCCGGTCTTCTTCACCATATCGGCAACCGTATCGCTCGTCGTAAGGCCCGACACCGTGTCGTTGTAGACCACGGTCGACCCGTTCATCTCATCTACCACCGTGAGCTGGACGGGAGCAGACGTATCGTCATAGGAAAAATCGCCCGTGCTCGAATAGATGTACTGGTAGTGGCCGCCATCGACGAGCTTTGACGAAAGTTGAGCGGAGGCCCAGTTGGCGCTCGAGCCGTCGAATTCAGTCACCCAATAAGCGCCAGTGTCCTTGTTGTAGCCCTTGCCCTCGAACGTGGGCGAACCATAGCTCTCACCGTAATCGAGGCCGGCTTTGTGGAGCAGGTCGGCAACCGTGCTGCTCGACGTGAGACCGTCGACCGCGCCGTTGTAGACCGTCTTGCCCACCACGTTGCCCGCATCGTCGGTCGCCGTGGTGTCGATAACCGTGAGCGCCACCTTCACGTTCGCGGCGCTCGAGCTCGCGCTGCCCTCATCGGCCGCCTCCGCCTGCTGCGGCATCGCCGGCCAGGCGAGCACGACGAGCAGGACCGCCGCCAGCGCGCAGCGGGCGCTCTTTTTCCACAATGATGCAAGAGAATAGCCCATACGCCATCCTTTCCCTCGTGCGCGTTCCCCGCGCATCAAACCCAGAAGAAAGAACAGCGCCGGCCCCGTGGCCGGACGTTACGCGAAGCCGCCGAAGGCGGGGAGCTGGGCGGTGCGACGCCGCGCAGCTGGCACGCTTCTCGGGAAGTGTTCTGACTGACGGGCCCATGGGCCCGAACACAGTGGCGGCACCGCGGGGGATTCTCACCCGGATTTCCTTGCACCGAGACGTCTTCTTCTGCGCCCGCGATTGTAGCATATGAGCCGCTGCGGTCACCTACCTGCGAGAAAAGCCGCCCAGCGCGGGCGCGCAGGAGCCCCGGCGCGCAGGCCGGAGCCCTGAAAGAGCGAGGGAGCGCAGCCCCGCGACCGACAGCCGCCGAGCGGCCCTACCGCTCTTCCGCGTACACTTCCTTTTCCACCACGAGCTCGTTTTTAATCGTGCCCACGAGCTTCTGCAGCGCGTCGATGCAGCGCGGGCGAATGTCGCCGCCGACGAGCACGTACATGAGCGAATCGCCCACCGCACAGCGCCCTTCGTTGAGCCACACGCGCACGTAGTAAATGCCGTCCCAGGTCAGCGCCTCGTCGATAGCCTTCTGCAGGCCTTCGGCGTCATAGGAGAAGTCAACGGCAACAACTTGGCCAAGGCCCTGCACGCCTTCGCGCACCTGGCGCTTGGGCGTGGCGCGCACGACACCGTTGTGCGCAAGGAACATCCCGCACTGGTCGGCATGCGCGCTCGCTTTCGCCTCACGCAGCCATTCGTCCATCGACGGTTCCGGTAATGCCATGATCGGTCCTTTCGTTTCAGTTTCGTTGCACCGGCGAAAGCAACGGAGCGCCCGAAGCGCCCCGCCCGCCTTAGTCCGCCAGGGCTCCCAAGGGATCCCACGGCGCCAGCACCGTGGGCTCTTCGGTGTCGTACACGCGGCGTTCACCGTCGGTCAGGTATTTCTTGTCCACAACCACCTGATAGACGTATTCCCCGAACCAATCGTCGGTCAGGCTGTCGAAGCCGTCTTTGCCGTGGTCTTTGCCCCAGCTGTTCTCGACCTTCCACAGCGTCGGCTTACCGTTCGCGTCGAGGTTGACGCCTTCGAGCGTCATCGCGTGCGTCATGACCGACTCGCCGAAGTCGAGGCGTTGCGCCTTGTCGAACCCGCGGTCGATTTCGAACCCGAAGAGGGCGTCGACATTCACCGCATCGCGGTCCATCACGCCGTCCTTCTGCAGGTAGGACTGGTCGACGTCGCAGCCAAACCACACCGGCAAGCCGTCCTTGAGCTGGGTCGCCGCCATCTCTTTCAGGCGGTCGACGGGCAGGTTGAGATAGCGTACGCCGCCGACTTCGACCACGTTGCCCAAGCGTTCCACCGTGTAGGTATGGCCGAAGGGCTTGTCCGCCGTGGGAGCGCTGATCACCGACACGTAATCGTCGAGCTCCATCCCCACGGTTCGCTCGAAGAATTCGCGCGGCGTAAAGGTCCCCGACAGCGCCAGCTTGTCGTCGGTATCGCGCAGCCGCACGTCAAAGGTTTTGGGCGGTTCACCCAGGCAGATGGTGAGCATGCGCTGCACGTTGGCCAACATGCGTTCTTTGGCAGAGCGCAGCTCATCGACAGAAGCGCCGCCCTCGTGGGCGCAACGCAGTTCGCAGGCGCATTTGCGCAGGTAACGCGTGAGATAGGCATCCATTTCGTAGGTGTTTTTGGCGCACGCGGTATCGGGCATGGCCTCCTTGGGCACCACCCCGTACTTCTTCACCAGGGCGCGGAACATGTCCCACTGGCCGCCGTCCCCCACCGGGTCGGCGAGCAGAAAGGCCACGAGGCGGCCATCGCGCGGTTCGTCGAGCGTGCTGAGGATGTTCTCGAAGAACCAGTTCGCCTTCTCGAGCTTGTCCCAGTACAACGGGTAGGCCTGACTGAACTCGAAGGTCTTCAGATTGAATTTCTTGATCGTGCGGATACGCATCGTGTTCAAGCTGGCGAACATCCAGCAACGGCCCGAGCGCTGCTGGTCGGTGCGGTCGCCCTGCTTGATTTCAACGTCGAACACGGTGGTGTTGCGAGCGACCTGTTCGGGAACGCGCGCAGCTGCGCGCACCCCGTTGCTCGTCACCGCATTCTTCGCCACGACGTTGCTGCGGTCCGCGGCAAAATCCCTCGCATTGCGCGCAATCGCGTCGAAGGTGAGGGCGCCCGTTTCGCAGGCAGAGGCCGAAGGACTTGTGGTTTCGTTAGGAGAATTCGTCATTGCATGCTCTTTTCTCTTTCGCTTATCACCGGCGATTCTAGCACGAGCATCTTACGCGGCCCCCTCTTGCAAGCAGACCGTCACCCGCCGCAGGGCGCGAGCGCAACGCACGCCCGCCCCGGCAGAACACCCCGCAGCCGGGGGCGACAGAGCAGCGCCGCACCCCTTCAGGCAAACGCGGACTGCCTCGAGCTGCAATCGAGGCAGTCCCTCACGCCAGAGGTACGGAAATGGCACGCCAATCGAGTTTTCGAGGAATATCGGCCTGTGTGAACGATTTTCAGCCACTTTTTTGAACATATATTATATTTTCGTTTACTAAAATCCGCAATGCAGTGGAAAACGGCTCGAAAACTCGATTGGCGTGCCATGGCGGCGTCCATTTCGTTTCCGGACGCACGTGCAGACGTGCGGGCTCGAAGGGAAAAGCGCAGCCGGGGTCCGGGTGAAGGCGGGCGCGACGGGAAAATGTCGCCCGGCACCGGGAGTGCGAGCGACGCGCACGCGTCCCGCCAGCCCCGGCACCTATTGAAAGCGCTTATCGTGCCGCGCCGCCGCCCGCGCAATCACAAAGTTGATCAGGTAGATTGCAATCACCACCACGAAGAAGGCGCCCATGGACTCCTCGGTCTGCACCATCGCGGTGGAATCGTAGAGCCCGTGTAGACCCACCGACAGCAGGTAGCCCACTGCAACGCAGCCCTTCGACACCAACCCATGCCCGCGGGCGTCGAGCAGCTTGCCCTGCCCGTAGAACATGCCGAAAAGCACGGCGAAGCCCATATGGGCGGGAATCGCCATGAAGGCGCGGGCGAAGAGCACGCCCGTCCCATAAGTCAGACCGTACATCACGTTTTCTACCGCCGCGAATCCCAACGAGGTGAAGACCGCATACACCACGCCGTCGAATCGGCAGTTGAAAGCCCGCGCGCGCCAGGTCCGCCTGCCCATGAGGACGTACTTCATGCCCTCTTCGACAAGCCCTACCACCAAAAAGTCCGACGCCACGGTGAACTGCACGCTGTTGGGGTCGAGCCCCGAAAAGAGCCCGAAGACTTGCATGCCCACTGCTTCGATCAGACCGGCCACCAAAGCCGCCGCCCCACCTGCAACCACCAACGACCAGAGCAGGCCGGCCGGCTCCTTGTCGATCGGATCGAGCCGGTACACATAGATCATCAGGTAGATGGCGGGAGCCAAGGCGATGGCCAGGAACAGGAGCAGATACAGATTCAAGCCGGTAAACAGAAGCATGGGCGCGACCTTTCGACGACCGTCCCAGTTTCCCACAAATAGCCACGAGCAGACGGCTCTTCGCAAAGTCCGCCATTCGAAGGATTTCACTCACCTGTACCTATTCAGGTACACGCATGCTCCACAGCCTGCGTAAGATACGTATCGTCTTCGGGGAACACGCCCACGAAGACCTTCTGCCGGATCAAGGCCGCGCGTCGGTGTTCCGCACTTGCATACACCTTTGTTCACCATCCTCCGACGCGCGCCCGGCCGCAATGAAAAAACGGGGTCGCCCACCGGACGACCCCGTTCCCCTTTTGCACGTATGGGCAGACTCTTACGCCGCAGCCGACTTCTTCGCATCGGCCCCCGCAAGCTCGGGCTCTTCGGTATGGCGGCAACGGAAACTCGCGAAAATCGATCCCGCGATGTTGTGCCACACACTGAAAACGGCGCCCGGCAGGGTCGCCAGCGGATTGGCGGCAAAGTTGGCTGCCGCCAGACTCACTGCCAGGCCCGAGTTCTGCATGCCCACCTCGATGGAGAGGGCTGTGGTCTTGCGATAGTCGAGCTTGAACGCGCGAGAAACCAGATAACCAAGCCCCATACCGATGCCGTTGTGCAGTGCCACGACGGCGAGCACGAGCGCACCCGACTGCACGATTTTGGCGTTGTTGACGGCCACGATGCCGGCAACAATAAGCGCGATAGCGAGCACCGACACCAACGGCAGCACGCCCGAGATCTTCTGAACGGCGTTACCGGCCATGAAGTTCACCAGAATGCCGGCGAGCACGGGCAGGAGCACCACCTGCACGACCGACTGGAACATGGCCCAGAAGGACACCTGCACCCAGGCGCCGGCAAGCAGGTAGACGAGCGCCGGGGTCACGAGCGGCGCGAAAAGCGTCGACACGATCGTCATGCCCACCGACAGGGGCACGTCGCCCTTGGCGATGTAGGTGATCACGTTCGACGCCGTGCCGCCCGGGCAGCAGCCCACTAGAATCACGCCGAGCGCGATATCGGCCGGCAGATGCAGGGCCGTGGCCAGGGCGAACGCCGCAAGCGGCATGATTGTGTACTGGCACACGGCGCCGAGCACAACCTCTTTGGGATGGGTGAAGACGACGCGGAAGTCGCTCGCCTTGATCGTGAGCCCCATGCCGAACATGATGATGCCCAAGAACACGGTGGTGTAGTTGGTCGCCCAGGAGAACATGCCCGGGGCGAAGAAGGCCCACACGGACAGGGCGATGATGATCACCGCAACGTAGCGCGTAAGCACGTTGCCGATTTTGGATAGCGTGGCCATAGGTGCCCCTAGTCTTCCGGTTCCCAGCTGAAGTTGTCGATCAGGCGCGTGGGGCCCACGTGCACGGCCATGGCCACGAGCACCGGACGGTCGATCGTCTCGACCGGCTGCATCGTGAGCGCATCGACGACCTTCACGTATTCGGTGTCGGCCAGAGGCTCGCTATCGAGCACCTTCATCATCTGCGCGACCAGGTCGGCAGAGGCCATGCCCGCCTTGATGACGCGCTGGCCTTCGGCGATGGAGCGCGACAGCACCGGGGCGGCGGCGCGCTCTTCGGGAGACAGGTAGGTGTTGCGGCTCGACTTGGCGAGGCCGTCGTCTTCGCGCACGATCGGGCAGCCGGTGATCTTCACGTCGAAGTTGAGGTCGAAGACCATCTTCTTCACGATGGCGAGCTGCTGGGCGTCCTTCTGGCCGAAGTAGGCGTTGTCGGGCTGCATGATGTTGAAGAGCTTGGTGAGCACCGTGCAGACGCCGCGGAAGTGGATCGGGCGCGCCAGGCCGTCCATGCTCTCGGTGAGCAGGCCCATGTTGACGTAGGTCTCGTGATTCTTGTACATCTCGGAAGGCTCGGGATGGAACACGAGGTCGGCGCCCATTTCCTCGGCGAGCGCACAATCGTGGTCGAAGTCGCGCGGATAGGAATCGAGGTCCTCGTTGGGCGCGAACTGGATAGGGTTCAGGAACACGGACACAACGACTTTATCGTTGTTCTCGCGCGCCTTTTTGATCAGGCTCGCATGGCCTTCATGCAGGTAGCCCATCGTGGGAACGAGCCCGATGGTCTGACCTTCCTTCTTCCATGCGCGCGTGATCCGTTTGGCATCTTCTACCGTGTAGGCGATCTGCATTGGAATCCCTTCTCGAAGGACCGTTAGTCCATATCCGCCAGCAGGCCGTGCTTCTCGTAGCGCGTCACCCGCGAGATCTTGTTGTCGTCGTCGACGAAGACGACCTTGGGCGAGAGCGCCGCGGCCTCTTCGGGCTCGACGGCGGCGTAGGCCATGATGATGACCTTGTCGCCCTGCTGGGCGCAGCGGGCGGCCGCCCCGTTGAGGCAGATGATGCCGCTGCCGCGTTCGCCGGCGATCACGTAGGTGACTAGGCGCTCGCCGTTGTTGACGTCGGCGATTTCCACGCGTTCGTATTCCAGGATGCCGGCAGCGTCCATAAGGTCCTCGTCGATTGTGATGCTGCCCACGTAGTCGAGGGCGGCCTGGGTCACGGTCGCGCGGTGGATTTTGCCATGCAACATTTGAATGGACATAGGGAAAGGCTCCTCTTTCTAAAAAAGCGAATGGCGCCGAAACCCCTCGTGCTCGGTCGCCGTCCTGCATTCTGACCACCCCTCCCCCGCAGCGCAAATATAATTGCAATAATGCGGGGGACTGCGGGGGACTACTAAAGAGAGCGCTCGTTGCGCCAATGCGCACGTGAGCTGGGAGAACAGGGGGACGGCTGTCCCTCGACATGCGGAAGACAATAGACGATGCCAATGCTTCGTGCCGCTTGGCAGGCGCATCTTCTATAGAAGGGGCCAGAGGGCAGGCGGCGTTGGTCCCCGTCTGGCGCGGGCGGTCGGTTGGCGGCGCAGGGCCCAACCCGACGCAGGCGGTCGGCAGGCAATGGAGATGCTCGCCATGCACAGCCGGCGAGCGAAGCGCCCCGCACGGGATGCACGGTTGATGCAGGATTCCGTTCAAGATGCACGGTCATGGCGGTTTTCCGATGCAACAAGCCTGTAAAACGAGCTCCAAGAAGATAATTTCCTGTTCGGCGTGCGATTCCCTTGCGCTTTGAGCAAACGCACGGGATTCTGCAACGTCCGTTCCGTCAAGCGGAAGATGCGCTTGGCCTTTCCCTTGGCAGACCCCTCAAGCAATGCGCTTGAATCTCACGCACATGCCCCGGCCGAACGCCCTGGCAACTGCTCAAGATAGTGGGCGCCCGTCGTCGTCTGAACATACAAAAATCGCCGGCATCTTTCGATACCGGCGATGGCAATTGTGGTGGAGCCTAGGGGGTTCGAACCCCTGACCTCATGGCTGCCAGCCATGCGCTCTCCCAGCTGAGCTAAGGCCCCGTAAGTCAGCGATATGTATAATAGCAAAGACCGAATTTCGGTCAAGCATTTTCTGAAACTTTTTTCGAAATCTTTTTCGCCTCATCTCTGAACTGGGGAAACGGCTTCAATAGCAAACCTTACACCGCGACCCCGACCGTCAAATGCATCATGTAAAAGGAAAATCGCATGGCGAAAATTGCAACGAAGACAAGGGAGAGCGAAAGAGAGAGCAGCGCAACGCTCTTAACCGATCGCCTTCGAGCGCCTTCTCCCCCTCTCGCTCGAATCCCGAACGCCAGCGCAACATACGAAGCGCAGAGCAAGAGCGAGACAACAAAGAGCATGGGATAGTACAGCGGCACCAAATCGGAAACGACGTAGACCTCGTTGCGCATACCGAGGATGCCCCCGCCGACGATAAGATGGAGCACAACCCACGAAAGAGCGGCAACGGCCGAAACCGCGCATGCCCAACAGGCCAGCCGGCGCGAGCACTCGAAGCCTTTCGACACCCATAGGACGAGCAGGGCGATCAAGGGCCCGCCCATGCAGGAGCTCACCAGTACCGTTGCAACGAACAAGGGGCTGTCCCAGGTCCTGATGGTAGGCACCGAGTAGGCAACGCTCATCATCGCCAGGAACACGACGCTCATTGCGCACATTCCTATGCGCAAGGCGCAATCAACCCCGCGATGCCATTGCAGCATGAAACCGCAGAGCCAGTACATAGCAACGAGCGCAAGGAACCCTGCCGCAGTGAACACCTCATTCGAAAGAGGGCTCGCACCTACGCGCGACAGCACATAGAGGGCGTTCGAGGGATTGCCCAAATGAGTGGCGGATGCGATAAGCCCGACCATACAAAGCAGAAGCGGAATCCACATGTTCTTGCGAATCTCGCGTCTCGCACCCTCGCTTACCCGACCGAACGAAAGCGGCACGAGCAATGCGAGCACCGCAAACACGGCAGAAGGTGCTATCGAAGTGAAGACGGCAAGGGTCACTTCGCCCAGTGCATTGGAAAACGCAAGATCGGCTCCCGCCATAGTTTCCCCTATCGATAGAATCTCGCAGGCTGCACGTTCAATTGCAGCGAAGAGCTCACGCCCGACAACGTCGCATCCGTCACCTCGGCAAGACCTTCGTAAAGCGGATGGCGGCTCACGGATCTCAGCAATTCCAGATAGTGCGAAGCCCAGGTAAGGAAATGAGCCTCAAGGAAGGTACGCACCAGCTCGGGACGCTGTACCGCGAGCCATGCCATAAGCTGGAGCATAGTACCAATATGGTCATCGGGCAGGGCATGGCCACCCGAGACGGATACCCCGTTGGCAGACAGCCAATCATGAAGGGCGATTTCGGTCGACCCGAACATCACGCCATCGCGGTCGGTATAGACCGAGCCCCACGGACTCGCTTCTTTACGACCGGGACCGATGAACAAACGGCGATACGCTTCCGAAGCTTCTGCGCGATCGCCGGAGGCACCCTTGCGCATCTTCTCCAAGGAAGGCTCTATTTCAGAAGGAAGGACGAACGGCCATTCGTTTGCAGCCTCCGTCACTTCAAGGGACGCGAAAGCGTCGAGCACGACCCCCGCACCATCCGCCAGCGGGTCTTCCAAAAACAGGGGCGCCAACGTTTGCCCAACGAACGTCAACCCATCAAGCTGCCCTTCGCTCACCTCAACCGCCATGACTGTCCTCCGCTCATCTGTTGCGCAAGCGCGTTCCGCCCACGCGCAAAAAGAGCGGGCCGATCGCTCGACCCGCTCGCCGAATGCTACATCACCGTCACGCCAACCGAAAGGTAGAGCGCGTAGAAGACAAGCCTCAGCATGAAAACGCCTACACATGATTCCACGATCGCACGCGTGGCGATAGCGGACGTCATCGCGCCCTTGTAGCCGCGCGCCAACTCGAAGCATGCTACCAGCACCAGCACGATGCCCACGACAGCGCAACCCATCGCGCCGCCCACAAGCTGAGCGCCCGAAGACACAGCGTTCGATGCCCCGGCCACCAGTACGAGATGGGCCACCTGGGCGATAACGGCGACGACCGCTCCAATCACTGCGAGCAAACTGAGCGTGTGCGCCGCCTTGCCTTCGTTGCCTGCCAGCACCAGTGCGGCAAACGCGCTGCCTCCCAGCAGGGCGAACCCGAGCACCTCGACGGGCACGAGCGGGGTGCTCCACGACGCGATGGTCGCAACGTTATAGGCAAGCCCGACAAAGAGGGCGAACAGGATTCCGAGCACGCCCGTCACGAGGGCGAACGCCTTGCGTCCGCCCTTGAGCTTGCCACGCGTGGCCATAAGGGCGTACACCAGAGCGACGAGGACGAACACACCGCCCACGCAAATCTCATTCGTCAGTGGCGAATGCCCCAAACCGCTGAGGGCGAACACGCCGTGAGACGGGTTGGCGGTATGAAGGGCGGAAGCGACGAAACCCACCAGTACCGCGACAAACGGCACCCAGGTAAGCTTGTCGATTCTCTTCAAAGCCGTCTCGTCGTAATCATTTGCGGAAAAGGCGACCGCGAGGGCAAGGAAAGCGCCTGCGCCCAAGGGAGCCAACGTGGTGAACACCGCCAGAGGCAGTTCGGCAAAAGCAGTTTCCATTATTGAGCCACCTCCGCGGTGTTGATGACGCTGCCCTCGTCCGAATCGACGGGCTTCGCATCGTCGTTGGTTTTGATGTAGAGGTTCGGGTTGGTGTAGGAGCTGTCGGGCAGCGGCGCGATGTTTGCACGTTCGCCGAGCTGCTCCATTTCCTCCACCGTGCCGAATTCGAGTGCACGGAGCGGGCACGCGTCCACGCACATGGGGTTCTTTCCCTGCGCCACTCGATCGGCACAACCGTCGCATTTCACCGAATGGCCGAGCGACCGATCGACGCGCGGAGCATTATAGGGGCAGGCCATATGGCAGTAGCCGCAGCCGATGCACTTGTTGGCGTCCACGGACACGAGGCCCGTTTCGGCATCTTTGTGCATGGCCCCCGTGGGGCAGACGCTCGTGCACGCAGGGTTATCGCAATGGTTGCACGACATCGAGATGTGGTAGACGAAGGTCGTGGTCATGCACGTGCCATCATCGGCGACGTCCCAGGAACCGCCCTCGTAGTCGAACACCTTTCGGTAGGCCGTGTCGACGCTAAGGTCTTTATAGTCTTTGCACGCCATTTCACAGGTCTTGCAGCCCGTGCACCGCGTGCTATCAAAATAAAACGCGTACTGGGTCATTTCGCTACCTCCCCTACGCCTTCGTCACTTGCACGATCATGGAATGCGCCGGGCCGTTGCCACGGGAGAGGGCGTTGGGCTTATACGTGGTGAGCGTATTGACGCAGCCGCCCTTGTCCACACGGTCGCCATCCATGTCCGCATCGTGCCACGCGCCCTGGGGGATGCCGACGGTTCCGGGAATGATGCGGTTCGTGACGCGCGCCTCGATTTGAATCTCACCCGCAGGGCTCTTCACGCGTACCTGGTCCAAATTGGAAATACCGCGCGAGTCGGCATCGATTGGGTTGATCCACACCTGCTGGCGGGCGGCCTGTTTGAGCTCGTCGATGAATCCGTAGCTCGAATGGGTACGAGACTTGTGATGGAAACCGGCGCAATACAGCGGGTACTCATCGGTCGTGGAGCCATATCCTTCGAAGCCAGCGGTAAAGCGAGGGATGGGGCTGATGATTTGATCTTCGTCGTATTCCCAGGTATCAGCGATATGCGCCAACGCCTCAGAGTAAATCTCGATTTTCCCAGAGGGAGTGCCCAGCGGGTGCGCTTCGGGATCCTTGCAGAAATCTTCAAGGCCGATGACGTTAGGCAGCGCTTGCTTGAACACGCCCTGTTTCTTGATTTCTTCCCACGTGGGCATCTGAATGTCTTCTAGAGCAGCGGCCTCCCGACCTTGCTCGTAGAGGTATTGCACCCATTCATCGTGAGTTCTGCCCTGGGTGAATTCATCCTTCACGCCCATTTTGTCGGCGATATCGGCCATCACGTCATAGCTGGAACGGCATTCGCCTGGGGCTTCCTGCGCGGGCCCGCCTACCGTAACGCCCGTATACCATTCGCTGTATCCCTGCGTCTGCATGTTCAGCTGTTCAGAGCGCATCGCATCCGGAAGCAAGATATCCGCATACTTGGCGGAGTCCGTCAGTACCGTATCCCAAACCAAAATGAACAAATCGTCATCGTCCTTCTGGCTGAGCATCTCATGGACCTTGTCGATATTGCCGTGCTGATTCGTGATGCAGTTGCCCGCATAGTCCCAAATAAAGTGAATGTTGTTCTTGAGCTTGCCGTCGGGCAGCGCATTCTTCTTGTCGACAATACCCGCATTCGTTGTTGACATGTCGGTGCCATGGTCCACGGCATCGAGCCACTCGTAACAAGGAATGGACCAGGTTACCGCATTTGCAGGTACACCGCCTTCAGGCACGACGCCCGTTTCGGAATCTGCATCGTCGTTCGGAAGACTGTCGACCAGGTACGTAGGCGGCTCAGCCTCGCGCTGGCCCGTATTGGTGCCCGGCTTTCCAATTTGGCCCAGAGCAATCGGAACCATGCAGATCGCACGCGTCGTATCTTCGCCATTCGTATGGCGCTGCGGGCCCCAACCTTGGCATACAAAGGGCGCCTTGGCGTTCTCCAAATCCGCAGCCAGCTCGCGAATCCTCTCAGCGGGAATCTGCGTGATCGGCGCCGCCCATTCCGGAGTCTTCTCCACCTTGTCGTAGCCGGTTCCCATCACATAGTCCTTGAAAGACTTGTTCTGGCCCTTGGCAGACTCGGGCATCGTCTGTTCATCCCAGCCAACGGTATGGGTGAGCAAGAATTCCTCGTCGGTTTTCCCGTCCACGATGAACTCGTGAATAAGGGCCATGCACAATGCGGCATCGGTTCCCGTGCGAATGGGCAGCCACTCATCGGCATGGCCGGACGCGGACTCGTTCATTCGATAATCGATATTGATGACTTTGCCGCCACGCGCCTTAATTGCTTCACGAGCGCGGGCGAAATCCCAAGTAGTGTTGGCACCGCCCATACGCGTCTCCGCGGGACTGTTGCCAAACATCACCAAAAGGTCGGAATGGTCTGCCGCCTCAGTCATCGATGATGCGTTCACCGCATCATAGGGACTGAATACGCTCCCCTTCTTCTTGTCCGAACCGTACATGTACGGCATCGCAACCAAAATCTGGTTGGTGGAATAGTCGTAGGCACGAGCCAAGTATCCGCCGCATGCGTCCAGGAGGCGCTTGGACGGGTTGCCCGTGGTGGAATACATGCCCGTTGCATAAATGAGATGAATCGCATCGTTTCCGTAACGCGAGATAGTGTCTTTCAACTTGTCGGCGATGGTATCAATCGCCTCATCCCAGCTGATGCGCTCGAACTTCCCCTCGCCGCGTTTACCCACGCGCTTCATGGGATAGAGCAGGCGATCGGGGGAATTCACCCAACGGCGCATACTGCGGCCGCGGAGGCAGGCGCGCGCCTGGAAATCAGCATCGCCCGTGTCGTCGGTTTCCATATATTGGATTTTCCCATCCTTGGAATGCCACTTGAATATGCAGTTGCCACCGCAGTTCACGTTGCACTGGCTCCAATGGATGTCTTCCGTACCCGCGGCTTCGTCGGCCTTTGCCTGAACGACGTTTTCCGTCAGCGCGACTGCGCTGCCGGCTCCCGCAAGTGCCGCCAACGCGCCCGCCGATTTGACGAACGTCCTACGGCTCATGTCGGTCTTCGGCATAGCTTCTCCTCTCCTTCTCATTCGGAAATCCCCTTCCTTGCAAGGGCAACGGCATCTACCTGCATCCGCCGAACGGGACTCCCTCCGCAGACAAAACTACCAGAACCCACCCGAGACCCCTGTCACATAAATCGTGCGATTTTATGGTTACACCCGTTTGAGCTGGGGAAACAGTTTCTCCCCATGCAATGACCCTGCGAGCTTTGCCGCAACCCCGCCCGTGCGCCTTTGCTATCATCAGGTGCGCGAAACAGAGGGAGGAACACGTGCAAAGCATGCCGTTGGACAAGATTGCGCCGAACGTCGGCATACTCGGCTATGCCCTCTTCCTAGCCGTGAACGCCACGGGGATCTGGGGCGGCGTCTTTCCCTTTCTACCGATGAGCCTGCAAACCCACGAGGTTATGTTCTGGTTCTACTTGTCGCAATCCGTCGCCCTTTTCGTCACCCTGTTCCTGCTCGCACGGGCAAGCTACATCAAGCATCGGCTCGCCCTCACCTCGTTGATTCTCATCGCTGCTTTCGTGTACGCCATCGGCTGGGCCTGTCTCGTTGCCGCCATGTACCTTCACGGCTTCGAACTCGCGCTCTCGATTGCAGGCGGCATAGCCCTCGGCGCCGGAAGTGCGCATTTTTACCTTCCTTGGCAGCAGTTCTTCGCAGCAAGCGATCCCGAAGAGGGCATGCGCGACCTTATATGCGGATTCGCCTATTCAGCTGTCATCTATTTCGCTCTCTATCTGCTCCCCCATGCAGTGACCGCCTACCTCATTCCCCTTGTCTTCGCCCCCTTGTTCACGCTCGCCCTCATTCTGAGCAACCGCCGCATCGACTTCAGCCAACCGATGTTCGAAGACAAGCCCTCGGAGAACGTACGCGTCTACCGTCGATTCGTCACCGCTTCATGGCGCAGCATGCTCGCCGTGGGGGCGATTGCCTTCTGCGCTGGCGTAGTAAGGTCCATCGCAATCGAGCAGCCCGAAATCGGGACCATAGTGAACGTGCTTTCCATGTTTGCCCTGCTCGCCGTAGCGCTTCTCGTCATCTTCCTCTGGTCCCGAAAAGGGCTGCGTCTCAACATCATGAAGCTCTACCGAATCGTCTTCCCGCTCCTCATCGTCGCTTTCGCCCTGCTGCCGTTCGCCAACATTTCCTATACGCGTTTCCTCGCTGCAGCGCTGTTCGCCCTCTATTCCATCGGCTTGATGCTTGCGATGATGCAGTGCGCCCAAATCTCGCGCGACAACGGCATCGCCCCTCGATTCGCCTTCGGTCTATTCGGCGGCGTCATCTACGCCATGCACGACGTAGGCTTCCTCGTAGGAACCGGCTCCGACTACCTTTCTTCCCAAGGGCTTCCCGTGCTCTTCATCGCGGCGCTTCTAGCGGTCTCGATCCTGTCGCTCATGTTCTTTTTCGGATCGATAGACTTCAAGAACGCACGGTCCCAGCTCATTTGCGGCGATATCCAGCTCATAGCGCCCGTCTCCGCAACTGTCGAAACAGATTCCGTGCGAGACGACGAGCAAGCCGCAGGCAACCGACCTGCTTCTAAGCCCCGTTCCGAATCCGTAGGCTCCGAGAAGATGCACAATCGAGGCGCTTTCAACGACCGTCTCTCCCTTAAGGTTTCCGCCGCCCAGCAGGCCTACGGCTTAAGCGACCGCGAAACCGAAGTGACCGACTACGTCGTACGCGGCTATACCGTCGCCAGCATCGCCGAACAGCTCTATGTGTCCGAGAACACCGTGCGCACGCATATGAAGCGCATCTACGCCAAGTGCGACGTTCATAAGAAACAGGAACTCATCGACTTGGTAGAAGCACGCTAGCACTACGTCGTCCCGCCCGACGCGGTATCCTTGCACCAGCACCCGCCAGAGAAAGGACCGCCCATGAGCGAAGAGCACGCCTACTTGCCCGTCCCCCGCCCCGCAACCGCTGTTGACCATCCGGAATTCAACGCCTTCGTCGAAACGATCGCCTGCTTGCGCGCCCCCGACGGCTGTCCCTGGGACCGCAAGCAGACCCACGCCTCCATCGCCAAGAACATGCTCGAGGAAGCCTTCGAGGCCGTCGCCGCCATCGAGGAAGGCGACGTCGACCACATGCGCGAGGAGCTCGGCGACGTCCTGCTCGAAGTGGTTCTGCAGGCGCAGATTGCCGCCGACGCCAGCGAATTCACGATCGACGACGTGGCCCACGACGTCAACGAGAAGATCGTCCGTCGCCACCCGCATGTCTTCGGTGCCGAAGCTGCCTTCGCGGCCGCCGGACTCGATGTATCGACCGTGGAAGACGCCGACGACGTCGAGGCCCTCTGGGACGTCGTGAAGGCCCACGAACGCGCCCAGAAGGCCGCCAAGCACGCCGAAAAGCTGCGCGCCGCCGGCCTCGACCCCGAAGCGCCGCGCGGGCTGCTCGAAGACGTGGCCCGCACCCAGCCCGCCCTCATGGAGGCCCAGGAAATCTCGCGCAAGGCCGTGGGCGCCGGCTTCGAGTGGGACACCGTCGACGAGGTCTGGGACCAGGTGCGCTCCGAAGTCGCCGAATTCGAAGCCGCCGTCCCGCGCAGCGCCGAAGCCGAAGAGGAGTTCGGCGACATCCTCTTCTCCCTGGTCAACGTCGCCCGCAAAGAGCACCTCGACGCCGAAACCTGCCTGCGCCGCAGCTGCGACAAGTTCCGCCGCCGTTGGGAAGCCATGGAGCAGGCGGCGTGGAAGGCCGGAAGGAAGATCGACGACTACACCACCGCCGAGCTCAACGACCTGTGGAAGGCCGCCAAGAAGCAGGTCGGCTAGGCAAGCGCTCCCGCGCGGCCCAGCGGCACCCTGGGTACGCGTGCCCTCCTTCGCGAAAAAGCGCCTGCCGGCAGCAAACCGACAGGCGCTTTTCCTTCGTTGCAGGCGCTTTCGCGCCGCCTCTATTCGGCGAGCAGATCGACCACGCGGTCGAAGGGCGCATCGGCCGCCTCGATCGCCTCGCGCGAGCCGAACACGCACACGGCCGGCGATGCGGCCACCGAGCGCAGGGTCCCCGCGCAGGCCCGCACCGCTTCCGGCGTGACGCGCAGCTCCTGGTCGCGCAACATCTCGCGCCATACGGGCGCCCTATGGGCGAAGTAGCCCACGTCCTGTCGGCGCGCCACCAAACGCGGCTTGACCGGCGCGTCGTGCGCCGCCACCGTCGACACGATGTAGCCTTCCATCTCTTCTTCGCTCGGGTCGAACGACGCGATCCAGTCGGCGGCGCGGTCGTAGCGCTCGATGGTCTCGTCGATATGCGGGTCGCGGAAGGAATAGAAGCGCGCGAAGCCCATCGGCGTCCGCTTGAAGCCCACGCCGTAGGCCCCGCCCTTCACGCGCACCTCGTTCCACAGATAGTCGAGCGACAGCGCGTTGCCCAGCACCACCCAGGCGCCCGCGTAATCGCTGATCTGGTGCACGTCGGCGCCCTTGGCCACATACGACACGTCGCTCGGGACGATGAAGGCCTCGCGCTTGATTTCGGGTCGGGGAATCTGAACGTAGAGCCCAAAGGGCGGTTCGGGGCTTTCCGGCAGGTCGAAGTCGCCTGCAAGCTCGAAGAAGCGGTTGCGGTCCTCGGGTGCGCCGGTAAAGCTCACCACCACATCGTTTTTCACGAAGATCTGGGCGCTCACCTGGGCGAGCTTTGCCTTCAGCCCCTCAAAGCGCTCGTCGAAATGGGCGATGAGGTCCTTCAGGAAGAGGTAGTAGCCCACGCCCGACAGCCGGTCGGCGAGTACCCCGCTGCCGAAGAGGTAGGACTGCAGGCGCGCCGAGGCCTTGGCGTGTCCTTCGTTGGCGAAGCCCTGTTCCATCGCGATGCGCTGCTGCACGAGCACGTCCTTGATGCGCGCCGCGTCATCGAAACGGGTCTGCGCCCACACCTCGCGCGGGAGCGCAGCCAGGCTCTCGACCTCTTCGGAAAGGGCGCTCGCCGCCACGGTGAGCGTGGCGCGGAAGGTGCGCGGGTCGGCCGTATCGACATGCACGTCGGTGAAGAAGCGCAGAGACCCCAAATGCAGGCGGCTTTCCACATCGAGTTCGGCGGCGGTGCGCTCGTCGGTGTCCAGTTGGCCCAAGAGCGACGCGAGCACCGTGACGTAGGGAACGTCTTCCCAGGCCACGCGGCCCAGATCGAAGTAGGCGTAGAGGTAGTCGATCTTGCGCGTGGGCACCGTGTGGTAGAGGCAGGGCAAGGGCGTTTCGGAAAGCTCGACCATGGCGGGGTCGGGTACGCCCTCGCCGATGTCGTCGACGCGCAGATGCGGCAGCGTCGCCAGGTCTTCGGGCGCGTCGGGCGCCTCCTGGCGCTCGCGCAGCGATTCTACCTCGCCCTCGATGCGCGCAGCGTCGTCGTCGGAAAGAGCGGCGGCCTTTTGGGCGAGTTCTACCGCCTGAGCGCCGGCCCCCTCCTGCGGGGTGGGCACCAGGTCGACGAGCGCCTTGTGGCCGCTTTCCACCACGAGTTCCTCGAGCAGGTCCTCGAAATAGGTGCCTTCAAGCCCGGCGCGCATATGCGCGAGCGGCTCCTCGTAGTGCAGGTAGGTCGTCGCATCGGCGTCGTCGTAGAGCCAGCCGGCCAGAGCGTTCATGGCAAGGGCAACGCCGTCGGCGATGCCGCGGTCGCGTTCGCGCAGGTCGAAGGACATCTGCGCCAAGCTCGCGCCCAAGAGGTCCTTGGGGATCCCGTCGCGCACGAGCGCGGCGGCCTGGTCTTCGACGATTGAGCGGAAGGCGTCCGCCGCGCCCGGATGCGCCCCGCGCAGCAGGAACATGATCGCCGGCTGGGCCTGGGAATCCATCAGATAGGCCGTGCAATCGCCGCCGATGCCCGCATCGAGCACCGCGCGCTTGATCGGCGATTCGTTGCCGCCCATGAGCGCGTCGACGAGCACGTCGGCCGCGAGCACCCGTTCGAAATCGTGCGCGTCGCCCACCGCGTAGGCCAATCCCACGCAAGCGTTTTCGGGCGCCGTATCCATTTCGAAGGTGGCGTCGGAGGCCACGAAGGGGGCCTGCCGGCCAATCGCGTTGGGAGCCTCGTCGCTGCGTCGCTCGGCCTTCGACAGGTAGCGGTCGTCAAGGAAACCCAGCACGCGGTCGACGTCCATATCGCCATAGAGCACGATGTAGGAGTTGTCGAGACGATAATGGCGGGCATGGGTGTCGAGATAGCCTTCGTAGGTGAGGCTGGGGATGGCCGCCGGGTCGCCGCCCGATTCGAAGGCGTAGCAGGTGTCGGGCAGGAGGGCCGTGCCAAGCGCATGGTAGAGCACGCTTTCGGGGTCGGACAGGGCGCCCTTCATCTCGTTGAAGACCACGCCGTTGTAAGAAAGCCGGCGCGCCCCCTCTGCCTCGTCGAGCTCGTAGTGCCAACCTTCCTGCTCGAAAATGCGCCGGTCGCCGTAGATGGCCGGATGGAGCACGGCGTCGAGGTACACGTCCATCAGGTTGAGCAGGTCCTGCTCGTTGGTGCTCGCCACCGGGTACATGGTCTTGTCGGGGAAGGTGAGCGCATTGAGGAAGGTCTGCATCGAGGTCTTCAGCAGGTTCACGAAGGGCTCTTTGACGGGGAATTTGTCGGACCCGCAAAGCACCGAATGCTCCAAGATGTGGAAAACGCCCGTGTCGTCGGCGGGCGGGGTCTTGAAGGCGATCGAGAAGGCCTTGTTGGGGTCGTCGTTTTTCAGATAGAGCAGCCGCGCCCCGCTCGCCTCATGGCGGAGCACGAAGGCTTCGCCGTCGATTTCGGCGAGGGGCTCGCGCGAGAGCACGTGGAATCCGTGCCGGTCTTGATTGGGTTCTAGCATACGCGCGTACCTTTCACTTGTTGTGCTGGGTATTCTAGCGCAAGGGCGCAGGCCCCCGCAGATCGGTTGAGGGCCCGTTAATTGGGCCGTCCGCGCGTCCCCGGGTGCGCTACCATAGGGAAAAGCCGCTAGGCGGCAGTCACCGCGAAAGGAGCGATCCGATGGCCCACCCGTACTTCACCCCGTGCCCCAACTGCCACGGAACCAACATCCATATCGCCGAATGGTTCACCGACAGCGGGGAAACCGAATACTACGGCGCCTGCGATGACTGCGGCTTCGAAGACGATGCGCACAGCGCCACCGAAGGCGAGGCCATCGACCACTGGCGCCATTTCGTGTCGCCCGCCGACGCCGAGGACGAAGGATCCTTCTAGCGCCCCGCGCCTGCACGGCCGCGCGTCGCTTACGTACGAGAAAGAAGACTCATGGAAACCTTAACCGAACCGCAGAAGAAGATCGCCTCCCTGCTCATCGACTGGGTGCGCGGCCACCGCATGCTCGACGCCGCAAAGCTCGCCATCACCGAAGACGAGCTCGCCCGCGAGCTGGGCGAGCCGGCCTGGCACCGCGCCCACACCGACGACCTTTGCATCCTATGCGCCTACTGCGACCGCAAGCACTACCCCATGGTGCCCCTTATGGTGGTCATCCCCGGCCTGGGCAAGCCCGAAAAGACCATCTTCACCCATGCGCTGAAGAAGACCCTCACCACGGCCCAGAACAACAAGGCCTGGGCGGAAGCCATGCAGGAGATCAAAGACGCCGACCCGGCTGTATGGGACGCCTTCGCCGCCGACGTGGCCCCCGAAGAGCCCAAGCCCAAGAAGGGCGCAAAGAAGCCGGTGAAGGAAACCGCCGCCGAAGCTCCCGCAGCCGCCGCGGAGGAAACGAAGCCCGAAGCCTAACGCGCTCAGGCCCCGCCTTTGCGCAACGCCTCGAAGGACGTTCCTTCGAGGCGTTTTTTCATGCCGGCGCCCTAACGGTCGCGCCGATAGCACACGCGGCCGGCGGCGCGAATCGTGCAGTAGGGCCGCGCCGCGCACCAGGCGCATCCCAGCTTGGCACGGGCAGGAGGGTCGGCGAACAGCCCCACCACGGCCGTGATGCTGCGGCTCGGGGCGAGGAAACCGCCGTCGACCGTCCGCATGCCCAACGCCGCTTCCGCATCGAGCGCCGCCAGGAAAGCGGGGTGCACGGAAAGCGGGAGGTCCCCGTAGCCGGGGCTGTAGCGGTCGTTGGCGTACCAACCGCGTTCGAAGGCCTCCTGGCGCACGCGGGCCTCGAGCTGGTTGGCAGCGTCTTCGACCAGGTCGGCGAGCACCGCCCCGTAGAGGACGCCGTCAACGCGCGACGCGTCCCCAAAAGCGCGAAGACGCTCGTCGGCGGCGGCGCCCATCGTCACGGCGAGCAGGCAGACCGCGCAGGCGCCGTCCAGGTAGTCGGCGATGCTTTGCCCCGGCAGGGTCAGATGGGCGCCGGGCACGCGCACGTCGCCTTCGTCGGCGTCCCCCATCGAGAACATGCGGAAGGCCCCGTGCGCGCATTCGATCTGCTCGGCCGCCTCCGCGAGCGCACGGGCGCGCTCGCGCACCGCCGGCGTCGCCTCGATGCCGGCGTAGCCCGCATAGCGCAGGGCCTCGTCGACGCGGACGGCCCCTGCGCGCGGCGGCAACGCGATTGCCTCGGTCATCCCCACCGCCCCTATTTGGTCGTGCGCTTGGCGCGTTTGATCCGCAGCATGTCGTGCGGATGCAGCTCGAAGGGCACATCGAAGGCGTAGCGGTCCATACCGCGGTTGGCCACCTCGACCGGCAGCTCGACCACGCCGTCATGGAAGACGGCGCCGGCGGGGATGCGCCCCTCGCGATCGCGGTAATCGTCGGGCACGTTTTCGGGGTCGCAGACCAAAGCCGCGTTGCGCACGCGGAAGGAGCGCACCGGCTCGCGGGGCGCGAGCACCTCGAGTTCCGATCCCTCCCAGAACCGGTTGCGGCACACGCCCACCGCGCGCCACCCGTCAGTTGCGGGCGCGCATGTTTCGACGTCGATCGCCCAGTCATAGGGACGGATGTAGGCGTCGGAATCGGGCGTTTGGTGGGCCGGCCCGTAGTAGAAGCCCGTACCGTAGGGCCGGTGGGACACCGTGTCGAGCTCACCTTCGAACGCCGCCGGATCGGCCCCGTCGAGCACCTGCCGGTAGGCGTTGACCACCGTGGCCACGTAGAAGGCCTTCTTGTTGCGGCCTTCGATCTTCACGCTCGCCACGCCCGCATCGGCCAAATCCTGCAAATGGGAGAGCATGTTCATGTCCTTGGCGTTCATGAGGTAGCTGCCGTGGGCGTCCTCTTCCACCGGGAAGTACACGCCGGGGCGCTTTTCCTCTTCGAGCACGTAGTTCCAGCGGCAGGGCTGGGTGCAGTTGCCCGTCACGCCGCTGCGGCCGGTCATGAAGTCGCTGATCAGGCACCGACCCGACACCGCCATGCACATGGCCCCGTGCACGAAGGCCTCGATTTCCATGTCGGGGGGCAGCTCGCGGCGCATGCGGGCGATGTCGGCAAGGCTCATCTCTCGCGCGCACACCACGCGGCGGGCGCCCAGCTCGTACCAGACGAGAGCCGCCTGGGCGTTCGACACGCTCGCCTGGGTGCTCACGTGAATCTGCATATGGGGCGCATGCGTGCGCGCGACGCGCAGGGCGCCCAGATCGCTCACGAGTACCGCATCGACGCCGGCGGCATCGAGGGCTTCCAGATAGGCCGGCAGGGTGTCGAAATCGTCTTCGTGCATCTGGATGTTGCAGGTCGCATGCACCCGCACGCCCCGTTCGTGGGCGTAGTCCACCACGGCTGGCATGTCGGCGAGCGGGAAATTGTCGGCGCGCTGGCGCAGGCCGAACTTGTCGGTGGCCAGATAGACGGCGTCTGCCCCGAAGCGGATGGCCGCGCGCAGCTGCTCCCAGCCGCCCGCCGGCGCGAGCAGTTCGGGAATGGCTAGCGGTTGCATGCGGCGCCCTCCCCTTGCGCGAAGCGGGCTATCGCGCCCGGCAGATCGGCGGGAGCCGCGCACACGACCCGCGGCCGTTCGGCGCGAAGCGAGGCGAGCGGGTGCTGGCCCCAGCCCACGGCCACGGTCGCGGCGCCGGCTGCGGCCCCGGCCTGCATATCGAAGGGGCTGTCGCCTACGTAGAAGCAGGCCTTCGGATCGGCACCCATAAGGCGGGCGCCCAAGGCCACCGGTTCGGGATCGGGCTTGGGAGCCGCTACATCGTCGCTGCCCACGAAACACTCGAACAGGCCGACGTAGCCCAGCTGCTCGAGGTTTTCCATCGCCACGCTATGCCGCTTGGACGTCACGACGCCCAGGGCGAATCCGTCGGCGCGCAGGGCGTCCAGCGCTTCTCTCATTCCGGGAAACTCATGCAGGGCTTCGTGTTGAATGGAGGCATAGTAGGTCCGATAGCTTTCGACAAGGGCGTCGACCTCCCCCTCGCTGCGCGCGTAGAGGGCGAACTGGTCGACCAGGGGTTTGCCGATCGTGCGGTTGTAGGCCTCCATCGATTCGTCGTGGCCGAAGACTTCGGTCACCGCATGGTGGAAGGACCGCTCGAGCAGCTCGTAGGTATCGAGCAGCGTGCCGTCGAGGTCGAACAGAACCGTATGCATCCCGCGCGGAGATAAGAACATGAGGGACACCTTTCAGGAAGCCGCCCAGGCGGCGCGAAAACGTACCCTCCAGTCTAATGCCTGCGCCAGATGTCCACGATGACCCACACCGATAACACCATAGCTCCCGCATAGCCGAAGAACGAAAGCGGGTTGAGCCCCATGATTTTGGGCCCATCGGTATAGGGGGCGATCAGGCTCGACCCCACGAAGAGGCCCGCGATCACGATGGCGATGGTCAGGCGGTTCATGATCTTCGACACAGTGGCCAGGGGCGCGTCGGACCCGAGCACTTCCATGTTGAACTTCAGCTGGCCGCGCGTGAGCATCTTGAGCGTCTCCCCGGCGTACTGGGCGGCTTCCACGCTGCCGTCGGCCGCCCGCTTGAGGTTCTTGGCGGCGGCGGTGAGCTCGTCTTCCAACCGTTCCTTGGAACTTTGGCTCGTTTGGATGTGGGCGTTGATGATGTTGATGATGCTGTTGTTGGGAATGAACTCTTTAACTGTGCCCTCGATAGCCACGATGCCGCGCGACACGTTGGTGATCGACGGCGGCAGGACCACCT
The DNA here is from genome assembly GCA_001486445.1 of Hugonella massiliensis. Lineage (GTDB taxonomy): Bacteria > Actinomycetota > Coriobacteriia > Coriobacteriales > Eggerthellaceae > Hugonella > Hugonella massiliensis. The sequence continues at coordinate 1,374,307 of LN908986.1, forward strand.
TGCTCATGCGGGTAAGGGCAAGGATGTCGTTGATCATGTCGCCGATATCGAGGTCGGCCACGTCGCATGACGCGTAGTTGCCGAGCAGGAGGTCGAGGTCGTCGAGGAAGCGGGCGTGGTCGATCTTCGCGTTGTCCTTCTGCTGGGCGAACCCCAGCAAGGCCTCTTTCAAGGCGGCCGAATCGCCCATGCCCACCGACTGCACGATCTTGCCGAAGCCGGCGCGCTCGTTGGGCGTGAGGCGACCCACGATGCCCAGGTCGATGTAGACGATTTTCCCGCCGCGAATGATGATGTTGCCCGGGTGGGGGTCGGCATGGAAGAAACCGTCGTCGAGGATCTGCGAGGCGTAGTTGTCGAGGATCTTCTCGCCGATTTCCGTCAGATGGTAGCCGGCCTTCTCCAGCTCGGCGTGCTTGTAGATGGGGATGCCCTCGACGTACTCCATCACAAGGGCGTACTCGCTCGAGATCTCAGGGTAGACGCGCGGGCAGGAAATGAAGGCACAGTCCTTGTTGAGCTCGGCGAACCGCTGGAGGTTTTCGGCCTCGCGCGTGAAATCGGTCTCTTCGACGAACGTCGACCACATCTCCTCGACCACGTCGTTCAGGTCGAGCATCGCGTCGTCTTTGACGAACCGCGATGCCCGACGCGCGAAGATGCGCATGATGTCGATGTCCTGGGCCATGGTCTGCTTGACGCCCGGCCGCTGGACCTTCACGGCCACGGTTTCGCCGTTCGCGAGCGTGGCCTTATGCACCTGCGCGAGCGACGCGCTGCCCAACGGATGCGGGTCGACCGAAGAGAAGACCGCATCGAAATCGTCGCCGTAAATCGCCTTCAGGGTTGCCATCACCTGGTCGAAGGGCAAGGGGTCGCAGGCGGTTTGCAGCTTGGACAGCTCGTCGCAGTAGGCCTGCGGGAGTATTTCCGACCGCGTGGAGAGGACCTGCCCGACCTTCACGAAACTCGGGCCCAACTCTTCGAGCACCACGCGAAACTGCACGGGCGTGAACCCGTTGAGCACGTGGTGCTTGCGCGCGATCGCGAAAATCTCGCGCATGCGGCGAGAACGCGACTTCCGGTTCAGGTTGAATTGCCGTTCCGGGTCGACGTCCTCGCCGTAACCGAAGAAGTGTTTGAGCAGCGTGTTTTCAGGCATGAAGGAACCTATTTCGCTTCGGGTGCCTCTTTTGCGTCTTCCGCCTCCGCGGCAGGGGCCTCTTCGACCACTTCGGCGTCGACGACGACCTCGTCGGCCTTGGCGTTCTGCTCGCTCGCGATACGGGTGGCCTCTGCGACGAAGGCCGCGCGCTCTTCGGGGGCCATGGCCGCCATGCGGGCCTCGAGGGCCGCGTCGCGCACGGGCTTGGTTGCCTCGCTCGCCTTGTGCACGAGTTCAGAATTGACCGCCTTGCCCTGCTCGACGGTGAGCTCGCCCTTTTCGACGAGCTGGTCGACGAGCTCCTTGGACTTTTCGCCCGTGATGGCCAGAGCACCGATGCCTGCCAGGAAGATGTTCTTGAATCCGTCTCCGATTGCCATGATGCACGCTCCCTTTCTGCTTTGAACCGTCGCGCCGGCGCACGCCAGCCGTGCAGGACTTTCCTTTTTGCGCCATGCACCTGCGCTTATGCATAAATTGTGCATCAAAACGCCCCAGAGCACAACGAGGGTTTGCCACCCGTTGCCAAGAGGGGATGTACCCGCGGCCCACGGGGCGCACATAAGGCGTGCGCGCCCCGTCCCTTCCCACCGACGAGAAAGGACGGGCGAAGCCCCGGAACGGGGTGGAACGCAAGCGCCGTCCCGCACCCCCCCCATCGCCAAAAAGGCCCGAGGGGCGTGCGCGTCCCCTCGGGCCCTCGATCGCGTCGCGCGATTGCAGGCTTACGCGTGAGCGCGCGCCTGCGATTCTTCGATCAGCTGGTTCAACGCCGCGCTCGCGAGCGCCGGGGCATGCTTGATCATGCTCACGATGTCGTTGAACTCCTCGATGGGGATCTCGAAGCGGTCGCCCGTATGACGGTTCTTCACTTCGTAGACGCCGTTGGAAAGGCCACGCTTGCCCAAGATGATCTGCAGGGGCCAGCCGATGAGGTCGGCGTCGGCGAACTTCACGCCGGGACGTTCTTTGCGGTCGTCGATCACGACTTCCAGACCCACCGAGGAAAGCTGGTCGGCAAGCTTTTCCGCCGCGGGAAGCACCAGGTCGTCGTTGACCGAAAGGGGCAGGATGCACACGTGCGCCGGAGCGATTGCCGCCGGCCATTTGATGCCGTATTCGTCGTTGTACTGCTCGACCACGGCGGCCATGCTGCGCGACACCCCGATGCCGTAGCAGCCCATGATGAAGGGGCGGTCTTTGCCGTCTTCGTCGCTGAAGGTGGCGCCCATGGTCGTGGAGTACTTGTCGCCCAGCTCGAAGATCTGGCCCACTTCGATGCCGCGCGCAAGGGTGATCGGCTTGCCGCATTTCGGGCACGAATCGCCCGCTTTTGCGGTGCACAGGTCGGCCCAGAAGTCGACGGCGAAGTCGCGGCCCTGTTCAGCGCCCACGTAATGGTAGCCGTCCTCGTTGGCGCCCACCACCCAGTGCTTGATGTCCTTGAGGCTCTCGTCGGCGCCGATGCGCACGCCTTCGGGCAGGCCCACGCAGCCGATCGAGCCCTTGGGCAGGCCGGCAGCTTTGATCTCTTCGTCGGTCAGTAGCGTGAAGCCCGGCACCGCGCGGTCGATCTTGATCTCGTTGAGCTCGTGGTCGCCCGGCAGGAAGAGGGCGACGATGGCGCCTTCGGCGTCCTTGCCCACCATGGCCTTGACCGTAGCGGTTTCGGGGATGTGCAAGAACTCGGCAAGCTCGGCGATCGTATGCACGCCGGGGGTCTCGACCTTGCGCAGCTGGGTCTCGTCGTACTCCTTGGGGTGCGGCAGGCAGGCGGCCACTTCGGTGTTGGCCGCCCAACCGCAGGTGCAGCTGGCAAGCTCCGCTTCGCCGGCGTCGGCGAGCGCGTGGTATTCGATCGTGGCGCTGCCGCCGATCTGGCCGCTGTCGGCTTCCACGGGACGGTAGTCGAGCCCCAGGCGCTTGCAGTAGCGCTCGTAGGCCTCGCCCATCTCGCGGTAGGTTTCATCGAGCGATTCCTTGGTGGCGTGGAAGCTGTAGGCGTCCTTCATGATGAACTCGCGGCTGCGCATAAGGCCGAAGCGCGGGCGAATCTCGTCGCGGAACTTGGACTGGATCTGGTAGAGGGTGGTGGGCAGCTGCTTGTAGGAGCGCAGCTCGTTGCGCACCAGGCTCGTGACGAGCTCTTCGTGCGTGGGACCCAGGCACAGGCCGTTGCCGTGGCGGTCCTCCATGCGCATAAGCTCGGGGCCGTAGTCGTTCCAGCGGCCGCTCTCATGCCAAATCTGCGCGTCCTGCAAGATGGGCATCATCATTTCCTGGGCGCCGATACCGTCCATCTCGTCTCGGATGATGGCCTCGATCTTCTTGATCACGCGCCAACCCAGGGGCAGGTAGGTATAGAGGCCGGTTGCGCTCTTGCGCATGAAGCCGGCGCGCAGCAGGAGCTGGTGGCTCGGGATGGCCGCGTCGGTGGGAACTTCTTTGAGCGTAGGAGCGTAGATGTTGCTCATTCGCAGTACGTGGTTCATGATCACAGTCTTTCTATTTCTTCCATAAGCGCACTCACGATAGACGCTTCATCGACCTTGCGCAAGGTCTTGCCGTCTTTGAAGATGATGCCCGACCCCTTGCCGCAGGCCACGCCGATGTCGGCGTCGGCCGCTTCGCCGGGGCCGTTCACCACGCAGCCCATCACGGCCACCTTCACCGGCTTCTTCACCGATTGGAGCTCGTCGTCGACCTGCTTGGCTAAATCGATGAGGCCCACCTGGCAGCGCCCGCAGGTAGGGCAGCTCACGATTTCGGGGCCGCGCCGGCGCAGGCCTAAGGCCGAAAGGAGGGTCCAGCAGGCGCGCACTTCCTGCACGGGATCGTCGGTGAGCGATATGCGCATGGTGTCGCCGATGCCCTCTTCGAGCAGGATGCCCAAACCGGCGGAGCTCTTCACGAGCCCCTGGAAGAGGGTGCCCGCTTCGGTGACGCCGATGTGCAGGGGCACCTGGGGCAGACGCTTAGCCATGAGTCGGTAGGCGGCCACCGTGGTAGGCACGTCGGAAGCCTTGGTGGAAATCACCAGGTCATGAAAGCCGCGGTCGGCGAAGTAGGCGGCATAGCCCGCCGCCGATTCCACGAGCTTTTCGGGCTGGGTAAGGTCGGTGCGGGCTGCCAACTCGTCGTCGAGCGAACCGGCGTTCACCCCGATGCGAATGGGGATGCCCGCCTCCCCCGCCGCGTCGATGATAGGGTCGCAAGCGGGGAGCCCGCCGATGTTGCCCGGGTTGATGCGGAGCTTGGCGGCGCCGCGGCGGGCCGCTTCAATCGCAATCTTCGCGTTGAAGTGCACGTCGGCGACCACCGGCAGGGGCGACGCTGCGCAGACCTCCTGGAAGGCATCGAGGCAGTCGAGCCGGGGGATGGCCATGCGCACGATCTCGCAGCCGGCATCGGCCAAACGGCCGATCTGGGCAAGGTTAGCGTCGACGTCGTCGGCAACTTCGCAGAGCATCGACTGTACCGCGCAGGGGGCGCCGCCGCCCACCGGCACGTTGCCCACCATCACGCGATGCGTGCGGGCGTTCGGTTTCTCACGTTCGATCATGTTATCAACTCCAATTGCCCAAAATGAACCGCTGGATGTCCTGGTTCGCCATCACGACGAACAAGGCGAGGAAAAAGGCCATGCCCGCCAGGCTCAGCCGGTTGAGCGCCCGCGGGCTCACCACCACGCGGCGGATGCGCTGGTAGATTTCAACGACGAAGCGACCGCCGTCGAGCGGCGGGATCGGCAGGAGGTTCATGATCCCCAAGGACACCGAAATCATCGCGGTGAACATGGCGAAGGAGAGCAGGCCCTGGTCGGCGGCCGTTTTCGACATGGCGGCCACGCCGATCACCGACGAGGAATTCTGCACCGTGTCGGCGGCCGTCTGGGGGTTGAACAGGCCCGCCACGGCGACGATGACCATGCCGATGTAGCTGAAGCCCGCTTGGATGCTGCGCAGGGGATCGACCTGGATATGCACGAGCTCGCCCGTGTTGGGGTTGGTCACGTCGACGCCCACCAGCGAATACACCACGACAAACACGAGAATCGCGAAGAGCAGGTTGACCACCGGCCCGGCGAGCAAGATGACGCAGCGCTTCCAGAAGGGCAGGGCCCGGTACTGCTGGGCGCGTTCATGTTCGAAGAAGGCGTCGAGGTCGTCGACGGGCATGGGGTCGCCTTCGGCGCGCGTGCCCCCGTCGCCCGCCGCCTTGCTCGAAAGCGTGCGGTAGACGTTGTATTTGTCCGAGCGGCGCGGTCCGGCGATGGTTCCCCATTCGGCCAGTTCGTCGAGGGCGGCGTAGGCCTCGTCGTCGGTGATCGAAAGGGCGCGCGCGGCATCTTCCATAAGCACCTCGCCGCGCTCGAGCACCAGACCAAGCACCTGCTTGAGATAGGGGCTCTCCTCCCCCGGCTCCATCCCGCAGACGCGGGCGTAACCGCCCAAAGGCACCGCCGTCACGCCGAAGCGGGTGCCGTGCCACATGAAGCCCACGCGCGGGCCGGGCAGGCCGACCATGAATTCCGATACGCGCACGCCGAAGGCGCGGGCCGAAAGGTAGTGGCCCCCTTCGTGGATGACCACGAGGAAGCCCAACACGATGATGCCGTAGAAAATGGAAAGGGCTGCGTCCATAGGCGGCTCCTAGAGGGAATGCGCTGCCACGAACGCGCGGGCGTGGGCGCGAGCGGCGGCGTCGACGGCGGCAAGCTGTTCGAGGCTTTCCACCGGGGCGTTTTCGTGCGCGAGCATCGTGTGCTCGACCGCGTCGGCAATCGAGAGGTAGGCGAGCTCGCCCGCCAGAAAGGCGGCCACGGCCACTTCGTTGGCCGCGTTCATCGCGCAGGGCAGCGTGCCCCCTTCGGCTCCGGCCTGCCGCGCGAGCGCCAGGCAGCGGAAGGTGTCGGTGTCGGCCGGATAGAACTCGAGCTTGCCGATCTGCGTGAAGTCGAGCGGCTCGACCGGGGCCTCCCAGCGTTCGGGGTAGCTAAGGGCGTACTGAATGGGAATGCGCATGTCGGTCGTGCCCAGGTGGGCCTTTACGCTGCCGTCGACGAACTCGACCATCGAATGAATGGCGCTCTGCGGCTGCACGACCACCTTGATGCGGTCGTAGGGCATGTTGAAGAGGTGATGGGCCTCGATGACCTCGAGGCCCTTGTTCATGAGCGTCGACGAATCGATCGTGATCTTGGGCCCCATGTGCCAGGTGGGGTGCGCAAGGGCCTGGGCGGGCGTGATGTGGGCGAGTTCGTCGCGGGTACGGCCACGGAAGGGACCGCCCGAGGCGGTCACCCACAGGCAGTTCACTTCTTCGTGCGCCTCGCCCACGAGGCACTGGTAAATCGCACCGTGTTCGGAATCGATGGGCAAGAGGGTCTGCGGGGTCGTGCGGGGCATGATCAGATCGCCGCCCACCACGAGCGACTCTTTGTTGGCCAAGGCGAGCACCTTGCCCGCCTCGATCGCAGCCAGGCTCGCGCGCAGGCCCGCGGCGCCCACGAGGGCGTTCACCACGAGGTCGACCTCGGGCAGGTTGACGAGCGCCACGACGTCGTCCATGCCCCGGCCCACGTCGATGCCGTCGGTGGGAAGGGTGGGCTCGGGCGCGTCGTCGGCGCCGATGGCCACCGAGCGCACGCCGAACTCACGAGCGGCTTCGATCATCTGGTCGACCCGGCGACCGCACGCGAGCGCGACCACCGAAAGTTTGTCGGGATGCTGGCGCACGACGTCGAGCGTCTGCGTGCCGATAGAACCCGTGCAGCCGAGCACGGCGATGCGTTTGATGTTAGACATAGGGAAGACACCCTCCTGCGAAGAGCAGCACGACGGCTGCCACAGATGCGAAAAACAGCGAGTCGCAGCGGTCGAGCAGGCCGCCGTGGCCGGGCATGATCGTGCCCGAATCCTTCACGCCCACGTTGCGCTTGATGCGGCTTTCGGCCAAATCGCCAATGACGCCGGCGCCCCCGCAGAGCACACCGTAGAACATGGCCTGCGGGATGGTGATCGACACGCCGGGGATCAGGACGAGCAGGCACCACAAGCCCGCCGACGTGATGAGGCCGGCGATGAAGCCTTCCCAGCTCTTCTTCGGCGACGTGCGCGGGGCGAGCTTGTGCTTGCCGATCTTGCTGCCCACGATGTAGGCCATCGCGTCGTTGAACCAGACGCTGCAGAAGAGCACGAGCAAGAGCACGCCGCCCCAGGGCTCGGGCAGGGCCTGGCGCAAGAGAATGAGGCTCGACAGGAGCATACCCGTGTAGGCGGCCCCGAAAAAGCTCACGCTCACGTCGGGGATGCGGGCGCGCATCCAGTAGACGTACCAGATAAAGAGGGCAAGCAGCAGGGCCACGGTGACAAGGGCGATGCCGGTCATCCCCCACAGGTACATGGCCACCGGGTAGGCGGCGGCGCCGACCACGCCGATCATCTCGTTGGGGAGCTTGGCGTCGACGCGCATCATGTAGCAGAACTCGCCCGCGCAGATGCCGGCGACGAGCGCCAGGTAGAGCGTCGTCGTGAGGTCGTTGACGAGCACCGCCACGATCGAAACTGCGGTGTAGACCAGACCCGTGCGGAAACGCACCTGAAAGCTCGAGGCGTTCTTGAACCGCGACGGGGTCTTTTCGTAGGCGACCTGCTTGGCGTGGGCGCGTTTCTTGGCGAACGTCGAGGGTTCGCTCGCATCGGGTGTGGCCACGCTGTGGGCGTAGAGCTCTTCGGCCCGGCGATCGCCCGAATCCGGCCGGTCGACCGGTCGGTTCTCGTTTGCTTGCTCGTCGTTCATAGGTCGCTACTTCACCCCGCCGAAACGACGCGTACGACCTTGGAAGTCGAGCAGCGCGCGTAGAAAGTCGTAGCGGTCGAAATCGGGCCAGAGTACATCGGTAATGTAGAACTCGGAATAGGCGATCTGCCACAAAAGGAAATTGGAAATGCGCATTTCCCCGCTCGTGCGGATGACGAGGTCGGGATCGGGGATGTCGGCGGTATCCAAATGGCGCGCAAAGGCCGCTTCGTCGACGGGGGCGAAGGGGACGCCGGCGGCCTGTTTGGCCGCGGCTTCGCGGGCGATGTCGTTTGCCGCGCGCAGGATTTCCGCACGGCCGCCGTAATTCACCGACACCACCAGGGTCATCCCCGTGTTGTTCCGGGTCTTTTCCCAGGCTTCGGCGAAGGCCTGGCGGGTCTTGGGCGGCAGGGCGCTCGCGTCGCCGATCGTCATCACGCGCACGTGCTCTTCATGCAGGCCGTCCACTTCCGCCAGCATGGTCTTGGCGAAGAGGTCCATGAGCCCCCGGACCTCGTCTTCGGGGCGTTTCCAGTTCTCGCTCGAGAACGCGTAGATGGTCAGGTAGCGCACGCCCACGTCGGACGCGCAGCGAATCGTTTCGCGCACGGCGCCGATGCCCGCCTTGTGGCCGGCTAGGCGCACCTTGCCGCGCTCTTTGGCCCATCGGCCGTTGCCGTCCATGATGACGGCAACGTGCGCGGGCACCTGGGCAGGGTCGAGCGCCCGGGCGTCCAAACCGTCCGGCACGCTGGGAAAAATCTCATCGAGCGGCTTATGGAACGACACATCGACCCCCTTGACTTCTTTTGAATCTGCGCAGAGAACCCGAAGCGGCCTAGATGGCCATGACTTCGGCTTCCTTCTTCTTGAAGTGCTCTTCGACCTTGGCGATGTAGGAGTCGGTGAGCTTTTGGATGCGGGCCTCGGCGCGGCGCTGCTCGTCTTCGGGCAGGCCCTCTTCCTTGACCTCTTTTTCAACGGCGGAATTCGCTTCGCGGCGGGCGTTGCGCACGGCGATGCGGGCCTCTTCGGCGTAGGCCTTGCACTTCTTTACGAGCTCGCGACGGCGCTCTTCGGTAAGCGACGGGAAGGCGATGCGGATGACGCTGCCGTCGTTTGAGGGGCTCAAATCGAGGTTGCTCGCGTTGATCGCGTGCTCGATGGCGCCGAGCGTGCCCTTGTCCCAGGGCTCGATGACGAGCATATGGGCGTCGGGCGTCTTGATAGCGGCCATCTGGTTGATCGGCGTGGGAACGCCGTAGTACTCGACGCGGATGCGGTCGAGGACCATCGCGCTCGCGCGGCCCGTGCGCACGTTGGTGAACGCTTCTCCCAGCGAGTCGATTGCCTTGTCCATGCGCTCTTCGGCTTCGAGCATGATTTCGTCTAGTGCCATCGTGATCCTTCCCAAGACCTTGCGGGGTGGCTGCCCCAATGATGAGTGCGGCGGGGCCGGCGGCCCCTTGGTGCGCGTGCGAGCAGGTTAGCTCACCGTTGTGCCGACGTTTTCGCCCTTGAGCACGCGGGAGATGTTGCCCGGCGCCGTGATGTCGAACACGAGCATGGGCATGTGGTTGTCCATGCACAGCGACGTGGCCGTCGTGTCCATGACGTGGAGTTCCTTCGAGATCACATCGAGGTAGGAGATGTGCTCGAAGCGGGTGGCGTCGGGGTTCTTCACCGGGTCGCTGTCGTAGATGCCGTCGACCTTGGTGGCCTTCATCAGGCATTCGGCTCCGATTTCGAGGGCGCGCAGGGCGGCCGTGGTGTCGGTGGTGAAGTAGGGGTTGCCCGTGCCGGCGGCGAAGATGACGACGCGGCCCTTTTCCAGATGGCGGATGGCGCGACGGCGGATGTAGGGTTCGGCCACCTGGCGCATCTCGATAGCGCTCATCACGCGGCAGGCGATGCCGGCGCGCTCGAAAGCGTCCTGCAGGGCAAGGGCGTTCATGCAGGTGGCAAGCATGCCGATGTAGTCCGCCTGCGAGCGATCCATGCCCTCGGCGGAACCGGCGAGGCCGCGGAAGATGTTGCCGCCGCCCACGGTGACGGCGACTTCGATGCCATCGTCTGCAATCTGCTTGATCTGCTGGGCGAGGTCGTCGACCACTTTGGGGTCGATGCCGTAGCCGGTGTCGCCCATGAGAGCCTCGCCGGAAAGCTTCAGAAGAACGCGTTTGTACTTATAGTCGGACATGCGCACACCTTTCAGTCGATTCAACTTATCTTACCCGATTCGCACGGGGCGCGGGGCGCGGGGGCGCGCATATGCACCGTTTCGTTGCAAGCTCATGGAGGCAGCCGCCTAGCGCAAAAAACGGGCCCGCCGAACGACGGGCCCGTAGAGGAGAGCGGCTTTGGCCGAGCGATGGGCTAGGCGGCGTTGCTCGACGCGCCGTTGCCGCTGTAGCTCGAGCCGCTGTTGCCCCAGCCCCAGCCGTACTGCGTGCCGAGCTCTTCGGACAGGGATTTGCTCGTATCCTCGTCGGACTGGAGCGTGACCTGGGCGGTCTGTTCCTGGCCGTTGCGCAGGTAGGTGACCGTCACCGTGTCGCCCACGTTATGCGAGCGAACCGCGGCGATCAGGTCGGTGCTCGAGGTCACCTGCGTGCCGTCGACCTTGGTGATGATGTCTCCCTCTTGCAGGCCGGCGGACTGGGCCGCGCCCGAAACCGAGTTGACGTAGGCACCGGAATCAGAACCCAGGTTGTAGCGCTGGTTCAAATCGCTCGTGACGGAAATCGTGGTGATGCCGAGCTGAGCATGGGTGGGCGTCTTGCCGTCGATGATCTGCTGGGCGATGTTCATCGCGTAATCGACCGGGATGGCGAAGCCGACGCCCGAGTAGTTGCCCGAGTAGCTTTCGATCACGGCGTTGATGCCGATCAGCTTGCCGTTTTCATCGACGAGCGCGCCGCCCGAGTTGCCCGGGTTGATGGCCGCGTCGGTCTGGATCATGTTGGTGTAGATCGTCGAGCTGCCCGAACCGGCGCTGTAGCCCGAAGAGGAATCGGAGTTCGACACGCTGATCGTGCGGCTCGTGGCCGACACGATGCCGGTGGCGACCGACTGTTCCAAGCCGAAGGGGCTGCCGACCGTCATAACCCACTGGCCCTGCTTCAAGTTGGCGGAAGAGCCGATTTCGATTGCGGTGAGGTTGCTGGCGTCGATCTTGACCACGGCCAGGTCGGTGGTCTCGTCGGTGCCCACCACGGTGGCGTCGTAGGTCTGGCCGTCGGCGGTAACCTTCAGGGCGTCGGCCCCTTGGACCACATGGTAGTTGGTGAGGATGTAGCCATCGCTCGAAATGATCACGCCGCTGCCCAGGCTCGTTTGCTGCAGGGTCTGGCTGCCGCCCGACGAGCGGCCGAGCATGCTGCCCGAAGACGAGCCCTGATAGACGTCGATGGCCACGACCGAAGGCAGGACCTTGTTGGCCACCTGTTCGGCGAGCTCGGAACTCTCGCCGCTCGCGCTCGCGGTGATGTCGCCGTTCGAAGACGACCCCAGCACGACCGACCCCGTGGAGGATTTGCCGGTTGCGGTGTTGTAGGCGGCGAACCCGCCGAAGGCGAGGGCGCAGGCGAGGCCCGCCCCGATGAAGGCGGTCGCAAAGGTGCGGCCGCGCCCGCTCTTGGGCGCAGGTGCGGGGGCGACGTAGGTCGTGCGCTGGGTGGGTTGCGGGGCGAAGCCCGACCCCTGAGGGGGAACCGGCGCCGAGTTGCGCGGGTCGAAGTTGTTGTCTGCCATAGTATTCACACTCCACATCTTCACTAGACGGTTGCGCTTCGTTCGTTCTGCTCGTACGGTAGCACGCATGCCGCGAAACGCCGCCCTACCCGCACGGCTGTTAACGTGATGCAACAAACCGGCGCGCCGGGCGCCGTCCGGCGGATGCGCCGAAGCGCTTTCCCCGAACAAGATGGTTCACACTCTACGCATGCGCGCTTAAGCAATCCTGAAAGAGGGGCAACGCGGTGGCTACGCGCGCGTGGCAAATCACGGAAGCGACGCGAAGCGAGGCCGCGGCAGACCTAGGCCTTCACGTCCTCGATGCGGTTTTCCTTGAGCGGGGCGTCGGTGATGAGGTGGTGCACCTCGCCCGCGCCGAGCGAAAGAACGCGCACCTCGTCTCCCACATGCACTTCGCCCGGTTTGGCCACCCAGCCGAAGACGCCCTCGCGCGGGAAGATGCAGTCGCCGGCGAGGTAGAAGATCGCGCAGCGGCTGTGGCATTTCTTGCCGATCTGGGAGATCTCGACTTCGGCGTCGCCCACGGCCAGGCGCGTGCCCAGGGGCATGCCCTTCATGTTGATGCCTTCGACGGTGATATTCTCGCCGAAATCGCCTTCCGCCACGTCGAGCCCGTGCTCTTTCGCGACGTCGATCGACTCTTCCATAAGGAAGGACACCTGGCGGTGCCAGTTGCCGGCGTGGGCATCGCCGCGCACGCCGTAGTCGGAATCGAGTTCGATCGTGCCCGAATCGACGGGGTGCTTGCGCGTGCCCTTGTGCTCCGAGACGTTCACCGACGTGATGCGGCCCGTGCTCCCCACTTGGGGAGCGGGCATGTCGACGCTGCGCATGGGCTGCGCGGGTTCGATAGGGGTTGTCGTGTCCACCGGCGTCGTCTTCTGGTCTGCCATAGTTGTCCTTTCGTAAGGATAAATTCACGTCAGATTATAGGTCTATTCTCGCGCGCGCACAATGCGCGCCCGGGCCGGTCGCCGCTTTTCGTCCCGATTCGTCATCCTTGGTCATGTGCCCGCCCCCACGAGGACGGCGATTTCACCTTCCCCGTGAGATAAGCACGACGCGCGACCGCCAAACCGCCCACGGGGGGCGACGTGCAGGCCTTGTAGGCAACGATTGACGGCTTGATGGAGCAGACCCGCGCACGAGGGTCGAGTCTGATAGAATGTGCGCACTCCGGCGCCGCGCAAAGACCGATGCGGGCGCCATTCCACCAAGAAAGGAACGCCCATGGCCACCATCGATACCGTGAAGGAAATTCTGAACGACAACCTGGACATCGACCCCGAAACCGTTTCCGAAGATTCCACGTTCGAATCCCTCGGCATCGACTCCCTCGATATGGTCGAGCTCACCTGCGACCTCGAAGAGCGCTGCGACATCGAATTCGGCGAGCCCGAAGGCCTCGAGACCATCGGCGACCTGGTTAACTACATCGACGGCCTCAAGTAGGTTCCCCTCCCCATCGATTGAAAGCCCGGCTCCGGCCGGGCTTTTTTGCGCCCCGATGCAGCCGGGCGCCGGCGCGCGCAACCGCCGGCGACTCGTTGCGACGAGCGGGGAAACGCGGCAGACCGATCGGCGAAAACCGCGAGAGGCCGAGGCGAACCCCGTTCGGCCACATGCCGTCCCCCGTTTCCCATCGCAGGGCCATCAGATTCTCCTCCCTTTTCTCACCTGGGGAAATAACCGAAAATTCGATCCCTCAATAGGTGGATGGCCCCGCATGCGCCTGCTAGGATGCCGCTATGAGCATCTGCCTTTCACATACTACCGCCCAAAGCTATTGGCTCCACGCCGCAATGCTCGAGCCCGAAGCCGACCCGCGCGCCTTCGCATTGTGCGCGGGCGACGTGCGCGCCTGCCACGACGAATTGGAGCGCGCGATTCCGTCGTCGATTCTCGCCGCCGACGACCCTCTGCACGTGCTTGTGCCGCGAACGAACACACGGACCAGCACGTCTGCGGTCGTGTTCCATGTTCACACACCGCCTCTCGCCCCGAACGCGCTCAAGCGTCTTGGCCCAAACGTGTTCATCGTCTCTCCCGAGCTGTCGTTGGCCCAAATGGCGTTGAGCCGCTCGGTTGCCCGAACGGCTCAGTACGGATCGTTTCTGTGCAGTTCGTACCGCCTGCCCTTCGACCCGGATTCAACAGAGCTGCCAGCGCGGAACCCCCTCGTGCACCGCTCGGAACTTGCTGCATTCCTAAGTGGCAACCAGGCACAGCATGGGTGCAAAATCGCCCAGCGCGCACTTCCCTGGATTGTCGAAGGGGCTGCTTCCCCGCCCGAAGTGCAGCTAGCGCTCCGGCTTTGCCTCCCCTTCCGGTATGGCGGCTACAACATGCCGCTCCCCCAGATGAATGCCGTAATCGACCTTACCGCGGACGAGCAAGGCGTCGTAGGGAAAGAATTCCTCAAAGGCGATGCGGTCTGGCCCGATGCGCAGCTCGTCGTTGAGTACGATGGCTTCTACCACGCAAGCAAAACGCAGATGCAAGCCGACGCCGTAAGACGCGCCACCCTGCGTCATGCCGGCTGGACGGTTATCGAAGTCACCAACCGCCAAATCACCAGCATCGACGCATTCGAGCAGGTTGCCCAGCTCGTTGCCAAGCAACTTGGCCGCCGCCTACGCAGATGCTACCTGGGCGCCACGCCCGCACGGCTCAAACTCATCGATGAGCTCTTCTTCCTGTAGCAGCATCAGATCGCCCTTGCCCCGAACGGCCAATTCCAAGGCTCAGACATACCGCCATGGGACAAATCTTAGGGGGGGGGCGCTGGCAGAGATTCATCGATATGTAGCAATTCTTGAAGGACTCTGGCACGGAAGTGCCGATATGCAGCATCCGATTTCTCAAGCTGGCAAAGAAGCGCCGATTTGCAGCATTGATTCCTACTGCAAATCGGCGCTTCTGTGCCATTGCATGAAATGCTGTGCTGCACATCGGTATATCCGTGCCATCTAATCGAATATTTTGCTGCATATCGGTTATTTCGTGCCATTCTCACACGCAGATTAGCACCCGAGCAGGAACCGCGCCGCGAAATCGCCGTCAAGCCTTTGCCCCCGCTGTCGTTTCAGCCCATAAACAGGGAGCGGGAGGGTCGGGCGCTTGCGAAGCGACAGGCGGCCCGATGCCGGTTCCACCCGCAGACAGAAAGCGGGAAGCCCGCACGCAAAAGCGCCCGCACGAACCGTGCGGGCGCTCTCGTCGCTCGATATGCCGTTGCAGCCTAAAGCAGACGCAAGGACACTTCCTTGAGCTGCTTGGCGGATACGGCGTTGGGGGCACCCGTCATCGGGTCGCTCGCCGAAGAGGTCTTCGGGAAGGCGATGACGTCGCGAATCGAATCGCGGCCGGCCAGCAGCATGATAAGGCGGTCGAGACCCAGCGCAATGCCGCCATGGGGCGGCGCACCCAGCTCGAGCGCGTGAATCAGGTGGCCGAAGCGCTCTTCGATCTCGTCGTCGGAAAGGCCCAGACGATGCAGGACGCGCTTCTGCAGCTCGGCGTTATGGATACGGATCGAGCCGCCGCCGGCCTCGAAGCCGTCCATGACGATGTCGTAGCTGTAGCTCGAGCATGCCATCGGGTCGGATTCGATCTTGTCCCAGTCCTCTTCGGGAATCATCGTGAAGGGATGGTGCTCGGCAGCGTACTTCTTCTCGTCTTCGTCGTACTTGAACATCGGGAAGTCGACGACCCACAGAAGCTTATGGCCTTTGCGCTCGATGCCCAGCAGGTCGGCCATATGCAGGCGCAGGGCGGCAAGCACGGCACTCGCGGTGTCGAAGGTGTCGGCGGCGAAGAGGAGCAGGTCGCCCGGCTCGACGTTCATCGCTTCCTTGATCTTGGCATGCACCTCGTCGCCCAAGAACTTGATGATGGGGCTCTTTTCCTTGCCGTCGGTGGTGTAGGCGATCCAGGCCATGCCCTTGGCGCCGTTGGCGGCTGCCACGTCGGCCAGCTTTTCGATGTCGCCGCGGCTCCAGTCGCCCGCGCCCTTGGCGTTGATGGCCTTCACCACGTTGCCCGCTTCAACGGCCTTGCTGAACACGCCGAAACCGCAGCCGCGCACGATGTCGGTAAGGTCGACGAGTTCCATGCCGAAGCGCACGTCGGGGCGGTCGCACCCGAAGCGGTCCATGGCTTCCTTCCAGGGCATGCGCTGGAGCGGGAAGTCCTGCTCGACGCCGATCTGGGCGAAGACCTCTTTGAAGACGTCTTCCATCATGGTCATGACGTCGTCGGCGGTCACGAAGCTCATCTCGATGTCGACTTGGGTGAACTCGGGCTGGCGGTCGGCGCGCAGGTCCTCGTCGCGGAAGCAACGGGCGATCTGGTAGTAGCGCTCGATCCCGCCCACCATGAGCATCTGCTTGAACTGCTGGGGACTCTGTGGCAAGGCGTAGAAGGAGCCCGGGTTGGGGCGGCTGGGCACCAGGTAGTCGCGCGCGCCTTCGGGCGTGGAGTTGGCCAGGATGGGGGTCTCAACCTCCATGAAGCCGCGCTCATCGAGGGCGCAACGGATGGCGTGGGCCACCGTATGGCGCAGCTTGAGGTTGGCGAGCATTTCGGGACGGCGCAAGTCCATATAGCGCCACTTCATGCGGGTGAGCTCGTCGGTCTCGATGCCGTCTTCGATGGCGAAGGGCGGGGTCACCGACGTGTTGAGCACCTTGAGCGAATGGGCGAGCACTTCGATCTCGCCGGTAGCCATGTGCGGGTTGACGCTGCCTTCGCCGCGGGCGCGCACCGTACCGGTCACTTCGATCACGAATTCGCGGGCAAGATGCTCGGCGGCGTGGAATTCCTCTTCGGTCACGCAATCGGGGTCGAAGACCACCTGCGTGTAGCCCGCGCGATCGCGCAGGTCCACGAAGATCAGGCCGCCATGGTCGCGGTTGTGCCACACCCAACCCGTGAGGGTCACGTCGCGGCCTTCGTCGGCCAGACGCAACTGTCCGCACGTGCTCGTGTGCATGCAGTATGCGTTCAAGAAATCGCTCATCTTGACTTTATGCTCCTTGCCAAACATCTTTGCCTGCAAAGGGCCCGCACCCCGTTGGAGCGCAGGCCCTTAGGTTTCGAACCAATGTATTGTAGCGCACACGCCCAGGGTGAGGAATCGCCCACCGCTGCTCTGCACGCAATCCACGAGACGCACGGGCTAGCCGAGCAGCCCTTCGACGGTGCCCGTAGCCCCTGCAGCGCACGCGTCCAGGTAGGCGCGCACGGCCGCCAGGTCGAGGTCACGCTCGTCATGGGAAGCCATGTCGCGCACGTGCAGCTTGCCGGCCGCCAGCTCATCGGGGCCGAGGATGGCTGCCAAGCGAGCGCCTTGCTTGTTAGCCTGCTTCAGCTGGCTCTTCAAGCTGCGGGACTGATGGTCCATTTCGGCGCTCAGGCCGGCATCGCGCAGCTGCTGTAGGAAACGGAAGGCTTCGGGACGCAGGTCGTCTTCGACGGCGGCCACGTAAACGTCGAGGGTCGCCGGAACCGACGTCTGCGCGCCAGCCGCTTCGATGGCCAGCTTGCAGCGTTCCAAGCCCAGCGCGAAACCGAAGCCCGGGGCCGGCTTTCCGCCGATCTCCTCCATGAGCTTGTCGTAACGGCCGCCCCCGCCGATCGCGTTCTGCGACCCCATGCCGTTGTCGACCTGCACCTCGAAGACGGTGCGGGTGTAGTAATCGAGCCCGCGCACGAGCGTGGGGTCTTCCACGTAGGCGATGCCGGCTGCGTCGAGCAAAGCCTTAACCTGCTCGTAGTGGGCCTTGCAGTCGTCGCAGAGCCAATCGGGGATGAGCGGAGCGCCGGCCATCACGCGCTTGCAGCCCTCCTTCTTGCAATCGAAGGCACGCAGGGGGTTGACCTCGGCGCGATGCAGGCATTCGTCGCACATGTCCTCGGCGTGGGCGAAGATGTACTTCTTCACCGCGTCGCGGTAGGCGGGACGGCAGTTCTCGTCGCCCATCGAGTTGATGAGCAGGCGCATGCTCTCGCGCGGGATGCCCATCTCTTCGAAAAAGCGCATCACCATGATGATGCCCTCGGCGTCGACCGTGGGGTCTTCGGCGCCCAGGCATTCGACGCCCACCTGGTTGAACTCGCGCAAGCGCCCCTTCTGCGGGCGTTCGGCGCGGAACATAGGGCCGGCGTACATGAGCTTGACGGGCGCGCCGCCCGGCACGATCAGACCGTTCTGGGCAATGGCGCGCACGACGCCCGCCGTGCCTTCGGGACGCAGCGAGAGCCGGCTTTTCGCCGGAAGATCCTCCCCCGCCACGAGCTTGGTCAGGTTGCCGCCCGACACGACGGTGAACATCTCCTTGGACACAACGTCGGTCGCCGTGCCGATGCCGCGCACGAAAAGGTCGGTTTGCTCGAACAGGGGCGTTTCGATCGGCGCATAGCCGTAGCGGCCAAACACGCGGTATGCCGTATGGATGAAATGTTCCTTGAATCGCGCGTCGTCGGGTAGCAGGTCCTCGGTACCGATCGGTCGTTGTATCGCCATTGCAGGAATGCCTTTCTTCGCAACATGAAAGCGCCGCGCGTATGCGCGGCGCACCGTTCGTATTCTACCCCACCCCGCGAGGCGCGTGTGCATCTTGTAGCGAGCGAGCCGGGCCGCACGATGCGATCGCTCGCGCACCCGGCAAGATTCCTCGATTCGTTTGGCGAAAAGACCGGCTAAAAGGCGCTGCCTGCAGACGACGACCCGCCGCCCGTGGCGCCGCCCGCGCCCAGGGGAGCGAACGACGACATATCGACCCCCATGAGGCCCAAGACGATCACGTCGAGCAGGGCGCCCAAGAGTATGCCGATGCAACTGTATTTGAGCGCCTGGGACCGCAGGCTGCGCGTCCGTACGTCGGGCCCTAAAAACGAGATGAAGGCAACGAGCAGGCTGAAGATGCCGATCATCATGCCGAGCACGACCCAGAGGGCCTTCATCGCCCCCGACATCTGGGCTGGCTGGTCGCCCTTGTAATTGGGGTTGGGGATGAAAGGCATTTGGTCGTTGGGTAGCTGGAAGGGGTTGCGCGGGCCCGTGTCGCCCGAAGGCGGCGCCTGCTGCGCCCTCGGGGCCTGCGGTGCGGGCCCCTGCGGTTGCCCCGCAGGGGCCTGTTGTAGCAACGCGCCCCACCGGCGCCACGCTATCGACGCCAGCATTACTGATTCGTAGGAAAGGCGCCGCACGCGCGACGCATCGGGCTACTTTCCGAACACGATCGCATGCAAATCGCGCGGCACCGGCCTATCAAACGAGGCGCGCTGCACGAACAGCCACACGGCGAGCGCCACCGACACGATGGCCACGGTGATCGTTTCGAAAAAGAGGAATTGGATGCTCGCCAGCAACACGAGCACGGTCACGGCCAGGGCCATGGCCGTGCGATAGCGCCGCACGAGGCCCACCGCCATGATGATCAGCACGAAGCCGAAGACCACGATCGTAGGCCCGGCAAAGATGTTGCTGAAGTCGACCCATTCGACGAGGGCGCGATAGGGCGCCAAAAACGAGGGAATCGCGTACGAGATGATCGCCACGACCCCCATGAAGCCCACGAGCGTGCCCGAAATCCAGGCGATGTCCTTGTCGTGCTGCTCCTGCGAGGGGTCCTTCTTGTTCTGGAAGAAGCCCGACTGCGACAGGAGCAGGGCCCCGATGCAGAAGGGGATCCAGAACATGATGCCGCGATAGAGCAGGGCGATGGCCGTCGCGGTGGGCAGAGAGCAGCCGTCGGCGGTGAGCACCGCGGCGATGGCCGCCTCGACCACGCCGATGCCCTGGGGCGTCGGGCTCAAGATGACCGAAATGGCGCCAAGAGCGAAGGCGGCCACGAGGGCGGGCACGTTTTCGAAGCCGAAGGCGTAGCCGATCGCCACCAGGCTCATCATGTTGAGCACGGCCGAAAGCGAGGCCCAGGCGATGCTCACGGCGGTGCCCGTAAGGTTGCCCGCCATCACGCGGGCCGCCTTGATGAAGGAATCGGCGGTGTCCTTGCCCCACGTGGGCGAAAGGGGATGCTTGACCTTGCGGGCGACCGCGCCGACCGGGCGCGCAATGGCGTTGAACAGCTTGTAGAGCCACCGGGGGCGGAAATAGCCCACCACGTACATGCTCGAGAGCCCGAGCAAGACGAACATGAGCAGCAGAGCGCCCACGACGAAGACCATGTTGACCGTGTTCGAGAAGATCATCGTGAGGAAGCCGACGATCGAGATCACGAGCAGGGCCGCGAAATAGCCGATCTGCGAAAGGATGGCGCCGCTCGTCGCGCGTCCCAGGTCGGCCCCGTTGCGGTGGGCGTCGTCGACGATGAAGGCCACGCCCGTGGCGCCCGAAAAGAGGCAGAAGGTGTTGATGAACACGAGGCTGAAGATGAGGACGATGTAGTCCCAAAGCTTGCGGCCCGCGAATCCCACGGCCTCGAACGCGGTTTTGTAGGACACGGCTTGGGTGAGGTGGCGCAGAATCATGATGACGCAGGCGATCAGCAGCGGGGTGGTCGCGCCCGCCTGCGCGGCGTCATAGATGCTCGCGATGGTGTCGGCGTTGCCCGTGATAAAGCACAGCGCGATGATCGCGACAACGATGAGCAGCGCCTTCTTCACAGGGAACGTCCTTCCTCGATTTACCGAGCAGAAATTATACCATCGGCCCTCCACGGCACGCGCACCGCACGGTTACGCCACGGAAACGGCCCGCGGAGCGCGCATCAAACCTTCACCCCCACTGCGTATAGTGCAGGCATGAAAAAATCAGAGGCACTGAACATACTCGGGTTGCACGACGGCGCCACGCCCGAAGAGATCAAGCAGGCGCATCGCACGAAGATCCGCGAGAACCATCCGGATCGCTTCTCCGACCCTGAAAAAAAGCGCGCGGCCGAAGAGAAGACCAAGCTCATCAACGAGGCGCGCGACGTGCTCAACTCCGGCAAGTGGGACCCTGAAAGCGGCCCGCGCAACGCCGGCTACAACCCCTACGCCAGCTATGGCCGCCCCCAGCATGCCGCTGGGCAGAACCCCGACCCCTTCGCCGGCATGCCCTTCGATTTCGTTTGGACCAGCTGGGACAACGTGGGCACGCAGGGCCAGAGCTCCCACCGAGGGTACCGCACCGAATGGGACGCCTACGATCCGCGCGATCCCTTCGGCACGGGCTTCCAAAACGCCGACCCCTTCGCGTCGGTCTTCACGCGCGAACCTCAGAAAAGCCCCGAAGAAGAGGTAGCCGAAGCCAAAGCCGACATGAACCAGGTGCTCGTGTCCTTCGCCGTGAAGCTCGCGGTGCTCGCCATCTGCGCCTTGGTGGGCGGGCTCGCCGTGGGCATGTTCATCTACGTGATCGCCACCCTGCTCTTCGCGATCGCCCGCGAGGCGAGCGGGTGCTCGAGCTTTCTGATCATCCCCTTCCTCTTCGTCTTCGGCCCCATGATCGCCGTCTTCATGCCCGGCATCGGCGCGCAGATCGGAGCGGGCCTGCTCGTCTTCTTCGGCATAGCCGTCGCCTATGACATAGGCATCATCCGCCGGTGCGTGTCCGCCTACCGTACCGCCACCGAAAAGGCCAAGGTATCCCGCTAACGCACACGAGCCCGTCGACCGCGCAGTCAGCGGGCTCGTTTCATGAGGCGCCGACAGCGAAAAATAACGCACAATTTCGAACTATTATCGAGTTCTTTCTTACCGATGAATCGATATTGTGCGTTAATTGCCGTCCGCGCTGCTAGAGACGGACGAACTCGTCATCGAAACCGAAGTCGGGCAGGGTTCTATCCTTGCCTGGGACGAGCGACCAAATCAGTTCCTGTCGCTTCTTCAGAGCGAAACGAGACGCAAGCGCCTCACGTTGCGCATCGAGACGTTTCCCCGCATGGGCCTCGATAGCCGCAACCGCTTGGGCCACGACCGTGTCGAGCCCACCTTCGCCGTACACATCCCCTTTCACCACGGGCAAGATGGTGAGACCCTGCGCCGCCAATTCCCGATTGCGGCGCAAATCGTCGAGGGCCTTGGCCCGCACCGCTTGCAGGCGTGCGCGAAGCTGCCGATCGGCCGCCCCGCTCCCCGGTTCGGCGCAGAGCCGTTCCGTCGCTTCGACGATAGAAGCAAGGTCGAGATGACTATTGCCATCGTAATTGAATCCCACGCCCGTATGCGGAATCATGATATCGGGCACGCGCGAAGAGCGCGCCGTCGTCGTTTTCAGCGTTTCAGGCGTCTCATGGCGTTTGTTGAGAATGCAGCGGCCCAGTCCGTACCCGCCTTCTTCGAGCGGAAGCGCGAGCAGTGCCGCCACGAGCGCCTCCATCGGAGACCACGCGTTATCGGCAACCAGCCTCAGCGCGCGGCGTGCCCGCTTGCGACCCCGCAGGCCCTCGCATGCGTCGACGAATGCCGAAAGCCTCGCTACGTTCGTGACCGGCGCGACGCCCATCGCAGCCGCTCCCTCTTCCGCGCCGTCGGGAGCGAGGGAGAACCCGCCGCACAGCTCGAGCCCCAGCATGAGTCGATTGGGAAGCGGAAGCTCTTGCGACAGTTCCACAAAGAGGAGCTCGGGAGAGCTTATCGCCACCCCCCTCCCCTAGATCGACAAAGGCACCCGCTGGCACATCGCACGAAAAGGCCCGATTCGAGACGCCCCTCAACCTGAGCCTGCATTCCTGTTTCGACACGGCAACGGAACGCACCTCCCCGCTACCCATCGGAGCGGGCAGCGAAAGCCCTCGCAACAGCCCCCACGTCCAGCGAGTGCGGGGCGAAGGGTCCGGATTCCGCAGGTCGCAGCGAGGGAGGCTACGATCACGAGAGGACGAGCATCTCAGCGCCCGCAACTGGCGCAGAGCCTCGCTACCGCAAAGCGTCAACTGCATACAGGCCACCTTTGCTTCCCATGCGAACGGAAATCCCCTTGAAAAGGAAGATTAACGCACAAAACCGGTCGGTATCGGGGGATTTTCAGGCATGCGTTTCACTTTTGTGCGTTATTGAGGCGCAAACGGAGGCGCGCGCGGCGTTGGCGGCGGCGCGCGCGAGCGAGAGGCAGCGCACACCGCGACGCAGCCAGAGCGAACGCTAGCGTCCCAGATGCTCTTCGTGCTGGGCGCGTTCCGCCGCGCTCGTCCGGGCACGGTAGCGCACGTCGACGAGCTCCGCCACGATCGCGATCGCCAGCTCGGCCGGGGTCTTGGCGCCGAACTTCAGGCCAATCGGCCGCTTGACGCCCTCCCATTGCGCTTCGGTCATGCCCGCATCGAGGCAGACCGCCTTCACGTTGTCGTTTTTCGATCGGCAGCCCATCATGCCCACGTAGCCGGCCTGATGGCACACGGCCCACACGCAGGTTTCGGGGTCGTGCACGTGCCCGCGCGTGAGCACGCACACGTAATCGCCCGGTTTGATCGCCAAGCGCTCGAGGTCGGCGTAGCTGTCGAGCACGACCCGCTCGACGCCGGGGAAACGCGCTTCATTGAGAAAATCGGCGCTATCGTCGACCGCCACCACCGAAAAGCCCACGTGAGACGCAAGGGCCGCCGTTTCGGCAGAGGCATCGGTGGCGCCCACGAGCCACACGCGCACCGTCCCCGGCAGAGCGCAGGCGGACCAGGTGAGGCCGTCGAACTGGTCGGTGTGCATGGCCGGACCCCGCGTGACGTCGAGAATCTGGAACTCGTCGCGCGCAGAGAAGGGGCGCGACCCCACGACCTCCCCCGCCTCGTTAGCGAAGAAGACCGCCGGCCTCCCGTCGGCCGAACCAGTCGTGCCGAAGGAGGGGGTCACCGGGTTGTCCACGTTGCGCGTGGCGGCTTCGGCATCGAAGACGAGCTTGAAGGCGAGCCATGCCGTCTCCCCCGCTTCGGCCGCTTCGAGCGCACGGCGGAAAACCGCGCAATCGGCCGCCGTCAGACTCGCGGCCACGCCTTGCGCCGCGGCTTCAGCCGACGGCACGATTCCCTTGCGGGCCGCCTCCGCAAAGCAGGGGAAGTCGCCCGCCGCCAGCACGGGCTCCTTCCCCTGTTCGAGCGATTCAACAACGGCCGAAAGCGCTTCCTTACGCATGTGCGATATGCACCTTACTGTGTTCGTCGAGCGTGATGTCGCCCGCCGCCAGGTGCGCGAGCACCCAGATATAGAGCTCGTGTTCGGTTTCGTGGATGCGCGCCTCGAGCGACTCGAGCGTGTCGTCTTCGGCCACCGGAACCGCCCGCTGGGCGATGATGGGGCCCTTGTCGTATTCGGCGTTGGCCAGATGCACGGTCACACCCGTGACCTTGACGCCGAAATCGAAGGCGTCGCGAATGGCGTGCGCCCCCTTGAAGGCGGGCAGAAGGGCCGGGTGAAGGTTGAGTACCTTGTCTTCGAAGGTGCCCAGGACCACCGGCCCCAGCATGCGCATGTAGCCGGCCATGACCAGGTACTGGGCACCGGCTTCGACAAACTCGCGGGCGATGCGCGCGTCGGCGGCCGCGGCGTCGGCATAGACCGACCGGTCGAGCGCGACCGCGGGAATGCCCGCGGCGCGGGCCCGCTCGAGCCCGTAGGCATCGGGGCGGCTCGACAGCACCTTGACGATTTGCACGTTCAAGCCGTCATGCGCGATGGCGTCGATGATCGCCTGCAGGTTGGTCCCGCTCCCGCTGATGAGCACGCCGATCTTCAGAGCATCGGACATGGCTAGTCCTCCTTGTCCTCGTCCTCTTCGTAGAAGACGTCGCGCTCCGCCGTGCGCTCCGCCGCGCCCGGGGCGGGCGTGCGTTCGGGCACATCGTCGTCGCTTTCGAGTTCGGGGAAGAGCGCGGATTCGTTGACGTAGGTGACGCTGCCCGTGCCGGGCACCACGGTGCCCACACGCCAGACCGTCTCGCCCATGGCCTCGAGGGCTTCCTGCACGGCAGGGGCCTGGACGGGATCGACGATAAGCACCATGCCGAGCCCCATGTTGAAGGTCTTCAGGGCTTCGGTTTCGTCGAGCTTGGCCGCCTTGCAGACGAAGGGGATGATGGGCTCCATGTTCCAGGCGCCCACCTCGACGCGGGCGTCGAGTGTCGCGGGCAGGGCGCGGTTGAGGTTTTCGGTGATGCCGCCGCCCGTGATATGGGCGAGGGCATGCACGGCGCCGGGATGGGCGGCGAGGGCGGCGCGCACCTGCTTGACGTAGATGCGGGTGGGTGTGAGCAGGGCGTCCTGCACGCTTTGGCCCTTGAGACTCTTGCGCGGAAGGCGCAGCTCGTAGTGGGTGCGTCCCTCGACGCAGACCTTGCGGGCAAGGGAGTAGCCGTTGGAATGCAGGCCGCTCGAAGCCAGGCCCAGCAAGACGTCGCCTTCCTTCACGTTGGCCGGGTCGAGCATCTTGGCCCGATCGACCAGGCCCACCGTGAAACCGGACAGGTCGTACTCGTGCGGGTCCATGACGCCGGGGTGCTCGGCCATTTCGCCGCCGATGAGGGCGCAGCCCGCCTGGCGGCAGCCCTCTGCGATACCCGACACGATTTCGGTCACGGCTTCGCTCTTGAGCTTGCCGATCGCGATATAGTCGAGGAAGAAGAGGGGCTCGGCGCCCGTGGCGAGCACATCGTTGACGCACATGGCCACCAAATCGATACCCACCGTGTCGTGCTTGCCGGCCAGCTTGGCCACCTGCAGCTTGGTACCCACGCCGTCGGTGCCGCTCACCAGGATGGGGTCGTCCATGTCCTTGGCCGCGGCGATCGAGAACAGGCCGCCGAAACCGCCGATATCGCCCACCACTTCGGGGCGGTAGGTGGAATGCACGGATTCCTTGATCGCGTCGACGGCGCGGGCGCCTTCGGCCGTGTCGACGCCCGCCTGGGCATAGGTGACCTGGTCGTCAGACACCCAGCTCGGCATGGCGGGCGCGTCCTTGCCCGACGCGGCGCTCACGGTGATTCTCTCGGTCATGTTCGATGCTCCTTAGATAGGTGCCCAGCGCTACTGGTTGTCGGCGGCGGCGATGCTGCGCCGCCCGCGGTTTTCGGGGAAGAAGCCCTTGTCCTGCAGCTCTTCGGGGATTTCGGTGATGTAGTCGCCCGTGAAGCAGGCGTCGCAGAAACCGGGGTGGTCGGGCTTGACGGCGTTGCGGAAGCCTTCGAGCGAGATGAAGGCGAGCGAATCGGCGCCGATGAAGTCGCACATCTCGTCGACCGTCATATTGGCGGCGATGAGCTGGTCCTGGGTGTCGGTGTCGATGCCGTAGAAGCAGGGCCACTTCACTTCGGGCGAGACGATGCGCAGGTGCACTTCGGAAGCCCCCGCCTGGCGCAACATGGCGACGAGCTGTTTGCTCGTGTTGCCGCGCACGATGCTGTCGTCGATGACCACGAGCCGCTTGCCGGCGATTACCGAAGGCAGGGGGTTGAGCTTGATGCGCACCGCGTTCTGGCGCATGGCCTGGGTGGGCTGGATGAAGGACCGGCCCACATAGCGGTTCTTCACGATGCCATCGACGTAGGGAATCCCCGACGCCGCCGCAAAGCCCATCGCGGGCGGAACACCCGAATCGGGCACGCCGAGCACGAGATCGGCGTCGACGGGGGCCTCTTCGGCAAGCGTGGCCCCCATCGTGCGGCGGGCCTGGTAGACGCTCTGGCCGTCGATGACCGAATCGGGGCGGGCGAAGTACACGTATTCGAAAATGCAGGAGGCGCGGCGGCCGGCCGGCACGCCCTGCATGCTGCTCATGCCTTCTTCGGAAAAGCGCACGATCTCGCCGGGCTCGACGTCGCGCAGATACGCAGCCCCCACGATGTCGAGACCGCAGGTCTCGCTCGACACGACCCAGCCGCCGCCCGGCAGCGTGCCGATGCAGAGGGGCCTGATGCCGTTGGGGTCGCGGAAGGCGTAGAGGGAGTCGGGGCTGGCAAGCACCATCGCGTAGGCGCCTACGAGCTCGTTCATCATCGCGCGAATGCCGTCGCGCAGGTGGTGGGTGCGGCGCGTTTCGGCGCCGATGAGTTTGGCGGCCACTTCGCTGTCGGTGTTCGAGCGCAGGTGCTCGAGCGTTTCCATAAGGGACTGGTTCTCGCGCACCTCGCCCGTGTTCACGAGCGTGCCGTTGTGGGCGAGCGCGATGAGCACGTTGTCGATCGCCGAGATGTGGGGCTGGGCGCCTTCCCAACCACCGCCGCCCGCCGTGGAATAGCGGCAGTGGCCGATGGCGAGGTTGCCCTTCAGGGCCGAAAGCGACCCTTCGTTGAAGACCTGGGTGACCAGACCCAGATCCTTGTAGGCCATGACGGTCTCGCCGTCGCCCACCGCGATGCCGGCGCTTTCCTGGCCGCGGTGCTGCAGGGCCTGGAGGCCGAAGCAGGTCAGGCGCGCGACGTCTTCGCCGGGCGCGTACACGCCGAAGACGGCGCATGCCTCTTCGAGCCGATCGGGCTTTTCGCCGGGGAGCAAGCTGGTGCTCATGCACCCTCCTTCACGGCGCCAGACAACGCCGTCTCGTCTTCCTTGCCTATAACCCCACCATTATGCGTATTGGGGGCCGCGCTGTCGACAACTTGCGCAAAGAGCACAGCTCTCCCGTTGCTTTCCTGGTAGTCGCAGGTGGCCAAGGTGAAGAGCTTTTGCACGGCCGCCGGGTCAGGAAATCCCTCGGAGGGAGTCACCACGCTGCGACTTTCCTTGTCGGCCACGTAGGCGGCGCGGGCTTCGGGCGTGGCGAAGGCAGTCTGCACGATCGCGTCGGTTGCGTTGGTGAGCACGAGCGAGAAGGTCGTGCACCGGTAGTTCATCGCGGGGGTGAGCACGTAGACGGTGCGGTGGTCGTTGAAGGGGCCGTTGTTGGAAAGGTCCTTGGAAAGGCAGGCGAACATGGACCCGTCGCGCATATGGTGGCCGTAGAGCACGGTGTTGGCGTCGGAGGCATCGGGGGCGTTGGCGGCGTCCATGAAGATGGAGCCCGCCCGCGCCGCGAAGCCCGTCTCGCCGGAGAAGGACCGGTGCAGGTAGACGTCGTTGTCGGCGCCCTGCACGACCGGGTAGTTCACACGCGTGCCCGGGATGTAGACCCAGGCCACGACGTCGGGGTTGACGCTCTTCAGGTAGTCCCAGTCGACGGAAAGGTCGCCGAGCAGGGTCGCATCGCCCGCCTCGCCGGCGGCCGCGTCGGCCGCGGCGGGGTCGAAGGCCTGGGAGGCGACGTCCTGGTATTCCTTGTCGGCATGGTAGTAGGTGTAGCCGATGTAGCCCAAAGCCGCCAGGGCGCAGACGAACACGGCGAGGGCGATCCAGAAGACCGCCCGCCACACGCCGCGCTTCGCGCCCGCAGGTGCGCTTTCCTTACGCATGCGAGAGGGCCTTCAGACGGGCTTCGATCGCGTCGTTGATGATACGCAGGGCCTTGACGCGCGCATAGCGCTTGTCGTTGCTTTCCAGGATGATCCAGGGAGCGAACTCGGTCGAGGTGAGGCGGAACATGTCTTCGACCGCTTCGCGGTACTGGGGGTACTTGTCGCGGTTGCGCCAGTCCTCGTCGGTGATCTTCCACTGCTTGGCCGGGTCGGCGGCGCGCGCCTCGAAGCGACGCAGCTGTTCTGCGCGGTCGATTTCCACCCAGAACTTCAGCAGGATGGCGCCCCAATCGGTGAGCTCGCGTTCGAATTCGTTGATCTCGTCGTAGGCGCGCCCCCATTCGGCCGGGCTCGCGAAGCCCTCCACGCGCTCCACGAGCACGCGGCCGTACCAGCTGCGGTCGTAGATGCCCACATGGCCGGCCCTGGGCAGGCGGGTCCAGTAGCGCCACAGGAAGGGGTGCATGAGCTCGGGCTTGGTGGGCGCCGGGCTGGGGAAGATCGTGTAGGCGCGGGCGTCGAGGGCCTGGGCGACGCGCTTGATGTTGCCGCCCTTGCCGGCCGCGTCCTGGCCTTCGTACATCAGGATGAGCGGAATGCGCTTGCGATACATCTGCATTTCGAGGTTGAACAGGCGCTTCTGCTCGCGCTTCAGGGCCTCGCGGTACTGGTCGGCCTCCAGGCGCAGGTGGTAGTCGACGCCCTGCAGGGTGGGATGGTCGCTTACGATCTTGAAACGCGACGAGGCGGGCGCGAGCGCCGCCTGTTGCTGGGCGATCACTTCGTTGGCCTGACGGACGGCGCGCTCCTCTTCGGGGGTGCGGGTGCGCTCATCGGTGGCCGCGCCGGCGCCCTGGCCGGCCGAATTGGCCTGCGCTTTGGCGGCGGCAGCAGCGGCCGCCGGGTCGGGGGCGGCGTGCACGGCCTGGTCGAGGGCGGTCACAATCGTACGGACGATCGCGAGGTTGGCGCGGCGTTTGTCCTCGCCGTTGAGCACGACCCAGGGGGCGAAATCGAAATTGGTGCGCGAGAGCATGGCCTCAAGCATCTCGGCCTGCTGGTCGTAGCGGTCGATGTTCTTCAGCGCCCCCTTGCTCACGCGCCAAGCGGTCGCCGCATCGCCCGCCAGGCGCTTGAGGCGCTGGCGCTGGGTCTTCTTGCGAATGTGCAGAAAGAACTTGAGCACGATGTAGCCGTCGCTCACAAGCTGGCGCTCGAAGGTGCCCAGGGCGTCGAGGTACTGCTCGACCTCGCGGTCGGGCGTGTCATCGACGGTGATGTCGTCGGGGCTCAGGTGCGGCTGGGTGATGAGCAGGCGCCGCAGGGCCGCCTCGTACCAGCCGCGGTCGAAGAAGGTCATGTTGCCGCGCGGGCCCAAGGCCTTCCAGAACTGCTGCATCATCGGGTAGAAGTCGTGCGCGCCCAGACGCTCCTCGTGGAAGGTGCGGGCCGTGCGCGAATCGAGCCCTTCGGTCACGTGCACGCTCGTCGCGCGCGCGTCGAGGTTGTAGAGCAGATCGGAGATGCGGCCGCCCTTGCCGGCGCCGTCCCACCCCTCGAAGAGGACCACGACGCCGATGCCCTTGCTGTGGGCTTCCTGCTGGAGCACCGTGAGGCGCTTCACCAAGGCGTCGTGCTCGGGCTTGTACTCGTCTTTGCTGATTGGCGCAACGTCGAAATCGATCTTGTCGAGCATAGCCCCTCTTTCCCGCCGGCGGAGTGGCCGGCATCGTCGGAAACGGCGGGAACCGCGCCCCGCCCACGGTCAATCCACCTTACCGCGAAGGCAAAATCCGCGTCAAATCAGGGCTTTTCACCAGTCACTTCAACGGGGCGGGCCTGCGGAAACGCTCAAAGCGCTACTATGTAAGGAGAGAATTCAGACAGTTGCGGAGGCCGTTGTTCTTCGCCCCCGCATACGCGATACGAGGGGGAATCATGGATAAGAAGCTCTCACCCGACGGCGCTATGAAAAAGCCGATCATTTCGGCGAGCGACCTGAGCACCGCCGATGCGGAGGCGCGCCGCAAGGCCCGCGTACCCTACATGCAGAACCGCGAGCTGTCCTGGCTCACGTTCGACGAGCGCTGCCTCGACCAGGGCGCCGACGAAAGCGTGCCCCTGCTCGAGCGCCTGCAGTTCGTCTCCATCTTCTGGAGCAACCTGCAGGAGTTCTTCATGGTGCGCGTGGGCAGCCTGACCGATCTGTCCCTCCTGAAGAAGGTCATCATCGACACCAAGTCGAACATGACCCCGCAGGAGCAGCTGAAGGCCATCTACGCCCGCTGCCACGAGCTCTACCCCGTCGAAGAGCAGATTTACCAGAACGTCCGCGCCGGCCTGGCCGAAAAGGGCGTGCGCCGCTTGGAGTGGGACCAGCTCACCGGCGACCAGCGCGCCTACGCCACCACCTACCTGAAGGCCAACGTCCTGCCCTTCCTTACCCCGCAGATCATCAACGCCCGCCATCCCTTCCCCCACTTGGAAAACGGCGACCTCTACATCATCGTGCGCCTGACCGAAGAGAATGAAAAGAAGACCAAGGAAAACCGCAAGAAGGCCAAGGACGTGGGCGCTGAAGGCGTGACCCTGGGCATCGTCCCGCTGCCCGGCAACGCGAGCCGCGTCGTGAAGCTGCCCGGCGAGGGCTTCAACTTCATCCTGCTCGAAGACCTGCTCGAGGCCAACCTGCAGGAAATCTACTCCATGTACACGATCAAGCACACCAACGTGATCTGCGTGACCCGCAACGCCGACCTCGACGCCACCGAAACCGCCGACGAAGGCGAAGAGGATTACCGCGAGCACATGAAGAAGATCCTGAAGAAGCGCGCCCGCCTGGCGCCGGTGCGCCTGGAAAGCAAGCGCCGCCTGTCCGACACGGTCGCCGGCTTCCTGCTGCCCCGCCTGAATCTCGAGGCCTACCAGTGCTACGTGACGAGCGTGCCGCTCGACATGGGCTACGCCTTCGCCCTTTCGGGCATGGTCGACCCGGTCCTGCGCGCCAAGCTCACGAGCGAACCCTTCGCCCCCGCCTGGCCCGCCGAAGTCAAGCGCACCAAGCGCGTGATCGAACAGGTGCAGGAACGCGACCTGCTGCTGAGCTACCCTTACGAGAGCATGGACCCCTTCGTGCAGATGCTGCGCGAAGCCGCCGCCGACCCCGACGTGGTGTCGATCAAGATCACCCTCTACCGCCTGGCAAGCCGTTCGCACCTGGCCGAGGCCCTCATCGCCGCCGCCGAAGCCGGCAAGGAGGTCACCGCCCTCTTCGAGCTGCGCGCCCGCTTCGACGAAAGCAACAACATCCAGTGGTCCCAGCGCTTCGAGGAAGCCGGAGCCAACGTCATCTACGGCTTCCACGACTACAAGGTCCACAGCAAGATCTGCTGCATCACGCGCCAGACCGAACACGGCCTGCAGCACATCACCCAGCTGGGCACCGGCAACTACAACGAAAAGACCGCCAAGCTCTACACCGACTTCAGCTACATCACCACCGATGAGGAAATCGGCCAGGACGCCGTCGAGTTCTTCCGCAACATGGGCCTGGAAAACGCTTCGCGCGCCTACCAGACCATCTGGGTGGCCCCGCTGCAGATCAAGCAGAACATCCTGAAGAAGATCGACGAGCAGATCGCGCTCGCCAACGCCGGCAAGCCCTGCGGGCTCTTCTTCAAGACCAATTCGGTCACCGACCGCGAAGTGATCGAAAAGATCGCCGAAGCCAGCAAGGCCGGCGTCAAGGTCACCATGCTCGTGCGCGGCATTTCCTGCCTGGTGCCCGGCGTGCCCAAGGAAACCGAAAACATCCGCGTCGTGTCGATCGTCGGCCGCCTGCTCGAGCACAGCCGTATCTACGCCTTCGGCCCGCTCGACTCTTCGGAAATCTACCTGTCGAGCGCCGACCTCATGACGCGCAACATGGACAAGCGCGTCGAAATCGCCTGGCCCGTGCGCAACCCCGACGCCCGTCGCAAGATCCTGCACTACGTGCATACCTGCCTTGCCGACACCGACAAGCTGCGCGAGCTACGCTCCGACGGCACCTTCACCCCCCTGCACGCCTTCGTGACGGCCGGCGAAGCACCCTTCAACGCCCAGGAAACCCTGATCAAGGAAGCCCACGACGCGTCTGAAGCCGCTCACGAAGAGGAGATGTCCGAAAAGACCGCCTTCGAGAAGCTTTCGATGCAAGCCCGTGACAAGCGCCGCAAGGACGTCAACGAACGCCGCGCCTTCACCGATTTGGAAGAGATGTACCGCGAGGCCCTGCAGCATCAAATCGGCGGGACCGACAACGACGCGATGGAGTCCTTCGTAAACGCGGCGGCCAAGGCCTTTGCCGAAGTCGAGGCCAAGAAGCTGCAGGCCGCGGCCCTTTCCGGCGGCGAGCCTGTGACCGACCCGGCGCCCGCACCTGCGCCTGCACCTACACCCGCCCCGGCGCCCCAACCTGCGCCAGCGCCTGCGCCCGAGCCCGTCCCGGCACCCGCGCCGGCTCCCGAACCGGCACCTGCGCCCCAGCATGCGGCCGCACCCGCACCCGCGCCCGCCCCGGCCAAGGAAGATCCCAAGCCCGAAAAGCACGGCTTCTTCTGGCGCCTCTTCCACTAGAGCGCGCATGCGTGCCACTCCCCGGGGAGTGCGGCACACGAGGGAAACGCAGAGGGCCACGGCATCGCGCCGTGGCCCTCTTTTTGCGGGTGCCCTACCCCGGGGTTCGGCTCACGTGAGCGCCGCCTGCGCCACCCCCCGGGTGTGGCGCAGGCGGCAGCACGAAAAAGGCCGCCCGAAGGCGGCCTTACGCAACGGTCTGCAACGCCCCGCTAGGGAAGCAGGCACTGGGCGATCTGCACGGCGTTGAGCGCAGCGCCCTTGCGGATCTGGTCCATCACGAGCCACATCGCGATGCCGTGCTCTACCGAGGGGTCATCGCGCAGACGGCCCACGTAGACGTGGTCGGACCCGGCAAGCAGGCCCGGCATGGGATAGACGTTATGGGCGGGATCGTCGCGCACCTCCACGTCCTCGCCGGCCATAAGGGCGCGGCGCGCGTCGGCCAGGGACACGGGCGCGTCGAACTCGACGTTGAGGGATTCGGCATGGCAGCGCAGGACGGGCACGCGCACGCAGGTGGGTGCCACTTCGATCGTGTCGTCGCCGAAGATCTTCTTGGTTTCGACGACCATCTTCCACTCTTCCTTGGTGTAGCCCGGCGCCACGTCGGCCGCCATATCGGACCCCTCGTCCAGGAAGACGTCGATATGGGGGATCGTGTTGAAGGCGATCTGGTCGCTGAAGGCGCTCACGGTAAGCTCTTCCCCGTTGAGGAACTGGCGGGTCTGGTCGTAGAGCTCCTGCATGGCCTTGGCGCCGGCGCCGCTGGCCGCCTGGTAGGTCGACACGACGACGCGCTTGATGTGGGCCAGGTCGTTCAGGGGCTTCAGGGCGACGACCATTTCGATCGTGGAGCAGTTGGGGTTGGCGATCACGCCGTTATGCCAGGCAAGGTCGGCCTTGTTGACTTCGGGCACGACCAGGGGCACGTCGGGGTCCATGCGGAAGGCGCTCGAATTGTCGATCATGACCGCGCCATGAGACACCACGGCGTCGCGCAGCTGCTTGGAGACCCCGGCACCGGCCGAAAACAGGGCGATGTCGACGCCTTCGAAGCTTTCGGGCGTCATTTTCTCGACCGTCAGGTCGCCGGCAGGCACCTGGCCGCACCCTTCGAAGGCAAGCTTCTTGCCGGCCGAACGCGCCGAGGCGAGCGCGCGCACCTCCTTGGCGGGGAAATCCACGTCGTGGAGCACCTTGAGGAACTCGGCCCCCACCGCGCCGGTCGCACCGCATACGGCAACCACGGGCTGAGCAGGCATTTCCTTCGTCCAAGCCATTGTTCATACCTTCCTATTGGAACGATCGATACCTAAGGTTTAGCGGCCCTTCTGCTTCTTGGCAGCAAGCTCTTCGGCAGAGAGCATTTTCTCTTCGAAGACGCTGTCGCCATCGAGCCCGAAGGCCGTGTGCAGGCAGCACACCGCGCGCTCGACCTGTTCGGCTTTCACCACCATGGACAGGCGGATGGGGCTCGTGGAAATGAGCAGGATGTTGACGTCGTTGTCGGCCAGGGTCTGGAAGGCCTTAGCGGCCACGCCCGGGCTCGACTTCATGCCGGTGCCCACGATAGAGACCTTGGCGATGCTTTCGTCGACGGCGTATTCGCGGGCCTTCAGGGTGCCGAGCAGGCCCTCGATCACCGTGCGGGCGCGCGGGAGGTCGGCTTCGGGGCAGGTGAAGGTGATGTCGGTATGACCGTCTTCCGACACGTTCTGAATGATCATGTCGACGTTGACGTTGTTGCTGGCGAGCGCCGTGAACACGTGCGCGGCCACGCCCGGGGTGTCCGGAGCGTCGCGGATCGTGACCTTCACTTCGGACGTGTCGTGTGCAATGCCGGTGACTACCGCTTGCTCCATAGTGGGATCGGCCTCCTTGACGAGCGTGCCCGGCGTATCGGTGAACGCGGAGCGCGCGTGGATGACAACATGGTATTTGCGCGCGAACTCGACGGCGCGGCTCTGCAGGACGCCCGAACCGGCGCTCGAGAGCTCGAGCATGTCTTCGTAGCTGATGGCGTCGAGCTTGCGAGCGCGCGGGTCGACGCGGGGGTCGGTGGTGTAGACGCCGTCGACGTCGGAATAGATTTCGCACATATCGGCGCCGATGCCGTAGGCCACCGCCACCGCCGTGGTGTCGGAACCGCCGCGACCGAGCGTGGTGATGTCCCCGTTCTTGTCGATGCCCTGGAAGCCGGCGACGACAGGGATGATCCCCTGGTCGATGGCCGCCTTGATGCGGTCGGCGTGCACGAGGGTGATCTTGGCCTTGGCGTGCTCGTTGTCGGTGTGGATGCCCGCCTGACGACCGGTGAAACTCATAGAGCGGTACCCGTGGGCTTGGATAGCCATGGCCAGCAAGGTCATCGACACCTGCTCGCCCGTGGAAAGCAGGCGGTCGATCTCGCGCGCGGGCGGATTTTGGGAAAGCTGCGCCGCCAGGCTCATGAGCTCGTCGGTGGTCTTGCCCATGGCGGACACCACCGCCACGACGTCGTTGCCTTCTTGCTTCATCTTGATGAGGCGATTGGCGACCATTTTGATTCGTTCGGGCGACGCGACTGACGTGCCCCCGAATTTGGCTACGATTAGTGACATCGGCTACTTCCTGATCGAAAATCTTGCGTTCACTATACCAGCATGGAGTGCGACCGAAAGGGGGATGCTCTAGACGCACAAATTTCCTCATCGAGCGGGATTTATCGGTGCCTTCGGCAAAAGGGCAATGGGTATGATAGACGGGAGAAAACCCACGCGCATGCGCCGCCAACGTAGTACAGGAGCTGCCTATGCCATCGATGATCACGCACGACCTGTTCGCGAAAGACCTGCTCGAAGAAAGCGATCTGCGCCTTGCCGGCGAGGTGAAGAAGGCCTTCCTCTTGGGCGCCCAGGGCCCCGACCCCCTCTATTTCCTGCGCGTCGACCCCCGCTACCTGGCGCAGGCGCCCGGCACCCTGGCCCAGCACCTCCACACGCGCAACACGACCGCCCTGCTCGTCTCCCTGCGCCACTGCCTCGACCGGCTGCCAGCCGCCTTCCAGCCCTTGGCGCACGCTTACGCAGCAGGCTTTTTGGCCCACTACGCGCTCGACTCCACAGCGCACCCGCTCGTCTACGCGCTCGAATACCGTATCTGCGACGCCGGCGTCGAAGGGCTCACCCGGCAGAGCAAGGGCGAGGTGCACCATGCGATCGAGCATGAACTCGACGAAGCTCTGCTCTTCCGCCGCACGGGCGAAACGGTGGCCCGTCACAACCCCGGCCGCGAGATCCTGCAGGGCGCGCGCTCCACGCTCGACGCGATCGGGACGTTCTACGTGCAGATCGCCCGCGCCACCTACCAGCGCGCGATCAGCGACCGCCTCTACGGCGACGCCGTGCGGGCCTACCGGACGGTCGAGCGCCTGCTCTGGTCGCCAAGCGGCCGCAAGCGCGCCGTGCTCGGTGCAATCGAGGAATCGGCCCGCCCCTTCTCGCTCGTGAAGGCCTTCACCCACCGGCCCGTGCAAATCGAGACCACCTGGTTCGCCAACGACGCCCACCACGATTGGGAAAACCCCTTTACCGGCGAGCTCACGCGGAAATCCTTTGCCGACCTCTACGACGAGGCCCTCTTGCTCGCCCTCGACCTCACGCGCGCCTTCGAAGCGGGACCCTTCGACGAAGCGACCGTGCGGACGCTCACCGGCGGCCTCAACTTCGACGGCGACGTCCCCAACGACCTCTACGAGGAGGGTGCAATCGCCTAGCGGCGGGCCGGGCGCGCGGGCGCCCGCAACGCGCAGACCCTACATGAGCGCTTCGATCGTGCGCTGGCGTTCGTCGCCGATCGTGGTAGTGCGGTTGTGGCCCGGCAGCACGATGCAGGCATCGGGCAAGGCGGAAAGGGTGCGCAGGGACGCACGCATCTGGCCCATGTCGCCGCCTTCGAAATCGGTGCGCCCGATGCTCGCGAAGAAGAGGGTGTCGCCCGAAAGCAGCAAGGGCCGGCCGGCATGCGGGGCCGAAGCCGGATCCAAGAAGAAGCACATCCCGCCTGGGGTATGGCCCGGCGTGGCGATGCAACGCCAGACGGTGGCGCCCACCGCAACGGTGTCGCCGTCGTCGAGCTTATGGTCTACCGGGCACGCCTGTGCCGCGCCCATGAAATCGCGCTGACCGCTTTCGATGAGCCCCGCATCGATACGGGGCGCAAAGACGGGAGCGCCCGTTTCGCGCACGAGCGCCGCCAGCCCCGACACGTGATCCCAATGGTTGTGGGTGACGAACACGGCCGACACGCGGTCGATGTCGAGCGCGTGGGGCAGCTTTTCGGCATGCGAGCTGGGATCGACGACGATCGTGCCCCCTTGGCCGTCGTCGACGAGATAGGTGTTGTTCTCGATGGGGCCGAGCACGGCATAGCGGACGTCGGCGCAACCGCCGCTCACCTTCCGTACGGGGATATGCGAGGATTCGTAGGCCATAGCAGGTCCTTCCGATTTATTTCTTCGACACCGTGTCGCCCGGCATCATACGGCGCGCTTCGATGACGCCGTCGATCGATTCGAGCTTGGCGATGATGCGGTCGATCGAGTCGACCGTGCTCACCTGGAACAAAAAGCGCATGTCGGCCATGCCGTCGCGATGCGACGCCGTGGAAGACGAAAGCACGTCGGCCCCGCATTCGGAAAGCGCGGCCACCACGTCGACGAGCAGGTTCAGGCGATCGAGTGCCTCGATGAAGAGCTCAACCTTGTAGGAGGTCTTCGACTGGGGGTCGGATTCCCACGCCACGTCGATGATGCGCTCGGGATGGTCCATGAGGCTTTTGGCGTTGGGGCAGTCGCGCCGGTGCACCGACACGCCGCGCCCGCGCGTGATGAAGCCGATGATGTCGTCGCCGGGCACGGGATTGCAGCAACGCGACAGGCGCACGAGCATGCCCGAATCGCCCTTCACGATCACGCCGTTCGACGCGTGCTCCTTCTTGTGGCGCGGCGCGCGCACTTGGGTGATCATGGGCGGCATGATCGACGTGGTCACGCTCGCGGTCTTCGAAGCCGCCTTGGCGGCCTGGGCGCTCTCTTCGGCCACTTCGGGCGCAAGCTCCTTCAAGAGGCGGTTGGCCACGGAAAGGGTGCTTTCCTTGCCCGTGCCCACATGGGCGAACATCTCGTCGGGGTCTTTGAAGCCCATGCGTTCGGCCACAAGCTTCTGGGCGCGGATGCTGCGGGCGTTCGAGATGCCGAACCCGTGCTTGCGCATTTCCGCCGCCACGCGGTCGCGCCCCAGCTGGACGTCGTCGGAATGGGAAGCTTTGGTGAAGTAGGCGCGGATCTTGCTGCGAGCGCGCGGGGTTTTCACGATCTTGAGCCAGTCGCGGCTGGGGCCGGCGCTCTTCTGGGTGAGGATCTCGATGCGGTCGCCCATCTGCAGCTCGTAGGTGAGGGGCACGATCGACCCGTTGACCTTGGCGCCCACGCAGTGGTTGCCCACTTCGGTGTGAATGGCGTAGGCGAAGTCGACCGGAGTCGACCCGGCGCGCAGGCTCATGGCCTCGCCCTTGGGGGTGAAGACGAAGACCTCGCTCGGAGCAAGGTCGACCTTCAGCGATTTCAGGAACTCGCGGGAATCCTGGGTTTCGTCCTGCCAGTCCATCATCTGGCGCAGCCAGGCGAGCTGGCGGTCGAAATCGGCGTCGCCCTTGCCGCCTTCCTTGTAGCGCCAGTGGGCGGCCACGCCGTACTCGCTCTTGCGGTGCATTTCCTCGGTGCGGATCTGCACTTCGAGCGGACGGCCGGCCGGACCGATGACCGTGGTGTGCAAGCTTTGGTACATGTTGTACTTGGGCATGGCAATGTAGTCTTTGAAGCGCCCCGGCATGGGGTGCCACAGGCTGTGCACGGCGCCCAGGGCCGAATAGCATTCGGCCACCGTGTTCACGATGATGCGCACGGCAATGAGGTCGTAAATCTCGGAAAAGTCCTTGCCGCGCACCGTCATCTTCCGATAGATCGAGTAAAGGTGCTTGGGGCGGCCCATGATCTGGCAGTCGATGTGAACCTTGTCCATCTCGCCGCGCAGGATGTCGATCACGTTGCCCAGGTACTCCTCGCGCTGGGCGCGGCTTTCGGCCACCATGCGCGAGACCTGCTTGAATTTCAGCGGTTCGAGGTAGAAAAACGACAGGTCCTCGAGCTCCCATTTGATCGACCCGATGCCCAAACGGTGGGCGATCGGCGCGTAGATTTCCATGGTCTCGCGGGCCTTGAAAATCCGCCGGTCCTCGCGCAGGGCAGAAAGGGTGCGCATGTTGTGCAGGCGGTCGGCCAGCTTGATCACGATGACGCGGATGTCCTTGTTCATGGCCACGAACATCTTGCGGATGGTGGCCGCCTGTTCGTCGGAAAGCTCTTTGACCTCGATGCGGGTGATCTTGGTGACGCCGTCGACCAGCTGGGCGACGGCGGGATTGAACATTTCCGCAAGCTCGTCGAGCGTGGTGTCGGTGTCTTCCACCGTGTCGTGCAAAAGCGCCGCGCAGAGGGTCTCGACGTCCATGCGCAGGTCGGCCAGGATGATGGCCACTTCGACCGGATGGGCCACGAAGGGCTCGCCGCTCTTGCGGCACTGACCCTTGTGGGCCTTGCGGGCGAAGAGGAAGGCGCGCTTGAGCATTTCCTCCTCGTAGGGGCCCAGATACGACGAGGTGGCTTCCTGCAGGTCGGCGAAGCGCTCTTCGGGGGTCTTGGTGCGGGTCACCTTGGTGGGGTCGGCCGCACCGATCACGTTGGCTTCGAAGGACAGGGCCTGCGCCCCCTTGCGGCCGATCAGCTGGTCCGACCCGTCGCTGAAGCGCGGGGCTTGCGGTTCGCCAGCGTCCGAGGGGCGCGGATGCCCGATAAGCGGCTCGCCGCCCTCGTCGACCGACACCAGCTTCGCCTCCGCGTCGCCGGGCGTCCCTTCCCTTTCGGGAACGTCGTGTGCATCGCTGCCCATAGGAGCCTCCTTGCAGTTAGTTGCCCGCACCGGGCAATATCGGCCGGATTATGCGGTCGCGCACGGCGGCGGGACTGCATGTCATCGCCCACTCGCCGAAGGCGCGGAAGATGCGGATCTCGTCGAGGCCTTCCCGGTAGCGCACGCTGTCGGTGAGCTCGACTTTGGCTTTCGCGGGCACCACCGAAAGCGCCCGCACCTCGGGCGCGCCCGGCACCGCAGAGGTCCTCACCAAGCCCAGCTCGCGGAAGACGGCAATCGCACAGGTCGCCGATTCGGGCGCGACGTCGCGAGACAGACGGGCCGCCGTGACGTGGGCGATCTCGTCGTCGGTATCGAGAATCGCGCCGCCCTTTTCGGACTTGGCCATGCCCGCGATCGTGCGGTAGACCTCCCCCATCATATCGTGGTCGGGGGTCCAGGCGGTGAGAATCTGCTCGTTGACCTTGGCATCGGCCGTACCGAAGAGCAAATGGACGGTGGCCTTTTCGCCGTCGCGACCCGCACGACCGCTCATCTGGTTGAACTCCACCTCGTTGAAGGGCAGATGGTAGAGGACCACATGGCGGATGTCGGGAATGTTGACGCCCTCCCCGAAGGCCGACGTGCTCACCAAGACGGCCAGCTGGCCGCGGCGGAACATCTCTTCGACGCGCTTGCGGTCGGCGCGGGGCAGGCCGGCGTTGTAAAAGCCGATGAAGGGGGCCATCTGGGGCACCTGCTTGCGCAGCATGCGGGCCAGGGCAACCGACTGGCGGCGCGAGTTCACGTAGACCACGGTCTTTTCGCCAGCAGCCACCAAATTGGCCAGGTAGGGATCGCGATGGCGCAGATTGCGCTGATCGTCGACGACGAGGTTGTCGCGCGCCGTGTCGTCGAAGACGCAGCGGGTGATCCCGAGCGTGCGCTCGATGTCGTCGGCCACGTCGGGACCCGCCGTAGCCGTGAGGGCGAGCACGCAGGGGTTGCCGAGAGCCTCGACCGCCGCATCGAGCTGGATGTAGGCAGGGCGCTGGCCCGCCTTAGCCTGGCCGATGTGATGGGCCTCGTCGACCACCAAAAAGCGGATGCGGCCGCTCGCGGCGAACTCGCGAGCATGGAAGCTTAAGAATTCGGGCGTGGTGAGGACGATGTCGACCGAACCGTCTTCCAGCCCGGCGAATACGGCGGCGCGCTCGTCGGGCGTCGACTCGCCGGTAAGCACTTCGGCGGCGATGCCGAAGGGCGCGAGCGATTCGCGCACATGGTAGGCCTGGTCGGCGATCAGCGCGCGCAGGGGGTAGACGAACAGGCTCGCCTCGCGCGCGGCGAGGGCCCGTTCGGCCGCATGCAGCTGGAAGGTGAGCGACTTGCCGCGGCCCGTGGCCATGACGGCCAGGGTCGACTGGCCCTGGGACAGGGCGTCGAGCACGGCTTGCTGGGACGCGAACAGGTCGCCGTCGCCGATGAGGGCCGACACGATCTCGCGGCGCAGCTCGTCGGGGCGGTCGGCGGCAAGCTGCTCCCACTGGGCGCGATTGCGCTCGCGTTCCTCTTCCAGGCGATTGTCCTCTTCGGGGTTGTCGGCGCAGTCGGCGCAGAGGTCCGAATCGCTTTCGGCATACATTTCGGTCACGTAGTTGCGGTGTTCGCTCGAAATAAGGGCTTCGAGCGCACAGCAGGGCTTCACCGGGGCGATCGAAGACAGCATGGCCTTCACCGACCGGCGCCCCCGCCATTCGTCGACCTGCACTTCGAAGGCGGCGTTGACCACGCTGTCGCAGCGCATGAGCTGGTCGATGTAGGGGCAGTGGAACATGATGCCCGCCACCGAATGCACGCCGTCGGTGAGGGTGGTGGAAAAGTGGTTCTTGTCGGCGCCCACCGCGCGCGACCGCGTGAGGGTGACGTCGCGGGCCAGGTAGCGCGGCTGGCGGTTTTCCTGCCCGAAGGGGGCCAGGGCGTCGAGGGCTTCCACGTTTTCCAGCGTGAGCTCGCCCAAATCGACGACGGCGTCGATGTCGATGCGCGGGTGGAAGCTGCTCGCGGGCAGGGAATCCATGTAGGCGCACAGGCGGTCGGAAAACTCGCCCAGGCGGTCGGCCGGCAGGGTCACGCCCACGGCGGCCTCGTGCCCGCCGAAGCGGGTGAGGATGTCCTTGCAGCTTTCCACCGCTTCGAAGAGGTTGACCTGGCCCACGCTGCGGCCCGACCCGCGGGCCACGCCCTCGTCGTCGATCGTGAAGAGGATGCAGGGCACCCCGTAGCTGCGCACCAGGCGCGAGGCCACGATACCCTTCACGCCTTCGTGCCAGCCCTCGCCGCCCACCACGAGGGCGCGCTGGCCGTGGTAGACCTCCTTGGCCTGCAGGCTCGCGATTTCGGCGAGCTCGGCTTCGATCGCCCGGCGTTGGGTATTGACCTCTTCGAGCACGGCGGCCTTGCGGCTCGCGGCGTCGAAATCGTCTTCCAGGAGCAGGTCGAGCGCCACCGCGGCATCGCCCATGCGGCCAGCGGCGTTCAGGCGCGGGATCAAGCTGAAGGACAGCGAGGTGGCGGCCACCGGTTTGTCGGCGGCGCCGGCGGCGGCCAGAAGGGCGGCGATGCAGGGTCGGGGCGCGTCGTTCATGCGAGCGACGCCGTCGGCGACGAGGGCACGGTTGCCCGCCTGCATGGGCATGAGGTCGGCCACGGTGCCCAGGGTCGCGAAATCGGTGTATTCGCGCCACAGGTGGGGCTGGCCGAAGCGGGCGCCGAGCACCTGCACGAGCTTCAAGGCCACGCCCACGCCGGCCAGAATGCTGCTTTGGCAATCGGGGTCGAGCTTGGGGTCGCAGACAGGCACCCCTTCGGGGACGAGATCGGCCGGTTCGTGATGGTCGGTGATGAAGACCCCCACCCCGCGGTGCTTGAGCGTGCGCACTTCTTCGCGGCAGGCGATGCCGCAGTCGACGGTGACCACCACGTCGGGCTCGCAGGCCATGAAGCGATCGATCGCCGCCTGGGTGATGCCGTAGCCTTCGTCGGTGCGGCGCGGGATGAAGGGAATCGCCGTGGCGCCCAGGGCGCGCAGACCGCGCGTGAGCACCGTAGTGGCCGACACGCCGTCGACGTCGAAGTCGCCGAAGACCAGGATGCGCTTGCCGTCGCGGATGGCCGCTTCGAGCCCGTCGGCCACTTCTGCCATACCGGGGATGTCGTAGGGATTGCGCCAATCGCGTTCGAGCGAGGGATTCAAAAACTCGCGGGCTTCCTGGGGCGATTCGATGCCGCGGGCGACCAGGGTGGCGGCAACGATATGGGGAACGCCAAGCGTGCGTTCGAGAACGTCGACCACGGCAGGGTCGACGGTGCGGATGTTGAAACGTGCGGACAATGGAATCAAAACCTTATACGTGCTGTGTGTCTTTCGCTCGCTATTGTCGCACAGTCTCATTCCCGCGAGGCCGGGAAACGGGACACCTTTACGCGCGCGTAAAGCAAAGAGCGTCCACAATGCGCGTATCTAGGGGAAGCGTGCTTCCGAGGAAAGCCCGTCCGTTTCTGCGCCCGCGCCTCCCCTCAACACGAAGGGTTAGCGAATGCCCTGGTCAGCGAGGTAGGCCTTGAGTTCGGCTTCCATGCGCGCGAAGGCCGCACGCGTTGCGGGGCGCACGAAGGGGCGCTCCATCATCTGGAAGACGTAGCCCTGCTCCACCATGATGCGCCGGCTCTCCGGATAGGCGAGCTCCCAGGCGAAGCACACGTGGCCGAGCAGGATATCTGCGGGATAGTGGCGGGCATCGCGGGGGATGGTCGAATGTCGGGAGAACCAGGAGACGGCCTCGTCGGACAAGGCGCTTTCGAGTATCGCGCTCTCCGGCATGCCGTAAATCGATTCGACGGAATCGATGCAATTCACCTTGAGGATGTCGACTTTATCGGCATCGCGCAGGATCTCGCAGAAATGGCGCGTGCGCTCGTCGAGGCCTTCGGGAAGCCGCCAGGCGCTGTGCAGGGCCACCGCCGTGCGGATACGGTCGTCTTCGGCATCGTCTTCGACGAAAGACCGAATAAGCGGCGGGCAGCCGTGCGCGCAATCGAACAGGATC
This sequence comes from Hugonella massiliensis, assembly GCA_001486445.1. Lineage (GTDB taxonomy): Bacteria > Actinomycetota > Coriobacteriia > Coriobacteriales > Eggerthellaceae > Hugonella > Hugonella massiliensis. The sequence goes on from LN908986.1 coordinate 1,418,042, forward strand.
CGAGCGCCCAGCTGGGCATGCCCCACCGACTGGGCGTCGTTGAAGGTGCCCCAGCGGCGCACCTGCTCGAAACGGCCTATGTCGTGCAGAAGCCCCAGAAGCCAGGCCAGCCCCGCATCCTCGTCGCCCGTGCCGGATGCTCCTGCGGATGCGCAGTCCGCGTCGGCATCGCCCTGCCCCGCCGCAGCAAGAGGGCCCGCGCAGGGCTCAAGGGAGCGCGCGATGCGCTCGGCAAGCTCGGCCACGCGATAGGTATGGTCGACCTTCAGGGAGATTTTCGGGTCGGCAGGGTCGTACGCCGCCACATAGGCAGCGAATGCCCCGAGCGCCCGGTCCTTGTCTATCTTCACCGCCACGTCGTCTTCGGTCCCCACACGTCCTAGGACCAGCGGCGTTGGGCCTTGTCGAGGCCGTTACGCACGATGAAGTCGACGACCTGGGCCGCCTCGTCGCATTCGGCCTCGAGCTCTTCCAAATCGCGCTTGCGCACGTCGGCAAGGACGAACTTGGCAACCGGCATCTTTCCCGGCGGGCGCCCGATACCGCAGCGCACGCGGATGAAGTCATGGGTGCAGAGCTTGTCGCAGATCGACCGCAGACCGTTGTGGCCGGCATGGCCGCCGCCCTTTTTCACGCGCACCGCGCCCGCAGGGGTTTCCAGGTCATCGTGGACCACGATCAGGCGGTCGGGCTTCAAGCGATAGGTGGAAAGGACCTGCTTGACCGGCCCGCCCGACACGTTCATGAAGCTCTGGGGCTTGGCGAGCACCACGTCTTCCCCGCCGATGGTCGCCTTGGCGGTAAGCGAGCCGCACTCGGTTTTCCAATAGCGCACGCTCAAATCGGCCGCGAGGCGGTCGATCGCCATGAAACCGGCGTTGTGCCGGGTATGGGCATATTCTTCGCCGGGGTTGCCCAGCCCCACCACTGCGTACATGCGCACTCCACCTCTCACAGGAAAGCGCCCCGCGGACGGGCGGAGCAGCCCCGAAGGACCGCACCTGCCGCACTCACGCGGGGCGCTCGGGATACGATTCGAAAATGCCTAGCTGAACAGGGCCGACACGCTGCCGCATTCGTAGACGTTGCGGATGGTTTCGGCGAACAGCGGGGCGAGCGAAAGGACCTTGATCTTGCCGTTCTGACGGTCGAGCGGCACGGGCACCGCGTTGGTGACCACGACTTCCTTGATCTGGGAGTTCTCGATGCGCTCGTAGGCCGGGCCGCTGAACAGGCCGTGGGTGGCGCAGGCGTAGACCTCGCGCGCGCCGCGGTTGCGCAGGGTGTCGGCCGCGGCGACCAGGGAGCCCGCCGTGTCGATCATGTCGTCGTTGATGATGCAGATCTTGTCCTTGACGTCGCCGATGAGGGCCGTGATTTCCGACTGGTTGTGACGCGGACGGTCCTTGTGCATGATCGCGATGTCGCAATCGAGCATGGTCTGGAACTTCTTGGCGGCCTTGGCGCGACCCACGTCGGGCGACACGACGCAGACCTCTTCGGGGTTCCAGCCCTTCTGCTTGTAGTATTCCACAAAGATGGGCATGGCCGTCATGTGGTTCACCGGCAGGTCGAAGAAGCCCTGGATGGCGTCCTGGTGCAGGTCGATCGTGATGACGTTGTCGGCGCCGGCCACCGAAAGCAGGTCGGCGACGAGCTTGGCGGTGATGGGCTCGCGCGGGGCGGCCTTGCGCTCCTGACGCGCGTAGCCGTAGTGGGTGATCACGGCGGAAATGGAACGGGCGCTCGCGCGCTTGGCCGCATCCATCATGATGAGCAGTTCCATCAGGGCGTCGTTGATCGAGGGACCGGCGACCGACTGCACGATGAAGACGTCGGCGCCGCGCACGCTTTCCTGGTAGCGCGCGTAGATTTCCCCGTTCGCGAACTTCTCCAAGCGTACGTTGCCCAGCGGGACCTCGAGCTCTTCGGCGATCTCCTGCGCGAGCGAGGGGTTCACCGAACCCGTGAACAAGGCGAGGCGCTTCGTGATGGGAGTGTTTTCGTATGCCATGATCAACCCTTCTATTGTGGCAAGCAACACTTGGATTCTAACGCGCCGCACAAGCCGACGCCACGGACGGATGCGGCCCTAGTCGTCGACGGGGCGGTTGCGGTCGGGTTTGACGACCTGGCGAGCGCGACCCAAGGCGAGCGCGTAGTCGGGCACGTCCTGGGTGATGACGGAACCGGCGCCCACGAGCACATGAGCGCCCAGGTTCACGGGGGCCACCATCATGGTGTCGCTGCCCACGAAGGAATCGTCGCCGATCGTGGTGGGCCACTTCTTTACACCGTCGTAGTTGCAGGTGATCGACCCGGCGCCGATGTTGACGCCCGAACCCATCGTGGTGTCCCCGATATAGGACAGGTGGGGAACCTTGCTGCCCTTGCCGATCGTCGATTTCTTGATCTCGACGTGGGTGCCGGCCTTGGACCCGTCGCAGAGGTGGGTCTGCGGGCGCAGGTAGGCGCGGGGGCCGCAGTCGACGTCGTTGTCAATCGTCGTTTCGATGGCGACCGTTTCGTCGATCGTGCAGTTGCGGCCCACCGTGGTATCGGTGAGGCGACTGCAGGGGCCCACCACGGTGCCGGTGCCGATGTGAGTCTTCCCCGCCAGCATGACCTGGGGCAGGATTTCCACATCGGGATCGATCGTGACGTCGGGGCCGATCCAGACGGTGTCGGGGTCGAGCATGGTTACGCCGGCAAGCATATGGCGCTCGTTGATGCGGCGCTGCATGATCTTGGTGGCGGCGGCCAGCTGCACACGCGTGTTGACGCCCAGGCATTCGGCCGCGTCGGCCGTGTAGGCCACCACGGCGCGTCCGGCCTTGCGGGCGATTTCAATCACGTCGGTGAGGTAGAACTCGCCCTGGGCATTGTTGGTGTCGACCTTGCCCAAAGCATCGAAGAGGAGCTCAGCATCGAAGCAGTAGAAGCCCGAGTTGCATTCGCAGATCTGCGCCTGTTCGGGCGTGCAGTCCTTCTGCTCGACGATACGCTCCACCTGGCCCTGGGCATCGCGCACGATGCGGCCGTAGCCGGTGGGGTCGTCGACCTTCATGGTAAGGACCACCACGCCGGCGTCGGCTTCGTCGCGCGCCTGGGCGAGCGCGGCGATCGTCTGCGGGGTGATAAGGGGACAATCGCCCGAAAGCACGAGCAGCGACCCCGTGGCGCCTGCAAGCGCGGGCACGGCGGCGGCCACCGCATCGGCGGTGCCGCGCTGTTCGACCTGCACGGCCACGCGCGCGTCGCCCGCCACAATCGGTTCGACCGCTTCGCGGCCATGGCCGAGCACGCAGACCACGTCTTCCACGCCGGCTTCGTGCGCGGCGTCGACGACCCAGCGCACTATCGGCTTGCCGAGTACCTCGTGCAGCACCTTCGGCTTGGCCGATTTCATGCGCGTGCCCTCGCCGGCGGCGAGAATGATTGCCTGAAGTCCCATATGTCCCCCTAGAGAATGCGCTCGACTACTGGCAGTCGGCGGCAAGCGCCGCGCACAGGGCGTCGAGCAGAGTGATTGCGTAATGTTGGGCCGAACGGTCGGGCCCGGCGTCTTCCCACTGGCTACCCGGCAGGCAGACCGACACGCGATGCGGGTGCTGCTCGCGCGCCACGCCCAAGGCCGATTGCAGGCGCAGACCCAGCGTCGATTCGTTTTCGAATTCCACGAAGGGCACGCTCCCAGAAGCGTCCTGCTTGCTCGTGACGATGTGCACGAGCGTCATGTCGTCGCCCGGCAGCACGAGCAGGTTGTCGGCGGAAACGATCTTCGACGAGGGGTTGGTGGCCAGTGACAGGTTGGACATGCGGTCGGCCACCGAACGGGTGAAGTCGTCAGTGCCGAACAGGCACACCGCGTTGGTTTCCAGCACGTCGGCCGCACGGGCGAAGCCCACGTGCTTGGTGGCCTGCGGGCCCGGTTTGCCCTCCCAGGAATGGTGGAGGTTGTTGATCGCGCGGTAGGTGAAGGCACCGGCGATGCCGTCGGAAGGCAGGCCCATATTGAGCTGGAATTTGCGCAAGGCCGATTCGGTGTAGGCCCCGAAGATGCCGTCTTCGCCGCAGGCGAAGCCCAAGGCGTTGAGCGCCGACTGCAGCTGCTTGACATCGTTGCCGTGGAAATAGGGCATGTGCAGGTAGAGGGTGCGATCGCCCAGGGTGAACGTGGCGTCGAGCAGGGCCGCCCAGATCTTGTCGTTAACCTCGCGCAGTTCCGGCAGGCCCTCTTCGCGACAGAAGGCCGCCACCGCTTCGGCGGTGGCTTCGTCGAAGGTGCCCGTTGCTTGCTTCGGCCCCAGGAATCCCAAATCGATCAGCTTCTGCTGAACATCGGATACGCCAGCGCCGGTGTCGTGTAACTGAATTGCTTCCATGTGCGCCATTCTATTCCGGAGGTGTCCCGCAGGCGCGGGCCTGCGGCTTTTTCAAAGATATTCGCACAGCGTGCACGCGTCGCGCGCTGTTAGCGCAGACGATTCACAAACCAATCGGCCATGGACAGGAGCAAGTCGCGCGCCTGCGAAGGCTCGATCACGTCGACCAGGCGAATCTTGGCTACGCTCGTGAGGTTTTCGGCATACTCGCGCGCGTAGTCGATACTGCCCGATTCCTGCATGATGTCGACCGCTTCGGCGAGGACCGCCGGGTCCTTTTCGTGGGAGGACAGGATTTCGACGAGCCGGTCGCGCTGGGCGGAATGCTGCAGGGCGTGCACCACGACGAGGGTGCGCTTGCCTTCGGTGATGTCGCTGCGGAAGTCCTTCTTGGTGGATTCTTCGGCGCCGATCAGGTTGAGCAGGTCGTCTTGAATCTGGAAAGCGAGCCCGGTGTCGAGGCCGTAGTTGCGCAGACCCTCGATTTCGGTTTCGGTGCCGCCGCCGATGATGGCGCCCACGGCCAGGGGCACGGCCCCCGAGTAATGGGCCGTTTTGTGGGTGGCCATGACCAGGTAGTCTTCGGTCGTGATGTCGTAACGGCCGTCGCGCGCCCAGCCCAAATCGAGGGCCTGACCTTCGATCGTGCGCTGGGTCATCTTGATGAGCTCGCGCACCACGCGCACCTTGGTCGCGTCGTCGAGGCTTTCGTCTTCCATCACCGTGCCGTTAACCAGGGAAAGCCCCAGGTCGCCGGCGTTGATCGCGATGCCCTCGCCTTCGGTGAGATGCAGGCAGGGCTCGCCACGGCGCAGTTCCGCTTCGTCGGCGATATCATCGTGGATGAGAGCGGCGGTGTGGAAGTGCTCGATGGCCGCTGCGGCGCTCGTGGCCTTCACGATGTCGCCGCCCACGGCCTGGCAGGCCGCAAAGCAGATGAGCGGGCGATGGCGCTTGCCCCCGTTCTGGCTGTACGTGAACAGGGGGTCGTAGAGGTAGCGGTCCATATCGGGATGCGTGCCCCGCGGAATATAGGTGTTGATGAGGTCGCCTACCTGCTTGGCGTAGCTGTTCAGGTAGTCCTGGAAGTTGCCCGGTTGGGCATTCACCGAACGGATGATTTCGCGGATGTTTTGAACAGTGGTCTCAGACACGTGTGCCGCACTCTTTCCCGGGCGTATCGCGCAAGCTGCCCGCAGCTCTGCATCGGTTGTTACGGTGGTAGGAGCGGTGGGACTCGAACCCACATATCCGAAGATGGCGGATTTTAAGTCCGCTGCGTCTGCCAGTTCCGCCACGCTCCCGCATCCTTTTGATGCAATTTCCCATCATAGCAAAAGGCGCAAGCCCACAACATAGTGCATAGAAAGCGCCCACGACGGAAGCAAATGCGCGAACGGCACGGTTGCAGGGCCCAATGCTGAGCCGAGCGGGTTAGGCGCGGCCGTCCATGCGCTGGGCGGTCGACATGATGATGCCCTGCAGGATGTCGTTTTCGCTCGCCGTGAACGACCCGGTGCCGGCCAGGTCGACCAGGTCCTGCAAGATGAGCATGCCGGCCACGATTACCGGCGCCCGGCCCGCCTGCAGGCCCGTGATGCGCACGCGTTCGGCCAGGGGCACGCTCGCCACCTGCGTGGTGACGCGGGCAAGATCGGCGGCCGTCACCTGGGCGCCCTGCACGCGCGACGAATCGTAGACTTCCATCCGGTCGCGAATCGACACGACTGTGGTGGCCGTGCCCGCCACCGACACCATGCGGTCGATTTCGAAACCCTGGGAGCGCACCTCGTCGAAGAAGGCCGCGAACTGCGGGTGGCACCAAGCGCGCGCGGCCGCGATCTCTTGGGCCGTGGGCGGGTCGCCCGCCAGGTTGCGTTCAGTCACGCGGCGGCACCCGATGTTGAAGGAGTGCTTGAACAGGGGTTCCTGGCCGCCTATGCCGCAGATGAGCTCGGTCGAGCCGCCGCCCACGTCGGTCACGAGCAGGCGCTCGCCCGGGAAATCGGCCGAAGCGCCCAAAAACGACAGGGCCGCTTCGCGCTCGCCGGGAATCACCGTAAGGGTCACGCCCAAACGGGCAAGCTTATCCTGGAAGACCTGAGCGTTCTTGGCGTCGCGGCTTGCCGAGGTAGCCAGGGCGACCACGGTGACGGGCGCGCCGGGCTCTTCGAAGCCGCGCACCACGTCCATATAGGAAGCGACCGCGGCGCACGTGCGCTCCATCGCCGCTTCGGAAAGAACGCCCGTCGCATCGACGCCCTCCCCCAGGTTCACGATTTCAGCCCGCTTGGCGAGCTCGTCGAGGCCGTGTTCGGTGACGTCGGCCACCAGCAAACGAGCCGTGACCGTTCCGATGTCGATTGCCGCGATGCGCATGGTTACCTACCCTTCGAAGCCGAACAGAGGATCGAGTATGCCGGAATACCAAGTAGCGGGCGCCGACGCATCGATGGATGAACTCGACACAGTCGACGAAGCGTCGCTCGAATCGTCGAGACCCGCAACGTTGACCGCGCTCTCGTCGCCGCGCACCCAGCCGTACTGGTCGCGCACCGCGTCTTCCTTGCCTTCGTCGGTGGAAAGGTAGTTCACCTGGTTCTGCAGGTCGGTGTTGCGCTGGGAAGCGATGTCGTAGGCCGCTTGGGTCTTGGCCTGCTCGCGCAGGGCCAAGTAGTAGGACTGGGCCGGCGCGTAAAGGAAGGCCGCGCACATCACCGTGCAAGCCGCAACGACCACGGGCACGAAGAAGGCCGAATGGCCCGTGCGCGCCTTGTGGGCGTCGAACTTGGCGCGCACCCCCGACGCACTGCCGGCCGCCTCGTTCTGCAGGCGAGCCGACCGTTTATGGGACGCCCCCATCTTGCCGCGGTAAAGCGCGGCGCGCGGACCTTCCGGCGCCGGGGCGTCGTCGCGCACCGTGCGGTCGTAGAGGCGGTCGGCGCGGCGCTTGGCGGCCTCGCGGCGACGACGGCTGCGCTCGTCTTCCGCTCCGGCTGCGCGGCCGTCTTCGGCATCGTCGTGCTCGTCGCGGCGGGCGAAGGCGTCACGTCCCACGGCGGCCGCTCGAGCCTCGCGGGCGCGCAGGCGCTCGCGGGCGGCCTCGCGCGCGTCTTCCGACATGTTGTCCAAGGGAGAGGAGGCCCCGCGTTCGGGGCGCGACTCGGCGTGAGCACCGCGGCGCACCGCGCGCGCGGACGCTCCGGCATGGCGGGCACGAGACCTGCTGGCCTCGTGTTTCGCCTGTTCAAAGTCGAGAATGCGAGCGCTTCGCTGTGTGTGGTCGTTGGGCACGAACGTCGGTCCTTTGCAGTTGGGTGGTACGTTTCGGTAGGCTGGATACTGCTTTGGTGGGACCTACTATAACACCCGTTTCAAGGATCGGAGAAAGCCCTTTCGGAATATCAAAAACGCCCTTCCGCGTGTGGCGGAAGGGCGTTCGAAGAACCGCTTGAAACGGGGTTTACTCCTCTTCGAGAGCCGCCGCGATTTCGTCGGTGATGTCCATGGTGTGGTAGACGCCCTGAAGGTCTTCGAGCTCTTCGAGCTTGTCGACCAGGCGCATAACCTTCTTGGCATCGGACACGGAAACCTGGGTCGGGGTGGTGGGCAGCATGACGAATTCGGCGCCGGCCGTTTCGATACCCTGGTCCTCGAGACCCTTCTTCACGGCCATGAGGTCGGAGGGGTCGGTGTAGACGATCCAGCTGTCGTCGGCGTCTTCGTAGTCGGAGCCGCCCGCTTCCATAACCTGCATCATGAACTCGTCTTCGTCGACGGCGTTTTCCTTATCGGGAACCTTCTTCGAATCGGATTCGATGATCTTGGGAACGCGGATCTGGCCCTTGCGCTCGAACTGGAAGGCCACCGAACCGCTCGTGCCCAGGTTGCCGCCCGCATGGGCGAAGGCGCTGCGCACGTCGGCCGCGGTGCGGTTGCGGTTGTCGGTCAGGGCCTCGCAGTAGATGGCGACGCCGGCCGGGCCGTAGCCTTCGTAGACGACCGTTTCGTAGTTCGCGGCGTCCTTGCCGGAACCGAACGCTTTGTCGATAGCCGTCTTGATCTTGTCCTTGGGCAGCGAATAGCCCTTGGCCTTTTCGATGGCGGCAGCAAGAGAAGCGTTGTTGTCCGGGTTGGGGTCGCCCCCCTCCTTCGCGGCAACGGTGATGTTGCGGGAAAGCTTACCGAACAGCGCCGAACGCTTAGCGTCCTGAGCTGCCTTGCGGTGCTTGGTGGTAGCCCACTTTGAATGCCCTGACATAGCACTTCCTTAATTGTTGAATAGCCGGTGGATACGCACGCAGTCGTGCGGCAAAATGCAATTTGCTAGTGTAGCACAGGCGGAGCAAGCGTGCAGATGCACACCCCTCTCCCCCGTATCGTCAAATGGCGCCGAACGCCACCGGCGTACGCGATTTTCATGGGATCCCTCGCACCGCAGACCACCCCCGCGTGTGCGGGGAGCGCATGACTGCTCCTATTCCTCGAAGGCGGGCATGACAACCTCATAGCCCTCGTCGTCGACAATGCGCGGGCGCTTGAGCCCGTGCTTTGCGAAAATCTGCTTCACCGCCAAGTCGAGCTCTATCACGCTGAGCGCCTTCACATGCTCGTCCAGCACGTATCCCTCCCATTTCTGAAACTTCGCATCGGCCGTGAACAACTGCGGGATCATCTCATCGTGCACCTTGCCCACGCACTTGTCGTTCCACATGATTGCCAACGTCTGCATGACCCCGCCTCTCCTCGAACGTCGTCCCGATTGTAGGGCAACAAAGCAGAGCAGCGCGCTGGAACGAAAAGGCGGCTATTTGAAAATCGAGGAGGGTGCACTTCCAAGCTTGTTCCCCTTTACCACCCACGAGTTGCCGCAGTCCTGGCAGATGGCTACCTTTTCCTGAACGGTCTTCGTTTTATTAGTGCCCTTCGATTTCTTCCAGAAGAGGTTCGACACCCCCAACGTCATAACCGCAGTTGTCGCGCGCGCTGCGTTGTTCATATGTCCGCCGAAGCCAACCCCCTTTTTGTTAGTCATCTGCCCCTTTTCTACCATCTGGATGGTCACGTTGTTGGATCCGCAACTTGGGCACTGCATTGTGCATGCTCCTCTCGTTCGTGCTATAGCGCACCTTGTCCTACAAACGACCAGGCAGTACGAGTATCGCTCGACCATGAGCAGCGCACATTAGCTGTCAGCTAATAACGGAACCGCCAGCGGAAAGCAGCTTGGAGACAACATCGTTTGCGTTAGGTCGAACGCCAACCATTCTTGTGGGACATTCCATTCGGCGAAGCATTCAATCGGCCTGCCTACCGTCTCCTGAAAGGATTATTGAATGCCCTCAGCACATGGCATACCAGCACAAAGGAGACACGCGGTTGAGAGCGAAAAGGCCTTTCCGCCCGCAAGATAGCAGATAGGATTCATCAAGGGCCCCTTGGAACTGAAGTGAACCCTCCCCGCGTGTGCGGGGAGCGCATGACTGCTCCTATTCCTCGAACGCGGGCATCACGACTTCATAGCCCTCGTCGTCGACTATCCTCGGGCGCTTCAAACCGTGCCGCTTGAAAGCCTCGCGACACTTCATAGTGAGGTCGAGCGCACCGAATGCCTTTATCGGCTCATCGAGCACGTACCCACTCCATATTTGAAATTGAGCTTCGGAAGTCGGCAGCTGCTTCTTCATCCCGTCGCTCACCTTGCCCACGCACTTGTCGTTCCACATGATTGCCAACGTCTGCATAGAACATCACTTCCCCATTGCTGCCGATGCACTCAAACAGATAGCGAATGAGCACGGTAACGCGAACGCTACCTGAACCATTAAGTCGTACATGCAACCTCTTACCATAGCCAACGCCTGAAATGCCAGCCCGCTCGATGCAAGCGGTCTGGTATCAGCCCCGCGTGTGCGGGGAGCACTCACCAAGCTTCCCGACCGCAGTTTCGATGCCGAGCACCAGCGCTTCGTCATGGGGCCCAATGAGTACTACGAGGCCACGCAGCGGCAGCGGTCGATGGAGAGGGCGGCCGCAAGACCAAGCGCCAGGTAGCCGCGATGGAACAGGCGGGCGTCGGCCACGAGTCGCCGACCTCCGTGCAAAAGCGACTTGTGCTGGGGCGCCAGCAGAAGCGCCTGCGCGACTTCTGCAGCGCCAACCGCCTGCAGCGCATGCCCGACCGCGAGAGTGCCTACGGAGTGGCCAAGCAGCCAAGGGCGCTCACGGGCGAGAAGTGGAAGGGCGAAAGGGGAATACCGAAGAAGAAGAACGCCTTGGAAGGGGCTGAAGTGGACCTGAAGCTCATAGCTTCAAAAGAGTACGCCTCCTCATTCAAAGGCCTGACCGGCAATGACGCAGCAGACAAAGCAGTCTTGCAAGCTGCCAGGATGATGCTCACTCATAGGAGCGGGACGCATGGCGAGGACCTTTGCCTCGTTTCGATCGTCGACGGTGAAGTGAAGGTGTCGGTCACTGACAGCAAAGGATTTCTCGCGGTGACGCCGACAAGCGACATTCTAGACGCCGTTTCGAGCAATCCAGAGGGGACGTTGTTCTCAGTGCACAACCATCCGAGCAACATACCGCCTATCGGTTCCGATCTCGCCGTATCGGCGTCGAGAAGGTACACAGGCGCCATTGTTGTTCTCCATGATGGCGGTGTGTACTATTACAAGCATGGGGATATAGCGTTCACTTCAACGCTCTTCGATATGAAGTGCACTGAGCTGGTAAGCGCGGGCAAGTCCCAAACGGAAGCTGCGATCGAAGTGCTCGACGAGTTCAAGAAAAGGCACGGTGTCAAATGGAAAAAATTAAGGTAGGAGTAAAGCATCCAGAGCGACTTTCCATCCCCGACGCTCCCGTTTCGTGGAAATACGAAGGGTATACGGAAGAAGAGATAAAGGAAATCATAGCTATCGAGGAACAGAAGTCGTTGGCGATGGGCCACTGGCCTAAGCGCGGCGAGTTCCCAGACGATTGGCCAAACAACGTGTAACGGACCGTATTAATGCAGGCCCCGCTTCGGCGGGGCTTTTTTCATGCCCTCGTGCCGAAAGCGACACCTGCGCGACCATCTCATCATCGCCTGGCCCGAGTGGAGAGGGCCGCATCGCGAGCGCCGAGCGGAGAGGCGCAACGTCAGCCGCGCAGTAAAGCGCGAACCACACACGAGGGATGAAGCAGGCATGGCAGAGGAAGCAAGCCAGCAGGCAGCCGCGCAGGAAGCGCCGAAGGGAGGCCTCGACCTCTCCGAGGCGAATAAGCGCCTCGGAGAGGTCGAGCAGGAATCGCCCCCGCGCGCGCGGGGAGCGCTATTTGTAATATAAAGTTTTTGACGGCGGATGGCTCTGCATAGGGGCTTCCGCCGTATTGATATCTTCTGTATAGATCCGTCGCTGTGGACCACTATTACACTGCGTATCCCACGATGGTCTGTCACCCGTTGTTTAACTACCAGTCAGAACGACACTGCTCCAAAACAATCCACGCACCCGCGAGGGGTGCGACACGTTTGATTACCAGTCAGAACGACACTGCTCCAAAACAAGTTGTTGTTCGGCGCCGGTTCTAGCTTGGTTTGCTTACCAGTCAGAACGACACTGCTCCAAAACAACACAAACCTATATTTATGGCTTTCGTCTGTTTGCTTACCAGTCAGAACGACACTGCTCCAAAACCTTCGCGCATCCGCCTTTCCCGTTCCAGGTGTTTGCTTACCAGTCAGAACGACACTGCTCCAAAACCGGGCACGCATGACTGTCCGATGAATGACGGTTTGCTTACCAGTCAGAACGACACTGCTCCAAAACCACCGTTGACACTTATGCCCCCAGCTTGCCGTTTGCTTACCAGTCAGAACGACACTGCTCCAAAACAACATCTCCGAATACGACAAGAACAAGGTAGTTTGCTTACCAGTCAGAACGACACTGCTCCAAAACGCATCCCTTGCGCCAATCGCGGGCCATTGCGTTTGCTTACCAGTCAGAACGACACTGCTCCAAAACGGTTTTCGCAGTGCGTACGGCTGTCGAAAGTTTGCTTACCAGTCAGAACGACACTGCTCCAAAACATGCTCAGAAGGCCGTGCGAGCTTGTGGTGGTTTGCTTACCAGTCAGAACGACACTGCTCCAAAACGCCACGCGCTCGTGCAGACGCGCTGCATTAGTTTGCTTACCAGTCAGAACGACACTGCTCCAAAACATGCCCCTTCCACGATGGTTGCCATTGCTGTTTGCTTACCAGTCAGAACGACACTGCTCCAAAACTACACGACGCCCAGCACGGACGGGCGGAAGTTTGCTTACCAGTCAGAACGACACTGCTCCAAAACGATGACCCCGAACACAACAACGGGGATAAGTTTGCTTACCAGTCAGAACGACACTGCTCCAAAACGAGCGCACGCTGGGGAAGAAGATTCACAGGTTTGCTTACCAGTCAGAACGACACTGCTCCAAAACGCAGCCCTTGCTCCAATCGCGGGCCATGGCGTTTGCTTACCAGTCAGAACGACACTGCTCCAAAACGAGCGCACGCTGGGGAAGAAGATTCACAGGTTTGCTTACCAGTCAGAACGACACTGCTCCAAAACCCGCCTGAAAGCCTTGAGCTCAGCCGCCGAGTTTGCTTACCAGTCAGAACGACACTGCTCCAAAACCGAGCACCCGTTACAACCAGCTCGACGTTGTTTGCTTACCAGTCAGAACGACACTGCTCCAAAACCGAGCACCCGTTACAACCAGCTCGACGTTGTTTGCTTACCAGTCAGAACGACACTGCTCCAAAACTCAAACGCCATGCGGTTGAGTTCGAGCATCGTTTGCTTACCAGTCAGAACGACACTGCTCCAAAACTGATGCAAGCGGGAATCGTGTCTTTTTCGAGTTTGCTTACCAGTCAGAACGACACTGCTCCAAAACATCGACCTTGTGCGTGTGGTTGATTCGCGGTTTGCTTACCAGTCAGAACGACACTGCTCCAAAACGCGCAAGGTCACGGCTGCAATTGCCAAGGGGTTTGCTTACCAGTCAGAACGACACTGCTCCAAAACGTTTCCTTTCTCTCGGTTGCCTTCTTATTGTTTGCTTACCAGTCAGAACGACACTGCTCCAAAACTTCACATTCATCGTGCTTTAGCGTTTTCGAGTTTGCTTACCAGTCAGAACGACACTGCTCCAAAACGAAGTCATCGCGTCAGAAGTCGAGATCATGGTTTGCTTACCAGTCAGAACGACACTGCTCCAAAACAGCTGTCTTCGTGTGATATCATGATGCAAGTTTGCTTACCAGTCAGAACGACACTGCTCCAAAACCGTCTATGTGGTCTACTATCTCGTATTTAGTTTGCTTACCAGTCAGAACGACACTGCTCCAAAACCGATGAGCTTAATTCCTCCTGCAAAGGAACGGTCGAACTGACTGTTTTTTCACCAAGACTCTTCAACAAAGTCCTGGTCAATAAGCAGTTTTTTCTCTCTTCCAAGAATATGCTCACGATGGCCGCGCTCAACAAGAAGAAGGCAAATTCTGGAAAAAAATGCCTGATCGTACAACGATTCCAGCTCCGATTCCGTTAAATATGCCGTCAAATTCACGAAGAGTAGCGGTCGATCGAGCCGCACATCCGAGGCAAGAGAGATAAGTAATATCAACTTGTCAATGAGCGGCCCAGCATCGTCAACGTCAACACCGAAGCGAAACGTTTTCAATAGCTTGGGCACGTCCCATTCTAAGGCAAAGCTATAGTCGCCGTTCATCTTGAAGGCAACAAGGGTAACGAGGTTTTTCAGCTCGGCAAAGCCTCTTTCGAAGTCCTGTCTACAGCCATCTTCCTCGAAAGCGATATTCTCGAATCTCGAAAAGAGAGCGCCCGCCAAGCAGCGATCGTCCCAGGGAATCATCAGAGGCGAGGGCACCGAAAGGAATGCGTTGGCAGCACGAATCTCCTTCCCAGCATCGTCCCAAATCGTATAAGGCTCCTTCGCCTCTTCTCCAAGACCTGAACACAGAGATTCTGCCACCCTCGAAAACAGCGTGGGGTTTTCTATCTCCAGCACAAACGGTCTATCGGGGGAAAGGGCAAGGGCATGTTCTACGCCTTCGATGTTAACCCTCATAGGACCAAGAGCTCCTCCGGAGAGTCCACCTCGTCGAAATCACCGCGCTTTCCCGTAACATACGTCATCGTTTCGAATTGACGCTCCGTCACCTTCAGCACTTGAACCAGCCCATGCGGCGGACGATATTTCTCCATGCGCGCTATTGCGGCATCAGCCGCTGCATCGGTGACCACGAGCTTGACATACACCGATTCTTGCATCATGAGAAAACCCTCTTTGATCAGGTTCTTTCGAAACCGCCGGTAGTCCTTGCGTTGCTTCGCTGTTTCAACCGGAAGGTCGAAAAAGCATACGAGTCGCATGTATCTTCCCCACTCAATAGAACTCACGGAACATCAAAGCCTTCGATTTCATCGACGCATATCTTTTTATTAAGTGCGTTCAGGCAATCTTGCACATAGAGGCTCACAACGGAATGAAGCTTGTAGAACCCGCCCCTATACGCAAGCTGCGAATTACCCACATCTACAAGCACGCGCTTCTCGTCTTTCCCGAATGAGCCGTTAATGTAGGTGCACACCAAGCGGTCGACGACGGGGCGAAAGGGTTCCATAAAATCACACGCGAGGTTCAGCTGGTTATATTCGTTCCTGTGGTTGACACCCATCTGAGTAAGATAACCGCGAGCTGCAATTTCCCGGCTTACCATCGAAAGCAAGATGGCGTACCCATAATCCAGACCCGCATTAATCGCGCAGTCAGCGCTACGGCTGAAATCAGCACCGAAGAGGGCGCTGAAATAAATACGAGCTGCTTGCGCTTCTCGATTCGTTGCATCCCCGGAACGCACCTCAAGTACCGCTCCATGCAACGTTTTCGCTTCCTTCAGAAAGTCGTTATCCTCCAGGACACGTGCTTGCTGAAATATCTTATCCTTCACCACACGTTGCCACACGCGCTTTTTGATCGGCAGCCCCCATTCAAGCTGCTCGTTAACGCGCGCACTCACATTGTGGGCACCGTAAAGCGGTAAGTACTGTCCTATGGGGTTATGCTTCTCGTCGGACACCACGAGAGGAATCTTGTTCTTCGCAAGTTCCGCCAACAAGTAGGCGCTCATCATTACCTGTTCGGTTCCAAGAACGAGAGACGAGATCTCCGACAGATGAATCTTCGTCGTATTGTCCTGCTGTCGGACACAGAGGTACCCCGATTGATACGAGCAACGGCACGGGTTTTCAATTAAGACTGTCCTAAAGGCCAATTTCTTGCCGCCTTTCGAACATGCCTGTTACTGACTGGTCGATGAGAGCAGTTGTGCTATTTGAACTTAGTTCTTTGCTAAGAGTCAGCTGAATTTTACCCGCGAACGAAGGGCCATTTATCAGCTTCAGATTAGCGACATTTTTTTGCGCATTCACCAAATTCAAAATCTCGCAAATTATCTGCTGTTTGCCTTCCTCATTCAAGGAATAAAACGCTCGTGCACGTTCCTCGATCCGCAATAGACCTTCCTGCCTGGTCGCGTATCTATGAAGAAAACGCAGCAACGTGCCAAACGCTTCATCCAGTACGGCTTCATATCCCGTAGGATCGTCAGCCTCAATAGCCTCAGCCTCCGCAAGGCTAAAGCACGGCTCGATAGCGTTGCGCACTTCTTTATTACCGCGGATATAGAAGCGCTCCCCGTCAATCTCTATCAGCTGATCCTGAAGAATCTTCCTTCGTACAATGGCTTCGAACGCAAGCCCTTCATTACGCGCAAGTTGTTCGGCATACTCAGACAGCACGAGATCGCCACGTTTAATGCGAGAAGCGACAGAAACGGGAACGCCCGCATAGCGCAGCACCCTGCCCTTGGAACCTTCTGCTCTATACACGAAGAAATATGCGTTCTTAAGACTCGAATAGCCACCATATCGTGCAGGATCGAGACCACCCTTTAACGGAATGGTCGGCTTAGTTCTCCCGCCCTTCGGCGAGTAGATCGTCGCGTCCCAGAACGTTCCCGTCTCCTCGATAGGCATCCGCGAAATGAAGCACTGCCGATAGTTCATAAACTTTTTGATACGTGCGACTTCCGCATCTGCATCCCACGTATCGCGGAAAATTTCACCGGTCTCCTTACTGAAGCCTGAGGTAAGGAAACTCTGCACGATAAATGAAGCGTCCTCGGGAAGACGCTTGGTCTTCGCATAGCGTTCGGCCTGCTCCTGAATGTATTTTCTGATCACATGTTGAAGTGCCACCGGGTTATCGAACACGATGCTATGCCTCAGCTCTATGAAGCGGCCCATCTCTTCAGCGAGATAGGCATCATGCGCATGGTGGAAGTCGTTCGCGATACGTGATTTGACCAAACCGCGGCGTACACGCAATTGGTGAGACAAGCTCGCCTTGATAGACCGAACGTTGGTTTCCGGATAGCGCTCCTGCAGCATCGTGCGCACGAACTTGACCACTTGGCTTGTTTCAACAATCTGCCGATTAATGAAGCCCTTCATCTGCATGTTCGAGATGTGGCTACGCATAAGGTTGTTGAACTTCTTCTCCCCCATCAACCCGGCATCGTGAAGAGCCCGCCACGTCGGCGCCATTTTCCTGCGAATCGCATCGCTGAGCAGAAGCGAGTCCGTTTTACGTTGATTCTCTTCCGCGAGAACGAGCGCCTTGTTTTCGAAGCTGTCATCTTTCGTATAGGACTGCGGGATAATATGGTCTACCTGATAGGACGAAAGCTTCCTGATATCGAGCGGAGCACCCGAATAGAGCGACTTTCCGTTCTGCATGAAGTACAGCGCGAGCCGTTCGGTGTCGAGTTCTGCATACGACCTGCTCGCAAGGTCCTTCTTCAGATCTGCATCCGCTTCAGCGCCGAGCTTCTTCAAGGCCTCTTTAATCGCATCGTAACGCTTCTTGGTGCGCTTGCCGCGTTTATCGACATCATCATCTCTCGTCGTTTCGATATAGATGTTCGCAGGCGCGCATCCTGCAATCGAAACGATTTCATCTACGATTTTGAGCGCCTGATTAACGCTCCTGCGCAACGCAGGCGATCCGGGGATTTCGTCGATGCCGAGCTTCCCATGGGATTCCATCCATGCCTTATTAGCTTCGGCGATGGCTTTTTCAAATCCCAGGTTATCGTCGTGGAGCGCCTCCATGAGCACCATCGCCGCACCCGGGTGGTTGTTGTTGGGGTCTCCCTCTTCAAGAACGTCCATGATTGACTTAGCGCCATTATCGGTCGGCACCGTGATACCCGTTAAGAACTTTTTCGAGAGCCGGCCCCATCCCGTAAAGCGCTTCTTGCAAATCTGCCTGATTTGGCTGGGCGAAAGCACGTCCCCGTAATGCCGTTGGATCCCTTCTTTCAAAATGTCGCGATCTTCGAACAGCGTGTTCCACAGCACGAGATTCTCGATCATTTCAATAGTCTGGGCATCAAAATCATCGATCCCAAGCACCTTTTTGAAGAAGAGATATGATCCAAGTTTAGACTCGAACCCGGTTTCCCCTTGGCCGCCCTTTACGTGAGCGTTCAAGGCGATATTCTCACTTCGTAGCCAGTGTTCAATCTTCTTGTACGTAACCGTGCCGCGCGTAAATAGCTCATCGAAGATGCGCGCACGCAAATCGTACGAGAAGCGATGCCAATCGTCTCCGTCCTGAGACCAACGCGCCCCATTGAGCTCATTTAGCACGCAGAATTTTTCATACAGAAGCGACGCGCGGGGCAAGACTGGCTCGCCCTGAAGATAGGTGCAGGTTCCCGTCATGCGCTGAATAAACGCGGCTGCACTCGCGTGCTTGTCGATTACCTCTTCCCAGTTCCACGGGCGAATTGGAGTGTTCTCTTTGCCAGGGTTGCGCACCGACCAAGCAAAGCGGGGCTCCCCATGCGCAACCGCAGCGTTCTTCTGCGTGAGAGGTCCCACGTAATAAGGGATTCTGAACGTGACGAGAGACTCGATTTCCTTCTCGTGTTTCTTGAGGAAGGGATAATACCTACCCTGGTTCGCAATAATCGCCTTCATTTCTTCCAGATGGAGCTGGAAGGGGATGCTGCCGTTATCGCTTGTCTTCAGGCGACGGAGAAACGTCTGCTCGTCGAAACGACCCATCATCTTGATATACCGTTCATCCGATTCGGCGCCTGTACCCTTGAAAAGTTTCTTAACCTGCGAAGCGAAATCGTCATAGGAAAGCTTGGTGGTACCCAGATTGTAGAGCGTGTAGCCTTTAGCCTTCGAAGGATCGTAGTCTTTTGAGCAGGCACCTTCATAGTGGGGCCCACGGAAAAACTCATCATACCGAGTAGGGGCATACTGCCGCACTAAGTCTTTGAGTTCGCGCAAGTCTTTGCCGTACTGCTCGTATTCGTTGACCTTGCAGTAGGAAATCGTGCGCCCATCCCCTCCTTTGAGAATGCCCTGAAGGATAAAAGAAGAGTGCGCAGCCAGGAGAGAATCGAACAATTCGGCACCCTCGTCGGGAACCGAGCTGCGGAATTCTTCGACGGCGGCGTCATTAGAAAGATCGAATGTCGGGTCGTCGGTCTCAAGAAAGAATACCTTTTTCAGATCGGCTTTGTAGCCGAGGACGGCGCCGATAACCTGCTTCGCAATACGCTTATGGGCTGCGTCGGTCTCTAGCCCGAGGAACGGTAATCCCTTATCACGCATTTCGCCTCGCGAAAGCGAGACATCTTCCAGAACAGCGCGCAGCTTTTCGGGTTTTGGTTCGCAGGAACTTTCCGGGTCCACCTCGCCCATCCATTCTGCAAGGGCAGAGCAAAGACGATCGACCGACTCTTTCATGTTGGCGTTCTTTGCGCTTAAGCGTTCGTTGTCCTGATGCAGAAAATTGCCACGCGTTTTCACTATGTTGTGAAGCGCGAGGTATACAAGCCGCACATCTGCTTGCTCGTCGGTTTCCATTAGCCACACGCGCAGGTGGTAGATCGTCGGGAACTTTTTGTAGTAATCACATTCGTTGAAATCTTCATCGTTAAAGAGGGGCCAATGGTATGCGGCATGCTGCGGGTCGCGGTCTTGCGGCCACAGCTGTGACTGACGAAGCCGAATGAAGAATTCAGGATCCACGGAAGCCATCGGCTCCAGGAAGAAGTCCTGCAGGAGGTCGAGTCGTTGCCTGCGCCTATCATAACGGCGGCGCTGTCCGCGATGGACACGTGCTTCTGCAGCGGTATTGGCACTGGGAAAAAGGCGGCTCCCCCAAGTAGGCTGTTTCTTGAAATGGTACAGTTCCCCGTTTTCATCGGTTACCGCCCACCCGACTGAGCCCGTGCCGAGGTCGAGACCGATATTGTAATTTTCCGCATGCCTCAGTTGCATTGAATTCCCCTATCCAACCGTGTTACACTGGCACCGTCTTGATACCAGTCAGGACGACACTGCGAGTCAAAATAACGGCTTAGCCTTGAATGTCCTTTTGGACGCCACGTAGGTGGCAGCTTTTGACTTGCCAAAGAGCCCTTCGGGGCTCTTTTTGTTTTCCTTCCCTTTCATAATTCTAGTCATTATTGGCTTTTACCTGCGGGATTCCAGCAGCGGGTGCTGTTCTGGACGACGAATGGAGCAGGTCCTATTGCATAAACACACCCTGATTCAGTATCGCTCTTTCCGTCAATACACGTGTACATCAATGAGGACACTTGAATATCCCTTAAGATTTATGGTGGAGAGTTATTCATAGATATAGGTACGGCAGTTCAAGTTGAACGAGATGTTCATAGATCCTGAACGCCAGACCTTTGCGCTTCAATAACAATCGCATACGCTGAAGCGCCCAAAGGCGAATCGCAAGCCTTTGGGCGCTTCAGTTGTTGCTATGCAATTGAAAGAGGGTGCTACAACCTAAACTCGAAAAACAGGTTCGGCCAACTGAAACACCCCGCCAATAAGCCAAACAGATGCAGCCCCTCGACTCACTCTTTGCGCTCCCACAGGCCGGTTTTGCCGCCGTCCTTCTTCAGCAGGCGCACCTCGCTGATTTCCATGCCGCGGTCGACTGCCTTGCACATGTCGTAGATCGTCAGGCAGGCCACGCTCGCCGCCGTCAGGGCTTCCATTTCGATGCCGGTCTTGCCCGTCACGCCGAAGGTCGTGGTCACGTGGATGCCGCATTTCCCGTCGGCCCGATCGCCCGGGCGCACGGGCTCACATTCCACCTTCGACTTGGTGATGAGCAGCGGATGGCACATGGGGATGATCGCCGACGTCTGCTTGCCCGCCATGATGCCGGCCACGCGCGCGCAAGCGAGCACGTCGCCTTTGGCCGCCTTGCCCTCCACGATGAGGTCCAGCGTTTCAGGATGCATGGCGATGAAGCCTTCGGCCACCGCCACGCGTTCGGTGTCGGGCTTGGCCCCCACGTCGACCATGCGCACCTGGCCCTTGGAATCGATATGCGTAAGCTGTTTCTCGTCGGACATGGCTCTTCCTTCCCACTGCTGCCGTTTCGCCGTACCGCGCCCACAGGCGCCGCGCCCTAACCGCCGATCGCGTTCATGTTCGTTTCGGTCGCGCGCGCATGGTCGAGCTCTTCGTGCTCTTCGGGCTTGGTATGCAGGGCACGCGCAAGCACCGCACGCACCTCGTCGTCGCTGCCTTCGCGCAGCACGCTGCGCAGGTCGAGCTCGCTGTCGCTGAACAAGCACGGCCGCAAGCCCCCCGTGCTCGTGATGCGCAAACGGTTGCAGTCGCCGCAGAAATGGCGCGACAGGGGCGAAATGAAACCCACCGTGCCCAAAGCGCCCGGGAACTGGTAGTAGCGCGCCGGCCCACCGCCCGTGGGCTTATGGGAATCGTCGACGGGCACAAGCCCTTCGAGCCCCTCTTGCGCGCATCGGTCGTTGATGATCTGGCGGATCTCGTCGCAGGGGATCACGTCTTCGGGACCCCAGCCCGCGCCGCCGCAGCCAGCTGAATCGCCCACCGGCATGTACTCGATGAAGCGCACGTGCAGGGGCTTTTCCACCGAAAGGAGGGCGAAGCGGAAGTAGTCCTGGTGAAGGCTGCGCACGGCCACCGCGTTCACTTTCACGGGGTTGAAGCCCACCGCCAGCGCCGCATCGATGCCCGCGAGCACCTGGTTCACGTCTCCCCCACGCGTGATCGCGCGGAAGTCGGCAGGATCGAGCGTGTCGAGCGACACGTTCACGCGGTGCAGGCCCGCATCATGCAGGCCTTCGGCCATCCGCGCGAGCGCGATGCCGTTGGTGGTGAGCGACACGTCTTCGATGCCGGGCACCTGGGCGACCGCGCGCACCAAATCGACCACGCCCTTGCGCACCAGGGGCTCGCCGCCGGTAAGGCGCACGCGCCGCACGCCCATCTGGGCCGCCACGCTCACGAGGCGCACGATTTCGTCGTAGCGCAGCACGTCGTCGTGCGCCACCTGGGCGATGCCGTCGGCCGGCATGCAGTAGACGCACCGCAGGTTGCACCTATCGGTGAGCGAGATGCGAAGATAATCGATTGTGCGACCGTGTGCGTCTTTCATGCGGCAGCCTCCTAGCGTCAGCGCGCCTTAGCGCGATGAGGCTTATTCTGACACAAGATAAAGTTTTTCGGAAGGAATACGCACCAAGAGCTCCTCGCCCGTCTTCGGCAATCCCCCTTCGTCACGGTACGTCACGCGCCAGAAAAGATGCTGGTGCAGGAAATGCATTTCCCGGTCGTTGGCTTCCGGTTCGGCGCCGGGCTCGCGATCGAGAAAGGCCAGCTGGGCGCTGCGCTCGAATCGGGAATCGCTCACGCGGTCGACCCGCATGCGAAAGACGTTCTCGCCCGGCGCGCTCGCCCGTTCCAGATAGCTCGCGCGCACGCCCAGGGCTGCCACGTCGGCAGGCACCGCACCCGGCACGTGCAGGGTCACGCCCCACTGGGGGCTGAAGACCGCGTGGTCGCCCGTGCGCGTCACATCGACCACGTTCTTGCAGCCCGAAAGCTTGAGCGCCGCCTTGCTGTGGGGCTCATCGACGATCTCGCGTCCCTCGTCGACTTCCACGATATGCCCGCGCTCCATCACGGCGATCGAATCGCAGAAGCGCAGGGCCTCGTCGATGTCGTGGCTCACGTAGACGATGGTTCCTTCGAAGGCGTCGAAAAGGCTCGAGAGGTTCTGCTCGAGCATCATCTTCAGGTGGGAGTCAAGAGCCGAAAAGGGCTCGTCGAGCATGAGAATGCAGGGGTTGGCCGCGAGCATACGGGCCAAAGCCACACGCTGTTGCTGGCCGCCCGAAAGCTGGTGGGGGTAGCGCTTGGCGAAGGAGATCACGTCGAAACGGGACAGCTCGCGCTCGACGATGCATCGGCGCTCTTCGGCAGGGGTTGCGCGCGGGATGCCCGCGGCCACGTTCTCTTCCACCGTGAAGTTGGGGAAGAGCATGTAGTTCTGAAAGAGCAGGGCCGTTTTACGCTCTTGGGGCGAAAGGTTCACGCCCGCCGTGGAATCGAAAAAGACGCGGCCGTTCACCACGATGCGCCCTTCATCGGGCTCTTCGATGCCCGCGATGCAGCGCATGGTGAGCGTCTTGCCGCAGCCCGACGCGCCCAAAAGGCCCACGACGCCCGACCCCGCCGAAAGGTCGACGGACAGGTCGAAAGCCCCCATATGCTTGCGGATGGATACGTCCAAACTCATTCTTCAACCGCTCCTTGCTTGTAGCGCGTGGTGCGCCTGCCCCACAGGTTGATGAACAGGATCACGATGAAGCTGAAGATCAGGATGACGATCGTCCAGAAGATCGCGATGTCGGTGTTGCCGTTCATCCATTCGAAGTAGATCGCGATGGGAATCGTGCGGGTGACGCCCAGGTAGTTGCCCGCCAGAAAGAGGGTGGCCCCGAATTCGCCCAGCGCGCGGGCAAAGGCGAGCACGGTGCCCGAAGCGATGTTGGTCCAGGCCAGGGGCAGCATGAGCTTGAAGAAGATCCGCCCGTTCGACCAGCCCAGCGTGCGGGCCGCATCGAGCATGTTGGGGTCGAGGGCCTCGAAGGCGCCGCGGGCGCTGCGGTACATAAGCGGAAAGGCCACCACCACGGCCGCGATCACCGTGGCCGGCCAGCTGAAGATGAGCGGAAAACCGATGTCGATGAACCAGCGGCCCAGAGCCGTGTTGTTGCCCAAAGCGAGCAGCAGGAGGAAACCGCAGACCGTGGGCGGAAGGACCATGGGGATGGTGAAGATCGCGTCGAAGATGTCGCGGGCGCGCGGCGAGATGCGCAGGGTGAAGTAGGCAGCCGCCAAGCCCAGGATGAAGATAAAGACGATCGAGGTAAGGGTAGTCTTCAGCGTGACCCATAAAGGCGAGTAGTCGATGTGCGAAAGGAAGGTCGTCAGCTGGTCGAGCAGCGAAGGCTCGGCCAAAATGTTCGCCTCATGCGCATCGACGACCTGCGCGAAGGCTCCATGGATGAAACGCACGGCTTGGGAGTTGGCGCCATCGGTGGGGTCGGCGCCGTCTTCGGTGGTGACGAAATCGTAGCAGCCCTTATCCCCCTGCACGTTGAAGCGGAAGGTGAGTCCCTGGCAGGCGAAAGTGGCGTCGGTCGTCACATAGACGGGCAGCGACTCATCGAGCTGGGCACCGCCCGACGCGTTGGCGTTGTCGATGGCCCGCACGAGCGTCGCAAGCTCGCTTGCACTCGCAGCGGCTCCTGGGTCGATGCCGAACCGTTGGGCCGCATCGGGATCGATGTAGAGCACGGCGAAGTCGTCCGTGGCGATGAGGGACACGTCGTAACGACCCGTCCCCAAAAAGTAGCCGTAGCCCTTATAGCTTCCGTCGACGTCGCGGTTGCTGCCCGCTTGGGCGCGCTTGAACCCGCTCAGGGCATAGGAAACACCCTCGGCCGCCACCGCCTGGTTATCGGACGATATCGTCGCCTGGATATTCGCATCGCCCGTTACCGAGGTAGCGGCGGCATCCGCCCAAGCGGGCAGCGCCGGCCAAGCAAGGACGAGCGCAAGGAGCGCCACCAGTAGTTTCAGATTCATGGTCATCCCTAAAGAAAAAGGGGACTCGCTAAGGAATCCCCCCGACATGCACGCCCGCAGTGGCGGGCGAAGCTCCAGCGTCTAGTTGCCCGCGAGTTCGAAGCCCCACTTCTGCCAGATCTCCTGGGCGTTGGGGTCGTTCACGCACCAGTCAAGGAACGCCTGGGCTTCTTCGGCATTCTGCGTGGTAGAGGTAAGGGCCGCCGGATAGGTAATGGCCTTATGGGTGTCGTTGGGGACGGTGCCCACGACCTTCACGCCGCCGAAGCGGTAGACGTCGGATGTGTAGACGAAGGCGATGTCGACATCGCCCGACTCGGCATGCTTGCACACGTTACCCACCGACGTGTCGGTGACCACCTTGCCCGCGAGCGGGGTGCCCGCGTAGGCGTCGGTGCCGTTGGCCTTGCCGGCGCTTTCGGAACCGGTCTTGCCGTCGGGGTCGACGAAGCAGCCCACCGTGGAAAGGGCCTGGTTGGCATAGTTACCGGCCGGCACCGAATCGTCGCCCACGGCTACGGTGTATTTCCCGGTGGCGATGTCGTCAAGGGTGACGCTCTCTATGCTGGAATTGTTGGCAGACGTTACCATGACCAGGTCGTTCTTGAACATGGTGAAACGGGAATCGGCCTGGGTGTAGCCGGCCTTTTCGGCGTCGTCCATCTTGCTCTTGGAAGCGGAAATAAGGATATCGGCCTGGCTGCCGGCAGCGAGCATCTGGTTGAGCTCGCCCGAGGACTTGTACTGGGTGTCGGCGAAGGTGACCCAACTGTGATCGGCCGTATAGGCGTCCTGAGCCTCGGCCATGGCCTTCGAAAGCGAGTTGGCGGCGAAGATCTGCAGAGTTACGGGTTCGTGAGCATCGGTAGCCGACGAGCTCGAGCTCGAGGTCGACGACGAGCTGGTCGGGGCGTTCGACGAGCAACCCGTCAGGGCGAGGGCGCCCGCAAGCGCGAAGCACGCGCACACCGCCACCAGACGCGTAAGGCGCTTCTGTTTCATAGTGGTTCCCTTCGTAGAGTGATCCGGTTTTCGTTGAGTCCCTATACTCAACAGAAGAGAACTATACGAGTTGCACCCTTTATCGTCAAATAAGAATAAGCGGGATATCCGAGCAGGAGCGCACGGGGCCGCCGAAACGCCTGCGCCAAGGGGCGTTTAAGGAAGGGCGAGCGGGGACTTGAGCGACCGCCCTTCCCCGAATATGCAAAAAAACGCCCGTCGGCAAACCGACGGGCGCATGACGAGCAGAGTAATGACAAGTGATCCCTTAGGCCAGCTCGTCTTCGACCACCTGGGCAATCGCGTTGGCATGATGAGCGGCCACTTCGTTGGTGGCGGCTTCGACCATCACGCGAATCAAGGGCTCGGTGCCGCTCGGGCGCACGAGGACGCGACCGTCGCTACCCAAGGCCTCTTCGGCAGCGGCGATGGCACGAGCGATGGCCTCGTTGCCGGAAAGACCGGCCTTGTCGGCCACCCTGACGTTCACGAGCTCCTGAGGGAAGCGGGTCATCTGGCCGGCCGCTTCGGCGGCGGACAGCCCGTTGCGCACGCAGACGCTGATGAACTGGCAGGCGGTCATAAGGCCGTCGCCGGTGGAATTGTGACGCAGCAGAATGGTGTGCCCGCTCTGCTCGCCGCCGATCACGTAGCCGTTGTCGCGCATGGCCTGCAGGACATGGCGGTCGCCTACCGCGGTCTGCAGGACGTCGATGCCGTGCGCCTCCATGGCGCGCACGAAGCCCAGGTTGCACATGACCGTCGACACGGCGGTGTTGCCGGCCAAAAGGCCACGGTTCTTCAGGTCGATCGCGCAGGCGGCTTCGACCATGTCGCCATCGATTTCGTTGCCGTTGGCATCGATGAACAAGACGCGGTCGGCATCGCCGTCATGGGCGATGCCCAGATCGGCGCCAATTTCAGCCACCAGGTTGCGCACCTTGCCCAAATGGGTCGAACCGCAGTCGACGTTGATGTCGGTGCCGTTGAAGTCGTCGTTGATGACCGTGACGTCGGCCCCCAGCCGGCGCAGGGCTTCGGCCGTGGTGAGGCTCGAGGCGCCGTGGGCGGTATCGAGGGCAATGGTGAGCCCCTCGAAGGTCACGCCCTGGGCCTTGATCGCGTCGACGGCATGCTCGATGTAGATTTCCACGGCGTTTTCAACGGGAACGACCGTGCCCACCGCATCGCCGGGAACGCGGTCGGCCACCGGCAAGCCGCCGGCCACCGCGTAGTCTTCCACCTGCTGTTCAAGGTCGACCGGCAGCTTGAAGCCTTCGCCGTCGAAGAACTTGATGCCGTTGTATTCCGGCGGGTTGTGGGACGCCGAAATAACGATGCCCCCGTTGGCGTGGAGCTCGCGCGCAAGGAGGGCCACCGCCGGCGTGGGAATCACGCCGAGGGCGAGCACCGTGCCGCCCGCCGACATGATGCCGGCGTTGAGGGCGGCTTCGAGCATGTCGCCCGAAAGGCGCGTGTCCTTGCCCACGGCGATCGTGGTGCCCAGGAATTTCACCGCCGCCTGGCCCAGAGCGAAGGCTGTCTCGCAGGTAAGGTCGGTGTTGGCAACGCCGCGCGCGCCGTCGGTTCCGAAAAGCTTGCCCATTACTTTCCTCTTTTCACATGGTCGGGCGTAAGCATGACCGCGCCAGCGGGGCGTTCGTCGGCGCGCATGCGCATATTGAGTTCTGCGGCGAATTCGTCAAGCTCGATCCCGTAGCGCTCGAGCACCACGAGCAGGTGGTACACCACGTCGGCCGCTTCGTAGCGCAGGTGGTCGGTTTCCGCGTCGCGCGCGGCACCCTGGGCGGCACCGGCGTCTTTGGCCGCCAGCGCCACTTCCCCGGCTTCTTCCATAACCTTCTTCAGGCAATCGTCGTCTTTGCCGTTGAGCAAGCGCCAGGTGTAGCTTTCGGCACCTGCCTCGCGGCGCCCGTGGATGGTGGCCGCCAGCGCTTCGATCGTCGCTCCGATCTGGCTGGCCGGCGCGCTTTCCCCTTCGGGCACGTAGGTCTTGTCGCTCATGTGCGTCTCTCCCTCTATGAAAGCGGGGCGCCCTGGGGCACCCCGCTTCGTCGTTACCGGTAACGGCGCTTATTCGTTGTCGCCGTCAGCGTCGTCGGAAGAGGCGTCATCGGTATGGTCGTCGACGTGGAGACCCAGATCGATCGAGCCTCCGCCCAGAAGGTCGTTGAGCTCGTCGAAATCGCGCTGGTAGGAACGCGGAGGCATGGCCTCGCCGAGCATTTCCTCGCCGTCGTTGTTGTAGGTCGCCGGCTGGTCGCCGCCGATCAGGATGGTGTCGTCGGGCGAGAAGACCATGTCGAGCAGCTTGCTCATGTCGTCACCCGAAGCGTTGAGGTCGTCCTCGATCACGTCGGACAGGCCATGGGCTTCCAGGCCGGCCTTCAGCTCTTCGATGGCCTTGGCGCCGATGCCTTCGATGCGCAGCAGGTCATCTTCGTTGTAGCCGACCAAGTCGCCCACCGTTTCGATGCCCGCCTCGCTGAACTTGTTGGCCCAGCGCTGGGACACGCCCAGGTCGTCGTAGATGTAGAGGCGCGCGTCTTCATCGGAAAGCTTCTTGTTGCGGCCCGCCGAAAGGCTGTTGAAGTAGCTCGAGTAGCTCCCGCCCATGTTGAGGTAGGAATCGCCGTCGAGCGACCAGTCCTGGGGCTGCGGGAGCAGCTCTTCGGTCTTGCGCAGCTCGTCGGGAGCGTAGTCGGGCAGCGTGTCGTTGCCTTCGGACGTATCGACCGGGCGACCCTTGTAGGTGAGCTCGACGTCGCGGTAGCGGCGCAGGCCCGTGCCGGCAGGGATCGGCTTGCCGATGATGACGTTTTCCTTCAGGCCCACCAGGTGGTCGGTCTTACCTTCGATAGCGGCGTCGGTAAGGACCTTGGTGGTTTCCTGGAAGGAAGCCGCGGACAGCCAAGAGTCGGTAGCCAGAGACGCCTTGGTGATGCCCAGCAGGAGCGGGCGACCCGTCGGCGGCTGCTTGCCTTCCAGCACGAGCTGGTTGGCGGCGTCTTCGAACTCGTAGCGGTTGACCTGACGGCCCGGCAGGTAGGAGGAGTCGCCGGAGTCGAGCACCACGACCTTGCGCAGCATCTGGCGTGCGATGACCTCGATGTGCTTGTCGTTGATGTCAACGCCCTGGCTGACGTACACCTGCTGAACCTGGCCCACGATGTAGCGCAGGGTGGTGTTGGGGTCGGTGAGGCGCAGCAAGTCGTGCGGATCGATGGAGCCGCGGGTGATCTGCTGGCCGACCTTCACTTCGCTGCCGTCTTCGACGCCCGGCATGAGCTGAGCGCGCGCCGGCACCGTGTATTCGCGGTAGTTGCCTTCCTGGTCGTGGATGGTGAGCACCTTGGTGTTCTTGTCGCCCGATACCTGCAGGGTACCGGCGATTTCGGCGAGCACGGCCAAGCCCTTGGGCTTGCGCGCTTCGAACAATTCCACGACACGGGGAAGACCCTGCGTGATGTCTTCGCCGGCAACGCCGCCGGAGTGGAAGGTACGCATGGTCAGCTGGGTACCCGGTTCGCCAATCGACTGGGCGGCGATGATGCCCACAGCCGTGCCGATGTTGACCGGGCGGCTCGTGGCCAGATCCCAGCCGTAGCACTTCTGGCAGACGCCGTGTTCGGCATGGCAGGTCATGATCGTACGGATCGTGACTTCCGTGACGCCCTTGGCATCCCAGGCGCCCAGTTCGCTCATGCTGTCGATGTAGTCGCCGGCGGCAGCGAGCACGTTGCCTTCCCCGTCGACCACGTCTTCCGAAAGGCAACGGCCGATGAGGTTCTCGTCGAGCTCGCCCTTGTCGGTGTGCAGCGGATAGGGCACGCCTTCGGTGGTGCCGCAGTCGAGTTCGCGGACGATGACGTCCTGGGCAACGTCGACCAGACGACGGGTCAGGTAACCCGAGTCGGCGGTACGCAGAGCGGTGTCGGCCAGACCCTTACGGGCGCCGTGCGACGACAGGAAGTATTCCAACACCGACATGCCCTCGCGGAAGTTCGACTTAATGGGCTGGTCGATGATCTCGCCCTTGGTGTCGGCCATCAGGCCGCGCATGCCGGCAAGCTGGCGAATCTGCTTGACGTTACCACGAGCGCCCGACGTGGCCATCTGGTAGATCGGGTTGAGCTCGCTGAAGCCGGCCGCCATGGCGTTGCCCACTTCTTCGGTGGCGTCGGTCCAGATGTCGACCGCCTGCTTGTGGCGTTCGTCGTCGGACATGAGGCCCATCTCGTAGTCGTCGTCGATGGCTTCGATCTTGGCTTCGGCGGCGTCGATGATCTCGTCCTTGTTGTCGGGGATCGTGGCGTCCCAAATGGACACGGTAAGGCCCGACTTGGTGGCGTAGTGGAAGCCGTTGGACTTCAGGCCGTCCAGGATAGGCTCCATCTGGCTGGTGGTGTAGCGGTTGGAGCAATCGCCCACCAGCTTGCCCATGACGCCCTTGTCAACCACGAAGTTGAGGAAGGGGTAGTCGTCGGGCAGCACCGAGTTGAAGATGATGCGGCCGGCGGACGTGGTGATGCGGCTGCCCGCAGGACGCACGACCGGCTTGCCGAACTCGTCGGCGATTTCCATGTCGCGCGGCAGGCGCACTTCGATCTTGGCCTGGGCGTCGAGGTCGGCGTGGGCGTCGAAGGCGTGACGGGCGTCGTCGAAGCTGGCGAAGGCGCGGCCCTCGCCGAGCATGCCGTCGCGCAGGGTCGTCAGGTAGTAGGTGCCGATAATCATGTCCTGGGTAGGAATGGTCAGCGGGCGACCATGGGCCGGCGACTTGATGTTGTTGGACGAAAGCATGAGCACGCGAGCTTCGGCCTGGGCAGCACTCGACAGGGGCACGTGCACGGCCATCTGGTCGCCGTCGAAGTCGGCGTTGAAGGCGGTGCAGACGAGCGGATGCAGCTTGATGGCCTTGCCGTTGGTCAGCACAGGCTCGAAGGCCTGGATACCCAAGCGGTGCAGGGTAGGTGCGCGGTTGAGCAGGACCGGATGCTCGGTGATGACCTCTTCGAGCACGTCCCACACGTAGCTGGCGCCGCGGTCGATCGCGCGCTTGGCAGCCTTGATGTTGGCGGAGTACTCGAGCTCGACCAGGCGCTTCATGACGAAGGGCTTGAACAGTTCGAGAGCCATCTGCGAAGGCAGGCCGCACTGGTGCAGCTTGAGTTCAGGACCGACAACGATTACCGAACGGCCGGAGTAGTCGACGCGCTTGCCAAGCAGGTTCTGACGGAAACGACCCTGCTTGCCCTTGAGCATGTCGGCCAGGGACTTGAGCGGACGGTTGCCGGGGCCCGTGACGGGACGGCCGCGACGGCCGTTGTCGAACAGGGAGTCCACCGCTTCCTGGAGCATGCGCTTCTCGTTGTTCACGATGATTTCAGGCGCACCCAGGTCGAGCAGACGCTTCAGGCGGTTGTTGCGGTTGATCACGCGACGGTAGAGGTCGTTCAGGTCGCTCGTGGCGAAGCGGCCGCCGTCGAGCTGCACCATGGGGCGCAGGTCGGGCGGGATGACCGGGATCACGTCGAGGATGGTGTCGCGCGGCTTGTTGTCGCTCTTCAGGAAGGCATCGACGACCTTGAGGCGCTTGACGGCCTTGGTGCGCTTCTGGCCCTTGCCGTTGGCAATGGTGTCCTGAAGCTCTTCGGCCGTGGCTTCCAGGTCGAGCGCGTCGAGCAGGTCGCGCACGGCTTCGGCGCCCATGCCGCCCTTGAAGTAGTCGCTGTAGTTCAGGCGCATCTCGCGATAGAGGGCCTCGTCGGGAACGAGTTGCTTGGGCTCGATCTTGAGGAAGGCTTCCAGGGCTTCGCTGCGCAGGGCCTTGCGCTCGTTGAATTCTTCGTAGATGTCGGCGAGCTCGTCTTCGACCTCTTCGGGGGTCATGCGCTCTTCGTCTTCGATGTCATCGACGAACTCGTCTTCCTCCGGCACGTAGTCGGTAGAAAGGCGGCGCGTCGCGGCGACCAGGCGGTCGCGTTCGGCGTCGAGCTCTTCGAGGTCGGCGGCCAGCTCGTCGCGGAGTTCGGCTTCGTCTTCCTCGCGAGCTTCCTTATCGACGCTCGTGATGATGGCGCTCGCGAAGTAGAGCACCTTTTCGAGATCTTTGGGCGGAATGTCGAGCAGGTAGCCCAAACGGGACGGGCTGCCCTTGAAGTACCAGATGTGGCTCACGGGAGCGGCGAGCTCGATGTGGCCCATGCGCTCGCGACGCACCTTGCTGCGGGTCACTTCGACGCCGCAGCGTTCGCACACGATGCCCTTGAAGCGGATGCGCTTGTACTTGCCGCAGGCGCATTCCCAGTCCTTGGTGGGGCCGAAGATGCGCTCGCAGAAGAGGCCGTCCTTTTCGGGCTTGAGGGTACGGTAGTTGATGGTCTCGGGCTTCTTTACCTCGCCGTGGGACCAGCTGCGGATTTCTTCCGCGCTTGCGAGGGAGACGCGCAGAGCGTCGAAGTTGGTGACGTCGTATTCGGTCATTTACTTACTCCTCCCCGCCGATAAGGTCGTTGCCATTGTCGCTGTCTTTCAGATCGTCGCTGATGAGGCCGTCGAGCGCCGCGACCAGGCTGTCGAGAGCGCTGTCTTCGTCCTCTTCGGTCTTCTTGGCTTCGGCTTCCATGTTGTCGTAGATGTGCTTGCCAGCGCCTTCGGGTTCGTGGGTTTCCGACACGTCGAGCACTTCGTTGTTGTGGCCTTCGAGCTCGACGTTCAGGCACAGGGACTTCATTTCCTTGATGAGCACCTTGAACGATTCGGGCACTTCGGGGGCGGGCATGTTCTCGCCCTTGACGATGGCCTCGTAGGTCTTCACGCGACCCACGGTGTCGTCGGACTTGACCGTGAGGATTTCCTGCAGCACGTTCGACGCGCCGTAGGCGTAGAGGGCCCACACTTCCATCTCGCCGAAACGCTGGCCGCCGAACTGAGCTTTGCCGCCCAGGGGCTGCTGCGTGATGAGGCTGTAGGGGCCGGTCGAACGGGCATGGATCTTGTCGTCGACCATATGGCCCAGTTTCAGCATGTAGGGGTAGCCCACGGTGATCGGCTCGCGCAGGGGTTCGCCCGTGCGGCCGTCGTAGAGGGTGGTCTTGCCGAACTTGTTGAGCTGGGGCACGAATTCCTCGCGCGCATGCTCGCCGTACTTTTCCTTGGCCAGGTTGACCAGGTTGCGGTTGGTCTTCTGCAGAACGTCGGCGATTTCGTCTTCCGTCGCGCTATCGAAGACCGGGGTCGACACGAACATGGGTCCGTGCACGGCCTTGTCGGAGTTGGGCTCTTCGTCCCAGCCCCACTTGGCGGCCCAGCCCAGGTGGCATTCGAGCAGCTGGCCAACGTTCATACGGGAAGGCACGCCCAGGGGGTTGAGCATGATGTCGACGGGGGTACCGTCTGCCAGGTAGGGCATGTCTTCAACGGGAAGCACGCGAGAGACGCAGCCCTTGTTGCCGTGACGGCCGGACATCTTGTCGCCCTGCTGCATCTTGCGCTTCTGGGCAACGTAGACGCGCACCTGTTCGTTGACGCCGGGAGCGAGTTCGTCGCCGGCTTCGCGGCTGAAGCGATGGATGCCGATCACGCGGCCGCCGGCGCCATGGGGCACCTTCAGGCTCGTGTCGCGGACTTCGCGGGCCTTTTCACCGAAGATGGCACGCAGCAGGCGCTCTTCGGCAGTGAGCTCGGTTTCGCCCTTGGGGGTGACCTTGCCCACGAGCACGTCGCCCGGGTGCACTTCGGCGCCCACGCGGATCACGCCGTCGGCGTCGAGGTCGGTGGTCATTTCATCGGCCATGTTGGGGATTTCGCGGGTGATTTCTTCCGGCCCCAGCTTGGTGTCGCGCGCATCGATTTCGTATTCGGCGATGTTGATGCTCGTGAGAAGGTCTTCGGCCACGACGCGCTCGGAGATGATGATGGCGTCCTCGTAGTTGTAACCTTCCCAGGGCATGTAGGCGACCAGGAGGTTCTGGCCCAGAGCGAGCTCGCCGCCGTCGCAGGACTGGCCGTCAGCGAGGACGTCGCCCTTCTCGACGCGGTCGCCCTTGCGGACGATCGGTTTGTGGTTGATGCAGTAGCCCTGGTTGGAGCGCTGGAACTTGGGCACCAGATACTCGTCGTACTCGCCGTCGTCGGTGAGGACGTTGATGACCTCGCCGTCGACGTAGTCGATCACGCCGGCGTTCTGGGCGACGAGGATCTCGCCGGAGTCGACCGCGATCTGGTGTTCGATGCCGGTACCGACGAGCGGCGCGTGCGGGCGCAGCAGGGGCACGGCCTGACGCTGCATGTTCGAACCCATGAGGGCGCGGTGGGCGTCGTCGTGTTCCAGGAAGGGAATGAGCGAGGTGGCCACCGACACCATCTGGCGCGGGGACACGTCCATGTAGTCGACCATCGACACGGGCACTTCGGCAGGGTCGCCGAATTCGCCGTGGGAGTTCTTCGTACGAGCGAGCACGCGGCGGGTTTCGACGAATTCGCCGTCGACCATGCGGCCGAGCACGCGGGTTTCGGGGTCGAAGGGCTCGTTGGCCTGGGCGATGACGTGGTTCTCTTCCTCATCGGCGGTGAGGTAGTCGATATCGTCGGTCACCTTGCCGTCGACGATGCGGCGGTAGGGGCTCTCGATGAAGCCGTAGGGGTTGACGCGGGCGTAGCTCGCGAGCGAACCGATCAGGCCGATGTTGGGGCCTTCAGGCGTTTCGATCGGGCACATGCGGCCGTAGTGGGAGTTATGGACGTCGCGGACTTCGAAGCCTGCGCGCTCGCGCGACAGGCCGCCGGGGCCCAGGGCCGAAAGGCGGCGCTTGTGGGTGACGCCGGCGATGGGGTTCGACTGGTCCATGAACTGGGACAGCTGGGAGGAACCGAAGAATTCCTTGATCGATGCCACGATCGGGCGGATGTTGATGAGGCTCT
The DNA here is from genome assembly GCA_001486445.1 of Hugonella massiliensis. Taxonomy (GTDB): domain Bacteria; phylum Actinomycetota; class Coriobacteriia; order Coriobacteriales; family Eggerthellaceae; genus Hugonella; species Hugonella massiliensis. The sequence continues at coordinate 1,452,468 of LN908986.1, forward strand.
GCGGCGTGATGTCGTCGGGCTCCTGAACGCTCATGCGCTCGCGGACCACGCGCTCCATGCGCGACAGGCCGATGCGGAACTGGTTCTGAATGAGTTCGCCCACCGTACGGATGCGGCGGTTGCCGAAGTGGTCGATATCGTCGGTGACATAGCCTTCTTCACCGTCGTGCAGAGCCACGATATAGCGCATCGTGGCCACGATATCGTCCGTGGTCAGCGTGGAGGAATCGTTTTCGGCGTCGAAGCCGAGCTTCTTGTTGATCTTGTAGCGGCCCACCTTGGCGAGGTTGTAGCGCTGCGGGTTGAAGAAGAGCCCGTCGAGCAGGGTACGCGCCGAGTCGATCGTGGGCGGTTCGCCCGGACGGAAACGCTTGTAGAGCTCGATGAGGGATTCGTCGCGCGTGGTGGCCGGGTCGCGGTCGAGAGTGCGCAGCACCATTTCCGACTCGCCCAGGCACTCCACCATTTCCTCGCGCGTTTCTGCCAGGCCCAGGGCGCGCAGCAGCAAGGTGGCCGGCTGCTTGCGCTTGCGGTCGATGCGGACCGAAAGGATGTCGCGCTTGTCGGTTTCGAACTCGAGCCAGGCGCCGCGGGAGGGAATGACCTTGGCGTTGTAGAGCGTCGCGTTGCTCGTCTTGTCGCGCTCGGAGCCGAAATAGACGCCGGGCGAACGCACAAGCTGGGAGACGACGACGCGCTCGGTGCCGTTGATGATGAAGGTGCCGCGCGGGGTCATGAGCGGGAAGTCGCCCATGAAGACGTCCTGCTCTTTGATCTCGCCGGTCTCGAGGTTCATGAAGCGCACTTCGGCGAACAGGGGGGCCTGGTAGGTCACGTCCTTCAGGCGGCATTCGTCGACCGTGTACTTCGGCTCGCCAAACTCATGCTTGCCGATTTCGACGCGCATGTTCTTGGTGTTGCTCTCGATCGGGCAGATGTCCTGGAACGCCTCGTCGAGACCTTCATTCTGAAACCATTTGAAACTTTCCGTTTGAATGGCGATGAGGTTGGGGACGTCCATGACGGCCGGGATCTTCGCGAAGCTTCTGCGGCTCCTATAAAGGCTGGTGGGAGCGTTATTTTGTGCTTGCGCCACGGGGCTTTTCCTCCTTCAGAAAAATCCGTACATGTGCGAAAAGTCGCAATGTCCAAAGATACGTTCCTGTCAAGAGGAAGTCAAGAAATTTTTTTCTAAGCCGTGGATATCTGATGTGGTTTTGTGCTACATGCGGGGTGAATCCGCGTGGTTTTCGGGGGTATTCGACGACGCTGACGAGCGGTCGCTACCTCCGTGCGCAGCCCTTCCCTACCCGTTACGCATGGCCGTCGCGCAGGGCCTTGAGCTTGGCCAGGGTGTCGGGGCTGATGCGTTCGGCCACCGTGTTCTTGCGCTTGACGCACGGGGCTTCGTCTTGGACGGTTTCCTCGTCGAGCAGCTGGGCCTCGCGCGAAAAGCCGTCGGCGCTCATGCGGTCGACGCCCAAGCCGAACACGGCATCCTGGATGCTCGCGTCGCTCGTGACCACCATTACTTCCCGGTTGCGTTCGCGCGCATCATGCGAGAGCTTTTCGATCACGGTGTCGGCGGTGGTGCCGGCCGGCGAGAAGACCACGTTCACGCCGCCGATGATTTCGGCTTCGCCCGTGGAATAGGGGTTGTCGGTGCCGTCGAAGACCACGTAGGCCGTGGCATAGTCGCGCCCCATGTAGGCGATCACATCGTTGATGAGAACCTCGCGCGATTTGTTGAACCACTCGTCGGTCCAGTCGGGGTTCTCGCGCAGATAGCGATAGCGGCTCCCGCTGCGCAGGATGTTGTAGCCGTCGACGATGAGGACTTTGTCGCGCGCCTTCATAGCGGACTTACGCCCGTTCGTTCTGGCGAAGCCATTCGTACATGCAGGCCGTGGCCGACTGGGCCACGTTGAGCGAGGCGGTCTTGCCCATCTGGGGCAGGGCGACCAAGAAATCGCAGGTCTCTTGGGTGAGGCGGGCCAGCCCCTCGCCTTCGTTGCCCATGACGAGGACGATCTTGCCCTTCAGGTTGGCATCCCAGATACTCTGATCGGCCTTTTCGCTCGCGCCGGCGACCCAGAAGCCCGCTTCCTTGCAACGCTCGAGCGCCTGCTTCAGGTTGGCCACCTGGGCGATGGGCATATTGGCCACGGCACCCGCCGAGCTCTTGTAGGTGGCGGCGGTCACCTGGGCCGACCGCTTGTTGGGGATCACGACGCCGGCGGCGCCCACCACTTCGGCGCTGCGGACGATGGCGCCCAGATTGCCCGCGTCGGTGATGTGGTCGAGCGCCACGATGAGGGCGCGGCCGTCGGTGCGGGCGGCCTGAGCCTCGGCATGGGCCAGCACGTCGCCCATGCCCGCGTAGGGGAAAGGCTTTGCCTGGGCCGCGACGCCCTGATGGCTGCCGCGGGCGCTGATGCGGTCGAGGTCGGCCCGGCGCACCGTGCGCACGGGAACCTTCTGCGCCTTGGCCTTGCGCAGGATGTCGGAGATAAGGGCGTCGCGCTTCACGTTGTCGGCGAGCAGCACGGCCTCGATGGGCACGTGCGTGCGCAGCGCTTCGATAACGGGGCGTTTTCCTTCGATGTATTCACTCATAATGACTGTATTATGAAGCCGAAAATCGGACGTCGCACGCGAAAAGGGGAATTACATGAAAATCGGGATTGTGTCCGACCTGCACGGCAAGCTCCCCGGGGCCGCGGTCGAGGCCCTGCAGGGGGTCGACCGCATCATCTGCGCAGGCGACGTGGAACGCGAACCACTTCTGTGGGAGCTGCAGACGGTCGCACCCGTGATCTGCGTGATGGGCAACAACGATTACGGGCGCATCGACGCCCCCTTTTGGGCTTCGCCCACGATCGGAGGCGTGAAGTTCCTCATCGTGCACCGGCCCGAAGACGTGGGTGTGCCCGCCCCCGACGTGCAGGTGGTCGTCCACGGGCATACCCACATCCCGCGCAATCAGCGGATCGGGAATGTGCTCTACGTAAACCCCGGCAGCACCACCCGCCCGCGCGGAGGCAGCGACCCGAGCATCGCAATCATGGAAATCGAAGACGGCGCCGTTGCCGACGTGCGCTTCGTTACGGTCTAGCGCCCCGCCGTGCTCCGCCGAGGGCTAGGCGAACAGGGCCCCGATGCTCTCGGTGAAGGGCGGGCGCAGGATGCCGCGCTCCGTTACGATTGCCGTGATGAGCTCGTGGTCGGTCACGTCGAAGGCCGGGTTGTAGCAGGTCACGCCTGCGGGCGCCATGGGGCGCTCGTAGAACATGGTCTTGATTTCGTTGGGATCGCGCAGCTCGATGGGAATGTCGTCGCCGGTCGCGCACGCCAAATCGAGCGTCGACGACGGGCACATCACATAGAAGGGCACGCCATAGTGGCGGGCGATGATAGCCAGCCCGCTCGTCCCGATCTTGTTGGCCGCATCGCCGTTGGCCGCCACCCGGTCGCAGCCCACGAAGCAGGCCTGCACCCAACCCTGCTTCATCACGATGCTCGCCATGTTGTCGCAGATCAGCGTCACATCGACCCCCGCGCGGTCGAGCTCGTAGCTCGTGAGGCGCGCCCCCTGCAGAAGCGGCCGCGTTTCGTCGGCGTAGACGTGGAAGCTCATGCCGCGCTCGTGACCCAGAAGCATGGGGCCGAGCGCCGTGCCGTAGGCACTCGTGGCCAGCGGGCCCGCATTGCAGTGGGTGATGAGCCCCCAGCCGTCCTCGATGAGGGACAGGCCCAATTCGGCCATGCGCTTACAGGTGCGCACGTCTTCGTCCTGCACGGCGCGCGCTTCGGTCACAAGGGCCGCTTCGATCGCCGGGCGACCTTCGCCCGCATGCGCGTCGAGCACGCCCATCATCCGGCGCAGAGCCCACGAAAGGTTCACCGCGGTTGGGCGGCTCGCGTTCAGGTAGTCGGCCATCTGCTGCATATGGGTGCGGAACTCCTCGCCCGTGCCCATCGGCGCGCGCTTGGCGAGCATGGCGAAGGCCGCCGCGGCGAAGATGCCGATCGCCGGCGCCCCGCGCACGGCCAGGCGGGCAATCGCGTCATAGCAGGCTTCGGCCGTGGTGAGGTCGAGATAGACCTCGTCGTTGGGCAGCCGCGTCTGGTCGAGGATGCGCACCGACATTCCGTCGGCCGCGAGTTTCACGTTATCGCACATGGGCAGTTCCTTCCGTTGCCACACCCGCTAGTTCCTTCCCCATAAGATAGCCCATGACCGAACTCATCATGAGGCCGCGCGTCCACCCGCTCGAATCGCCCAGGCAGTGCAGGCCGTGCAGGCTCGTGGCGAAACGGGCGTCCATCTTCACGCGGTTGCTGTAGAACTTCAACTCGGGCGAGTAAAGCAGGGTCTCGCGCGCGGCAAAGCCGGGGATGGCCTTATCGACCGCGAACATGAAGTTGAGAATGTTGGTCATCGCGCGGTAGGGCATGGCGGCCGTGATGTCGCCCGCCACCGCGTCGGGCAGGGTAGGCCGCACGTTGGCGTGCGAAAGTTCCTTGGGCCAGGTGCGCTTGCCGTCGACGATATCGCCCAGGCGCTGGACGAGAATATGTCCCGCGCCGAGCATGTTGGTGAGCCTGCCCACCAACTGGGCGTAGGCGATGGGCTCGTCGAAGGGCTCGCGGAAGTTCTGCGAGCAGAGGATGGCCAGATTGGTGTTGGACGACTTGCGCTCCTTGTAGGAGTGGCCGTTGACCACCGCCAGGCCGCCGTCGTAGTTTTCCTGCGACACGAAGCCGCCCGGATTCTGGCAGAAGGTGCGCACCTTGTTTTTGTAGGGCAAGGGATAGCCGATGAGCTTGCTCTCGTAGAGCACGTTGTTCACCGTTTCCATGATTTCGTTGCGCACTTCCACGCGCACGCCGATGTCGACCGGGCCCGCTTCGTGCGCGATGCCGTGTTCGCGGCAGAGCTGGTCGAACCAGCCGGCACCGCGCCGCCCGCAGGCGACGATCGTGTGGTCGGCGCGCATTTCGACGGTCTCCCCGCCCTGCACGAAGACGGCCCCCTTGCAGGCGTCGCCCTCGATGACAAGCTGCCGGCAGGTGGCCGAAAACCGCAGGTCGACGCCCGCATCGACCAGATAACGCTCGATGCGGGCGTAAATTTCCTGAGCGCGTTCGGTGCCCAGATGGCGGATGGGACAATCGACCAGCTGCAGGCCCGCTTCAATCGCCCGGCGGCGGATTTGGGCCACCGCGTCTTTATCGCCCACCCCCTCGACATGGGTGTCGGCCCCGAACTTCAGATAGAGGCCGTCGACGCGGTCGATCGTGCGCTCCACCAGGTCGGCCCCTACCAGGTCGGGCAGGTCGCCGCCCACCTCATGCGAAAGCGACAGCTTGCCGTCGGAAAAGGCGCCCGCCCCCGAAAAGCCCGTCGTGATGCGGCAGGGGTCGCAGTTCACGCAGCGGCCCGTTTCGGCCTTGGGGCAATGACGCCGCTCGATTGGCAGCCCGCGGTCGATGAGGACGATATGGCGCGCGTCGCCCTCTTCGAGCAGCGATAAGGCCGTGAAGATACCGGCCGGGCCGGCCCCTATGATGCAGATGTCAGCGTGTTCGAGCTTCACGTGACCCCCTTACGCAAAGCACGCGCACCCCGAAAAGGGTGCGCGTGCGCACAGATTCGTGTGACTGCCGGGCTACTTGACGATGAGCACCGGGATATCGACCGAACGCAGCACCGCGTAGCTCACCGAGCCGAGCGCGCCGCGCAGGGCACCCAAGCCGCGGTTGCCCATGACGATCAGGTCGAACTCGCCAGACTTGGCGAAGCCGACGATTTCATCATGCGGCTTGCCCGAGGTGACGCGATAGACGACGTCTTTGAAATCACCCACAATGCCCTTCGTATTCTCGATGAGCGCGTCTTTCTGCTGGGCGTAGAAGGTGCGCTGCATGGTAAGGGTGTCCGCTTCGGAAAAACGGGCGACGCCGGCCATCTGGGCGGCGGCTTCGAAGGTCGGGTCGTCGAAATCGGGAAGCTCGGCGACGTAGAGCACGGTCACCTTGCCACCTTCGGTTTCGCGCGCCATTTCGACGGCGGTCTTCAGGGCGGTCTTCGCATGGTCGGATTTGTCATACGGAACAAGGATGTTGCGATACATCTGAAACCCCTAACTATCGGCTGGGCATGATTTCACTGTAGCACAAAACCGCAGACGAACGCCGTGTTTCCGCCTGCGCAACCGCCGACGGGACCACGGGGCCCCTACTTGGAAGCGATGAAGTCGTCGACCTCTCCGGGCTCGATGCCAAGGACCACCGAAAAGATATCGCGGATGTGGTCCTGGGCGTTGCGCAGAATGCTCGAGTCGCTCGACGTGCTGCGCTTGCCGATTTCGGTCACCTTCTGCTTATGAAGGGCAAACGTCTTTTCCAACACGAGCAGCTCGAGCATAGAGCCCTGATCGATGACGTGGCGGGCGTGGGCGCGACGGGCGTCGTTGTCTTTGATCCAGGAAAGGGTGGCGTCTTTGGCCCCCTCGATCGCGTCGAGCACGGCCTGCTTTTCGGGCAGGGGGCGCATGCGGCCCACCAGATGCTCGTTGTCGACCGGCACGAGGAATTTCGTATGGCGTTTGTGCACGGAGCTGAGCGAATAGTACGCGCCCGTATCGCGTTCTTCGATTTCGTCGATACGGCAGACGCCGTTCGAGCCGTACAGAATGACATCATCACGTGCAAACTGAGCCATGCAATCATCTCCTGACCATAGTTTACTTCCTTTTTGCACGGAGATAATAGTTTTACGCTTCGGAAGGCCACTTTTTTCGTGATAACGGCCGCAAATGCACTATATTGCAAAGTTTACTCTGCGTGCCCGCTCCCATTCGCACGGTCGCACCCGCTTGCATATAAAGAAAGCCGGGGCGTTTCCGCTCCCGGCTCTGCAGGTGAAATGGTGGGCGATGCAGGGTTCGAACCTGCGACCTACTGCTTGTAAGGCAGCCGCGCTCCCGCTGCGCCAATCGCCCAAACGTTGGTCTATCTTGCCACACCCGTGGCGAGGGTGCAAGACGTTAGTCGTGCACGATGACGGCGTTGCCGATCTGGATGAGGTCGTAGAGGGCCGCCGCCTTCGCGGGAGGCAGGTTGCAGCAGCCGTGCGAGCCGTAGCCCTGCTGGTAGCGCGTGCCGCCGAAGGCCGCCTGCCAGCTCGCATCGTGGAAGCCGATACCGTCGGTGGTGAACTGCATCCAATACTGCACCTGAGTGACGTATTCGGGCTTGCCCGTTGCCGGGTCGATCTTGCCGGTCAGCGTACCCGGGCTCTGCTTTTTGAAGATGCGGAAGATGCCCCGGGTGGTGTCGTGGCCAGGCTTGCCCGAAACGATGTCGGACTCCCAGACCAGGTTTCCGTCGACATCGAAGAACCAGGCGTGCTGGGCCGAGATGTCCACTTCGGCATGGGCGCCCCAATCGGGTTGGCCCACGCCCTTCCAGGTATAGCCTTCGCTCGTGGTGGCAACCTTGAGCTGACCCTGGGTATGGTTGTTGATGGCGTCCTTCAGATCGCTCGCGAACTGGTCTTTGTCGACCTTCCAGCCGTACGTGCCGCCGGAAACGCCGATCACGCCGTCGTTGACCGTTTGGTACTGGCGGGTGGTGCCCACGGTGTTCACCGTGTCGACGAAATCGGACACCCAGGAATCGATCGCGCTCTCGTCGAGCGTGGCCGTGTAATCGTCGCCGACCGTTACGAACTTCGCGATCTGGCTCGGCCCGACCTCGCCGGCATGGATGGCAGACGAACCCAGCACGAGCTCGACGTCGGCGCCCAGGAAGCCGTTGGCCTGTTCGGCAGCGGACGCGAGTCCCGGTTCGGTGGAAAGAACGGTGGGCTGCACGAGCTGGGCATCGGAAAGCTTCACTTGGGAGAGCATGCCGCCCAGAGCCGTATCGACCGCGGAAACGGCCGCGTCGCCATCGATTTTGGTGCCGGGCTGTTCGGGCACGACCTTGAAGGACCCCGAGGCGTCGTCGTAGCCGATCGTGGCGTTCACCGGGTCGGCGGCCTTCTTGTTGTACTGGTCGACCTGCTCGCCAACGAGCTGGGACACCTTGTCTTTGTCGTAGTCGTTGTCGAGCACCGTGGACTCGTCGTGCTGAAGGAAGACCTGCACCGGCCACTGCCAGGCCTGGTTGGCTTCAAGGGCCTTCTTGGCTTCAGCATTCCCGTCGACCTTCAGACCGATCTGCTGGCTGGTGAGCGTGAAGTCGAGATCGTCACCCGACACGGCGAGCGTGTAGCTGTCGGCCAGGTCGTCGGCGAGCGAGGCCATGGCCTGCGGCCCCTGCAGGGAGATGTCTTTCCCGGCGAAGGTGGTGTGGGGATAGAAGATGTTGGAAAAGACGACGATGCCCACCACGTAGATGGCGACGAGCACGGCCAGGATGATCGCCACGATCTTCGGGGCCTTGCTCTTCTGCTTGGGCGCCTGGGCCGAAGCAGGCATATGGGGCGTGGGGGAAACGGGGGCGGGCTGCGGAGGGCGCGGCGGTTGGGGGCCGCCGGCGAAGGCCATGCGCTGCGAGCCGCGAAGGGGCGCACCCCCAGCCGCGGCCGGCATCGCCCGCTGGCCCGTGCGCACGCCAGAAGCACCGTTCGCACGGGTAAAGGGCATGCGGGCAGCAGAAGCCCCCGCTGCGGAGGGCGCCGTGCGATATGCGTTGGGGCGCCCTACCCATGCGGCTTGCGAGGGGACGGCGCGCCCCTGAGAATGCTGTTCGAACCTGTTCATACGATCCTCGTCTTACGGTAGCCAAAACGGCGTCATGTACGCACGCATTCTAGCAACCTCGCGCAACTGGGAGCGACGAGGCGCGGCATCTTCGTGCAATCGACACCAGCAATAAGAATTACTCCTATTTGCTAGTAATAATACCGCATTACTTCAGTTTGCCAACTAGGTTCGAACAATTTACAAAAGCAGGGGGGGCGCATGCGTGCACCTGCATGCGCCCCCCCTGCGCAGGCGTTTCTACAAATCGAGCTTCATAAGCCGATCGAGGGCGACGGCGTACACCTTGAAGGCCTGCTTGAGCTGGTCTTCGGGCACGCCTTCGTCGGCTGCATGCATACCGCCCACCCAGCTGGGGATTTCTTCCCCGTGCACCGCCGAGCCGAACCCGGCCGCCGTGGCGAAGCTGCGCGCATAGGTACCGCCCCCGATAGTGAAGGGCGGCTGGTCGTCGCCCGACACGTCGCGATAGCTGTGCGCGAGCGCCCGGATGAAATCGCCTTGCGGATCCATGAGGAAGACGGGTTCGACCCGCGTGGCCTCCCAACAGGCCCCGCAGTCGGCCGCCTGCGCATCGAGAGCCTCCTGCAGCGCTTCGACCGGCAACGCCGACGTGAAGCGGACGTCAATCGTCAGGCGGCGCTCCCCTTCCGCTTCGCTTGCCAAACCGGCCACCATCGTGAGCGGGCCGAAGGCGTCGTCGGACGAGGCGATGCCGAACGACGACCCGTCACTCGCACCGCTCGCGCGCGCGACGAGCTCGAACCAGGGGCGCTCTGACGGCGCGCACAGATCATGTTCGAGCAGATAGGCGGCGAGAAGGTGGATCGCGTTCACCCCGCCTTCGGGCGTGGAAGCGTGCGCCTGCACGCCCTGGGCCACAAGGCGCATGCGCCCCGGCCCGGCAGGCTCTGCCGTGATGCGCGAGGCAGCGGGTGCTTGGTCGGCCCGCACAATCACTTCCGCCCGAGCCGGCACCGCGTTGAGGGCCATCCCGCCCGTGAAGCGCTCGACGCGGGCATCGGCGGGCACGGGACAGGCGAAGGCCCCCTGCAGCTGCCCCTTCTCGCCGTAGCAGACGGGGAACTCGTCGTCGGGCGTGAAGACAAGGGCCGGGTCGGCGTAGACCTCGTGGAAATGTCGCACGTCGGCCATGCCCGTTTCCTCGTTCGCTCCCAAAATGAAGCGGAGGGTGTAGGGGAAGCGGCCGGAACGGCCGAAAAGAAAGCGCGCCGCATGCAGGGCCATAAGCAGGGGCCCCTTGTCGTCGCCCGTGCCGCGGCCGATGAGGTAGCCCTTGGTGCGGGTGACGCGCCAGGGATCGAAATGCCAGCCCTCTCCCGCCGGTACGACGTCCAGATGGCCGATGACGCCGATCTGCGTCGCGGACTCGCCCGGGAAATCGGCCACCCCGCAATACCCGTCGAGGTTTTCGGGACGGGCGCCGAAGCGGGCACACAGGTCGAGCCCCGCCTGCAGGGCGCGAGCGGGCCCCTGGCCGAAGGGGGCGCCGGGGCCGGCCGTCGCCGGATCTTCCACGCTTTGGATGCGCACCAGGGAGTCGAGGTCGGTCACCATTTCGTCCCAATGGGCGTCGAGATAGGCATCGAGTTCGGCATCGAAAGTTTGATCAATCATTGGCCCTCATTTCTCTCGCGCCTATTTTACCCTCGAGAGAGCGCACCTTTTGCTATAATCGGCCAAGCGCCCGAGTGGCGGAATGGCAGACGCGGCGGTCTCAAAAACCGCTATCTTCGGATGTGCGAGTTCGACTCTCGCCTCGGGCACCATTTCGAATGCAACAACGCCCCTGTTGAGGGGCGTTGTTCGTATCTGGGCACCCATGCCACACCCCGTGGGGTGCGCTACGCACCGGGGTCGCCCCGTCCGGCTTGGGAGCACCGCTCCCCGGCCAATCCGTCCGGGCGCCGTCCGCCGAAGCCTCCATCAGATGGCTGAAATTGCGCAGAATGCGGTCGTTTTCGCCGCCCGCTGGCTGAAATCGCACGGAATGCGGTGTGCGCCAGCCGCACCCTCGCGGGCGGGCTTGGCCCGCTTAATCAATGACCTGGGGTTTTGCAACCGGCGAAGCCGCCAAGAGACCCGATTCGCGCGATTCGGCGCGAATCGGGAACTACATTTCGGCACATCTCTGCCAGCAGCCCTCGAAATCGACTGCACATCGGCCAATTTCTGCCAGCCCGCGGGCGCCGCCCCAAAGCGCGCCGCATCCCGAGCGCGGGGCGCCGCCATGCCGCTCGCACACGCGAGCAGCCGCGCCCGCCCCTAGCGATCGCCCCCGCCCGTCAGGAGGTCCATCATCTCCTGCTTGCTGTGGACGTTGAGCTTCTGGTAGATATGGCGCGCATGGCTGCGCACGGTGTTTTCCGAAATGAACAGGGTTTCGGCGATGTAGGACTTCGACCGCCCCTTGCAGAGGAGCTTCATCACTTCTATCTCGCGCTTGGTGAGCTTGTGGGCGGTGCCTATTTCGGCGCACTTCTCGTCGATGGATTCGAAGGTCACCTGGCCGGGCACGGCGGTATCGAGGTCGCGGAAAAGGCGCCCTTCGATGAAGTTGCGGTCGTTGAGCGTGAGGATGGCCGTCACCGTGAGCACGTACGAAAGAAGGGCCACCAGAAACGAGGCGTTGGCCTGCGCCGCCACTACCGAGCCCACGCCGTTGCCCACGGCGACCGGCAGCGCATAGGCGACCCAGGCGCACCCGAAGACCGTAGAGGGAGATACCTTGCTGTGGTGCGACACGTCGGCGAGCATGGTCCACATGACGGCAACGAGCAGGCTTTGGTCGACGGCCACGAGGACGAGCACCCAGCCGACGAAATCGGGGCCGATATTGGGCAGGAAGAGCAAGGCGGTGGCCACGATAATCACGATGGCCCGCCACATGTTGGTGTAGTGCAGCTTGCCACGGAAGGAAAACACCCACCAGATGACCATGAGGGCGGCGCACATCTCTACCCCGTGCTGGACGAGCGAAAGCTGCCAGCGGGGCGTGTACGACGGGGCGATCGCCACCGTCGACGCCATGCCGATGATGAAGGAGCACACCGCCACACCGAGCAGAATGACGAGGGGAAAAGCCTCTTTTGCGCTCTGGAAGTAGAGCTGGGGCGCCACGCGCGGGGCGGGAACGATTGTGCGCGCCTTAGACAGGAGCAGGGGGGACACCAGGGGAAGAGCGATGAGCAGGCAGGTCCAGGGAAGGACGAGCAGGTCGAAGGCGAGCTTGGCCGCACACCCGAAGAACATGGCCCCGAACGTGCAAGCAACCGCGTCGCGCAGGTCCATTTTGGCGTAGAGCGGCGCCCACGACAGGTAAGAGAGGGCCGTAGCCACCCCGCCCGCCGCCGCCCCGGCGAGAATCGCAGGCTCGGGCAGCTGCACGATACCGAGCAGGGGCACCGTGGAAGCCGCCATGAGGATGGACGCGGGCGCGCCCAGCACCGCGTTGGCACGATCGCCGGCCACGTGGTGCAGCACGATGAACAGCAGCATGCCGATCGAAAGGGCCACGAAGAAGACGAGGGGAACGCGTGCGCCCGCCTGGCCAAGCGCCGCTTGATGGACGGCCTCGAAGGACCACACCTGCGGAATAGCCAAACCGAAATACGCCCATTGGAAATGGGTAAACTCTACGGGCCAATCGTTCTGTAGCTGGCCTTGTGCTTCATGTTCGGACGCGCCCACGCTTCTCTCCCCGTGCGCTGCTCTACTGCTTCTCCACCCTCGACTATAACCGAACGGTGTGGCGCTCCCGCACGGATTTAGTAGAGCTGCAACGAAACGGCTCATTTGGGGACACAGCGCTCGAAAAAGCGAGCAGAAACCCGCACGTCACAGGCGTGGCGGCTCCTCTACTTCGCCAGGGGAAGGGTCACGGTGAAGACGGTTCCGTCAGAGGCCGAGCTTGCCGCCGATATGTCGCCGCCATGGTCGCGCGCGATCGTCTGAGCGATCGAAAGGCCCAAGCCGTAGCCGCCCTTGCCGCTCGTGCGCGCCTTGTCGGCCCGGTAGAAGCGGTCGAAGAGGTGCGGGAGGTCTTCCGCTGCGATCGGCGCGCCCGTGTTGCGCACGCGCACCACGCACTGCCCGCCCCTCACGGCGAGGTCCACGTCAACCTTGCCTCCCGCGTCTGCGTACTTGCAGGCGTTGTCGACCAGGGTGGCAAGCATCCGCACAAGGCGGTCGCGCTGCCCCAGGACGAAGGCGCCGGGGGCGATGTGGGATTCCAGTTCAAGGCCGCGGTCGAAAGCCACCGATTCGAACGTGAGAACCACCCCTTCGGCGACTTCGTCCATATCGACGCGGTCGTTCACCACTGCGGCCCCGTCGTCTTCGACCTTGGCCAGGTAGAGCATGTCGTCGACGAGTCCCTGCATGAGGTGGGCTTCGGTGTCGGTGCTGTCGATCCACTTCATCTGGTTCGCCACCGTCTGTTCGGGGCTCTCGCGCAGAAGCGCGTTGTTGGCAAGAATGACCGTGAGCGGGGTCTTGAGCTCGTGGCTCGCGTCGGCGATGAACTGGCGCTGGCGACGCCAGGCCCGGTCAACCGGAGCCACCGCACGCTTCGAAAGTACCATGCTCGCGATGAAGATCACGGCGAGAATCCCTAGCGAGGCGCCCGCCATGGCCCCCACCACCGAAAGGACGCTCCGCTCGACGAGCCCCGTCGAAGCAAGCGCCACGTCGACGCCGTCGTCGGTGGGCAGGGCGACAAAATAGAGGTTGAGCGAGCTCAGCTTTCCCCGAACGCTCAAGCCCCCCGACGAGCTTGCGAGCCCGTAGACGGACGACAGGGCACTCGAAAGCGTCGACGCGTCGAGGTCGAGCACGTCTTCGTAGGTCGTATAGGCCCCGTCCCAGCCGATGAAATAGGAAGAGGTGGCAACCGTGATATCGCCTGCGGCATCGCGCCGGGCGCCGCCCGTCTCGCCGCCGTCCCCCAGGTAGGATCGCTCCGACTGCAGGATCGCCTTGCCGAGCGCGCCCGAGGCCCGAAGGCCCTGGTTGGTGGTCACGCGGTGCTGGAGGGAATCGTAGACGGCGCCCTCGCTCTTTTGGAAGGTGAACACGCCGACCGCCACCGTGGCGACGGCGAGCACGAGGGCGACGAAGACCACGTTGGCGACGACGAACTGCCGCCGGAAGGAAACGAGGAGGTCGCGTTCGCTTTTCGCCTTAGGCTTCTTCTTCACCGTCGGCCTCCAAGCGATATCCCAGCTTGCGCAGGGAAACAATCCGCACCGAAGAGCCCACGAAGCGCAGCTTCTTGCGCAAGAAGGAGATGTAGGCTTCGACGTTGTTGTCGTCGGCATTGGAATCGTAGCCCCACACCTCGGTGATGAGGGCGTCCTTCGAGGTCACGCGCGTGGGATTCGACATGAGGATCTTCATGATCCCGAATTCTTTCTTGCTGAGGCGGATGCTTTTCGCCGCGCAGGAAAGCTCGTAAGAATCCAGGTCGAGCTTCACGTCGCCGAAGGACAGGCTCTCGAAGACCACCTCGCCCTGGCGGCGCGTGAGCGACCTGATGCGGGCGAGCAGCTCGACGGGGGCGAAAGGCTTGGTCATGTAGTCGTCGGCACCGGCATCGAGCCCGCCGACCGTGTCGGAAAGGGCGCTGCGGGCGGTGAGCATGAGGATGGGGATGCTGTTGTTCTCGCGGCGAAGCTGGGTGGCCACGTCGAATCCGTTCATCTTCGGGAGCATGACGTCGAGCACCATACAGGCGTAAAGCCCGCTCTGGGCGTACGCGAGGCCCGATTGGCCATCGTAGACGGCTTCGGCCTGGTAGCCGGCGTTTTCGAGAATGGCAACGAGGGCATCCGCCAACCGTTTGTCGTCTTCAACCACGAGAATCTGCATGGTCCCGCCTTTCGTACGAATCGCCCCTCATTTTACCAAGGCCGCTGAAAGCAAGCTGAAGGGACGACCACGCACGAAGGCCCCGCCGGTCGCGTCTGCAGGAGGGCGTACCCCCCCCCGCAGCCGGCGATCCGACGGGGCCTTCACGTGAAAGCGCGTGCGCCCTACATGAGCAGGAAGGCGATGAGGAAGGCTGCAGAAGCGCCCCACATAAGGGGGTGGACCTGCTTGGCCTTGCCCTGCACGAGCATGATGAAGCAGTAGAAGATGAAGCCGAAGCCGATGCCGTCGGTGATCGAGTAGGTCATGGGAATGCCAGCGATCACCAGGAAGGACGGAATGGCCATAGCAGGATTGTGCCATTCGATCGCGCCGATCTCGCTCATCATGAGGTAGCCCACCACGACGAGGGCGCCGCAGGTGGCCGACGACGAGATCATGCCCACGATCGGGGCGAGGAAGGCGCACAGGACGAACAGCACGGCCACGATCAGGCTCGACAGGCCCGTGCGCGCGCCGGCCGTCGCGCCCGACACGCTTTCGGCGTACGTGGTGATCGAGCTGCCGCCCGTGAAGCCGCCGACCATAGCGGCGATGGAGTCGATGGTGAGGATCTTGTGCATGTCGTCGACGCTGCCGTCGGGATGCGAGAACTCGGCCTTCTGCCCCACGGCGAACACGGTGCCCATCGTGTCGAAGAAGTCGCTCATGAGCATGCTGAAGACGAACAGCCACAGAATCGGCTGGGTCATCATTTCCACAATGGCCACGGCGCCGTCGGGCGTGGTCTGCAGAGGGGCGGCGAACGCGCTGAAGTCGAAGCCGAAGTTCCATTCGGTGGGCAGCGGGGTCACGCCCAGCGGGATGCCCGCCACCGTCGCGATCAGGATAGAGAGCAGCAGGCCGCCGCGGACGTTGAGAACGGTGAAAGCGATAGCGCACACGATGGAGATGATGGCGACGATCGCCGTGGGCGACGAGATAACGCCCATGGTGATGTAGGAGGATTCGCTCGCCACGATGAGCGTGCCGCCCTTCAGGCCGATGAAAGCGACGAAGAGGCCGATGCCGATGCCGATCGCATGCTGCAAGCTGGCGGGGATGGCTTTCATGATCGCCTCGCGCAGACCGGCGAGCACGAGGATCAAGATGATCAGACCTTCGAAGACCACGCAGCTCATCGCGATGCGCCAGTCGACGCCCTGGCCCAAGCAGATGCTGTAGACGACGACCGCGTTGAGGCCCATGCCCGAAGCGAGGGCCAAGGGGCGGTTGGCCACCAGACCCATGAGGGCGGTCATGATGGCCGCGCCGAAGCAGGTCGCGGTGAGCGCTGCGGTAAACGGAATCCCCGTAAGACCGAGCATGGCCGGATTCACGGCGACCACGTAGGCCATCGTGAGGAAGGTGGTGATACCGCCCATAACCTCGGTACGGACCGACGAGCCGCGCTCGCTGATCTTGAAGAAGGCGTCAAGAGATTGTTCCATCGTGTATTCCTTCACTGAAACCGATTTGATACCGAACCGTCAAACGCGAACGATTATACCTGCAGATTCGCCGCCCACGGCTCAGAGGATCGCGCTCTCGGCAAAGAAGTTGGCGCGCGGCAGCGGAAGGGGACGCGGAAGCGCCGCCGGGGCCGGATGCACGGGATGCGACCGGCCTGCAGCGGCGGCCGCCCAATCGCCCCGCCAACGAAAAAGGGCGCGAGCCCGTTAAGGCCCGCGCCCATCGATCGCCTTTGATCGAGATGCCTACAGCGAGAAGTCCTTCTCGCCGCGGAAGACGGCTTCGGCTTCGTCGACCGAAGCGTCGGCCAGGGTGATGGCCGAAATGGCCTTGGTCAGGCGCACCGCTTCGTCGAGCGAACGCATGTGGATGTTGCGGCCGGTCGCATTACCGCAGGCGCCGCCCACATGGATCTGGTCGTAGAGGTTGGTGAGGAACTCGTTGGCATCGGCCTTCGAGCCGCCCGCGCACACCAGGCCGCAGCGGCCGGCAGCGACGGAGGCGATGTGCAGGTTCTCGGCGGAGCTGGCCCCTTCGGTGGCCACCGGCGGGTTGACCTTCACGAAGTCGGCGCCCAGGCACAGGGCCACGCCCGCTGCACCGGCAATGGTTTCGGGCGCCTTCTCGCGATCGCCCACCGCCTTGCCGCGGGGGTAGATCCACAGAACGGTGATCAGACCGGCGGCATGCGCTTCGGCGATGAGCTCGCCGGCTTCGGCCATCATCGTGGCCTCGTATTCGCTGCCCAGGTAGATCGTGTAGCCGATGCCCACGATATTCACGCCGGCGTCGCGCATGGCGAGCACGGCGTCGAGCTCGTGCAGCTGCGGGCTGTAGGGGTCGTCCTGGGCGCCCTTCACCAGGTTGGTCTTGGAGTTGACCTTCACCAGGTAGTTGATTTCGGGATAGTCCATGGCGTAGTGGGCGACCAGACCGCGTTGGGCGGCCATGACGCCGATGGTGCCCTGGCTGGCGATCTGGAACAGATGCTCGGGGTCGGCGTCGGAGGGGTCAATGCCTTCGCCGTAGAAGTCGCCGTTGAGGTGCTCGATCTTCTGGTCGCACGCGAACAGCATGAGGCGGCCGGTACCGCGCGTGGCGCTCATGAAATTGTCGATATAGGTCTCACGCGATTCGGGCATCACGTCTACGGGAACCTTCACCTGATCACGGGTAATGGTGGGCATGGATTTTCCTCCTTGGAAAACGATGGAATGTCACATCGAAGGCGCGTGCATCGCGCACCTTGGTATTGTATCTCGATTGCCCGCAGCCCGCGTACGGTTGAGGGAAAAAACCAAAGGGGCGGCCGCCTAGAGCCATTCGCGTCGCGCGCGCACGTAGGTGTCTTCAAATTCTGCGGGCGAGCAGGTCAGGTAGAGCGCGCCTTCGATCACGCCCACCACCGCCATCACGATGAAGGCGGTCCCGAAGGACACGAGCGACCCCACGACAGACACCGCAAGCACGATGAAGCCGGTCTGGATGTAGCCCAGATAAAACTTGTGCATCCCCAATCCCCCAAAGAAGATCGCGAGCAGGGCCGCCGTCACGCGGCTGCGCTTTGGAACGAAGGGCGCGGGGTGCGCGGTCGTTTTGCCCTCTTCGGTGCTCATGCGCGCTTCCCATCTCCCGTCTTCGGGGCAGCGGTTTCGGATTCGTCGCCTGCCGCCCCCGCGTCTGCGACAGGATCGTCTGACGACGCGACCCTTTTCACGCCGCTGAAGTTCATGATGCGCTTGTGGAAAACGAGCGCCATGACGGCGAGCAGGGTCACCACGGCGAAAATCGCGATGCTCTGCACGTACTGGCCGTCGGCGATTCCCGCCGCCGCGAACGTGCTCATGAACACGCCCGGGATGCGGGCCACCGTGGTGATCGCGATGAAGCGGCCCGTGGGCATTTCGGTAAGGGGCACCAGGTAGGTGAAGACGTCCTTGGGAAGGCCGGGGATCAGAAAGAGGATGAAGACCATGACGTCGAGCCGGCCGCTCTGCTCGAACGTGTGAATCTTTCCCAGCTGCTCCATAGGCACCATATCGGCCACGAAGGGCTGGCCCAGACGATGCACGAGCTGGTAGATGATGAAAGTCGACAGCATGCAACCGAGCAGGATGATCGCCGAACCGCCCCAGGGGCCGTAGATCATGCCGGCGGCCACCTGGACAACTTCGCCGGGGATGAAGGCCACGATGATCTGCAGCAACTGCAGGGCGAGCAGCACGCACACGCCCAGGGGGCCCGCCTCGTGGATCTTCGCCACCATGAGCTCGAGCCCACCGTCTTCGAAGAGCAGGCCCAGATAAGGCCACAGGAGCACGACCACCAACGCCGAAATCACCAGGAAGGCGATAAGGCCGCCGGCCTTCACCGCATCGGATTTGGTGACCCTCCGCTTGCGCGTGCGACCCTTGTCATTCGCACGCGCGGGGACGTCGGGGGATGCGTTGGTGCGCTGGTGCTGCATACGGGCTACTCGCCTTTCGCTTCGTCGTCTTCGCCGTGGAGGGCCTTGTCGAAGTTGTTCTTGAAGTCGGCGAACATGCCTTTGGTGCGGCCGATCTGACGGCCGGTGAGGTAGGCGGCCTTCTGCGAGGCCTCATCGGCGGCGTGGGCCGCCTCGTGCACCTTGGGCGCGGCCTTTTCCTTGGCTTCGTGAACCTTGTTCTGGGCCACCGCAGCGGCTTTGCCGCCCTTCGCGGCCAGGCCGCCTTCGACCACGATGTCGCGCACCTCGTCGGCTACGAGGATGGCGCCCGTCTGCACCTCGCCCTCTTCGGGTTCGGCGTCGCTGGTGATCGCGGTGTCGCCCACGCCCAGCTTGAAGCCGCGGATATAGGCGGCAGGGATTTCAAGCTGACCGAGCAGGGCCTTGTCGAGGGCGCCCTTGTCGGCGACGATCGACGTGACCTTGCCGCTCTGCTTGAGGAATTCGACGCTACCCACGCGGCCGAAGGCTTCGCCGTCCTCGGTGAGGATGGGCATCGCCTCCCACATGGTGCAGCGGTCCCACTCGATGCCCAGCTCCTTGCAGACGGCCGGACCGTTGTAGCCTTTCAGGTTCACGTTGGAAAGGCGCACGCGCCCGTCTTCCCATTCGAACCCGTCGATAGGGACGAACAGGTCCTTGCGGCGAAACATCCACAGCAAATCGGGGCGTTTCACGAAGAAGCCCAGGCAGCGCTTCTCGGAGGGGTGGAAGACAAAGTGGCGCACCTTGCCGATGCGCTTGGTCCCCTTCTTGCCGCCCACCACGCGCGTTCCGTAGAGGTCTTTGGTCGAGTAGGTCTTCGAAATTTCCATCCTGCACCCTTTTGAACATGCGAAGGGCGCCCGTGACGGGCGCCCTCATCCCAAATCCGCTATTCCGCGTCGGCCTTCGATGCGTCGGCCGGGGTTTCAGCCGCCTCGGCAGCCTCGGCCGTCTGGGCCGGGGCATCGGCGACCGTTGCGTCGGTGGCGGCCACCGCTTCGACGTCGGCGGTCTTGGCGGCGTTGGCCGCTACCTGGGCGGCGATACGGGCACGGGCCGCTTCGATCTTGTCGCGAAGCTCGTCGTTGCGCTCGACGACCACAGGCGTTGCGTTGCCGCGGATTTCGTCGACGCGCGAGCGGGCTGCACCCAGCGCGTCCTGGGCGGAATCGCAGGCCTTGCCGTAGGTGGCGCGGGCGCCTTCGCTCGCCGTCTGGTAGGCCTCGTGTCCACGAGCGACGGCGTCGCTGTAGAACTGCTTGCCGCGGATCTGCGCTTCGTTGCCGTAGTGCTGGGCGGTACCCCACGCCTCGTTGGCTTTGTCGGCCACGAGGGCGCGCGTTTCAGCGCCACTGCGCGGAGCGTAGAGCAGCGCGCAGACCGCGCCCACGACGCCGCCTGCCAGGAAGAATCCCAATTTACCCTTCATATGTCTCCTCCTTCGACCGCTGTGCAGTCCGAATGCTCGGTGGACCGTGCGCCATGTCGCACGTTTCGCTCGTCATTATAAGCGCTCGCCCGTGCGCGCCCGCGCGCAGTTGCCAAGGCGTAATGTGCCCGCACGGCGGCGCCACATCCTGCAGTAGCGCCCTACCCCACCAACCGGTTCACGAAACGGGCGGCTTCGGTGAGAGCCCTCAGGGCTTCGAGGTCGTCTGCGTAGGAAACCTCGATGCGGGCGCGTCCGCGCGCCGCGTCGACCCAATCCGTCGTGCCGGCGAACAGGGCGTCGTCGCGCGCCGACCGTTCCACCATCAGATCGATCGCCACATGTTCCATCAGATGCGCGAGCGAGGTGCGGGTCATGACGCTCGCGAAGGTGCCGCCCGCCTCGTTGACGCAGGCGTGCGCCGGCAGATGCGGGCGGGAAAGCGCTGCCGCGCGGGCGATCGCCGGCGTGGTGTAGCGCCGTGCGGGATCGGGGGCTTCGACGAAGCAGGCAATGCGGTCGCGCTTCACCGAGAACCGCACGATGCGCAAGGCGTCCGCCATGCTAGTCGTCCGACCGCGCAAGCACGGTCATGCCACTCGGCACGTCGCTGGGGGCGGCGTCGATGACGTCGTCGTCCTGCAGATGGAGCACGATCGGCCAGTTGGTGCCGTTGTCCTCGTCGAGCACGATGCGCGTGCGGTTTTCGTTGAAGCGATAGGAGGCGTGGCCTTCCGACGTCCCGAAGGTGAAGGTGAGCGTTTTTGCCTGCGTGTCGAGCACGTAGGCGTAGGCCACGTCGTCGGAGACATGAATCTGGTTGGCGTCGATCGTGAGGACAGCACCTTCCGAAGAGGTCCAGGTGCCCTGGAAATCCGCCGCGTCGTCGTAGCGAAACCAGGTGTTCCACACCGTATAGAGCGAGAAGGCGACAAGGGCTGCCAGAGCGACGAGGAGGACGGCGACGACTGCGCGACGCACGGGATGACGTCGGCGCTCGGGCATGCGGGGCATGCGGCCGACGCCGGCGGGGGCTGCATGCGTGTGCGCGCTCGCTGCGTGCGAGGAGCGCGCGCGGCCGCGCGCGGCCTGCGAACCCCGGGGGTCGCTCGGCTGCACGCGGCCGTA
The DNA here is from genome assembly GCA_001486445.1 of Hugonella massiliensis. Lineage (GTDB taxonomy): Bacteria > Actinomycetota > Coriobacteriia > Coriobacteriales > Eggerthellaceae > Hugonella > Hugonella massiliensis. The sequence goes on from LN908986.1 coordinate 1,473,673, forward strand.
TGCCTGCGAGGAGCTGCGCGAAGGCGCGCCGCTACTTCTGCGGTTCAATGACCTTCACGCCGCCCATGTAGGGAACGAGAACGTCGGGCACCGTGATTGTGCCGTCGGCATTCTGGTAGTTCTCCATGAGGGCCGCCATGCAACGGCCGATGGCCAGGCCGGAGCCGTTGAGGGTGTGGACGTAGCGCGTGCCCTTGAAGTTTTCGGGGTCGCGGTACTTGATGTTGGCGCGGCGGGCCTGGAAGTCGCCGCAGCAGCTGCAGGAGCTGATTTCCTTGTAGGCGTTGTAGCTGGGCATCCAGACTTCCACGTCGTAGGTCTTGGCGGCAGAAAAGCCCAGGTCGCCCGTGCACAGGCTGATCACGCGATAGGGAAGCTTGAGCTGCTGGAGGATGTATTCGGCTTCGTTGGTGAGGCTTTCCAGTTCGTCGTAGGAGGTTTCGGGCGTGGCGAACTTCACCATTTCGACCTTGTCGAACTGGTGCACGCGGATGATGCCGCGCGTATCGCGGCCCGCCGAGCCAGCCTCTTCGCGGAAGCAGGGGGTGAAGGCGGTGTAGTAGAGGGGCAGGTCCTTGGCGTCGAGCACGTCGCCGGCATGGATGTTGGTCAACGGCACTTCGGCGGTGGGGATCAGGTAAAGGCTTTCGTCCTTGGTCTTGAACAGGTCCTCTTCGAATTTGGGAAGCTGACCGGTGCCCGTCATGGTCTGCTTGTTCACCAGATAGGGGGTCCACCATTCCTTGAATCCGTGCGCGGCATGGGAGTCGACCATGAAGTTCATGAGCGCGCGCTCGAGGCGGGCACCCATGCCCCCGAGCAGGACGAAACGGCTGCCGGAAAGCTTGATCGCGCGGTCGGCGTCGATGATGTTGAGGTCGGCGCCCAAATCCCAATGGGGCTTCATCTCCATGCCCTCGGCTTCGAAATCACGCGGGGTGCCCCAACGGCGCACTTCGGGGTTCTCGGTTTCGTCCTTGCCCACCGGCGTGGTCTCATGCGGGATGTTGGGCGTGGTCATGAGGATATGGTGCAGCTCGCCTTCGGCCGCTTCGCGCTTGGCGGTAAGGGCCTCGAGCTTTTCGTTGACGACGCGCACCTGCTCTTTGGCGGCCTCGGCCTCGTCTTTCTTGCCCTGGCCCATGAGCTTGCCGATTTCCTTCGACTTGGCGTTGCGCTCGGCCTGCAGGGCCTCCTGTTCGGTGATGGCCGCACGGCGGGCTTCGTCGAGCTCGGTGAAGCGGGCGGAATCCCACTCATGGTTGCGGTTCTTCATCGCCGTTTCAACCAGTTCCAAATTTTCTCTGACAAAACGTGCGTCCAGCATGAATCCTCCTGCACAAGAGCTATAGCATGGCGTTTGTTCGAACAATGCCCGAAATTGCTTCGAGTTACAAACGAATAGTATACTCTACCAGCTGAAACGAGTTTCCCCGGCGCACGAATCGCCGACATTTTCTACGAGAGGCACCTGTATGGATTTCGACAGCATGTACCACTTCCTGTTCGAGACGTACGCCGGCTTGGGCGCGCTGTTCGCTATCGCCATCGTGGTCTGTCTGCTTGCCTGCGTGATCATGGAACGACGCACGCGCAAGATCTACAAGAACCACGAGAAGACCGACGACGACTGGAGCTTCTTCGACGACGATGACGAAGAGGACGAGGAAGCGTCCAAGTAGGGGGGCGTTCCCCTAAGAAGCGTGCGGAAGCGGCGCGGGCGATTCGGTTGCCCGCGCCGCTTCCACGTAAGAAGGCACCGTCTGGAGCCCGTTTCGTTTTCGTGCACGGGAGCCGCGGGCCGTGCCCGTCCCACCGCGCGAGCGCTGGCTGTCGCACCCGAGGCGACCCGTTCACGCTCAGAGCGCGCAAATGGCGTGCCAATCGAGTTTTCGAGGAATATCGGCAGCGATTCGCAATTTTCAGCCTCATTGATAAACACATCATTGATATATGTTTATTAAATTGCTCAAATATTCGGAAATCAGCTCGAAAACTTGATCGGCATGCCATAGGGACGCCGTTTTCGTTTCGCCGTGCAACCGCAGGGAACGCGCCCCGCCCCGCAGGTGGAATGCGACCCGCGACAGGGGCGACAGCGAAGCGCCTCGCCCCGTCCCGCAGGTTGACCCTGCCACCCGGCACTTATACCCAACAAGAAGTGTATAAGAGAAAGGGAAAGGCGCACGCGCCCGTCTTCCCATTCGCACCCGCCGAGAAGG